>NZ_CP184572.1:4800000-6801932 GCF_049904655.1 Pseudoduganella sp. R-34
CGTGAACGTGATCGTCCACATTGACGATCGCAAGCTGAAACGCTACTCGGGCAACTACTCCGGCTTCGAGCGCCAGCGCGCCGCGCAGCTGGTGCTGCAGGCTTCCGCCATCGAGAAGCAGCAGCGCGCCCGCGCCCACCTGCAATCGTTCATCGACCGCTTCAAGGCCAAGGCCACCAAAGCGCGCCAGGCGCAAAGCCGCATGAAGCAGCTGGCGAAGATGGAAGAACTGGCGCCGCTGCGCGCCGCTGCCGAATTCAGCTTCGAATTCCGCGACCCGGTCAGCGCGCCGAACCCGCTGCTGGTCATGGAAGACGTCGACTGCGGCTACCACACCGAGCAAGGCGACAAGACCATCGTGCGCGGCGTGACGTTCTCGCTGGTACAGGGCCAGCGCATTGGCCTGCTGGGCGTGAACGGCGCCGGCAAATCGACCCTGATCAAGACCATTGCCGGCGACATCGACCCGCTGACGGGCACCGCCACCACCGGCAAGGGCCTGGTGATCGGCTACTTCGCCCAGCACCAGGTGGAGATGCTGCGTCACGACGAGTCGCCCCTGTGGCATTTGCAGAAGATGGCGCCGACCGTGCGCGAGCAGGAACTGCGCAACTTCCTGGGCAGCTTCAACTTCCCGGGCGATATGGTGACCAGCAAGATCGCGCCGTTTTCCGGCGGCGAGAAGGCGCGCCTGGCGCTGGCCCTGATCGTATGGCAGCGCCCCAACCTGCTGCTGCTGGACGAACCGACCAACCACCTGGACCTGGAAACCCGCGAAGCGCTGACCGATGCGCTGGCGCAGTTCGAAGGCACGCTGCTGGTCGTTTCCCACGACCGCCACCTGCTGCGCGCCACCACCGAGCAATTCATCATCGTCGAGAACGGCCGCCTGCGCGAATTCGACGGCGACCTCGATGAATACAAGGACTGGCTGCTGCAAACCAAGCTGGCCAAGCCTGCCGCTGCCGCCAGCGCCGCGCCGGCTGCCGGCCAGCCAGCCGCAGCCGAAGCTTCCACGGTCGACCGCAAGGAACAGAAACGCCTGGAAGCCGAGCAGCGCCAGCGCCTGTCGGCCCAGCGCAAGCCGCTGGAGAACCGCCTGAAGAAGGTGGAGGCCGCGATGGCCCAGCGCAGCGAACAGAAAGCCGCGATCGACGCCGCCCTGGCCGATCCCGCCATCTACGAAGCTGAAAACAAGCCCAGACTGAAAACCCTGCTGGCCGACCAGGTCGAATGCAGCAAGGAACTCGAACAGCTCGAAGGCGAGTGGCTCGAGCTTCAGGAGCAGCTGGAAGCGCTGGCCGCCTGACGCGGACGCGCCGCCCCGCGCACCGCCATCAGGCGGTCGATATCGAGCATGATCAGCCGGCGTTCGCCGAGCTGTCCCATCCCCAGCAGGTAATCCACCTCCTCGCCCACATGCGGCAGGGGGTGGACCGCGCTGGCGGGCAACGACACCAGGTCGGTCACGCCATCGGTCACCATTCCCATCACACAAGTCGAAAGCTGCAGGATGATCACGTCCGTGCGCGGATCGTGCACCGGCGGCCGGGGGCCGAACGCCACGCGCATGTCCACAATGGGCATGATGACGCCGCGCGACAACGCCACGCCTTCAACGATTTCTCCGCCCGATGCAATACGCTCGAGCGCACTCAATGGACGCAACTCCTGCACGCGGCGGTAGTCCAGCGCGTATTCAAGGCCGCCCAGGCGGAACGTCAGGTACTGTCGCAGGTCGGCTTCCATATTGCTCCTCTGATTCCGGTGATACGCTGTTCCATCGTACCGTTACGCAACAGCAAGCAGTTTGACCATCCTCAAAGATTGCGGCCTGGGCTACAATGCTTTCATAACAATTGCTGGGAAAGCGTCCATGTTCCAATGGCTGAAGCGACTGCTCGCCAAACCTGAAAGCCGGCCGCCAGCGGCCGCCCCTGCCGCGCCGGCGCAGCCCGCGCCCACACCGGCGCCGGTCCCCGTGCTCTCGCCGGCCCTTGAAGGCGGCCCCGATTTCGAACAGAAGGACCTGGTCAACTCCACCTTCCAGCGCTGGCTGTTTGGCCTGCGCAAGGACGATTCGCTTGATACCACCGCGCCCGAAGGCCGCGTGCTGCACGAATTGATCCTGGCCGCGCAATCGGGCCACAATGCGGCTGACATGCTGCGCCGCATGCCGGGCGTGATCCCGCAACTGCTGCAAAGCCTGCGCAGCGAGAATTTCGCCGGCGCCGATATCGCGCGCAAGATTTCCAACGACCTGGTGCTGGTGGGATCGGTGCTGCGGCTGGCAAATGCCGCCATCCAGAACAGCGGCGAAGCCACCACCATCAACAGCGTCGAACACGCCGTGATCGTGGTTGGCCAGGAAGGCTTGCGCCAGTTGATCACCAGCGTCGCCTTCCGCCCCATCATCGATTTGAATTCCGGGCACTACACCAAGCTGCTGGCGCCGCGCATCTGGGAGCAGTCCGAGAAAAGCGCCGTGGCCTGCCGCATGCTGGCCCCGGAATTCGGCGTCGACCCGTTCGAGGCTTTCCTGGCGGGGCTGGTGATCAATTCCGGCTTGCTGACTGCCTTGCCGGTACTGGACAGCGCCGGAGCCGGGCCGGGCGAGCTGGGATCGGCCACGTTCCGCGCCCGACTTGCCCACGAGGCACTCGCCATTTCGGCCGGGATATCGGAGGCATGGAATTTCCCGCCGTCGATTACCCAGGCGATACGCGAACAGCAGGCCATGCGCAAGGGCGAGCCGCGCACGCCGATGGCGCGCGTGCTGGCGGTGGGCGACTACCTGTCAAAGATCCGCGTGCTGCAGGCCAACCGCGAGATCAACGATACGGAACACAACCTGTTCCACGACCTGCCGCTGGGCGCCATGCCCTGCTACGCGGCGATTTAAGCCGCGCTGCCGCTCCAGTCGAACTGGCCGCCGCTGCCGATGAAGAGCGGCTGCTGCGTGCCCAGCGCGGCCCGCACGCGCAGCTTGACTTCCTTTGGCGGCAGCAGGTAGGCCGGCCCCAGGTCGGGATTGAATACCAGCTTGCGCACCACCATGTCGCCCGCCACTTGCCGCACCGTGCAGCGCGCGCCGCCGACGACCAGCAGCTTCTGCCGGTACACATGCTCGCCCAGCTCCTGCTCCTTCTGCTGGGCGGCCTGGGCTTCCTTCATCGCCACCTGCAAGCGCGCCACCATCTTCAGCGAGGGGCCGACCTTCAGCGCCATCTTCTGGAACAGCACGAGCTGCTCCTGGTTCAGCGTGACTTCCTGCTTGCGCACCTTGCTCGCCAGTTGCAGGTAGTTGCGCACCTCCTGGTCGGCAGTGATGGCGTCCATCTGCTCCTTGCAGCGCTGCGCCTGCTGCTCCTGCCTTTCCGCGCGGGCGGCGCATTCAGCCAGCTTGTCGTCGTACTTGCTGGTGTCCGGCACCATGACGTGCAGCTGCATCTCGGCCTGCTTGCGCGGCCCGGCGCTGTCGATCTCGATGCGGCGCGCGGCAATGGCGCAGCCGGCGGCCAGCTTGATCAGCACTTCATCGGCCATGATCTCGCAGTTGTAAGCCTCGGTGATGATCACGCGCGAACCGGTAATCACACAATTCTGCGCCTTGCCCAGCACCACCTCGCCATTTTTGGACTGCAGCAGCGCGCCGGAAGCGACGCCGGATACGCGGATATTGCCGTCGGCGTTGGTGGCGCTGCCGCCCATCAGGTTCTTTTGCAGCGCAATCGTGCCGCCGCGCGAGACGATATTGCCGAAGACGTCGGCATGCACGGTGATATTGCCCCCTTCCACCGTGCGCTGCTCCTGCACTTCGCCGAACTCCTCGTAATCGCCATCGAGCTTCAGGTTGCCCGTGGTGCGCGCGGACACCCCTTCGCGGCTGATGATCTTGGGGCCGATGGAGATGCGCTTGCTTTTGCTGTCGACGTTGATGAAGCCTTCGCGCGAGGAGACCAGGTAGTCGACGCCATCGTGGTGCTCGACCACCGTCCCTTCCCCGGCCACCGCGGCCAGTTCCAGGTCGCGCGGCGGTGGCGGGTCCAGCACGATGCCGGACAATTCGAAACCGCGCGTGCCGACCTGCGGCGGCTCGCGACGCAGCAGCCGCACCTGGGCCTTTACTTGCGGGAAGCGGTTCTGGAAGCTGTGCAGGTCGAAGCGGCCATTGGCCAGCAGGCGCGGAGCATTGGAGCGGTGGATGCTTTCCGATACTTCCACGATGGCGGCATCGCGCCCCGGCACCGGCGGCAGCTTGCGCGCCACGATCAGGCGCGCCACCTTGCCGCTGGCAATGGCTTCGCGCACCACCGGCGCATCGATGCCGAAGCGGATACCCTTGGACCACATATCGGCCACGAATTCGCCGAAATCGAGGTGGGCCGGCAGCGGCGCCTCGCCTTCGGCTTCCACGAACACGGGTTCGAAATAATATTCAGCCTCGCCGCCGACGATGCGTACCGACTTGTACAGGTCGCGCCGCCCGCCGGGGAATGGCACGATATCGTCGGCAAAGCGCCACAGGGGCTGGCCGGCCATGCCTTCCGGCAGTTCGTGACCGACGCCGTACAGGGCGCGGACGAAGACGCCGTAATCAAGCCCGCGGAAACAGGCGCCGGACAGGAAAACCTGGTTGGCAGCCGCCTGCAGCAAAGCCGCTGGGGCTTCGGCCTTGAAATACACGCCATCGGCGCGCTGGACCAGCGACGATGGCAGATCGCCAGCCGCCGCGGCGGCCGATGCAGCGTCTGCAGGCACCATGTCTCCCGGGTAGTCTTCTTGCGCCATTGTACGGCTATCGGCCCACTACGCTACGCTCGCCTCGGCCTGGGCAGCGCCATGCCAGTTCACGCTGCCGCTGGAGCCGGCGAAAATGGCCTGGCTATCGAGCCGGGGCCCGCGCAGCATGGCCTTGTAATCCTTGGCGGCGGCCATGAAATTGGCCGCCATCGCCCCGCCCAGCGGCAAGGTACGCACCAGCACTTCGCCGTCGACCATGGTGATGCGCACCGAGGAACGGGCGGCGGCATCGCGCTTCAGCGCTTCCAGTTCGTCGCGCCGGGCGCGCGCGCCGCCGATCGACTCTTCGGCCACCTTGATCGACTGCAGCAGCTGGCCGATTTGCTTAATGTGCGGCGCCACCGCGCCCGCCACTTTTTTAAGGTTCGGCACCTGGGCCGGCGTCAGGTGGATCTCGCCCTTGCGCAGCTTTTCTGCCAGCGTCAGGTAGCTGCGCACCTCGGCCATGGCATTCAGGCGGTCATGCTCGGCGCGCCAGGCGGCGATTTCCGCCTCATGCACGGCGACCTGTTTTTGCAGGGTTTCCAGCTCGGCGTCGTGGCCGGCGACGTCTTTCACCACGACGTAGACCAGCATTTCGCTGTTCTTGCGCGGGCCGGCGCTTTCAACCAGCACGCTGCGCCCGGCAACGGCGCAGCCGATGGCCAGTTCAATGGTCACTTCGTCGGCAAGGATTTCGCAATTGGACGCTTCCGCGATCACCACCCTGGGCGCGCTGATGACGCAGCTTTCGGCGCGGCCGGTGATAGTAATCGTGCCGCTGGCTGTCTGGATGGTGGAACCGGAGGCCACGCCTTCAATGCGGATATCGCCCCTGGCGTTGATGGCCCGGCCGCCCACCAGGTTGCGGCCCAGGACGATGGTGCCGCCGCTGGAATTGATATTGCCGAACACGTCGCCGTGCACGGTGATGTCGCTGCCGTTCACGTCGCGCAGTTCCTGCACGTCGCCGAATTCTTCGAATGCGCCCATCAGTTCCAGGTTGCCGGTGGTACGGCCGGACACGCCCTCGCGGCTGATAATCTTGTCGCTCAGCGCCACCTGCCCGCTTTTCGGGTCCACATTCAGGAAGCCTTCGCGTGCCGCCACCAGGAATTCGCCATCGGCTTCGCGCGCGATGACCGTGCCCTCGCCGGCATAGCGGCTGAAGTCCACGTCGTTCGGCGCCAGCGCAGCCAGCGGCTGGCCAGCGATATTGCGGCCCGGCTCGCCCGGTACGCCGGGCAGCTTTTGCAGCAGGCGCATGCCTTGCTTGATCTGGGGGAAACGGTTCTGGAAGCTGGTCAGGTCGACCGTGCCGTCGGCGCGCTGGCGCGGTGCGTCGCTGCGGTGCAGTTCGGACGCCACTTCCACCACGCGCGCATCCTGTGCAGGCGTCGGTTCCAGGTCGAGCGCCGCGGTCACCCGTTCGCCTTTCGGCGCCGCCAGCGCGGCGCGCACGGCTGCCACCTGGATGCCGAAGCGCACGTTCTTCAGCCACATGTCGGCCACGAATTCGTCGAAATCGAGGTGGGCCTGGCGTTCCGGCAGCAGGGTGCCGTCCGACAGCTCCTCGGCCGGCAGGTAGATCGGTTCAAAGAAGTATTCCGCTTCGCCGTCGCGAATCCTGACGTTGCGGTACAGCGGCTTACGCTCGGCCGGGAATGGCGCCAGACGATCGGCCACGCGCACCAGCAGTTCGGGACTGGGCGCCAGCTCCGGCCCCACGCCGTACAGGGCGCGCGCCAGCACCGGATAGTCCAGCCCCTGCAGCACATAACCGCTGCGGTACAGCACATCGACCGCGGCGCTCAGTTCAGGCGCGAGCAGACGCAGGTCCAGGTAGACCCCATCGGGCCGCTGGACCACGCCGTCCGGCAAGCTGCCGGCGCTCTCCTGTTGTGCAATATGGGACAAAGCTCCTCCTCCAGTGCCCTATTGTTGGGCGCGCCGGGGCGCGTTGTCTTGCGGGCAATCAATATTACACGCAAAACATTAAATGCCGGAGGTTTTCGGAGCCGAAAGTTTTCTTAACGTTACGTAAACGTCACAAAATCACCGCCTGCGCGGCAGGGAGTACACTTGCTGGCCCGCTTCATTGATCTGGCGGCGCAGGTCACGGCGCTCGTCGGGGGTCATGCGCCCCCCCATGCGGCGCGAGTCTGCGTTGTCCCGGTCGTCCACCATGCGCGGCGCATCGTCCATGCGCCCCTCATACTGGCGTGGATAGCGCACTTCGCGAGCGTCGTTCATGCGATTGTCGCGGAAGTCGCGCGGCGCTTCGCGGCGTTCTTGCTGGCGGTTGCGCTGGTCGGACTGCGCTTGCGCGCTGGCCATCACGGTGCAGCACAGGCCGGCGCACAGCGCCAAAGCCGCTTTGCCCAATCCTGTTTTCGCACCAAGTTTCATCGCAGTCCTCGTCGTACTTGCCGTATCCATGCCCGCAGTGTATGCGCTCCAACTTCCCATAGTAAGAGCGACCCGGTAAAGTTTGTAAGAAAATGTAATGAGTTTTCACCGGTATGGCACCGGCCATCAATATGACGTTACCATAGCGACATGCATCTGACAATTCAACAAGATCAACATCCTTATGAATACCACCACTAACCCTCCTGCCGCACCAGGCGGCGCGCAAGGCCACCAGGCCAAGATCATGGTGGTGGACGATGACGTCCGCCTGCGCGACCTGCTGCGCCGCTACCTGACCGAGCAGGGCTTCAACGTCGTCACCGCCGAAAACGCTACTGCCATGAACAAGCTGTGGCTGCGCGAGCGCTACGACCTGCTGGTGCTGGACCTGATGCTGCCCGGCGAAGACGGCCTGTCGATCTGCCGCCGCCTGCGCGGCGCCGGCGACCAGACCCCGATCATCATGCTCACTGCCAAGGGCGAAGACGTGGACCGCATCGTGGGCCTGGAAATGGGCGCCGACGATTACCTGCCCAAGCCATTCAACCCGCGCGAGCTGGTGGCCCGCATCGGCGCCGTGCTGCGCCGCAAGCAGCCCGACGAAATCCCGGGCGCGCCTTCCGAGCATCCGCAAACCTTCGAGTTCGGCCAGTTCGTGCTGGACCTGGGCACGCGCACGCTCAAGAAAAATGGCGAAACCGTGCCGCTGACCACCGGCGAGTTCTCGGTGCTGAAAGTGTTTGCGCGCCATGCGCGGCAACCGCTGTCGCGCGAGAAGCTGATGGAGCTGGCGCGCGGCCGCGAGTACGAAGTGTTCGACCGCAGCCTGGACGTGCAGATTTCCCGCCTGCGCAAGCTGATCGAGCCGGACCCGTCCAGCCCTCTGTACATCCAGACGGTGTGGGGCCTGGGCTACGTCTTCATCCCCGAGGGCCAGCCGCGCTGATTTTGGGCTGTCGATGAAATTCCGCCTGCCACGCCCGGCGTCGCTGACCAGCGGCCTGTTCTGGCGCACGTTCCTCTTGCTGAGCGTGTTGACCACGCTCTCCATGTCGGCCTGGTTCGGCATGGTCAACTACGTCCAGCGCGAACCGCTGGCACAGCAGACTGCCGCCCAGGTGGTGTCGGTGGTGACCATCACCCGCGCCGCCCTCACCCACTCCGCCACCGACTTGCGGCGCGAACTGTTGTTCGAACTGGTGTCGAACGAAGGCATCCGCGTATTCACCATGGAGGACGACGACGAGGTGGCGCCGCCGCCAAGTTCGGGGCTGATGGCCGACATCCAGACCCTGGTGCGCGCCAAGCTCGGTGCCGATACCCGTTTTTCCTCCGAAGTGAACGGTGTGCCCGGCTACTGGGTCAGCTTCAAGATCGCCGATGACCGCTACTGGCTGATGCTGGAGCGCGAACGCCTGCAGGGGCCGGTCGAATGGCTGGGCTGGGCCGGCGTGGTGGCGCTGGTGTCGCTGCTTGGCGCAGCGCTGATTTCCAGCCTTATCAACCTGCCGCTGAAACGGCTGACCGCCGCCGCGCGCGAGATTGCCCAGGGCCGCCATCCGGACCCGCTGCCGGAAGTCGGGCCGCAGGAAGTACGCCAGGCCAACCGCAGCTTCAACCAGATGGTGGATGACTTGCAGCAGGTCGAATCCGACCGCGCTGTGATCCTGGCCGGCATTTCACACGACTTGCGCACGCCGCTGGCGCGCATGCAGCTCGAGGTGGAAATGGCCAACCTGTCGCAGGAGGCGCGCGAGGGCATGCAATCGGATATTGCGCAGATGGATGCCATCATTGCCCAGTTCCTCGATTACGCCAAGCCGACCGAGGCGTCCAGCTTTATCAATGTGGACATGGTGGCGCTGCTGAGCGATTGCGCGCATGAGGCTGGACGTCATCCGGATGTGAAGGTTACGGCTGAGCTGCCGGAGCATGCGCATGTGCTGGGCAATGCAACTGACCTGAAGCGGGTGATTGCCAACCTGGTCGAGAATGCCCGGCGCTATGGCAAGACGCTCGATTCGGATGTGACCGAGATTGATATCAAGTGCTCGGTGCGGGGAGTGCATACGGCCAAGCGCGTTGTTGTCGAGGTGCAGGACCACGGCGTGGGTGTGCCGGAGGGGCAGATTGCGCAGTTGCTCAAGCCATTCACGCGGCTGGATACGGCGCGCGGGCAGGCCAACGGGGCCGGGCTGGGGCTGGCGATTGTGGACCGGGTGCTGTCGCGGCATGAGGCGGAGCTGGAGGTGTCCAATCGTGAGGGGGGCGGGTTGAAGTTCACTATTTCTTTGCGGGCGCTTTAAAACCGGTAAACCTAGGTCTGACCCGCAGGGTCAGACCCAGTCTGCTCATCTGCCGCTGGTTTCGGTTGTGCGCACTTGATCTTCGACGAAAGTCAACAGCCTCGAACCCAACAGCAAGACGCAAGACCGTTGGGGGTCTGACCCTACGGGTCTGACCCCGAATTACCGGTTTTGGACTAAATTGAAGTCATGCTCCGCCAAGGCTTCGCCGACGCCATCGGCCACACTCCCCTGATCCGCCTCGCCCGTCTCTCGGCCGAGACCGGCTGCGAAATCCTGGCCAAAGCCGAGTTCATGAACCCCGGCGGCTCCGTCAAAGACCGCGCCGCCCTCGCCATCATCCTCGACGCCGAGCGCTCCGGCCGCCTGAAACCCGGCGGCACCGTCGTCGAAGGCACCGCCGGCAACACCGGCATCGGCCTGGCCCACCTGTGCTCCGCACGCGGCTACAAATGCGTGATCGTCATCCCCGAAACCCAGTCCGAGGAAAAATTCGCCATCCTGCGCACCCTTGGCGCTGAAGTGCGCCCCGTCAAAGCCGTTCCCTACGCCGACGACAACAATTACCAGAAAGTCGCCGGCCGCCTGGCGCAAGAATTGCCCAACGCCGTCTGGGCCCAGCAATTCGACAATCTCGCCAACCGCCAGGCGCATTACGAGCAGACCGGCCCCGAAATCTGGCACGACACCGGCGGCCGCATCGACGCCTTCACCTGCGCCACCGGCACCGGCGGCACGCTGGCGGGCGTCGCCCGCTACCTGAAGGAGCAAAAGCCCGACGTCCAGATCGTGCTGGCCGATCCCTGCGGCAGCGCCCTCTACAACTGGATCAAGCACGGCGAATTGAAGAGCGAAGGCAGTTCGATTTCGGAAGGCATCGGCAACAGCCGCGTCACCGCCAACCTGCAAGGCACGCCGATCGACGACGCTATCCGCGTCGACGACAAGGCTTGCGTTCACATGGTCTACCGCCTGCTGCGCGAGGAAGGCCTGTACGTCGGCGGCTCGAGCGGCATCAACGTGGCCGCCGCGGTTGAGCTGGCTCTACAGATGGGGCCCGGCCACACGATAGTCACCCTGCTGTGCGACCGCGGCGCCACTTACGCGGCCCGCCTGTTCAACCCGGAATGGCTGGCTGAAAAAAATCTTTTGTAATCGTGTCGATCTGGCGCATCGCCGTTCGTCGTGGGAATATGGAGGCCGCAAACGGTGTCCAGTTCCCAAACAACGAATGGAGATTCACCATGACTGTCAAACCAATTCCAGAAGGCATGCGCACTGTTACCCCGCACCTGGTCTGCGAAGGCGCTGCCGATGCCATTGCTTTCTACAAAAAAGCCTTCAACGCGATAGAAAATTCCCGCATGCCCGGCCCTGGCGGCAAGATCATGCACGCCCAGATCAGCATCGGCGATTCGAACATCATGCTGGTCGACGATTTCCCTGACGCCGGCTGCTTCGGCCCGAAACACTACAAGGGCACGCCGGTAACCCTGCATATTTATGTGGAAGACGTGGACGCCGCCTACAAGCGTGCAATCGACGCCGGCGCCACTGCCAAGATGCCCCCTGCCGACATGTTCTGGGGCGACCGCTACGGCGTGCTGGTGGACCCATTCGGCCACTCCTGGTCGATCGCCACCCACAAACGCGACCTGACTCCCGCGCAGATGGAAGAAGGGATGAAGGAAATGATGAAGAACTCGCCTGAGTGCAAGGGCTGATTTTTAAATTCAATCGAGAGGACACCATGCGATTCATGCTCATCGTCAAAGCAACCCCTGATTCCGAAGCCGGCAAGATGCCGAAAACCGAACTGCTCGCAGCCATGGGCAAGTTCAACGAGGAACTGGTGAACGCCGGCGTACTGCTGGCCGGCGAAGGCCTGCACCCCAGTTCGCGCGGCGCCCGCGTGCATTTCTCGGGCAGCAAGCGCACGGTCATCGACGGCCCCTTCTCGGAAACCAAGGAGCTGATTGCCGGCTTCTGGCTGATTCAGGTAAAGTCGCTGGCTGAAGCCATCGAATGGGTCAAGCGCTGCCCCAATCCGATGGAGACCGACTCAGATATCGAAATCCGCCAAGTGTTCGAGGCCGAGGATTTCGGCGCCGAATTCACGCCCGAACTGCGTGAGCAGGAGGCGCGCATCGCCAGCAAGATCGCAGCGCCCGTTTAAAGGAGACTTCAATGCAGTACATGGTAATTCGGAAGGCCGACGCCACCTCGGAATCGGACAACTTCCCATCCGCTGAACTGGTGCAGGCCGTACCGGGTGCCAAATGGCTGCGTTCCAGCGCCGACGGCGGCCTGCGCATGCGCCGCCGCGACGGCCAGTGGCTGTACGAAGAAGGCCCGTTCGAAGATGTGAGCGTGGCCGGCTTCACCTTCATCGAGGCCGAAGACCGCCGCGCCGCCAGCGAACTGGCTGCGCGCTGGCCATCGGCGGACGCGGAAGGCAGCGCCGTGGTCGAAGTGCGCGAAGCCGGTTGCCCCGGCGGCTGCGTAGGCTTCGACACCGGCGCGGCGCCCAAGCATACCGCCTGGGCCATCCTGTTGCGTTCCGATGCCGTGGCGGAGCAGGATTTCGAACCGCCGGCGGCAGTGATCGACATCATGAACCGCGCCAACAATGCCGGCATCGCCGCCGGTGTTGCACTGTCTGGCGAAGGCTTGAAGTCCACCGCACGCGGTGCGCGCGTCAAGTTCAGCGGCGGCAAACCCTTCATCACCGACGGCCCGTTTGCCGAGGTGAAGGAACTGATCGCCGGTTATTGGGCGGTGGATGCGGCTTCGCGCGATGATGTCATCGCCTGGGTCAAGTCCTACCCCTACCCTAACCCGGGCGATATGGAAGTAGAACTGCGCAAGGTTGCGATCTAATCCCGAGTGGCGGTGGAGGCGCGCAGCACGAGTTGCGCGTTGACCACCGTCAGCGGCTCGACTTCCTGGCCTTCGATGGAGGCCAGGAGTTTCTCCATGGCCGCCGCGCCCATCTGTTCGCTGTTCAGGTCCACGCTGGTGAGGGCCGGCGAAGCGAAACTCCCGAACTGGATATTGTCGAAGCCGACCACGGAAACGTCTCCCGGGACGCGGAAGCCCAGCGCCTGGGCGGCTTTCATGAAACCCAGCGCCAGCAGGTCGTTGAAGCAAACCAGCGCGTCGGGCGGCTGCCTGCCCAACATGATCGATGAGCTCAGTTTCTCGCCCGCTGACGACGCTGGAGCTTCGGCTTCGAATACGCTCAGATCCAGTCCTTGCGCCGCCAGCGCCTCGCGCACGCCGGCCATGCGCTCGCGGTCGCGGCGCGAATTGGCGTAACCCATGTAAGCTACCCGCTTGTGGCCTTGCGCCAACAGGTGGCGCGTGACCATGAAGGCGCCAAGCTGGTCGTCGCTGGCCACGGACGGCAGCTTGATGTAGTCCGGCCGGCCGAAAAATACCGATGGACGGTCCAGCGCCAGCAGCCAGTCCAGGTCCTCCTCCGGCGTGCGGGAATAGACGATCATGCCGTCCACGCGCCGGCTCAGGGCTTCCAGCAGTTGACGCTCGCGCTCCGGGGTTTCTTCGGTATCGACCAGCAGCACGGTGTAGCCGTGGGACTGGGCCACGCGGTTGGCGCCTTTTACCACGCTGGCGTAGTGAGGGTTCGTAATATCCAGGATCGACAGGCCGATGGTCCTGGTGCGCCCGGTAATCATCGACTGCGCCATCGGATTGGAGCGGTAGCCCAGTTCCTCAATGACGCTGGCCAGCCGGGCTTCGACCGCCGGCGAAAAGCGCTGCGCGCCGTTGACGAACTTGGAAACCGTGGCCGTGGATACCCCCGCGGCGGCTGCCACATCACGGATTGTCGCTACGCTCTTCTTCATCGGCCGGTACATTATTGGAAAAGTTGCCGAGTTTATCACGCCATCACTGCCGTGATGGTAAAGTAGCTGGATGAACGACAACAGCATCCACCGCGCCATCGACGCTGTCTGGCGCATCGAAGAAGCGAAGATCATCGCGGTCCTGACACGCATGCTGCGCGACGTCGCACTGGCGGAAGAAATGGCGCAGGATGCGCTGGTCAGCGCGCTTGAGACCTGGCCGGAAAACGGCACGCCCGACCGGCCGGCCGCCTGGCTGATGCAGGCGGCGAAGAACAGGGCGCTCGACTACCTTCGCCACCAGAAGCTGGTGCACGAGAAAGAGCCCGAGCTGACCTACGAAATCGAAGGCTTGCTGCAGGACGCCGCGCCGGACCTGGAGCGCGAGCTCGATGACAATATCGGGGACGACCTGCTGCGCCTGATCTTCATTTCCTGCCACCCGGTGCTGACCATGGAAGCGCGCGTGGCGCTGACCTTGCGCCTGCTGGGCGGCCTGACGACCGACGAAATTGCACGCGCCTTCCTGGCGTCCGAATCGACGGTGGCGCAGCGCATCGTGCGTGCCAAGCGCACCCTGGGCGATGCCAAGGTGCCGTTCGAAGTGCCGCGTGGCGCCGAGCTGGAAGAACGCCTGGCCGCGGTACTGCAGGTGATCTACCTGGTCTACAACGAGGGTTATTCCGCCAGCGCGGGCGCCGACTGGATGCGCCCCGCCCTGTGCAACGAGGCGCTGCGCCTGGGGCGCATCCTGGCCGAGCTGGTGCCAGGCGAACCGGAGGTGCACGGGCTGGTGGCGCTGATGGAGATCCAGTCGTCGCGGTCGCGTGCGCGCACAGACGCGCAGGGTAAGCCGGTGCTGTTGCTGGAGCAGGACCGCACGCGTTGGGACCAGATGCTGATCCGGCGCGGGCTGGCGGCGCTGCAGCGCGCGCAAGCGTTGAATCGGGTGCCGGGGCCATACGTGCTGCAGGCCGCCATCGCTTCCTGCCACGCCCGCGCGCGCCGGGCCGAAGACACCGACTGGCAGCAGATCGCCGACCTGTACCTGGCGCTGGCGACACGCGCGCCTTCGCCGGTGGTGGAATTGAACCGCGCGGTGGCGCTGGCCATGGCTTATGGGCCGGAGGTGGGGCTGGAATTGGTGGACCAATTGGTCGACGAACCGGCGCTCAAGCAGTACCACCTGCTGCCAAGCGTGCGGGGCGACTTCCTGTTCAAGCTGAACCGCCTGCCTGAGGCACGTTTCGAATTCGAACGCGCCGCGAAGCTTACGCAAAATGAGCAGGAGCGCCAACTATTGCTGACGCGCGCCGCGGCCTGCGGTTGAACAGGAGAGAACCCGATGATCAAAGTTAGTGTCATGTACCCATATGCCGCAGATGCGCGATTCGATCACGCCTACTACCGCGAGAAGCATATGCCAATGGTGAAACAGCGGCTCGGCGCAGCGTGCCTGTATTACACGGTGGACAAGGGCGTTGCAGGCGGCGCTCCGGGCACAGACCCCGTTTATGTGGCCAAGTGCGATTTCGTCTGCACCTCTGTCGAAGCCTACCAGGCAGCCCGCGCGCCGCACGCGCAGGAGATCTGGAGCGACATCGCGAATTACACGGATATTCGACCCGTGCTTCAGATCAGTGAAGTGGTGGTTGAGCGTTCAGAGGCCTGATTCAAGGAAAAGAGGTTTTTTCATCAGCGTGTCGATTCTGTGCCCCGCCATCCGTCGTCAGGATGCAGCACCGAATTACCGTTCCACATCAATCAAGGAAACGCCATGAAAAAACAAGTCATCCTCAATTTGCCAGTGAAGGACCTGGAAAAGTCCAAGGCCTTCTTTTCCGCGCTCGGCTTTACGTTCAATGCACGATTCAGCGGCGATAACGCGGCATTCATGAACGTCGTCGGCGACACAATCCAGGCCATGCTGACGACCGAACCTTTCTTCAAGTCCCTGATTGGCAAGCCCGTCGCGCAGGCCAAGGAAGCCAATGAAATGGTCATCTGCCTGAGCTGCGAAAGCCGGGAAGAAGTCGACACCCTCATCGCCAAGGCCATTGCCGCCGGGGGCCGCACGCCGCACCCGCCGGAGGACCATGGCTTCATGTACGACCAGGGCTTCGAGGACATTGACGGCCACCTGTGGAACCTGGTGTGGGTGGCGCCGGAAGCCTGACAGCGACTAGGCGCGTTCAAGAGCGCCATCGCGGCGCGTGCGGCGGTAGCGCGGCAGGTCGTCGCAGATCGGCTCCCAGTGCAGGCGGCTATCGGCAAAGGTGTGGTCCTGCGGCGGCAGTGCTTCGGGATCGTCCAGGCTGGCGGTGGTGATGTCCAGTTCGCCGGGCGTGCTGTCATCGGCAAAGGTGAGGTGGGTGCCGCAGACGCCGCAGAATTCGCGCGTCACGCCGGGGCTGGAATGGTAGATGGCGGGCTTGCCGCGCACATAGCGAAACTGTGTGCGCGGTACGCTGAACCAGGCCACGCTTGGCGCGCCGAACAGGCGGCGGCACATCGAACAATGGCACCAGGTGCAATTCAACACCGGCGCGTCTGCCTCATACTGCACTGCGCCGCAAAAACAGCCGCCCGTGTACATAGGGATCTCCCTACTCCAGCAATTTGGTCATGAGCAGTTCCGCCGAGCCGTAGCCAAACAGCGAATCGCTCTCCAACCCCTCCGTGTCGTATGGCACGGACACTTCGCGCTCCGGCTTGGCCGGATCGTCGCCGTACGTTGCCTGCCAGGCGCGCTTCAAGGCATCGGCGCGGCGGATGAACATCGGCACCGGCCAGTCGATGCGCTGGAAACCGATGGTATTGCCGATCACCGGCCAGCGCCCGTTGGCCAACGCGATGTCGCCGGTACGGATCACCTTCAGCGCATCGTTCGCCTTCAGCTGCTGCACGTCCGCCAGGGTCGGCAGCGTCCAGTGGGTCGGCCCGAACAGGTAGGCCAGCATGACCTTTCCTTGCGGTGACAGGCGGGCCACCAGTCCGGTGGCATAGCCGCCATTTCTAAGCGGGATGGCAAACCAGCTGCCCTCCCGGTACGGCTGCAACTTCATCGACTTCCTTTCTCGAAGTCGGGGTCAGGTCTGGCAATCGGACACGGGCTCGACCGTAGGCGTCGCCTACGGTCGAGCCCGTGTCCGATTGCCAGACCTGACCCCGACTTTAATCACCATAGTGGTACTGCGCGGCGATCGGTCCCGCCTTGAACAGCGCTTCCTTCATTTCCTTGTCCATTTTCGGGTCGCGCCGGCGCACCCATTCCAGCAGCATTGCGATCTGCTTGCGCGTGGAATCGCGGTGGCTGGCCATGACCAGCTTCAGCTCGGGGTCGGTGCACGTTTCGATGCGCTGGTTTTGCAAGTCCAGCATCTCGATCTTCTCACTCAACGACGTTAGCGCCCGGTGCATGTCCAGCACCTGGGCATTCAAATAGTCGCGCGGCTCGACCACGTGTTCCTGTGTCATCTCACTCTCCTTAGGCATGCGGGTACACGCATTGTCAGCCTGCGGCGCGGATTTCTCAAGTGTAGCAAGGCGTCCTGCGGGGTGTCGCACGGATGGGCGAGATTTGCGCGATAATGCCCGGCACTATGCAAAACTTTGAATTCCACAATCCAACCCGTGTCATCTTCGGCGTGGGTCAAATTGCCTCCTTGGCAAAACATATTCCTTCCAATGCACGCGTATTGATGCTCTACGGTGGCGGCAGCATCAAGTCGAACGGCACGTACGACGAAGTGCGCGCGGCCCTGGCAGATCACACCGTGCTCGAGTTCTCCGGCATCGAGCCAAATCCGCGCTATGAAACCTTGATGGAAGCAGTCGAGCTGATCCACCGCGAAAACATCGATTTCCTGCTGGCTGTAGGCGGCGGTTCTGTTGTCGACGGCACAAAATTTGTTGCCGCGGCGGCGGCATATGACGGCGATGCCTGGGACATCCTGAAAATCGGCGGCAAAGTGATCAAGGCTGCCCTGCCCTTTGGCGCCGTACTGACCCTGCCGGCTACCGGCTCGGAAATGAATAGCGCCAGCGTGATCAGCCGCGCCGAGACAAAGGAAAAGCGCGCCTTCATGAGCCCGCATGTTTATCCGCGCTTCTCGGTGCTGGACCCGGCCAAGACCCTGACCCTGCCGCTGCGCCAGGTCGGCAACGGTGTGGTCGATGCCTTCGTCCACACCACCGAACAATACCTGACCTACCCGGCCAATGCGCCGGTACAGGACCGCTTTGCCGAAGGCTTGCTGCAAACGCTGCTGGAACTGGGCCCGCAAGTGCTGGCGCGCCCGGACGACGTGGAAGTACGCGCCAACATCATGTGGACCGCCACCATGGCGCTGAATGGCCTGATCGGCGTCGGCGTACCGCAGGACTGGGCGACCCACAGCATCGGCCACGAACTGACCGCGCTGTTTGGCCTCGACCATGCGCAGACGCTGGCGATAGTCCTGCCGGGCATCCTGCAGATTCGGCGCGAAGCCAAGCGCGGCAAGCTGCTGCAGTATGCCGAACGTGTCTGGGGCCTGCATGCCGGCAAGGGCACCGACGATGAGCGCATCGACGCGGCCATCGGCAACACGCGCGCCTTCTTCGAGCAGATGGGCGTGCCGACCCGCTTGTCCGGCTACGGCCTGGGCGCGGAAGCGATCGACGCCACCGTCGCTGCCATGGAAGCTGCCGGCCTGACGGGCCTGGGCGAACGCCGCGATATCACGCCTGCCGACGTGCGCAAGGCGCTGCAACTGAGCCTGTAGTACAATACCGCCTCGCTAGGGGTCCTCGCGCATGTGCGCGGGGTGAGAAATACCCTCCGAACCTGATCTGGATAATGCCAGCGAAGGAAAGCGTAGATGGTTGAAGGCCCGCAGCCCCGGGGCCTGCTCTCACCCTCGTGCTCTCCCGCTGGCGCATAACGTACAGCTTGAGCACAAACATGAATAGCACTCGCCTCACACTGGCCGCACTGGCCATTGCTTCCGCCTTCGCCCCTGCCGCCCATGCGCAGGACCAGAAAATGACCGAAGTGGTCATTACCGCCAACCGCGTGGCCGCCGAACGCGCGTCCGTGGCCGGTTTCAGCGACCAGCCCTTGCTGCTGACGCCTGCTTCCGTCACCGTACTGACTCGCGAACAGATTCAAGACCTGAACATCGGCACTACCACTGACGCCGTCAAGTACGACGCCAGCATCGGTGACGCGTACAACGCCGTTGGCTATGCCGAGCAGTTCTCGATTCGCGGCTTCAAGCTGAATAACGCCAACTCCTACCGCAAGGATGGCCATCCGATTTCCGGCGATACCCAGATCCCGCTGGAGAACAAGGAAAGCATCGAAGTGCTGCGCGGGCTGGCCGGCCTTCAGCAAGGCGTCGCGGCGCCAGGCGGCGTAGTGAACTACGTGACCAAGCGTCCAACCGAGAACAACCTGCGTTCCGTGCAGTTCAAAGTGAGCGAGCGTGGCTCCGTGCTGGGCACGGTGGACCTGGGCGGCCGGTTCGAAGATAGCCGCTTCGGCTACCGTTTCAATGCTGCGGGTGAACGCATGCGCTCCATCATCAAGGGCGCGAACGGCCATCGCAGCTTCGTATCCGGCGCTTTCGATTTCCGCATCAGCCCTCAGGCGTTGCTGCAAATCGATGCCGATTACCAGAAGAAGTCGCAGAAGTCGGCGCCAGGCTTCCAACTGATCGGCGGTACCAATCTGCCGGTGGTCGATGCTGACACGTTCCTGAATGACCAGCCTTGGGCCAAGCCGGTGGAGACTGAATCCAGCAATATCGGCGTCAACTTCCAGTACCAGCTGTCGCCCGAGTGGAAAGCCACCCTGAGCGCCAACCAGCACCGCTTCAAGCGCGACGACTACACGGCCTTCCCATACGGCTGTGAGAACGAGTTGTTGTGGCCAGGCTATTGCACCAATGGCGACTACGATGTTTACGATTACCGCAGCCTTGGTGAAAAGAAGAAGCCGCTGTCTGCCAAGGCGCTGTTGAATGGCCGCTTCGCGACCGGTTCGATTCGCCATGAACTGACTGCCGGCCTGTCCTTCTTCAGCAACCACGAGAGCTGGGGCGATTACGTATACGAGAAAGCAGGCGTCAGCAATATCTATCACCCAGTTGCAGTGCCAATGACCGACAAGCAGGTTGGCCCGGTTTCCGAGCGCCGCAATGATCATGAGCGTTCCGCCTTTGTGCAGGATGTCATCGGCCTGACCGATCAGCTGGCGCTGCATGCCGGCGTGCGTTACGCTTCCCTGCGCCGCAATGAGGTTGACGTGGTCCCGGTTCGCGAGAATTTCTGGCTGCCGAATGTGTCGCTGGTATTCAGCCCGACCGCCAAGCTGTCCTACTATGCGAACTACGCCCAAGGCCTGCAGTACGGTGGCGTAGCCCCACTCGGCACTTCCAACTACCCGCACGCCCTGGCGCCGGGCAAGTCCAAGCAGGTGGAACTGGGCGCGAAGGCTGAAATCAACGGCATCTCCCTGTCGACCGCGCTGTATCAGATCGATCAGGGCCTGGAGTTTACCGACCCGGTTTCCAACGCATTCGTGCGCAGCGGCCAGGAACGTCATCGCGGCCTGGAATTTACTGCGCAAGGCAAGGTGACTCGTGACCTGCTGCTGGGTGCTTCGATGGCGGCCATCCGCGCGAAGCAGGAAGACACCGGCCTGGCCGAACTCGATGGCAAGCGCGTGACCAATGTGCCGAACTTCAAGTCCACTGTGTGGGCTGATTACGCTGTGGCCGAAGTGCCTGGCCTGAAGCTGAATGCGAACTGGAGGTTCTCCGGCCGTAAGGCGTTCGACCAGGAGAACAAGAGCATGGTGCCTTCCTACCACGTGGTCGACCTGGGCGGCTCTTACGCAACACGCGTGAGCGGTTCGACGGTGATCCTGCGCGCGCAGGTGAAGAATGCGTTCGACAAATTCTACTGGCGCGATGTGACGCCGGAGCTGGGCGGCTACCTGTTCCCTGGTTCGCCGCGCACCTTCCAGCTGTCGGCGCAGGTGGACTTCTAAATTTGCAATGCGGAGCTGAGCCCTACGGGGTTCGCTCCGCCAGCAAACTGCCAACTGTTCAATCACACAGTTGGGTCATCGCTCCAAATTTCCCACGCCCTCAGAGCGTCGTCAGAAATGTCTTCCTCGTCGAGTTGCTCAGCGCGAGTGTCAATCACGTAGTACACAAAATCCGCAACTGCCCTTCTTTGCTCGTGCGTGCATGCATTAAATCGGGCATTCGACGGACCGTCATGAATAAGATGCCAAAAGAACTGGGCGGCATAGCAGCTATATCCATAGGGCGTCTCTTCAAATACCAACCTTGCCAGTCCAGGTATGAAATACCGAAAACCTTCTGGAGAAATGAAGCAAATCGGGTCCCAGCCGGGATTGCCGACATCTTCAATCGTAATCGTAGCCGGAGTACGCGACAGAAGAGTTTGATCATGTTCTGCACATTCTTCGCAGTGTTCAAACTTAGTGAAATGTACTGGGCGCTCGCATTCGTTGAACGCCGTACGCACTCTTTCAAGAGCAATGGAATCATCTGTAATCATCGAGGCTCAATGACCAGTTTAGAACAAGTACTGCGCACGCATCGAGAAGGAATTGGCTGCGCGTCCTGAATTTTTGCCAAACAGGTAGGCCGCTTCGTATTTGAGGCGGCCCGCTTCGCCGAAGAATGCCGGGCCGGCGCGGTGCGATTGTTTTTTCGACGGCAGCCAGTTGTTCCACTTTCCTACTTCGCCAAAACCTTGCAGGCCGGGAGAGAACCAGCGCTTCCAGCGTTGTTTCACCTGCCACTGGTAGGCCAGTTCGGTTTCGTTCTGCTTCCCGTTGTCCATCTCACGCTGGAAGAACACGTTGAAGTTCAACTGGGTGCGCCAGATCTGTGTTTGCAGGACTGGCCCGATTTCGACGTAGTAGCCGTTATCGCGCCGCCGGGCACGCTCCACCAGCGTGTGCAGCGCGACGTCGACATCGTACTGGCCCTGGGTCAGCAGGAAGTCGTTTTGCCATTCGACGCCGGTGTTGCGGGTTTGCCGCCCGTTGCGTTGAAACCATTGCGTGGTGAGTTCGGTGTACCAGCGCGACGTTACGCCATAGCCGATGCCGATCTCCGGGCTGGCGGTGTTGCGCGAATTCTTGTAGTGGGCGTTCCAGTATTTGTAGTCGATTGAAGCCTGGCCTTCTACGTCGTAAACGGTGACCATGTAATAACCGGTCTCGCCAAACGCCGCCAAGGGGAACATGGCGGCCAACGCGAGCAGTTTTTTCATGCTTCAATCCCCCAGGAGTTGAGCTACTTGCTTCAGGCGTTCATCGAGGTCGCCCGAGATGCGCGTGTACGGTACGCCGCGCCGGGCCAATTCATCAAGCAGGATCGCATCAATAATACCGCTGACATCCTGCTCCTCATGATGAAGTCCGTCAGGTATCCAGGCAAATTCGGGTTTGCAGACAAGGGTTATGTCGTATTGGCGCGACGATGCGAGACTTGCGAGCTGCTCGTCGATGCCGCCGAAGTAATGGATGCTGTAGACCGCCGTCATCAGCGGCGTGGTGTCGCAAAAGAGGAAGCGGCCGCCCTGTGCAGCCAAGGCATCTTCCCGCGCCACCTGGGTGGTGGCGATGTGGAACTGGTCGTTCGATACGGGAACGCATTGGCGCGCGTCGCAGAATTCGCGCAGGTATTCGGGCACCCAGACGGCGCCGTAGCGCTCTGCCAGCGCTTGCGCCAGGGTGGTCTTGCCGGAGGATGCGGCGCCGATGATGGCGACGCGGTATGGCTGCTTCATTTCCAGACGACTGCTTCTTCCGGTTGGTCGCTGCTGCTGCCCTGCCAGGCCAGCAGGCCGGCAATCGCCATGGCGACGAACATGCCGTACAGGAGGGCCGTCAGCATCAGGCCTTTATGCACGTACAACGCGACGTACAGCACGTCGACAATGATCCAGACGTGCCAGTTTTCGATCTTCTTGCGCGACAGGAGGGCTTGGCCGACCAGGCTGCCGGCGGTCAGGAAGGCATCTGCATTCGGCACGTCGGTGTCGGTAAAGCGGCGCAGGAACCAGGCCAGGATTCCAAAGCCCACCAGCCAGGCCACGCCGCACACTACTCGGCCGCGCGTGTGCAGGGTCGACACCCCCAGCTGATTCCCGTGGTTCCCGTGCAGCCATTGGTACCAGCCCCAGATCGAAACCGTGATGAACACGCCCTGCAGCGCCATGTCGCCATACAGCTTGGCGCCGAAGAACACCGCGCCGTACATGGCGGATGACAGGATGGCAAACAACCAGGCCCAGTGGTTCTGGCGGATGTTCAGCCACACGGTCAGCACGGACAGCACGAACGACACCAGCTCCAGTGGCGTGGTGGTGGCAAGGCCGAACAGGGAAATGGTTTCGTTCATGGGTTTGCGTTTGGGTGACGCGGGATTATGCCATGAGCAGGAGTCCTAGCCAAACCAAGAAGTTGCAATTTTAGAATCACCTTCAGGCAGCAGTAGTATGGGGGTCGCGATTTAGAGGGAAACTCTTATTCGCTCTTATCCACACTTAGAACCTCTTATTTGAACTTTTTTTCTCTTAAATTGGTCAAAGTCTGCATGCTTTTTTGAAAGAAGGAGGATGCCATGACCAAAGTGCTCTTCAGCTTGCCAGCCTCACTTGAGACATACCAAGGCCTCGGAAATTTTATGTACACGCATGGCCTGAAACAGGAAATGTTCGAGATCGTCGACGAGGCGATCAACACCTGGATGGAAGGATTCGTGACGGCGCAGTCCAGGCGCGCCGCATCGACCCTGGATGGTTATCAATGGAAGAACGTATTCCTTCCCGACGGGACAACACTACGAAACGTCTACAAGCGCACAAGCTATCTCGCACATGTCGAAGGACGTGAATTGCTCTTTGAGGGCAAATGCGTTTCGCCAGCTCAGTTTGTCAATCGAGTCGGCGGTGCATTTCGCAACGCGTGGGCAACGATATGGATTCGTTTTCCGAATGAAGGGGAATGGAAACAGGCAATGAGCCTGCGCAAGAAAACGCCTCAATTTAAGAGCAAACAAGGTCGAACAAGAGGAAATAAGAGCGCCTAAGAGCGTTTAAGAGTTTTACTCCAAATCGAAAAGGGGCTCATTACGAGCCCCTTTTTTTGCTTACTTCTGCGGATACTTGATCGTCATTTCATTCAGCAGGTTGTCCGCATGGTCAACCTCCTTCATGACCCACAGCATGTAGCGCACATCCAGGTGGATGGCGCGCGTGATGTCGCGGTCGAAATACCAGTCCTTGGTGATGGACTCGTAAGTGGAGTCGAAGTTCAGGCCAATCAGTTCGCCGCGCTTGTTCATGACGGCAGAACCGGAGTTGCCGCCGGTCGTGTCAGCCGAGGACAGGAAGTCGACCGGTACGGTACCCAGTACCGGGTCCTTGAACTGGCCATAGCGCTTGGCCTTGACCGCATCGATCAGCGCCTGCGGCGCGTCGAACGGCTCCTTGCCGGTGTGCTTCTCAAGGATGCCTTCCACCGTGGTGAACGGCCCCTTGGTAATGCCGTCGCGCCCTGGGTAGGCCGACACGGTGCCATAGGTCACGCGCAAGGTGGAGTTGGCGTCAGGGTAGACTGGCTTGCCCTGCGATTTCTTCCACGCGATCACAGCGGCCATGTACTGCGGGATGATTTTTTCCAGGTTGCCGTCGACTTCCTTGCGGCGCTCTTCCAGCACCATGGCCGCGCCGTGCATGCGCACGGCCAGCTTGATGAAGGGGTCGGCTGACTGCTCGAATTCGGCCGGCGCCTTGTCCATCCAGGCCAGGCGGGTTGCGGTATCGGCCAGGCCGGACTTCTGGTACATGGCAGGCACGTCGGCGATGGCCGGGGTCAGGTTATCCAGCCACTGCGGATGCGCCTTGGGCGGCAGCTTGGCGTAGCGCTGCAGGCCGGCCACGTAGCGGGCCTGGTCGACCGATGCCACCAGCGACTGCTCCAGGCGGCTCAGGCGCGCCTTGATGTTGGCCAGGTCGCGTTCCTGGAAGCCCGATTCGCGGTCGGCGTCCGGCTTCTGCTTTTCCAGCGCCAGGCGATACAGGGTGCGCGCGGATTTCAGCAGGTCGCTGTAGGTCGCCACGCCGTAGGCGAATTCGTCGTCGCTCAGTTCCATGTCTGCGGCGATGGCGGCATCCAGTTCGGCCAGCATGGCCTGCGAAGATTTGGGCTGCTTGCCGTACCAGGCGCGGAATTCGGCGTCCTGCTTGTCCTTGATGGCAGCGATGTCCTTGCGGGCGAAGCCGTCCAGCAGGCCCTGGGTCTTCTTCATGCGATTGTTGATCGACTTGACCACGCTGGCATAGCGCACCACGTCGTTTTCCTTGCCCTTGGTGGCGGCTGCGATGGCGTCCAGGTCGGCCTGGTAGTCGGCCACCATGGCCGGGTAGCTCAGGTCGCGCGCATAGCGGATCTCGACCGGCAGCTTGTAGCGGCTGGTGCGGCCTGGATAGCCGGCCAGCAGGATAGGATCGCCGTTCTTCAGGCCTTCGGCGGACACCACCAGGAAGTCCTTCGATTTGTAAGGCACGTTGTCCGGCGACGGGTCGGCCGGCTTGCCGTCCTTGCCCACGTAAGCGCGCAGGAAGGAGTAATCGCCGGTGTGGCGCGGCCATTCGTAATTGTCGATGTCGCCGCCGTAGTTGCCGATGGATTCAGGCGGCGCGTAGACCAGGCGCACGTCCTTGATCATCATCTGGCGGATGCGGTAGTACTCGGCGCCGCGGTGGAAGGCCGGCACGGAGCAGCGGTAGTTCTTGTCGGTCTCGCACTCGGCGATCAGCGCCTTGATGCGCTTTTTTACTTCGGCGTTGCGATCCTTGCCGGCCAGCTTGTCCAGGCCATCGTTGACGCGCGCGGTCACGTTGTCCACCTTGTCGGTCACGTAGACGCGCGTGGTCGGGCCGCCCGGCAGCTCTTCGGCGCGGGTCTTGGCCAGGAAGCCATTGGCGATATAGTTCTTTTCAGCGGTTGAATTGCGCTGGATGGCGCCGTAAGCGCAGTGGTGGTTGGTGACCACCAGGCCGTCAGGGGATACGAACGACGCGGAGCAGCCGTCCAGCGACACGATGGCGCTCATCGGATGCCTGGACAGGTCGGCCAGGCGTTCGGCCGGGATGGTGATGCCGATGCGTTTCAGTTCCGCCTTCAGTTGTGGCAGTTGGTGCGGCTGCCATTGGCCTTCGTCGGCCATGGCGGGAGCGAATGCTGCTAGCAATGCTGCCGAAAGTGCGAGTTTTTTAGTCAAGTCAGTCCCCTGAACGTATAAAAGCACCGGCAGTATATGCGTTCCCGGCGTGCAGGGCTATTGACTTTTTGCTTACAAAGGGAGGCGAACCGTCACGCAGCATCCCGCGCCGGCTTCGTATTCATTCAGGGTAAAGCTGCCATGCAGGGCGTCGGCGCGCTCCTGCATGCCGATCAGGCCAAAGGACCCGGGCCGCTCGCGGCAGGACGGCGCGATGCCGATGCCATTGTCTTCCACTTCCAGCAGCACCACGCCCTCTTCTACCCAGAGGCGCACGGTGGCCACGCTGGCGCGCGAGTGACGCAGCACGTTGACCAGCGATTCCTGTACGATGCGGAACAGCACCAGGCCGGTTTCGCCGCCAATGGCCGCCAGTTGCGCCTCTCCGGGCAGCTCCAGTTCGTAATGCAGGTTGCTGCGATGGCGAAAATCGTTGACCAGCCATTCGAGCGCCGCCGCCAGCCCTAGGTCCAGCACCGAAGGACGCAACTCATTCATGATGCCGCGCACGCTGCGCAGGGTCGCGTCGACATTGTCCAGCGCCGAGGCGACCCGACGCGCAAAGCGCGTCTGGCGCCCGCCCATGCGTTCATTCAGCTGCGCGATGTCCAGCTTCAGCGCCAGCAGGTTCTGTCCCAATTCATCGTGGATTTCGCGCGCGATGCGCTTGCGTTCTTCTTCCTTGACCGCCGCCATATGGGCCGACAACTGGCGCAACTGGCCGTTGGCATGCAGCAGTTCGGCGGTGCGCTGCACCACCCGGGTTTCCAGGTTGCGGTGCAGGTCCTGCAGCGCCGATTCGGCCTGCTTGCGGCGGCTGATATCGGACAGCACCGCCACCACGCCGGCCACGCCGCCATCCGGCCCGGCCAGGGCGCGCAGCGACAGGGTCGCATGGTAGTCGCCGCCGTCCGGGCGACGCCCCGTCAGTTCACCTTGCCACCGGCGGCCGTCAAAAGCTGTCAGCACGGCGTCGGGGCCGCACAGCGTGGCCAGATCGCGGCCGATCGCGACCTCATCGGTGAGCCCGCTAATCGCGGAAAATGCAGGATTTACGGTCACGATTACGCCATCCGCATCGGCAAGCGCCACCCCCTCGCCGAGATTGTCCAGCACCGCAAAGGCGCGGCGCAGGGCCGCATCGTTCTGTTCGCGCGAACGCGCCAGGCCGATCACCATGCGGATCGCCTCGCCCGCGCCATCGAGGTTGGCCTCGATGCGTACCTGCCCACCGCCAATGCCTTCAAACAGTTGCGCCTCCATGGACGCACTGGCGCCGTCGGCGCGCAAGCCGGCCAGCAGCTGGCGCAAGCCGGGCTGGTAGTGCGGCGCCAGGAAGCGTTCCACCGGCTGTCCAGGCAAGTCCTGCAGCGGCATGGCAAACAGCACTTCGGCCGCGCGGTTGGCGCCGGCGATCATGCCGTCGCGCGCCAGCGCCAGGTAACAGACTGGCGCTTGGTCGAACAAGCCAGCGTAGCGCAGCAGGCCCTGCTCCACCTCGCGTTTCTGACGCTCGAGCTCCGCCAGGGCGGCACTCTGGACTTCCAGTTCCAGCTGGCTGACTTGCAGCTCATGCCATTGGCGCAGGGCGTCGGTGCGGCTCATTTGGTGCTACCTCCTTCAGGCGTTAAACGCGCTTCCAGCAGTTTCAGTTCGGTGACGTTGACGAAGGTTAGCACCAATCCGTCGATCACGTTGTTCACTGTACGGTACGGCATGATGCGCACCATGAACCAGCGTCCGTCGCGGGTCGGGATCTGGCGCTCGCAGAACACCAGGGAGCGCAGCACTTCGGCCGCATCGTCTCCCATGTCAGGGTAGACCAGGTCGTTGGCGATGTCGCTCAGCGGGCGATTCAGGTCGGTGGCGATCAGCTTGTACAGCTGGGTGGCCTGGTTGGTGTAGCGCCGGATATTCATCTGGCTGTCCAGGAAGATCACGGCGATATCGGTACTGTGCAACAGGTTCTTCATGTCGCTGTTGACCAGCGACAGGTCGTCCACCTTGGACTGCAATTCGGCGTTGACGGGGTACAGCTCCTCGTTCAGCGACTGCATTTCTTCCTTCGAGGTGGTGAGTTCCTCGTTGGTCGACTGTAGCTCCTCGTTGGTCGACTGCAGTTCCTCGCGCACGGCCTGCAATTCCAGGCGCGCCATGGTCAGTTGCTGCTCCAGCTCCTGCGGGCGCGGATCGGCGCCGCGGCTGCCGCTCCTGCGGGCCGGCATCGGCGCTGCATTGAAAGTCACCAGCAGGTTGTGGCCGGACTGGCCGTCTTCGCGCACCACTTCGGCCGTCATGTCGACCAGCAGCGAGGACACGCCATCCTTGAACAACAGCTCGCGCACCGATTCCGTGCTTTCGCTGCGGTTGGCGCGTTCGATCAGGTCCGCCAGCTCGTAGCGCAGGCCGTCACGCGCCATGGCGTGGATATTCCAGTTGGCGCGGCCGGAAGCAGGCTCCAGGTAAGTGCCGGTACGGCCGTGGATGTAAAGGATGTCGCCATCGCTATTGATCATGACTGCCGCCGGCGTATGCGTTTTGTGCAGCAGGTGTTCTACTTGTGTCTGGATATTGCCATTCATGGTCATGGTCGTAACTTCGATGGAACTTGGTTGCGCGGTCTTTGCTATCTTGGTGGGAAAGTAATTCGCCACGCGCTGCGTGCTGGCATCGAGCCGGCGGTAAATGCGTCCGCAGCCCGGCACCGGGGTAAACAACTCGTTGTAGCTGCCGGGCGTCAAGCTGGTGCAGCTTCATGCGGCGCTCGATGCGGCGCAGCACGGTGCTCATCTTGTACTCGGTGAAGTTGTTGCCCGTATGCCGCTGCAATAGCGACATCAGCTCGCGCAAGGCCTGGCGCCGCGCACGCGCCGCACCGTGGGCGCCGCCGTGCGGCACCGAGCGCACCTGGCACAGCCACATCGGCATGGCGCCGGGCGGCGCGACAAAGTCGGCCACGCCGGCGGTAATGGCGCTGCGCGGCATCGAGTCGAATTTGGCGGAATTGGGTTCCTGCGCCAGCGTCACCCCGCCGGCTTCCTGGATCGCGCGCAAGCCAGCCGTGCCGTCGGTACCCATGCCGGAGAACACCACGCCGGCGGCAGCCTGCCCTTTTTCGGCAGCCAGTGCACGCAAGAAGGAATCGATCGGGTAGCGCGCGTGGGCTTCGGCCGTTTCCACCGGCATCAGCTTTTCGCTGGAAAAGGCCAGCTCGTGGTTGGGCGGGGCCACATAGACATGGTCTGGCCGGACTTCGATCGATTCGGCGATCTCGCATACTTCCATGCTGGTGATACGGCGCAGCAGCTCCGGCAACAGGCCGCGGCGCGACGGATCCTGGTGCTGCAGGACGATGAACGCCATGCCGGTACGCGTGGGCATGGAGGCAAGGAACTCGGAAATCGCATCCAGTCCGCCGGCAGAAGCGCCCATGCCGACGATCTGCACCGCCTGTCGGTGCCGTAGCGTTTCGCTGGAGTCCGGATCGGATGAAACCAAGGGGTTAGTCATTCCACCATGATGCCAGTGCGGCAAGGAAATGGCAAACCGCCAGTTACACCCGGCAGCGAGGTTTACCGGGCGTGCCAGCCGCCTCCCAGCGCCTGCACCAGGGCCACTGCGGTTGACTGCCGGTCGGCCTGCGCCTGTAACAGGGCGCGCCGTGCATTGAGTGCCGTGACCTGGGCCGTGACCACTTCCGTGTAGCCAACCTGGCCGGCGCGGTAGCGATTCAGCATCTGCTGCTCGACCTGGCTGGCCGCAGCGGAGGACGTCTCGCGCAAGGACTGTTGTTGCGCCAACACACGGCTGGCCGCCAACTGGTCTTCCACGTCGGCCAGCGCGTTCAGGACGGATTGGCGATAAGCCGCCACCGCCACGTCGCGGGCGGCGTTGGCCTGGTCGACGCGGGCGCCGGTGGCGCCGGCATTGAACACCGCCTGCGCCGCCGACAGGCCGAGCGACCACAGGGTGTTGGAGGCGCTGAACAAGCCGCCCAGCTGGCTGCCCGCCACGCCGTAGCTGCCGCCCAGGCTCAGGCTCGGGAAATAGGCGCTGCGGGCGATGCCGATCTGCGCGTTGGCCGCCGCGACCCGGCGTTCGGCGGCGGCGATGTCGGGCCGCCGCTCCAGCAGCGTGGACGGCAGGCCGGCCGGGACCAGCGGTACCTGCAGCGTCCAGGGCGCCGGCGCCAGCGTGAAGTCGGCCGGCGCCTTGCCAAGCAGGATGGCGATCGCGTGTTCGAGCTGGGCGCGCTGGCGCTGTACGGCCAGGCGGTCGGCGCTGGCGTTGGCCAGCTGGGTCTGTGCCTGCAGCAGGTCCGAACTGGGCGCCACGCCGGCGTTGACCCGGTTCTGGGTGATCTGCAGCACGCGCTGGTAGCCCTCCACTGTTTCGCCCAGCAGCGCCAGTTGGGCATCCGCCAGACGCAGGCCGATGTAGTTGACGGCCAGCTCGCCCTGTGCCGCCAGGCGCGCGGCCGCCAGGTCAGCTTCGCTGGCCTGGGCGCTGGCCTGGGCGCCGCTGACGCCGGCGCGCAGCCTGCCCCATACGTCCGGCTCCCAGCTGGCGCCGATGTTGACGCGGTACTGGTTGCCGGTACGCGTGTCCCCGCCGCCGCCATTGCGGTTGGCGCTGGCGTCCAGCGTCACCACCGGGAACAGCGCCGCGCGTTGCTCGGCCACGGCGGCGCGCGCCTGAGCGTAGCGCGCCCCTGCCGCCGCCACGTTCTGGTTGTTCACTTCCACCAGCCCGGCCAGCGCGTTGAGCGCAGCGTCGCCAAACAGCTCCCACCATGGCCCTTTTTCCAGCAAATCCGCCGGCGCGGCCGGCTGCCAGCCCTGTGCTTCCTTGAATTCGGCCGACAGCGGCGCGCTGGGCGTGTGGTAGGCCGGGCCGGTGGCGCAACCGGCCAGTATGAGCGTGCACGCGCCAAGAATTTTTTTCATGATGTGGCCTTCGCGCCACGCAGGCGCATCTTGTCGAGCAAAAGGTAGACCACGGGCGTGGTCAACAAGGTGAGCAACTGGCTGGCGACCAGGCCGCCGATGATGGCAATGCCCAGCGGCTGGCGCAGCTCGGAGCCTTCGCCGAAACCAATTGCCAGCGGCAGCGCGCCCAGCGCCGCTGCCATGGTCGTCATCAGGATCGGGCGGAAGCGCAGCAGGCAGGCTTCCCGCACGGCGCTGCGCGGATCGAGGCCGCGCGTGCGCTCCGCCTCCAGCGCGAAGTCGATGATCAGGATGGCGTTCTTCTTCACGATGCCGATCAGGAGGAAGACGCCGATCAGGGCAATCAGCGAGAACTCCATGCGGAACATCAGCAGCGCCAGCACTGCCCCCACGCCAGCTGACGGCAACGTCGACAGCACCGTGATCGGGTGCACCAGGCTTTCGTACAGCATGCCGAGGACGATATAGATCACCACCAGCGCGGCGGCGATCAATAGCGGCTGCTGCTGGTTGGTTTCCTGCGCCGTGCGCGCCGTGCCCTGGAAGCTGCCGCGCACATTGTTGGGCATGCCGATGGCGTTTTCCGCGTCTTTCACCGCTTGCTGCGCCTCGCCCAGGCTGGCGCCATCGGCCAGGTTGAAGGAGACCGTCGTGGCCAACTCGCCATCCTGGTGGTTGACCGAGGCCGGCGTCGAGCGCTCGGCGAAGGTCGCCAGCGCCGCCAGCGGCACCATTGCTTCCGCCTGCGCGCTCAGGGCCGAGCCGCCGGACGGGTCGCGCATCCCTGCCCCCACCACGCTGCCAGCCGTGCTGGCGCTGGCGCCGGCGGCCGAGCCAGCGCCGCTCGCCGATGCGCCTGCGCCATTCGCCGCACTGCCCAGCTCCTGCGCAGTCGCCGCCGCGCGCCGCGCCACATAGACATCGGCCAGGGCCTCGGGACTGCGCGCGTATTGCGGCGCCACCTCCATCACCACCTTGTACTGGTTCAGCTCATCGTAGATGGTGGCCACCTGGCGCTGGCCGAAGGCGTTATACAGCGCGTTGTCGACATCGCGCATCGTCAGCCCCATGCGCGCCACCATGTCCTTGTCGGCCGCGACGAACGTTTCCACTCCGTTGTCCGCCTGGTCGGTATCGACGTCCACCAGTGCTTTCTGCCGTTTCATCTCGTCCGCCAGCCGCGATGCCCAACGTTTCAAGTCGGCCCGGTTATCGCTCTTCAGCGTGTACTGGTAGGTGGAATTGCTCTGCCGCCCGCCCATGCGCAAGTCCTGCACCGTATTCAGGAACAGCGACACGCCGGTCACGCGCGCCAGCTTGGGCCGCAAGCGCGCAATCACCTGCTGCCCGGTCACGTCGCGCTCGGCCACCGGCTTCAGGCTGACGAACATGAAACCGCCGCCCGCCCGCGAGCCGCCGGTAAAGCCGACCACCGTGGCCACCGCCGGATCGTCGCGGATGATATTCACCAGCTGCCGCAGCTTGCCCTGCATGGCCTGGAACGAGATGCTCTGGTCGGCCCGGATGCCCCCGTTGATCTGTCCCGTATCCTGCTGCGGGAAAAATCCCTTCGGCGCCGACGCATACAGGTACACGTTCAGCCCCACCACGAACACCAGCACCAGCATCACCAGCCAGGCACTGTCCAACGCCCAGTCCAGTGATTTTTCATACGTGCGCAAGATGACGCCGAAACCGCGCTCGAACCAGCGCGACACGCGCCCCGGCGGCTTCTGCCCGGCGCCCGGCCGCAGCAGCCAGGCGCACAGCATCGGCGTAGTGGTCAGTGAAATCACAAGGGAAATCATCACCGCCGCCGACAGGGTGACGGCAAATTCGCGGAACAGCCGCCCCACCTGTCCACCCATGAACAGCAGCGGAATGAATACCGCCACCAGCGACACGCTGATCGACAGCACGGTGAAGCCGACTTCCCTGGCCCCCTGCAGCGCGGCGGCGAAGCGCTCCATGCCCTGCTCCATGTGGCGCGCCGTGTTCTCCAGCACCACGATGGCGTCATCGACCACGAAGCCGGTGGCTACGGTCAGCGCCATCAGGCTAAGGTTGTTCAGGCTGAAGCCCAGCAGGTACATCACGCCGAAGGTGCCCAGCAACGACACCACCGTGGCGATCGCCGGGATCACGGTCGCCCGCGCGCTGCGCAGGAAGGCACTGACCACCAGCACCACCAGCACGATCGAGATCAGCAAGGTGAATTCGATCTCGTGCAGCGACGAACGGATCGAGTTGGTGCTGTCCGAAGCGACCTGCAGTTTCACGTCCTGCGGCAATTGCGCCTGCAGCTGCGGCAGCAGCGCGCGCACCGCATCCACCGTCTCGATCACGTTGGCGCCAGGCTGGCGCGTCACCAGCACGATGACTGCGGGATCGCCGTTGAACAGGCCCAGCGTATTGCGGTTCTCGGCGCCGTCGGTGACCTCGGCCACGTCGTCGAGCCGGATCGCGGCGCCGTCGCGCCAGGCTACCACCAGGTCGCGGTAATCGGCCGCGCTGCGCCCGCCGCTGGCTGTTGAAGCTGCCGAATAGATTTGCAGGCGCCGTCCTTCGACCTCGATCGCGCCTTTGGGCCGGTTGGCGTTCGTGGCCTGGATCGCAGCCCGCACGTCCTCGGACGATACGCCATAGCGGTTCAGCGCAAACGGCAGCAACTCGACGCGTACCGCCGGCAGCGAACCGCCGCCGATCTCCACGTCGCCGACGCCCTTCACCTGCGCCAGCTTCTGCTGCACGATGTTCGACACCGACTCATACACTTGCCCCGGGCTGCGCGTCGCCGATGTCAGCGCCAGGATGATGACCGGCGCATCGGATGGATTGGCCTTGCGGTAAGTCGGATTGCTGCGCAGCGTCGCCGGCAGGTCGGCGCGCGAGGCATTGATGGCGGCCTGCACTTCGCGCGCCGCGGCATCGATCTTGCGGTTCAGCTCAAACTGCAGGTTGACGCGGGTCGAACCGCTGCCGGATGAAGAAGTGACCTCGTTGACGCCCGCGATCACGGCCAGGCGCCGCTCCAGCGGCGTCGCCACGCTGCTTGCCATGGTGTCCGGGCTGGCGCCCGGCAAGCTGGCGCTGACCGAGATCGATGGATAGTCCACCTGCGGCAAAGGCGATACCGGCAGCACGAAGAAGGCCGCAATGCCGGCCAGAGCCAGCCCGATCGTCAGCAGCACCGTGGCAATCGGACGGCGGACAAAGGGCTCGGACAGGTTCATGCTTCTCTACCTTTTCGGCGGCGCTGCGCAAGCCGGTCAAAGGCCAGGTAGATCACCGGCGTGGTGTACAGCGTCAGCAACTGGCTGACAATCAGGCCGCCGAAGATCGACAGGCCGAGCGGCCGGCGCAGCTCCGCGCCTTCGCCCCAGCCCAACATCAGCGGGATGGCCGCAAACAGCGCCGCCATGGTGGTCATCAGGATCGGCCGCAAGCGCAGCAGTGCGGCCTGGTGGATCGCGTCGCGCGGCGCCATGCCCTGCTCGCGTTCCGCCTCGATGGCGAAGTCGATCATCATGATGGCGTTCTTCTTCACAATGCCGATCAGCAGGATGATCCCGATGATGCCGATCACGCCCAGCTCCTGCCCCGTCAGCATCAGCGCCAGCAGCGCGCCGACGCCGGCCGAGGGCAGCGTGGACAGGATGGTCAGCGGGTGGATATAGCTTTCGTACAGCACGCCCAGCACGATGTAGACGCACACCACGGCCGCCAGGATCAGCCAGAGCTGGTTGCTCAGCGAAGCCTGGTAGGCGCCGGCCGCGCCGAGGAAAGTCAGGCTGACCGACTGCGGCAGGACGACTTCTTTCGCCGCATCGCGAATGGCGTCCACCGCCTGCCCCAGCGCGACGCCCGGCGCGGCATCGAAGCCGATGGTGGTGGCCGGGTATTGCGCCACGTGCGTGACCTGCAGCGGCGCCGGGCGCTCCTGCACACTGGCAATGGCCGACAATGGGGTCGGCTTGCCGCTGCCGGTGCGCAGTTGCAGGTTGCCAAGTGCTTCCGGCGTGTCCATGCGGTCCTGGCCGGCCTCCAGGATCACCCGGTACTGGTTGGTCTCGGTGAAGATGGTGGACACGATGCGCTGGCCGAAGGCGCTGTACAAGGCATCATCGACGGCGGCAGCGGTGATCGACAGCCGCGATGCCGTGTCGCGGTCGATGCTGACGTAGGCGCCAGCGCCGGTAGCTCCCACGTCGGACACCACATTGCGCAGGCGCTCCTTGGCTGCCATGCGTTCGGCCAGTCTGGCAGCCCACTCGGACACGGTGGCGTTGTCGGCGCCTTCCAGCGAGACACGATACTGGGTCGGCCCGCTTTCAGCATCGATGGTCAGGTCTTGCGTGGGCTGCAGGTAAAGCTTGACGCCCGCCACCTGCGCCACGCGCTGGCGCAGGCGCTCCATCACGACCTGCAGCTTGTCGCGGTCCGGTTTCAGGTTGACCAGCATGCTGCCGGTATGCAGCATGGTGTTGTTGCCAGCATCGACGCCGACCACCGAACTAAGCGAGGCCACGGCCGGGTCGTCCAGCAGTGCGCGGGCGGCTTGCTGCTGCAGTTGCGCCATGCGTTCATAGGACACGGTCTGCGCGGCCTCGATGCGGGCTTGCAACTGGCCGGTATCCTGGGTCGGGAACAGGCCTTTTGGAATCCACAGGTAGAGCAGCACCGTCAGCAGCAGCGTGCCCAGCGCCACCAGCAGGGTCAGGCCCTGGCGCTCCAGCACCCATTGCAGGCTTCCGTCATAGCGCTTGACCAGGCGGTCGAACAGGGTCTCCTCATGCTCCTTGTGTTCGGCCAGCCATCGGCCCGACATCATCGGCACCAGCGTCAGCGACACCACGGCGGAGATCAGGATGGTGATGGCCAGCGTGACCGCGAACTCGCGGAACAGGCGGCCCACGACGTCGCCCATGAACAGCAGCGGGATCAGCACCGCGATCAGCGACACCGTCAGGGAGATGATGGTGAAGCCGATCTGCTGCGCGCCTTTAAGGGCGGCATTCATCGGGGTCTCGCCTTCTTCGATGTGACGCGCGATGTTCTCGATCATGACGATGGCGTCGTCCACCACGAAGCCGGTGGCGATGGTGAGCGCCATCAGGCTGAGGTTATTCAGGCTGTAGCCGAGCAGGTACATGATGCCAAAGGTGCCGACCAGCGAGATCGGCACCGCCAGGCTGGCAATCACCGTGGCGCGCGGGCTGCGCAGGAAGGCGAAGATCACAAGCACCACCAGCACCACGGCCAGCAGCAGTTCCAGCTCCACGTGCAGCACCGATGCGCGGATGCCGTGGGTGCGGTCGCTCAGCACCGTCACCTCGATGGCGCCGGGCAGGCTGGCCTGCAGTTCCGGCAGGCGCTCCTTGATGGCGTCCACGGTGGCGATGACGTTGGCGCCCGGCTGGCGCTGCACGTCGAGAATGATGGCGGGCGTCAGGCCGGCCCAGGCGCCGAGCTTGACGTTTTCCGCACTATCCACCACGCGGGCCACGTCCTGCAGCCGGACCGGCGCGCCGTTGCGGTAGGAGACAATCAACTGGCGGTAGTCGTCGGCCGCCAGCAACTGGTCGTTGGCATTGATGGTGAAAGCGCGCGTGGGGCCGTCGAAGCTGCCTTTGGCGCTGTTGGCATTGGCCGCCGTGATGGCGGTGCGCAGCGTATCGAGGCCCAGTCCGTAGCTGGCCAGCGCCTGGGTGTCGGCCTGGATGCGCACGGCAGGCCGCTGGCCACCGCTCAGCGTGACCAGGCCGACGCCGTTGACCTGGCTGATTTTCAGCGCCAGCCGCGTGTTGACGATGTTCTGCACTTCCGTCAGCGGCATGGTTTTCGACGTGATGGCCAGGGTCAGCACTGGCGCGTCGGCCGGGTTGACCTTGGCGTACACGGGCGGCGCCGGCAAGTCGGTCGGCAGCAGCGAGCCGCCGGCATTGATGGCGGCCTGCACTTCCTGCTCGGCCACGTCCAGGGTCTGCCCCAGGCTGAACTGCAGCGTGATGATGGAAACGCCGGCGGCGCTGGTGGAACTCATGCGCTGCAGGCCGGACATCTGGCCGAACTGCCGCTCCAGCGGCGCCGTCACCGTGCGGCCCATCACTTCCGGGCTGGCGCCAGGATACAGGGTGCGTACCTGGATGGTCGGGAAGTCGACCTGCGGCAGCGCCGACAGCGGCAGGAAGCGGTAGCCAAGCAGTCCTGCCAGCACGATGGCCAGCATGAACAGCGCCGTCGCCACCGGCCGCTGGATAAATGGCGCCGAGGGACTCATCGCGTCACGCCGTCCGCTGCCCGGCCCTCGCCCCGCGCCCCGCCTGACGCACCGTCACGCGTCCGGCGGCCATCGCCTCCCGCTCCCGGTGCGTCGCCGCCCGCCCCGGCATCCTCGCGATGACGCCGCCACTTGCCGCCGCCCTCGCCCGCCGGCCTGCCTTCGCCGCGCGAGCGGCCCGCGTGCTCGCCGTCGGCGCCTGGTCGCTGCGTTGGCAGCGTCACGCGCGCCCCATCCTTGATGCGGTCCGCGCCTTCGGTAATCACCTGCTCGCCCGCTGCCAGGCCGCTCTCGATCTGCACCTTGTCCACGGTGGCAATCCCGCGCTTGACCGGCCGCAGCGACGCCGTCTGGCCATCCTGCAGCACGTATACGTAATCGCCCGAAGCACCGTGCCGCAATGCCGTCACCGGCACCACGACGGCGTCCTTGATGGTGCGCAGCTCCAGCCGCACGTTCACGAACTGGCTGGGGAACAGCGAGGAACCGGCGTTGGCAAAGCGCGCCTTGGCCATTACCGTACCGGTCTGGGTGTCGACCTGGTTGTCCAGCGCGTAAAACTCGCCTTTCTCCAGCACTGTGCTGCGCGTGCGGTCGTACGCCAGCGCCACCATGCGATCGCCGGCGCGATCGCCGGCGCGCTGCCCCAGCTCGGAGACCCGGTCCTGCGGCACCGCAAACTCCACGTCGATCGGCGCCAATTGCGTAATCACCGCGATGCCCCCGGCATCGCCAGAACCTACCAGGTTGCCGATATCGACCACCCGCAAGCCGACCCGCCCGCTGATCGGCGCAAGCACCTTCGTATAGCCAAGGTTCAGGCGCGCCGTGCCCTCATTCGCGCGGTCGGTGGTGACCGTGCCCTGGAGCTGCTTGACCAGCGCCGCCTGCGTATCGACGTCCTGCCGCGCAATGGAGTCCTGCGACAGCAAGGTGCGGTAGCGTTCAAGGGTCAGGCGGGCGTTTTCCAGCTGCGCTTCGTCGCGTTCGCGCTGGCCGGTCGCCTGCATCAGTTGCAGCTCGAAGGGACGCGCATCGATCTGGGCCAGCACCTGGCCCGCCTTCACCATCTGGCCTTCCTTGAACAAGACCTTTTGCAGGATGCCGGAGACCTGCGGCCGCACCGTCGTCGTAGCGGCTGCGGTGACCGTGCCCAGCGCATCGAGCGTGACCGGCAGGTCGGCCTTTTCGGCAGTCGCCACGCCCACCGTGGCAGCCGGACCGCGGCCGCTGCGTCCGCCCCGGCCGCCGCCAGCGCCGCCCGCACCAGCGCCGCGCCCCCCCTGTCCGGCGGCAGCGGCTGAGGTACCCGGACCACCCGGCCCGGCATCGGCCGGGCCGCGGTGGGTCAGGTACCAGGCCAGGCCGCCCAGGGCCAGCATCCCGGCCAGGGCGGCGACTCCCCGGATCCAGCGCGCCCGCTTGCCGGCGCGAGGTTTCGACGGGGTACTGGATGTTGTTGGAGTCTCCATGGGGCGACCCTTTCTTCTTTTGGTAAGAACGCGAATTGACTCTAGCACAGCGCCCCGGCGCAAATGCGTTAGGCAAGAAACATCGGAAACAATTCAAGCGCCCTGGCGCCCCAAAAGAAAAGCCGCCAGACTGGCTGGCGGCTTGTTTCTTGTAATAACTGCTTACAAAGCTGCTACAAACTAATCGGGCGAACTGCAGAGGCAATGGGTCAGCGCCATGAACGGCTTGCGCTGGGCGGTCATTTCGTTCAACCAGCCCAGGTCCTGCACCACCTCGGTAGCCACGCCAGCCGGCATCCCGGCAGGCAGCAGCGAAGCGCGGGCCTGGTCGCCAAAGGCCTTGGCGGCAGCGGCCTTCGCAGTCGAGGCGCCGAAGAACTCCAGCACCTTGTCGAAGCGCGACACTTCACGCTCGATGTAGACGATACGCGGCTCGCCGCTCATCTTGGCACGGCGTGCAGCCGCCTTCAGCGCATCCTGGTAGCCGCCCAGCGTATCGACCAGGCCGCGCTCCTGCGCCTGCGCGCCGGTCCATACGCGGCCCTGGCCCACGGCATCGATCTTGTCAGCCGTGGTCTTGCGCGCCTTGGCCGCCTTGGCGGTGAATTCCTCGTAGGTGTGGCCAATCACGCCCTGGATCAATTGACCGAAGCGAGGGTCCATCGGACGCAGCGGATTGCCTGCATCGCCCAGCCAGGTGGTGGTCTGTCCGGCGGTGTGGATGCCCAGCTTGTCGATCACCTTGTCCACGGTCGGGAACAGGGCGAACACGCCGATCGAGCCGGTAATGGTGGCCGGGTCGGCAATTACTTCGTCGGAAGCCATCGAAATCCAGTAACCGCCGGACGCGGCCACATTGCCCATCGAGACCACCACCGGCTTGCCTGCCGCGCGGGTCAGCTCCAGCTCGCGGCGGATCAGCTCCGAGCCGAAAGCGCTGCCGCCGGGCGAATCGACGCGCAGCACCACCGCCTTGATCGAACTGTCTTCGCGCGCCATGCGCACCAGGCGTGCCGTCGACGCGCCGCCGATCTGGCCGGCCGGCGCATCGCCGTCGCTGATTTCGCCGACCGCCATGACCACGCCGATCGCGTCGCCGGTCAGTTTAGGGAAGACGCGCGCCAGGTAATCGTGGAAGTTGACCTGGCGGAAGGACTTGGCCGCAGGATCGTCCACGCCGCGCTTGGTCATCATGACGCGCAGTTCATCCTTGGTTTTCAGGCCGTCGACCAGCTTGGCGTCCAGCGCTACCTGCGCCAGGTTGCCTTTTGCTTCAGCCACCAGTGCCGGCAGGTTGTCGATCGCCTTCATCAGCGCGCCTTCCGGCATCTTGCGCGACTGCTCCACCTGGGCGATGTAGCGCGCCCACAGGTCGTTGTACAGGAAAGCATCCGCTTCCGCCGCCGCCGGCGAAGGGCCGTTGGCGATGAACGGCTCGGCGAAGCTCTTGTAGGTGCCGACCTTCATCAGGTTCACAGTCACGCCTACCTTGTCCAGCGCATCGCGGTAGTAATTGCGGTATTTGCCGAAACCGTCGAGGAACACTGCGCCCATCGGGTGCAGGTAGACTTCGTCGGCGTGAATCGCGACCTGGTACTGGCGCTGGTTATAACTGGAGCCCCAGGCCACGACCTTCTTGCCGCTGGCCTTGAAACGGTCCACCGCGGCGCCGATCTCGCGCAGCATGGCCTGGCCGCCGCCCTGCATTTCGTCCAGCACCAGCACGGCGCCGCCGATTTGCGGATCCTTGGCCGCCGCATCGAGCACGTTCAGGACATCGCGCAGTTGCACGGATTTGTGCACTTCGCCGCCGGACAGGCCGGCCATCAGCGCGTCACGGCTGCTGCCGGACGATTGTTCAACCAAAGAGCCCTCCAGGTTCAGGACCAGCATGGTCTTGTCGCCCAAGGGCTTGACGCCGCCGCCGAACATGGCGGCAATCAGCAGCACCACGACCAGCAGGAACAGGAAGTTCATGGAGGCGCGGCGGCTCTTATCCACGGCATTCCAGAACCAGGCAAATCCACCGCGGACATACGAGAAAACAGAGCGGGACATCTTTACTCCTAGTGCAAAAAATGAAACTACTTCACACTATAAGCGACATTCGCCTTGGAGGGTGAAGAAATCAGGTAAAGCCCAGCCATGACCAGCAGGCCGTTGATGACCAGCAGCTCCAGGCCGATGCGGTAGCTGCCGAACAGGCTTTGCTGGTTAAAGTCGATCAGGGCGCACAGCAGCGGCCCGGCCAGCGCCACACACGGCACCAGCCTGTCGCTCACCGCCCGCTTGCTGAGCAGGCCGAAGGCGAACAGGCCAAGCAGCGGGCCGTAGGTGTAGCCGGCCAGCTTCAGGATCATGCCGATCATGCTGGCGCTGTCGATCCACTTGAACACCATCACCAGCAGCAGGAACAGCGCGCAGAAAGCCAGGTGCACCCGGTGGCGAATGCGCAGTTGCGCGCCCTCGCCAAGGTCAGCGCGCCGTTTCAGGCCCAGGATGTCGATGCAGAAGGACGAGGTCAGCGCCGTGATCGCGCCATCCGCACTCGGGAACAGGGCGCTGATCAGGGCAATGATGAACACCAGCTGCAGCAGCGCCGGCATATGGCCCATCACCACGGCCGGGAAGATCTTGTCGCCGCTCGCGGCCACGCCCACCTGCGGCGCATACAGGTACAGCAGGCCGCCGAGGAACAGGAACAGCGCCAGCACGCCGGCCAGGATGGCGTTCAGCGCCAGCATGTTCTTTTGCGAATCGCCCAGGGTCTTGACCGAGATATTCTTCTGCATCATTTCCTGGTCCATGCCGGTCATGGTGATGACGATGAAGATGCCCGCCAGCACCTGTTTCCAGGCGTTGCCAGGGCTATTGATATCGGTCGTGAACACGCGCGCCAGCCCGGCAGAGCGCATGCGCTCCAGGCTTTCCAGCAAGCCCAGGTTCATCTCGTTCAGCAGGAAGGCCGTGCAGGCCACCAGGCCAAGCAGCATGCCGGTGGTCTGTAGCGTGTCGGTCCAGACGATGGTCTTGACCCCGCCCTCGTAGGTATACAGAAGGATCATCGCCAGGATGACCAGGTTGGTCAGCCAGAACGGCACGCCAAGGCTGTCCAGGATCACCGCCTGCAGGATGTTCACCACCAGGTACAGGCGCGCAGTGGCGCCAAGGGTGCGCGACAGGATGAAGAATGCCGCCCCGCTCTGGTAGGAGCGCCGGCCCAGCCGCACGTCGAGGTAATGGTAGATGGACGTCAGTTTCAGGCGGTAGTACAGCGGCAGCAGGATGCAGGCCACGGCGATATAACCGAGTACATAGCCGATCATGATCTGCATGTAGCCAAAGCCGTCGCGCCCCACCGCGCCCGGCACGCTGATGAAAGTCAAGCCGCTCAGCGTGGTGCCGACCATGCCGAAGGCCACCAGCATCCAGTTCGAACTCTTGTTCCCGATGAAGAAGCTGTCGTTGTTGGCGTTGCGGGAAGTGGCCCAGGCCACGCCCAGCAACAGGCCGAAATAGGCCAGAACCACGAGGAACAGCGAAACAGGTGACATTTTATTATCCAGCCGTGAAACAATTTGGGCTGCAATATACACCGGAATGCGGAAGCGACTTAGAATCCCCTGCAAACCAGAGGAAAACAATGTACGACCAACAGACCATCGAATTCGCCCGCGCCCAGGAGGCGCTGGTACTGCCGCTCGAATACCGCGTCCACGCCCAGGCCGACGGCCGCGGCGAGGGCCGCGAGGAGTGCATGCGCGATTATGCGCGCGTGCTGTATTCGTCTTCTTTCCGCCGCCTGCAGGGCAAGATGCAGCTGCTCGGCGTCGACGCCAACCGTTTCAACCGCAACCGCCTGACCCACAGCCTGGAAGTGGCGCAGATCGCCCGTTCCATCGCGGCCGACCTGGGGCTGGAGCGCAGCGTGGTATCGGAAACCTGCTCGCTGGCGCACGACATCGGCAACCCGCCTTTCGGCCATTACGGCGAAAAGATCCTGGACGAGCTGGCGACCGGTTCCGGCGGTTTCGAGGGCAATGCGCAAGCCTTCCGCACCCTGCGCACGCTGGAAAAGAAGCACCACGCCTATGCTGGCCTGAACCTGACCGTGCGCTCCCTGCTCGGCATCACCAAGTACTTCCAGCGCCGCGCCGACAATCCGAAGAAATTCCTGTACGACGATGACTATGCGTTCCTGATCGGACAGCTCAACGCCGCCGGCATCACGGTCCGCAAGAGCATCGACGCCCAGATCATGGACCTGGCCGACGAAATCGCCTATGCCGCCCACGACGTGGAAGATGCGCTGAGCTTCGGCATCATCACCTGGGGCGAGATCGTCCACGAATTCAGGATCAGCAAGGACTTTTCCGCCGCCTACGAGCAATTCGCCAGCATCGCCAACCACGCCCACGAGGAAGCGCTGAAATGCGATATGCAGGAAAGCTCGGAGGAATATTCGATCGTGCTGCGCAAGGAGCTGACCTCGCAGATCGTGCATGAACTGTGCCGCGACATCGCCGTGGTGGAAGGCAAGCACGGCCCCGAATTGGGCTACCGCACCAAGGGCCTGCTGGCGCGCGGTCTGAAAAGCCTGCTGTGGCGCGCCATCCTGCGCAAGAAAGACGTGCAGTTGTACGAAAAGCGCGGGGAGAAGATCATCCGCGGCCTGTTCGAAGTCCTGACCGACAACACCTACAACAAGGGCGGCATCCTGCTGCCGCCGGCCATCCGCAGCCTGAAGGATTCGCGCGAACGGCTGGTGGTGGACTACATTTCCGGCATGATGGATTCCTACGCTGCCAAGGAATACGAAAAGTACTTCGGCCCCGGCAGCCTTGACCGCATCTATCCACTCGCATGAACGATCCGCGCAGCGAATACGAGCGCCGCATGAACCGGGTGCTCGACCATATCGACCGCAACCTGGACGCGCAGCTTGACCTGCCGGCCCTGGCCGACATCGCCAACTTTTCGCGCTACCACTTCCACCGCATCTTCGCCGGCTGGATGGGCGAGACCATCGGCGACTATGTGCGCCGGCGCCGGCTGGAAGTCGCGGCCCACAAGCTGGCTGCCGGCGGTACGGTGCTCGAAGTCGCGCTGTCGACCGGCTTCGGCTCGGGCGAAGCCTTTGCCCGGGCCTTCAAGACCCGCTTCGGCAGCACGCCCACCGAGTGGCGCAACAGCACGCCCGAGCGCACGGCCGCGTTCCTGGCGGCGCAAAATAGCAATCTGGATCAGGCGAACAGCAAGTACGGTCAGGCCGGCGCAGGCGCGAACGGCGAACATGGCGTCTCCAACAACCCATTCGGAGAAATGATCATGGAAGTCAACATCGTCGACCTGCCACCAGCCCGCATCGCCTACCGCCGCCACATCGGCTCCTACGGCCCGGCTGTCGGCCAGTTCTGGGCCCAGGCCGTCTTGCCCTGGATGCTCGGCCACGGCCTGGCTGGCGCCACCTGCTACGGCATCGGCCACGACGACCCGAGCGTCACACCGGCCGACAAGTGCCGCTATGATGCCTGCGTCGAGATCCCGGAAGGCTTCGAGCCCGGCGGGCAATTCAGCGTCGCCCAGCTGCCCGGCGGGCGCTATGCTGTCACCCGCTACACCGGTTCGCCGCGCGACATCGGCCCGGTGTGGAACCGCATGATGAAGGAATGGCTGCCCTCCAGCGGGCTGCAATGCGACGAGCGCCCATGCTTTGAGCGCTACGAGAACCTTGCGACGCAGACCGACGGCAGCTTTACCTGCGAAATCTGCATACCTGTGAAAGCGCTGTAGAAGAATGAACCCGGAATACCTGGCAATGCTGGCGGCGCGCGATATGCCCTACGGGAAGTACAAGGGCCGCAAGCTGGCCGACTTGCCAGGCCATTACCTGGGCTGGATGGCGCGCGAAGGCTTCCCGAAAGGGGAGCTTGGTGCGCTGCTGGCATTGATGTACGAGATCGACCACAACAACCTGCGCGCCCTGCTCGATCCGCTGCGCGCGCCCAGGCGCCCTTAGCAGCCGCTGGTGTTCACTGTGACCACTGGAGTGCCGGCGCCGTTGTAGTTGTATCGGACGGAGCACTGCGTCGGGTTCGGCGCCTCCTCGATTCGCCACCCGGCGTCGCCGCCGGGGATCTGGCTATTGCCGTAGCCGTAGAAAGTATAGTCGCCGGTCTTCACCGCGCTGGATGACAGGTAGCAGCCGCCGGCCGGTATCTTGGTGCCTTGCAGCGCAATGCCGATGCCGTCGCACCAGCGGTCAGGGTAGCCGCTCCAGACGCGCATGCTGGTCGTGTCGTCCAGGTCGACAAACGTGATGTTGGCCTGGGCGCCGGGCGTGCCTTCGCCCCTCAGCGCGGTAAGCGACTTGACCAGGCCGATCGACGTCCTGACCGATCCTGCAAGGGCCTGGATCGATGCGATACGGGCGGAGGAGCCGAAGTTGATCATTTTCGGCAGCGCCACCGCAGCCAGGATGCCGAGGATGACGATGACGACAATCAGTTCGATGAGCGTAAAGCCCCTGGCAGGTGCGCGATGTCGATGCATGAAGAATTCCGGATTCAGGTCTTGCTAAACCGCCAGAGTATACCGGCGTTTGGCGCTGCGGCATACTTGAAAAATAATCGCTATTTCAACGGAGATAATTTGAACCGACTGTACATCACACTGCTGTGCGGAGTCCTGGGCTGTTCGCCCGCCTTCGCCGCAGACGCCGCCCTGCGCCACGCCCAGGCCCTGCTGGACCGCGTGCCCCTGGTCGATGGCCACAATGACCTGCCCTGGACCATCCGCGAAGACGCCGGCCATCCGATGGACGTGGACCACTACGACCTGCGCCAGCGCACCCCGCACGAAACCGACCTGGCGCGCCTGAAGCAAGGCAAGCTGTCCGCCCAGTTCTGGAGCGTCTACGTGCCGGGCGAGCTGAAAAGCGGCTGGGCCGTCGAGCAGCTGGAGCAGATCGACCTGGCGCGCCGCATGATCGCGAAATATCCTGAAAGCCTGGTGCTGGCCACCCGCAGCAGCGACATCGCCAAGGCCAAACGCGAAGGCAAGATCGCCAGCTTCATCGGCATGGAAGGCGGCCACGTGATCGAAAACAGCCTCGGCGCCCTGCGCGCCTACTACGACCTCGGCGCCCGCTACATGACCCTGACCCACAACAGCACGCTGGACTGGGTCGACGCCGCCATGGGTGAACGCAAGCACGGCGGCCTGACGCGCTTCGGCCAGGAAGTTGTGCGCGAAATGAACCGCCTCGGCATGCTGGTGGACCTGAGCCACGTCAGCACGGAAGTGATGCTGCAGGCGCTCGACACCAGCGAGGCGCCGGTGATCTTCTCGCACTCCAGCGCCCGCGCACTGGACGACCATCCGCGCAACGTGCCGGACGAAGTACTGAAACGGCTGCCGGCCAACGGCGGCGTGGTGATGGTAACGTTTGTGCCGGCCTTCGTCTCGCCGCAGGTGGCGGCATGGGGCAAAGGCCTGGGCGACGCCGCGGCAGCAGCCGGCGCCAGGCCGGACAGCCCGGATTTCAAGGCCGTCAGGGAAGCGTATATCGCCAAGGCCGGCCCGCAGCCGAAAGCCACCCTGGCCATGGTGGCCGACCACATCGAGCACGTGGCGCGCGTGGCGGGCAAGGACCACGTCGGCATCGCCGGCGACTATTACGGCTCCATCAACCCGGAAGGGCTGGAAGACGTATCGACCTACCCTGCCCTGTTTGCGGAACTGATACGCCGCGGCTGGAGCGACAAGGACCTTGCCAAGCTGGCCGGCGGCAACCTGGTGCGCGCCTTCGCCGGCGCGGAACAAGTCGCTGCCCGCCTGCAGAAGGAACGCAAGCCTAGCCTGGCGCGCGCCGAATCGCCAGCTCCGCAAAGCCCGTAAGCGGGTCGTGCTCGCGTGAGAACCGGTGCGCCGGCAGCAGCACCAGCAGCAATTCGGCCGTGGTGCGTACGACGCAGCCGCGGCCGACGTGCCCGCCGAACACCCTGCCGCGCGCATCGGACAGCATTATGTGCAGGTGGGCTCCGTCCGGCGCCACCGAGCCGGCTACCGTCAGGATTTCCAGGTCACCCAGCAACTCGGTCGGCTGCGCCAGCCCGGCATAGCGCAGCTGGGCCACCGACAGGCTGCCGATGCCCTGCACCAGGTAGCCGGCCGCAGCTCCCGCATCGCGCAGCGCCTGTTCGATGGCGCCGCGCAGGTCGTCGCCGGGATTCAGGCGCAAAGGCAGCGCGTCCATCATCCCTGCAGTCGCGGTGCGACCAGCGAAGTGAATTCGCCCTTCTCGATCAGGCGCTCCAGGTCGCTGAAGCCGCCAATCAGGACGCCGTCGATAAAGATCATCGGGAAGGTCGGCCAGCCAGTCCACATCTTCAGCGCCGTGCGGCGGCGCCACATGCTGAAGTAGCTGCCGTATTCGAGGTAGGCATACTTGGTGCCTTGCGCGTCCAGCAGGCGGCAGGTCTTTTTCGGGAACGGGTTCTGGCGCATGCCGACGACCACCACGCGGTTGGCCGCAATGGCCGCCTGCACTTCCGCCACGATGTCGGCATGGTTCTTCGCCACGCGTTCGCGGATGGCCGGGTGCAGGTGGGCGTCGTCGAGGATGGTACGGGTCATTGTTTTTCCTTGTGCAGTAAGTCCAGCGTGGCCGGGTCGGGCACGCGGCCAAAATATTTGTCGAGGCAAGCGCGGAACAGCGCTTCGTCGGGCGCGGCTTGCGCGAACAGCGTCATCGACGAATGAAATTTCATATTGTCCGGCGACCCGAAGATACCATGGACCGTGGCTCCCTGGACAGCCAGCACCAGCGCGCTGCACTCGCGCAGCCGCGCGCCCAGCACGGGATGCGCCAGGTAGGCCTGCGCTTCGGCCAGCCCGCTGATCGCGTAATGCTGCGCCATGGCGCTGGCGCCGAGGCCGGCGATCTGCGGAAAGATGAACCACATCCAGTGGCTGCGCTTGCGTCCAGCCGACAGTTCGCTGACCACCTGTTGGTAGAGGCCTTCCTGCGCAGCGGTAAAGCGATCCAGTAGGTACATGGCCTGCCTCGAAAAGTTACTTTTCAATGAGCCATTGTCCTACAAACTCTGGTAGCGTGTTCTGATTAATTGGCGCCCCTGCCACGCCTACCATGACGACTCCTTGAACCGAATTGGGAGATGATCATGGCATCCAGTAATCAAGACAACCGCGGCGGGAACAAACAGTCGGGCGATACCAGCAACCGTGGCTTCGCATCGATGGACCCCGAAAAGCAGCGTGAAATCGCCAGCGAAGGCGGCAAGGCAGCCCACGCCTCCGGCAATGCGCACGAGTTCACCTCGGAAGAAGCGCGCAAGGCCGGCAGCATGAGCCACAAGAATGACGGCAACCGCCAGTCCGGCTCGTCCGAATCGGGCAGCCGCCAGAGCGGCAGCGGCGGCAGCGGTGGCGGCACCCGTGGCGGCACCCCTGAGCAGCACGCCGAAGCCGGCCGCCAAAGCCACAAAAACGATGACAAGCGCTAAGCGCGCCTAGTCAGGAACGGAACCGTCCAGCGCGACGGTTCAACAAGCCCGGTGGTCAGCGCGCAACCCGCGAGGATCACCAGGCAGCTCAATCCCATCTGCAACGAGAACGTCTCCCCCAGGAACAGGCAGCCCCACAGCACGCCAAAGGCCGGGATCAGGAACAGCGCACTCATCGCCTTGCTCGCGCCCAGCCGCGCAATTAATCCAAAGAACAGCACGTATGCGAACGTCGTGCACAGTGCAGCCAGCGCCAGCACCGCGCCCCAGGCCTTGGCCGAAGGCGGCTCGGCAGGCCACAGCGCCAGCGCCGGGCCAATCAAGAGCACGGCAGCCACCATCTGGCTGCCCGTCGCCACCGCCAGCGGCGGCGCTTCGGCCAGGTAGCGCTTGCTGAAATTGCCCGAAATCCCATACAGCAGCGTCGCCGCCAGGCAGGCCAGCGAGGCCAGCACCGTGCGCAGCATGTCGTGTTGCGGCAGGAAGTGCAGCTTGCCCGCCACCAGCAGCACCACGCCGCCAAAGCCCAGCGACAAGCCGGCCATGCGCGTGAGGGTCAAGCGTTCGCCGAGCCAGATGGCGCCGATCAGGGCCGCGAACAAGGGCGTGGTCGCGCTCAGGATGGAGGACAGGCCTGCCGGAATCGTCAGCGCGGCGAAATTGAACAACAGGAAAGGCAGGGCCGCATTGGTCACGCCAACAAAGCCGATGCCGCGCCAATGCTTGCGCAGTGCGCCGAGCTGGCCACGCCACAACAGCAGCGGCAACAACAGTCCTGCCGCTGCGACAGCGCGCACCCCGCCCATTGCCGCCGCGCCAAACTCCGGCGCGCCGACGCGGATGAACAGATAGGAGGCGCCCCAGATCGCCGCCACCGACAACATGCTGCCCGCATCGGTCCGCTTCATGGCAATACTCCCGCCAGCGCTTCGCTTTCGGCCGGCGGCGCCACGCTGTCCGGAGCGCCGTAGGCGCGCTGCGTTGCCGGCCGCTGGCTGACGGCATGGAACCAGCGCGCCAGCTTGGGATAAGCGGCCAGCCGTGCACCGCGCGCGCTCACCCAGGGGAAGCAGGCGATGTCAGCCACGGAGTATTGCTCCCCGCACAGGTAAGCCTGCCCTCCCAGTTCCTTGTCGAGCGCACTGTACAGCCCACCCGTTTCATTGCTGCGGCATTCGAATGACTTCTGCCAGAACAGCCACTGCCTCGTCGCTGCCCGTGCGCGCATTCCGGCCGGCATGCCGAAACCGGCTTTTTCGGCCAGGTAAAGCAGCATGGCGCCCGACTCCTGCAGCGGCAACGGTTCGCCGGCATCCATCGGCCAGTGGTCGACAATCGCCAGCGACCTGGCGTGGGGAATGCGGCGAAATGGCAATCCGGTCTCTTCCAGGAACATCAGCAATTGCTGACCTTGGGGTGTCGCGACGTAATAGAAGTCCAGCATGGCAATCCCTTTCGATGTTGGCAGGGACAGTTTGCACCGCAACATGGCCCTAAGAAAGGTCCAGTAATGGGTGATTTCATGGAGCCAGCGTCGCCTGGCGCCCGGTGACCGCCAAGCGCTTGCCTTCGCGCAGCATGCGTTCGAGGCCTGCCGCGCCGACCGGCTGGCTGAACAGGTAACCCTGGAGCTGGTCGCAGCCCAGGTCGCGCAGGAAGCTCATCTGTTCGATGGTTTCCACGCCCTCGGCCACGATTCCCGCCGCAATTGCTTGGCCATGGTGACGATGGCGCGTGCAACACGCTTATTGACCAAGCGCAACTTTCGGCAGGTGCGAGCATAGGCGATCGAACAAGCCCGGTTCGGCCATGCGTTGCCGCCACCAGCGCAGGGCTGCGCCGGACTCGCCGCTGCGCCACGCGAGGTAGAAAGTTTCATCGGGCTTGGGCTCTTCCACCTCCTTTTCCACCAGCAGGCCGGCAGCAATCGCCTCGCGCGCGCAGCGTTCGGGCAGGAAGCCGAAGCCCAGCCCAGCGCACTGGTAGTCGAATTTGGCCTGCATGGTCGGCACCGTCAGCGTGTCCTGCCCCAGCACCAGGCCGACCGTGCGCGGCGCCAGCAGCCGTGCGGAATCGGCCGTGGCAATCGCACGGTGCAGCTGCAACGCGTTGCGCCCCAGGCGGCCGGGCAACTGCGCCAGCGCATGCTGCGGCGCGACCGCGAACACCCATTTCAACTGTCCGATGGGCTGCGACACATAACCCCCGCCGGCCGGGCCGTCGCCCGGCGCGCCGACCACGAGATCCACGCGCCGGTCCAGCAAGGCCTCCCAGCTGCCGCCGAGCGTTTCCTGCACCAGGCGCAGGCGGGTTTGCTGGGTGACCTCATAGAAAGCGCGCACGTCCTGTGCCAGCACGGCGGCGCCGAACATGGAGTCAAGGCCGACTGCGAGCTCCGTTTCCCAGCCGGAGGCAACGCGCCGCACGCGCTGCTCCAGGTCGCCCGCCGCCTTGAGCAGGTAGCGTCCCTCCTTCAGCAGTTCGTGCCCGGCAGCTGTCAGTTCAACGCGCGGGCCGAAGCGCTCGAACACTTGCACCCCAAGCTCCTCTTCCAGCTTGCCGACTGTATAGGAAATGGTCGAAGGGACGCGGTACAACTCCCGCGCGGCGGCGGCAAAGGAACCGCCACGGTCGATGGCGTCCACGATTTGCAGGGCTTCCAGGCTGAGTCTGAGCATTCGATTTTTTCGATCATAGACAGGCAAATTATTCGCTTTTTAACACGATTGCCCGCACTTATACTGTGAAACATCTGATCGAAATTATCGCACAAGGAGCTAATCATGTTGCAAGTACGTAAATCTGAAGACCGCGGTGTTGGCAATTTTGGCTGGCTGGATTCGAAACACAGCTTCTCTTTCGGCCACTACTATGACCCGAACCATGTCGGTTTCGGCCCCCTGCTGGTGATCAACGAGGACAAGGTGTCGCCGGGCCAGGGTTTTGGCACCCATGGCCACCGCGACATGGAGATCATCTCCTATGTGCTGAGCGGTGCGCTGGAACACAAGGACAGCATGGGCAATGGCTCGGTCCTGCACTACGGCGACGTGCAGCGCATGACGGCTGGCACCGGCGTGCGGCACTCCGAGTACAACCACTCGAACAAGGAAGGCGTGCATTTCCTGCAGATCTGGATCCAGCCTTCGCAGGGCGGCATCGAGCCTGGCTACGAGGAAAAGCACTTTACGCCGGAGAGCAAAACCGGCGCCTTGCGACTGATCGCATCGCCGGATGGGCGTGAGGGGTCGGTGCTGGTGCACCAGGACGCGTTGATCTACGCCTCCATCCTGAATGGCGGCGCAGGGGCCGTGCATGCGCTGGGCGCGGGGCGGCAGGCTTATGTCCACGTGATCCGCGGCACGCTGACCGTCAACGGCACCGAGCTGAAAGGTGGCGATGCTGCCAAGATTACCGGCGAGGAGTCGGTGACGCTGTCAGGTGGCGATAATGTCGAAGTTCTGCTGTTTGACCTGCCTTAAACCGGTAAACCTGGGTCTGACCCGCAGGGTCAGACCCAGTCTGCGGCGCGGCCAACGGTTCTGGTTCGAGACCGTTGGGGGTCAGACGGGACGGCCATCCGGCTTGGGGCTGACCCCTAATATCCGGGTTTTTGTTATGATTGCAGGGTTACACAACACAAAGATTGAAAGAGCATCATGCAGCCCGTAGCAGAACAACCGGTAAAAGAAGACCTGGACTACGTCACCTCGTGCGCCTTGCCGACGCCGTGGGCCCAGTTCACGCTGCATGCCTTCGTCGAACACGCGACCGGCAAGGAGCACCTGGCCATGGTGCTGGGCGATATCGGCAATGGCGAGCCTGTGCTGGCGCGCGTCCATTCCGAATGCCTGACCGGCGACGTGCTGTTCTCCCAGCGCTGCGACTGCGGCGCCCAACTCGAAGGCGCCCTGAAACGCATCGCCGAGGAAGGCCGCGGCGTGCTGCTCTACCTGCGCCAGGAAGGCCGCGGCATTGGCTTGATCAACAAGATGCGCGCCTACCGCCTGCAAGAGCAAGGTGCGGACACCGTGCAAGCCAACGAACAACTAGGCTTCAAGCCAGACCAGCGCAACTACGCCCTGGTTGAACCGATGCTCAAGCAGTTTGGGGTGAAGAGCCTGAAGCTGATGACCAACAACCCGCGCAAGATCGCGGCCATGGGCAGCCTTGGCGTCGAAGTCGCCGAACGGGTGCCGCTGCTGGTCAACCGCAATGCCTTCAACCAGCACTACCTGAATACCAAGGCGCTCAAGCTGGGGCACATGATGACCCCAGTCACCCCGCCAGCCGCCGAAGACGGCGAACTGTAATCCCCGCCTCACTCCCAGGTCTAAGGATTAGATGAAATTCACTAAACTTGCATTACTACTGACTTTGACCTGGGGCTGCGCAGCAGCCAACGCCCAGCAGGCTCCGGCCCAAGCCCCCGATGCAGTCGCCCTGCCGACACCATCGAGCACCGCGCAAAAACTCTATTCCGCCGCCAAGGCCGACCTGCTGCAGGTACGCTCGCTGCTGAAAACCGGCCGCACCCAATCCTCGGTCGGCTCCGGCTTCCTGGTCGGCACCTCCAACCTGGTGCTGACGAACTACCACGTCGTCTCGCAGTTCGCACTTGATCCGGATACCTACACCGGCGAATGGGTCGATACCGCCGGCCAGCGCGGCAATATCGAATTGCTGGCAGTCGATGTGCTGCACGACCTGGCCGTGGTGCGCGTCAACCGCTACGGCACCGGCTACTTCAAGCTGGGCGACAAGCCGGTCACCCTGACGCAAGGCCAGTACCTGTACTCGCTGGGCAATCCGCTCGACCTGGGCTTTGCCATCTCCGAAGGTTCGTTCAACGGCGTGATCGCGCGCAGCTTCTACGAGCAGCTGATGTTCACGGGCCCGATCAACGCCGGCATGAGCGGCGGCCCGAGCGTGACCGTGGATGGCGCGGTGGCCGGCATCAACGTCTCCAAGCGCCTCGATGGCGAACTGGTGTCCTTCCTGGTCCCTGCCCGCTACGCGCAAGAGCTGCTGAAGAAAGTCGATCCGGAGGCCAAGCCGCCGAAGGACTTCACCGCCATCGTCGCGCAGCAGCTTCTGGTGCACCAGAAGGCCATGATCGACCAGTTGCTGGAAAAACCGCTGTCCGCCAAGGCCATGGGACCGTACTCGGTGCCGGTGCGCGAATCGGAACAGATGCGCTGCTGGGGGCGGTCCAACGACCGCGATTCCTTCCAGGTGGAAGTCACCAATTGCCAGATGGAGTCGTCGCTGTTCGTCTCCGGCTCGCTGCAGACCGGCCAGGTGCAGATCCAGCATCAATACATGAAGAGCACGGGACTGGATGAAGTGCGCTTCGCTGTCCTGTCCAGCAACTCTTTCAAGAACGAGAGCTTCGGCAGCCACAAGGACAAGCGCCTGACCGGCCCGATGTGCACCGAACAATTCGTCAAGAACAGCAACCTGCCGATGCGCGCCGTGATGTGCGTGCGCGCCTACCGCAAGTTCGACGGCCTGTACGACTTCGCCCTGCTGACCTCCAGCACCGACGAAGGCAAGATGAACCTGCAAAGCCGCCTTGATGCGCGCGGCGTGTCCTATGAAAACGGCCTGCGTGCCTCGCGTGCCTTCCTCGAATCGCTGGCGCGCGGGGGCAGGAAATGAACGGCCCGTTCTTCATCGAGACCCTGGCGCGCAACGGCGACGTGCTGCATCGCCACCGCGTCGACAAGCTGCCGATCACCATCGGCCGCGGATACAACAACGACTTCATCCTGGACGACGCGCATACCGCGCCTACCCACGCCGTAGTAGAGCTGGCGGAAGACGGTGCGCTCGTGATGCGCGACCTGGGCAGCCAGAACGGCATCGTGGTGCACGGCAAGCGCCAGGCTTCGGTCCCGATCAACGGCACCACCGTGGTGCGCCTCGGCCACACCCGCCTGCGCGTACGCGACGCGGCATTCCCGGTTGAAGCCGAAGTCACCGATACCACCATGCATGCCTGGGAAGGCGGCGTGCCCGCGCTGGCAGGCATGGCGCTGATTGCCCTGTTCGTCGGCGTGACCGAAGCGCTGTCCGATACGGGCGCCTTCCAGGCCATCCGTTACCTGCTGGTGATTGTCACCGGCATCGGCGCCGGCATGGTGTGGAGTGGCGTCTGGGCCCTGGCCAATCGCATTTTCGGCGGTCATGCACGCCTTGGACGCCATCTGTTCATCCTTGGCAGCGGACTGGTAGCAATCGGCGCGTGGAAGGCTTTGAGCAGCGTGCTGGCGTATGCCTGGTCGGCGGAAATGTTCACGCGCTACGGCAACCATGTGGTGATGCTGATCCTGGTGGCGATGATCTACAACCACTTGCGCACCGTGAAGCCGCACAAGCCGCGCGCCTTCATCTCATCCTGCGCCGTGTTCCTCGCCCTGGGCTCTGGCCTGATCCTGATGCGGAATTACGAGGGCGCCGGACGGCTGCGCGATGAGCTCTACATGTCGGTGATCCTGCCGCCCGAAGTCCGCCAGAGCAAAGACCACAGCGTGGATGAATTCATGAGCGATGCGGCCAAGCTGAAAGCTGCCGCCGATGAAGCGCGCAAGTCCTCGAAGCTCAAGAAGGACGACGAGGACGACGACGAGTAATCAGCTCGCGTAAGGCGCACCGCGCAGTTCGACGGTGTTGCCTTCGGGGTCGTTGACATAGATCGACGGCCCTTCGCCTTCCGCACCATAGCGTGATTCGGACGGGCCATTCGCCACGTCGTGCGCGCTCAGGTGGGCGCGGATCGCCGCCTCGTCAAACGGCTCGACGCGGAAGCAGAAATGGTCGACATTGCGCCCTTCCTTGCCCGGCGCAGCACCGCCCATCCTGCCCAGCTTTTTATCAACCGGCACCAGGTCCACCAGCGAGCTGCCAGCGCGCAGCTGGATCAGGCCGATCTCGTCCTGGCGGCGCTCGATGGTGCAGCCCAGCACTTCGGTGTAGAAGCGGATCATGCGGTCGGCGTCGACAACGCGCAGTACGATGTGGTCAATTTCGCGAATCTTGATCAACGTTTGTCTCCTTTGATTTAAGCGTCCGGAACGGGATTGCTGCCGGAGACGGGCACATAGCGCCCGCCGCGGAGTTCGAACTTCATCGCCTGGTCGACGCGCTGCGCAGGAGCATTGCCATCCTTGCCTGCCTTGCTCACCGCGCCAGTGAAACGCAGCGTCAGCGCGCTTGCACCGGCAAGCTCCCAGCGGCCTTCGATGTCATAGCATTGGCCCGGCGGCACCTTCTCGTCGGCGTAGGCTGGATCGGCAGGATGCAAGCCTTGCACGATGCCGCCCAGGCGGTCGACGCAATCGGGGCGTGAGTAGACGTTGCTGCCCTTGATCTTTTGCAGCAGGAGCGGCTGTGCTTTCACGCCGTCGGCGCCGATTGCATACAGCGCGATGACATCCACGCAATGCCCTTGCCAGCAGCTTCCCCAGGTAGCTTGCAACGCCTGCGACTTTGCAGACAATGGAGCCGTCGCCAACTGCACCCGTCCTTCAAAGCCCTGCAGGGCGAACGGCTCCTGGCGCCTGGCGATCTTCCAACCGTCCTTGCCGGGCTTGAAGGTATAGGCTGCAAGGCCGGCCGGCGTGCCGTGTGCAACTTGCGGCTCGCCGCCATCGCCTGCCGGCATCATGGTCGCCAGCAGCACGATGCGACCCGGGGAGACGCGCACCACCTGGCGCGGCAGCACGATGACGTTGCGCTTCCTGCCTTGTTTCGCATTCCAGCCGCGCGTAGCGGCGCTGGTCGGGATCGACTGCAAACGCCCGCCCTCCTCGTCGACCCACTTCGGGAATGCGATTTGCAATAGTTCGTCAGGCTGAGGGTCGGCCGCTTGTGCGATCGCCAATGCCGGCACCGCCAGCAACGCAACAAAAACAAGCTTCATCAATATTCTCCTAGATCCGCAAGCGGCGGCGGTCATTGAGGAAAGTCTCGAGCTGCGCAGGCGTCAGCACCTTGACCGGGTCGCCATGGAAGACGTACAGGTAAGGCTCCCCCCCGAGACGGTCGGTCATCTTCGCCAGCACAAGGAAACAGGTACCCAGCGGATAAACGGCCGTATCGCGCAACTGCCGCGAACACTGAACCCGCATCTCCGGGCTGAACGCCTGCCCATTCACCGGCCGCAGCACCACCTGGCCGTATTCCTCGACCGATTCCACCGCTACATCGCGGTAATCAAAAGTATCCCTAGTCATCCCGCGATCTTACCTGATCCACCTCAACACATGTGCCGTCGAAGCGCTTGAGCATCAACTTACCGCCCGGCTGCTTGACCTCCTTTTTCAAAGGCCTGGACTGACCATGTCAATCTTCTGGGACGAACTAAAGCGAATAGTCGGATTCGTGGAAGGGCGAATTGCCAAGTTGACCTACTGCTATGAAAGCGAGACCCTCAGTGTCATTTCCTTTCGAAAAGCCACCAGGCCAGAAGCCCTTCAATATCACATCATCCTGCGTGAGCGAGACGGATTGGGACGCAATTGACGCGATGAAAGACGATGACATTGTCCCGACTGAGGAATGTTCCGAGATGCAATCGCACGATTTCGAACGAGGCAGGCTGCTTTTCAATGGACGCACGCCAACACAAGAAGAAATTGAAGAAGGACGGCGCATCATCCTTCAGTACCACAACCGCTCACAAGGTGCAAAGAGTGGCAGGTGAGCATCAGGCAAGACATGCCTGGGCCGAACCGGACAAGTCCGGTCCATGGCAGTCCAACGCCGCCTTAAGATTCGACCTTCAACTCCCTAATTGCCGCTACAGCCCTATTCCAGGCCTGGCGGACCTGAATATGTTCGTGTTGAGCGCAACGCTCCGCTAACCGCATCAAGTAAGGGGCCGGTCTCTTTTCAATTTCCCTCGCCACGGCTTCTCCGTAAAAGAAATTCGAATCAGAAGCGAGCCGGCTCAATAACCTTTCGTCTCGTAGATCCATGGAGGGAATAATCGCGAGCACAGCGGCCTCGATCTCGGGATCGCTATTGTCGAGCAGATCGGTAATCAGTTGGCTCAGAGCAACTTGATCCTCAACAATAGTGGATCTTGAGGGATGGAGATCACTGAACCATAGGCCTTCCCGTTTTGCCTTCCCGACGAAATCCATGAACTCCGCAAGCGATGCAAACACGACTCTCGAATCGCCATCATGCGACAAGAAAAGAACACTTCCCTTCAAAGCGGGATGATTCAAATAGATATGATGGTCACTCGTATTCGGATCATCCAGAACAATTCCGTTGAGTACACGGACAACTGGATGCGATGCGATGGCGCACGTGCATTTTTCAGCATGAACACGATCGAGAAGATTGATTCCAATGTCCCAACGCTCCGAGTAGTCGCCATTTAGGACAGGAAAGTATCGATCTAGCTCAGGTGGCAATTTCGTCGGCTGCGCGCCCCATTCTGGCGTGACAAGTGCCCGCAATTTTGTTCACTTTGGAAACGGCCACATACCTGTCTTTCAAGCCAAGGCAAAAGGTTTGCCGCGCGCCCAGCGGTTTGACGACAGCGAGAAAGTCAGTGCGCGCACCTGGTGGTACCAGCCGGCCGGAACGAAGAGCATATCGCCAGGCTGGACGATCACTTCGATCATCGTGGCCTGGCGCGCCAGCGGGTAGCGTTCGAAATCTGGCGCTTCGGGATCGAACGGGCTGCCGAACAAGACCGGATTGGCCTCGCGGGTGTAAAGGAACTCGTCGTGGTGCGGCGGCGCGAGGAAAATCCGCTTGCTGCCCCAGACCTGCGCGAAAATGTTGTCGTCAAAGTCGCTGTGCAGCGGCGTGACAGTTCCGGCGGGGCCGATCCAGAAGCGCGGCGGCCCCATCTTTTCGAAATACGCCGGCCAGTGGCACAGGCTATTCAACTCGCGCAGTTCGAGGTTGCCGAGGTATGGCGGCAAGCCTTCAGTCGCATCGGCGAGATCGAGATACTCGCGCATGGTCATGTCCTGCATCGCGCGGTCGGGCGCGAAGGCAGTGCCGATGTAGTCGCCCACGCGTGCGCGCACGTGTACATCACCAAAGCGCTCTCGCAGCACTTCCGGATCGAGCGCGCAGATCGGCCAGCGTGCAACTGCGCCGGGAATCAGGAATGGCAGCCCTTCACGCGCCCGTGTGCGGAACGCCGTTGCGCTCATCGGGCGTACGCGCGGTACGGCATCGATGGCCGGCAAAGCGCGGGCTGCCGCGCGGATGGCTTCACGCATCTCCTGCATCGAAGACACGCCGCGCACCGCAGCGTCGCGGCGCTCGCGTGCTTCGGCTTTGGCGGCTTGCGCCGCCTCCCCGTCCGGCACGTTGCGCGAAGCTTCGAGCGGCGGCAGGCGCGACGCAGCAAGCGCTGCGCCGGGCGCTGGTTCGCGCGGCGGCTGGCGTGACGTCATGGCCTTACGCCCCCTGGCGCAGTACCAGCAGCGCTACAGCTTCGGCATTGATACCTTCTTCTCGGCCAAGATAGCCGAGCTTCTCGTTGGTCTTGGCCTTCACGTTCACATGGCCGTCCGGCACGCCGAGGTCAGCGGCAATATTGGCCGCCATGGTTGCAATGTGCGGCGCCATCTTCGGGCGCTGGGCGATGATGGTGCAGTCCACATTGCCGATATCGTAGCCTGTTGCGCGCACGCGCTTGGCGGCCTCGCGCAGCAGCACGCGCGAATCGGCGCCGCGGAATTCTTCGGCCGTATCCGGGAAGTGCTTGCCGATATCGCCCAGTGCCGCCGCACCGAGGATGGCGTCGGTGATCGCATGCAGCAGCGCGTCTGCGTCCGAGTGCCCAAGCAGGCCGCGTTCGTGCGGGATATCGACCCCGCCAAGAATCAGCTTGCGGCCTTCAACCAGGCGGTGCGAGTCATAGCCCTGGCCGATGCGGAATGGGAGTTGCGTCATTTTGAATCCTGTCCTAAATACATTTCTGCGATCGCGATATCGGTCGGCAGCGTGACCTTCAAATTGCGGGGGTGGCCTTCCACCAGTTTCGGCGAGAAGCCTAGCATCTCGACGGCACTGGCGTCATCGGTGATGGCGTTCGGGTCCGGCGCCAGCGCCAGGGCGCGCAGCAGCAGCGAGTACGAGAACATCTGCGGTGTCTGCGCCAGCCACAGGCCGTCGCGCGGCGTGGTCTGCAAAGTGCCCGTTCGCGTGGACTTTACCGTGTCCACCACCGGCAGGGCAAGCAGCCCCCCGCCCTCGTGGTCGCCGACAGCGGCAATCAGCTTTGCGATCAGGGCCGGCGTCAGGCCGGGACGTGCAGCGTCGTGCACCAGCACCATGTCGTCATCGCCCACGTTGGCGCGAATGGCGCGCAAGCCGTTCAGGATCGAATCCATGCGCGTAGCGCCGCCGCAGCGCAGGACCGTCACGCCAAGTTCGGGCGTGATGGAATCGATATAGCCGTCGCCCGCGCTCACCACCACATAGGTATGCGCAATCAGTTCGCTGCGGCGAAACGCTTCAAGCGTGTGCTGCAGCATCGGCACGCCGTTGATGGGCAAGTACTGTTTGGGGCTGGCGGCCGCCATGCGCGCGCCAACGCCGGCGGCGGGAATCAATGCGAAGTATCGCTTCATTTTCTGCTACGTGACTTCCTTAAAATGGTTTGTATCTCGCCGTTGCACGCCTTGCTCAGGCGGGCGTATTCTGCCGGCGAATCGATCAGCGCCTGCTGCACCTCTACCTTGGCCATTTCGGCCTTGATGTACGGCAGCCAGCCGCTGTCGATCTCGTGGGCCAGGGCCGAGCGCGCGGTGCCGGCCGGGGCATAGAGCGGCTTGGCCTCGAAGCGCCGCGCCAATGCGGACCGCACGATTTCCTCGACCTTGACCAGGTGGTCCATGTAGGCGTTCATGTGGCGCAGTTCGTGCGTCAGGATCTCCGCGTAACCGCAAGTCCCCGGCGGGAATTCATTGCCAACATAAATGCGCACTGGCGCGTACGTCAACTGCACCTTGATCCGCGGCGCCACGCACTCGTAGCCGCTGGCCGGGTCGGTGAGCATCGGACCATCGAGGGCGATCTGCACGCGCGACTCGGTGCGGGTCAGGCCCAACACATAGCCGGTGGCCGGCATTTTTTCGGTGCGCATGGCCGAGAGCTGCTTGTACGACAGCTGTGTGTTGACGGTGTAGCCGTTCTGGCGCGCCGACAGCACCGAGACTGTCTTGCTGATCGTATCTTCGCAGCGGATCTGGAACGGCGTGCGCTGCACCGGCGCTGCCTGCGCCTGGTTTGCCGCGAGGGCTCCAACCAGTAGCAGGCAGCGCATGCCGTTCATGGCCTCAGTCCAGTTTCCAGGCGCCGGCGCGCAGCTTGTCGAGCCAGAAGGCGCCGATCACGGTCTTGACGTCGGTGATCTTGCCGCTGCGGACCCAGTCCAGCATTTCATCCACGCTGGCGGTGATGGTTTCGATGAATTCACCGTCGTCCAGCTTGACTTCGCCGGCGGTCAGGCCGCGCGCCAGGTAGATGTCCAGGTGCTCGTCCGAGTAGGCGATGGCGTTGTGGATGGTGCTCACGAATTGCCAGTCGGCGGCGGTGTAGCCGGTTTCCTCTTCCAGCTCACGCATGGCGCAGGCCAGAGGGTCTTCGCCAGGGTCGATCTTGCCGGCGGGGAGTTCGATGAAGACGCGGTCGTTGGGGTAGCGGTATTGGCGCTCCAGCAGGACCTTGCCGTTGTCGAGCACGGGGATGATGACTACCGCGCCGGGATGGCGGATGTATTCGCGCTTGGTGTGCTTGCCGTCGGGCAGGCTGACCGTGTCGCGGTGGACTTTGAGGAAGCCGCCGTCGTAGGCGATGCTGCCGTCAATCTTGGTTTCTTTTAGGTGTTTGTCCATGGTTTGCTTTTTAAACCGGTAAACCTGGGTCAGACCCGCAGGGTCCGACCCTCAACGGTCTCCAGACCATGGGGTTGGTTCCAGGCTTTTGACTTATTGAGAAGATCAAAGGCGCACAACCCAATCACAGGCTTTGAGACCCAGGTTTACCGGTTCTATTAGTGGTGTTTACGCAGGTAGCGTACCACGAAGCCAGGAAATGCAAACACCAGGAAGGCGAAAGCCGCGACCCAGTAGAACTCCCAGTTCTGCGGAAACGCGGTGCCGATGCGGGATTCGAGCGCAATGCCGATGCCGCCAACGACAACATACAGCACTGCCAGTTCCGCCAGCCGCACCAGGAATGGCTTGCGTGCGGCTTTCAGCGGAACCAGGGCAAATACCTTCTCGTTCAGGAAAGGCAGGTTGGCGGCCACCACTGCAAGCAGGATGACCAGCCAGGATGAAGCATTGACGTCCATCTATCAGGAAGCCAGGGTCTTCTGCATCGCCGCCATGCAGGCGTTCAGCAGAGGGCCTGGGATCATGCCCAGCACCACGACGGCCAGGCCGTTCAGTGCCAGCACGACACCCTTGTCGGTGGTGACGGACAGAGGAGTGGTGTCAGCCGGCTCGTCGAACCACATCACTTTCACGATGCGGATGTAGTAGAACGCGCCCACCAGCGAGAACATCACTGCAAACACGGTCAGCCACACAGCGCCTGTCGCCAGCACCGATTGCAGCACCGCAAACTTGGCGGCAAAGCCCATCATCGGCGGCACGCCGGCCAGCGAGAACATCAGCACGGACATCAGCACTGCGTAGCCCGGGCTGCGCTTGGACAGGCCTTTGAAGTCGTTGATTTCTTCGGCTTCAAAGCCCTGGCGCGCCAGCACCATGATCAGGCCAAACGAGCCGACGGTGGTCAGCACGTAGGTGATCGCGTAGTACATGGCGGACGAGTAGGCGGCGGCGCCATTGGCCGTCTCGTGGCCCACAACGCCGGCCATCAGGCCCAGCAGCACGAAGCCCATTTGCGCGATGGTGGAGTAAGCCAGCATGCGTTTCAGGTTGGTCTGTGCGATCGCGGTCAGGTTACCGATCGCCAGCGACAGCACGGCCAGGATCATCAGCATCTGCTGCCAGTCGCCAGCCGCAGGGCGCATGCCTTCCACCAGCAGGCGCACGCAGATGGCGAAGGTCGCCAGCTTCGGAGCGCCGCCCAGCAGCAGGGTCACGCCGGTTGGAGCACCTTGGTAGACGTCCGGTACCCACATATGGAACGGCACGGCGCCCAGTTTGAACGCCAGGCCAGCCACCACGAACACCAGGCCGAAGGTCAGAATGGTCGGGTTGACGGTGCCGGAGCCGATCTTGTCAGCCACGCGGGAGATATCCAGCGAGCCGGTCGCGCCGTACAGCATCGACATGCCATACAGCAGGAAGCCGGAAGCCAGCGCGCCCAGGATGAAGTACTTCATCGCAGCTTCGGTAGCGCGGGCGTCGTCGCGGCGCAGGGCCACCAGGGCGTACAGCGACAGGGACATCAGTTCCAGGCCCAGGTAGATGGTCAGGAAGTTGTTGGCCGAGATCATCACCATCTGGCCCAGCAGGGAGAACAGCGCCAGGACGTAGAACTCGCCGCCCAGGTTACCGCCCAACATGCCGCGGTCGGTGGAATACTGGCGTGCATACACCAGCGTCATCGCCATGGTCAGGTAGGAGAACAGTTTCAGCAGGTTGCCCATCGGATCGCTGATGAACATGTTCGAGAACGCGTACACCGTGCTGCCGGATGTGTAGTCGGCAAAGCTGAAGAAGGCCGCGCCCACCAGGGTCGCCAGCGTCAGCATGTAAGTGATCGCACGTTTGCCCTCTGCCAGGAACATGTCGATCAGCAGGATCGCCGAAGCGGCGATCAGCAGAAAGACTTCTGCGTGGAGCGGGATCAGGTTAGTGGTATTCATGAAAACTTGGTCCTATTTGCAATCAAGGGGCCACGGCTGGCAGCTTGCTTTGAGCCGCATGCGCCAGCAGGTCGGCCACGGAAACCTGCATCACGTCGGTGAATGGCGCTGGGTACAGGCCCATCACCAGCACAGCGATCGCCAGGATGCCCAGCATCAGGAACTCGCGGTTGTTAACGTCGGTCAGCTCTTCCACGTGCTTGTTGGTGATGGCGCCGAAGATCACGCGCTTGGCCATCCACAGGGAGTAAGCGGCGCCGAAGATCAGGGCGGTAGCCGCCAGGATGCCGGTCACGAAGTTGAACTGCACGGCGCCCAGGATCACCATGAACTCGCCCACGAAGCCGGAGGTGGCTGGCAGGCCGCAGTTAGCCATGGAGAACAGGATGAACAGTGCTGCGAACTTGGGCATCTTGTTCACGACGCCACCGTAGTCGGCGATCTGGCGCGAGTGCATGCGGTCATACAGCACGCCGATGCACAGGAACATCGCGCCGGAGATGAAGCCGTGCGACACCATCTGCACGATACCGCCCTGCACTGCCATCTCGTTGAACATGAAGAAGCCCAGGGTCACGAAGCCCATGTGCGCGATGGACGAATACGCCACCAGTTTCTTCATGTCCTTCTGCACCAAAGCCACCAGGCCGATGTAGATCACGGCGATCAGGGACAGCACGATCACCATTGGCGCCAGCTTGTGCGAAGCGTCAGGCACGATCGGCAGCGAGAAACGCAGGAAGCCGTAAGCACCCAGCTTCAGCATGATCGCGGCCAGCACGGCGGAACCGCCGGTCGGCGCTTCCACGTGCACGTCCGGCAGCCAGGTGTGGACCGGGAACATCGGCACCTTCACGGCGAAGGCCATGAAGAAGGCGAAGAAGATCGCAACCTGCTCGCCCATGGTCAGCGGCAGCTTGTGCCAGGCCAGGATATCGAAGCTACCGGACTTGTTGTACAGGTAGATGATGGCAACCAGCGTCAGCAGCGAACCGAAGAAGGTGTACAGGAAGAACTTGAACGCTGCGTAGATGCGGTTGGCACCACCCCACACGCCGATGATGATGTACATCGGGATCAGGGTCGCTTCGAAGAAGAAGTAGAACAGCAGGCCGTCCATGGCGGCGAACACGCCGATCATCAGGCCCGACAGGATCAGGAACGCGCCCATGTACTGCGCCACGCGTTCGGTGATCACTTCCCATGCCGAGATCACCACGATCACGGTGATGAAGGCGGTCAGCGGAATGAACCACATCGACAGGCCGTCAATGCCCAGCGAGTAGAAGATGTTGAAGCGCTCGATCCAGGCGGCCTTCTCGACGAACTGCATGCCGTGGGCCGCCTTGTCGAACTGCGTCATCAGCGGGATGGTCGGCACCAGGGATACCAGGGCGCCCACCAGCGACAGCACGCGCACCATGCCGGCCCGCGTATCGCGGCCGATGGCCAGTACGATCAGGCCGAAGACGATCGGTACCCAGATCGACAGGCTGAGGTAAGGAGGTAGAGTATTAATCGTTGACTGCATTTGTTATCTCTTTTGCGTCAGCTGTTAAGCGTGCCAAAACGGCAGGAAGTACACCAGGAAGCCCAGGATACCGATGATCATCACGAAGGCGTAGTGATAGATGTAGCCGGTCTGGAACACTTTGGTGACACTGGAGAACCAGCCCACCACTTTCGCCGAACCGTTCACCATCAGACCATCGATGATGGCGCGGTCGCCAGCAGCCCACAGGCCTTCGCCCAGCAGGCGCGCGCCGCGGGCAAAGACAGCCTCGTTGAACTTGTCCATGTAGTACTTGTTGTCCAGCAGGGTGTGCAGGAACTTGAACTTCTCATAGAACCAGGCAGGAACCTTCGGATTGACCATGTAGCAGTAGTAAGCCGAAGCCACGCCCGCAATCGCCAGCCACAGGGGCAGCGTGGTCAGGGAGTGGATTGCCATGGCAACCGGGCCATGGAATTCTTCCGCCAGTTCGTGCATCGCGTGGTGGTTTTCACCGACGAAGATCACGTCCTTGAAGAAGCTGCCAAACAGCATAGGTTCGATCGCGATCGCGCCGATGATGACCGACGGGATAGCCAGCAGGATCAGCGGCAGGGTCACTACCAGGCCCGGCGAATGCGGCTTCTCGCCCGGAGCCAGGCCGTGGTGGCCGTGGTCGTCTTCTTCGCTTTCGTCAGCGTGGTGCGAATCGTGCGCGTGGTGGTGTTCCTTGCCGAAGTTCTCAGGGCCGTGGAACACGACGAAGTACATGCGGAAGGAGTAGAACGCGGTCACGAACACGCCCGCCAGCACGGCAAAGTTGGCAAAGCCAGCGCCCGGCAGGTGGGTTGCGTGCACGGCTTCGATGATCATGTCCTTCGAGTAGAAGCCGGAGAAGAACGGGGTACCGATCAGCGCCAGGGAGCCCAGCAGCGAGGTAATCCAGATGATCTTCAGGTACTTCTTCAGGCCGCCCATATTGCGGATGTCCTGGTCGTGGTGCATCGCCATGATGACAGCGCCGGCGCCCAGGAACAGCAGCGCCTTGAAGAAGGCGTGGGTCATCAGGTGGAACACGGCCACCGAGTAAGCGGAGGCGCCCAGCGCCACGGTCATGTAGCCCAGCTGCGACAGGGTCGAGTAAGCCACCACGCGCTTGATGTCGTTCTGGATGATGCCCATGAAGCCCATGAACAGCGCGGTAATCGAGCCGATCACCAGGATGAACGACAGCGCTGCGTCCGACATTTCGAACAGCGGCGACATGCGGGTCACCATGAAGATACCGGCGGTAACCATGGTTGCCGCGTGAATCAGTGCGGAGATCGGGGTCGGGCCTTCCATCGAGTCAGGCAGCCAGACGTGCAGCGGGAACTGCGCCGACTTGCCCATGGCGCCGATGAACAGGCAGATGCAGGCCACCGAGATCAGCGCCCAGCCGAAGCCCGGCAGGGTGCCGTTGACCAGCACGTCCTTCTTGGCAAACACTTCCTGGTAGTCCATGGAACCGGTGTAGGCCAGGATGATGCCGATGCCCAGGATGAAGCCGAAGTCGCCCACGCGGTTGACCAGGAAGGCCTTCATGTTGGCGAAGATGGCGGTCGGACGGGTGTACCAGAAACCGATCAGCAGGTAGGACACCAGGCCCACAGCTTCCCAGCCGAAGAACAGCTGCAGGAAGTTGTTCGACATCACCAGCATCAGCATGGAGAAGGTGAACAGCGAGATGTAGGAGAAGAAGCGGTTGTAGCCTTCGTCTTCAGCCATGTAGCCGATGGTGTAGATGTGAACCATCAGCGACACGAAGGTCACCACGTTCATCATCATCGCGGTCAGCGCGTCGATCTGGAAGCCGACGGCCAGCTTGACGCTGCCCACGGTCATCCAGCGGTACACGTCACCGTTGAAGGTGGCGCCATCCATCACCTGCAGCAGGGTCTGGAACGAGATCAGGAAAGCGATCAGCACGCCCAGGATGGTCGCGGTATGCGACACCTTACGGCCGACGACATTGCCGAAGAACTTGGTGCCCAGCAGGCCCGCGATTGCGGAACCTGCCAGCGGCGCCAGCGGAACGGCCAGAAGGAGGGTTGGGTTAAGTTGCCCCGTCATGATTTACCTTATCTATTTTTCGAGGTTTTAACTTAGCCTTTGAGGCTGTCCAGGTCTTCCACGTTGATGGTGTCCAGGTTACGGAACATCACCACCAGGATCGCGAGGCCGATTGCCGATTCGGCAGCCGCCACGGTCAGGATGAAGAAGACGAAGATCTGCCCGGCCGCGTCGCCCAGGTAGTGCGAGAACGCGATGAAGTTCATGTTCACTGCCAGAAGCATCAGTTCGATGGCCATCAGCAGGACGATGACGTTCTTGCGGTTCAGGAAAATACCGACGATCGAGATCGCGAACAGGATCGCGCCAAGGACCAGGTAATGAGCCAGGGATAAAGTCATGGTGCCTCCTTCGTTTCCGCTGCTGCGACCGGAGCGTGGACGGTGGCGTCCATCTTCACGATCTTCAGGCGGTCATTGCGCTTGACGCGGACGGCAACGCCCGGGTCGATAGCCTTGGTGTCTTTGCGCTTGCGCAGGGTCAGGGCCACGGCGGCAACGATAGCCACCAGCAGGACCACGGCTGCGATTTCAAATGCGTAGACGTACTCGGTGTAGATCTTCAGGCCCAGCGCCTTGGTCTGGCCGATGCTGTTGGCCGCCTCAGGCACCGCGGTGCCGGTGGACGGGAACGAGCGCCAGATCACGGCAGCCATTTCCAGCACGATCACACCGCCGATGATGGAAGCAACCGGCAGGTAATTCCAGAAGCCCGCGCGCAGCTTGTCGAGGTCGATGTCGATCATCATCACGACGAACAGGAACAGGACCATGACGGCGCCGACGTACACCAGCACCAGCACGATGGACAGGAATTCGGCTTTCAGCAGCATCCAGATGCCGGCCGCCTGGAAGAAGGCCAGCACCAGGTACAGCGCCGCATGCACCGGATTGCGTGCAGTAATAACGCGCAGCGATGCCAGCACCAGGATGGCAGCGAACACGTAGAACAAAATAGAAGTGAAGTTCATTTTTATTAGCCTCGGCGATCAGCGGTACTTGGCATCGGCCGCGCGGTTAGCCGCGATTTCCGCTTCGTAGCGGTCGCCTACGGCCAGCAGCATCTCTTTGGTGTAGTACAGGTCACCGCGTTTTTCGCCGTGGTATTCCAGTACGTGCGTCTCGACAATCGAGTCCACCGGGCAGGATTCTTCGCAGAAGCCGCAGAAGATGCACTTGGTCAGGTCGATGTCGTAGCGGGTGGTACGGCGGCTGCCGTCGTCACGCTGCTCCGACTCGATGGTGATCGCCATCGCCGGGCAAACTGCTTCGCACAGCTTGCAGGCGATGCAGCGCTCTTCGCCGTTCGGATAACGGCGCAGGGCGTGCAGGCCGCGGAAACGCGGCGAGATCGGGGTTTTCTCTTCAGGGAACTGGACGGTGATCTTCTTGGCAAACATGTATTTGCCGGTCAGCGCCATCCCCTTGAACAGTTCGGTCAGCAAGAAGCTGCCGAAGAAATCTTTCAATCGGTCCATTCTGTATTCGCTCTCTTACTTCCAAATATTCCAGGAGGTCTGCATCCAGGTCGCCACGAACACCAGGTACACCAGGGTCAGTGGGATGAACACTTTCCAGCCCAAACGCATGATCTGGTCGTAGCGATAACGTGGGAACGTTCCGCGGGTCCAGATGAACAGCGACACGATGAAGAAGGTCTTGATGAACAGCCAGAAGAAGCCGCCGAACACGCCGCCGATTTCCAGCGCTGCGATCGGTGCGGACCAGCCGCCCAGGAACATGATCGAAGCCAGCAGGCCGATCAGGATCATGTTGGCGTATTCCGCCAGGAAGAACATCGCGTAAGCCATGCCGCCGTATTCGACCATGTGGCCGCCGACGATCTCGGATTCGCCTTCCACCACGTCGAACGGGTGGCGGTTACATTCAGCCAGGCCGGACACCAGGTACACGACGAAGATCGGCAGCAGCGGCAGCCAGTTCCAGGAGAACAGGTTCAGGCCCATGGCAGCCATGGTGCCCTTCTGCTGGCCGGCCACGATCTCGGACAGGTTCAGCGAACCGGAAACCATCAGCACGATCACCAGGGCGAAGCCCATGGCGATTTCGTAGGACACCATCTGTGCCGATGCACGCATCGCGCCCATGAAGGAGTACTTCGAGTTGGCGGACCAGCCGGCGATGATGATGCCGTACACCTCCATCGAGGCGATCGCCATGATCAGCAGCAGGCCGGCGTTCACGTCGGCCAGGGCGGCGCCCGGGGCGAACGGCACCACGGACCAGCAAGCCAGTGCCGGCATGATGGTCATCACAGGACCGATGAAGAACAGGGACTTGTTCGACTTGGTCGGGACGATGATCTCTTTGAAGAGCAGTTTCAGTGCGTCGGCGATCGGCTGCAGCAGGCCGTTCGGGCCCACGCGGTTCGGGCCGATACGGATCTGGATCCAGCCCAGCAGCTTACGCTCCCACAGGGTCAGGTAGGCCACCAGGCCCATCAGAGGCAGGGTCACGCACAGGATCTTGGCCATGGTCCAGACGAACGGCCAGAAGGTGCCGAGGTTGGCCTCGCCCATCACTTTAATCGAATCAATCATTTCTGGCAGAGCCATTACTTGCCCTCCCCTGCTTTAGCAACGGTGATGTCACCGAACATCGCGCCCAGCATCGCGGTCGATGCGTGTGCGGCGGACACGCGCACCACGTTCGCTGGCAGGCCGGCGTCGATGGTCGCTTCCAGGATCGCAAAGCCGGAGCCCTGCTTCACTTCAACCTTGTCGCCGGCCTTCACGCCGATCTGCTGCGCAGCGGCAGTAGACAGGTGCGCTTTCGGAGCGGCAGCATCGGTGGTCGCCAGCAGCGGGCCGGAACGGCGCGCCAGGGCGTCGGCGAAGTAGATCGGCACGTCGGCGAGGCGCTGCAAGCCGGTCGCGGTGAACGGCACGCCGGCAACGGCAGCCTTGCGCGACACGTTCGACAGCTTGGCCGACAGGTCGGACGCGCCTTTTTCGAACAGTTCGTCGCGGATCGATTCCGAGGTCTCGTAGTCGAAGCCGCCCAGGCCGAGGATGTTGCCCAGTACGCGCAGCACTTTCCAGGCCGGACGGGCGTCGCCCATTGGCTTGACGGTGCCGTTGAAGGACTGCAGGCGGCCTTCGGCGTTGACGAAGGAGCCGGAAGTCTCGGCGAACGGCGCCACTGGCAGCAGCACGTCGGCGTACTCCATGCCGTGCTTGAAGGCCGACATCACGACCACCATGTCGGCGGCGTTCAGCGCGGTCTTGGCAGCTTGCGGGTTGGCAGCGTCCAGTTCCGGTTCGGCGTTCAGCAGCACGTAGGCTTTCTTCTGCACGGAGAAGGCTGGAGCAGCGTTCTTCGCGGTGGCGCCAACCAGGTAGCCGCCAACGGTGTTGGCTGCTTCGGTCAGGTAGCCCAGCTTGGCGCCGGTTTGTTCAGCGATCCACTGTGCAGCAGCGTGCAGCTTCGACGCTTCCGGATGCGCCACGGCGGCGTTACCCATGAAGATCGCTTTGCGCTCGCCGCCTACCAGCGATTCAGCGATGGCTTCTGCTTCAGCCGAAGCGACCACGCCTTCGAAGCCGGCAGGAGCGGCAACGCCCTTGGCCTTGGCCACAGCAGCCACCACGCCGGACAGCGCGGCCAGCCAGTCGGTCGGCGCAGCGATGATCTTGTTGGCGGTGGTGATCAGGTTTTCGGTGTCGGCAGCGTGCAGCACGGACAGCTTGCCGCCGGCTTTCACGGCCGCGCGGATGCGGGTCGCGAACAGCGGGTGATCCTTGCGCAGGAAGGAACCGATCACGAACACGCGTTGCAGCGAGCTCAGTTCAGCAATCGGCATGCCCAGCCATGGCTTCACTTCGCCGTCCAGCGCGAAGTCGGACTGGCGCAGGCGGAAGTCGACGTTCTCGGAACCCACGCCGTGCATCAGCTTCTTCAGCAGGGCCAGTTCTTCCACGGTGGAGTGCGCGGTGCCGTAGGCAGCCAGCGAGTCCGCGCCGTGTTCGTGCTTGATGTTCTTCAGGCCGTGCGCCACGTATTCCAGCGCGACTTGCCATTCCACTTCTTTCCACTCGCCGCCCTGCTTCAGCATCGGCTTGGTCAGGCGCTCGGCGCTTTCCAGCGCTTCGTAGGAGTAGCGGTCCTTGTCGGAAATCCAGCACTCGTTGACTGCTTCGTTCTCGAACGGCAGCACGCGCTTCACGGAGCCCTGCTTCACTTGCACGATCAGGTTCGCGCCGGTGGAGTCGTGCGGGGAGACCGATTTGCGGCGCGACAGTTCCCAGGTACGGGCGCTGTAGCGGAATGGACGCGAGGTCAGCGCGCCGACCGGGCACAGGTCGATCATGTTGCCCGACATTTCGGAGCTCACTGCTTCGCCGACGAAGGTGGTGATCTCGGAATGCTCGCCGCGGCCCAGCATGCCCAGTTCCATCACGCCGGCCACTTCCTGGCCAAAGCGCACGCAACGGGTGCAGTGGATGCAGCGCGACATTTCTTCCATCGCCACCAGCGAGCTGCCGGCCTTCGGCGGCACAACGCGCTTCTCTTCTTCGTAGCGGGACTCCATCTTGCCGTAACCTACGGCCAAGTCCTGCAGCTGGCACTCACCGCCCTGGTCGCAGATCGGGCAATCCAGCGGGTGGTTAATCAGCAGGAATTCCATCACCGACTTCTGTGCTTGCACAGCCTTGTCGGAGGCGGATTTCACGACCATGCCAGCCGATACCGGCGTGGCGCATGCTGGCAAAGGCTTAGGCGCCTTCTCAACTTCGACCAGGCACATACGGCAGTTCGCAGCGATCGACAATTTCTTGTGATAGCAGAAGTGCGGGATGTAGGTACCCAGCTTGTTGGCGGCGTCCATCACCATGCTACCCGCAGGGACTTCTACCTTTTTGCCGTCAATTTCGATTTCAACCATGATAATCGCAGCTTAGTAAGCCGAAACAGGCACCAGGCAGTGCTTGTGTTCGACGTGATATTCAAATTCTTCGCGGAACTGCTTGACGAAGGCGCGTACCGGCATGGCGGCAGCATCGCCCAGCGCGCAGATGGTGCGGCCCTGGATGTTGTCGGCGATGGAGTTCAGCATGTCCAGGTCCGAAGGACGGCCCTGGCCGTTCTCGATACGGTGGATCATGCGGTACATCCAGCCGGTGCCTTCACGGCACGGGGTGCACTGGCCGCACGACTCTTCAAAGTAGAAGTAGGACAGGCGTTCCAGGGCCTTCACCATGCAGCGCGTCTCGTCCATCACGATCACGGCGCCCGAACCCAGCATGGAGCCGGCTTTGGCGATCGAATCGTAATCGAGGTCAGTCTGCATCATGATCTCGCCGCGGATCACCGGAGCGGACGAACCGCCAGGGATCACGGCCTTGATCTTCTTGCCGCCGCGCATGCCGCCAGCCAGCTCCATCAGCTTGGCGAACGGAGTGCCCAGCGGGACTTCGTAGTTGCCCGGACGCTCAACGTCGCCCGAGATCGAGAAGATCTTGGTGCCGCCGTTGTTAGGCTTGCCCAGGCCGAGGTAGTTTTCAGCGCCGATGTTCAGGATGAACGGCACGGCCGCGAAAGTCTCGGTGTTGTTGATGGTGGTCGGCTTGCCGTACAGGCCGAACGAGGCCGGGAAAGGCGGCTTGAAACGCGGCTGGCCTTTTTTGCCTTCCAGCGATTCCAGTAGCGCGGTTTCTTCGCCGCAAATGTAGGCGCCGTAGCCATGGTGGGCGTGCAGCTGGAAGCTGAACTCCGAACCCATGATCTTGTCGCCCAGGAAGCCGGCGGCACGCGCCTCTTCCAGCGCTTCTTCAAAGCGCAGGTATTCCTGGAAGATCTCGCCGTGGATGTAGTTGTAGCCCACGGTGATGCCCATCGCGTACGCACCGATGGCCATGCCTTCGATCAGCGAATGCGGGTTGTAGCGGATGATGTCGCGGTCCTTGAACGTGCCCGGTTCGCCTTCGTCGGTGTTGCAGACGAGGTATTTCTGGCCAGGGAACTGGCGCGGCATGAAGGACCATTTCAGGCCGGTCGGGAAACCCGCACCGCCGCGGCCGCGCAGGCCGGAGGTCTTCAGGTCGGCGATGATCTGCTCTGGAGGAATCTTCTCTTCCAGGATGCGGCGCAGCGCCGAGTAGCCGCCGCGCTTGACATAGTCGGCCAGGCGCCAGTTGTCGCCGTTCAGATCCTTCAGGATCAGGGGGTTGATGTGACGGTCGTGCAGGGAAGTCATTTCTTGAGCTCCTCCACGAGGGCGTCCAGTTTGTCGTTGCTCATGTGGGAACACATGCGGTGGTTGTTGACCAGGATGACCGGTGCGTCGCCGCAGGCGCCCATGCACTCCCCTTCCATCAGCGTGAACGCACCGTCTTCGGTGGTGCCGCGGAAGTCGATGCCCAGCTTGGCCTTCAGGTGCTCGGCAGCTTTCACGCCGCCCGACAGTGCGCATGGCAGGTTGGTGCACACGGTGATCTTGTGCTTGCCGACCGGCTTCAGGTTGTACATATTGTAGAAAGTCGCGACTTCCTGCACGGCGATGGCCGGCATGCGGATGTAGTCCGCGATTTCCTTCATGGTTTCTGGCGACAGCCAGCCCAGTTCAACCTGGGCGTGGGCCAGCGCGGCCATCACGGCCGACTGGCGCTGGTCGGCCGGATACTTGGCCAACTCGCGGTCGATTTTTTTATAGCATTCTTGGGATAACAGCATTTCTTGCCCTTAGCGGTCGATTTCACCGAAAACGATGTCCTGGGTACCGATGATGGTCACGGCGTCGGCGATCATGTGGCCGCGCGACATTTCGTCCAGACCCTGCAGGTGGGCGAAGCCCGGTGCGCGGATCTTCATACGGTATGGCTTGTTGGCGCCATCGGAGATCAGGTAGATGCCGAATTCGCCTTTCGGGTGTTCCACCGCGCTGTACGCTTCGCCCGGCGGCACGTGGAAGCCTTCGGTAAACAGCTTGAAGTGGTGGATCAGCGATTCCATATTGGTCTTCATGTCCACGCGGTTAGGCGGAGCGACCTTGCGGTTGCTGGTCATGACAGGACCCGGGTTGGCTTTCAGCCATGCCACGCACTGCTTGATGATCTTGTTCGACTGGCGCATCTCTTCCACGCGCACCAGGTAGCGGTCGTAGCAATCGCCGTTGGTACCGACCGGGATGTCGAAGTCCATCTTGTCATAGACTTCGTACGGCTGCTTCTTGCGCACGTCCCAGGCGATGCCCGAGCCGCGCAGCATGGCGCCGGTGAAGCCCATGGCCATTGCGTCTTCAGGAGACACCACGCCCACGCCGACGGTACGCTGTTTCCAGATACGGTTGTCGGTCAGCAGGGTTTCGTATTCATCGACATAGGTCGGGAAACGCTTGGTGAAGTCTTCGATGAAGTCGAGCAGCGAACCCTGGCGGTTCTCGTTACGCTCTGCCAGCGCTTTCGCGTTGCGGATCAGCGATGCCTTGTACTGCGGCATGGCGTCCGGCAGGTCGCGGTACACGCCGCCCGGACGGTAGTAAGCCGCGTGCATGCGCGCGCCCGACACTGCTTCGTAGCAGTCCATCAGGTCTTCGCGGTCGCGGAATGCGTACAGGAACGGGCCCATGGCGCCCACGTCCAGCGCGTGCGCGCCCAGCCACAGCAGGTGGTTCAGCAGGCGGGTGATTTCGTCGAACATCACGCGGATGTACTGCGCGCGCACCGGCACATCCAGGCCCAGCAGCTTCTCGATCGCCATCACGTAGGCGTGCTCGTTGGACATCATGGACACATAGTCCAGGCGGTCCATGTACGGCACGGATTGCAGGTAGGTCTTCTGCTCGGCCAGCTTCTCGGTGGCGCGGTGCAGCAGGCCGATATGCGGGTCGGCGCGCTGGATCACTTCACCGTCCAGCTCCAGCACCAGGCGCAGCACGCCGTGCGCCGCAGGGTGCTGCGGACCAAAGTTCAGGGTGTAATTCTTAATTTCAGCCATTTCTTACTTCCCGTAGTTTTCTTCGCGGATCACGCGCGGCACGTTTTCGCGCGGCTCGATGGTCACAGGCTGGTAGACAACGCGCTTCTGCTCCTGGTCATAGCGCATTTCAACGTAGCCCGACACTGGGAAGTCCTTGCGGAATGGATGGCCGATGAAACCGTAGTCGGTCAGGATGCGGCGCAGGTCGTTGTGGCCTTCGAAGATGATGCCGAACAGGTCGAACGCTTCGCGCTCGAACCAGTTGGCGGAGCGCCAGATCGAGGTCACGGAAGCCAGGATAGGCATGTCGTCGTCCGAAGCGAACACGCGCACGCGCAGGCGCCAGTTCTTGGTGACGGACAGCAGGTGGGTCACGGCTGCGAAGCGCAGGCCGTCCCAGGTGCCTTCACCGTAGGTCGAGTAGTCAACGCCGCACAAGTCGATCAGGGTATCAAAACGCAAAGCTGCGTCGTCGCGCAGCTCTTGCATTACCTGGTAGTAGTCCCCAGATTTGACTGTAATCGTCACTTCGCCCAGCGCGACGACGATGGAGGCCCGCTCGCCCAGCTTTTGCTCGAGGGCGGAGACCAGTGTTTGCAGATGTGTGTTCATAAGGTCTTACCGCGCGATCGTGTTGGTCTTCTTGATCTTGTTGTGCAGCTGCAGGATGCCGTACAGCAGTGCTTCTGCAGTCGGCGGGCATCCCGGCACGTACACGTCGACCGGCACGATACGGTCGCAACCGCGCACTACGGAGTACGAGTAGTGGTAGTAGCCGCCGCCGTTGGCGCAGGAACCCATGGAGATCACCCAACGCGGGTCAGGCATCTGGTCATAGACCTTGCGCAGCGCAGGGGCCATCTTGTTGCACAGGGTGCCTGCCACGATCATCACGTCGGACTGACGTGGCGACGGACGGAACATGAAACCGAAACGCTCCAGGTCGTAACGGGCAGCACCAGCATGCATCATCTCCACTGCACAGCAAGCCAGACCGAACGTCATCGGGTACATCGAACCCGTACGCGCCCAGTTGATTACCGTATCAAAGGTAGTGGTGATGAAGCCTTCGTTAAATACGCCTTCAATAGACATGGCTTATTCCCAATCAAGGGCACCTTTCTTCCAGATATACCAAAAACCGACCACGAATTCGGCGATGAACACCATCATCGTCACGTAACCCTGCCAGCCCAGTTCACGCATGGAGACGCCCCATGGGAAGAAGAATGCAGTTTCAAGGTCGAACAGAATGAACAGAATTGCGACGAGGTAGTAACGCACGTCGAATTTCATGCGCGCGTCTTCGAAAGCTTCGAAGCCGCACTCGAATGGGGAGAGCTTGGCCGCATCGGGCTTGTTCGGGCCAAGGATATGGCCGAGCACTTGCGGGACTACGCCGACGCCAAGGCCGACGATCAGGAACAACAGGACGGGGAAGTAATTTTCGAGGTTCACGATGGGTAAGCAGCTTAGTTGAATTACGCTCGACCCCAATCACCTACTACTGAGACCAGGATCAAACGACACATCCTCGTAAAAAAACCAGCTAAGCCACTGAATCTACGATTCAAACGACCTGCTGGCTTTTGATCTTTTTTGGTGCCGACGACGAGACTCGAACTCGTACAGCTTGCGCCACTACCCCCTCAAGATAGCGTGTCTACCAATTTCACCACGTCGGCAATAGGCCGCTATTCTACACTGTGATCATCGCTTTGTTAATGCAAATTGCGCATAATCAAGAAGAAAAACGGCAAAAAGTTCAAAGTTGCCAGTTTTACTTCGCTGGCGAAGCAGCTGGAGCGGCCGCAGCAGGCGCCGAAGCAGCTGGCGCGGAAGCAGCCGGCGCCTCGACAGGAGCCGGAGTCGCAGCCACTGGAGCAGCAGGAGCGGCAGGAGCAGCCGAAGGAATCGCCGCAGCACCACCCACCGGCGCAGGAGCCGCCGCCGGGGCCTTGACGTTATCCATCACACCGGCGCCGGCCGAAATATTGCCTTTGCTAGCCAGGACCGACAGGCCGAGGGTGGCGCCGAAGAAAATGGCTGCCGCCAGTGCGGTCGACTTAGACAGGAAGTTGGAGGAGCCAGAAGCACCAAACAAGCTGCCCGAAGCACCAGAGCCGAAGGCGGCACCCATATCGGCGCCCTTGCCATGCTGCAGCAGTACCAGGCCAATGATCGCCACGGCGGAGATGACCTGCACTACGATAACCAGATTGAACAAAGTGTTCATGCTATTCCTTAAATAATAAAATTGCCCCGCTTATGCAGCAGCGATGATGGCAAGAAAATCCACCGCCTTCAGTGCTGCACCGCCAATCAGGCCGCCGTCGATATCAGGCTGGGCCAGCAACTCCTTGGCGTTTTCCGGCTTCATGCTGCCGCCATACAGGATCTGCATGCCGGCGGCAGATGCCGCATCCTTCTTTGCCACCCGGGCGCGCAGCAGCGCATGCACTTCCTGCGCCATTTCCGGAGTGGCGGTCTTGCCGGTGCCGATTGCCCAGACAGGCTCGTACGCCAGCACAATCTTTGCCAGCTGTTCAGCGCCCAGCACCTCCAGCACCGCATCCAGTTGCTCGCCCACCACGTCGGCGGTCTTGCCGGCCTCGCGCTCTTCCAGCGTCTCGCCTACGCAAACCACCGGCACCAGGCCGGCATTCACGGCAGCCAACGCCTTCTGGGCCACCAGGGCACTGCTCTCCTGATGGTAGGAGCGGCGCTCGGAGTGGCCGACGATGGCGAATTTGCTGCCGAAATCCAGCAACATGGCTGCCGAGATTTCACCTGTGTAGGCGCCCGAAGCGTGGGCGGACACATCCTGGGAACCCCAGGCAATCGCGCTGCCCGTGAGTTCAGCCTGACATTGTGCCAGATACGGGGCTGGGACGCAGACCGCGGTATCGGCCTTTGCATCACCCAGGCCAGCCTTGATGCCTGCCAACAGGGTAGTGTTGGCGGCACGGCTGCCGTTCATTTTCCAGTTACCGATGACGAGTTTGCGGCGCATAGTAGCTTAATTTTTAATAACCCGTTATTGTAGCGTGCGCCCCAAAGTCGGGTCAAACGCTAGACTTCGCGCCCCATGAAAAATAATATTCTTGACATCTTTTTCGGGTTCGCGCTGGCGTTACCCACCGCTCTCATCATCGGCAGCGTGCCAACGTTATTCAACAATCAACCTCATGGCGGTTTGACGGCGATGACGTTCTGGATCTTTGTCATCGGCTTTCCTTCCTTGTCCTGGCGCTGCGTCGAGATCCGCAGGCTGCGCAAGCGCGAGCTCGACAACATGTTAATCACCCTCATGTCCCTGCTGCCGCTGGCGGCGATTGCCGCGATCCACGGCCTGGCCGCAGATCGCGGCGGGCTTGTCGGCACTTTTGATGCCATGTTCAGGCAGGTGCTTGGGGCCATGACTGTTGCCTGCGGCTGGCTTGGCGCTACGCTTGCCTTCGCGACCAGAAGCAAGGCGGTCGCGCCATGAAAAAGCTCCTGGCTATTATCTGGGGCATCGTGCTGGGCTTCATCCAGGTCACGCTCCTGCTCATCCTGTTCAGGCTCGTATCCAGCAACGACGAGATCAGCGCGCTGATCTTCCTGCTCGGGTGGCCAGCCCTGGCCTGGCGCAACTTGCGTAAGCCACCGGCAGAGACGAAATCGCGCCCTTCCCTGCTGAAACGCTCGGTGTGGGCCCTGGTCGCGCTGCCGATCATCGTCGCGGTCCCACTGTTTGCCTTTCTCGGAAGCCTCAAGGGCCAGGGCTCGGAGATTGTGGTCCTCGTGTTCATCGCCCTACTGCTCGTCGTCACTGCGGTGAGCTGGGGCGCTGCAATGATCACCTATATTGTCGGCCACTACCGCAAGAAACCTTAAAGCACCTGCAGCATGATCTTGCCCACATGGCTGCTGCTCTCCATCAGCGCGTGGGCCTTGGCTGCCTGCTCCAGCGGGAAGCTCTCGTAGATCACGGGCTTGATGTCTCCCGCCTCGATCAGCGGCCATACCTTTTCGCGCAGTTGGCGCGCGATGGCCCCCTTGAACGCGACCGAGCGCGGACGCAGGGTCGAACCCGTGATGGTCAGGCGGCGCTTCAGCACCTGCCCCATGTCCAGCGTACCCTTGGCGCCGCCCAGCAGCGCGATGATGGCGATGCGGCCATCGTCGGCCAGGCAACTGATTTCGCGTGGCAGGTAATCGCCGCCCACCATGTCGAGGATCACGTCGACGCCGGTATCGCCGGTCAGTTCCCGCACCACGGCTGCGAAGTCTTCGGTGCGGTAGTTGATGCCGCGCGCCGCGCCCAAGGCCTCGCAGGCCCGCGCTTTCTCGTCGCTGCCCGCCGTGGCAAACACGCGATGGCCGAGTGCGCGGGCGAGCTGGATCGCCGTCACGCCGATGCCCGAGGTGCCGCCCTGCACCAGCAAGGTCTCGCCCTTGCCCAGCCCTGCGCGGTCGAATACATTGCTCCAGACGGTGAAGAAAGTCTCCGGCAACGAGGCCGCCTCCAGCGGCGACAGGCCGTGCGGCACGGGCAGCACCTGCTGCACCGGCGCCGTCACGTACTCGGCATAGCCGCCCCCCTGCACCAGCGCACATACCATGTCGCCGATCCTGAAGCCGCTGGCTGCCAGGTCGCCATCGACGATCTCGCCCGCCACCTCCAGGCCCGGGATATCGGTGGCGCCCGGCGGCGGCGCGTAGCTGCCCATGCGCTGAAACACGTCCGGCCGGTTGATGCCGGCCGCGTGCACGCGGATGCGCAACTCGCCCTCCTTCGCCACCGGCAGCGGACGCTCGCACAGGCGCAGCACATCGGCGCCACCCGGTTTCTGGATTTCAATCGCACGCATCATGGCATCACCTCTCCTGGAAAGAGGCGATTGTAGCGCTTACAGCCCGAAGCGAGCGCCCATGCCGAGCAAGGTGGCCAGGCCCAGTCCCGCGAACATGGCGGCGGCAATGCCGTGCACCAGCTTGAGCGGGATTTTCGCGGCCAGCTTGTCGCCCGCAAAGACGGCAGGCACGTCGGCGATCAGCATGCCGAGGGTGGTGCCGGCCACCACCATCAGCGGGGCCGGATAGTGGGCGGCCATCGCCACGGTGGCGACCTGGGTCTTGTCGCCCATCTCGGCCAGGAAGAAGGTCACCAGGGTGGCGCCGAAGACGCCGAAGCGGCTGGCGATCGTGGTTTCGTCGTCCTCGATCCTGTCCGGCACCAGGGTCCAGGCAGCCATGCCGAGGAAGGACAGGCCCAGCACCCAGCGCAACACTTCCGGCGTGAGCAAGGAGGTGATCCAGGCGCCCAGTGCACCGGCCAGGCCGTGGTTGAAGATGGTGGCGACGAGGATGCCGGCGATGATCGGCAGCGGTTTCTTGAAGCGGGCGGCAAGCAGGAAGGCCAGCAGCTGGGTCTTGTCGCCGATTTCGGCCAGGGCGATGACGCCGGTTGAGACGAGGAGCGATTCCATATTGTGTTTCCAGGCCGGGCACGGACGAATGACCACAACTCGCCCCCGGCCTACATCGGCGGCGCTGTGGTCAAAGGTCTTGCCAAGTGTGGGACCGCATATGCCATGGCCTGTGGGCCAAGTGTGTTGGCATATGCCTCCTCCTTGGGTGGAGGAGAGGCTACTCCCCAATGACGGGCGGGATTTTACCTCAAAACCGGTAAACCAGGGTCAGACCCAAGGGTCTGACCCTGTACGGGCTTCGGGCCTGGGGTTGCGGTTGTGCGATGCCCGAACCAACACCGTTGGCCGCGCCGCAGGCGGCTTTTCAGCCGCCGCCAGTCCGCGACGACCTTGGCAACGGCGTATTCCGTTTCCACGCCGACGACAACGCCTGCCCTTCCTCAATCTGCTCCTGCGTCATGCCCCTCGCCACGGCCGCCCGCTGCTCCGCCGCATTGGCCGAACCGCCCGCCGCTGCCAGGTTCCACAGCATATAAGCAATCACATTATCCTGCGGCATCCCGCCAATGTGATACCGGTACATCAGCCCAAGAACCTGCTGCGCATCCGCATGCCCCTGCTCCGCCGCCTTGCGGAACCAGGTCACCGCTTCCTTATGGTCCTGCAACACCGCATTGCCCGTGTAATACATGGCCCCCACCACATACTGCGCATCGGCCTTGCCCTTGAGCGCGGCCTTGCGGTGCCAGGTCAGCGCCAGCTTGTAGTCCTGCGGCACGCCACGGCCCATGTAGTACATCAAGCCAAGCAAATGCTCGGCTTCCGTATTGCCCGCCTTGGCCAACGGCAGGATCTCCTTGTAGGCCAGCGCATAATTCTTGTTGTTATACGCCGTGGCCCCTTCCGCGAACCCGGCATGCGCACTGGCCTGCAGCCCTAGTGCGATGCCGAGCGCGATTAACACGCCTCGTAGTTTTTTCATGGTGCTTTAGATTTATCTCTTTTTATGCACTGCAGAATGTCTCTTACTTCCAGCTCACCTTGCCCAGCCCATCCACGCTGACGTTGCGGGTGGTGGGCTTGCCGTACACGGTCACGGAACCCAGTCCGCTCAGATTCAGGTTGGCGTTGTTGGACGCATTGATGGTTGCATTACCCAGGCCGCTCAAATCCAGGCTCACGTCTTCCGCCTTGAATTGCTGCGCATTCAAGCCGCCCAGGCCGCCCAGCGTCGCCTTCAGGTTCTTGCTGCGGCCACCGATGGTGATGTAGCCCGCGCCCTGCAGGTCGAGGTCGACATTCTCGTTCTCCGTCACCCACACATGCATGCTGCCCACGCCGCCCAGGTTGGCCTTCAGCTTCTTGTAGTCGCAAACCACCTTCATGCTGCCCGCCCCATCCAGGGTCAGGTCGATATTGTCGCCACTGAAGCCGCTGACTTCCGTGCTGCCCACGCCCTCCGATACCAGTTCACGCAACTGCGGCAGCACCAGCTCCACCTTCACCGCCGAGGACTTCAGCTTGACGCCGCGGCTCTCGGTATCGAGATAAAGCGTATCGCCGGTCTGTACTGCCGTTACCTTGTTGACGTAACGCTTGTCGGTGGTGATGTTGAGCGCCGGGGTGTCGCCGCGGCGCAGCTTGAGGTCGATTACGCCGTCGAGCTTGACGCGCACCACGCGCGCATCGATGGCCCGCGTCTCCGTCGTCGTATCGTCGGCCCGGGCCAGCCCCAGGAACATACACAGCGCGGTCAACAGCAAGCCAAACTGGAATGGTTTCTTCATTTTCTATCCTTGGTAAGTCATCAGCGCGCTATCACAGGTTGGCTGCCGCGAGGACAAAAGGCAGTTCGGGGATCGCACTGGTGGCAACGATGGTTGCCATATTAATACCACCAAGGACCAAAAGGGCGGCCAGGAAGATGGCTTCCATGTTTTTGGCGATTTTCATTTTGCGCTCCCCATCATGACTGTTTTTCGATGGTTTCATCATATCGGCGGGCTCGCCCAGCGTCCCGCCATATGCGACGAAATGCAAAAAACAGGGAACAGGCGGATAATCCGCCTGCCATTTCGACATTCCAGAGGGAAATAAGATGATGAAAAAAATCCTGGTCCTGGCCGCCCCTGCCCTGGCCGCTGCCCTGCTCTCCTCCCTTGCATCGGCAGCGCCCGACCTGACCGCCGCCCACAAGCTCTACCAGGCAAACTGCGCCCAATGCCACGGCAAGGACCTGGAAGGCGCCGCCGGCCCCAACCTGGCCGACGCTACCTGGCTGCACGGCCAGCCGACCAGGGCCAACCTGCTGCGCGTGATCGGCAAAGGCGTCGTCGACAAAGGCATGCCGGCCTGGGACCAGCAACTGAACGGCGTCCAGCTCAATCAGTTGGCCGAATACCTGCTGCCGGCCAACGCTGCCGCCCGCAAGGCCGTCGCCGGAAAAGTCGCTGCTCCCCCCGCAGCCCCGGCTGCCGCGGCAAACACCAGCCTGGCCGCGCTCAAACTGCCCAAGGGCTTCCAGATTGCGGTCTATGCCGACAATGTACAGGGCGCACGCGAACTGGCCGTGACCGATAGCGGCCTGGTCTTCGTTGGTTCGAACAAGGCCGGCAAGGTCTACGCCCTGATCGATGCCAACAAGGACGGCGTGGCCGAGAAAGTGGTCACCGTTGCTGAAGGGCTGGACCATCCCAACGGTGTCGCGTTGCTGAACGGTGCGCTGTATGTCGGTGAGATCTCGCGCATCATCAGGTTCGACGACATCGAGAAAAACTACGTCGGCAAGCCGGCCTACAAAGTCATCAAGAATGACCTGCCGAAGGAGACCTGGCACGGCGCCAAATACATCAAGGCTGGCCCGGACGGCAAGCTGTACGTCCCGATCGGCGCACCCTGCAATATCTGCGACAAGGAAGACGAGGCCTATTCGAAGATCTGGCGCATGAACCCGGACGGCAGCAACTGGGAGCTGTACGCGCGCGGCGTGCGCAACACGGTCGGCTTCACCTGGCACCCGGTCACGAAGGAATTGTGGTTTACCGATAACGGCCGCGACGAAATGGGCGAGAACATGCCGTCCTGCGAATTGAATGTGGCCCCGAAAGCCGGCATGCATTTCGGCTTCCCTTACTGCCACGGCGGCGTGCTGCCCGATCCGCAGTTCGGCAAAGGCAAAAGCTGCGACGCCTACGTTCCGCCAGTAGCGGCACTGGGCCCGCACGTGGCGCCGCTTGGCCTGGCCTTCTATACCGGCACCCAGTTCCCCGAGCAGTACCGCAACCAGTTGCTGATTGCGGAGCACGGCTCATGGAACCGGGCCAACAAGATCGGCTACCAGGTGCGCCTGGTCACCCTGCATGGCAATAAGCTGGTCAGCGATACCGCCTTCATCGACGGCTTCCTGCAAGACGAAGCAGTGAGCGGCCGTCCGGTCGATATCGCGGTGATGCCGGATGGTTCGATACTGGTTTCCGACGACCATGCGCACAAGGTGTATCGCGTTACCTACCAACGCTGATGGGGCATATGCGCAAGGTATCGCCACAGATGGTTTCATCAAAATATTGAACTTCCGTCGGCCACTGCCAAGGCTATATTGAAAAGTGCCAGACAACAATTGAGGCCTGGCACCCTTGGTCCACGAATGGAGGCAGTCATGAAGCGATACTTCGCTGCCGCTGGGCTACTTGTCCTCGCTGCAAGCGCAGCAGCACAAAGCAGCACCGGCGCTGACCAATCGGTGGTTGTGCCCGCGCAGAAGCAAATGCATATGGAGCGCAAGCTCATCTCACCGCAAGAGTTCTACCAATACCAGGGCGCCTATGCCCTGTCCAACGGCCAGACCCTGACCCTGTCGCGTACTGCAATGCATATCTACGCGCAAGTTGGCCAACAGCCGCGGCGGCAAATCCTGTGGCAAGGCGACGGCAAGTTCACTGCCGCCGACGGCAGCATGGATATGAACATCGTCTGGATCGACGACGATACCGCCACCGGCGAACTGAACTTTTCGTCTAGCGTAGCCGACCAGAAGCCGGCCCACGCCCCCCTCTCAATAGCCTCGCGTTAACCGCAGGCGAAAGCCTGCGCGCCGCGGCCACGAACCAATGCGACGCAGGGATAGCAATCCGCCTAACCGGGCGCTATATTGAAAGAGCCAGGCAATTTTAGAGTCCTGGCCACACACCAAAAAAATGGAGGCAATCATGAAGCGGTTAGTGGCTACCGGCTGCCTGTTCGCGCTCGCCCTTTCGGCGTACGCACAGAGCACCGAACAAAAAGTTTTGATCCCCGCCTCGAAAGAGGTTAATCGTACCTACATGTCGCCCGACGAATTCGGCAAATACAAGGGCGCATACGATCTTTCCAACGGCAAGACGCTCTACCTGATTCGCAAGGCTAACCGCATGTATGCGCGCGTCGACGAACAGGGCGAACACGAAATCACCCGCTCCGGCAACGGGCAATTCCTGGCGCTCGATGGCAAGATGTGGATGGAGCTGGTGTGGGACAACGGCAATTCCGTCAGCGGCAGCTTGAACTATGTCGACGAATCGCCTTCGGTGGCAGGCATTGAACCCAAGATCATCAGCATCCGGTTTGCATCGCGCTGACGCCATGGGAGGCTATCGTGAAACGCCTATTGCTCGCGTGCGGCCTGGGCTTCTTCGCATTTAGCATTCCAGCCCAGAGCCAGACTTCGGTCGAAACAGTTGTGGTGCCTGCCCAGAAGGACGTGAAGCCGCTTACTTTGTGGCCCGACGAAATCCTTGAATATATTGGCGACTACCAGCTCGCCAACGGCAAGACCTTGTACCTCACCAGGCAAGGCGCCAGGTTGTACGGCCAGATTGGCTCGCTACCGAAGCACGAAATGATCGCCACGGGCTTGCGCAAGTTCAGCGCAGTGGACGGCCAGCTTTCCGTCCACATCAAATACACCTGGGACGGCCAGATCACCGGCAATGTCGCTTATGTCGATAGCAGCCGCGGCGCCGGCCTCTTGCCGGTGCTGGTGGAATTCGCCTCGCGGTAAAAAAGGAGGCGCCATGAAAAGAACGATTGCAATGCTGGGGCTTGCCGTGTGCTGTACACAAGTCCCCGCGCAGCAACAAGCCGATGCCGGCCGAGTCATCATCCCGGCCGCCAAACCCCAGCCATATTTTGTATGGCCGGACGACCTGCATGCGTACAAGGGCGAATACTATCTGTCAAACGGCAAGAAGATGTATATCAACCGCATAGGCAAGCACTTGTACGCCCAGGTGGGCAAGCAAACCGAAAGGGAAATCATAGCGACGGGCGAGAACATGTTCGAATCGGTCGACAATTCCATGACCCTCAACATCGTCATCTCGCGCCAGGGCTATGTCAGTGGCAGCATCGCTTATCAAGATGAGGACCTGCCAGATAAACCGCTGGCCTATGCCTCCCTCATGACGCGCTAGCCGCGGGCACGTCCGGGCCGCCAGCAGGAACTGCGCTGGCGGCCTCTTTTTACTGGCGCAATGCGGTCTCGTCTGCGCCGGGCTGGCGCACCAGCAGGCTGTGGACCGCGCCGTCCGCACCACGCCGGAATTCCAGGCTCGCCAGCGATCCCTCCATGAAGAAGCTGTCCGGCGCGTGTGCGAAGATCGGCGCCGCATCGCGCCCTTCCCTCTGCATGACCAGCTTGTCGCCATCGCGGCGCACCACACGCTTGATCCTGTCGGGGCTGACGTAAGTGCCGACGAAGGCGTCCAGCGCGTGCGGCGCCAGCGTGATTGCCTTGAAATCGGTGAAGGGCCGGCCAATCGCGATACCTGCCGCCTTGTGGGCAATCACTGGCGTGTTCACCGCGCCACCGTTGCCGTTGGTAAGCACTGCCACGAACACCTTGTCGTCAGGCAGCCGCAGCGCCTGCGCGGTAAAGCCCGGGATCGAGCCGCCATGGTGGATCATCCTGTGGCCCGCAAGCGCGCCGATATTCCAGCCGTAGCCATAGTTGCAGGGCGCCTCCTTCGGCAAGCGGCAGGAAGTGAAGGCCTGGCGCCAGGTGGCCGGCTTGAGCAGCTTGCCGCTGCTGACAGCGGCATCCCAGCGCGCCATGTCGTCCACGGTGCTCACCAATGCCCCCGCCGAATAGGCCAGGGTCACGTCGATATCCTTCACCGGCACGATCTGCGTTCCGTTGAGGCGGTGGCCCTTGATGTGGCGCTTGCCGCTGCGCTCGAACCCTTCATGCGCCGTATCTTGCATTCCAAGCGGATCAAAAATGTTTTTCGCAACGAAGTCGTGATACTTCATGCCGGACAGCTTTTCGATAATGAGGCCCAGCAGGAAATAGCCTGAATTGCTGTAGCTGTAGCGATCTCCCGGCGCAAAGTCGAGCGGCTCCCTGGCGAACACATCGAACACCTGCCTGAGAGTCACGCCTTCATCGGGCAAATCGCGGAAGCCTTTCAGCGCGGTGTAGTTCGGAATGCCGGACGTTTGCTGCAGCAGGTGTTCAATCGTGATGGTACTGCCCTTGTCCGGGAAGTCCGGCAGGTACTTGCGCACGTCATCCTTTACTGACAGCTTGCCCTGCTCCTCCAGCATCAGGATGCCGACTGCCGTGAACTGCTTGGTGATGGAGCCGATGCGCAGTTGCATGTCCGGCTGCATCGGCGTGTCTTCAGCCACATTGGCCAGGCCGTAAGCCTTGCGGAAAACCGGCTTGCCGTCGCGCGTGACGATGACCGTGGCGCCCGGCCAGCCAGGCTTGAACATTGGCGCCAGCGCGGCATCAAGACGCTGCTCGAGCGGCGTTGCGGCCATCGCGCAAGTGGCTTGCAGAAGGGAGAGTGATGCAAAGAGAATTGCGGGTAGTTTCGTCACGGCCTGGCCTCCTCAAAAAACTGGATGCTAATGCCGGCCTGTCCCGCACAGTTGGCCGAGCCGACGAATGGTCGATTCCGGGGGATGAACGGTCGCTTCCTGAGCGCGAATCTCAGGCACCCTTGCGTTTCAGCGCCTTATGCTCCCAAGCCTGCTTCACCAGGCGCTTGACTACCGCTGCATCGGCCTTCGCCAGTTCGACCCGCACGCCCAGCACCTTGCTTCCCCACAGCAGCTTCTCGGCGAAAGAGGAATACAGCTCCAGCACCTCATCACGCTTCTCATCGGGAATGAAAATATGGACAAAATCCTCCCCCGGTGGAACGGTGACGAAGATCTTACCTTTCACGCGGAACGAGCCAAAGTTGTGGTGCGGCTCGTCGCTGACATCAGGCAGCGACATGGCGAAAGTACGAACCGTTGAAAATTTCACTTCGCCGCCGGCTTCATGATTTGCGAGTGGACCTGGTTCACCATCATCAGGCCCGCCGAACCGAAGTGCAAGTGATATTCCGCCACCATCTCGCCTTTGATGATTACAGGATCGGTGGCCACCAGCGCCCTGGCCTCGTCGATGCTCTCAACCGCGAAAATAAAGATGCCCCGGGCGCCGTCGACGCCATCCAGCGGGCCGGCATAAGCCAGCTTGCGCTCATTGGCCAGGCGCTGGATATTTGCCATATGGCCGGCGAACATCTCAGTTCGCTCCTGCCCCGCCGGCACCTTGTTTGGGCCCGAGCGCAGCACCACGAACACATACTTGCGCATGCCGTTCTCATTCCCGCCCAATGACTTCGCCAGCTCGGCATCGTATGCAGGCGTCGCCTGCGGATGCGCCTGCGCCGAACTCGCGAACACGGCCAGCAGGATCGTCGCGAGATTCACTTTAATTGCCCTGCCTATACTTCCAGCGTATCCCATCATATCCCTCCATCCGATTTCCGCAAATAATACTCCAGCCGCCAAGCCCACAGCCGCATGCCCAGCCAGGTCAGCGATTTACTCTTCGATCGCCTCAATGCCTTGCTCCTTGAGTTTCTCAAGGTGGTCGAGCATTTCACGAAGACGCTCTGGTGGATGGCCCGTCCACTCCGCCACTTCACCGACGATGCGCAGCGGTTCTCGAGAACGATATGACTTGGTAGGGTTGCCGGGGAAGCGCTTGTTTGTCAGGTTTGGGTCATCTTCTATCGGACCTGTCGGCTCCACGATGTAGATCCTGCCCCGCCCCTCGCCGACGGCCAATTCCGCGCCCCAGGTTGCCGCTTCCAGGGTCGCAGTGAGATAGACGAAATTGGCCTGCCGCCTGGTTCCATAATTGGAGGAAAAGCCGCGCTCAATGAGGTCGCCAACCTTCAGGTCGGCCTTGGTACCATGATAAAAAGGTCCCTCGATCACAATAACACCTTCAGTTTCCGGCCACCGCTGATTGCAAAGCCCTCGCGCTCATAAAATGCGAGCGTCCTGTCGAACTGGGGCAACGGTGGCGTCGTCACCTCCAGCCGCTTCCAACCGCGCGAACGGCCGAAAGCCTTTGCCTTGGAAAGCAATTGCAAACCCAATGCCTTGGAGCGAAAGGCCGGGCGAACATAGAACTCGGGGATCGTGCCAAAGGCCCCCTCAGCATGCAGCGCGTAGCTTTCGTAAAGCGCCACGAATCCGGCTGGGCGATCGCCATCAAAGGCGACGAAGACAAAGTACTTCTCTTGTGAGAGGAAGGCCCCCAGCCGCTCGATCGTAACCGCCAGATCGAAATTGAACGCCTGCTCGCCAATGGCCGCCATGATTTCAGCAAGCAGCTCACCGACCATTTCGGCAATCTGAGGAACGTCTTGAACGGTAGCGGTACGGGTAATCATCATATGGCTCCAGTTATCGACATATTAGTCTTCAAGGCGAGATGCGAGCTGCCTGATTGGTATCCCCCAAAGCGCGCTGGATCGAAAGCTGCGGTAACTTTGGAACGGGGGTCCACGCGCCTGACTAACATTAGCGATCCTCCTCTGATCACAGCTCGTATCGTTCCATGAGCGCTTCGTGGTGGTTGACATCCGAGCCAGCGGCTTCGGCAAGGCCTGTCCAGCACATGGGATGTTCGAAGCCGGCGGTCAGTTCGCGCAGCGTTTCGTCGATGACGGCAGCAGCGGTATTAACGGGAGCGGCAACGAGGAAATACACGCCAGGATGCTCGATTTCGGCTTCAGTGTCGAAGACCGTGTAGTCCTTCTCGCTATGCACGACCCATTTCCAGCCCCGCGCCGAAAACGCCTCGGTGAGGACATTCAATGCGGACTCGCCTGGATGCACGCCATCGACCAGGTAGCTGGTACCGAAGCTACTTTGCTTAATGACTTTAACGACCTTGTAGAGTTGCACGAACTGGCTGTCCTCTTCTTCGCCTTCCGGCCGCTCCTCCAATGGCTGCGGATGGAATACGACCAGCTGGCCAAAGGTCTGCCGCCGCCTGGAACCCGATAGCGAGACAATGCGCGCCGTGACGGGCCCGGTCCGGTGAGCGTAACGTTCAATCACTTCGCCGTCGTCTTCGTACTGCACCCGCACGACGCCCCACTTCTCCTCGATCGGGCCCTCGCCGGCCTCGAACTCCATGCCAAGTGCCGCGCCCAACGCACGCACCCGATCCCATCGACCCAATACGCTAGCGGCGACGATCGCTTCCCAATATGTGTTGCCGGTGGCGCCATCTGCCTCGATCGACTGTTCGAACAGCGCAAGCGCCTGCTCGTAGTCCCCCATGTGCATGCACGCATATGACCACAGGGCTCGCGCCTGACCGTTGCCAGGCTCCATCTCCAGCACCAGCCTGGCGTTGCTGCCGACCTCACTCCAGCGCTCGCCCTTGAACGCAAAACGGGCAAGGCACAAATGGGCCCTGATCGGATCGGATTCGCGCAACATGCCGGCCAGTGCCTGCACGCCGGCTTCGTCGCGAACCTCGACCAGCACCGATTCCAGTTCTTCCACAACGGCATCAGAGCGAGGATTCGCTCGCAGGAAGGACCACAGGTACGCGCGGGCAGCCTCCATTCCGCCGCAGGCACGCATGGCGCACGATGTGAGCACGGCCAGGCCGGCGTCCGACGGCAGGCTGGCGGCACCCGCCAGCAGCAGCTCGAGGTCCTGCTCGGCATCCCGGGATTCGCTCTGCCGGATGTAATCAGCCAACTCGCTCGCCGGAACTGGCAACTCGCGTACAGCAGGCATGGCGGCCACCATTGACTCCAGTTCAGCAAATGCCTCTGGAGCGCCCAATGGCTGCTTCAGTTTCCCAAGATGGGGGCGCGCCAGCTCGAGCATTTGCATTGCCGGCCAGCGCGAACCGCGGGCGGCCGCCAGCCGCACGTGCGGTGCCAGTGCATCCAGCGTGAGGCGATGCGAGCCGGATGCGCTGTAGCGGCGCACGGCGGCCGCAGTACGCCGGCCAACCAGGTAGTCATTGCGCTCCGGGGCTTTCTGCAGCAGGACTTCGAGGCCAACCGACAGGTCCAGGCATTCGCCAAACTCCCGCCCCTTTTCTTCCGGCGGCAGCATCGCCCATGCATCTTCCGATCGCCCGAGCAGCGCAAGCAGCCGGAAACGCATGCAGGAACGGGCGTAGTGCTTGGGCGGGTTATCGCTGTCAAACCCTTGCTCCTCGATGTAGTCCAGGGTCGCCAGCGCCGTTTCGTACTGGCCAGCGGCGAACTGCGCCTGCGCCAGCGGCTCGAACCAGTCGACGCTTTGATCGGCGCCGGTCTCCTGCAGCTGAGGCAACTGTCGTTCTGCAAACGCCAAGGCCTCCTCCGGCTTTGCGGCATCCACCAGCGCGTTCATCATCTCGCTGCTGATGCAACGGAAACACCCCCAGCTGCTGTCGATGCGCGCCAGGGTATCCTTGCACACCGCGATGCGGTCATTTGCATAGCCGGCGCCGTCCACGTTCGCATAGCAGCAGGCGATGTCCTGCGTGGTGCAGACGCTTTGCGGGCAGTCGACGGTTTCCGGCCGGTGCGCGAATTCGAATAGCGACACCGTGTCTTTCAGGGCTGCCTCGCCTTCCCTTCGCGTGCAGACGCGTGGATTGATCGTCCAGTGGCGAAAGTACACTTCGAGCCATGGCAGGCGCGCTGCCCGTGCGGCCGCCAGCGCTTCCGGCAGCGCAGCTTGCGCGAGTTCGAGCCTTCCCTCGCTCGCGTTGCTCGGGATCTCGTTAATGAGCTCCGCCAGACGGTAGTTGCCGGCCTCCTCGAGGTCGCGCTGCGTGTCGAAAACCCACTTCCAGATATCCATTTGATTCCTTGCTATTCAGTTGTTGCTTGAGACCGGGTCAATACCTGTACAAGCTGGCTGATGTCATGCAAGGCGCCGGTCAGGCCTTCCGTTGCAGGGAGCTTGCTCGTATCGCCGGCCATCATGACGATCTTCATCGAGCGCAGCAGCTTCAGCGCATGCAGGCAGCCGGCCGTTTCACCCTGTTCGCGATACGCGTTCAGCAGGCTGGTAATGGCCGGGTTTTCGAGGTTGATGTACAGCCGGGCCTTGATCTCGCCGTCAATATTGCTGGTGAACTGGCGTACCAGTTGCAGCGCCGATTGGGCGATGCGCTGGTCTAACTCGTCCGACTCCAGCCTTTCCTTCAATTCGGCATCCCGGTCTGGGACAACAACCAGCGGCAGGTGCGCGGGCATGAAGCGTGCAGGCACCAGCAGTTCGCCGTTGCCCAGGTGCCGTTTCAGCCACTCGGTGTGGTGGTCCGGCAGCTCGGCCTCGGCAAACAGCTGCCGGTTGCCTTTTTCGGTGCCGATTTCAACCAGCTTACCGCCACACTGCTGCGCCCAGCGGCGCAGGAAGCTGTGTACGGCGTAGCGATCGCCTTTCACCACCGGGATATGCATGGCCCGGCACACCATGTCTTCGAAACCGCCGCTGTCGCCCAGGCTGACGTGGATCGGGCCATGCCCCTGCAGCTCCGACAAGGACAGGTCGCCACGCGACGTTGGAATACGCACTGCGTCCAACAGCAAGGTGAACAGATCATCATTGCACAGTGCCGCCGCCATCAGTGCCTCATTGTGACGGGTCAGTATGCGGCGCCATGCCGCCGGCTGTCCGGCCGCGATTTCGGCCAGCCCCTTCACCAGCGAATCGAGAAGGTCTGCCTGGGCGAATCCGTAATGGGCGTCGCGCTGCAGGTCTTCGCGGCTCGCAGTTGGCGTAAGGTCCTGCGACTCGATGACACCGCCAACAAAGCCCGCCCAGCGCGGCAGCAGGTCGCGGGCATCATCGTCAAGCAGCATGCCGCGCACGAATACCTTCAGGTTGCGGTTGTCGCTGCTGCTGTAAGTCGCGCCGTCCTGGATCCAGAGAATGCCGCGCACATCGCTGGCGGAGGTCTTCACCGGGATCGTGCAAATGGGTTCGAATTGCTGCTCGAACCGGGCCGCAAAGGCCAGGCTGCGCTTGCGCTGCTGCAGCGGGTGCTCCACTACATTGCCCTCCGCCTGGCGCCATGGCGGTGTCATTTCGTTGATGCGGACATCGCCGCAATAGACTGGCTCCGGGAGCAAGGCGCAGTAATGCCCCAGCAAGCGTTCCAGGCTGGATGCGCTGGCCAGGTAACGGTGCGCCGGGCGCAGCTTCAGCTCAATGCAGGTTCCGACAAGGCCATCGTTCGGTACCGGTTCGACCGTGTAGGATTCTCCATTCTGCGACTGGTAGCGCCAGGTCTGGCCGGGCTCCTGGTAAGAAGTGGTCGTGACCGTGACCTGCTCAGCCACGACGAAAGCAGACAGGAATCCGAGGCCGAACATGCCGATCAGGGCATCGCTTTGCGTGCGCAAGGTGCGCGTGTAGCCCGCGCCGACGGTGGCGAGAAATGCGTGGATTTCATGTTCCGACAAGCCGGAACCGTTGTCGGTGATTCGCAGCACCCCATTGAGCTTGTCGCCGTCGAGCTTCAGCTTCCCGGTCTCCTGCCAATCCGGGCATTCGATGCGTCGGCGCGTAATGGAGTCGTGGGCATTCTGGATCAGCTCCCGCACCGCCACCAGGGGCGTGGAATAGAGATGCTTGCCGAGGACCGACAGCAAGCCGGCAAGGTCCACGTTAGTTGCGTGTTGTTCTTTGATCATAGAAGAAAAAAAGGGCCGCCTATGCCAGCCCTTCAATCGTTGAAACGTTGGCGCCTCGCAGAGGCCAGATCGTGAACATCATAGCTTGCGCAATGCAAGTAAAAACTCTCCAAATATCACGTGAGTATTGTCGTTCAACGCTGCGATTGCGGAATCGGACGCCATTTATTGAAAGCATCCAGGCCTGCCTCGAGTTCGGCCGAATACCGTTCCACCGAAGGCCGGCAGTTGAGTTTTGCTGCGGCGTCCAGCTTCATTGCGTGACTCTCGTCGTGCAGCCATACACTGAGAATGACTCTTTCACGCGCTTGGCCTGTGCCTAAGATGCCTTCGTCGTCAAGCTCCTTGATGGCAGCGAAGGCAGCCGCGAAGAAACGCTCACGCGACGCCTCGATCTCGCTTTCGTCACCGTCTGAGTATGGATCGGGCTCCAGAGCGCGAAGTTCATTCGTGAGCGGCATCATGTCGAGGCCCTCATCGAAGAATGGCGAGTCGCCGATGCTCCAACGCAGTGACTGGCGGTGCAGCTCAAAATTCGAGCCATAGTGTTCAGCGTAGTTGTCCGCGGCCGACTCGAGCCCCTGCTCAGAGCAAGCAACCGCGCCACAATAGGAAGCCGTGTCGGTGGTGTACAGCCCGAACGCATAGAAGTCGTCGTCGGGATAGCGGTCGCCGAACGACTGCCACGCGGACAGCAGTTCGCGCTTCAAGGTATTTTGCTGTTGCGCTGCCTTGTCGGTAGTCATAGAGGCTTATGTGAGCTGCTCGTGTAATACTTGAACCGCCTTCATACATTCCTTCAATTCCCCTCCTATGCATTTTTTCCAGAGCAAAGCTGCGGCCGAAAGCTTCCGCTCCTGCAGCAAATCCAGGATGTTTTCTTGTTCATCCTCACCGAGTTTCTGGAATTGACGGACCTCAATCGCTCGCGGCTCGCCATGCCGGCCGGAAGGGTCACGACTCATGAGGCAGGAGTGCAGGTCATGGATCGGAAGCGCATTTTCGCCGGATTCCTGAAGACCGACGAACATCGTCAATCCAGACGGCTCTTCAAGCTCGAGTTCGTATGTCGGCCAGTCGATCAGGTTGGCTACACTGTAGATCATGTCTACCTGGGTCTCGCGGACGACATCCATCAAGTCGTCCACGTCGACGCCCTTGTCCAGGAGTCGCCTGACGGCATCGCCGCCAAGCACTGGCAACTTCGAGGGACTTGATTCGTCAATGACCAGGCTCCAGAGCCCGCGTTGCAGCAATTCAGATAGCAAGGTACGGGCGTCGTTCCCGGAGAGATCGTCGGCGATGGATTCAGCCTGCGCTTGTGAGACCCCGATGCGTTGAAGTTCTTCCGAAACTGCTCGATTCATTGTTCAAATGCCTGAATTGTGGGGAGCTTCGCAGCGTGGAGCATTGCGCAGCCAAACTTGAATCGCCGGTCGAGTTGACGATCTTGCAAATTCTATCACGATGCTGCGCACTCCATTTCCGGGCGTGACAGGCAATGGTTTAGCACGTTCGTTCTCGTTTTGATCCAGATCAAGGAAAGATCGCACTCCACTCCCTAAAGTGAAGCGCAATATCCGATCCCGGCCCAAAACGATGGAACCGCCCATGCCAGTTAGCTCCCACGCCCCACGCACAGCCTATGAACAGCTGGACCAGCAGGTGCATGCCAGCCTGGCCAACGCCAGCTCCTCCTTGTCGATCGCATCCGCCTTGCTGGCGGCAACGGATTGGGCACTGCACCTTGCCGTCTCGCCCGGCAAGTGCGCCGAACTGGGACAGCTTGCCCTGCGCCAGTCCTGCGCCTTGGCGCGCTACACACTGGAAAGCGCGCGCGGTCACGCGCCAGCGCCGTTGGCAAGCGAACGGCGCTTCGCTGCGCCCGAGTGGCAGCAATGGCCGTTCAATACCTGGCACCAGGCCTTCCTGCAAACCGAACAATGGTGGAAGGCTGCCAGCAGCGATGTCTGGGGCGTATCGGAGCATCATCAGTCGCAAGTCGGCTTTGCAGCCCGCAACCTGCTCGATGTGTATTCGCCCGCCAACCAGTTCTGGACCAATCCGGAAGTACTGCGCGCCACCATCGAACAGGGCGGCTGCAACCTGGCGCGTGGCGCCTGCCTGGCGCTGCGCGACTGGCAGCAGGCATTGGCGCAGCGCCAAACTGCGCCCTCCGGCCCGCACCAGCAGGTAGGGCGGGACCTCGCGAGCACGCCGGGCAAGGTGGTACTGCGTAACGACCTGATCGAATTGCTGCAATACGCGCCCGCCGGCGAACAGGTATATGCCGAGCCGGTGCTGCTGGTGCCGGCCTGGATCATGAAGTATTACATCCTTGACCTGACGGCCCAATCCTCGCTGGTGCGCTACCTGGTCGAACGCGGCCACACGGTGTTCTGCATTTCCTGGCGCAACCCGGGTCCCGCACAAAGCGAACTGGATATGGACGACTACCTTGAGCAAGGCTGGTTCGCGGCGCTCGGCAAAGTCGGCGACATCATGCCGGGCCAGCGCGTGCATGCGGGCGGCTACTGCCTGGGCGGCACGCTGCTCGCCATTGCCGCTGCTGCCATGGCGCGTGAGCAAGACCACCGGCTGGCTTCCCTGACCTTGCTGACCGCCCAGACCGACTTCACGGAGCCGGGCGAATTGGGCCTGTTCATCGACGACAGCCAGCTTGGCGTGCTGGAAGCGCAAATGCAGCAACGCGGCGTGCTGCGTGCGGAACAAATGGCGGGCGCTTTCCAGCTGCTGCGCGCCAATGACTTGCTGTGGTCGCGCATGGTGCGCCGCTACCTGCTCGGCGAGGAAGAATTCCCCAACGACCTGATGGCCTGGAACGCGGACGCCACCCGCATGCCGGCGCGCATGCATTCGCAATACCTGCGCCGCCTGTTCCTCGACAACGACCTGGCCGCCGGCCGCTATTCCGTACAGGGCAAGCCGGTTGCGCTGGGCGACGTCGTGCTGCCGGCATTCATGGTGGCCACCCAGTCCGACCACGTGGCGCCCTGGCGTTCGGTCTACAAATTCCACGCGCTGAGCCGCGGTGAGATCACCTTCGTGCTGTGCAGCGGCGGGCATAACACCGGCATCGTGAGCCCACCCGGTTCGCCGCATCGCCAATACCAGATCCATACCCACGCAGCCAATGCGCACCACCTGTCGCCGGACGAATGGCTGGCCGTGGCGCGCCAGGAGCAAGGCTCGTGGTGGCCCGCCTGGCAAAGCTGGCTGGCCGCGCGCTCGGGGCCGCGCGTGGCGCCGCCGGCGCTGGCTCCGGCTGGCGCTGATGCGCCCGGCAACTACGTGATGGAGAAGTAAGATGCGACTTTCACTGGACGGAAAAAAAGGACTGGTGGTCGGCATCGCCAACCGCGACAGCATTGCCTGGGGCTGCGCACGCGCATTGCACGAGGCCGGGGCCACGCTGGCGATCACCTGGTTTAACGACAAGGCACGGCCGCACGTCGAACCGCTGGCGCAGGAACTGGATGCGCCGCTCCGGCTGCCGCTCGACGTGGAACAGCCGCAGCAGATGGAAGCCCTGTTCGAAGCCATCGATTCCCAATGGGGCAAGCTCGACTTCGTCCTGCATTCAATCGCCTATGCGCCAGGCGCCGACCTGCAGGGACGCGTGGTGGACAGCTCGGCTGCCGGCTTTGCGCGCGCCATGGACATCTCCTGCCATTCATTCCTGCGCCTGGCGCGCCTGGCCGAACCGCTGATGAAAGACGGCGGCAGCCTGCTGACCATGAGCTACCTGGGGGCGGAGGAAGTGGTCGCCAGCTATGGCGTGATGGGCCCCGTCAAGGCTGCGCTGGAGTCGAGCGTACGCTACCTCGCCTCAGAGCTGGGCCCGCACGGCATCCGTGTCAACGCCGTCTCGCCCGGCCCGTTGGCTACACGTGCCGCTTCCGGCATCCCGGGCTTTGACGCCTTGCTGGCGAACGCGGAGCGCCGCGCGCCGCTACATCACAAGGTCACGGTGGACGACGTCGGTGCGCTATGCGCCTTCCTGGTCAGCGACGCCGCGCGCGCCATCACCGGCGACACGCTGTACGTCGACGCCGGCTACCACATCCTGGACTGAAGCTGCGATGCCACGACTTCCCTTCCGCTCCCTGCCGCTACTGCTGGCAGCCTCGCTCGGCGCCTGCACCAGCCTAGCGCCCGGCTACCAGCAGCCGGCGCTGCCGGTTCCTGCACAGTATCCATCGTTCGCACCAGCCGGCGGCGCGGCGCTGGAAAGCGACTGGCGCAACTTCTTCCGCGACCCGCAACTGCAGGCGCTGATCGCGCAAGCGCTGCAGGACAACCGCGACTTGCGCATCGCCGTCAGCCGCGTGGCGCAGGCGCGTGCCGCCTATGGCGTTGAAGCCTCCGCCCAACTGCCGGCAATGGCGGCCCAAGCCGGCGCCGATCGCTCGCGCGTGCCGGCCGACTTGAACCTCACACGCCGGCCGCTGCATGCCAGCCAATACCAGGCCGGCGTTGGCCTGGCGAGCTGGGAGCTCGATTTCTGGGGCCGCGTGCGCAACCTCAGCGAAGCAGCGCTGCAAGCCTACCTGGCGACCGACGCTGCGCGCAACGCCGCGCGCGCCAGCCTGGTCGGTCAGGTCGCCCTGGCCTACCTGGACCTGCGCGACACCGCGCAGCGCATAGCGCTGGCCGAGCGCACGTTGGCCAGCCGCCAGCAGACCTTCGACATGGTGGCACGCCGCGCGACATTGGGTTCTTCCTCGCAGCTGCAGCTGGCCCAGGTCGAAACCCTGCTGATCCAGGCACGCTCCCTGGTCTTGCAACTGCAACAGGAACGCAACACGCAGCAGCATGCGCTGGACCTGCTGGTCGGCGCCCCGGTCAAGCTGCCCGACGGCGGCGGCGAAATCTCCCTGGCCGCACCGGCCGCCGGCCTGCCATCCGACCTGCTGGCGCAGCGGCCCGACATCATCGCTGCCGAACACCGGCTGCGCGGCGCCAATGCCAGCATCGGCGCCGCCCGCGCCGCCTACTTTCCGCGCATTGCGCTGACCGGATCGCTGGGCAGCGCCAGCGCCGAACTCGACGGCCTGTTCGAGGGCGGCAGCCGCGCCTGGAATTTCGCTCCCGGCATCACCCTGCCCCTGTTCGACGGCAACCGCCGGCGCGACCAACTGAACCTGGCCGAAGCGCGCCGCGACGAAGCACTGGCCGCGTACGACAAGGCCGTGCAAGGCGCCTTCCGCGACGTGGCCGATGCGCTGTCGGCGCTGCACTGGCTGGCCGGCCAGCTGGAAGTGGCCGATGCCGCGGTGCTGGTGCAGCAGCGGCGCGCGCGCCTGTCCCAGCTGCGCTACGACAGCGGCGCCAGCTCCTACCTCGACGTGCTTGACGCGCAGCGCGACCTGCTGACGGTCGAACAGCAGCAGGTGCGCGCCCACCATGCGCTGCAGGCGGCCCGCGTCGCCCTTTACCTTGCCCTGGGCGGCGCTGCCGGCGAATCTTCCGCACCGTCATCCGAACATCCAGGTCTTTCATCATGATCAAGTTCAAGAAAAAACAACTGCTGCTGGCTGCGCTGCTGGCCGCCCTGTCCATTGGCGGCGCCTATGCCTGGGTCCAGGCCCGCCAGCGCGGCTACGGCGACCAGGTCCTGAGCGGCAACGGCCGCATCGAAGCCACCGAGATCGACGTCGCCGCCAAGCTGCCGGGCCGCTTGCAGGACATCCTGGTCGACGAGGGCGACTTCGTGCGCACCGGCCAGGTGCTGGCCCATATGCAGGTCAAGTCGCTGGAGGCCCAGCGCGACGAGGTGCTGGCGCAGCAACAGCATGCGCGTGCCAACGTCGCCAGCGCCGAGGCTGCCGTCGCCATGCGTCTTGGCGACCAGGCTGCCGCCCAGGCGGTGGTGGCACAGCGCGAAAGCGAGCTGCAGGCCGCGCGCCGCCGCCTGGCCCGCTCCGAGACGCTGGCCGGCGAAGGCGCCGCCTCGGAGCAGGAGCTGGACGACGACCGCGCCCGCGTCGGCACCATCAGCGCCGGCCTGCGCGCAGCCCAGGCGCAGGCGGCAGCAGGTGGCAGCGCGGTGGCAGCGGCCCGCATGCAGCTGCAAGGCGCGCATGCCGCGGTCACGGCGCTGCAGGCGACCCTGGCCCGCATCCAGGTCGATATCGACGACGGCGCCCTGCTGGCAGCGCGCGACGGCCGCGTGCAATACCGCATCGCCCAGCCGGGCGAAGTACTGCCCGGCGGCGGCAAGGTCCTCAACCTGGTCGACCTGGGCGACGTCTACATGACCTTCTTCGTGCCGGAAGTGGCGGCTGGCCGCCTGGCGCTTGGCAGCGAGGTGCATGTGGTGCTGGACGCCGCGCCGCAATACGTTATCCCGGCACGGGTCTCCTACGTTTCCAGCACCGCCCAGTTCACGCCAAAAACCGTGGAAACCGCCAACGAGCGGCAAAAGCTGATGTTCCGCGTCAAGGCGCGCATTGACCCCGCCCTCCTGCAAAAGCATTTGCCGCTGGTGAAGACCGGCCTGCCCGGCACGGCGTGGATCAAGCTTGACCGCCAGGCGGAGTGGCCGGCGGCGCTGGCCCTGCGGGTGCCACAGTGAACGGTACGGCGCCGGTCGCCGAACTATCCGGCGTCAGCCTGCGCTATGGCGAGGTCACCGCACTGAGCGACATCACCCTGGCCTTGCCGGCAGCTTGCATGGTGGGCCTGATCGGTCCGGACGGCGTCGGCAAATCGAGCCTGCTCTCGTTGGTGGCCGGCGCGCGCGCAGTGCAGCTGGGCGGCGTGCGGGTGCTTGGCAGCGATATGCGCGACAAGACGCAGCGCGGCCTTTTATGTCCGCGCATCGCCTACATGCCGCAAGGCCTGGGAAAAAACCTGTATCCGACGCTGTCGGTGGAAGAAAACCTGCAGTTCTTTGGCGGCCTGTTCGGCCATGGCGCCGCCGAGCAGCGGCGCCGCATCGCCCACCTGACCGCCAGCACCGGACTGGCGCCCTTCCTCGACCGCCCGGCAGGCAAGCTGTCGGGCGGCATGAAGCAGAAGCTGGGCCTTTGCTGTGCGCTGATCCACGATCCCGACCTGCTGATCCTCGATGAACCGACCACCGGCGTCGATCCGCTGTCGCGCGCCCAGTTCTGGGACCTGATCGCGGGCATCCGTGCGCAACGGCCGCAAATGAGCGTGATCGTGGCCACCGCCTACATGGATGAAGCCAATCGCTTCGACTGGCTGGTGGCGATGGACGGCGGCCAGGTCCTGGCGACTGGCGCGCCGCAGGAACTGCAGCAACGCACCGGCAGCGCCTCGCTGGAGGAAGCGTTTATCGCCCTGCTGCCGGAAGCCCGGCGCAGCCAGCACCGGCCGGTGCGGATTCCGCCGCTGGAACAAGGCGGCAGCCAGGCCGTCGCCATCGAGGCCAGCGGCCTGACCATGCGCTTTGGCGACTTCGTGGCGGTGGACAATGTGGACTTCCGCATTTGCCGCGGCGAGATCTTCGGCTTCCTCGGCTCCAACGGCTGCGGCAAATCGACCACCATGAAGATGCTGACCGGCCTGCTGCCCGCCAGCGCCGGCAGCGCAAAGCTGTTCGGCCAGGTGGTCGACCCGCGCGACCTGGCCACCCGGCGCCGGGTCGGCTATATGTCGCAGGCATTTTCGCTGTATGGCGAACTGACGGTGCTGCAAAACCTGGTGCTGCATGCACGCCTGTTCAGCGTGCCAGAGCCGGAGATTGCCGGCCGAGTGCAGGAATTGGCGCAGCGCTTCGGCTTGGGGGATGTGCTGGACACCCTGCCCGAGCAACTGCCGCTTGGCATCCGCCAGCGCCTGTCGCTGGCCGTGGCCATGGTGCACCGCCCGGAATTGCTGATCCTCGACGAGCCCACTTCAGGCGTCGATCCGGTGGCGCGCGATATGTTCTGGCAGTTGATGATCGACCTGGCGCGCCGCGACCAGGTCACGATCTTCATCTCCACCCACTTCATGAATGAAGCCGAGCGCTGCGACCGCATCTCGCTGATGCATGCCGGGCGCGTTCTGGTCAGCGCGGCGCCTGCCGAACTGGTTCGCCAACGCCGCGCCGCCACGCTGGAACAGGCCTTCATCGCCTACCTGGAAGATGCCGCCGGGACCAGGAACGCAGCCGACGCCGACGATCCCGGCGCCGGCGTGCCGGGCTCGGTGCCTGCGGCGACGCCGTCCGTTGCAGCCCGTCCCTGGCAACAAAGCCTGCGCCGCGCCCTCAGCTACACGCGCCGCGAGACGCTGGAGCTGCGGCGCGACCCGGTGCGCGCCACGCTCGCCCTGCTGGGCACCCTGATCCTGATGTGCATCATCGGCTACGGCATCAACCTCGATGTCGACCACCTGAACTTCGCCGTGCTGGACCGCGACCAGAGCGCCCTGAGCCAGAGCTACGCGCAAAACCTGGCCGGCTCACGCTACTTCATTGAACGTCCGGCGCTGGCCGACTATGCTGAACTGGACCGCCGCATGCGCAGCGGCGAACTGGCGCTGGCAATCGAACTTTCACCCGGCTTTGGCCGCTCCCTGCAGCGCGGCGCCCCGGTCGCGGTCGGGGCGTGGGTCGACGGCGCCATGCCGCTGCGGGCGGAAACCACGCGCGGCTACGTGCAGGCTGCCCACCTGGGCTGGCTGCAGGACATGGCCACGCGGCGGCTGGGCGCCCGCCTCGCCGCTCCCGGCGCCATCGAAACGCGCTACCGCTACAACCCCGACGTACGCAGCCTGCCCGCCATGATCCCCGCCGTGATCCCGCTGCTGCTGCTGATGATCCCGGCCATGCTGGCGGCGCTGTCCGTGGTGCGCGAGAAAGAGCTGGGGTCCATCCTCAACCTGTACGTCACGCCGGTCAGCCGCGCCGAATTCCTGATCGGGAAACAGCTGCCCTATATCGCGCTCGGCATGCTCAACTTCGTGCTGCTCACGCTGGTGGCCCAGTCCGTGTTCGGCGTGCCGCTCAAAGGCAGCTTCGCCGCCTTGAGCGTGGCCGCGCTGTTCTACGTCGTCTGCGCCACCGGTTTTGGCCTGCTGGTCTCGACCTTCACGCGCAGCCAGATCGCAGCCCTGTTCTTCACCATGATCGGCACCCTGATCCCTTGCGTGCAGTTTGCAGGCCTGATCAACCCCGTGTCGGCGCTGGAAGGCATCGGCGCGCTGATCGGCCGCGTGTATCCGGCCACGCATTTCCTGGCCATCAGCCGCGGCGTGTTCAACAAGGCACTGGGCCTGGGCGACCTGCAGCAAGCCTTTGCCATGCTGGCACTGGCGCTGCCGCTGATCCTGCTGTCGGCGATTGCCCTGCTCAGGAAACAGGAGGCCTGAGCATGCGCGCCCGTCTTTCAAACATCTACCGGCTCGGCATCAAGGAACTCTGGAGCCTGTTGCGCGACCCGATCATGCTGGTGCTGATCGCCTACACCTTCTCGGTATCGATCTACGTCGCCGCCACCGCCATGCCGGAAAGCCTGCACCATGTGGCACTGGCCGTGGTGGACCAGGATGCCTCGCCGCTGTCGGCCCGCATCGTCTCGGCCTTCTACCCGCCGCAGTTCGTCACGCCGGTGCTGCTCACGCCACAGCAGGCCGACGCCGGCATGGACCGCGGCGACTACACTTTCGTGCTCACCATTCCGCCCGGCTACCAGCGCGACCTGCTGGCCGGCCAGTCGCCGGCGCTGCAGCTGAACGTCGATGCCACCCGCATGAGCCAGGCCTTCACCGGCAACGCCAGCATCAGCCGCATGGTGTCGGCCGAAGTGAGCGACTTCCTGCGCCGCGGCCGTCCCGATCCCGGCCTGCCGGTCGGGCTGGACCTGCGCCTGCGCTTCAACCCCAACCTGGAACAAGCCTGGTTCGGCGCACTGATGGAGATCATCAACAACGTCACCATGCTGTCGATCATCCTGAGCGGCGCGGCGCTGATCCGCGAACGCGAACATGGCACCGTCGAACATTTGCTGGTGATGCCGGTATCGCCGGCCCAGATCATGCTGGCCAAGGTGTGGTCCATGGGGCTGGTGGTGCTGCTCGCGGCGCTGGGCGCCCTGCTGTTCGTGGTGCAGGGCGCACTGCGCGTGCCGGTGCAGGGTTCGATCGCTCTGTTCACGCTGGTGGCCGCGCTGCACCTGTTCGCCACCACGGCGATGGGCATCTTCATGGCCACGCTGGCGCGCAGCATGCCGCAGTTCGGCATGCTGCTGGTACTGGTGCTGCTGCCCCTGCAGCTGTTGTCGGGCGGCGTGACGCCGCGCGAAAGCATGCCGGCGCTGGTGCAGCACCTGATGCTGGCGGCGCCCACCACCCATTTCGTGGCTGCCGGCCAGGCCATCCTGTACCGCAACGCCGGCATCGACGTGGTCTGGCCGCAACTGCTGGCCATCGCCGCCATCGGCGCCACGCTGTTTGCCATCTCCTTGCGGCGCTTCCGCGCTACCATTGCGCAGATGGCCTGAACCTTTTCGAAGACCTGGGAATCCACCATGCTACAAGACGATTTAAGCACCATCCGCAACCGCGTTTTCGACGACATTGCCGTGGGCGACACCGGAACGCTGGTGCGCACGCTCACGAGCGCCGACATCCAGCTCTTTGCCGTGCTGTCGGGCGACGCCAACCCGCAGCACCTGGACGAGGATTTCGCCGCCAACACGCGCTTTCACAGCGTGATCGCACACGGCATGTTCGGCGGCGCCCTGATCTCGGCCGTGCTGGGCACCCGCCTGCCGGGCCCTGGCACCATCTACCTCGGGCAGACCCTGAAATTTACCGCTCCGGTGCGCGTTGGCGACACGCTAACCACCAGCGTCACCGTCACCGCCCGCGACGAAGCGCGCAAGCGCCTCAAGCTGGCCTGCCAGTGCATCAACCAGGATGGCGTGGCCGTAATCACGGGGGAAGCCGATGTGATCGCGCCCACTGAAGCAATCGCCCGTCCCCGCGCCACGCTGCCGGAGGTGCGCCTCATGCCCGGCGGCGGCGAAATCCAGGCCCTGCTGGCGCATGCACGCGGCTTCGGCCCGCTGGCTACCGCGGTGGTCCATCCCTGCGACGAGTCCAGCCTGGGCGCGGCGCTCGACGCGAAGGCCGCCGGCCTGATCACGCCGATCCTGGTGGCGCCGCAAGCAAAACTGCAGGCCGTGGCCAGGCAGGCCGGCCTGGACCTGGGCGGCTGCCGCATCGAGGATGTGCCGCACAGCCATGCGGCCGCTGCACGCGCAGTCGAACTTGCCGTGCAGGGAGAAGCGGCGCTGCTGATGAAAGGCAGCCTGCACACCGATGAACTGATGGGCGCCGTGGTCGGCTGCCCGGCCCTGCGCACCAAGCGCCGCATCAGCCACTGCTTCCTGATGCAGACTCCGGCCTATCCTCGTCCCTTTATCGTGACCGACGCCGCCATCAATATCGCGCCGACGCTGGAAGAAAAAGCCGACATCATCCGCAATGCCATCGACCTGGCGCACGCCATCGGCGTCGCCACGCCGCGCGTGGCCATCCTGGCCGCAGTGGAGACCGTCAACCCCCATATGCCGGCCACCCTCGACGCCGCGATCCTGTGCAAGATGGCCGACCGCGGCCAGATCAGCGGCGCCCTGCTGGACGGCCCCCTGGCCTTCGACAATGCCGTATCGCCGGCAGCGGCGCGCATCAAGGGCATCGTGTCGAAAGTAGCCGGGCAAGCCGACGTGCTGGTCGCTCCCGACCTGGAAAGCGGCAATATGCTGGCCAAGCAGCTGGAATACCTGGGCGGCGCCAACAGCGCCGGCGTGGTGCTCGGCGCGCGCCTGCCGATCGTGCTGACCAGCCGCGCCGACAGCCGCGAAAGCCGGCTCGCTTCCTGTGCCGTGGCCCTGCTGCTGGCCCGCCAGTATGAGGCGACCCCGCCATGACACCACGCATCCTGGTACTGAACTGCGGATCGTCGAGCATCAAGTTCGCCCTCTTTGACGCCGGGGAAACCGGATTGGACGCGAAGGCACTATGGCATGGCAAAGTCGACGGCGTGACCGGTCCCCGGCCAACGCTGGACCTGCCAGGCGCCACGTCCCGTGCGCTGCCGGCCGGCGGCGAACAACCCTACCACGCAGCACTGGACGCCATCCTGGCGCAGCTGGCGCAACGCCTGCAGGGCGCTGGTGAAACGCTGACAGCCATTGCACACCGGGTGGTGCACGGAGGCCTCAAGTACAGCGCGCCGGTGTTGCTGGACGCGCCGGTACTGGCCGACCTGCGCAGCTACATCCCGCTGGCGCCGCTGCACCAGCCCTTTGCGCTGGAAGCGATCGAGACCCTGCTCGCCAGCCACCCCAGCCTGCCGCAAGTCGCCTGCTTCGATACCGCCTTCCACCATACCCTGCCGGTGGTCGAACAAATGCTGCCCCTGCCCTACGCGGCGTGGGAGCGCGGCTTGCGGCGCTACGGCTTCCATGGCCTGTCCTACGAATACCTGTCGCTCGCGCTGGCAGCGCGGCACGGCGGCGCAGCGCAGGGCCGCACCATCGCCGCCCACCTGGGCAGCGGCGCCAGCCTGTGCGCGATGCAGGGCCTGGCCAGCGTCGCCACCACCATGGGCTTTTCCGCCCTGGACGGCTTGATGATGGGCACGCGCTGCGGCGCACTGGACCCCGGCGCCTTGCTCTACCTGATGGATATCGAAGGCCTGAGCACGCACGAAGTCGGCCATTTGCTGTACCACGAGTCAGGCCTGCTGGGCGTATCGGGCATCGCCGCCGACCCACGCCTGCTGCTGGAGCAAGAGGCGGAGTCTCCGCGTGCACGCGACGCGCTGGCCTTGTACGTGCGCCGCATCGTGCGCGAAATCGGCGCCCTGTGCGCGGTACTGGGTGGCCTGGACATGCTGGTCTTCACAGCGGGCATTGGCGAGCACAATGCCGAGATCCGCCGCCGCATTTGCGCCGCGCTGGGCTTCCTCGGCGTGCAGGTCGATGACGCGGCCAACCGTAGCAACGCCCCTCTGATCAGCTGCGGCGCCGGACCACTGGTGGCTGTCGAACCTACCGACGAAGAATGGATCGCAGCGCGCCACGCCCGCGCCATCCTCGGGCTTAATCGCGCTGGTACAGGGCCTCGATAGTGCTCGCTCCGAGCGAGTGCGCCCTGACCATATAACCGGTCAGTGCGCCCGATGCGTCCTCGGGAAGGTCGAGTTTTTGCGACAGCGCATGCACCGTGAACCGATAGTGATGCACGCCGTACCCCGATGGCGGGCATGCGCCGCCGAACCCCTTCGCGCCGTAGTCGTTGCGCATCTGCTGGCTGCCCGCAGGAGCCAGCGCGCCCGCCGGCAGCGAAGTCACATCCTTCGGAATATTGACAAGCTGCCAGTGCCACCAGCCGCTGCCAGTCGGCGCATCGGCATCATGGACCAGGATGGCGAAAGCCGCCGTGCCTTGCGGCGCTCCGGACCAGGATAGTTGCGGGGACTGGTTTCCACCGCTACAGCCGAAGCCCTGGAATTCCTGGGCCTTGGCCATGAACTTGCCGTCGGCGATGTCGGTGCTGGCCAGGGTCAGCGATCCCGCCAGCGCGGAGTTGGATACCAGCAGTGCTGCAAAAATAAGGTGTCGCATATGTGCTCCCGTGTTGAAGAACGCACATGGTAAGCAGCAACCGAAAAGCGGTTTAGTCCGAAACCAGCCAGAGTTTCGCCTTAATCAGTCATTCGTGGGAAGACGACGCAGTAACGCTCGGTCTTCGTCGCGCATCCTTGTTTTGCGTAGTTCGGACGGCGTGATGCCGAAGAACTGCTTGAACTTGTCGGTAAAGCGCGACTGGGACTGGTAACCGCACCTTTCCGCAACCCGTCCGATTGGCTCAAATGTTGTTTGCACCAGGTGCAGGCCATGGCCCAGCCTTGCCCGATCCTTGATCGCCTGCAAAGTAGTGCCTTCCGCTGCCAGCTTGCGACGCAGGGTGGACTCGCTGAGCGCGAGACGGGATGCAAGAACGTCGGCACCCATCTCAATGCCGAATTCCACGCAAATCATGCTGTGCAGGCGATGGCTAAGGCTGGGCGGTTCCATGACAGCGCTGACCTGGACATGGCCCAGGTGGTAAATCAGCTGAAGAATCTCACGCCGGCGCGCAGCCCATATCGCCTGCGGCGCGAAGGCGGCCCATTCAACGAACTGCTGCAAGGTCTTTTCAAATACCGGGCCTATCTCGCCCTGCACAAACGGCACGGTCCTGGCGGCCTTCGGCGGCAGGCAATCGAAATCATCGTGTTCGAACTCCACGATCAGCGCCAGGTATTCCCCATCCCCGGGGATATTGCGCATATTGATGCTGGGGTGGTTCGACAGCACGATAAAGCTGCCGCGCGGACAAACAATCTCGCCCTTGCTGCCCAAGCGCTTGCTGCCGTCGAGCACGCAGATCAGCATCGGCCTGATGATCGGCACATTGACGATCTTCTGCTCCTTGACCGACGAATACACCGAGAACGGCAGAACCCGCCCTGCCCCTTGCAGCGTCCTCGCTGCATGGATTAGCGCTTGCTGGTTCCATTCATGGCTGAGGCGCTGACGGCCTTTCATTCGCGCCGTTGATCCTGTTCTCGCTGCGCCAGAAGATAGCTTCTTTGGACTGGCGTCTTCAGCGCAAGTTGATGCTCGTCCAGGAATGCAGCGAGGCGCTGCTCGTTTGCCACACTCCCAATGAACCTTGAGCGCGCACTGTCAACGGCGACAGGTTCCCGGCATGCCGAACATACAAGGTAGGACTTGGACAGGAATGGAATCGTCTTGATCGTAAAGAACGACACCCACTCCGTCTCTTTCCAATGCTCCCACATACGCGTGCGCTGGCAGCGATAGCAATGACAGGTAAGCGCCTGGCCGACCTCTTTTCGTTCCTTGACCCAGCCAAACATGATGAACACTACTTCTTCCTTTGTAATTCTGCGAAGGCGGAAGAATGCCATTGCCGATGACGGCCAAATCTATTCAATAGTCACCATCCAACAAATTACCCAACGAAACCAAGACCTGGCCTACTTGATCAGGTACCTGGTCTGGCTGGCAATCAGCGTGGCGCCGCAGGCAGTGGTATCGCCGTCGCGGGCAGTTGGCTTGCCGTCGGTGATGTAGGTTTCGCTGCCGCTGTTGATGGTGGTTTCGCTTGGATGCAACGGGCAACTCACCGTATCGCCCAGCCGCGCCACGCCCTTGCCGTCGACGACAAAGTTGGAGCTGCCGGTCTTGACCTCCCCGCCATGCGACGTCTTATCTCCAATGCGAATCACTGGACGACTCATCCTGCTACCCTTCCTGATAATCTATTTTTTTCCAACGAGCTTGACGCAGTATTGCGCAGCCTTGCGCGCCTCCGCTGAAGGCAACGCAGCGATGGACTCATCGAATTGCTGACGGACGGGCACCTTGGTGCCCAAGCTCATGAAAATGGCCAGCTCCCCGCCAAACTCCGGATCAAAGTAAGTCGAACAGGACGATTGGTCCATGAAGGCACCGCAAGCCGAAGCCGCAGCAATCTCCTCCATCGCCTTTGGGTCGATGCGCTTGGAGGGAATCGGCTTGCCGATCCATTTATCCTTGCCCCAGACAGTGTCGAAGCGCTGACGCAGGGTTTCCCCGACCTTGTTGACATCCTCTTCCGCAGGCACGCCGTTTGGCCTGGTCACGCAACGCAGCCCGCCAGGGGAATACCCCTCGCCCGCGAATGCTTGTGCAACCCCGCAGCCGAGCAAAATCGCCAGGCCAGCCTGCGCCAGTACCGTCTTGTGCACTATTTTTTTCCGACAAGCTTGACGCAGTATTGGGCGGCTTTTCGTGCTTCGACCGATGGCAATGCCGCGATAGCTTCATCAAACTGTTTGCGGATCGGTGCTTTGCTGCCCAAGGCGGTAAACACTGTAAGGTTCCCGCCGAATTCGGGATCAAAGAAGTTCGAGCATGCAGAACGGTCCAACATGGCAGCGCAACCTGCGATGCTTGCAATCTCTTCCATCGCCTTCGGGTCAATACGCTTGGTTGGAAGCGTCTGATACACCCAATCCTTGCCCCAGATGGCGCTGAAACGCTGGTCCAGGCTTGCGCTGACCTTTTTCACCTCTTCGCCAGGCTCGCCGCCGCGTGTACAGCTCAAGCCAAACGGCGAATAGTTCTCTCCTGCAAATGCTGGCGCAAACTGGAACGCGGCCAACAGCGTCAAGCCGGCCTTCAGAACTATTTTCATATTTCGCATCTCTTACTCCAAATACCAAATTCCCGTTACCTTGAACCGGACCTTGTAACTGCCGCTCACAGGCGAAACCATCGTGATGTAATCCGTACGATAGCATGGGTCAATTTCATTAAAGTCGCTGACGAAACCTCCCGCATGCTTGATCTCGATATGCCCGGAGATTACTTTGCCAGCGCTGGTAACCTGCTTCTCAATTGGGGCATATATGACTATCGAGCCGTACGGCGCGGTTTTAAGATTGATTCCCGGCGTCGTTTCTAACAGATTCTTGAAGCCATTCTTTGCAAGAACCGGCCCAAAGTCCTTGGCATGCTCGCAACTTGGGTACTTGAAGTACCCTGCGGCCACCAGAGCTCTTTTCACATACATCAAGCAGTAGTGGATGGATTTAGGATGCTTATGTTTCATGGCATGAGCAATTGCAATCTCAATCCTGCTCGATGCTGCCGGTTTGGTGACGGTCGCTTCCGGATGCTTTGATTCAGCGCTACGATCTTCTTTCACGACCGGCTTGGTTGCAGCCGGCGACGCCGCGGCCGGAGGGGTAGCGGGCTTATTGGAAGCCGCTGCTTGCGCACCGCCCGTTGCACCGGCAGAGCCGGCCGGCTTCGTCGGTGCAGATGCCGCCGCTGCTGGCGCTGCCGGTTGTGCTGGCTTGGCATGCTGCTGCGCCGGCTTGCCTTTAGTATCAGGTACTTTCAGCATCTGGTGAGGATGCAGCAGGTATGGTTTGTCGATGTTGTTCATCTTGGCCAGGACCTGGTAGGTCGTGCCGTAAAGGCGCGCGATGGACGAAAGCGTCTGGCCCTTTTTCACCTCGTGCATGCCTGGAGTCTTGGGCGCTGCAGCCTTGTCCTCGTGCAAGTGAGTCTTCACCGGTACGCGCTCTTTCGGCGCGACGATCGTCCAGCTGGAGTTCAGTTTGTCGATCGCAAGCTGGCCGAGTTCCTTGAACTCGTCGGTCGTTTTCTGGATGAAGACGGTCAGCGGCCCGAAGTCAGGCGACGCAAGGAAGGTCGGCAGCAAGCCATGCTCGTTGGACTTCATGATCTTCGACTTGCCGTTCTGCTCCACCCGAATGGTCGCATCGGCAATCGGACTGCCGGCTGCGTCGACAATGCTCAGCGCATGGCCGACGTCGAGCGCCTTTTCGTAGAGATCGGCCAGCTTGGCAAATTTTCCGGTAGCCAGGCCTTCTCCGCCATAATTGCCGCTCGGGCCATCATGGTGGTATTTGTAGCACCAGACATCAGGCTTCTTCCGCTTCTTGGCCAGCGCCTCGTTGTCAAGGAAATGCTCCAACAAGGCCTTGACGTTGGCATTCGTGTCGAATCGATTGCTATTATCCAGGCCATAGAAGTTGCCGGTTTTGTTGACGAACTGGCCCAGGCTGCTGGCCGAGGTAGTGCCGGCAGCGGCATCTGGATTGAAGCCCGATTCGATTTTAGCCGTCGCCAGCAGCAAAGCCGTGCGGCGCACGTTCAGGCCTTTGGCCTTGGCAGCGGCGATCAGCTTGTCAATCACCTGCTTTTGCACGGCAAGCGATGCATCGCCCCAGATGCGGGAATTACCGGCCAGCCTGCCCGGGCTGTGGTCGACCGGCTCCTTGTAATGCGAGTACGACTTCACTTGCTCGTCTTTGTACGCCGCGCCCTTCTTCTGGGTGTAAAAGACGTTGTAATCAATGGCCATTCAACGCACTCTCGATATAAACGTCGAACAGGCTGCCCTGCCCTATCTTCTTCACTTTCTTGTCGAAGGCGGTTTTCACCGCTTCGCCCACCGCGGGGTTCTTTTTCTTGTCGCGATTGGAGCCGATCAGGTTGCCGTCCCAGCTATACACGTCGGCCCATTCGCATTGCGCGCAATTGCCGCCGTTCGACATCGAAACCACGATGACTTTCTCTTTGGCGGGCGTTTCGGCACAGACGACATCACCGACCTTGTCAGCGATGATTGGATAGGAATCGCCAGTCTGCAACGGCTCCGCCTTGAATGACTGGCCGCCGAGCTCACGCCCGCTGGCGCCGTCGCTAATGCTCAGGCGCTGGCTGGTGCAGGACAAGCCAGGATAGCCCACTTCCTTGTAGCAGCTTGCTTTCAGCTCGATCTTGCGGTCAACGCACTGCAGCGCCGCGACGCGCTGGCGCAACGCCGGCTTGGATTCGGCCAGCGCGGCCTGTACCAGGCAGGCGGACAACAACAAACCCAGGATCAAATTGTTTTTCATTATGAGGCCTCACGAACAGGTGGAATTGAATTTGGTGCGTCTTCTTCCGGACGCAAATCGGCTGGCGGCGCGTCCAGCTCAATCAGGTCAAGGTCGGACAGCGACAACGCATCGAGGTCGTCGTCAATGCCGAAGCAGCCGGACGTGGCGCGCTCCATCACTTTGGCCATGTCGCGCACGCGCTTGGCGGCGGCTTCTTCGAAGATCGACGACACGTCGCGCGGCAGTTCGCCATCGCCGCGCCAGTCGCGCGTGACCATGGCCACCAGCCTCGCGGCTGAATGGTTGACCTTGCGTTCGACCAGGTCGACCAAGCCTTCCTGCGCCGCCTGCACCATGCGCTCCGTGCCGAGTCCAATAACCGCATCCTTCATATTGTCGCTGCGCTTCAGGATGTGCACGATGGTCGAAGGCGGCATGCCGATCTTCTGGCCCAGCAGCGCCAGCGCTTCGGCGCGGATATCGATTTCGCCGTCAGGCATGAACAGCTTTTTCGCATGTTCCACCGAAATCTGCGTCTTCGACGCCAGCACGCCAACACCAACCGGCGTCTTTACCTTCTCGGTCAACGCATCATCTACTTCCTCGTCCATCTCAGGGTCGTGCTTGACGTCTTCCAGGAATTCCCACTTACCGTTATTGCGGTCGATCTCGACCTGCAGTTCCTCCATGTCCTCGGTGAACACGCGCGCCGTCTTGCCTTCCTCATCCAGCTTGCCGGACTGCAGCACGGAGCCATCCTTCGCCAGGATCTTGTAGGCGTAGCCGGCCGCCGCCCCCGCCGCCAGGTACAGCGCATCGCGCAGCACCACCTGCTGGCTGAACTTGCCGACGTTCATCTTGCCCCAGAATTCGGTCACCGGCGCCGACTTCACCGAGCCCTGGTTCACCACCTTGGCTGCGCCCAGTTCAAGAGTGCCGGCGATTTCGTGGGTTTCCTTGGCGCCCTTGATCAGGATCTCGCCGCTTTCGGTCAGGACGATGCTGCCGCCCTTGGTCTTCAGCACGATATCGCCGGTCTTGGCCTCGAAGACCATGCCTTTTTGCGACACGGTTTCGACCTTCCCGTCCTGCACGTGCAGGTAATGGTTGCCGTGGCTGATGGCGGTCACCATGCTGCCGCGCTCGACGTGCTGCTGGATGCCCTTGGCCGAGCTGAACGACATCTGTTCGCCGGACGTCATGTCGACATTGCCCGCGGCGTAGCAGCCCAGGTCTTCACCGGCTGCATGCACGATGCTCTTCGGCGTACTGGCGGCCACGCCGTCCGGCGCGGAAATGAAGACCAGCGGCTTGGTCAGCGACCAGGCGTTTTCGTTCAGCGCCTTCTGGTTCTTCAGGCCACGGTGCGAGTTTTTCTGCTCGCCGCGCTGCTCGGTCGCCATCTCGGCCGCCTGGCTGCGCATGGTTGCGCTGTCCAGCACGGCGCGCAAGGTGTCGGCGCCCTCGGTATTGTCCTGCTGGGTAGTACCGCTATCCTGCACCGGCTGGCCCCAGGCCGTGACCAGCACGCCCTTGGCGGCGCGCACTGCGCCCCAGCCATCGGTACGCAGCTCGAAGCCTTCACCGCGGTGGTCCTTGCGGCCGGAGGTGTCGAGCACGCGCGTCAGGTAGCCCAGGTTAAGCTGGCTGCGGTGATGGTCGGAGGACAGCACGGCCTGGATCTGGCCAGCCGTATCGTCCATCAGCAGGTGGTTGTTGCGGCCGCCGGCGCCGCCGGCGCCCTTCAGCTCCCGGCTGCGGATGCCGGACAGCGCATGCTGGTGCGGCAGTTCCCAGGGCGACATGTTCTCGCCGTTATAGACGCGGCCCGTGATGATGGGACGGTCCGGATTCGAGTCCAGCCACTGTACGATGACTTCCTGTCCGATGCGCGGCAAGGAAATGCCGCCAAAATTGCCGCCCGCCCAGCTCGAGGCAACCCGCACCCAGGCCGAACTCTGCTCGTCATGCGTGCCAACGCGGTCCCAATGGAACTGCACGCGCACGCGGCCATGTTCGTCGGTATGGACTTCCTGCCCGGAAGGGCCGACCACGATGGCGGTCTGCGGGCCATGGATCCTGGCCTGTTCGCTGTTAAAACCGCGCCCCGGACGCCAGTGCACCGTCTTGCGTATGCAGGTCAGCTGGTTGCTGTATTCGGAAATCCCTTCGGACTGCTGAAGATAGTTGTTAGTGGCGGAATGGTGCACGCTGATCACCACGAATTCGAGCTTGTCGTCCGAAGCGCCGTGCGCATGCGCGGAAAAATGCTCGGAAAGGCGGAACCAGCGGCCCGGCATCAGGTAGCGGCTGTTGCCCTTGGCCTCGATATGCTTGCCGCGGCTTTCAATTTCCTCCATCCGCAGCAAGGCCAGCGCTTCCGCATCCTTGCGGTTCCGCACGCCGTACGCGCCGGCATACTCATAGCTCTCCATCGACAGCACATCGCCCTGCTGGTTCAGCGTGGGCAGGTCGACATGGCTTGGTACCGGTTGTTTGAAGTCGAACGCCGACAGCGCCACCTTGCTGGAAACGATGCTGCGCACCGGCGACCAGTCGCCGATGCCGTCTTCTTCGGCCGCGCCTCCGTGGCGCTGGAAACGCACGCCAGGATTGCCGCCGTCAATCGGTGCGGCCTGGCTGGAATCGTCCGACAGCACCAGCGTGTGGCCGCGTTCACTATGTTCGTACCAATAATGCCAGCCCGCCGCTTCCCAGCGCCGGTGCAGGTAGTTGTAATCGGTCTCATCGAACTGGCAGGCCATGGTCATGGCCTCGTCAGCGCCCTGCACGCGGCAGCTCCAATCGGGATGCGTGCCGTAGTCGGCAAAGACCTCTTCCGACTGCTGGCGCAGGGTCTTGCCGTGGAAAAGGTAATTGTCGCGCCGCAGCTTCAGGTAGGCCAGCCAGGGCCGCAGGACCATCGAATAGAAGGCGATGGCGCCATCGGTCTTCACCAGGCGGAATTCGAATACGTAGCCGTTGAAGTAGCGCATGCTGCCATCGCCGCGCACCAGCGAAATGGTGACGAGCTTGCCTTGCACGTCCTTCAGCGCAATGCTGGCATCTTCGGCCAGCACCTCCACGGTATATTCGAAATCGCGCGACAGGCCCTCGTCCGCTTCCAGCCGGTTTGCCAGCAGCAGGGAATGCGGGCCGTCGTTATTGGGGAACGACAGGCGCAGGATACGATTGTTTTGCCGTCCAAACGGCAGCTCGGATAAGATTTGCGACAGGCTACGCATGCGGAATTTCCTCGGACTGCACTCGGCAATCCCTCACTAGTTACAAATAATGCAAGTTTCCGCGTGGAATTATAGCAGCGCTCGACCTGCGCACGATTGAATCTTTGTAATATTTTTTGACAACTTCCAAGTTTCCACAGCGGACTAGTCCAGCCGAAAGTCGGCAGGTGATGCTTGATAGAAGCTGTCAACCTTCGCCATCCATCTGCGGGCAAGCTCCGGCGGAGCATAAGCATCATAGGCATCGGCGATCGCATAAAGTTCAGCCGGATCGTCGCGCAGCATACGCACCAATACCAGGATCAGCGCGAGCCTCCATCCAGATACGTAGACGTACCTGTACGCCGGTTGCTTCCGGCGCAAGGCATCGAACACAAAATCAGCGCCTCAAGCTTGGTGAAGTGGACGAAAGAGCCTGGAGTAACTGTCAGCAAACCAGCTCGGGCATCAAAGTCGAGAGAGAATTCAAATATGCCATGCGCGAAAGGCCTTCGGAACCGGTGCCCCGTTTTCGTGTATTTGTAGCCGAGCTCCGTCATACGTGGCACAAGCAGGTCCAGCACGCCCTTTGAAGGTGGTGTCGATGCGATAATAAAATTTGCCCTGTCAGACCGCAGGATCATAACTTGCCATATGCAAGCAAAGTCTCACCAAAGGTAACAAAAAAGCCGCCGGGCTTTCGCACCGGCGGCTTTTCTTGTCAGCTTGGCTGATTACTGTGCAGCGGCAGCAGCTTCTTCAGCGGCAGCTTTCATCGACAGTTTCAGGCGGCCACGCTCGTCGGTCTCGAGGACCTTCACGCGCACTTGCTGGCCTTCTTTCAGGTAGTCGGCCACGGCGTTCACACGCTCGTTGGCGATCTGCGAGATGTGCAGCAGGCCGTCCTTGCCAGGCATGACCTGGACGATGGCGCCGAAGTCCAGCAGCTTCAGCACGGTACCGTCGTAGCACTTGCCCACTTCCACGGAAGCGGTCAGTTCTTCGATACGGCGCTTGGCTTCCTGGCCGGCAGCTGCGTCGACCGAAGCGATGGTGACGATGCCGTCGTCGCTGATGTCGATCTGGGTGCCGGTTTCTTCGGTCAGCGCGCGGATCACGGCGCCGCCCTTGCCGATCACGTCACGGATCTTCTCTGGGTTGATCTTGATGGTGATCAGGCGCGGAGCGAAGTCGGACAGTTCGGTCTTCACAGTCGGCATGGCCTTCTGCATTTCGCCCAGGATGTGCTGGCGGCCTTCTTTGGCCTGTGCCAGTGCAACCTGCATGATTTCCTTGGTGATGCCCTGGATCTTGATGTCCATCTGCAGCGCGGTAATGCCGTTGGCAGTACCAGCTACCTTGAAGTCCATGTCGCCCAGGTGGTCTTCATCGCCCAGGATGTCGGACAGCACGGCGAAGCGGCCGCCTTCCTTGATCAGGCCCATGGCGATACCAGCCACGTGTGCTTTCATCGGCACGCCGGCGTCCATCAGTGCCAGGCAGCCGCCGCAGACGGAAGCCATCGAGGAGGAACCATTGGATTCGGTGATTTCCGACACCAGGCGCACGGAGTACGAGAAGTCTTCCGGTGCCGGCAAAGCAGCAACCAGTGCACGCTTGGCCAAGCGGCCGTGGCCGATTTCGCGGCGCTTAGGCGTGCCAACACGGCCGGTTTCGCCGGTGGCGAACGGAGGCATGTTGTAGTGCAGCATGAAGTCGTCGGTGTACTCGCCCATCAGCGCATCGATCTTCTGCGAATCGCGGGCGGTGCCCAGGGTCGCTACGACCAGTGCCTGGGTTTCGCCGCGGGTGAACAGGGCGGAACCGTGAGTGCGCGGCAGGACCGAGGTGCGGATCGAGATCGGACGCACGGTCTTGGTGTCGCGGCCGTCGATACGTGGCTCGCCTTGCAGGATCTGGGAACGAACAACCTTCGCTTCCATTTCGAACAGGATGTTGCCGACTTCGACCGAGTCAGGAGCGTCAGCACCGTGTGCGGCAGCTTCGGCAGCCAGATCGGCCATCACTTCGGCCGACATGGCGCGCAGTTTGTCGGTACGGGCTTGCTTGTCCTTGGTCTGGTAAGCGGCGTTGATCTTCGCTTCAGCGAAGTGGGCAACGCGGCCGATCAGGGCTTCGTTCTTGGCAGGTGGAGTCCACACTTGCTCAGGCTTGCCGCCGTCGCGCACCAGTTCATGGATTGCGTCGATCACGGCCTTCATCTGCTCGTGGCCGTAGACAACGGCGCCCAGCATGATTTCTTCGGACAGCTGCTGCGCTTCCGATTCCACCATCAGCACGGCGGATTCGGTACCGGCGACCACCAGGTCCATCTGGGAGTCTTTGAGCTGGGAAGCGGTCGGGTTCAGGATGTACTGGCCGTTTTTGTAGCCGACGCGCGCAGCGCCGATCGGGCCGTTGAATGGCACGCCGGAGACGCACAGGGCGGCGGACGCGCCAATCATGGAAGCGATGTCCGGATCGATCTCAGGATTCACGGACAGCACGTGTACGATCACCTGGACTTCGTTCATGTAGCCCTCTGGGAACAGAGGACGGATCGGACGGTCGATCAGGCGGGAAGTCAGGGTTTCTTTTTCAGAAGGACGGCCTTCGCGCTTGAAGAAGCCACCAGGGATCTTGCCCGCTGCGTAGGTCTTTTCCAGGTAGTCGACGGTCAGTGGGAAGAAGTCCTGGCCTGGTTTTGCGTCTTTACGCGCCACCACGGTTGCCAGTACGACGGTGTCATCCATCGATACCATTACCGCGCCGGATGCCTGGCGAGCGATTTCGCCGGTTTCCAGCGTCACGGTGTGTTGGCCGTACTGGAAGGTCTTCGTTACTTTGTTAAACATGGGTTTATCCCTCTTTCTCTTTAGCCGACAGATTTTCAGGAGCTGTCGTAGCACCTCACCACGGACGGCCAGGAGGCCGCCATACTGCTTTACTGCAATAAAACTAAGGGTTTAAAAAACCAAAATGCCTGCGACAGCGAACTGGCGCAGGCATTTCTCGTTTAAACCTGGTAACGCAAGAATTACTTACGCAGGCCGAGTTTAGCGATCAGGTCGCGGTAACGGTTTGCGTCTTTGTTCTTCAGGTAGGACAGCAGGGACTTACGACGGTTAACCATCTTGATCAGGCCACGACGGGAGTGGTGATCCTTGGTGTGCTCTTTGAAGTGGGTGTTCAGTTCGTTGATGCGAGCGGTCAGCAGAGCAACTTGCACTTCTGGGGAGCCGGTGTCGTTTTGGCCACGAGCGTTGTCGGCGATGATGGCCGACTTGTTGATGTTTTCAACGGTCATTTTCTTACCTTTCACATGCGATGCACGGAGTCTTGGGAACCCTGCACATCGTGAATTACGTTTAATATAAAAATCCGGCCGGATGGCCAGACACGGGAGTATAACCGGAATAAGGGTCGAAAGCTACCGCCACACACGATCAGCCATGAAAACACCTCTTCGCGTTGCATTCTTGTCATTATTATTAAGCGCCTGCGCCGTCGCCCCACCCACTTGGCAACGCGGCAACGACAGCTTCAAGCCGATACAGCTCGGCGTGACCACCCAGGCCGACCTGCTGCGCCTGTACGGCCCGCCAGACGAGCGTACCTACCTGCAGCTGCGCGACCTGAATGTCTGGAGCTACCGCTACAAGGAATCGGGCGTATGGGATTCGATGATGCACATCATGATGGACCGCCAGGGCGTGGTGCGCGAAACCATGAGCGGCCCCGACCTCGAAAAAGAAGAGCGCGGCTTCTTCCGTTAATCAGAACCAAAGCTGTTCGGGGAAGATGCCAAGTGCAGCCGCGACGCGTTCACGGGTAGCTTTGCGTGGCCGCGCAGAGGATTCCTGCTGTGCGAATGCAGGCTGTGAAATGCCGAGCCGCTCAGCCATCTCCTGCTGCGTCACCCCGAGATGCTCGCGCCAGGCGCGAATTGGACTCCAGCCATTCAGGACAATCATGCCGACGACTTCGTGCGGCATTGCCCCCTCTTCTTCGTCCTTGCGCGAACGCAAGTAAGCTTCGTAAGGGATCACTGCGAACGCAGGGCGACCATCCGGGCCGTTTATGATCTGCACGTTAGTAGGTTTGTTCATCGCGCTTCTTCACTTCTTCAATGCTGACCACTCGCAGCCTGCCGTCAAAATCGAACAATATGCGGTAGCGCCCTGCCCGCAATCGAAATCCATACTTATGCGTTTTCAGGGCAATCACATTCGCGCCCCACGGCAGCGTCGCCAAAGCCCCGACTTCGCGCCAAATAAACACTTGGTCAGTCTTACCCAACTTTGAAAGCTGGCGTTTCGCCCTGGCTTGCCAGACTATCGCAATTGGGGTTGAGATCATTATAGGCTTTCGTTCAAAAAAACCTTATATCGTTGAACAAAAGCTTATATTGCAGACGACATTCCCTATTGCGCCGACTCAAGCCCCTCCTCCGTTTGGTCGTGCCAGATACCGTATTTGTCGCCCTGCCACAAAATGAGATGAAACAAGTAGGCATTCGCGAGCATGATCAGGCCGCCAACTAGGCCTGCAGGGCTATAAAGGCCAACCAGACAGCCAAGGTAGCCGCTGAGATGGCTTGCAATGAGGGCGCGCCGCGCCGCCTGCCGTGCTGGCTGCTCCAGCATCAGGTTGAACCAAAAGAAGCACTTCAAATGGACTGGCAGTTTGCGCCAGTGGTCCGAGCTCTTGTCGATCATGAATTTCTCCTGTCTTAAGGTCGAAACATCAACTTCGAACACGGCGGCAAGACATTTCAATGATTCCAGGCTGGCGTTTTGCCCGTTTTCGATCCGCTGAATCGTGCGCACGTTGAGCCCGGACATCTGGGCCAATTGTTCCTGCGACAGGTTTCGGCTGATTCGGATTTGTTTCAGGATCATGGTCTACCTCGTCGTTCGTGAGCCTTGAATTTGACGGAATTCGGCCCAGTCGACCACGACAAAAGCCCGACATTCGCCCAAAAACAAACGGGCCACCCTTAGGCGGCCCGTTCAAGGATGGCGTTTCGCGCGATCTTAGTCCTTGATCTCCAGCGCGCGGTTCAGGCTGAGGGCGGCGAGCGAGCCGGCGGCGCCGGACAGCAGGTACAGGCTGACATAGGCCAGGCCGAAGTGCGCCGACAGGCCCAGCGCGACCAGCGGAGCGAAGGCGGCGCCGACCAGCCACGCCAGGTCCGACGTCAGCGCTGCGCCGCTATAGCGGAAGCGGGACTCGAAATTGGCGGTCACGGCGCCGGCTGCCTGGCCATACGACAGGCCCAACAGCGCGAAGCCCAGCAGCATGAAGACGGTCTGTCCTGCGTCGCCGCCTTGCATCAGCAGCGGTACAAAGCCGCTGAACACGCCGATCAGCACCGCAAGCGAACCCAGGGTGCGGCGGCGGCCGATGCGGTCGGCAATCCAGCCCGAGGCGACGATGCAGGCTGCGGCGATGAACGCTCCTCCAATCTGGATCACCAGGAACTCGCTGACCGAGCGCTCTGAATACAGCGTAATCCAGGACAGCGGGAATACGGTCACCAGGTGGAACAGCGCGTAGCTGGCCAGCGCTGCCAGGGCGCCAATCACCACGTTGCGGCCTTGCGTTTTGAACAACTCGCCAATATCGGTCGGCTGCAACTCACGCTCTTCCAGCAGGCGCGCGTATTCATTGGTGGATACCAGGCGCAGGCGGGCAAACAGCGCCACCACGTTGATCGCGAAAGCGACGTAGAACGGATAGCGCCACCCCCAGTCGAGGAAGTCTTCCGACGACAGGCTCGACAACAGGAAGGAGAACAGGCCCGCCGCGATGATGAAGCCGGTCGGCGCGCCGAGCTGGCCCAGCATCGCGTACCAGCCGCGCTTCTCTTTCGGTGCATTCAGGGCCAGCAGCGACGGCAGGCCGTCCCAGGAGCCGCCCAGGGCAATGCCCTGCCCGAAACGCAGCATGGCCAGCAGGGCCAGCGCGCCCAGGCCGCTTTGCCCGTAGGTCGGCAGGAAGGCCATGCCCGCTGTCGAGGCGCCCAGCAGGAATAGCGCCGCCGTCAGCTTGGTTTCGCGCCCGAACCGCAGCTGGATCGCCATGAAGGTCGCCGTCCCCAGCGGCCTTGCCAAAAATGCAAATGAGAAGATCACGAAGGAATACAGCATCCCGTCCAGCTTGGAGGCGAACGGGAAAAACACCGCCGGGAAGACCAGGACGGAGGCAATGGCATAAACAAAAAAGTCGAAATATTCGGAAGCCCGGCCAATCACCACGCCCACGGCAATTTCGCCGGGTGCAATGTGCTGGTCGCTCGAATCGGATGGCCGCATCGGAATACCGTGGGCTGGTGCGGACATACTTTGCATGGTTCAGTCTCCTGTTTCTCACCGGCTGAGAGATATCACCGGTGTTTATTACTGTTATCTAACCTGCTGGTAGGACAATATGTCCAATTTCGCGCCTTGTCCAGACCCCTCAAAATAGAAAGATTCTTGACTTAGGACATTGTTTCTTGCGCATGCCTATATTACTTCTCCTCCTCGCAGCCGTCTGCCTTACAGGCTGCAATACTGTCGTTATGAACCCCGCCGGTGACGTTGCCTCGCAACAGGCTCACCTGGTGACCATCTCGACCCTGCTCATGTTGCTGATCATCGTACCGGTGATCGCGCTGACTGTGCTGTTCGCTTGGCGTTACCGAAAAGGCAACACCAACGCCAAATATACCCCGGACTGGGACCACTCGACCCAGCTCGAACTGGTGATCTGGGGCGCCCCGCTGATGATCATCATCGTCCTCGGCCTGCTGACCTGGATCAGCACCCACCTGCTGGATCCTTACCGTCCACTGAGCCGCATCGACGAAAAGCGTCCGCTGGCAGCCGACCACAAGCCGCTGGTGGTGCAAGTGGTGGCCATGGACTGGAAATGGCTGTTCATCTACCCGGAACAGGGCATCGCCACCGTCAACGAACTGGTGACCCCGATCGACACCCCGATCCGCTTCAAGATCACCGCGTCGACTGTGATGAACTCGTTCTACATCCCGGCGCTGGCCGGCCAGATCTACGCCATGCCGGGCATGGACACCACCCTGAATGCGGTGCTGAACAAGCCGGGCACCTATGAAGGCTTCTCCGCCAACTACAGCGGCGCGGGCTTCTCGCACATGCGCTTCAAGTACCACGGCGTGTCGACCGCCGACTTCGACGCCTGGGTCGCCAAGACCAAGGCTGGTGGCGGCAACCTGAACCGCGCCGACTACCTGGCCCTCGAAAAGCCAAGCGAGCGCGAACCTGTGCGCCGTTATGGCGCGGTTGAAGACGCGCTCTACACCGCGATCATCAACCGCTGCGTCGAACCTGGTTCGACCTGCGCCAGCCAGACCATGGCTGACGATGCCGCCCGTGTACGCGCCGTGGCCGCCAAGAAGGAAATGGAAGCGCGCATCTGCACGCCAAGCGATACCTACGCTGAAGCCAAGCAGGTCGCCCTCGTATCTACTCCTCGCAAGAACTGAATATGGAAAACCAAACCACCCTCCACCCGCTGCTGGGCCGGCTGAGCTTGGACGCGATCCCGTACCATGAGCCGATCCTGGTCGCCACCTTCACCATGGTGGTCCTGGGCGGCCTGGCCGTCATGGGCGCCATGACCAAATACCGCCTGTGGGGCCCGCTGTGGCGCGACTGGGTCACCAGCATCGACCACAAGAAAATCGGCATCATGTACATGATCCTGGGCCTGGTCATGCTGCTGCGCGGCTTCGCCGACGCGCTGATGATGCGCCTGCAGCAGGCCATCGCTTTCGGCGACCAGATGGGCTACCTGCCTCCGCACCACTACGACCAGATCTTCACCGCCCACGGCGTGATCATGATCTTCTTCGTGGCGATGCCTTTCGTGACCGGCTTGATGAACTACGTGGTGCCGCTGCAGATCGGCGCGCGCGACGTGGCCTTCCCGTTCCTGAACAACTTCTCCTTCTGGATGACCGCATTCGGCGGCGGCCTGACCATGGTCTCGCTGTTCGTCGGCGAATACGCGAAAACCGGCTGGCTGGCTTACCCGCCGCTGTCCGGCATCCTGGCCAGCCCTGACGTCGGGGTGGATTACTACATCTGGTCCCTGCAGGTGGCGGGGGTCGGGACATTGCTCTCAGGGGTCAACCTGATCGCGACCATCGTCAAGATGCGCGCGCCAGGCATGAAGCTGATGAAGATGCCTGTCTTCACCTGGACTTCGCTGTGCACCAACGTGCTGATCGTGGTGACCTTCCCTGTACTGACCGCCGTGCTGGCCATGCTGTCGCTGGACCGCACCTTCGGTACCCACTTCTTCACCAGCGATTTCGGCGGCGATTCCATGCTGTACGTGAACCTGATCTGGATCTGGGGCCACCCTGAGGTGTACATCCTGGTGCTGCCGGTGTTCGGCGTGTTCTCGGAAATCGTGTCGACCTTCTCCGGCAAGCGCCTGTTCGGCTACGCCTCGATGGTGTACGCGACCGTGGTGATCACCATCCTGTCCTACCTGGTATGGCTGCACCACTTCTTCACCATGGGCTCCGGCGCCAGCGTGAACTCCTTCTTCGGCATCACGACGATGATCATTTCGATCCCGACCGGCGCCAAGATCTTCAACTGGCTGTTCACCATGTACCGCGGCCGCATCCGCTTCGAACTGCCGATGATGTGGACCATCGCCTTCATGATCACCTTCGTGATCGGTGGCATGACCGGCGTGCTGCTGGCTGTTCCTCCTGCGGACTTCGTGCTGCACAACTCGCTGTTCCTGATCGCCCACTTCCACAACGTGATCATCGGCGGCGTAGTGTTCGGCGTGTTCGCTGCGATTAACTACTGGTTCCCGAAGGCCTTCGGCTACAAGCTGGACGTGTTCTGGGGCAAAGTCTCCTTCTGGTGCTGGGTGGTCGGCTTCTACCTCGCCTTCATGCCGCTGTACGTGCTGGGCCTGATGGGCGTGACCCGCCGCATGAGCCACTTCGAAGATCCTTCGCTGCAGATCTGGTTCCAGGTGGCTGCCGTGGGCGCCGTCCTGATCGCCGGCGGTATCGGCTCCATGCTGATCCAGTTCTACGTGTCGTTCCGCCGCCGCGCTGCCCTGCGCGACGTGACCGGCGATCCGTGGGATGGCCGTACCCTGGAGTGGTCGACCTCGTCCCCTCCACCGGACTACAACTTCGCGTTCACCCCGCGCGTGTATGACAACGACACCTGGACCGACATGAAGCGCAAGAACTACCTGCGCCCGGTGAAAGACTTCGTGGCGATCCACATGCCGAAGAACACCGCTGCCGGCTTCGTCATCGCCGGCCTGAGCGCCGCGACCGGCTTCGCCCTGGTCTGGCAGATGTGGGTCTTCGCTGTGCTCGGCCTGGTGGCCACCGTGGGCGCCGCGATCATCCATACCTTTAACTACAAGCGCGATTACTACATCCCGGCCGAAGAAGTCGTTGTGACCGAAGCCGAGCGCACCCGTACCCTGGAGGCCGCCAATGTCTGAAATGGTTCTTGATCCTGCCAAGGCAGGCGCGCACGGCGCGCAGGACGACATGCCGTTCCACGTCCGTGAACACCACCCGGAGAACGGCACCCTGCTGGGCTTCTGGATTTACCTGATGAGCGATTGCCTGATCTTCGCCGTCCTGTTCATCGCTTACGCTGTCCTGGGCCGCAACTTTGCGGGCGGCCCGTCCGGCGCCGAGCTGTTCGACCTGCCGCTGGTGGCCCTGAACACCGGCTTCCTGCTGCTGTCGTCGATCACTTACGGCTTCGCCATGCTGGCGTCCCAGCGCGCCAAGCTGGGCACCACCCTGGCGTGGCTGGCGGTCACCGGCCTGTTCGGCCTGGGCTTCCTCAGCCTGGAAATGTTCGAGTTCGTTCACCTGATCCATGAAGGCGCCGGCCCGCAGCGCAGCGCGTTCCTGACCTCGTTCTTCGCGCTGGTCGGCACCCACGGCCTGCACGTGACCTTCGGCGTGATCTGGCTCGTTACCCTGATGGTCCAGCTGAACCGCCACGGCCTGACCGAAGCCAACACCCGCCGCCTGATGTGCCTGTCGATGTTCTGGCACTTCCTGGACGTGATCTGGATCGGCGTCTTCACCTTTGTCTACCTGATGGGAGTCCTGCCATGAGCGCACACCACGACCACGAACACGGCCATGGCCACGGCGCACACGGCGACGGCCATGACCACGGCAGCCTGAAAAGCTATGCGATCGGCTTCATCCTGTCGGTGATCCTGACCGCGATTCCGTTCTGGCTCGTCATGGGCCACGTGATCAAGGATTCGAGCACCACCGCCTTCGTCATCCTCGGCTTCGCTGCAGTGCAGATCGTGGTTCACATGATCTACTTCCTGCACATGAACTCGCGTTCGGAAGGCGGCTGGAGCTTGCTGGCACTGATCTTCACCATCGTCCTGGTCGTCATCGTGCTGACCGGTTCGATCTGGGTCATGTACCACCTGAACCACAACATGATGCCGTCCATGGGTCCGGCCGGCAACTCCTCCGTGCAGCAAATGCACGACATGCCTTGAGCCAAGCGCGCACCGCCTCCCCGCGGGCGCGCCTGTTCTGGGCCGCCGGGATCTCGCTCGCCTGTGCAGTATTCCTGGCGCTCGGGACCTGGCAGCTGTTTCGCATGCAGTGGAAGCATGAGCTGATCGCCCGCGTCAACCAGCGGGCGCACGCAGCTCCTGTTGCAGCTCCCTCCCCTTCCGATTGGCCGTCCCTCACGGCCGACAATGCCGAATACCGGCACGTGCAAGTTGCCGGCACCCTGCTGCTCGAACGCAGCACCCTGGTGCAGGCATCCACCCAGCTCGGCCCCGGTTTCTGGGTCATGACGCCGCTGCAAACCGCCGCCGGCGACATCGTATTCGTCAACCGCGGCTATGTCGCCGACCGCAAGACGGGCGTCGGCTCCGGCACCGCTGCTGCCGACGTCACCGGCCTGCTGCGCATGAGCCAGGCCGATGGCGACCTGCTGCGCAAGAACGATCCTGCCGGCCAGCGCTGGTATTCGCGCGACGTGCAAGCCATGGCCGCGGCCAGCGGCCTGTCTCAGGTCGCCCCCTACTTCATCGATGCCGACGCCAGCCCCGCCCCACAGGCCGGGCAGCCCGTCGGCGGCCTCACCGTGATCGCTTTCCGTGATAATCATCTGGTATACGCATTAACTTGGTATGCTCTAGCGTTGATGATCATCGGGCGAACATGGCAAATCACTCGGAAAACACGGCGGAACCTGGCGGAATGATGTCCTTGTCCCTCGCGGCGGGCGTCGGCGATACTACTGGCCACAAAAACATGCTGTACCTGATCCGGCTGCGCTGGATAGCGGTACTGGGCCAGATCACGACCATCGCCGGCGTTACCCTTGGCCTCGGCCTTAACCTGCCGATGCCGCAGATGCTGACGGTGCTGGCCTGCCTGATCGCCTTCAATATCGGCAGCCATTTGCGCTGGCACGAAAACCCGATCGTCACCAACAACGAAATGCTCCTCGCGCTGCTGGTCGACGTGGCCAGCCTGACGGCGCAGCTGCATTTCAGCGGCGGCACCACCAATCCCTTCGCCTTCCTCTACCTGCTGCAGGTGATCCTGTCGGCAGTCCTGCTCGACGCCTGGGCCGCCTGGACCATTGTCGGCATCACCGGCGCCTGCCTGGGCGGCCTGGCCCTGTTCTCCAAGCCCCTGCCCCTGCTGCTGGAGGATGAAAGCGCGTTTGCCCACCTGTATGTGGTGGGCATGATTATCTGCTTCCTGCTGAACGCCGGCCTGCTGGTTATTTTGATCAAGCGCATCACGGGCAACCTGCGCGAACGCGACGCGCACCTGGCCGACCTGCGCCAGCGCGCGGCGGAGGAAGACCATATCGTGCGCATGGGCCTTCTGGCGTCGGGCGCAGCCCATGAACTGGGCACGCCAATGGCAACCATGTCGGTCCTGCTGGGCGACTGGAAGCGGATGCCCGAATTTACCGGGAATGCAATCCTGCAGGAAGAAATCGAAGAGATGCAAACCCAGCTCCAGCGCTGCAAGACCATCGTCACCGGCATCCTGTTGTCGGCCGGTGAGCTGCGTGGCGAATCGTCTGCCAAGACCACGCTGCGCGCCTTCCTTGGCGAGCTGCTGGACGAATGGCGCAGCAACCGCCCGGTGATGGCATTCGAGTTCGATGACCGCTTGCCGAGCGACCTGCCGGTTGTCTTTGAATCGGCACTCAAGCAGACGATTTTCAATTTGCTCGATAACGCGCTGGAAGCCTCGCCGCGATGGGTCAAGCTGGAGGCTTCGGCCGATGACGACGTACTGAAACTGGCCGTAAGCGACCGCGGTCCCGGTTTCGCGCCGGCGATGCTGGCGCAATTCGGCAAGCCCTACCAATCGAGCAAGGGCCGGCCCGGCAGCGGGCTGGGACTGTTCCTGGTCGTGAATGTCATTCGCACGCTGGGCGGCACCGTCGAAGCGCGCAATCTCGAACAAGGCGCGCTGGTCGAGCTGCGCCTGCCGCTGTCGGCAATCGCCCTGGAATAGGAGAAGCAGGATGACTACAGAGCGCTTGTTGCTGATCGTGGAAGACGACCCCGCTTTCGCGCGCACCCTTTCCCGTTCGTTCGAACGGCGCGGCTACACCGTGCTGAAAGCATCCAACCTGGAAGAAGTCGGCGCCCTGCTGCAAAAGCACACGCCGACGCACGCCGTGGTCGACCTCAAGCTGGAAGGCAACACCTCCGGCCTCGCCTGCGTGCAGGCGCTTCACACCCACTCGCCTGGGATGCTGATCGTGGTGCTGACCGGCTTCGCCAGCATCGTTACCGCTGTCGAAGCAGTCAAGCTGGGCGCCTGCCAATACCTGGCCAAGCCTTCCAATACAGACGATATCGAAGCCGCCTTCTCGCATGTTGCCGGCGCGGCCGAGGTCGAGCTGACCAACCGCTCCACCTCCATCAAGACGCTGGAGTGGGAACACATTCACCAGGTGCTGGCGGAAACCGGTTTCAACATCTCGGAAGCCGCCCGCCGGCTCGGCATGCATCGCCGCACGCTGGCGCGCAAACTCGAAAAACAACGGGTGAAATAACTCATGGGTCTCCGCGACGCCTTGCACTCCTTCTTCATCGGGTCAAACCAGAGTGATGGCCCGGTCGCTCCGCTGACCCGGGTCGAGATGATGCAGCCTGAGGGCCCGCGCCATTACCTGAAAGCCGCACCGCTCCCGCGCCCCGGCGAAAAGCGTCCATTGGTCGTAGTCCTGCATGGCAGCGGTGCTTCTGCCGAACAGGTCATGGGCCAGGCATTTCCTTTTTCGCCACTGTCGGTCTGACTGGAAATCGCCGAACGAGAGCAAGTTGTCGTTGTGGCGCCTGACGGAATCAAGCGCCGCGGCCAACGCGCATGGAACGACGGTTTTGCCGACGTGGCGAGCAATCCCAAGTGCGACGACGTCGCCTTCATCGGCGCTGTCATCGATCACGCCATCGCCGAGGATGGCGCCGATCCGGAACGGGTCTACGTGATCGGCGTTTCCAAGGGCGGCATGATGGCCTACCGGATTGCCGCCGAACTGCCGCAAAAACTGGCCGCGTTCGCGACCGTGCTGGCAGCGATGCCGCGGCGAGCGGCTTACGCCACGCCGGAGACGGCCCTCCCCGTCCTGATCGTCGCCGGCGAAAGAGACCCGTTCATTCCGTACTCGGGCGGCAAGTCATTCGTTACGCTATGGTACACGGCACCGTCATTGGGCATGGAAGCCACAGCCGCCGTCTGGCGAAAATTGGCCCGGCTCGCGAACGAGCCTTACATCGAGCACCTGGCAGCAACGAACGGCGATTCGACCCGAGCAATCCGTTACACATGGGGCGATCGAGCCGAAGAAGTGCAGGTCAGCCTCCTGAAGATCGTCGGCGGCGGCCACGCGGAACCAAGCCGGAAGAAGCGCTATCCAGGCTTGTTCAGCCGTTTTCCCGGCCGCCAGAATGCAGGCATCGAGATCGCGGAAGAAGCCTGGACCTTCTTCAAGGACAAGCGGCGCAAGCCGCCTTCAGAGGCTGGTCTCGAGCGCAATACGTTCGCCGAGACGCTGTAGCAGCAGGTGGACGTGGTAGCCGTCCACGAAACCATGATGCGCCTGGACACAGAATGGCACCGTCATCATGTCGCCACCCAGCTCACTGTAGCGCCCCCATGCAATTAACGGAATATCGGCCGATTTGTACTCATAGATCGGGTGTTCGATGGCGCGCATGTCGAGCCATGGCATGCAGGTGGTGTAGACGTTGTTCTTCTGCTCGCGCGGCGTCAGGTCGCGGCCAGTGTTAATGAATTCACGCGTCGCGCGCGCCTCAACGCCTGCCGCCAGGCTACGGGTGATGAACTCGGCACGGTCGTTCGACATGTCGAATCGCGCGTAATTCAGGTTGTTATCAAGATTGATGACCGTGTACCCACCGTAAAAATCATCGATCTTGATCACCTCTCCTTCGAACTCGCGGTACAGGAAGTTGTCGACATCCTTCACGCTCATGTACAGGCAGTACAGGAGAAAATGGAACGGCGGTAGTTGCCGCTCCTTGCAATAATGGCGAAACTCCGGCAACCGGGCGACGACGCTCAGGTTCAGCAGTGGGTTTGCATATTGGCGAAACGACTCATAGCGATCGCGGCGAAATTCAAATTTATCCATTTTCAGAGCTCACTCAGCGAGTCGGTCATCATATGGAGGACTCAACGGCCTGTCCTTAACATTTGCCAAGCATATTCCATTGCGATTGATGCTTTAAGGTTCGACGTAATCGCTATTTACCAGCCCGCCGAAATCTTCCGAATATACGATTTTTCCGGCACGGATACTTGCCAGATAGTCGGCCAGCCATGAATGGAAACTCGCCGCAACAATGCGCCGTTCTCCCATGTCGTGCCACATGGTGATGATCTGCCCCGGCGCTCGGCCTGTTGCAGGCTGCAAGTCCAGGCAGTAATGGTCACCACCGCCGTTGTGCGTAAAGGGGATCCAGTTGCGGTTCCACCAATCGGGCCGCACGCCAGGTTCGGCTTCCGAAGTGATCCCTTCGAATTCGCCTGATTCGAGCAAGTCACGCCAGACATTCCACTGATCCACAATCGCATCCGTTGACAGGAATTCCGAATTATCGAACAACCCGCCAGCGTTTCCCTTCTGGCCATTGTGGATCTTGAGGCATTCCACAAAATGCGTTGGCAAAGTGACGCCAAGCACCGCTTCAAGAGCGCGCAACTGTTCATCGCTCGCCCCTGGATTCAAATCCGCCATTCCATCAGGCCAGTGAACGGCTAGCCATTCTTCGAATTCTCGCCATAGCGTTGCAATAGGTGGGAGAACCGCCGCGGTCTTTTCGGCGGCTACGTTCTGGAATAGGCGAGAAAGAAAGCTCATATGGTCAGATAGCTTGCGGGTTGAGTCGTTCAATTTTGGAATGGAGTTTGTTGAGGCCCGCCAGGTACGCTTTGGCGGAAGCAACCACGATATCCGGGTCCGCGCCGACGCCGTTGACGATGCGGCCCGAATGCGCCAGCCGCATGGTCACCTCCCCCTGCGACTGGGTTCCGGGGCTGATGCCGCTGATCGCGAACAGCACGAGTTCCGCGCCGCTTTGGGCCTTGCTTTCAATGGCGTTGACCATGGCGTCGACCGGGCCGTCGCCCGTGCCTTCGGCGGCGTGCTCGATGCCGTCAATCGAAAACACGACGCGCGCAAACGGCAGCTCGCCGGTTTCCGAACGCTGCGACAGCGAGACGAAGCGGTAATGCTCGCCGCCGGCAGCGGCCTCTTCATCGCTCACCAGCGCCATGATGTCTTCGTCAAAGATTTCAGCTTTGCGGTCTGCCAGCTCCTTGAAGCGCGTGAAGGCGGCGTTCACTTCGGCTTCGGAATCGAGCTCGATGCCCAGCTCCTGCAAGCGCTGCTTGAAAGCGTTGCGGCCGGAGAGCTTGCCCAGCACGATCTTGTTGGCCGTCCAGCCCACATCCTCGGCGCGCATGATTTCGTAGGTTTCGCGCGCCTTGAGGATGCCGTCCTGGTGGATGCCGGAAGCATGGGCAAACGCGTTGGCGCCAACGACCGCCTTGTTCGGCTGCACGGCAAAGCCGGTAATCTGCGACACCATCTTCGATGCCGGCACGATCTGCGTCGTATCGATGCCGCAGTCCAGGTTGAAGTAGCCGGCCCGCGTGCGCAGCGCCATCACCACCTCCTCCAGCGCCGTATTGCCGGCCCGTTCGCCCAGGCCGTTGATGGTGCATTCAACCTGCCTGGCACCGCCAATCATCACGCCTGCCAGCGAGTTTGCCACGGCCAGGCCAAGGTCGTTATGGCAATGGACCGACCACACAGCCTTGTCCGAGTTGGGAATGCGCTCGCGCAGCCGGCGGATCGTCTCGCCGTACAGCTCCGGCACGGCATAGCCCACGGTATCAGGGAAGTTGATGGTGGTGGCGCCTTCAGCGATCACGTTTTCCAGCACGCGGCACAGGAAATCCTCTTCCGAACGGCTGCCATCCTCCGGGCTGAATTCAATATCGTCGGTGAATTTGCGGGCGAAGCGGATCGCAAGCCTGGCCTGTTCCAGCACCTGCTCCGGCTCCATGCGCAGCTTCATCTGCATATGCAGCGGCGAGGTCGCGATGAAGGTGTGGATGCGTTTGCGCTCCGCCGGCTCAAGCGCTTCCGCAGCGCGGGCCAGGTCGCGGTCATTGGCGCGCGCCAGGGAGCAGACGATCGGCTCGCGAACGGCTGTGGCAATGGCACGGATGGATTCAAAGTCGCCCTGCGAAGCAGCGGCAAAACCCGCCTCGATCACGTCGACCCGCAGCTTTTCAAGCTGGCGGGCGATGCGCACTTTCTCTTCGCGGGTCATGGACGCGCCCGGCGATTGCTCGCCGTCGCGCAAAGTGGTATCGAAGATGATGAGGCGGTTATTCATGGAGTCGCTCCTTCTGAATTGCCGCCCCAGCGGCGTTACGATTTATCTTCTGGCGAGGTTTTCTCGATCAGCTTGACCGGGTTGCCCTTGAACAGGCGGGTCAGGTAAATCACGTAGCCTGACAGTCCATATGCCACGAACAGGACGAACAACACCTTCGGCGGATCGATCGAGATCAGGGCGAAGAACATCGCGATCAGGAACACGGCCAGGAACGGTACCGACTTGCGGAAGTTGATGTCCTTGAAGCTGTAGAACGGCACGTTGGACACCATGCTCAGGCCAGCGAACACCGCCAGCACCCAGCCCTGCCACGGATACAGCACGCCATCGACTTCCAGGTCGGTCAGCAGCATGACGAAACCGGCGATCAGGGAAGCGGCGGCCGGCGACGGCAGGCCCTGGAAGTAGCGCTTGTCGACCACTTCGATATTGGTGTTGAAGCGTGCCAGGCGCAGCGCAGCGCCAGCACAATAGACAAAGGCTGCGATCCAGCCCAGCTTGCCAAGGCCGCGCAACGCGAATTCGTAGATCACCAGCGCTGGCGCAGCGCCGAAGGACACCATGTCCGACAGGGAGTCGTACTGGGCGCCGAATTCACTCTGGGTATTGGTCAGGCGTGCCACACGGCCATCCAGGCCGTCCAGCAGCATGGCGACGAAAATCGCCCAGGCTGCGTGTTCGAAGCGCTGGTTCATGGCCATGACGATGGCAAAGAAGCCGCAGAACAGCGCACCGGTGGTGAAGGCGTTCGGCAGCAGGTAGATGCCGCGCGAGCGCGGCCTGTCGAGGCCATCGGCTCCCTTGCGGCGGGCGAAGCGGCTGAACAGCGATTGCTTGCCGGCGGCATTCTTAGGCCGGCGGCGGGGGAATTTGGCCATACTCTTCCATTTTTTATACTAGGGTGACCCCTATTATAGAGGACACCCAGTATGGAAGTGGCAACTTTGGCTTACTTGAACTTGACCTTGCCGACCACGCGCATTTCCAGCGTGGTTTCGCCTGGCTCGAAGCTTGGCTCGGCCACGGACTGGTCCATCTCTGCCTTGGCGGCCATACGGGCCATCATGGGCGCCGGGGCACCTGCAGGGCCGCCGCCGTAATTGCCGGAACCCTCGTAGTCGATGGTATCGAGCACCGCATCGCTTACCGGACGGCCCATGGCGGAGGCAATGGAAGCAATGCGCTCGTTCAGGTTCTTGTAAGTGGCCGCGATGCGGGCGTCATCGAGCTTGCGGGTAGCGGCAGGGCTCAGGCCGAAGGACAGGCCGTTCAGGGTCAGCACTTTCTGCGCAGCGGCAACGGTCTTCGGCAGCACGCCGATATTGGTGGTGGTCATCTGCACGTACTGGCCAACGCGCCATGCGGTCGGCTGGCGCGGCTTGGCGGCGGCGCCTGGCGGCAGCGGACGGTCTTCCGGATAGACCGGATAGGTGTAGTAGCCCTGGGTTTTCAGCTTGGCCTGCGGGTCTTCCTTCTTCAGGATTTCCAGGCCTTGCTTGATCTTCTGGTTCACGCGCGAGGCTGCGGCAGCCTTGTCCTTGTCCTGCTCTTCGATCGCCAGCGTGGCCACAGCCTGGTCGTTCGGCGCAGTGACTTCACCATAGGCAGGCACGATGACGGTGGCGCCTGCGGTCGGGACGGATTGTGCGATGGCAGCCTGGGTACCCATCACCAGCGCGGCAGCGGCTACAGCTTTCAGGACGGTCATTGTTATTCTCCTTACGTGATGACGATGGACGCACTTTAACCGAAATCAAATCACAAAATTGTCGTAGTTCGTGAGCGTTTGTAACACTCTGATTACTTGAAGCGTACTTTTGCGGTCCACCGACGAAGCGCCAAAGTCGAGCGATTCCAACTTCGCGTCAGCAACAGGGCGGCGCATCGCGCCCGCAATAAAGGCGACCTGCTCTTCCAGGCTGCGATAGGCTGCTTCCACACGGCGCTGCTCCAGCTTTTTCGTGGTCTCCTCGTTCAGCCCGAAATTGACGCTCTTGAGCGCCAGGACTTTCTGGGTAGAGGCAACCGTAGCCGGCAAGGAGGCGAAATCGCCGGTTACAAGCCTCACTTCCTGGCTGACACGCCATCCGATTTGCTGCGCATCGCGCTTCTGGGAACGCGCAAGTGCTTCGTCGTAGACCGAGAAAGTCCGGTAGCTGTCCAGCGATGGCCGCGCATTCGGGTTGGCCTTTTTCAGCGCTGCGATGCCCTGCTTCAGCCGCAAGTTGGCATTGGACGCCAGCGCCGCCTTGTCCTTGCCCTGTTCTTCGTAGCCGAAGACGAGCTGCGCCTCATCGTTAGGCGCGGTGACGCTGCCGATCACAGTCACCGTGACCAACGCGTTTTCCTTATCGAAGCTCGAATGTAACTGAAACTGATACAAAAGTGTCATCTGCCTGACACCGGGCTGTGGCATCATCACGTGTCGTCCACTCCATTCATGAACAAGGAAAATGGCAAGGTACCTGATTCCCGCACTGGCCCTGGCGGCCTCGTTCGGCGCTTATGCAGCGCCGGCAAAACAGCCAGCACAACCAAAACTCGTCCTCGTGATGGCCGTCGATGGCCTGCCGCAAGAGCAGGTGACGCGCTACGCCAGCCAGTTCGGCCAGGGCGGCTTCCGCCGCCTGCTCGATCAGGGCGCATGGTTCAGCAATGCGCACCAGGCGCACGGCATCACTGTGACCGCGGTCGGCCATGCAGCCATCCTGAGCGGCGCCTATCCTTACCAGCACGGCATCATCGGCAACAACTGGGTGAACCCGGCCAATGGCGGCAGCATGTACTGCACCGAGGACCAGAACTACAAGTACATTGGTAGCGAAAAGACCGATCCGCATGACGGCACCGCGCCAACCAACCTGCGCGTAGATACGCTGGGCGATCAGTTGCGTTATGCCACCGGCCAGCAATCCAAGGTCATCACGGTTTCGGGCAAGGACCGCGGAGCGATTCTCCTGGGTGGCAAAACCGGCACGGCCTACATGTACATGGAAGAAAGCGGCAATTTCGCTTCTTCTACCTTCTACATGAAAGAGCACCCGCAGTGGGTGCAGAAGTACCAGGCTGGCAAGCCGCAAGAGCGCTATTACGGCGTGAAGTGGAAGCCGCTGCTGGCTGATTCGGCTTACGCGGGCGATTACGGCGATGCGCCGAACCTGCAGCTGTCCAGCGAATCGGGCCAGACCGACGCCGCTTATTACAAGCGTCTGAAGGCATCGCCATTCCTCGACGAACTGACCGTAGAATTCGCGCAGGCTGCCATTGAGGGCGAAAACCTGGGCAATAACCCGGCTGGCGTGCCGGACCTGCTGGGCGTGAGCTTCTCCGCACACGACCTGGCGAACCATGAATACGGGCCGGAGAGCAAGGTCTCCCACGACCACCTGATGCGCCTGGACCGCATGCTGTCCAACTTCTTCTCGTACATCGACAAGCGCATCGGCATGGACAACGTGCTGGTAGTGCTGACCGCCGACCACGGCTTCCCGAACACGCCGGAGTTTGCCAATGAAATCCAGAAGGCGGGCGTCAACCGCATCGACGGCAAGAAGCTGGTCGATGACCTGAACGCGCACCTGTCGTCCAAATTCGGCTTGAACAAGGGCGTATCGGCTTACTCGATCCCGAACATCCACCTGGATTACGCGCAGATTGAGACCAAAGGTTTGAAGCGCGAGGACGTTGAAAATGCCGCTGCACGTTTCCTGATGTCGCAGCCTGGCATGGCGGATGTGTTCACCCGTACCCAGATGGAAAGCGGCGCCGTTGGCGGCACCCGCGTCGCAACCCTGATGCGCCGCGCCTGGAACCGCCAGATTTCCGGCGACCTGATGGTAGTCGCCAAGCCGCACTGGATCTTCGGCTTCTCGACCGGCAAAGGCACCACCCACGGCGCCCCGTATGCCTACGACACCAATGTGCCATTGATCGTGATGGGCAAGCCATGGGTGAAATCCGGCCACTACGGACAGTATGCCGAAGTCGTCGACATCGCCCCCACCCTCGCCTACCTGCTGAACGTGCGCCCGCCTGCCGGCGCCGAAGGCCGCGTCCTCACCGAAGCGTTGAAGTGATTCAAGAAATGTCCGCCTAGGGTCAGGAACCAAGTGGACATTTCTTCTTTTCAGACCTTTATAATGAGGGTCCATTCCCTTTTCGGAGCAGATATGTCGACATGCCGCATCATCCTCGCTTCCGCCATCCTGGCATTGGCCACCGGTTGCTCAATTAACCGCCCAGTTGCCGACGATTACAGTACCTATTTAGGGAACAATGCGCGCACAGGCGCCTTGCCGAGTGCGAAGGTTGCTGACAAATATTATCTGCCGCCCGCCACACAAGCCCATCACTACGAATTCAAAAGTGTGATGGGTGGGTATGCAAATACCTGGGTAGTCGAATTCGGAAAGGTGCTCGACGCAACCATGCGTTCTTCCGACGTTGTCGCCGCCCTTGGAAACCTGAATAAGGCCAGCAATGACAAGCCGGCCGCCGGGAATACCCTTGTATTTGACCTGCTTCGCTATTCGTTCGAAGAGCATGGCGCGCACATTGAGCTGGCGATCAGCATCCGCAATGCCAAGGGCGAGGTCTTCCGCAAAGTCTACAACGCTGACGGACAGACGCAGGGAGGCAAGATGTTCTGGGGTGGCGCATTCGCGATGAAGAACGCAGTCCAGCAATCCACCAAACTGGCCATGGACGATATACTGGCCCGCTTTATTCGCGACGCGGGGAGCAGCAACGTAGCTTCGGCAGGAAAGTGATCCGTGCAGTAACGGCAGAGCCCGTGTCACACCTTGGGGTCTGACCCCACGGTGTGACACGGGCTCTGCACTTGCCATAAAAAAACGGCCCCGAGGGGCCGTTGAAGTTTGCTTCTAGGGACAATCAGTTCTTGGACTGGTCGACCAGTTTGTTTTTGGCGATCCAAGGCATCATTGCGCGCAGCTTGGCGCCGACTTCTTCGATCTGGTGCTCGGAAGTCAGGCGGCGGCGGGAGATCAGGGTCGGTGCGCCGGCCTTGTTCTCGAGGATGAAGCTCTTGGCGTATTCGCCGGTCTGGATGTCTTTCAGGCACTGGCGCATGGCTTCCTTGGTGGCCGAGGTCACCACTTTCGGGCCAGTCACGTACTCGCCGTACTCCGCGTTGTTGGAGATCGAGTAGTTCATGTTAGCGATGCCGCCTTCGTAGATCAGGTCCACGATCAGTTTCAGTTCGTGCAGGCACTCGAAGTAAGCCATCTCCGGCGCATAGCCTGCTTCCACCAGGGTTTCGAAACCGGCCTTGATCAGTTCCACGGTACCGCCGCAAAGCACGGCCTGTTCGCCGAACAGGTCGGTCTCGGTCTCTTCACGGAAGTTGGTTTCGATGATGCCGGCCTTGCCGCCGCCGTTTGCCGATGCGTACGACAGGGCGATGTCGCGGGCGGAACCGGATTTGTCCTGGTACACGGCGATCAGGTGCGGCACGCCGCCACCCTGGCGGTAGGTGCCGCGCACGGTGTGGCCTGGGGCCTTCGGTGCGATCATGATCACGTCCAGGTCGGCGCGCGGCACGACTTGGCCGTAGTGCACGTTGAAACCGTGGGCGAAGGCCAGAACGCCGCCTTGCTTGATGTTCGGTTCGACGTTTTCCTTGTACACCTGGGCGATGTTCTCGTCCGGCAGCAGGATCATCACGACGTCGGCGTTCTTCACCGCTTCGTTCACTTCCGCCACTTTCAGGCCAGCCGCTTCGACCTTGTTCCAGGAGGCGCCGCCCTTGCGCAAGCCGACCGTCACGTTCACGCCGGATTCGGTCAGGTTCTGCGCGTGCGCGTGACCTTGCGAGCCGTAGCCGATGATGGCAACGTTCTTGCCTTTGATGAGGGAGAGGTCAGCGTCTTTGTCGTAGAAAACTTTCATGGTCATTCCTTGGGTGTGAATTCGGTTCGTATTGTTTAAACTTTGAGGATGCGTTCGCCGCGGCCAATGCCGGAGCCGCCAGTACGGACAGTCTCCAGGATCGAGGCGCGGTCGATCGCGTCGATGAAGGCGTCCAGCTTGCTCTTGGCGCCCGTCAGCTCAATGGTGTAGGTCTTTTCGGTCACGTCGATGATGCGGCCGCGGAAGATGTCGGCGGTGCGCTTCATCTCTTCGCGCTCCTTGCCGACGGCACGTACCTTGATCAGCATCAGCTCGCGCTCAATGTGTTGGCCTTCGGTCAGGTCCACCACCTTCACCACTTCGATCAGGCGGTTCAGGTGCTTGGTGATCTGTTCGATGATGTCATCGGAACCAGTGGTCACGATGGTCATGCGCGACAGGGTCGCATCTTCGGTCGGCGCAACGGTCAGCGTTTCGATGTTGTAGCCGCGGGCGGAGAACAGGCCCACCACGCGGGACAGCGCACCCGCTTCGTTTTCGAGCAGTACAGAAATAATGTGTCGCATGATTACAGGTCCTCCGAGCCAAGCAGCATTTCGGAGAGGCCTTTGCCGGCTTTCACCATCGGCCACACGTTTTCACTCTGGTCGGTAATGAAGTTCATGAAGACCAGGCGGTCCTTCATGCCAAACGCTTCTTTCAGCGCGCCTTCGACGTCACCCGGTTTTTCGATGCGCATGCCGACGTGGCCATAGGCCTCGGCCAGCTTCTCGAAGTCCGGCAGCGAATCCATATAAGACTCGGAGTAGCGCGAACCGTAGTCGATCTGCTGCCACTGGCGAACCATGCCCAGGAAGCGGTTGTTCAACAGGATGATCTTCGGCGTCAGGCGGTACTGTTTGCAGGTAGCCAGTTCCTGGATATTCATCTGAATCGAGCCTTCGCCGGTAATGCAGGCGACAGTCGCATCCGGATTGGCCATCTGCACGCCCATGGCATACGGCAGGCCGACACCCATGGTGCCCAGGCCGCCGGAATTGATCCAGCGGCGCGGTTTGTCGAACTTGTAGTACTGCGCAGCCCACATCTGGTGCTGGCCGACGTCGGAGGTGATATAGGCGTCGCCCTTGGTGATGTCGAACAGTGACTCGACCACTTGCTGCGGCTTGATCACCAGGTCGGACGTGGCGTAGGCCAGGCACTTGCGGCCGCGCCATTCGTTGATCTGCTTCCACCAGTCTTTCAGCGCGGCGGCGTTCGGACGCTGCTCGGTCGCTTCCAGCTGCGACAGCAGTTCGACCAGCACGTCCTTCACGTTGCCGACGATAGGAATGTCCACTTTCACGCGCTTCGAGATCGACGAAGGGTCGATGTCGATGTGGATGATCTTGCGCGGGTTCTGGCTGAAGTGCTTTGGATTGCCGATCACGCGGTCGTCGAAGCGGGCGCCGATCGCAATCAGCACGTCGCAATTCTGCATCGCGAGGTTGGCTTCGTAGGTGCCGTGCATGCCGGGCATGCCGACGAAGCACGGGTCGGAAGCGCGCGAACCGCCAAGGCCCATCAGGGTGTTGGTGACCGGGAAGCCGAGCTTGTCGACCAGTTTGTTCAGCTCATTCGACGCATGCGCCAGGATCACGCCGCCGCCGGTGTAGATCATTGGACGCTCTGCCGACAGCAGCAGCTGCAGCGCCTTGCGGATCTGGCCGGCGTGGCCTTTGTCCACCGGGCGGTAGGAACGCATCTCGATATCCTTCGGATACGAGTACACGTGCTTGTGCATCGAAATGTCTTTTGGAATATCGACCAGCACCGGGCCTGGACGGCCGGTCCTGGCGATATAGAAAGCCTTCTTGATGGTTTCCGCCAGGTCTTTCACGTCCTTCACCAGGAAGTTGTGCTTGACCACCGGGCGGGTGATGCCGACGGTGTCGCATTCCTGGAACGCATCCTGGCCAATGGCGTGGCTCGGCACCTGGCCGGAGATCACCACCATCGGAACGGAATCCATGTATGCGGTGGACAGGCCGGTCACCGCGTTGGTGACGCCAGGTCCGGAAGTGACCAGTGCCACGCCCACTTTGTTCGAGCTGCGCGAATACGCATCGGCGGCATGGATGGCGGCCTGCTCATGGCGAACGAGGATGTGCTGGAATTTGTCCTGCTTGAAGATGGCGTCGTAGATATAGAGAACGGCGCCGCCGGGATATCCGAAAACGTGTTCTACGCCTTCCTCAGCGAGGCAGCGGACAACGATTTCGGCGCCCGTGATGGGAGCTTCGGTATTCATGAAACATTCCTTTCAAGGTCCATAGGAGATTGATCGGATGCTCTTGCCTAGCGAAGTGGGCGACACCGTGCACGACTCTCAGCTTCCCTTCTTTCTGCGGTCACACTGACCCTTCCCCCATGCGTAGCTGGAGTACAAGCCGGTGCTAAACGCAACTCGTTTGGCCGGAGTTTTGCAGCGGTTTCTGGCCTACCTCTCGCGCTTGTGGCACGGGTTAGAGCAAACTGCTGACAATAGAAAGCTGGCTTTCCAGAACGGCTTTGTGTGCCTGTCCCGAAGAACCGGGGAGCCTTGTGGTGTGCAAAGCGTCCTTAACGTTACCGCGCTGCACCATATTGGTCAAGCATATTCTGCATTTTTTGTTAAAATGCCGGATTGTTCAGACTAGCGATATAGCGCAGCCCTCTTCCCGACGCATGGCCACAGACAAAGAATTATCGGATTTCCTCGAAAGTGTCGAGCGCCGCGCCTTCAAACAAGCGGTCTATGCCGTCCGAAAGGACGAATCCGCACTGGACATTGTTCAGGATGCAATGATTAAATTGGCAGAAAAGTACGGCGACAAGCCGGCAGCCGAACTGCCAGCGCTGTTCCAGCGCATCTTGCAAACGACTATACTTGATTATTTCCGCCGCGAAAAAGTCCGTAATACCTGGGTAAGTCTTTTCTCGGGCCTTGGCCCTGGCCAGGAAGAGCATGAGGACTTTGATATACTGGAATCCTACGAGGCTGAAGAGGGTTCCCAGGCGGCCGAGTCGAGTGCAGACCAGGTAGAACGGGCACAGATCTTGCAGATTATTGAAGAAGAAGTGCAAAAACTGCCTGCGCGTCAACGAGAAGCGTTCCTCATGCGTTACTGGCAGGACATGGATGTAGCAGAAACTGCCGAAGCGATGGGATGTTCCGAAGGGAGCGTAAAGACGCATTGCTCACGAGCAACACACACTCTCGCTGAATCGCTCAAAGCCAAGGGAATTAAGTTATGAACACCGAAGACACCAACTTTGCATACGGCGTGCGGCGCGCGCTCAATGAAAAGCTAGACGATCTGCCAGCCTCGACCACAGACCGCCTGGCCGCAGCCCGCATGGCTGCAATGAAGCGCAAGAAGGCCGATGCGCCGGCCCGCGTGCGCGTGACCCGTACCGCCCCGGCAGTGGCCGGCGGCGCTAATGGCTTCTTCGCCAACCCGTTTGCCTGGTTCAACCGCGTCAGCGTGGCCCTGCCCTTGCTGCTGCTGATGGGCGGCATGGTTGGCGTGTACCAGTACGAACAACAGCAATCGATCGTGGAACTGGCAGAAATGGACGCCGCCGTGCTGTCCGATGAACTGCCGCTGTCTGCTTACCTTGACCAGGGCTTTGGCGCCTATCTCGAGACCCGCGAGCAATAAAGTATGGCGCGTGTAAGTGGCAGGACAAAATGGGTTGCTGGAGCAATCACGCTGCTGGGTGTGGGGATCGCTGCCGTCGTCTGGCTGGTGAGCCGTCCTGCTTTGCAGCCTGCGTCAGCGCCATCAACTGCCGCTACCGCCGCGGAGCCTGCCAAGCCGGTAGGTGAAAAGCCGCACTGGGCCGATCTCAAGCCAGCCCAGCAACAGGCCTTGGCGCCCCTCGAGTCGACCTGGGAAGAACTGGGCCCGGTGCGCAAGCAAAAATGGATTTCCATCGCCAACCGCCTGGCCAAGATGAAGCCGGACGACAAGGCGCGCGTACAGGAACGCATGCGTGAATGGGTGGCGTTGTCGCCAGCCGAACGCAAGCAGGTGCGCGAGAACTATGCGCGCGCCCAGAAGAAAGCGACGCCACCGGGCCAGCGCGCTGCCGAGTGGGAGCAGTACCAGCAACTGCCGGAAGAAGCCAAGAAGGCCCTGGCAGAAGCCGCCGCGGCAAAGAACAACCAGGTGGTCAAGACGCCTAGCCTGGCGCAGTCCAGCGTGAAGACCCCTGCTCCAGTCAAGGCCCAGGGCCACGGCCTGGTGCCGGCGCCGGGTACCGTCCCGCCGGGTACCGTACCGCCAGCCCCGATCGGTTTGCCGCAAGGCTCTCCTGCCGTCGTGCCGCCAGGCAGCTCGCTGGGTGCAGGCAACGTCGCTCCGGCAACTGCCGCAGCGCCTGCAGCCGCCTCCGGCACCGCTGCGCCGGCCGCGACGACGACCGCCACCCCGGCTGCGCCAGCAGCCGATGCGAACGCACCAGCGTCCCCGTCCCCTGCCGCACCAAGCGCCCCGCCGGCCGTTCCCAATGCAAGCAAATAACGCTGTCCCGACCGTCAAGCGTCGCCTCATTTGCATCGTGTACGAGTCGCTCCTGCTGCTCGCGGTGGAAATGTTTGCGATCGCGGTCTACCTGCTCGTGACGTTTGCGGCGCATTCGCCTGTCCTGGATGCGGGACGCGGCATTTTCGTGATCCTGGTGGCGGCTGCCTATTTCATTTACTCCTGGACGGGGAGCGGCCACACCTTGGCCATGAAAACCTGGCGCATCAAGATTGCATCTGCTGGCGCCGGCCGAATTTCGCTCCGTGCAGCGGCAACCCGCTTCATCCTTGCATGGGGCTTTGTGGCGCCGGCACTTGTCATCATCCATGTATCTCAGCTGCTGACAACACGCGCAGGCATCAGCATGGCTGTCGCAATTCTGGTCGGCAACATCGTGCTGTGGTCGCTGACAGCCCTCCTTGACAAGGATCGCCAGTTCCTGCACGACCGCATGGCCGGCACCCGCCTGCTGCAATTGCCGAAACCGGAGAAAAAAGCCGCGAAAGCCGCCTAAGCAATCGCTATACTGGACTTGGACAAGGGAGGCAACCATGGACAAGGACAGCAGCTTCACTGGCTCAATTCCGGAAACTTACGAGCGTGCCATGGTGCCGCTCCTCTTCACCCCCTACGCGATCGACATGGCGCACCGTATCGCGCAGCGGCGTCCCGCGCGCATACTGGAAGTGGCAGCCGGCACCGGCGCCGTTACCCGCCACCTGCTGCAGGAGATCCCCAACGCGCAAATCGTCGCCAGCGACCTCAATCCCGCCATGCTGGACCAGGCACGCAAAGCCGTCGATTCGCCGCGCGTCGAATGGCGCGAGGCGGACGGGCAGGCGCTCCCCTTCCCCGACGCCAGCTTCGACGCCGTGGCATGCCAGTTCGGCGTCATGTTCTTTCCCGATAAGGCGCGCGGATTCAGCGAAGCACGCCGCGTACTAAAGCCGGGCGGCCTGTATTGCTTCAATGTATGGGATGGCATCAGCCACAACGACTTTTCCGCCACCATCAATCATGCACTGGCCAAGGTATTCCCCGACGACCCACCGCGTTTCCTGGCGCGCGTGCCTTACGGCTGGCATGACATCGACGTGATTCTTGAAGAGCTGAAGCGTGGCGGCTGGACCGGCAACATCACACATGAACTGGTGACGGCCACCAGCCGCGCCGGCTCCGCGGCGTCCACTGCAACGGCGCTATGCCAGGGTTCGCCGCTCAGGGCAGATATTGAAGCGCGCGATCCGGCGCGCCTGCAGGAGGCAACCGACGTGGTAATTGCCGCACTGACCGAGAAGTTCGGCAGCGGCGCCATCGAAGGCAAGATGCAGGCGATCGTCTTTACTTGCGAGGCGTGAACTCGTAGACGCGGGCGCCCTCGCCCACGTCAACATCGTCGCCAAGCGCCAGCTCGCCGCGCTCGAAAGCCGCGACCACTTCCAGTGCCTGCTCCAGTTCGTCCTGCGGCACCATTACACGCGCACCGCCAATGGCAGGCGCCAGCAGGAATGCCGCCTGCACGTGCTGGTCGTCCATCACCGTTGCATTCAGTCCCGCCGCACGCAGGCAGCCGCACAGGATAAAGGCATCCGCCGGAATCAGGCAGCGGCGAACGAGGCAAAAGTCGTTGTCCATGCCCCATCATAGCAAGCCTTGGTCATCCACGCCGAAACGGATGCCTTGCCGACCGTGGACAATATACATGGCGGCGGCCATCCACACTGTGCCGTTCATCGAAGGTGTCTGAAAGGCGAATCAGGGTCGTCCTTGCATTCCAGGTAATGCGATTTCTCATCCAGCTTTTCGAACCCGTGGGGGCAAATCCGGTCGAGGCCAGGTTGCACATAAGTCTCCAACAGTTTTCCCCTGGCGTCGAAATCGAAGCCCTGCCCCCCGACCAGCGCCGAATCATAGCAATCGGGGTGCGTGCAGTAATACTCGCACTCCTTGCAGGCCGAGCCGATTCCATCATCGTGGAAGGGATGGCAATGGTCATATTCTGCCTGCACGACAATCTTGAACGTGCTGGACTGGAAATAGCCGCATTTGCCGTTCTCACGGAAGCGTCCTACGCCTAGCGGCGCATACGGATAATCGAAATCGCCGGTATGGTAGATGCCCGGCACAACGACACGGCCACGCCGGTCAAGCGCCACCACTTCGTTGGGGCCAGGGTCGCCGTCAATGACAATAACCGACTTGCCCGACTTTTCGAAGGCGAGCTTGCGCAGGTATTGCGGCTTGAGCTGGCGCACACCCTCCCGCACGGTGAAGCAGAGCGGGGACCATTCCTCTCCTCCATCTCGTGCTGGACAGGCCGGCTTGGCAGCAAGGGCGCAGAGTGGCGCCAGCACGAGCAGCAACGACAGGATCGCCCGCATCATTCATTTTTCTCCGGTCAGCAAAGGGTGTTGGGCGGTGAAGGCCGCCAAATGTTCAAGGAGGGCGCGTACGCGGGCCGGCAGGTAACGCTGCTGCGACCAGACGGCATAAACGCTGCGCTCACGCGATGTCCAGCCCGGCAGGAGCCGCACCAGCGCGCCAGACTCCAGGCTGGCGTGGCACTGCAGCTCTGGGGCCAGTACGATGCCAAGGCCCGCCTCCGCCATCATCACCGCCAGCCGCACCTCGTTGACGCGCACGCGCGGTTCGGGATGCAGCACAGAGTGCGCGCCCGTAACCGGGTCCTGTAAATGCCATTCACGCAGCGGCAGCGTGGCGATTGTGGAATGTCTTTCCAGTTCAGCCACATCGGACGGCGTGCCGAACTGAGCGAGGTAAGCCGGCGACGCAGCAAGCACCAGATTGACATTTCCCAGCTTGCGCTGGGTGAGCGTGGAATCGGCCAGTGCGCCGATGCGGATCGCCAGGTCGGCACCAGTGCCAACAATGTCCTGCACTTCGTTGGACAGTTCGAGCTCCAGCTTCACCTTCGGATACTGTTCAAGGAAGCTGGCCCATGCCGGCGCCAGGATCTCGCTCGCGAAATTGACCGGCGCCAGAACGCGGATCGTGCCTTCGATCGCGCCCAGCGTGGCGTCCAGCCGCAGCGTAGCCTGGCGCAGCGACTGAACCAAGGGGCGGCACTGTTCGTAGTACTGCATCCCCTCTGCAGTAGGCTGGGTGCGACGAGCGCTGCGATGCAAGAGGCGATAGCCGAGCGCCGTCTCCAGCTTTTGCAGGCGGCGAGTGACAGTCGCGGTCGGCAGCCCCTCTTTCTCGGCAGCAGCGTTCAGGCTGCCCGCTTCGACGATGGCGATAAACAGGGCGAGGTCATCCAGCATGATTCCATTTTTGGAATTAGAGATTGAATTTTCATCGCTAGTGTACGCCAACGAAATTAACTACGCTTGAGTCATTGATAACTTGCTGGAGAAAGCCATGACTGACCTGCGTACCCGGATGATCTTTGCAGCCCTGATGTCGTTCCTGATGAGTGTGATCATGAGCGGCTGGATCACCTGGCTGAACATCGGCTTCCACCCCGAATATACGGCGCGCTGGGGCCACGCCTTCCTCGCCGCCTGGCCGGCCGCCTTCTTCGCCGTAATGACGATCGCACCGATGGTGCAGCGCCTTACCCAGCGCCTCGCCGCGGCCTTACGCTAGGTTCTTCAGAAGCGTTCGTAGCCTTGGAGGTAGCGCCATTCGCCGGGCTGGAGGCCGGACATGGAGATGCGCCCGATGCGCTGGCGCTTTACTGCGGTGGCTTTCAGGCCGACGTCGGCGCAAAGCTTGGCGACCAGGGCTGGCTTCGGCGGCTTGACGGCGAAGCGCAGGCGGCGTTCGTTTTGCCAGCTCACCTTGCCTGCGCCCTGGTTCAGGAGCGTGAGGCCGTTGTCGGCAATCTCGCCTTCGACATCGACGATCAACTCCTGTTCGACCGTGGCGCCTTCATCCACCAGCTTGCGCGCGACGCGGAAGTCTTGCGTGAACACGAACAGGCCGCTGGCTTGCTTGTCCAGCGCGAGGCAGGCGGTCAGGTTGCGCAGGTGGCGCTTGAGGAAGCGAACGCGCTGGGCGTCCTTGCTGCGCGCTTCCGGCAGCAGGCATGCCAGCGCGTCGGCGCCGGCCGGCTTGTTCAACAGGATCGTTACCGGCGCGATGTCGAGCAGGGTTGCGTCGGCGGACAACACGACTTGCTGGCCGGGCGCGACGCGCGCACCGGGTTCTTCGACGATCTCGCCGTCTACCGTGACGTAGGCGCCTTCGATGTAATTCTCTGCTTCGCGGCGCGAGCATGGAACCATGTCCGCCACGCGCTTGGCGAGGCGGATGGTGTTGTCTTCGTTGTTCATTATTGCTTGAAGTAGTGGGCGAATACGGCGGCGACGTGTTCGAGGTCGGCGCGCGTTACGTCCAGGTGGGTCACGAGGCGCAGTGTCGGCGCCATCGAGACGCGGATGCGTTCTGCTGCCAGCGCTGCATTTAACCCTTCGCAGGCTTCGCGTGGCATGGTGACGAACAGGATGTTCGTTTGCGGCACGCTCACTTGCAGCACGCCGATCTTTGCCAGTTCGGCGGCGAGCCAGCTTGCGTTGGCGTGGTCCTCGGCCAGGCGCTGGACGTTGTTCTGCAGGGCGTACAGGCCTGCGGCAGCAATCACGCCAGCCTGGCGCATGCCGCCGCCCAGCATCTTGCGCCAGCGCTTGCCCTGCTCGATTAATTCACGGCTGCCGCACAGGACGGAGCCGACCGGGGCGCCGAGGCCTTTGCTCAGGCAGACGGAGACGCTGTCGAAGCCTTTTACCGCGTCCTTCAGCGAGATGCCTTGCTTGACGGCGGCATTGCAGATGCGGGCACCGTCGAGATGCGTGGCCAGGCCGCGTGCGTGCGCGAGGCCGGTGGCTTGCGCGACGTATTGCTGCGGCAGGACCTTGCCGCCGATGGTGTTTTCCAGCGCCAGCAGCTTGGTGCGGGCGAAGTGGAAATCGTTCGGCTTGATGGCGGCTTCGATGTCTTGCAGCGCGATGCTGCCGTCCGCCTGGTTGATGATCGGCTGCGGCTGGATACTGCCGAGGACTGCGGCGCCACCACCTTCGTACTTGTAAGTGTGGGCGTCCTGGCCGACCAGGTATTCGTCTCCCCTGCCGCAATGGGCCAGCAGTGCAATCAGGTTGGTTTGCGTGCCGGATGGCGCGAACAGCGCAGCTTCGTAGCCGAAGAGTTCCGCTGCGTAGGCCTGCAGCGCATTGACCGTGGGGTCGTCGCCGTACACGTCGTCGCCGACCTGGGCGGTGAACATGGCTTCGCGCATTTCGGCGCTGGGATGCGTGACAGTGTCGCTGCGCAGGTCGATCCAGCGTTCGCCGTCTGCGGCGAGCGGCATTGCGCCTGCGCCGGCCGGATAGCTGGTGCTCACGGCGCCACCCCGGCGTCAGTTGACGCTGCCACAGGCGCGCCGGTGTAGAAGCGTTCGCCCATTTCGTCGAGACCGATGGTGGACAAGACTTCCTTCAGGCGCTCGGCAGGTTTGCGGCGCGGGAGGTTCTTGTACGTGGCGACGATCAATTCGTTCTTCATCGAATGCTCCCAGCCTACGAGTTCAGTGACGGTGACCTGGTAGCCGTGCGATTCGAGCTGCAGGCAGCGCAGCACGTTGGTGATCTGGCTGCCGAATTCACGAGTGTGAATCGGGTGGCGCCACAACTCGGTGAGCACATTCTTGCCCAGCGAAGAACCCTTGTTCTTGCGCAGCACGGAGGCGACTTCGGCCTGGCAGCATGGCACCAGCACGATGTGCTTGGCTTTTTTCTTCAGCGCGAAATCGATGGCGTCGTCGGTGGCGGTATTGCAGGCGTGCAGCGCGGTGACGATGTCGATCTGCTCCGGCAGCTTGTCGGAGGTGGTTGACTCGGCCACCGACAGCGGCAGGAAGCTCATGCCAGGGAAATCGAACTTGCGCGCCAGCTCTTCGGAACGCGCCACCAGTTCTTCGCGGGTTTCGATGCCATAAATGTGCGAATCGTCGCCCAGCGCCTTGAAGAACAAGTCGTAGATGATGAAGCCGAGGTAGGACTTCCCTGCCCCGTGGTCGACCAGCGATACCGAGCCCTTCGCCGTGCGCACGTCGCTCAGCAGCGGTTCGATGAACTGGTAGAGGTGGTAGACCTGCTTCAGCTTGCGGCGGCTGTCCTGGTTCAGCTTGCCGTCGCGGGTGAGGATGTGCAGCTCCTGCAGCAGCGCGACCGACTGGCCGGGCTTGACTTCAGGGATGTCGGTGACGGTAGCGGGCAACGGCGTGCCCGGGGCCTTACTGCGCTTCATCGATCCACGCCTGCTGGATCGCTTCCAGCACTTTTTCGCCGCCGCGCTTGTGGTCGTCGTCGAAGCCGTCCAGGTCGACGATCCAGTTGTGCAGGTCGACAAAGCGCACCGTCGTCGGGTCGACGTCCGGGAACTTGTCGTACAGGGCTTCGGCAATCGCCGTGACATCACTCCATTTCAGCATGGTGCACCTCGGCTCAGTGGCCGCCTTCGCTGGCGTGGTTGATCGTGTACTTCGGAATTTCGATGACCAGGTCTTCGTCCGCCACGATGGACTGGCAGGACAGGCGCGAGCAGGCTTCCAGGCCCCAGGCCTTGTCCAGCAGGTCTTCTTCGGTGTCGGTCGCTTCGTTCAGGGAGTTGAAGCCTTCACGCACCAGCACGTGGCAAGTGGTGCAGGCGCAGGACTTCTCGCAGGCGTGTTCGATGTGGATGTCGTTCTCCAGCAGGACGTCGCAAACGGACTTCCCTGCTTCGGTTTCGATCACGGCGCCTTCGGGGCACAGCTTGGCATGCGGCAGGATGACGATTTGTGGCACTTCTATTCCTCAGTCAATTAAACAACCTGGTCCAGCGTCTTGCCGGCCAGTGCGCTGCGCACGCTGCGGTCCATGCGGCGCGATGCGAATTCTTCGGTGCCCTGGGCCAGGGCTTCGTAGGCGGCTTTCACCGCGTAGTGGTCGGCTTCGCCGCTGCCGGATTTCACCAGCATGTCCATGGTGGTGGCCATCAGGGCGTTGATGGCGGCGCGCTCGTCGTCGTTCAGAAGGTTGCCGTCTTCGTCCAGCGCGGACTGGGTGGCCAGCATGATGCGCTCGGCTTCGACCTGCTCTTCGCGCAGAGCGCGGGCTTTCATGTCGGCTTCCGCTTCGGTGTGCGATTCGGACAGCATCCGTGCCACGTCGTCGTCACCCAGGCCATACGAAGGCTTGACGGTGATCGATGCTTCCACATTCGAGCGCAATTCGCGTGCGGAGACGGACAGCAGGCCGTCAGCGTCCACCTGGTAAGTGATGCGGATGCGCGCCGCACCGGCCGCCATCGGCGGAATGCCGCGCAGTTCGAAGCGCGCCAGCGAACGGCAATCGCTCACCAGTTCGCGCTCGCCTTGCAGCACGTGCACCGCCAGCGCGGTCTGGCCATCCTTGAAGGTGGTGAACTCCTGCGCGCGGGCGCATGGAATGGTGGAGTTGCGCGGGATGATCTTCTCGACCAGGCCGCCCATCGTTTCAATACCCAGCGACAGCGGGATCACGTCCAGCAGCAGCCAGTCGTCGCCTGCGGCGCGGTTACCGGCCAGCAGGTTGGCCTGGATGGCGGCGCCCAGTGCCACAACCTTGTCCGGATCGATATTGGCGTGCGGGATGGTGTGGAAGTATTCGCCCACTGCGCGCTGCACGTGCGGCATGCGGGTCGCGCCGCCCACCATGACCACGCCGTCGATATCGTCGGCGTCGATGTTGGCATCGCGCAGGGCCTTCTTCACCGCGTTCATGGTCTTGGCGACCAGGTGCTTGGTGATGTCGGCGAAAATCTCAGGGGTGACGCGCTGGTGGACTTCTTCACCCGAGCGCAGCATGGCGTCGATGGTCACTTCCGGCTTGGTCGACAGCAGCTCTTTCGCTTCGCGCGCTTTCACCATCAACGTCGCGGTGTCTTCGTCGGACAGCGGCGCCAGTTTTTCCTGCTCGTGAACCCAGCAGAACAGGCGGTGGTCGAAGTCGTCGCCGCCCAGCGCGGAGTCGCCGCCGGTGGCCAGCACTTCAAACACGCCTTTGGACAGCTTGAGGATCGAAATATCGAAGGTGCCCCCGCCCAGGTCGTACACGGCGAAGATGCCTTCGGAGCCGTTATCAAGTCCGTAGGCGATGGCCGCGGCAGTCGGTTCGGACAGCAGGCGCAATACGTTGATGCCGGCCAGTTGCGCGGCATCCTTGGTTGCCTGGCGCTGCGCTTCATCGAAGTAGGCAGGCACGGTGATCACGGCGCCGACCAGGTCATCGCCCAGCGAGTCTTCCGCGCGCTGGCGCAACGTGGCCAGGATCTGGGCCGACACTTCAACCGGCGATTTCACGCCGGCGACAGTCTTCAGCTGCACCATGCCCGGAGCATCGACGAAATCGTATGGCAGGTTCTCGGCGTAGGCGATGTCCTTCAGGCCGCGGCCCATGAAGCGCTTGACCGACACGACGGTGTTTTTTGGGTCTGTGGTCTGGTGGGCCTGGGCTTTGTAGCCGATATTGGCATGGCCGTTCGGCAGGTAACGCACCACGGAAGGCAGCAGCGGGTGGCCGTCTTCGTCGTTCAGCACTTCAGGAATGCTGCTGCGGACGGTCGCTACCAGCGAATTGGTGGTGCCGAGGTCGATGCCCACCGCCAGGCGATGCTGGTGCGGGGCGGTCGACATGCCCGGTTCGGAAATCTGCAAAAGAGCCATGGTGAAACCTGTATTGTTCTGAGTTTTTACTCTTTTACGCCGCCTCGATGGCGTCGTAAGCGAAGCGCACTTCTTCGCCAAATTTTTCGATGAACATCAGCGCGCGCACACCTTGCGCGACTGCGTGATAGTCACCGCTATTGCAATGCTGTTCGATCTCCGCCAGCTGAGCCTTGCGCGCGGCACGCAACTGACCGTCCAGCTTGTCGAGCAAATCGCCATCCTTGCCGGCGCGGGCTTCGGACAGCTCTTCGCGCCACTCCATCTGCTGCATCAGGAATTCCATCGGCATGGCCGTGTTGGATTCCATCTTCAGATCGACGCCATTCAGCTCGCACAGGTACTGCGCGCGCTTCTGCGGATTCTTCAGGGTCTGGTAGGCCTCATTGGAGCGGGTCGACCATTGCATGGCGACGCGCTTTTCGGCATCGGTGGCGTTGACGAATTTGTCCGGGTGGACGCGGCTCTGGACTTCGCGGTAGGCGGCGTCCAGGGCGCTCGTATCGACGGCGAACTGCTGGGGAAGCTGGAAGAGTTCGAAGTGGTTCTGCACGATATTAAATGCGGAAGCTTTCGCCGCAGCCGCATGCATCCTTCTCGTTCGGGTTGTTGAACTTGAAGCCTTCGTTCAGGCCTTCGCGCGCGAAGTCCAGCTCAGTGCCGTCGATGTACGGCAGGCTTTTCGGATCAACGAAGACCTTCACGCCATGCGACTCGAAGACCGAATCTTCCGGCGTCACTTCGTCCACGTATTCCAGCTTGTAGGCCAGACCGGAGCAGCCGGTCGTGCGTACGCCAAAGCGCAGGCCAATGCCCTTGCCGCGACGCTCGATGTAGCGGTTGATATGCTTGGCTGCTTTTTCGGTCAGGGTGATTGCCATACTTCCTCCGCGCGCTGATTAGGCGCCGTGTTTTGCCTTGTAGTCGTTCACAGCTGCCTTGATGGCGTCTTCCGCCAGGATGGAGCAGTGGATCTTCACTGGCGGCAGTGCCAGTTCTTCCGCGATCTGGGTGTTCTTGATGGCCAGCGCCTCATCCAGCGACTTGCCCTTCACCCATTCAGTCACCAGCGAGCTGGAGGCGATTGCCGAGCCGCAGCCGTAGGTCTTGAATTTCGCGTCTTCGATCTTGCCGTCTGCGCCAACCTTGATCTGCAGCTTCATCACGTCGCCGCAAGCTGGTGCGCCGACCATGCCGGTACCGACGGTTTCGTCGCCCTTTTCAAAGGAACCGACGTTGCGCGGGTTTTCGTAGTGGTCGAGAACTTTTTCCGAGTATGCCATTTTGATGCTCCTGTAATCGTTGAATTAGTGCGCTGCCCACTGGATGGTGCTCAGGTCGATACCGTCCTTGTACATTTCCCACAGTGGCGACAGTTCGCGCAGCTTGCCCACTTTGCCTTTCAGCAGTTCGACGGCGAAGTCGACGTCTTTTTCAGTGGTGAAGCGGCCGATGGTGAAACGGATCGAGCTGTGCGCCAGCTCGTCGCTGCGGCCCAGGGCGCGCAGTACGTAGGATGGCTCCAGCGAAGCCGAGGTGCAGGCGGAACCGGACGACACGGCCAGGTCTTTCACGGCCATGATCAGGGACTCGCCTTCCACAAAGTTAAAGCTCACGTTCAGGTTGTGCGGCACGCGGTGGTCCATGTCGCCGTTGACGTAGGTTTCTTCGATTTCCTGCAGGCCCTCGGCCAGGCGGTCGCGCAGTGCGCGGATACGCTCGATCTCGGAGTCCATTTCCACTTTCGCCAGGCGGAAGGCTTCGCCCATCGCCACGATCTGATGGGTCGGCAGGGTGCCGGAGCGCAGGCCGCGCTCATGGCCGCCGCCGTGCATCTGTGCTTCGATACGCACGCGCGGCTTGCGGCAGACGTACAGGGCGCCCACGCCTTTCGGGCCATAGGTCTTGTGCGCGGTGAAGGTCATCAGGTCGACTTTCAGGTCTTGCAGGTCGATCGCCACTTTGCCGGTCGCTTGCGCGGCGTCGCAGTGGAAGATGATGCCTTTCTTGCGGCAGAAGGCGGCGATTTCCTTGATCGGCTGGATCACGCCGATTTCATTGTTGACCATCATGACCGAAATCAGGATGGTGTCCGGGCGCACAGCCGCTTCCAGCTGCTCGATGGTGATCAGGCCATTGTCCTGGGTGTCCAGGTAGGTGGCGTCGAAGCCCTGGCGCTCCAGTTCACGCACGGTGTCCAGCACGGATTTGTGCTCGGTTTTCACGGTGATGATGTGCTTGCCCTTGGACTTGTAGAAATTGGCCGCGCCTTTCAGGGCGAGGTTGTTCGATTCGGTGGCGCCGGAGGTCCAGATGATTTCGCGCGGGTCGGCGTTGACCAGGGCGGCCACGTGGCCGCGCGCTTCTTCCACCGCTGCTTCCGCGGTCCAGCCGTACATGTGGCTGCGGGAGGCCGGATTGCCGAATTGTTCGCGCAGGTAAGGGATCATCTTGTCCGCAACGCGTGGATCGATCGGCGTGGTGGCCGAGTAGTCCATGTAGATCGGGAAGTGCGGTGCGGTCTTGAATTCTACCGGTGCTACCTGGGCGACGTTCTTTTCGGGGGCGTTCATCTAAATTACTCCAATTCGGTTAACCGAGGGCTGCTTGGTTGCTGTTGCGGTGCACATGGACTGGCTGCTCTGCCGCGGCTTTGGCTTTTTGCTGGTCCACCAGGTCCTGCAGCGACACGGAATCCAGGTAGTCGACCATCTTTTCGTTCAGGGTGGCCCACAGTTCGTGGGTCATGCAGCGGGCGCCGTTCGCATGGTCGGCGCCGTGGCAATTCTCCTTGCCGCCGCACTGGGTTGCATCGAGCGGTTCGTCAACAGCAATAATGATGTCGGCGACGGTCACCTTGTCTGCCTTGCGGGCCAGGCTGTAGCCGCCGCCAGGGCCGCGGATCGATTCCACGATTTCGTGGCGGCGCAGCTTGCCGAACAATTGTTCGAGATAAGACAGGGAAATCGACTGGCGCTGGCTGATTCCGGAAAGCGTCACCGGACCCTTGCCCTGGCGCATAGCCAGGTCAATCATCGCAGTCACTGCAAAACGGCCTTTGGTAGTCAGACGCATCACAACCTCGGTTCAACTCAGTTAAAATATCGTTCTGTTCTCGCAAATCAAAACCTGATTACTTGAACGATTTAGTCAAGTATAACAGACTTGCGCAGACCTTGCCGGACGCGCCTTTCGCTGTCCGAGGGGCAATACGCGCCCTTCTTACCTCTTCAGCAATCCCATCGGGCCGAACAGCGCCTGCATTTTCTTATTAGCAATAAACGACAGGTTGTAAGGGTGTTCCGCCACGATCTGCGGCAAGGCCTGCACGCTGGGCAGCTTGTTGAGCTGTTCGGCGATCTTTCCCCAAAGAATTAATTTTGGCTGCTGGATGGCCAGCGCCTGCATGACGGTCTCGAAGAATGGCAGCCAGGCCTTGGCATCTTTCACTGGAGCAACATGCGGGCGGAACACCAGCGAGGCGTTCAGCAGCAGGAAGCCGTGGCCGTGCAGGCGCTCCTGCATCTCGGCCAGGGTCTGGATCGCGGCGCCGGACTTGGCACGGGTTGAACAAGCGGCGAGGGCTTCGCCGGCGGTATTGCTTTCCTCGAGCTGGCCATCGGCGACCAGCAGCATTTTCATGAAGTTGCGCAGCGAAGTGGCTTTATTGACGGGCTTGGACAGGCCGCCGCCCTCTTCTTCCGACCACAGGCCTTTGACAGCGCCGTCCATGAAACAGACGCCGGTAGCGCTTTCTGCACGCGGATAAGGCCCCTCGCCCACCAGTACGTAGCGCACCTGCTCCAGCGGCTGCTGGAAGGCGGCAAACAGGCGCAGTTCGGTCGGCAGGTAGCTGTCATCCGCCAGTTCCGGCAGGTAGGCCGGGTTGGCCGCTGCAATCGCCTGCAGGCCGCGCTCCAGGATCGGACGCCACGAAGGGTGGGCACGGTCGAGCGCTTGCAGGATGGGGCTGGGAATCGTCATGGCGGCTGTCGGTGATGGGCAAAGGCGAGATTGTATCGCCGCCAGCCATTGCGGTCTACGGCTTGGGCTTCTCCGCACCGTAGACTTTGGCGAGGTAATCCACCATGGCGGGGACGTCGTCGTCCGAGAACTGGGCGCCGAACGGTTTCTTCATTTTCTTCACCGTAGCCTCCCAGTAGCTGCGCGGCGACGTTGGCGGCTGCATCTGCGCGTACTGCGCCGAGTGGCATAGCAGGCAGTTGGCCAGCACGAGCTGGTAGCCCGGCAATGTGCTCTGTTTGTAGGCCGCCGTCTCGTCGGGCAGCTTGATCTCGGCAGCGCTGGCGGCGCCGGCGGACAGCAGGAGCATGATGGCAAAGGTCTTCATCGGTTCCTCCTCAAGCCGCGATGACGCGGGTGGTTTCCACCACGTTGCGCATATAGCCGGCCGCGTTCCACAGTGCGGTCGAAGGCTGGCTCTGGCCGATTCGGTTCACGGCGCGCACCATCAGTGTGTGCTCGCCCTTGCCCGGCTTGAACGAAGCGCTCCACTCGCGGAAGGAATACTTGCCCATATCCTTCCCGAGCGTCGCGGCCTGCCAGCTCTTGCCGCCGTCGGCAGAGAAGGCGACTTCGGTGATGCCGTAGCCGCCGTCGAAGGCGATGCCTTTCACAACCACCTGCTTGCCTGCTTTGAGCCGCGCACCGTCCTGGTGGCTGGTAATGAAAGACCGCACATTGAAGCGGTTGATCGGCACCGTTTTGGCCGGCGTCGTGCCCGGCGTTACGCAAGCGCAGGCGTTATCTGCAATGCGGTAGGCGCTGGCGACCCAGAAGCCGTTGAAGGGCTTGTCCAGCACCGTGATGTCCGACAGGTGCTTGATCCAGTAAGTGCCGTAATAGCCCGGCACTACCAGGCGCAGTGGATAGCCGTTCAGCATCGGCAAGTCTTCGCCATTCATTTGCCAGGCCAGCATCACTTCCTCCTCAAGCGCGTGGTCGATATTGAGCGACTTGACGAAATCGGGGCCGTCGCCGGCGGGCGGCGTATCGAGGCCATTGAACGCCACCTGCACTGCGCCGGCCTTGATACCCACGCGCTCCAGCACTTTTTTCAGCGGCACGCCAGTCCAGCGCGCATTGCCCATGGCGCCGTTGGAAAGCTGGCCGCCGTTGGCGCGCGGGGCAAAGTGGCCACGGCTATTGCCCGAGCATTGATTGACCGCGACAAGCTCGATTGGGTCGGCGAGCTGGCGCAGTTCCGCCAGCGACAGTTCCAGCGGCATGTTGACGTGGCCGCCGATCTTCAGGCGGTAGCTCTGCGGGTCGATCGAGGTCGGAATGGCGCTCCAGTGATAGCGCACGAAGAAGGCATCGTTCGGCGTCAGCACACCTTCGCCGAACACGCTGAAGGGTGTTTCGAGCTGCGGCGGGCGGCTGGTCAGCACGATCATCGGGCGCTTCTGCGGAAACGCCACCAGATCCCTTTCGCCATTTTCAAACGGCAGCGTCACGCTGCGCGAATCGGCCAGCGCCGACAGCGCCGGGCTGCCCAAAGCGGTCGCCACGCCCGCCATGCCTGCCTGTTTCAGGAATTCACGTCTTGGAATGCTGCTTTTCATGCCTGCCTCCCGGTGGGTGATTCACTCGAGATGCAAATTTATCATGCTATTCCGCTGGGGAATCGGAATTCTTCAGCCTGACGTTGGCGGCGCGCAGCTTGCGGTACAGGAAGGCCACCGCGAGCAAGGCCGCCGCGGCCAGTGCTGCGGCCACCGACCAGGCCAGCCGCAGCTTCGACTGGTTGCGCAAATCCTTGGTGTTTTCATCCTTCTGGCGCAAGAGTTCTTCGTCTTCGCGTTCTCTTTTCTGGAGTTGGGTCTGGACCGTGTTGGCGTCCTGCGCCTTGCGCCCCGCGCGCGCGTAGACCTGCAGCGCAAGCTCCTTCAGACCGACATAGTCCAGCGCCCGCGCATATTCCGATAGCGCGTCGGCATCCATCATCTCGATGTTGACCGCCTCGATGGCATCCCTGCCGGCGTCAAGCTGGCCCAGGTAAATCAGGGCGATCCCTTCGTTGAACTGCGAAATCTCCGCCATTTCGCTGTTGCCGGTAGCCAGGGCAGCCTTCTTGGATTCCTGGCTGAGCGACAACGCCTCCTTGTAGTCCTGGCTTTTCAAGCTCATGTCCGCTAGTGTGACTTGCAGCTCGGGCACATCTTCATCCATATGGTGTTTCTGCAGCCAAGCCACCACATCGTTCAGGGCTTCGCGGGCGCGTGCAACCTGGCCAGCGCTTTCAGCGATCTCCCACTCGGCATAGCGGGCCCGGATCATCGGTCCGTCGAGCGGGATCAGCGCAGCCTTGGCTTTCAAGACGTCGATCGACTTCAGTGCTTCCTGGCTGCCGCCGGCCAGTCCGTTCAACGCATAGGCCCTGGCGCGCAGCGCCATGAATTGAGCGATGGGCTGCCCCGACTTGTCAGCCAGCGCCACGGCATTGTCGATGTACTCCAGTCCCTTGCGCCCATTCCCGCGGCGGATTTCATCCTGGCCAACAGTAAGGATTACTTTGGCCTGGAGCGCAAAATCGCTGGTCTGTTCGGCCAGCTGGCGCGCCAGTTCCAGGTTCTTGCTCGCGGCCTCCCGGTCTTCCAGCGCGGAGAAAAGATAGGAACGGTCGAGCAAGCTGTTGGCGATGATCGATTCGTCATCCAGTTGATGGCCGATGCGCTCTTCCTCCGCGACCGCCTTCAGCGAGGTGGCGCGGTCCGAAGTCCGGGTAACTTTGCTGAGCACGGAATAATAAGTCGCCTGGTCACGCTGCGGCCACTGCCCGACTTGCGGTTTCAGTTTCTGCAATTCGGCCAGGGTGCTATTGGTGGCGAGGTAGGAAAACTCCCGCAACTGCCCCAGGCGAGCTGTCACATCCTGTCCCCAGGCCAGCGGCTGGGCCAATGTGGCGGCGAGGAAGGACATGCGAAGCACGCGCGGAATATTGCAAAACATACAGCTTTCGATTTGATAGGGAGTAAATATATTTTACTGCCCGGCAAACAAATCGTGTGCATTCAGGATTGCAAAAGCGATTTCCGGGTGTCGATCAAGGCATTTGCGTATCGCCGCAGGTACAGTTTGCCGCGTTTTTCGACACAGGCCGGGCCGGTCGCCCAGCTCGATCTGGAAGCCGCGCACAGTGCGCACTTCGTTCGGGCCGGGCGCGATGCGGACCGAGACGCCAAGCTGCTCTTCCAGGCGCTGGCCAATGCGCATCAGTTCCGCATACGTGGAGATCGCCTCGATGCGTTCGAGCAGGCGCTTCTCTTCCTCCTTGGTCAGGCGCAGGACGCGCAAGTCGGCCTGCGGGTCCTCGAGCAGTGACTCGCGCTGGCAGTCGCAGGCGCCCGGCGGGCACTCCTTACGGATGGGAAAAGGCGGCATCGTCATCGCCCCAGTATCCGTTGCTTGCATCGTGCTGTCAAACGCGGCCGGAGCCTTGTCTGTATAGGACACTTGTGTGCGCCGTTCAAGTTCCGTACAGTGCAGAATTGCTAAAAATTACAGCTAGAGAAACGTGTGACTATCAATCCGGAAAGCTTGCAGTTTCTTGCTTCCCCAGATGCGCTCGGCCAGCAGATCGCAGCCTTCGACTGGTCTTCCACGCCGCTTGGACCGCTCGATGCCTGGCCGCAGAGCTTGCGCACGACCGTCAACCTGATGCTGAATTCGAGCCATCCGATCTGGATCGGCTGGGGTCCGGATGCCACTTTTCTCTACAACGATGCCTACATCGACGTGCTGGGTGCGGCCAAGCACCCATGGGCGCTGGGCCGGCCGGCGCAGCAGGTCTGGGCCGAAATCTGGCACTACTGCGGCCCGCTGGTCGACAAGGTATTCCAGCGCGCCGAATCGAGCTACGTCGACGCGGTGCAGCTTTTCATGAACCGCGGCGACTGGGTGGAGGAAGTCTGGTACTCCTTTTCCTACAGCCCGATCTTCAATGAAGCCGGCGCAGTCGGCGGCCTGTTCTGCCCTTCCACCGACACGACAGGCACGCGCCTCAATGCGCGCCGCCTGGCCGCGCTGTCGACGCTGTCGGCCAGCGCCTTGCGCGAGCAGGACGTGGCCAGCGCCTGCGCCACCGCCATGCACACGATCGCCGAGAATCGGGAAGATATGCCTTTTGCGCTGTTGTTCAAGCGCACCGGCGACAGCATACGCCTGCAGCAAACGGCGCACGTTGCGGAGGAAGCCTGCGACCTGGCGCTGTGGCCAGTGGAGCAAGTCCTGGCCAGCGGCGAAGCGGCAACAATTGCAACGGATGGCATGCCCGGCCTGCCTTCAGGCCTTGCAGGCCAGGCGGTGCGCTTGGCGCTGGCCTTGCCCATCACGGATGGGGTGCTCGTCCTGGGCACCAGCCCCGCCCGCCAGCTCGATGCGGAATACCGCACCTTCTGCGACCTGGTGGCGGGCCAGCTATCGGCTGCCGTGCAGAATGCCAGCGCCGCTGCCGAGCAGCGCCAGCGCGCCGAAGCGCTGGCTGAACTGGACCGCGCCAAGACCGCCTTCTTCAGCAACGTGAGCCACGAATTCCGCACGCCGCTGACGCTGATGCTGGGCCCCATCGAAGAAGCGCTGGGCGACAGCGCCAGCCGCCTGCCGGCTGTGCACCACGAACGCCTGCGGCTTGCGCAGCGCAACGCCCTGCGCCTGCAAAAGCTGGTCAATACCCTGCTTGACTTCTCGCGCGTGCAGGCCGGCCGCATGCACGCCACATATGCCAGGGTTGACCTGGCCGGCCTCACCCGCGACCTGGCCAGCGGCTTCCGCTCGGTGGTCGAAAGCGCGGGCCTGTACCTGGCAGTCGACTGCGAGGAAGTCGATACCGGCGCCTGGGTTGATGTCGCGCTGTTCGAGAAAATCGTGCTGAACCTGCTGTCCAACGCCTTCAAGTTCACCTTCGACGGCGGCATCACGGTCAGGCTGCGGCAACAGGGCCAGTCAGCCGTGCTGTCGGTGACCGATACCGGCGTCGGCATTTCGCCCGACCAGCAGCAGCGCATTTTCGAACGCTTCCGCCGCGTGGAAGGCTCGCGCTCGCGCACGCACGAAGGTTCCGGCATTGGCCTGGCGCTGGTGCGCGACCTGGTGGAGTTGCTGCACGGACGCATCGACCTGGAAAGCAGGCCGGGTGTCGGCAGCACATTCTCCATCACGCTGCCGCTTGGCCACAGCCACTTGCGCGAGGACCAGTTGACCAATGTCGCCGACGCCGACACCAGCGAAGTGCGTGAAGCCTTCCTGCTGGAAGCGCAGCGCTGGCTGCCGCAAGAAGACGACGAGGAACCATTCCTCGACCTGGCCGACGACGAGAGCCTGCTGACGCTTGGCGCACACGTGCTGGTGGTGGACGACAACGCCGACATGCGCGCCTACTTGGCGCGCCTGCTGCGCCAACGCTGGCACGTCAGCACAGCCGCCAACGGGCGCGAAGCGCTCGACGCCATGGCGGCCGGCATGCCGGAGCTGGTGGTGTCGGACGTGATGATGCCCGAGCTGGACGGCTTTGGCCTGATCGCGGCCATGCGCGCCGACCATGCGCTGCACGACGTGCCGGTGCTGCTGCTGTCGGCCCGCGCCGGCGAGGAAGCGCGCATTGAAGGCGTCAATGCCGGCGCCGACGACTACCTGGTCAAGCCCTTCTCCGCCCGCGAACTGCTGACGCGGGTCGACTCGCAGCTGATGCGGGCCCGCATCCGCCAGGCCGAACGCGCCCATATGGTACGCATGGCCAACACCTTCCAGCAGGCGCCGGCCGCCATCGCCATTGTGCGCGGCCCCGACCTGGACTTTGAACTGGCCAACGATCGTTTCGTGGAACTGAGCTGGCAGCGCGAGCTGATCGGCTTGCCGATGCGGCGCGCGTTCCCGGAACTGGAGGGCCAGGGCATGGTGGAGGAAATGGAACTGGCGCTCACCAGCGGCCAGCCGGTGACCGGCAAGGCGCGCCGCGTCATGCTGAAGCGCGACGGCGGCCTGCAGGAATGCTATTTCGACTATGTGCACCAGCCGGTGCGCAATGCGCGCGGCGAAGTGGACCGCGTCGCCATCGTCGCTTTCGAAGTGACCGAACTGGTGCGTGCGCGGCGCGATGCCGAACTGGCCAACCGCACCAAGGATGATTTCCTGGCGATGGTGGGGCACGAGCTGCGCAACCCGCTGTCGCCGATCCTGATCGCGCTGGAACTGATGCGCCTCAAGGGTCTGGGCGGCCTGGCGCGCGAGCATGCAGCCATCGAACGCCAGGCCCACCACCTGGTGCGGCTGGTGGACGACCTGCTTGATGTGGCGCGCATCGCGCAAGGCAAGATTGCGCTGCGGCCCGAGCGCGTCGAACTATCCAGGCTGCTGGCGCAAGCGCTCGAGACGGTCAGCGGCCTGCTGGAAGAACGCCAGCAAAGCCTGGAACTGGACGTGCCGCCGCACGGCCTGGCGGTCGATGCCGACCCGATGCGTTTTGTGCAGGTGCTGGTCAACCTGCTCACCAATGCAGCCAAGTATTCCAACCTGGGCGGCCATATCCGGCTGCAGGCTGGCGCCGTCAAGGGACGCGCCGTAATCAAGGTGCGCGATACGGGCATCGGCATCGGCCCGGAAATGCTGCCGCACCTGTTCGACAAATTCGTGCAGGCGCCGCAATCGCTGGACCGTTCGCGCGGCGGACTGGGGCTGGGCCTGGCGATTGCCCGCAGCCTGGTGCAACTGCACGGCGGCGAGATCGAGGCGCATAGCGCCGGACTTGGCGCCGGCAGCGAGTTCACCATCCGCATGCCGCTGGCGGGCGACCTGGCCAGCGCGCCCCTTGCCAGCGCAGCGCCAGGCGGCCTGGCCGCCGCCGCGCCGCGCCGCGTGCTGCTGGTGGACGACAACCAGGACGTGCTGCAAGGCTTGCGCGCCCTGCTGGAAGTCGGCGGTCACGAGGTGCAGGCCGTCGCCGATCCTGCCAGCGCACTACGTGCCAGCGCCAGCTTCGTGCCCGACCTGGCCATCCTCGACATCGGCCTGCCCGGCATGGATGGTTATGAGCTGGCCACCGAACTGCGGCGCCGTCCCGGTTATGGCAACACGCGGCTGGTGGCCCTGACCGGCTACGGCCAGCCGGCCGACCAGGCACGCGCCCATGCGGCCGGCTTTGCGGCCCATCTTGTCAAGCCGATTACGCCCGCCCAGCTGTACGCCCTGCTGGTCGATTAAATGCGCCGGGAGCGTTGCAAAACTGCCACGATAGTTGCCTTTAGGGAAATTAAGTTGCACGCGACCGTGCTACACTCATTTCCCCTATGCGTCCCCACTTTTCCCGCCGTGCTGTCCAGTGCCTTGCCGCCGCCTTGTGGCTGGCCTGCGCCTGCAGCCATGCCCTGGCGGACGAACGGCGCGTACTGGTGCTGTACTCTCTGGGCGCCGATTCTTCCTCGGGCTGGCAAAGGCTGGTGCACAAGGGCCTGTACGACGAACTTGAACGCAGCAGCCAGGGCGCGACGCCGGCCATCTTCGAAGAGCGCTTCGACGCCAACCGGGTCGGCGAGGACAAGTCGCAAGAGGGCATGGCGCCCTACCTCGCCACCAAGTACGCCGACGTCAAGTTCGATGCCATCGTGACCGAGAACTTCGTCGCGGCGCGCTTCCTGTCCAGCCATCCGGAACTGTTTGCCGGCGTGCCGCGCCACTATGTCAATCACGGGCGCGAGCAGTGGCAGCCGCGCGATGGCATGGCTTACGAGGTGAGCTCCGATTTCGAGCGCGCGATCGGCGTGATTCCGCTGGTGGCGCCGAACGTGCAGCATATCGCCATCGTCGGCGACAAGACTACGCGCGGCCAGCTGTGGCTGGAGCGCATCCGCAGCGTGATGCCGCGTTTCCCGTCCATCCGCTTCGAGGTGTGGGACGATGGCAGCGTGCAGGAATTGCGGCAGCGCGCCGCGCGGCTCGATCGCAGCAGCGCCATCTTCATGCTGGCATCGCTGCGCGGCGAAGGCAATGCACGGCTCCAGCCGCGCGAGCTGGCGCTGCAGATTGCAGCAGCCACCAGGGCGCCGCTGTTCACCCATTCCGAATCGCTGGTGATGCCGGGCGTGGTGGGCGGCTATGTGGTCAGCGGCGAGGCAGTGGGCCGCATGATGGCGCGCCTGCTGCTGGGCCAGCCGGCCATGACCAGCCAGGTGCAGGGCTATTATTTCGACTATCCAACGGCGCGCCAGGCCGGCTTGCGCAACCTGCCGCAGGATGCGGTGATCCTGAATCGTCCGCACAATGTGTGGGAGCTGTACCGCTGGCAGATCGTCACGGCGGGCGCGCTGATCGTGTTCGAGGGCCTGCTGATCACAGCGCTGGTGTTGTCGCTGCGCTCAAGGCGCCGCGCAATGTCCGAGCTGGCATCGGAACGCAGCAGCCTGGAGGACCGCATTTTGCAGCGCACGCTGGAACTGCTGCAGGCCAACCGCAAGCTGGAACAGCTGGCCACCACCGACCCGCTGACCGGCATCGCCAACCGGCGCAAGATGACGGAGCAGATTGCGCAGGAGCTGGAACGCGCGCGGCGCTTCCACCACCCGCTGTCGCTGCTGATGATCGATATCGACCACTTCAAGCGCATCAACGATACCTACGGCCACGAGGTGGGTGACCAGGCGATCATCCAGACTGCGACGTTGCTGACGGCGAGCCTGCGCGCGGTGGACATGGTGGCGCGCTTCGGCGGAGAGGAGTTTGTGCTGCTGATGCCCGAAACCCATATCGCGGTGGCCGTGCATGCGGCGGAGCGCTTGCGCGAACGCGCGGCGGAGCTGCGCGTGCGGATAGAGCCGGGCGTCGAGGTCGAGCTGACGATCAGCATCGGCGTGGCGGCAGCCGACCCGCATGGCACGCCGGACACGCCCTCCTCCCTGCTGGTGCGCTCCGACAAGGCGCTGTACCGGGCAAAGAAGGAAGGACGCAACCGCGTCGTGCAGTTCTGATTACTCTGCGTCAGGCTGCGAGGAAGGATGCGCCGCCTTAAACGCCGGCAAATCGGCACAATTGGCAGCAATGCGCGCCACGTTCGGATAGGGCGTCAGATCGATATTGAAGCGCTGCGCGTTGTACACCTGCGGCACCAGGCAGCAATCGGCAATGGTCGGCGTGTCGCCATAGCAGAAGCGGCCGGCGTCGCCGTCGCGCTCCAGGTGTGCTTCGAGCGCCTGCATGCCCTCGCCCATCCAGTGGTAGTACCAATCCATCTTCTGCTCTTCGCTCAGGCCCATCGGACCCTTGATGTGCTTGAGCACGCGCAGGTTCATCAGCGGATGCGTATCGCAAGCGACCGTCTGTGCCAGGGCGCGCACGCGGGCGCGGCCCACCGCATCCTGCGGCAGCAGTGGCACCATCGGATGCACCTCTTCCAGGTACTCCATGATGGCCAGCGACTGCGTCAGCACGATGCCGTTGTCCTCCAGCGCCGGCACCAGCCCCGCGGGATTGACCTTGCGATAGGCCGGCGCCAGCTGCTCGCCGCCGTCGCGCAGCAGGTGCACCGGCACCGCTTCATACGCCAGCCCTTTCAGGTTCAGCGCAATGCGGACGCGGTAAGCGGCCGAGCTGCGGAAGTAAGTATAGAGCTTCATTGACGTTCCCCGTAATTGCGCACGGTCTGGTCGATGGCGCCGAAGATGGTCTTGCCTTGCGCATCATGCATCTCGATGCGCACGGTGTCGCCGAATTGCAGGAAACCGGTTGCCGGCTTGCCGCCTTCGATGGTTTCGTACATGCGCACTTCGGCCAGGCAGCAGTAGCCCACGCCGCCGTTGGCAATGCTGGAGCCATGCAGGCTGCCCTGCTTGTTCGACACGGTGCCGGAGCCGATGATGGTGCCGGCGCACAGCTCGCGCGTCTTGGCGGCATGCGCCACAAGCTGGGCGAAGTTGAAGGTCATGTCTTCACCGGCATTCGGCTTGCCGAATGGCTGGCGGTTGATCTGCACCAGCAGCGGCAGGTGCAGCTTGTTGTCCTGCCAGGCCTTGCCCAGTTCTTCGGGCGTGACGGCCACCGGCGAGAACGCACTGGCTGGCTTGGAGTTGAAGAAGCCGAAGCCCTTTGCCAGTTCGTTCGGGATCAGGTTGCGCAGCGAGACGTCGTTGACCAGCATGACCAGGCGGATGGCCTGGGCCGCTTCTTCATCGCTGGCGCCCATCTTCACGTCGCCGGTGATGACGGCCACTTCCGCTTCCAAGTCGATGCCCCAGGCTTCGTCGAGCGCGTACACCGGGTCGCGCGGGCCGACGAAGCTGTCCGAGCCGCCCTGGTACATCAACGGGTCGGTGTAGAACGATGCCGGCACTTCCGCGTTGCGGGCCTTGCGCACCAGTTCCACGTGGTTGATGTAGGCAGAACCGTCGGCCCACTGGTAGGCGCGCGGCAGCGGCGAGTGGCACATGCTTTCGTCGAAAGGCTTGGCGCCCGATGCGCTGCCCTGGTTCAGCAGGGCGTAGATCTGTTTGAGCTGCGGCGCGGCGACGTCCCAGTTGTCCAGCGCATCCTGCATGGTGGCGGCGATGTTCGGTACCGGCTGGCAGGATTTCAGGTCGCGGCTAACAACGACCAGGCGGCCGTCGCGGCTGCCGTCTTTCAGGGAAGCGAGTTTCATGTATTTCCTTAGTTCCGGATCTTAATTCTGCGGCGCGTGCATCCAGGCTGCATGCTTGGGCGCCTTTTTCGTTTTAGACCATTCTTCCAGCATTTCCCACTTCACATCATCCAGCTTCCGCATCATTTCCGGAGTGCCGGTGTTGGCGGCCAGTTCCAGGCGGTGGCCGTTCGGATCGAAGAAGTAGATCGACTTGAAGATGGTGTGGTTGACAGGGCCCAGCACCTCGATGCCGGCGGCCACCAGGCGCTCCTTGGCGGCCAGCAGCTCGTCCATCGATCCTACTTCCAGCGCCAGGTGTTGCACCCAGGCCGGGGTATTTTCGTCGCGCCCCATTTCCTTCTGGGTCGGCAGCTCGAAGAAGGCCAGGATGTTGCCCTGGCCGGCGTCCAGGAAGACATGCATGTAGGGGTCCGGGGCCTTGGTCGAAGGCACTTCATCCTCCGCGATGGCCAGCACGAAGTTCATGTTCAGGTGCTTGACGTACCACTCGACGGTTTCCTTGGCGTCTTTGCAGCGGTAGGCAACGTGGTGGATTTGCTTGATTTTCATGGCGGGCTCCTTTGTATCCCGCCATTAAACTCTTGTTTCAGCTATCATACAAACGATAATTTCACGTCCATTTATTAGTTTTCCTGATGAGTCCAACCGTTCGCCAGATGCGCGCCCTGGTCGCCGTCGCCCGCACCGGCAGCTTCACCGCGGCCGCCGACCTGCTGCATGTCACCCAGTCCGCCCTATCGGGGCAGATCAAGGAGCTTGAGCAGCTGCTGGGCGTGAAAGTGGTCGAACGCAATACACGTCGTGTGCAACTTTCCGAAGTGGGGCGTGAGCTCTATCCCCTGTTCGACAAGATGCTGCAGGACCTGGATGGGGCGATGGCCGATATCGCCAGCCGCAAGGCATTAAAGAAGGGCATCGTGCGGGTGGCAGCACCACAGATGATGGCGTGCACCTTGCTGCCGCAGGTGATCGGCGCCTTCCGCGCTTCTTATCCGGACGTACAGGTGCAACTGGTGGATTGCCCGGTCGACAACGTCGCCGCACGCGTGGTCAGCGGCGAGGTGGATGTCGGCATTGGCCCGGAACGCGACGTGACGGCCGAAGTGGATGCGCAACTGCTGTTCGAGATGCCTTTCGTGGTGGTCTTCCCGTCCGCGCACCCGCTGGCCGCCAGCCGCACGGTCGCCTGGGCGGAGGTCAACCAGCATCCCTTCATCGCCTTGCAGGGCCAGTTCACCGAACGGCTGCTGCGCGACATGACCACGCTGGCGCCCTACAACGAGGTGACCTTCATGACGACCGCCCTGGCCATGGTGGCCGAAGGGCTCGGCATCACCGCCTGCCTGCCCTATGCGGAGCCGATGGTGCGCCTGTACGGACTGGAAATGCGGCCACTGGTCGAGCCGGAACTCAAGCGCAAATTCTTCATCTACACCAAGACCTCGCGCACCCCCTCCCCGGCTGCGGAACGCTTCATCAGCGTGCTTGGCGAGTATTCCCTATAATCTGCCGCATGTCGCACAATACGATTGAAGCCAACCAGGCAATGGACAAGTTCGACGGCCACCACCAGGTGTGGCTGTTCGGTTATGGCTCGCTGATTTACAAGGCGGACTTTCCCTTCATCGAGCGCCGGCCCGCGCACATCTTCGGCTGGTCGCGCCGCTTCTGGCAAGGTTCGCACGATCATCGTGGAACACCTGAAGCGCCAGGCCGCGTGGCCACACTGATTCCAGCCGAGGGAGACGTCTGCCACGGCATGGCCTACCTCGTTACGCCGGAAGAATTCGCCCATCTCGACCATCGCGAAAAGAACGGCTACCTGCGCGTGGCCATCGACATCCATTTCGAAGCAGGCGGCGTGGAAGAAGGCCTGATCTATATTGCCGCCGCCGACAACGCGGCCTGGCTGGGCGAGGCGAGCGTGGAAGAAATCGCCCACCATATCGCTTCCGCGTCCGGTCCAAGCGGGCCGAACATCGAATACTTGCTGCGCCTTGCTGCTGCCTTGCGGGAAATGGGACATCACGACGAGCATGTGCATGCCATCGAGGCATATCTCGATCGCCTGTAATAGGCCCATCAGGCGACGAAAGGCAAGCCGATCAGGAAAACCACAAAACCGATCAGGCCAGCAAATCCGCCGAGATTCACGAGGAACTTACCGGTATGTTCAGTGTCCTGGAAGTGATACTGAAGAAATTCGTTGATCATGGTGGCCTCCTTCTGCAATGGGCGCACTTCATCATAGTCCGAATTGAACTACCAGGCGAACCAAGGCTGCCCAAACGGTCAAAAACAGTGAGAACGCAAACGTTGAGTAATGGCGGAGCGGGGCAACACCTTCAGGCCTATGCAGCGACGTTGGAAATGTTGCGCCACCAGCAGCTACGATACTTGATGCCGCAATGATGAAGACTGCTACTCCCTGTACGTAGCCAACACTCGTGGTTCCCAGAACGCTTCTTCCAACGCCGATTTCATATAACGCTGATGCAGAAAAGGCGATTGCTGTCCAGCACAGCTGACCATCCTTGACAGGAAGGAGCAACTTCAACGCAGACCTGTTTTCCTGAGGCATCGGGAACGCCCTCAGGATTGCGAGCACAAGCACAGGTGCCGTAAGCGGTAGCATGACATTGATCAGAAACCAGCCCATCATCGCCTCCGATTTCAGAAAAGATTCATTTGCCCCGCTTTGGCTGCAGCGGCTGCACGGGCGCCGGAGGGTGGAATGTATTCAGGCCGCTTGAACTGGGTGCAGTCGAGCGAACGGAACTTGCTGTGGCGGCCGTGGAAGCCGAAGCGGGTGATGCCTTTCTCGATGCGCTGCAGGATCAGGTCCGCCCACACGCCTTCGCCGCGCATGCGTGCGCCAAACTCGGCTTCGTAATCCTTGCCGCCGCGCATGTCGCGCACGCGGTTCATCACGCGCGCGGCCCGGTCGGGGAAATGCGCTTCCAGCCACTCCTTGAACAAGGGGCTGACTTCCCACGGCAGGCGCAGTACGACATAGGTCGCCATCACCGCGCCGGCATCGCGCGCTGCGGACATGATCTTCTCGATATCGGGCTCAGTGACAAAAGGAATGATCGGCGCAATGCTGACGCCAACCGGAATGCCGGCCTTGGCCAGCGTCTCGATCGTGCGCAGGCGGCGTGCCGGCGCGGCGGCGCGCGGCTCCAGGGTGCGCGAGATCTTGCTGTCCAGCGTGGTGATGGTGACCGATGCGGCAGCCAGGTTGCGCGCAGCCATCGGCGCGAGGATGTCGATGTCACGCTCGATCAGCGAGGATTTGGTGATCAGGCCAACCGGATGGTTGCACTCGGCCAGCACTTCCAGCACCCGCCGCGTGAGCTGGTATTCGCGCTCGCAAGGCTGGTAGGCGTCGGTATTCACGCCCAGTGCGAGCGACTCCACCTGATAACCTGGCTTGGACAATTCGGCGCGCAGCAGGTCCGGCGCATTTACCTTGGCGAATAGCTTGGTCTCAAAATCCAGGCCGGGCGACAAGCCCAGGTAGCTATGCGATGGCCGCGCAAAACAATAGATGCAGCCATGCTCGCAGCCGCGATAAGGGTTCAGCGAAACATTGAACGGAATATCGGGCGACTGGTTGCGCGTGAGGATGGTCTTGGCCGTTTCCGCGGTGACAATGGTGCGCGGTGGAAGCAGTTCAGCCTCGGCATCATCCGGATCGGGTGCCCAGCCGTCGTCGAACGCTTCACGCGCCTGCAGCTCGTATCTTCCTTGCATGTTTGATACCGCACCGCGCCCTTTTTTGGCCTTGAGCGATTGCGGCGGCAGCATGACCTGCCCTTCGAATTCATGGTCCTGCATGCGGCGCCCCGAAGCATCACTGTATATACATACAGTATTCTAATCCGCCTGCGCCAAGGCTGCAAGCCAAGCTGGTATCATGCGCACTTCTCCGGGATATCCCCCGACATTCAAAGAGCAATAACATGAGCAAAACCACCAATCTGCCCTCCTTTGGGAGCAGGATTTCCCTCGCCTTTGGCGCCTTTTTCAAAACCCTGGGCGATGCTGAATTCGCCGCCCGCGTGCGTGACGACAGCGTGGGCCCCGCGGCGGCTCCGACTGCCGCATCAGCACCTGCACCAGTCGCCGCCCCAGTGCCAGCCGCCGCGCCCCTGCGCGAAGCCACACCCGACGCAGCACTGCAGCTCCTGTCCCTGTTCCAGCGCGAAGCCCGCCTGATCGACTTCACGCAGGAAAACCTGTCCGGCTATTCGGATGCCGACATCGGCGCCGCTGCCCGCGTGGTGCATGAAGGCTGCTCCAAGGTGCTGCGCGAGCACTTCACGATCGATGCCATCCGCTCCGAAGCGGAAGGCAGCCGCGTGACGCTGCCGGAAGGCTTCGATGCATCCGCCGTGCGCCTGACCGGCAATGTGGTCGGCAAGGCGCCGTTCACCGGCACCCTGAGCCATCGCGGCTGGCGCGCCTCCAGCGTGCGCCTGCCGAAACTGGCGGAAACGCATGACGCCAAGGTATTGGCACCGGCCGAGGTGGAATTGTGAGCGATCCGCGTTTTGCCATCGGCATCGACCTTGGCACCACCCACAGCGCGCTGTCCTACGTTGAACTGGCGGGCAGCGATGGCGAGAAAACCAGGCATGGCGTGCTGGGCGTGCCCCAGCTCACCGCGCCAGGCACGGTAGAAGAACTGCCGCTGCTGCCAAGCTTCCTCTACCTGCCGCATCCGGACGAGCTGGCGGCCGGCGAACTGGCCCTGCCCTGGGCTGCTGCCGACGGGACGCCCGCAGTGACGGGCGAAATGGCCCGCAGCCGCGGCGCCACCACGCCGATCCGTTTGGTGTCGAGCGCCAAGAGCTGGCTGTGCCACCCTGGCGTGGATCGCCGCGCAGCCATCCTGCCACATGACGCGCCGGAAGAGGTGTCGCGTGTGTCGCCGCTGGAGGCTTCGACCCGCTACCTGAAACACCTGCGCGCTGCATGGGACAACGCCCATCCGGACGCGCCGTTCACGCAGCAGGCAGTCACGGTCACCATTCCTGCATCGTTCGACCCGGCCGCGCGAGAACTCACTGCCGAAGCGGCTCGCGCCGCCGGCTACGAGAACGTCACCCTGCTGGAAGAGCCGCAGTCGGCGCTGTACAGCTGGATCCAGAGCAGCGATGGCCGCTGGCGCAAGGAAGTCAAGCCGGGCGACGTCATCCTGGTGGTGGACGTGGGCGGCGGTACCAGCGACTTCTCGCTGATCGCCATTCTCGAGCGCGACGGCAAGCTGGAGCCGCACCGGGTGGCCGTGGGCGACCACATCCTGCTGGGCGGCGACAATATGGACCTGGCGCTGGCTCACCTGGTCGCGCGCAAGCTGGCTGCCAACGGCACCCAGCTTGACGCCTGGCAGATGCGCGCGCTGACCTACGGCTGCCGCGCGGCCAAGGAAAACCTGCTGGCCAACGCCCAAGCCGAAACCTGGCCTATCGTGGTGCCAAGCCGCGGCTCGAAGCTGATCGGCGGCTCGATCCGCACCGAACTGACGCGCTCTGAAGTCACGGCCTTCATCACCGACGGTTTCTTCCCGAAAGTGGAAGCTTCCGCGCGCCCCGCCGTGCGTTCCCGCGCCGGTCTGACCCAGCTTGGCCTGCCTTACGCGCAGGACGCGGCGATCACCAGGCACCTGGCAGCTTTCCTGGCGCGCCAGGCAGGTGCTACGGCGGAACTTGAAGGCTTTGCCGCCAATCCGGCCCATACCTTCCTGCATCCTAGCGCGGTGCTGTTCAACGGCGGCGTGTTCAAATCCGAACTGCTGGCCAATCGTGTGATGGAAACCATCAACGAATGGCTGTCCATGGAAGGCGCGGAACCGGCGCGCATGCTGGACGGCGCAGACCTGGACCTGGCCGTCGCACGCGGCGCGGCCTATTACAGCTACGTGCGACTCGGCGCCGGGGTACGCATTCGCGGCGGCACGGCGCGTTCCTATTACGTTGCGGTGGAATCGTCGATGCCGGCCATTCCGGGCATGGAGCCGCCGATCCAGGCGCTGTGCGTTGCACCGTTCGGCATGGAAGAAGGCAGCGAGCTGGAACTGCCGGGCCAGGAATTTGGCCTCGTGGTCGGCGAGCCGGTGCACTTCCGCTTCTTCGGTTCTTCCGTGCGCCGCCAGGACCAGATCGGCGCCGTGCTCGATTTCTGGGGACCGGAAGAACTGATTGAGCTGAACGAAATCCAGGCCACGCTGTCGCCGGAAGGCCGTTCCGTTGGCGAAGTGGTGCAAGTGCGCCTGCATGCCTGCGCCAGCGAGTCCGGCACCCTGGAACTGCTGGCAGTGGCGCGGGATGGCCAGCGCTGGAAGGTCGAATTCGACGTGCGCGGCGCCGGCGAAGGCCAATGACGCGGTACCTGGTCAGCATCGACCTGGGCACCACGAATTCGGTGCTTGCCTATGCCGCGCCGGGCGGCGACGTGCAGTTGCTCGAAGTCGAACAACTCATCGCGCCCGGCGAGGTTGGCAGCGCCGTGCTGCTGCCCTCCTCCCGTTATCACCCTGCCAGCGGCGAATTTGCCGCGGGCGAGTTGCAGTTGCCGTGGCCGGAGCCGGCCGTGGCGGACGCGCCGCCCGCAGCGGTCATTGGCCGTCTGGCACGCAAGCTGGGCGGACAGGTGCCGGGCCGGCTGGTCGCCAGCGCCAAGAGCTGGCTGTCCCACACCGGCGTCGATCGCATGGCGCCGATCCTGCCCTGGGGCGCCGCGGACGACGTCGAGCGCGTTTCGCCGGTGGCGGCCAGTGCGAGCTATCTCGCGCACCTGCGGGCGGCCTGGAATGCGCGCTTTCCCCACGCGCCGCTGGAGCATCAGCAGCTGGTGCTGACCATTCCCGCATCGTTCGACGAGGGCGCGCGCGCGCTCACGCTGGAAGCGGCGCGCATGGCGGGCTTGCCGGCCGTGCGCCTGCTGGAAGAACCGCAGGCGGCCCTGTATGACTGGCTGTATCGCCACCGTGCAACGCTGGCGCAGGACCTGGCCCAGGCGCGCCTGGTCCTGGTCGCCGACGTCGGCGGCGGCACTACCGACTTCACCCTGGTCAAGGTCGAGATGGCCGGCGGCGAACCGCAATTGACCCGCATCGGCGTCGGCAACCACCTGATCCTCGGCGGCGACAATATGGACCTGGCGCTGGCCCACCTGGCCGAACAACGCCTGGGTGGCGACGGCAGCGGCGCGGCGCCCCCGCAGCGCCTTTCCGCGGCGCGCCTGGCGCAGCTCACGGAACGCTGCCGCGCGGCGAAAGAAATCCTGCTCGCGGCCGACGCACCGGAGCAAGCCGCGGTCACTTTGCTCGGCTCCGGCTCAAAACTGATCGGCGGCAGCCGCTCCGTCGCGCTGCTGCGCGCAGACGTCGAGCGCATTGTGCTGGACGGCTTCTTCCCCCTCAACGAAACCCAGCAGCTCGCGCAGTCCAAGCGCGGCGGCATCGTCGAATTCGGCCTGCCTTACGCCAGCGACCCGGCCATAACGCGCCACCTCGCCAGCTTCCTGCGCCAGCACGCTGGCGCCGCGCGCGAAGCATTGGGAGTGCCGGACGACGGCAAGCTTGCCGTCCCCGACACGCTGCTGCTGAACGGGGGCGTATTCCGCGCCGCCAGGCTGGCCGCGCGCCTGGCCGACACGCTGTCGGCGTGGCGCGGCCAGCCTGTGCGCGTGCTGCACAATGACGATCCCGATGTCGCGGTCGCGCGCGGCGGCGTCGCCTATGCGCTGGGCCGGCAAGGCATGGCGCCCGCCATCGCCGGCGGTTCTCCGCGCAGCTATTGGCTGCTGCTCGATAATGCCCGCGCTCCGGGCGTAACGCGCCGCGCCGTCTGCCTGCTGCCGCGCGGCTCCGCCAGCGGCCATGAAGTGCGCCTCGCCGATCGCAGCTTCGCGCTGCGGCTCGGACGCCCGGTGCGCTTCCACATCGCCACAACGCTGGCCGATGCCGTGCCACCGCAAGCGGGCGAGGTCGCCGACCTGGCGCCTGGCGAGCTGACCGCGCTGCCGGCCATTGCCACCGTGCTACGCGACAGCAAGGACGCCAACGCGCGCAAGGAAATCACCGTGCAGCTGGCGGCCTCGCTGACTGAAGTGGGCACGCTGGAAGTGCATTGCGAAGGCAACGGCCAGCGCTGGCAGCTCGAATTCCAGCTGCGCGAACACGGCGCGGACGCCACGGCGGCAGCCGACGCCAACGATGCCGATGACGATGACGCCGCGGCAGCTCCCCTGCCGGTTCGCCTGCCCGAAGCGCTGGAGAAGATCGACCGCATCTTCGGCAGCCGCGCGCAACAGGTCGACGCCAGGGAAGTGCGCCAGCTGCGCGGCCAGCTCGAACACCTTCTCGGCAGCCGCGAACGCTGGGCAACGCCCGTGCTGCGCCGCCTGTTCGATGCCCTGCTGGAACGCGCCAAGGGTCGCCGCCGGTCGGCGGAGCATGAACGCACGTGGATGAACCTTGCCGGCTACAGCCTGCGGCCGGGCTTCGGCCATCCGCTGGACGAATGGCGCATCGAACAGCTCTGGGCGATGTTCGACACCGGTGTGCAAAACCACAAGGACAACCAGGTCTGCGCCGAGTGGTGGACACTGTGGCGCCGCGCATCGGGCGGTCTGCCGCCAGCGGCCCAACTGCGCCTGCTGGACGATTTCGCCTTCAACCTGCAGGCCGACGCCAGTGAACGCGGCCGCCGTCCCGTCACCCTGGTCAACGGCAGCGAAGAAGACATGCTGCGCCTGGGCGCTTCGCTGGAGCGCATTCCATCGGCCTACAAGGCGGAAATCGGCAACTGGATGGTGGGGGAGCTGGGGAAAGCAAGGAGTCTCGCCGCGCAAACCCGTTATCTCTGGGCGCTGGGCCGTGTCGGCGCACGCCGGCCATTCCACGGCAGCGCACATGACGTGGCGCCGGTCGAAACGGTGGAGCAGTGGCTGCAGGCGGTCATGCTGCTGGACTGGCGCAAGGTGGAGCCGGCGGGCTTCGCAGCAGCCCACCTGGCGCGCATGACCGGCGACCGTTCACGCGATATCAGCGATGCCCTGCGCCTCGAAGTCGTGCGCCGGCTGCAGGCTGCGGGAGCGCCGCCAGGCTGGCCGGCCATGGTGCGCGAGGTTGTCCAGCTCGACCAGGCCAGCGAGCAGCGCATGCTGGGCGAGGCGCTGCCGCCGGGCCTGAAGCTTCTCAGCTAGCCGCGCTGCCGCGCGCAGCCTGCGCTTGCTGCTGCGCGACGAAGCCGTCGAAGGCCGCGATGACGCACTGGTAGCCTTGCTCCGTGCCCTCCAGCTGCGCCAGCGCGTAGCAGCTTGCTTCCAGCGTCGAGAGCTGGTCCGGCGCGTGCGCCTTGCGGATCAGGTAATGCGATGGCGGCGTGTCGCGCAGCGGAAGGCGCGGCAGGGCTTGCAGCGCCGGGTTCAGGTACAGCATCTTGCGGCTCTTGCGCCAGGTGGCGTCCAGCACCACCAGCCGGACTTGCGCCGGCGCCAGCACGGCATTGAACTGCGGCGGCGGCGCGATGCCGTGCGAACGGTCGCCTGGCGTGTCGGGGTACAGCAGCACCGGCTGGCGGCCGCCTGCCTCGAGCAGGTCCTGCAGCGCGGCTTCATCAAACTGTTCGCCAACTTCCATGCGGCTGCCAGGCAGGCAAAGATGCAGCAGGCGTGCACTGCCCTTGGCGTTGCTCACTTCCATGGGATGCTGCAGGATCAGGACCTCGACCGTGCTGGCCACCGGCGCCGCCCAATGGCAGATGCAGGTGGCGGCAGGGCGCAGGCAAGTGCTGCAAAGAAGTCGGCGCGGCAGGCTGTTCATGCCGCGGATCATACACTAGGCCGGCGGCGCGGCGCCCAGCAGTTCGTCCAGCTGCGCGATCTGCGCCGGGTCCTTGACCACGGCGCGCAGCCATTCGTGCAGCGGCAGGCTGCCCCAGTTGGCGGCCTTCTCCGCCAGGTAGGCGACGGGGCTGTGCGGCTCGGTGCGACGGAAGAATTCAGCCACCAGTCGCAATTGCGCCAGTGCGTGCTCGCGGGTCTGCGGCATCGCCGGCAGGCTTTGCACGCCCACGCTGGCGACGACCATGCTCCCGCTGGCCGCGCCGCTGCCTGCCGCGCTGTCGGCCGAGGGCAGCCTGCGCGCTGCATCGTCGACTGCTCTTTGCACCGCATCCCGTGCCGGCCCGAACGCCGGGCCGGCCGCGCCAAGGCGGGCGTCGACCGCTTCCTGCAGCTGCTGCAAGGCAGCCAGGCAATGGCGCGCATCCTGCAGGCCAGCATCCGCATCGCTGACTGGCGGGAAGTCTTTCACCAGCGCCGGCGTGCGCCCCAGCAGCCACGCCAGGTTGCCGCTGCGCAGCTCATGCTCGCCATCCTCCGGCAAGGGATGCACATGCTCCCAGAAGCGTTCGCACAAGCCGGCCAGCAGCAGGAAGCCATCGCCCAGGCCGCGCATGCCGTGGGTGTGTGCGCGCGCCTCCGCCAGCCACGCAGCCAGCCGCAAGTCCTTGCTGCGTGAGCGCAGCAACTCGGCGCAGCGGCTGGCCACCAGCGGCCAGTCCGCGCTATGCAGCGGTGTCGCCCATTCGCCCTGCTCCAGCGTGGGATCGTCCTGCCGCCTTGCCGCAGCTATGGCGTCCATGCAGGCATCAAACGAGACATCCTCGCCGCAAGGCTGGGCGACGCTGAGCGGCACCAGCAAGTCCTCATTCGTGAACATACGGCCTCCTTATTTGGCGCTAATCCTGAACTGGCCCTGGCGCGTTACGCCCGCCTTCACCTTCGTCACCGGCATGCCTTCCGCCATGCGCGCCAGCAGCATATCGGCCACGCCCGGCAGCAAGCTGCCGTGCAGGATGCTGTCGATATTGCGGGCGCCGGAATCGGTCTCGGTGCAGCGTGCCAGCACTGCCTGCACCAGCGCATCGTCCCAGCAGAATTCGGCGTGGTGGTTTTCGCCGATGCGCTGGCCGATCCGGCCCAGCTTCAGCGCAATGACCTGGGCCAGGGCTTCATCCGAAATCGGATAGTAGGGCACCACTTGCAGGCGTCCGAGGAAGGCCGGCTTGAAATGCCGCACCAGCTGCGGCCGCAGCAGCGCGTCGAGTTCCTCAGGCGTCGGCAGCGGCGCCTCGCCCCGGTTCAGGCAGGCCTGCATGATGGCGCCCGACCCGAGGTTGGACGTCAGGACGATGACCGCGTTGCTGAAGTCGACCATCTGCCCTTCCGAGTCCTCCAGCATGCCCCGGTCGAACACTTGATAGAAAAGTTCCAGCACGTCCGGGTGCGCCTTGTCGGCCTCGTCGAGCAGCACCACGCAGTAGGGGTTGCGCCGCACCGCCTCGGTCAGCACCCCGCCCTCGCCATAACCGATATATCCGGGCGGGGAACCTTTCAGGCCTGCCACACTATGCGCCTCCTGGTATTCGCTCATGTTGATGGTCACCAGCTTGCGCTCGCCGCCGTACAGGAGGTCGGCCAATGCCAGTGCGGTTTCCGTCTTGCCTACTCCGGAGGGACCCGTCAGAAGGAAAACGCCCTTGGGCTTGCGCGGATCATCAAGCCCGGCACGCGCAGTGCGCATGCGCTGCACAATGGTCTCGACGGCGTGCGGCTGCCCCAGCACGCGCGACTCCAGCGCAGGCTTGAGCTGCTGCACGGCGCGGATTTCGTCGCGCAGCATGCGGCCTACCGGGATTCCGGTCCATGCAGCGACCACACCGGCCACGACGTGGCGGTCAACCTCCAGCGGAACCAGGGGAGACTCGCGCTGGATTGCGTTCAGCTCCTGTTGCGCGCTCACCGCAGCGGCGGCATCGCCCTCGTGGCGCAGCGCCATCACCCGGGCGCACAGTTCGCGCTCATGCTCATGGCGGGCGGCCAATTCCGCGTGCCAGGCCTGGAGGCTGCCCCGCTCGTCGCGCAATGCCGACAGTGCCGATGGCCCGGCATCGGCGGCAGTTGCCGCATCGCGTTCCAGCGCCGCGATGCGCACCGACAGCCGTTCGATCTGGCAAGCTGCATCTTCCAGCAAGGCGGGCGATGCGCACTGGCCCAGCGCCACGCGGGCGCACGCGGTATCGAGCACGCCGACCGCCTTGTCCGGCAGCTGGCGGCTGTTGATGTAGCGATGCGCCAGGCGCACTGCCGCCGTCACGGCGTCGTCGCGCACGCGCACGCCGAAATGCCGTTCCATCAGCGGCACCATGGCCCGCAGCATGCCGGCGGCCGTTTCTTCGTCCGGCTCCTCGACCTTGACCACCTGGAAGCGGCGTGCCAGGGCGGCGTCCTTCTCGACATAGCGTTTGTACTCGCTCCAGGTCGTCGCGGCAATCGTGCGCATCTCGCCGCGTGCCAGGACCGGCTTCAGCAGGTTGGCTGCATCGCCCTGCCCGGCGCTGCCGCCGGCGCCAATCAAGGTGTGCGCCTCGTCGATGAACAGAACGATGGGGTGCGGGCTGCGGCGCACTTCCTCGATCACGTTTTTCAGGCGGGCTTCGAACTCTCCGCGCACGCTGGCGCCGGCCTGCAGCAGCGCCAGGTCCAGTGCGTGCAAGGCAACGTTGCGCAACGGCGGCGGCACCTCGCCGGCTGCGATGCGCAAAGCCAGTCCTTCCACCACGGCCGTCTTGCCGACGCCGGCTTCGCCGGTCAGGATCGGGTTGTTCTGGCGCCGGCGCAGCAGGATGTCCATCAGTTGCCTTACCTCCGCAGCGCGGCCGACGACAGGATCGAGCTTGCCGTCGCGCGCCAGTTGGCACAGGTTGACCGTGTACTGTGCCAGCGCCGGCGACGAGGGAGGCACGGCCTGCTGCGCGCCAACATCATGCGTTGCGGCCGGCACCGCCGCCTCTGCCGAACCGGCAACATACTTTTCCATGCGGTGCTTCAACCCATCGACCGGAAAGCGGGCGAACAGGCCCGAGATCCGCGCCGCCTGCTGCGACAGTTCCGACTCGGTCAGAAGAGCGAGCAGCAGGTGGCAACTGCGCACCTGGTCCGGCTGCGGCAACGCCAGCGAGGCAATCAGCCAGGCATGTTCCAGCATTATCTGCAGGCGCCGCGCGAATACCGGAACGCGCGTCGCGGCAATGCGGACGCTGGCCAGTTCGCACCGCAAATCGGCTTCCAGCGCGGTGGCGCTGACGTCGCTGCGGCGCGCAATGACCAGCAGGTCGCATTCCGGCTGCTCCAGCAGCGCAAGCAAGAGGTGCTCGACATCGACTTCGCCGTGTCCCATGCCGATGGCAATATTGGCGGCGCGCGTTGCGGCAGTACGGCAGGCGTCGTTCAGCTTTCCAATCAGGGTTTTCAGTTGAATGCTCATGCAATGGCTCCGCGCTTGATGGAATAATGCAGCGATGACGGTTGCAAGGCCGCGCTGAAGCTCACGGCTTCGTTGGCGCCATTTGCCCGCAACATGCCGGAAATGACGATGTCGATGCGATTGACGGTGCCGCTGCGCTCGGCCAGCGTAACCTGCACATTGCACAGCCGCGGCTCGTGGCGTTCGACTGCCTGGCGGATGCTGCCGCAGATGCGCTGACTGTCCTCGCTGCCGCTATGAGACAAGCCGGCGAAATCGGCGAGTCCGAAGTTCAGGATCGAGCGCGCACATTCCGGATAGGACTGCAACAGCTGCTGCGGCAGCGCGCTGCGCGTGTTGAGCAGCGCCTCCAGGTCGCGCGCTACGCTCTCCTTCAACTGCTCCTGCGTCAGGAAACGCCCGCCAGGATGGTTCCCCAGCAAACGGTCCAGCAAGCCTGGCCGGTAACCCTCCATGCCGCACCTCCCCAAAAAAGCGGCTGCAGCACGTGCGCACCGCAGCCGCAACTCCCTCCAAAATCATGCAATACGGTTGGTCGCCAGGTCCCAGCCGCCGGACGTATTGCCGCCCATCCCGCCCGAAACGCGCTGCTGCGTGTATTTCCAGCGCACTTTCGAGAATTTGAATCCCACCTCCTCGGTCATGATGTCGCCCTCGCTGACCGATGGAGATACAGCGCCAATGAGCACGTTATCGAGTTCGATTTCAAAGTACTTGACCCGCTCGCCCTGCGCATCGGCGCGCATGAATTCCAGCTTGGCCTTGGGAATGGTGCGGCCTGCGGAGCAGGTCTGCAGCAGGATCGGCGAAGCCAGGTCGGCCAGCTTGGTGATCACCACGTCGCGGTGCTCGCAGCGTTCGGCCGTATGGCCGCCACCTGTGGAAGAAGTGGCCGAACGCGGTTGCTCCACCGACCAACTGACCGATTTGCATTCTATCCAGTCCTTGTGACGGTCATCGGTCGACTCCCCCTTGATGCCATCGATATGCAGGTACACGTCAATTGCCATTGCAATGCTCCTTCTCAGTAGTTGGTGGTTTGCGGCAGTTCCGCCACGAGGCGGAGGGAAACGGTCAGCTCGTCGAGCTGAAAATGGGGGCGCAGGAAGCTGACGGCGCGGAACACGCCTGGCCGCCCGGGCACCTCGCTGACCTGGACCGAAGCTTCACGCAGAGGGAACTGCGCCTTCTGTTCCTGGCTGGCGTTATCGTCCAGCAGCACGTACTTCATCAGCCAGCGGTTCAGGAAGTCTTCTACATTCGAAGCGGCTGCAAAGCTGCCGATCTTGTCGCGCATCATGGCCTTCATGTAGTGCGCGATGCGCGACACGGCGAAGATGTATTGCAGTTGCGAGGACAGCACGGCATTGGCGTTGGCCGCGTCGGAACTGTAGCGCATGGCCTTCTGCGCCGATTGCGCGCCGAAGAAGGCGGCGTAGGCGGTGTTCTTGCAGTGGACCAGGGAGATGAAACCGAGGTCGCTCAGTTCCTTTTCGCGCCGGTCGGTGATGGCCACTTCGGTCGGGCATTTCAGCGCCACCTCGCCTTCGTCGGTCTTGAAGGTGTGGGTCGGCAGGTCGTCAACCAGGCCGCCACCCTCCACGCCGCGGATGGCGGCGCACCAGCCGAATTCCTCGTGGGCCTTGGTCAGCCTGGCGCCAAAGGCGTAGGCGGCATTGCACCACAGGTATTTGTGGTGATCGCGGCCATCCACGTCCTCCACGAAGTTGAAGCCTTCCACCGTGGTGCCGTCGACCGGATTGAAAGGCATGCGGCCAAGGAAGCGCGGCAGCGTCAGGCCGACGTAGCGCGCGTCTTCGGATTCGCGGAAGGCTTTCCACTTCGCGTATTCCACGGTGTCGAATACCTTGGCCAGGTCGCGCGGCTTGCCAAGGTCGCCGTAGCTCTCCAGTCCGAACAGCTCGGGCGAAGCGGCGCTGATGAATGGCGCGTGCGCCGCGGCAGCCAGGTGCGACATCTGTTCGATGAAGTAGATATCCTCGGGCTGCCGCGAGATCTCGAAGTCCCCCAGCAGCGCCGCATAAGGTGAGCCACCAAAGGTGCCAAATTCCTCCTCGTAGACTTTCTTGAAGATGGTGCTCTGGTCGAAATCGAGCGCACTCTGGAAGTCACGCACCAGTTCGCGCTTGGTGGCGTTCAGCAGACGGATTTTCAGCGTAGGCCCGGTCGCAGTGCTGCGCACCAGGTAATGCAGGCCGGTCCAGCTTTGTTCGAGCTTCTGGAATTCAGGCGCATGCATGATGGCGCTTAATTGCTCCGAGATCACGCGGTCCAGCTCAGCCACGCGCGCATCGATGGTAGCCGACAGGTTATGCGACAGCTGCACGCTGCCCTGGACCACCTGCCGCGCCAGTTCGCCGATGATGTCGCGGGCGCGTTCGTGTTCGCTGCTGGATTTGGCTACCCTGCTTTCCTCGACGATACGGTCGAGCAGGTCGCAATCTTCGATCGCACTCGCCGCTGCAGCCTTCATTTGCGCGCTCATTCAGTCCTCCTTGGGCGCGATGGCCGCCAGGTTTTCAGTGCTTTGCAGCACGTTCGTCAGCAAGTCCTCCAGCCTGTCGTTGCCGGCCAGCTTGTTGCGCAGGTCTGCCAGCTTGCTGCGCGCTTCCAGCAGCTTGCCAAGCGGTTCGACCTGGCGCACGATGGCTTCCGGGCGAAAGTCCTGCATCGATCCGAAGCGCAGCTCTACCGGGAACTCGCCCTGCCCGCCGAGGCGGTTCTGCACCTGGAAGTTCAGCACCGGGCTCACGCCGGCCAGCACCTCGTCGAAGTTGTCGCTGTCGATGTTGACGAAGTTGCGCTCCTTCAGCCGCTTCTGCGGAACCTCCGGGTTGCCGCCAAAGTCGCCCATGACGCCGACCACGAAGGGCAACTCCTTGTTCTCCAAGTCGCCGCCAACTTCAACGTCGTAGGTCATCTGCACGCGTGGCGGGCGGACTTTGGCCAGGCGCTTCTGCACGCTGTCACGATTTGCCATTGCCTGCTCCTTATTTGAGTGCGCCGAATGGATCGGCGGTGGTGGAAGGGTTGGGTGCCGAGCGCGACGCCGGCAGCTTGATCGGAGGCGCCGTCTTTTTCGGCTGGCGCGCACTTCCGGCCACTGGAACCAGGACGTCTTCCCCGAGCGTATTGCGCAGCGTACGCGCCAGTTCCTGCGCTTCGCTGCGCACCGACCCGCCAAGGCTGCTTTGCTGGTTCAGTTCCGCCAGCGAACGGGTTGACAGGCGCAGGCCGGCGACGGCGATGATGCTGAGGGCTTGTTTGTCGGCTGGATCGCGCTGCAGCGCTTCCTGCGCTTGCACGATGGCGTCGCTGTAATTGCCGCGGTCAAATCGCATCTGCGCCATTTGCAGCCAGGGCGCTTTCTCGGCGGGGTAGCTTGTGGCGGCTGCCTTCAGCGCCGCGTGCGATTTCTCATGCTGGCCCGCCGCAGCAGCGCGGTCGGCATCTGCCAGCATTTTTTCCAGTGTCTGGTGGCTGGCCCTGTCGGCGCCCTGCAGCGGCGCATCAACGGCGCATCCGGCCAGCGTGGCCGCGCCAATCAATACTGCGGTCAATGATCTGCGCATCGTTCTCTCCTTCCGCAAAGTGAAGGCCATTATTGAATCGATGCGCATTCCCGCCATTGCGTTGTCTCAAAGGCCGCCGACATCGCCGCGCCGCTGTTTGCGCCCGCGCAAACGCTGGCTGCACGCGGCCAGTTTTAATGGATACCTCAACCAAGGAGGCCGGCATGACACTACCTGCAAAGATCCTCTGGAGCGAAGGCTTGTTCCTGCGTCCGCAACACTTCCAGCAGCAGGACCGCTATCACGAAGCGCGCATGCACGCGACCGTTCTGGCCGCGCAGCCGATGCTGTGGGGCGTGCAAACGGTGGAGTGGGACACGGCGGCACTGGTGAACGGCAAGCTGCGCGTGCTGGCCTTGCGCGCGATCTTCCCCGAAGGCGGGATATTCGACGCTCCCGCCAGCGACCCGCTGCCGCCAGCCATCGACCTCGCCAGCGTGCCGGCCGAGGTGCAGGAAGTCTGCTATCACGCCGCCCTGCCATCGCAGGACGCCGACCGCTTCCAGCAGTCCGAGCGCGAGACGGCGGACCTGTTCAGCGATGCTCTGCCTGCCGGGCTGACCTACCTGCGCAAGCAGGTGCGACTGGTATCGGACCTCGAACCCCGCGGCGCCTATGACAGTTTTCCCTTGCTGCGGCTGCGCCGCGTCGTATCCGGCTGCTTCGAGATCGATCCATCCTTCATGCCGCCCTCGCTGTCCATCAACGCGACGCCGCGCCTCAAGCTCCTGCTCGACCAGCTGATGGACGCGCTGCAGGCCAAGGTCAACGCCTTGCAGGGCCACATGCGGGAGCCGAGCCGCAATGTGATCGAGTTCCGCAGCGGCGACGTATCGTCATTCTGGCTGCTGCACACGGTCTCCACGTCGGCGGCAACCTTGCTGCACCTGCTGCGCCACCCGTCGCTCCATCCGGAACGCCTGTACCAGGCCATGCTCGGCCTTGCCGGCGGGCTGATGACGTACTCGCGCCTGGTCCACCTTGGCACCCTGCCTTCCTACGACCATGCCGCCCCCAGCACGCCTTTCCTGCAGCTCGATGCCCTGATCCGGGAGCTTCTCGACACGGTGATATCGGCGCGCTACTTCGCCGTCGCCTTGCGCGAGGATAAACCCGGCTACCACATCGGCAAACTCGATTCGGGCAAGATCGGCGCCGGCGCCACCCTCTATCTCGCCATTGCCGCGGCCATACCGGTACTTGAGCTGGTCGAGGCAGTGCCGCTGCGCGTCAAGGCCGGTGCGCCGGACGACGTGGAGCAATGCGTGCTTTCCGCCATGCCGGGCGTGAAACTGGTGCACGCACCGCAGGTCCCTTCCGCCATTCCGGTGCGTCCCGACACCTGCTACTTTGCGCTGGAAAACCGCGGCGTGCTGTATGAGCAGATGCTCAAGGCGCAATCGATTTCCATCTATGTCCCTGCGGGGATCAAGGAACTGCGGCTTGAACTGCTGGTGGTGACGGCATGAGCCATTTCATCGAACGGCGCGCCGCGCCCCCGCAACAACGCGTCCCGGCCCTGGTGGACCTGATGCACGAAGGTTTCCACATGCTGTCCTTGCTGCGCCACGGCAGCGCGCCTCCCGGCGAGACCGAGTTCGCCGCCGCCATCCGCAGCTTCCTCGACGAACTTGGCAGCCATGCACGCGAACTGCACATCGCAGCCGAAGACATCGACGCCGCGAAGTACGCCTTCTGCGCCGCGCTGGACGAGACCATCCTGGCGTCCGCATTTCCCTTGCGCGACGCCTGGGAGCGCAGGCCCTTGCAGTTGCTGCTGTTCGGCGACCAGTTGGCGGGCGAGCATTTCTTCGACAAGCTGGAACAGCTTCGCCTCAGCGGCAGCGAAAGGCTGCAGGCGCTGCAGGTATTCCATATGTGCCTGCTGCTTGGCTTCAAGGGCCGTTATGCCCTGGACAATGCCGACCGCCTTTCCTACCTCACTGCCCGCCTGGGGGACGAGATAGCGCACCTGCGCGGCAAGGAAAAGGGCTTTGCCCCGCGCGCCGCGCGGCCGGACAATATCGCGCACAAACTGCAAAGCAATGCGCCGCTCTGGATCGCGGGCGGCGTCTTCGCCCTGGCCGCACTGGCCTCTTTCTGCGCCATGCGCTATTCGCTCGCCAGTTCCACCAGTACCACGCTGGCGGCCTACCAGGACGTTGTCAGGCAGCCGCCGCGACCGGCCACCCTAGCCATGACCCTGCCCTAGTCCGCGACCCGGAACTCGATGCGCCGGTTGCGCGCACGCCCTTCTGGGCTGGCGTTGTCTGCCACCGGCTGGTCCGGGCCTGCACCCGCAACCGCGATGCTGGCTGCCGCAATGCCCTTGGCCGCAAGATAGCTGCGCACCGCGCCGGCGCGGGCCAGGCTTAGCGACAGGTTGCCCTCACGCGTTCCGGTATTGTCCGTGTGGCCGATCACTTCAACCTTGCGGCCGCCGATCTGTCCCAGGACGGCCGCCATTTCGTCGAGGATCAGCATGCCGGAAGGGCGAAGCACCGCTTGCCCGCTTTCGAATTCGATGATGCGCCGAGCCAGAGCAGTATCGAGCATCTTTTGCGCCGGGGCGTTGACGCGCAAGCCGTTGCTGATCGTATAGGTTGGATTGAGGCTGTTGGCAAGGTCGCTGGCCACCTGCTGCCGCAGCGCCTCGTTCGCGACATCGCCGCGGATTCCAACCCGGTTGCCTTCCACCGTCAACTGGCCCTGGGTCACCTGCTTCAGTGGCTCGGCAAGCAGCTTCTGCATATGCGCGCTCCAATTGGGCGGCGCCACCACGCTGCCGACCGCAAGCTGGTCGACTACCCGCGCAGCGCCATACAGGGCCCGCGCCCGCTGCAAGATGGCCGCCCTGGTCGCTTCGTCGGGCACGGTGCCCGATACGATGACCGGCGCAAGTTGCGCGAACGCTGGCGTGCAGGCCAGGAAAAGGACCAGGGCCGACTTGCGCATGGCAGGCTCCCTTATCAGCAGAAGGTTTCATGGAACAGCTGCATGGCAACGGGCAGGCCAAGCTGCCCCTGTTCCAGGCATGCCGAGAGGCGCTGCAAGGGAGCATCGCCATGGGCCGCGGCTTCGGCCCACGCGCAGTCGCCAAGCACCACCATGCCATCCTGCCCCGCCTCCGGATCTATCACGGAATACAGGCTGGCCGGGTTGGCGCCATCGAGCCCGAGGACCAGCGACGGCTGCCCGGCGACAGGCGCGAGGAACATCGCAATTTCGAGGTCCTGGCGCGCCAGCAACGGCGCAGCCAACGACATCCAGAAGGCGGCAACCGGCGCACGCAATACTGCGTCGCGCGGCAAAGGCAGCGCCAGGCTGCGCGCGGTGACCGGAGGGTGTTCGCTGAGCGGCGACAACAGCAAACCCAATGCCAGCAGCAGGTTCCGTACCGGCATGCTTCCCTGCTGCGCCGCCAGCGAATTTTCCAGGCTGTCCAGGCAGGCGTGCGCAAGGTAGTCATCCAGTGAAGCTTGCGCCGGCGCCAGCTCGCGCAAGGCCACAGGCAAGATGCCGTCGACAGGCCGGGTGGCTGCAGCAGTGGCTGCACCGGCTGCGACAGCCAGGCCCTCCCATGCCGGCGCCAGCGCCAGCGGGCTGCAGGGAAGAAAATCGCGCGGCTTTGCGACCTGGTGCACCGCCATGCAAGTGAAAGGAAAACGGCGTTCGGACTGGTCCCGGCTGGCCAGCAGACGTCCGCAGACAACCTGGCGCGAGCGCGTGCCGATAAACGCAAAGTCCAGCGGAGGGCATGCGTCGTAATGCTGGCGCCAACGCGGATTACCGGCGAGGCGCTGCATGACAGCTGCCAGCCACTGGTCCATCAACTCCACCAATACCTGGTCGCCGGGCGAGCGCACAAAATCAGCGCATCCAGGCAGCTTGCCGAAATAGGCGACGCGCTGTGACTGGGCGTTCATGGCGCGCTTCCTTTGCCGACCACTACCTCGGGCAAGCGCATGCCCCGGAATCCGCCGTCGCCCTGTACGCTCCCGGGCGTGCTGGTGATGCGCAAGTCCACCGCGACCATCACGCTGCCGCTGTTCCAGCGCAGTTCATGCACACCCTCTTCCTTGCGCGTGCGAGCGGCGGAATCGATCATCCGCCGCAGCCCGGTGGCACCGCTCTCGCTAAACAGCTCTACCACCTTTCCGTCCGGCGTGACACCGCTGATGCGCACGCCGCTGCTTCCCTGCGGCCCCGGGTAAACCATGTTCGCCCATTGCGGCACGCCGTTGCGAAAGCGCAGCAACTGGCCGTCTATCTCGATCGAATATTCTGCCAACCCGGTGCCGGCATGCGGCAAGAGCTGGAAGACCGTTTGCGTAGAGGAGGCAACCCCGCCCGCCGCCACTGGCGCCATCCAGGCCGGAAAGCGCTGCAAGGCCTGCGGCGCAAAGTTGATGCCCATGTCGGCCCAGGTCCGCGGAGCCAGCACGTCGCCGCGCCGCACGACCAGCGCCCCCAGCGCGCTGCCGGCAAACTTTGCGATTGCGCCGTCCGGTCCGAACACCTGGCCAATCTCCGCCTGGCTCGCTTCTGCGCTACCGGCGGGGGCGAAAGGGAACTTTCCCGCGAGCGTACGGTTGAACGGCTCGTAGACCTGCGCCTGCCAGGTCTTGTTGATCTCGGCCTCCGCCGGAGCGACCAGCCCCGCAAAGACCTGCATCAAGGGTCGCACCAGCAGCGGCCGCACCGCCTGCCTTTGCGCCTCTCCCAGCCCCGCCATCATCTGTTCATCGACATGGCGCAACGCATCGGCCAGTTCGGAACCCGAGCCCTCCAGCGTTTGCTGCATCAGCTGCCTGGCGCCCGGGCCTGGGTCGCCCTGGTTGCGGATGCCGTTGAGGCGTGCGCGCAGCCGCGAAAGATGGTCGAGGTAGGTCCGCATCTGCGAGCCATCCCTGTCACGCGCTGCCAGCAAGCCGGCCACCGGCGCAAATTCGCGGCCCAGCGCGCCGGCCTGCGGCAACGAGGCCGCAACCACGCCTGCGGTTGGCGTGCGCTCGAACAGCTGCGCCTTGAACCAGTGCGCCAGGCCCTGCTCCGCCTGTTGCGCGCCGGCCGCAGCCAGGCCCGGATTGTCCCACCCCGTCTGCGCCACCACGGTGCTCCAGACCTTCAGCAGCGGCGAGATGGCAGGGTCGCCCAGGCGGTTCATGGCCTCGACCGTATGCGAAAAGTCGGGCATTGCGGCAATCGCGACGCCTTGCAGGAAGGCTTGCCACTCCTTGGCGTATTCCGCCTTGTAGCTGTCGGTCAGCGCCTTTTGCACCTGTTCTGGACTGCCCTCCAGCGTCAGGTCCGTGCGCTCCTCCGTTTTCAGCACCCAGTCACGCGATTGCAGCGCGCTGTTTGCTGCCTCGCGGATCGCAGCGCGGACGTAGCCCTCCCATGCCTCGCGCGTGAACGCGCCCGATACGGCATGGCTGCCCTGCACCAGCTCCCGATCCTGCTCCCCGACAATGCGCGCCACCGTCATCGCTGGATAGCGCGTGCTGGCGCGCGCCTTGATCTCGGCATACACGCGCTCCCGCGCCGTCATGCCGCGCACCACCTGGCGCAATTGCTCGCGCGCCGTATCGACCAGCGCCAGCTTGGGTTCGATGCGCGGCCAGGCCGGATCGTTCAACTGCGAAAGGTAAAACGATAACAAGCCTTCCCCACTGCGCAATAGCTGTTCGCGCGGCATGGCGCCGCGGTTGGCCTCAAGCCAGCTGCGCCAGTGGCGCGTAAGCTGGTCACCCAGATGGCCGGTTTCCGCATGCTCCTTATCGGCCAGCATCAGGTAGGTTTTCAGCGCGTTATAGGAGTCCTCGACATTGCTCGCCTCGCGCTGGCCAAGGGCGAACAATTGCGTTTCCAGGCTGGCTGCGACAGGCTTGAGCAGGATTTCAGCCATCCCCTTGAAGTACTCGCTGCGCAGCTTGCGGCCCAGCACCTCGCCCTGATAAAGGCCCATGCCCAGCAGCCATGGCGATTCGCGGTCCAGCGTATCCAGTTGCCCGATCCGGTCTTGCAAGAGCTGCAGCGCTTCAAGGCGCGATTGCAGGTCCGGGCGTTGCGCCTGCAGCTTGACAGCCTTGTCCAGGTCCGCCGCCGCATTGGCGACTAGCTGCGCGTTGCCCGAATACGACCAGGTCCATGCGCCAAGCGCCACGCCGAGCAGCAGGATCGCCACGGCAAAGCCGCCGTTGCGCAACAGCCGCTGCCTGCGCGTCGCATATTGGGAGACCAGGTCCTTGTCGGCGAAGATCACCTCACGGAAAAGACGGGGCAGGAAATATCCGGCTTGCGTCCCCGTTCCCATGCGAGGCTCCGGCTCGGCGGGTCGAGTCAGTCCGAAGCGCTGCGCAACCCGCAGCGACTGCGCGCACAGCGGCTGTCCTTCCTGCAACGCGCTGGTAAAGTAGTATCCCCGGAACAAGGGGCGGAACTGGAAAGGATTGTCTTCAAACAGCGTGGCCAAGAAGGCTTTCAACGGTGCGCGCAACGCCGCGAACTCCAGCGGGAAGGTATGCACGCCGGCGGGCACCAGCTCGCGGCGGCGCTGGGCCATGGTGGCGATCCCCATTTCGCGCAGTCCTTCGCATAACTCGTCGAAACTCTGCTCGAAGAAGGCCAGCATGTCGCGGCAGCCGGCCTTCTGCCGGAAAGGCATTGTGGCCCCCCAGGGCCGCTCGCGCTCGGCCACCTCCGCGTCCATGAAGAAGTCAGCAAACCCGGCCACCAGGTCGGCCTTGGTGAACATCACATACACTGGCGCGAACACTTCGAGTTTCTCGATCAGGTCCTGCACGCGCTGGCGCAAACTGCGCGCAAGCTGCAATACCGACTCGGTGTCGTCGCCGCGCAACTCGGCGATGCTGACCGCGATGATGATGCCGTTGACGGGCGCCCGTGGCCGGTGCTTCTTCAACAAGCCGAGGAAGCCATGCCACTCTTCCCGGTCCACGGCCTGTACCGCGTAGCGGCCGGCGGTATCAAGCAGGATGCCTTCGGCGGTAAAGAACCAGTCGCACTGGCGCGTCCCGCCGACGCCCTGGACCGCCTTTGGATCGGCGAACGGAAACTGCAGGCCGGACTGGGTGATCGCGCTGCTTTTGCCGGCGGCCGGATTGCCGATCACCATATACCAGGGCAGTTCGTACAAGGCGCGTGCTCCGCTTGCTCGGCCCAGGCGCGAATTCCTGATCGTGGCGACGGCTTCCAGCATGGCGCTGCGAACGGCATTCAGGTCGGCCTCGGCGCGCGTTTCCGCGGCCGGCGGTGGTTCGGCTTCACGCCGGTGAGAGAGGTAGCGGCGGCCGCCCCGCACGGCCAGCGCCAGCAATGCGACCGCCGCGGTAGCGGCCAGCGCCCACACCAGCGCCAGTTGCAAGAGTTCTGCGCCAAGCAGGAATAGTCCCGCCAGCAATGCGAAGGCCAGGACATTCAGGGTGCGCCTGTCGGTGAGCAGGTACCAGGTTCGTTGCAGCATGATGGACCCGAAAAGGGAGGCAGGTTGGCCGATGTTGCCACCAAGCCGGGCGCCGCTTCTTGAGCCTCCTCAAGCCCTGGTTTCGAGTACGCGCAATTCGGTGTGGCCAAAGTCCATCATGGCCCAGCGGCCTCCCCACACCAGCCCTATCGCTTCCGCCGCTTCGCCATACAGCTGGTAGCCGCGCATGGCCCAGGGATCGCGTTCGCTGATGACCAGCTTTCCTTCACGGATAAAGCCGCAATCGGCGGCCAGCCCGAACTGGTGGTAGCTCTGGAAGGCGCGCGCGTTGCTGACATGGCCGCCCGCCGCGGCCAGCCGGTCCTGCCGTTCAGGGCTGCGGTAACCTTCCAGAAGTGCCATCTCGTAGCCGTGCCGATCGCGCATGACATTGAACACCAACAGCAGGCGCTGCGCGAAATCCTTGTCCAACCGGTGCCAGTCGCGATCGGCCTGCGACAGCATCGGCCGCAGCAACTCCACTTCCGCCGTGGCGAAAGCCGGCGGCGGCAACGGGAGTGGCGGCACCAGTTGTTCGCCTTGCAGCAAGGCGGCAATTTGCGGATCGGCAGGCCGGCTGCTGTCGTCGAACGCCGGCAGCATCTGGCGTGGACGCAGCAGGCGCACCAGCAATGGCGGCGCGGCTGCCAGCAGCGCAGTCGCGACACCACTCAACAGCATGCGCCGCTGGCGTGGGCTGGGCCGGCGCTTTGGCGGAAATAGCAACAGCCAGCCCGCGGCGCTGGCCGCGACGAAAATGCCCGCAACGATAAATGGCAACATGGTGCGATCCATCAATACGAAAGCGCATTTGGCGCGCGACACTGGAATCCTATGCCGCCCCGCAATCGGACGGGTCGAGCGAAATCAAGCTTGGGAGGACTTATGCGGCCGGACTTGTTTACAGGCCCCGCGCAGCGGGACGATCGCCATCGCATCCTGGCGCGGCTGGCCAATGGCGGCAGCGTGCCAGTCCCGGCCCGCCAATGGAGCGGGTGGAGTGCGGCGCAGCGCGCCCGTCTGGCGGCCATCGCGACGCTGCTCGCCGTTGCCGCCGCAAGCTGGGCCTGGCTTCAGGATGGCAGCCCGGTCCATGGGCCTACGCCGGAACTGCCGCCGGTATCGGCGTTGCCGGCCGCACCATCGCAGGCCTCAACGCCGGGGCACGCCGAGCGCGATGCCGCGTCGTCCCAGGCTGCGACGATCGTCAACGCTGTGGCGCCGCAGGGCGAACCTGCCGTCACACCGCAACTGTCCACGCCCGGCTTGACCACCACCGGGCCATCCCTCCCGACCGTAAAGCCGGCGCACCCACGTTCCGCCAAGGCGCCAGGTGCGCCGCGCAGGCAGCAGCAAGCCGCAACCGCGCTACCGGAAAGCGATGAAGACGTCACCCTGCTGGCGGCAATGCTCAAGCATGCCAAGCCGCAGAAGCCTTCTCCTACCCCGCCAAAGGATTGATGAAAGCCGCCATGGCCTGCAAGGCGGCATCCGGCTGTTCGATGTGTGGGCTATGGCCGCAGCCGGGCAAGAGCAGCTGGCGGGCGCCAGGCGTGCCCCTTTCAATGGCATCGAGTTGCGCGCCGGAGCCGTAATGATCTTCGCTGCCCTGCATTGCCAGCAACGGACAGGCTATCGCCGGCAGCAGGTATTCGATATTCCATTGCCTGAACCAGGGCGACAGCCAGGTATCGGCCCAGGAGAAAAACACTTGCTCGGCCTTGTCGCCGTGATAGCGCGCCAGTGCCCGCATCTTGCCGGCGCTGTGGGCCGCCAGCACTGTTTGGATGCCCTCGATCGTCACGTCTTCGACAAACACGTGCGCAGCAGCGGTGAGCACCCCGCGCAAGCCCTGCGGCCGTCCCGCCGCATAGATCAAGGCAATGCTGCCGCCATCCGAGTGTCCTACCACGATATGTTCGCGGCCCGGTGCCAGGCGCTCCATCACTGCCGGCAGTTCGGCCAGCGCAAACTGGTGCAGGTAATGAATGCTGCGCAGCGCCGGTTGCGGCGAAGACTGCCCGTATCCCTGGCGCTCGTAGACCATTCCTGCGCATCCCGTGGCGGCACAGAGCCGCTCCGGGAATTCCTTCCACATCCTGATGCAGCCGAGGCCTTCGTGCAGGAACACCAGCAATGGCTTGCTCAGATCGCCCTCGATCATCTCATAATGCAGTTGCGCGCTACCCAGTTCCAGCGTTGGCATGCGTGGCTCCTAGTGCAAGGCAAAGTCGACGCGGGCAGCGGCACCGGCTTTGGGCGCAACAAGGAAGATGCGTTCCGGCGGCACCTGGCCCTGCTTTACCAGCCAGTCCTTGGCCGCCTGCGCACGGCGGTTGCCGAGGGTGATGAAATCGTCCTGTTCCAGCTTGGTATTGGCCATCATCAGCTTTTCCATTTCATCCGCAGGGAGCGATTTGGCAAAGCCCAGCGCGTTGCGCGGCTTGACGAAGGTCTCGTCCTTGTAGGCACGCTCCAGCAAGCCGGCGTATTCCTCCCTGGCCACCATTACCCCGCCTTCCGTCAGCGCCGCACCGCGCGCCTGCAGGTCGCGCGTCTTGAGCTGGCGCAGCTTGCGTTCCAGCGCCACGTGCTTGAGCGCTTCCAGTTCCGCCGCGTCATCGAAGCGGCCGGTAATATCCAGCTTCAAGCCAGGGCGCTCGGTCAGCGCCTTGGCCAGCGACTTCAGCTTGCCTTCCGATGCGGGCAGCAGCGCAGCGCGCCCCTGGTCGAATTCCAGCATCGACAACTCCTCGCCGCCGCCAAACAGGGAGCCTATCAGGGCGAATGGCGAAGTGACGGTCTTCATGATGGCGTTGCCGATCACCTTGAGGATGATCCCGCCCAGCGAGAACTGAGGATCGTCCAGCGATCCGCCAATCGGCACGTTGATATCGATCACGCCATTGCGGTCGCTAAGCAGTGCCACCGCCAGGTTCACGGGCAGCCTGGTGGCGTCAGGGTTCGTGCTCTCCTTGCCGAAAGTGAGCTGATCGAGCACCAGGCGATTCTCGGCTTTCAACTGGCGGTTCTGCAGCGCGTAGGCCACCTCGAACGTCATCTTGCCTTTCTCGATGCCATAACCAACGTATTTGTCCGCATACGCCGACAGCTGCGACAGTTCCATGCCGCGCACCTCCGCGCGCAGGTCCAGCGAAAGCTCCTGCTTCAGCGGGTGCACACGGCCGGCGATCAGCAGCGGCGCGCCGCTGACGTTGCCGCGCAGGTCTACGTTTGCATCATGCGCCGGATCCGACGACAGGCCGCTTACCGTGCCACCCAGGTCCTTCAGGTTGGCCGTGTAGTTTGGCTTGATGAAATTGTCGGTAAAGCGCACGCGCCCGCCGGAAAGCAGCACCTTGCCAATGCGGATCGGCGGCAGCGGTTCCGCAGACTTGGCCGCAGTCGCCTTGGGCGCAGCAGGCGCGGCGGCTGGCGGCGGCGCTGCCTGCGCCACCTCTTTCGCCCTGGCCTTGGCATCCTTGACTGCCTCGGCGCGCGTGCCCGCCTCGGTCAGGCTCTTGCCCTCTTCGCCTTCCTTGCGCATCACGTCTTGCACGTTCAGGCGGCCGTTCGGGTCGATGATGACGCGGGCGAAGAAATCATCCAGCGCCACGCGGTCGATGTTCAGGGTGAACGGTTTGAAGTTCACCTCCATGCCGCCAAAGGCCAGCGTTTTCCAGCTCAGGAAGTCGTTCGAGCTCGATTTGTCGACAGTGGAAAGCCGGTTCACGCTGACGTCGCCCTTGAAACCGCCGGCCACCGCACCGTCCTTGCCCGTTTCAAGCCGCAGGCGCGCCTTGCTGGAAACGTCAGCCTGCAACAGGCGCAGGTTGACGTAATCGGTGACATAAGGCTGCAAAGGCAGCAGGTCGAAATTCTTCAGCTCCAGCGCCAGATCCGCACTCAGCGGAGATGGCGCAAGCTTGCCCTTGATTTCCAGCTCGCCTTTATTGACGGCGGTTCTCAGCGCCACTTCGGAAGCCGCGCCCGGTGCGTTGGAATAGCCTTCAACGGTCAGAGACAGCGGCGACAGCTTGAACACGGTCGGTTCGTCACGCAGGTCCTCACGCAACTTCGCATCCCAGTCGGCAATCTCCACCTTGCCGATCCTGATCTGCGTCGTGCCTTCGCCTGCCGGCTTGGCTGCCGCCTGGTCGCCGGCTGGCTTGCCGGCCTGCTTACCCTGGTGGACGTCGATTTGCGCACTGCTCGAATTGACAGACGCGATGTCCAGCGTATGTTTGGCGCCGTCGAAAGCGATATCCTGCACAAGCAGCCCGAATTTCGCCAGGTCGGCGCGCAGGTTGCCCTGCGGCGTATCATCGGCATAGCGCAGCGCCGCCCCGTTGACAGCCAGTTCCTTGAGCAGCACGACCGGCCCGGTGGCTACCGGCTTGGCCGCAGGCACAGGCGCATCTGCCGGCGCAGGGGCGACGGCAGGCAGCAACTGATCCAGGTTCAGCACCCCATCCTTGCTGCGTTTGACATCGAGTTCCAGCCCATCGATGCCGACCTTCGCGATCTCGAAACGCTGCGCCAGCAGGTCCAGCTTGCCCAGCTTGACCTTCAGGGCGTCCAGCCTGGCCACTTGCGTGCCGTCGAGCTGCTGCAACTGCGCACCGGACAACGTCGCCTCCCCGCCCAACACCAGCGATGCCGGTTTTTCCTTTGGCTGCACCACGGTCAGGCTAAGCTGCGCCTCCAGGTGTGCCGACGGCAGCATGAAGCCCGGCTTGAACGGCAGGTACCCCAGGTAGCTGGTCAGGTCGGCCTTATCGAGCTTCAGGTCCAGCGCATAGTCTTTCGGCTCGGCGAACGGACGCGCCTTGCCCTTCAGGAGCAGCGGCGCGCCATTGATATTGGCGCTGAACAGCGGCTCCACGAAAATCGTCACATCCGCGGGAAGCGAGGAGACAAACGGTAAACCCAGTTTCAGGTCCTGCACCTTATGCGTCACTCCAGCCGGTTTGTCATCGAAGGACAAGCTGCCCTCCTCCAGCTGGATGTTATTGACCGAGAAGCGCGCCGGCTCAGGCGACGGCGGCTGGCTCGCGATCAGTTTCAGGATGTCGTCGATGTTGTAGCGGTTATCGGCGTTGCGCGCCAGGTGCACATAAGGCCTGGTCAGCCGGATTTCCTGCACGACTGGCGCCATTTTCGTGACGGATTGCCACGACAGGTCCGCTCCCAGCCGGTCAAAGCTGGCAAAAACAGTGCTGCCATCCTGCTCCATCATCTTCAGGCCGCGCACCGAGGCGGCCAGCGTAAACGGATTGAACGAGACTTCCTCGATGCTGAGCTGGCGATGCAGTTTTTCCGAGGCCTGCTTGGCCGCTTGTGACTTGACGATAGCCGGCACGGCGAGGAAGCCGATGCCGGTGTAGGCAAGCAGCAGCCCGGCCAGGGTGCCGGGAACAAGGTATTTCAATGGTGGGATCTTCATAACCCGTTATTGTAATCGCACACGCCTTGCGGGAAGATCCGGGAGAGCCACGCTTTTTGCGCATCGCTGAACCTTATTGCAGGCCCATAAGTCCCGTCAGTATAGGCCTTCGCAAGGGGTTTCAGCCGGCATTTGAAGGTGTCGCCACGGATCGATTCGCCGGCCACCATGCGCGGGCTGGCATGGATCGGGAAAGCCTGCGTGCAGGCGCCAGGCTTGCCGCCATCCAGGATGCCGGCCCAGGCCTGCGGACCGGAAGCCAGCACGGTGCCGGCGCTGTCCACGCAGCGGTCGGCAAATTCGGCCGGCGCGCCGCCGCTGGAAAGATACTTGTCCAGCACCGATACCGCCTGCATCACCTGCCCCGAAAGATCCGTGTCCGGCCTTGCAAACCAGACAACCTGCCGCTTTGCTTCGCCCGGGTTAGCCGCCAGCAGGCGGGCGCGAATCGAAAACGCCTGCCTTGCATTGTGCATGTCCAGTTCCGCCTCGCGGTACGGACGCAGGTCGATCATCGGTATGCCAAGCCGCTTGCCGGTGAACACATGGCCGGAATCGAATGCCGCGCGTATCGCCCCCTGGTTGCCCTCCCGGCGCTGCGCCGGTGTCCCGGCCGGATCGCGGCAAGCCGCGCTACGGTGCATATTGGCCGAATCGAAAGGATCGCTGTCAGGCTTATACGGCACGAAATCGCGCTGTTCCTTCCAGCTTCCGGCGCAGGCGTTCAGCCGCAGGAATTCATCGGCACCAAGTTTGCCCGCTACCAGCGCGGCAAGGCCATACTGCACTCCCACATTGTCCAGCGGGATCGGCGCGAACCCTTCTGCATCCGAACCATAGAACTCCTCCAGATCGTTCCAGTGCGTCCACTTCACGCCGGCGAAAGCTTCCGGCGCATAACCATAAAAGGCAATGGCCTTGTCGAATTTACTGTCGCGGAAATGCGGGTTCAGCACCGTCGGCATCGCAAAGCGCCAGCCATTGATGCACTCGGTGGTGCCGGGCTTGCCGGTAAAAGGATTCTTCACGGTGTCGCTGGCATTCATGCCCTGCACCAGCGACTGGCGGCTCCAGGTCGCCCACGGCGAATTGGGATCGCGCGCCACCTCGTCGCGGAAGTATTGCCCCAGCAAGGGGCAGTCGGAAACCGGTATCGACTGCGTCACCATGTCCGGATAGGACTGCACCGGAATGCCCGCATCAAGCAGGCCGGGGCGATTTTGCGCAAACATGTACTGCTGGACCGCCCCACCCGAGCCACCGATGCCGATCGTATACAGCGGCTTGCCGTACTTCTCGACGAAGTAAGCCTTGGTCTGCGCCGCCGTCTCCTCGGCCAGCCGCATATTGTAGTGAACGCCGCTCTCGTTGCCGGAGGAATTGGCGATCGCATAGCCCTGCGCCAGCAGCTTCGGCATCAACTGCTTCTCCGAGCCGTTCAAGGCATCGCTGAACCACATTGCCGTGCCTTGCTGGTGGCCGATGCCGACACCGCCGCGCATCCAGTAAACCAGCTTGTGGTTCCAGGGCGCACGCTCAAGCATCGCAATCGTGTAGATGAAACGGTTGATGGTGCCGGCCTCCACGCGCACCACAAACGGCACCACCGTGCCATTCACGACTACCGTCTTGAGATCGGCAGGTGGCGATTGGTAGCCGTTCCCGATATCAAACGGCTTGAAGCCCGTGCCGGTGTAGTAAAAATGCTGGATGCGCGGCTTGATGGCGCACTGGCTGCTGTAACCGGCCAGCTTGCCGGCGTCATCGCGCACGGGATGGCCGATGCCCTGCTGGTTATCGACCAGGGGCTGGCCGAGGCCCGACTCCACCGTCCGGCAAATGAAGGGTTGCTGCTGGCGTGGTTGCTCGTGCGATTGCGGGGTGCTGCATCCTGCCAGGGTGATAGCCGTCACGACGGCCAATATCCAAGCTTTCATGGCGCCTCCTCCTTGCCAGCCAGTGTAACCCGGCCATTGCGATCGTGCCTATCGCTTGCCTGCCGGCTCCTGCGGCCGATACCACAACTCGCTGCGTGCCAGCGGTGTTTGCGGCGGCAGGTCTGGATTGGGAATGCGGAACAGGCGGCGCCGCGCCAGGCCGGAACGCTTGATCAGCGGACCCTTGTAGGTCATGAACAGCGCCTGCAGCGAACCATCCTGCACCATCGCCTCCAGCCCCGCCTCCAGCCGGTTCGCCAGCGCCTCCCCTTCCGCATCGCGGCGCGTGAAGAAGTAGCGCGCCAGCGGATAGTAAAGCGCGAGGTCAGGCTCCACCTCGAAGCCGAAGCGCTTGTGCCATCCATCGTATTCGCTCAAGGCTTCGTCGACGGAACGTGACAGGGCATCGAAGCGCCTGACTTCCAACATGGAGAACAAACCGTCGTAGTTATTTCCTTCCACCACCTTGAAGCCACCGGCCTGCAGGATGCCGATATCGACCCAGCCCTTGCCTTGGCCAATGCTAAAGCGGCGCAGCTGGTCGAGCGACTTGACCTCGGCGAACCGGGGCAAGTCCTCGTGGCGCACCAGCAGCAAGCGGTAGCCGATCAGGCCTCGATCAACCGGAATGCGCACCGGGCGAAATTGCTGCTCCAGTTGCGCCGACGTGGCCCGCACAAAAAGATTGATCGAGCCTGATCCTGCGGCTTCGGTCGTCACCCGTGCCGGCGACATGAATTGGCTGGCCTGGCGCAACTCGTAGGGCCCGAACCTGGCGCGGGTCTTCTCGAGCGCCGTGCGCAACACCTCCCAGTCGTACAGGTAACGGCTGTCATGCTCGGACTCCGGTCGCGGATAAACAACCTGCTGCGGCGCCTTGGCGGGGTTTGCAGCCGCCGGCTGCGTGGTCGACAAGGCCAGGAATAGCAGGCTCAAAAACATGGCGCGTCCCGTACGCCGGGCCCTGGTCTTTTTCATGCGGGTGAGCTTAACCCGAAACGAAGAAACTTGACTAGAATGTCATTCTAGAACAATATTCTAGACATGACCCAAGCCGACCGAAAATCAGCCATCCTGTCCGCCGCCCTTGCCGTGTTTTCCGAAAAAGGCATCGAGGCCACGTCGATCGACGACATCCGCCAGCGCAGCCAGTCGTCGGTGGGCAGCATCTACCACCACTTCGGCAACAAGGAAGGCATTGCCGCCGCGCTGTTTGCACAAGGGCTGGATAGCTACTGGCAGCAGATCAAGGCCAATGTGGCTCGGGCCGGAAACGCCGAATTCGCCATCCATGCCATCGTCAGCACCCACCTGAACTGGATCGTGGAGCAGCCGGACATGGCGCGCTTCCTGTTCGCCCGCCGCCAGGCCGTGAGTGCCGAACATGACGATGCCATCCGCCAGCGCACGGCGAGTCATTTCAAGGAGGTGTTCGAGAAGTTGAAGCCATGGTTCAAGCAGGGCGTGCTGCGCCGGATGCCCATCGAACTGTACGGCCCCCTGCTGCTCGGCCCATCACAGGAACTGGCGCGCAACTGGCTGGGAGGGCGCGTCGGCTTCAATCCGCTTAATGCAATTGATGAATTGAGCAGCGCCGCCTGGCGCACGCTCGCCACCAATCCATCCCACACCGGCGTCGCCTACGAAGGATCAAAACGATGAGCGCCACCCGCTTCACGCTGCAAGCCCAGGACGGCCAGCAACTGGCCGCCTACCGCCACGATCCGCCGCGCCCCGCCCGCGCCCAGGTGGTGATCGCCCCTGGCATGGCGATTCCCCAAGGCTTCTACGCCGCCTTCGCCGCCTTCCTGGCAGGATTGGGCTACCGTGTATGGACCTTCGATTACCGCGGCATAGGCGAGTCCCGCGAAGGACCGCTGCGCCGCTGCAAGGCCGACATCACGACCTGGATTGCGCTCGATCTCGAATCCGTCGTGCAGCACGCCGCGCGGCATGACGCCGCGCTTCCCCTGTTCTTGCTCGGCCACAGCCTGGGAGGACAGACCGCGCCACTGCTGCCGTCCATCGGCAAGGTAGCGGGCTTGATCAACATCGCCGTTGGCAGCGGCGCCACGCGCCACAACCAGCCGCGCATCCAGCGTACCGCGCCGTTGCTGTGGCACGTCCTGACGCCGCTGTTCTGCAGGGTGCTCGGCTACTTCCCCGGCAAGCGGCTGGGCATCCTTGGCGACATTCCGCGCGGCGCAATGATGCAGTGGCGCCGCTGGTGCCTCACGCCGGATTACCTGCTCACCGGCGAACCCGGCGCGCGCGAAGCCTATGCCAGCGCCAGCTTCCCGGTACTCGGCCTCACGTTCGGCGATGACGAACTATTGCGCGAATCAGGCTCGCGCATGCTGCACGAGGCGTACACCAGCGCAAAGGTTGATTACCGCGTGCTCAGTCCCGCCAGTTTCAACCAGGAGCGCATCGGCCACTTCGGCTTCTTCCGCTCGCACCAGGAAAAAGTCCTGTGGCCACTCGTCGGCGAATGGCTCGACCAGCACTGCTGATCAGAGTCTTCGGACTTGGGTGAGTTGGCAATTTGGTAAAATTCGGTGCATGAATCCGACCATCACCTACTCCGTTGAAGCGGACGTCGGCATCGACGAATTCCGCCATCTTTTGCACGCATCTGGCCTGGGCCGCCGCCGCCCTCTGGACGACACCGCGCGGCTGGGCGCGATGCTGGCGAATTCCAACCTGATCCTGACCGCACGCATGGATGATGGAAAACTGGTCGGCATCGCGCGCGCCATGACGGACTTCTCGTTTGCCTGCTACCTGTCCGACCTGGCGGTCAGCGACGAGGTGCAAGGAAAGGGCATCGGCGCGCGCCTGATCGAAGAAATGCGCGCGCATCTCGGTCCAACGGTCAACCTCATACTCAGTTCAGTCCCGGAAGCAGTACCCTTCTACCAGCGCATCGGCATGGCCGCATTGCCCGACTGTTTTTGGTATCGGCGGGAGTACTAGCAAGCGCCTGGTGATCATAGATTCCAAATCGGATCGCATCATTGGCACCATCTGGCATTTCCGCTCAGTACCCTACTTTAACGCGCGCGAAATCGGTTACACCATGTTCTCGGCCTAACTCCGGGGCCAAAGCATCGCCACCCAGGCTGTGCGGTTATTGGTGCGCCATTTGTTCGAAAGCCTGCTGATAAACCGGCTGGAGATTCGCATGGATTCCCGCAACCTGGCTTCCGAACGTGTCGCCATCAAAACAGGCTTTACCAAGGAAGGGGTGGCGCGGGGAGCCAACTTCGTGCGCGGCAAGCACATCGACATGAATGTTTACGCATTGCTACGTTGCGAATTACTCGACTGAATGGGCCATACGATTGTCGACAGCTTATCTTCCCGCCTCCTCCCACCTTGATGAACCTGGGGCCGATGCGATCTCGTAAATCACTTTCGCCTGTTCAGCCAATAGCGCGTTGAGTTCTATGCGCCATCATCCCCTTAGCTCTCCAACGGGCTCTGGGGCCGCGCCAAGGTTTTCGGCCCCGGCAATCGACTGTCGACTTGCCGATTCCTGCAGCTCCAGCGTCCATCCGAGGCTGCGCCCTTCCGCGCTTTAAAAAAACGCGTGAAGGCTGGGCACTTGTCGAGGAAAGCCATGCAACTTGCAGTTGAATTCGATAAACGTCGGTATGCCGCGCTATCGTGGATCGAGGCGCGCGAATTCTGCAAATACCGCGCCTTTGGGAATGCTGCCGATTGCCCCGCCATCCTTCTTTGCAGCGTACCAGGTGCAGCTCTCCATGGCCCTAGTGACTCCAACATAAGCGAGCCGCCTAGCCTCCGCACGTTGCGCCTCATCGTAGCTTCCAAGCCCTGCCTGCGCATAAAGGAAGTTCTTTACCGGGTTGGTACCATCGTAGTTGCAATCTCCGAGCAGTACCACCGATTGTGCCTCGAGCCCTTTCGAGCCGTGGATCGTCATGAGTTTCGCCTTCTTCCCCCAAGACCTATTCGGAGAGCCGCTAAGCTGCGTAAGGACGGCCCTGCTCCGCGCAAGCACCAGCATAGGGTGGCTTTCACTGGCTTTCGTTCGCTCGATTTCCGACGATATGTGCTGGCGGATCTCGGCGTACGGCAAGTCCTTCTTCGCTTCGAAAATTCGTACGGGCGTGGCAGAGTCTGCCCATTCCCCCTTCGCTCGACAGGTCTTGCTTTCCATTCCCGGAACGCCGGCCAATACGGACTCTGCACATCGCAGTATGCGATCACTGCTCCGGAAGTTCTCTTCCAAAAGGATCTTTCCGTGAGAGATTGCGGGGAAACTATCCTTGAACCGCACGAAAAATTCAGGCGAACTGCCCCTCCAGCCATAAATGGACTGGTAATCGTCGCCAACGCAAGTAAGCGACCCTGCCATCCCCCGCTTGACCAGCTCTTTTTGGCATCCACGCACCCATTTGACAATCTGCGGTGAAACATCCTGAAACTCGTCAATCATCAGGTGCCGCATGGCCCCGAGCACCTGGGAGGAGACCTTCGAAAAGTTCTCCGGATTGTCTTCAGAGAACCGGGCAAAAAGCTGGTTGAACGTGCAGATTCCGCGCTCTTCCAATACAGCCTCGAAATACGGCCAGAACAGGGCCGTGGCACGCATGAAGTCGATATCTCGCCCCAGGTTGTTATCCTTGGTGGCTTTAGCTGATGAGAGCGTGTCTGCCACGGGCAAGCCGAGGTTTTCGACGAACTGGGCAAGGCCATGGAAGCCCTTGACGATGGATTTCGACTTGAATTCGCCCGGGGCGATCATGTTGAACATGAGGACCTCGCTCCGCTTTTCCTCGTCGTCGGCCAGCCATTTCAGAGTGGCACGCAAGGCGGTCAACTGATCCAAGTCATCGATCCAGACAATCGGCTTTTCGCTAATCCCTGCCAGGAGTTTACGCTTTGTGTTGATGTTGCCAGCCGAAGGCACGTCATCAAATGAGGTGCCCTTGTAGAACTGCGCGCCGCCAAGGACAATGTGAGCCCCGATTTGGGGTACGTAGCCGTTGACCCAGAATTCCTGCGAAAACTGCGAGGACACAGAAATCGCTGTCGTCTCGGCCACGATTCCGGGCAGCGGCCACACGCCGGGGGCGACTTCCGCACTCCACTTGATGTCGAGCGCCTCGGTCATCTTTTTGTCCACTTTTGCAATTTTGGCGATGTTACCCTGCGTGCTCTTGTCCGTCGCGCGTCGGGTCAGCGTCAATCGCTGCTTGAAAAGCTTGACGACAAGGCCGTGGAACTCCTCGTTCCTGCTGAATGCCCGTTCGTAGGCTATGCGAAGAAGGTCGTCGAGCTTATGCGTATCCGGGCTGTCATCGACGATGTCTTCGCGCCTGGAAGCAACCGAAGTTGCCTCCTGTTCGCTTTCATCCTCCAGCTCGTCTTCTTCGCTCAACTCGAGGAAGTTTTCGACATCGACGTCCCGCACTGGTCCTTTGCGTTCGCGATCCAATAGCTCCAGTACCTTAGGCGGGGGCGACATGCTCTGCCGCGCCATCTTCAGCACCATGGAATGGAATGTGCGCACAATGCTTCTCGCATCGGTTTCTGAGAGGTCTACTCCCCATTTTTTCATGGATTCGCGAAGTTTCTTCACGAAGTCCGCGCGGCTATCCTTGGTAAAGGTGAAAACCGAAATGCGGCTACGGTCGATTTCACGATACAGGTTGAGGGCGATGACTCGCAAAACGAGGGACGAGGACTTTCCTGAGCCAGCTCCCGCAATGACGTAGGTAGCGGGATCGTCGGCGAGTATCATTTTCCATTGCTGGGGCTGTGGCGGATATTCAACCCGCGCTTCCACGTCGCGCATGAACTCGTCGCGAATTTGGCTCGTGAATCCGATGGGAGTTGGACTAACAACCCATTTTGCCCGCTCGCGCGCAGCCTCCCGTTCCTTACGTTCGGACTCTTCGGCAGCGGCACGAATTCGCTCGGCATGTTCGAGCCTTTCGAACTCCCGGCCTTCGGCAAATCCCCGCCTGTAGGATGCTTCGGCATTGGCTTTCAACACCTCCGCATCGCGATGCAGCGCGTTCTCGACCTCTTCCCGTTGCGTCCGACTACTTTCTCGCAATTCCTCTAACGCCATCCTCGAATTGCGTCGGACCGCGGCCAATTCGTGCTTATGCCTCTGCACGGATACGAGTGAAAGTACATCCAGAAAAGCATCGAATAGAGACATGAGAACCTAGTTTGCTAACTGATGGCAATATAGTATCGCAGGGCGGCGCTCGAGCCCAATCCTTCAAGGTCTGTAGGAAATGCCTACAGTGGTGGGAATATTGGAGGAATAATTAAGTGAAAACGACCCCGCGACTTCTCTCGGGGCCATTCAAGAGCAGCTGGTGCCAGAACGTCATGGCGCTCTGCCGTCGGAATTTATTTGGCCGGAGCCAGCGTCGGAAACAAGGCGCCCAGCATCCCATTGATGACCACATCGGCGCCCATGTCTTCGAACGCATTGGCCACGGCGAGCACGCCGCTGTCCTGTTCGGGGAATAAAACGACCACCGCAAGCCAGTTGCCATCGGAACCCTGGTGCACCAGTGCCGGCCCCTTGCGTCCGGCGATTGACGCTTGCACTCCCCAGTCGAGCCCTGCCCCACTACCCGGCTGGGCCGTCTGCATCAGCTTATAGCTGGCAGGCAGCAACAGCTTGCCCCGTCCTTTAGCGCCAGCCAACTGGTCGAGACTGAAACGCGCCCAGTCAGCGAGGCTCATGTGCAGGAATCCAGCCGGCGCGTACATGTCCGGCACGCCATCGGCTTCCTGCTTGACCTCCAGTTTCGGCCTGCCTTTGCTGTGTCCGCGGATCTGGCCGTCGTGGGTTGCGCCGCTACCTGCTGTGGCCATGCCTAGCGGCCCGAAGACTTCAGCCTGTATCAACTCGTCGTAAGGTTTTCCAGTGGCGCGTTCGGCAATGGCAGCCGCGATCAGGAATCCAGTGTTACTGTAACTAAAAGCCGAACGTGGCTTCCGCGCTGGTTTTTCCTTGAGTGCGGAAGTGATGTAAGCCAAGCGCTGCTGCGTCAACGCGCGGGTGTCTCCAAAGTAGGTGTTGAGAGCCTTGGTATTGCGCAGATCACGCGGTAGACCGGCTTTGTGTGATAACAGATCGATCAATGTAACCTGACGATATTCCGGCCGCATTGTCTTGGCGAGATCGGGCAGCATTTGTTCCAGGGACGCATCCCAAGACAGGGTACCCCCTTCGACCAAACGCGCAACCATGGCCACCGTCATCACTTTGCCGGTCGAACCGATCACCCACGCGTCATCCTGCGTGACGGCGTCCTCTTCATCATTGCGGCGAACGCCAGCCACTGCCTGGTCTTCGACCTGCCCGTTCCGCATCACCAGCACGCCAGCAGCGGGGACCTTGGTGCCGGCCATGGCCCTTGTCAAGACGGCATCGAGCTTGTCCGCAGCACTAGCGGGGATTGCAGTGGTCAGGATCAGGGCCGCAGCGGCGGCGAGGAAGCGAAAGCGCATGTTCTCTCCTTCATGTTGGGCTATTGCCAATGAAACAAAGTCTACCGGCGATCCGATTACGCCCACCCATTACGTGCGACGAACTGCAATATCAGTCGCCTGAGCCGTCACTTTTCGATCGCAAACACGGCTTACGGATAGAACGTCGCCATTCGAACGCAGAAATGAAACCTGAATGAAAAAAGCCCAACCGGTTAAGGCTGGGCTTTTCAGTGTTCTGGCTCCCCGACCTGGACTCGAACCAGGGACCTGCGGATTAACAGTCCGTCGCTCTACCGACTGAGCTATCAGGGAAAAGAGGCCGCATTATATCGACCCATTTCCGATTTGCCTAGTCCTGGCCATTCATTTTTTTTGAACCGGCCCCGAATCGGTGTTTTTCGCCATGCGGCGGTCGCAGACATCGACCTTCCAAGATTCCGGCCACTGCTCGTCCTCGATAGCGTCTTCCAATTCCTGTCGCTGCTTAAGGTAAGTGTCCCGATCGTTGGCGCGGCAAGCGTAGGAGGCATACTTGTTGCGGTTGTGGACCTGGTCCGGAAAGCGCCGCAGCATGTCTTCAAAGCCAGCCTTCATCAGCTTCCAGTCCGGATCGCCCGGCCGGCCAAACTCAAACTCATCGTCATAGTCCCGAATCCAGAACAAGCGCGCATACATGGCGCCGCCTTCACTCCGCTGCGACAGGCCGGCTGCCCGGCGCGCAAAGCGTTCGTATTCGCCTGGCGCCCCACCCCACTTGCGCTGCTTGGCGCGAGACATCGAAAAATGGATCTGCTGCGACTCCGGGAATGCCTTGACTGCGTCATCGTAAGCCGCGTCAAGGCGGTCCCGCGCGACGTTTGAATCAATCAGGACGTCGATGTAAGTGCTATGCCACAAAGGGCAGTTGCCCGCCACCGCCTTGGCGTCCTCCAGCCTTGCGCGAGCCTTCGCCATCCTTTCGCGGAACAATTCCCAGCCTTCTGGCGGCACGCTGCCGGCATATCCGCCGCCTCGGCCGTGCCAAGCGTATGCTTGCCAATACAATGCTTCGAGCAAAGCCTGCGCCGGCGAATCAGGCGACTTGCTGCGCCACGCGCGCAACGTCGTCCCCACGCCGCTCCAGTCCTTCCACGTGTAGAACTGCCTCACGAATGTACGCGAAAACACCAGGATTTCCGGCTGCCCGTCGGGCAGGCGGGTGTCCTCCGCGCACAATGCCAGCAGCAGCCGGTCAAGTTGTTGCTAGTCTTGCTGGTGCCACATTGCCGTCAATGGCATGCCTCGCAACCAGATAATGGTCTCCATCAGACACAGCTTGCTGACCACATCGTCCTGGCATGGCGCATCCTTTGGGACGCCCGGCAAGACTGGCTTGGGCAATATCGCCTTCAGCAGAGGGGTCGCGGCGTTACAAGTAAAGCTGGCTGCACACAGTACGGCAATCGACAAAAGGCGGGCAAACGCATTCATTTGGCGGCTCCTTGCGGTGGCGTTCAGTCAGATTACCCTATCTCTTCCGAGCCGGAAAACAAAAAAAGCGGCCCGCAGGCCGCTTGTATTGATAAAGCCACGCGCTCGCGCGGCGGCTTTACCGGAGGATCAGAACGAACCCTTGAACTGCACGCCAAACTGACGTGGCTCGTTGACGAAGCCGGTCAGGTTGTTGAAGTCGATGGCGCCGGTGACGCGGCGCTGGTCGGTGATGTTGCGTGCAAAGGCTGCGACTTCATACTTGCCGCCGGCCCAGTTGTAGCCCACGCGCAGGCCGCCTTCGGTCAGCGGAGCGCCGGTGAATTCAACTGCTTCGTACAGGAAGAAGTTCACCTTCGAACGGTAGGACCAGTCGGTCACCACGAACAGGTTGCCTTCTGCCAGCGGGTAGTTGTAGCGGGCGTTCAGGTTGATGATCCACTTTGGAGCCTGCGGCAGCGCGTTGCCGTCGATGACCACGCGGCCGGACGAGTTGATCGGGTCCAGGATGGTGCACTGCGCGCACTTGTTCACGGACAGCGAAGGATCGCGGATCTCGGTGAAGTTGTACGAGGCGCTGGCGGACATCTTGAAGTCGTTGGTGATGAAGCCTTCGATTTCGCCTTCGATACCACGGCCCTTGGTCTTGGCAGCGTTAATCAGCTTGGTGACGTTGGAGTTGCCGCCAACAACGGTCAGCTGCTGGTTCTTCACGTCGTAGTCGTACACGCTCAGGGTTGCGCGTGCGCGGCGGTTCCACAGGTCGGCCTTCACGCCGGCTTCGATCGAAGTGATGGTTTCGGCGTCAGCCACGGTGATCGGCACCGCGGTGGAAGCGGCGGCGATCGATGGCGCGCGGAAGCCGGTTGCGTAGCGGGCGTACAGGCTGACATCGTTGTTCAGCTTATAGGTGCCGCTCAGGTCCCAGTTGAACTTGTCCTTGGATTCGGAAACCGATTTAGGACCAACCAGCGTGGTGCCGGTGGTTTCCAGGGTATCGAAGTCCTTCTTGTCTTCGGTGTAGCGCAGGCCGCCGCGCACGGTGAACGCGTCGTTCACGGCGTAGTTCACGGAACCAAACAGCGCCCAGGCTTCGTTCTTCTGCTGCGATTTCACGCGCGAGGTACGGTCGCCGGCAACGTTGAAGTTATCCTGGCCTGCCACTGCCTTCTCGTCGAAGTAGTACACGCCTGCCTGCCAGTTCATCGGGCCGGTGTACTTGGACTCTACGCGGAACTCCTGCGAGTACTGCTTGATGTCCGGTACGAAGGCTGCGGTGGCAACCTGGAACGGCACTGCTGGCGCGTCGCCCGGATTGCCGCCGTCGATGTCGCCGCGCGAGTTGTAGCGAGCCACGGTCTCGTAGCCGGTGATCGAGTACAGCTTGTGCGCGCCCAGGTCCCAGCTCATGCGCACATTGGCGCCCTGGGTCTTCAGTTCCTGGTCTTCACGGCCGTTGATAGCGATCTTTTCCGGATCGAAGCCGTCGGCGAAGGTATTGGAACCCTTCTTGATGATATTGGCGCGGAACAGGCGCGAGCTGCCGGTGGTCTGGCGCTGGTGCACGTTGAACAGGGCGTTGAACACGCCGTTCGGCTGGTACAGCACCTGCACGCGTTCAGCGTGTTCGTTGTAGCCTTCCAGCGCATCTTTCTCGCCGGTGTAGGTGTTGTCGACGAAGTCGTCGCGGTGCTGGCGCAGGGTCGAGACGCGCAGGGCCCACTCTTTCGACAGCGGCACGTTGGCGGCGGCTTCCAGGTTGACGGTAGCGTCGGTAGCGTAGGAAACGTTGTAGAAGCCTTCCACGCCACGCAGGCTTGGCTTGGCCGATTCGAACTTGACCACGCCGGCCGGGGTGTTACGGCCGAACAGGGTGCCTTGCGGGCCGCGCAGCACTTCCACGTTGGCCAGGTCGAACATCGGGTAACCCTTCAGGATCGGGTTTTCCTGCACGACGTCGTCGTAAATCAGCGAAACCGGCTGCGAGGCGAACACGGCGAAGTCGGCATTGCCGTAGCCGCGAATGTAGAAGCGCGGGAACACACGGCCGGTCGACGATTCGACGTTCAGCGATGGCGTCTTGCCCGCCAGGACGCGGATGTCCTGGCCGCCGGACAGCAAAATGTCCAGTTTTTCGGCCTTGATCGAGGACACGGACACCGGCACGTCGCGGATATTCTCGGCGCGGCGCTGTGCGGTAACGGTCACTACTTCCATTTGGCCGGCTGGGGCCTGGGTTGCTTCCTGGGCCATGGCGGCCATCTGCACAGTAGCCAGGCTCACCAGCACGTGCATCTTGGACAACTTCATCATGTTCTTTCCTTGTGGGCGGTTTGATGGATGTCCCCTATTCTCCCCACAGGTTGCGGTCTGTCGCCGCAAAATAGCGGGCATTATATACCCACTATAATTTTTAGACACTATTCCGTGACCGTCAGCGTGCTATTGGAGGCTCCAGCATAGAACACCACCAGCTTGAGCGGAACCTTGCCAACATTGCGGCCGTTATGCAGCGTATTGACCACTTCCGCCAGCGCCTGGCCCGCCTTCAGGTGCTTCACCGAGCCATCCTTCAGGCTCACTTCCAGTTCGCCTTCCAGGATATAGGCAAACGAGGCAACGGGATGCAGGTGCCAGCCCGTCTCCGCTCCGGGAGCGATCTCGATCAGCATGGCCGTCACCTCAGCCTGCCCGTTCGGGTATGCCAGCGCTGCACCATTCCAGCTCGTAGGCGTCTGCAGCAATCTGGTGACTTTGACGGAAGCGCTCTGTTCCAGCGCAAAAGCAGGCTGGGCAGCGAGGAGGGAGATCGCTGTAACGGTTGTGGCGAAAATTTTCATGGATGGCTCCGGTTGGTAGATGCCGTATGATAGGCACAAGCCAAATAAAAAAGGCTTTGCGAGCGATCGCAAAGCCTTTTTTAATGCGGTGCCAAGAGGTTCAAGCCAGCGCTTCCTTCGCCGCTTCTTCCGGCGTCAAGCCGTCATAGAACAGGTCTGTGAACCACTCAATCTGTTCTTCGATATGGTCCTGGGCCTGCTCCACCGTGGCGCCGCCTTTGACCAGGAAATCTTCCACCTCGATGCACCACTGGATCAGTTCCAGGGTTTCCGGATCGAGTTCTTCTTTCTTTTTTGCCATGTCATCCTCCCGCGCAAAGCAAAAAGCCCAACCGAATGGCCGGGCTTTCAGTACCAAGCCATTTTACCACCTACGCCCGCATTAAACGCCTGTCGGCGGCGGTCTGCGGGCCCATGCCATGCAGCGGGACTGGGGGACGCCGCTGCGGTTCGACGATGCCTTCGTCGTTATCGAGCAGATTAATCAGCGATGCCAATACCAGTTTTTCGTCCGGCGATTCAGCCTGCAATGCAAGGTCGCGCGCAAGGTCGCGCAAGCGCCATTGCAGTTCCCGGCTCGCCACGTCCTTTTCGAATAGAAGAAGGCTGTCGGATGCAGCACCGAATGGCATGGGCTGCAAATAACCATCCAGGCCGGTACTGACGAAGGCGCGCTGGATCTTGCGCACGCGCTCCTGCGTCGCTCGCAAAAGTTTGCAGGTTCGCTCGGATTTCGCCGCCGGGCCTTCAATCAGGCGCTCGCCCAGGTTAAGAATGGCCGAAATGCGTGCATACAAACCCGGCACGCTTTCGCCTGCCCGCCAGGCCGCTGCCTCCGGCGCCACGACACCGTGCGGGCACTGACGCAAGGCGCCTGAAACGGCGGCCAACAGTTCCGGCGCTTGCTCGCCCGGCACGATTTTCAGCGCCAGCTCCGCGCGTTCCAGCGCATGGTCTTTCAGCAACAGACCGGCGATCATTTCGGCCACGGCGACTGCCTGCCCCGGGCCGCTAATCTGTTGGCCGCAGACCTGCCTTGGATAGCCCGTGCCGTCGTAACGTTCATGATGTTCAGCCACCGCACGCCCGACGGATGGCGGGAAGGATTCCAGCTGGTCGATCAGCATCTGGCCGGTGCGCGGGTGTACCACGACGTGCGCCCATTCATGCGGCTGCAAGCGCTTGCCGCGCGCAAGGAAACGGGGATCGACATACAGCTCGCCGATATCGTGCAGCAGGCCGGCCAAGCCCGCCGCCATCTGGTCCTGTTCATTGAGGCGCAAAGTCTTGGCCATGCAAATGGAAAGCATGCTGACCAAAACCGCATGTTCAAGCGATGGCCCGCCGGCCTTGTCCGACGCGGTCAACATCAGCGCCATCGCATTGCCGAATTCCATTTGCCGCAATACCTGCAGGGTCGAATTGCCGCCAGCCGGCACGCTGCGTAGCAGGCTGGATACAGGAGCACTGACATCGGCCAGCCTCTCGGCCACTTGGGCAACCGCCCGGGAGTCCACGCCATCGGTGATGCGGATCGAAGCTTCGAAGGGCCGCATCAACTTATGTGCGATCAGTTTTTCGCGCAAGGCTCGCGTGACGCGCGTGCCTTTCGACACCAGCTTCATGCCGCGTACATCGAGGATGTCGACAATCACCTCAACCGACATCTGTTCGGCAACGTCCATCACCTTGTCCAGGTAATGGGTGTTCACCGAGGCGTTGATGTGAGTGGGTTTCATGTCAAATATCCAATCGTCAAACTTCACAAACTATCATATCACAAGTTTCCGCACGGCACTATTTATTTCTTTTTGATAATTTTTAAATGTTTGCAGGTTGGAACGATGTGCAAGAGAATGTCGAGCGAAAAATAAAAAACTAGCCGCACCAGTGGAAGCCGGTGTAATTCCGACTTCATTCAAACTGACTTCTGGACTGGTTTCCGAATACAGAGCAGAAAGACCATCTCATGTTATCGACCGCTATTAAGGGCCGGTGCACAGCCGTTTTGCTTGCGCTACTCTGCGCCAGTGCGGGCGCGCAGGAAAGCAACCACCCTCCCCAGTTCCTGCGAGATCCCGTCCTGGGCCTGCGGTTTCGAGCCGACGCCAAGCTTGATCTTTTGCCTGAGGATATACGCGCACTGTGCATGCCAATGGCCGACAATGAAACCTGGGCCACGCGCGAATGGATATTCGGTGTAGCAACGCATTCCACAGCGACGTATTACCTCGTTAACGGGTATTCCAAACGCCGCAACCCCAAGCCAGGCCAGCGCCTGTATTTTCAGCACATTGACGGCGGCGTTTATAAGGTCGCCGGCAAGGAATGCAATGGCGATCCGGCGCGAGAAACGTTTGTGGCGCGCGACCAAAAGCAGATTCCAAGAGAAGTACTACAAGAACTCGCCCAAGATCTGGTAACCCGCCTGGCACGCGCCGCCGGAAGCACACAACGACTGCGTGCAGAAATCAAGAAGCAGCGCATCGACTTTCATCGACTGTCGCCCGAGATGCAAGAAGCGTTCAAACCCTACTTTGGGCCCGCACATTAAGCCTGTCGGCGGCAGCCCACCCTGGGGCAGTCGTGTGAGTGGCCGGTCTATGTTGAAAAATATCGCCGGGCTTTTACCGAGAAACCGAAGGCGTAAATCCAGTAAATAAAGACAAGGAAAACGACCACCGCAAGCGAGATCCAAAGCGGCGCGCCGTCGCCCGAGCCTGCGACGCTGAATGCGATGCATAGCAAGCTCGAAGAGACGCCAAGCGCAGCAATGAATATGACTGCGACAAACTCGCACAAGCGATTACGGCGGTATCCGCAAACAACCGCCCCCCCATCGCTAACAGCAGTACCACGCGGGGAGCGATGCCTTCCGCGATACTTTTACCACTTTCCAACCGTACCGGATCAAATAGCTGGAAGAAGCCGAGGAGCGCTACCAGCACTGCTATCCAGGCAAAAAACCTGTACATTGAAACTGCCACCGGTTTGGAAGGAAGCAGATCGTGCTCCGCCTGCACAGCGGCGCTTGGCTGGGAATATGGATTATCGGTCACGGTACGGTCTTCCAGTAGTCGAGAAAAGAAACGACACCATGAAAAAAGCCCAACCGGTGAAGGCTGGGCTTTTCAGTGTTCTGGCTCCCCGACCTGGACTCGAACCAGGGACCTGCGGATTAACAGTCCGTCGCTCTACCGACTGAGCTATCAGGGAAAAGAGGCAATATTATAACCGTCGTTCCTGCTTTTGCAAAGCCTATTTTAGATCACATGCCGAGGGACTTCAAAAGCTCGTCGGCGTCATCCGACGAGATGGCCTCGGCCGGTGCTGCAGCAGCCTGGGCAGCCTGCTCGCGCTCCAGCAGGGTATCCGGATCTTCGGCCTCGGTCTTCTCGAAATCATGCAATTTAATAAACTCGGTGCGGTCGATCGCCAGTTCGAGGTAGAAGATATTGTTACGCTCGGTGAAGAAGGACACGCGGCGCATTTCCGGACGGTCGAGCGGGGTATCCACGCTCAGCGTCACCTGCTTGTTCAGCACCAGCATTTTCGGCTGGTTCTGGGTAATGTTGGTGTGCAGTTCGCTGCGCACCTTGCCGGTGAAGTCGCCAACAATCTGGTTCATCAGCTCACCCATGATGTTCGCCACTTCGTCGGAAGTGAAAGAACTGGCCAGTTCGGATTTCGGCATGCCCATGCTGAGCATATAGCGTTCGTAAATCTCCATCGCCGCTTCGGCCGAGAAGTTCAGCACAACCAGGCCGGTAAAGCCGCCGTCGAACAGCACGAAGCAGCCAATATCAGGTTTCAGGCCGACCTTGGTAATACGCTGCACCATGGCCGAGTAGGTAATCCGGCTTTGCGACGCCACGTTCAGCACGCGGGTGACCGACGAGCACAGGGTGGTCAGCAAGTCCTCGGTTCCGTACACCACCCGTTCTTCTTTTGTAATCATTCTTCAAATGCTCCGGATTAAATCTGATAGATAACTTGAAGAATAACTGATTCCACCCCAAAAGCAAAAAAGCTTATGTCCAGTTTGCCAACATTCAGTCTCATCCTTGCAATATCCAGGCCGCCCGCCCCTTGCCATCCAGCTTCAAGGAACGCTTCTCGCCGCGGTAGCGCACGCTGACGCTCTCGCCTGGCTTGCCGCGCAGCGCCAGGCGCCGCAGGCGCCCGCCGGACCACTCGACGTCGGCTTCGACTCCGCCGCGGGCACGGATGCCACGCATATTCCCCTCCGGCCACGCCTTGGGCAGCGCCGCCAGCACGTGGATTTCATCGCCCCAGGATTGCAGCACCATTTCGATGATCCCCGCCGCGCCGCCGAAATTGCCGTCGATCTGGAACGGAGGATGGGCGTCAAACATGTTCGGATAGGTGCGCTCCGGCCCCAGCAAGCCAAGCAGAATGGCGTGCGCGCGATCACCCTCCCCCATCCGTGCCCACAGGGCCAGCCGCCATGCGGTGGCCCATCCAGTCGATTTGTCGCCCCGCGTGTTCAGCGTGATCATCGCCGCCTGCACCAACTGCGGGGTGTCGCGCACGTTCGCCTGGCTGGACGGATAGATGGCATACAGGTGGGATACATGGCGGTGTTTCTGCTCCGGCGCCCCGGCATCCCAGTCTTCCAGCCATTCCTGGAACTGGCCTTGCGCACCAATGCGGTCCACGGGCAGGCGCGCCATCGTTGTCTCCAGTACGCGCCGCAGTTCGGCGTCGTCCTCCCTCAGCAGCACCTGAGCGGCCAGCGTGTTGCGGAACAGGTCGCGCAGTATCTGCCGGTCCATGGCAGGGCCCGCGCAAATCGCAACGCCCTTGTGATGCTGGTTTTCCGGCGAGATCGAAGGCGATGTCACCAGGCCCCTGCCCTTCGGATCTTCCACCAGGGTATCGATGAAGAACAGGCATGCGCCCCTCATCAATGGGTAGAGACGGCGCAACCAGGCCTCGTCACGCGAATAATCATAATGATCCCAAAGCGTATTGCACAGCCATGCGCCGCCGGTTGGCCAGATTCCCCACAACGGTCCATCGATTGGCGCACTGCCGCGCCACAGGTCGGTGTTGTGGTGGGTGACCCAGCCGCGTGCACCATAAGCCTTGCGCGCCGTGATGGCGCCGGTCACAGCAAGACCCTCGACCATGCGCAGCACCGGCTCCACGCATTCGCCCAGGTTGGCCGGCCCCGCCGGCCAGTAATTCATCTGGGTGTTGATGTTGATTGTGTACTTGCCGCCCCATGGCGGATTGGTACCCTCGTTCCACAGGCCCTGCAGGTTGGCCGGTTCGCTGCCGGGGCGCGAACAGGAAAGCAGCAGGTAGCGCGCATATTGCACGTACAGCGCAGCCAACGTCGGGTCGGGCTGCGATTCCGCGGTGGCGATACGTTCGCTGGTCGGGCGCACATCCTGTCCTTTGCCCAGCCGGATCGAGAACCGGCGGAACAGTGACTGGTGCGAATTCACATGCTCCTGCCGCAAGAGCGCATAAGGCTTTTGCGCCGCCCCTGCGCAATCGCGGCGCACCCGCGCTACAGGATCGCCGCTCGTATCGGCAAAATTGACGTAGCTGGTAGCGGCAGCCACCAGCAGCGTCACAGTGCGCGCACCACGCACCTGTAAACGGTCGCCGGCCACGATTACCTGGCCGTCTGCGATCGCCTGCACCCGCACCGCGTAGCGCAGCGCGCCCGGAATGCCGGAAGAATCATTATTGCGTCCCTCTACCAGCAGCGCGCCATCGCCATCGGCGCCGATTGCCAACTGGGCCGGGCGCGCCGCCTCGTTCAGGTCTTCGCGCAACTCCACCGGCGCTTGCGTAGCACCATACTTGACCTGCGCCGGATGGCGATAGCCAAGATCGAAATCCAGCACGCCTTGCGTAGCGGTCAGCCGGGCCACGATTACCTGCGCGGGAGCGCTGGCAAATACTTCGCGCGTGTAGCGCACCTTGCCTGCCGCATAGCTGGTGTGGACCACGGCTGAATCGAGGCCAAGGGAACGGCGGTATACCGATGGCGCCGCAGGCGCGCCGATAAAGTCGATCAGCAGGTCGCCGGCAGAGCTGTAGGGCATCTGCTGGTGGGAGATCATGGTGCTGCCGCACAGGTCGTGGGCTTCCTTGAACCTGCCCTGATCGATCAGGGTGCGCACTTGCGGCAGCGCAGCCTGGGCGGTGGGCATGTTCGGGTCATGCGGGCCGCCTGCAAACAGGGTATCTTCATTGAGCTGCAGGCGTTCCTGCCCCACGCGCCCGTACACCATGGCGCCCAGCCTGCCGTTACCGACCGGCAGCGCCTCTACCCATGGCCCTGCCGGACGCGCATACCAAAGCTCCAGATCTTCGCGCTTGCCGCGCGCCGTGGCACTCACTGCGGCACCCGCGAGCCCTGGAAATGCCGCCGCCATGCCGAGCGAGACCATCAGGTGCCGCCGCCTGGAATTCACGCCCATCCTGCCTCCGTTCTTGTTAGCATGGGCAAATTATCCTCGTGCCTGACAGCGGCAAAGCTATGACTTATTTAACGCGAACTATGCCTATTGGGCCAGGTTGGTGCGCGCACCGGCGGTGGCAATCGCCTTGGCCTTCACGTCGGCGCCGGCAATCGGGGTATAGGAATAGCCGGTCGGGCCATAGGACTGGGTGCTGCCCCAGTTAGTGGCATTGACCGCGCCGCTCGGGGTGTCCCAGGTAATGCCGCTGCCAACATAGTTGTTGCGCAGCTCCCAGTAACCGATACGGCTGCTGTCGCGCGACGTGACCGGGTTCTTCACGTTCTCGAAGTAATTCGCTTCGATCAGCGAAATGCCGTCCATGCGAACGTTGATGCCGGACGTTTGCACGTCATTGAAGTAGTTGTTGAAAATGTGGCTCATGCCAAAACGCTGCAACGGCAAGCGCGACTTGACGTGCTCGAAGCGGTTGTTGTGGTAGGTGGTGCGGGCGTTGGCGTTGGCCGTATCGCTGTCGCTGTAGCCGTTCAGGGCCACCTTCTGGTAGTTGTACACGTGGTTGTACGACACCGTGATGTGGTGCGCGCCCTTCTTCATGTCGATGCCGCCATCGAACGACGCATCGCCTGCGCCTGGGCAGGAAGTCAGCGAAGCGAAGATGGTGTTGTGGTCGATCCAGATATTGCTTGGCTGGCCGGAGGACATGCCCTCGATCGATATCGAATCGGCTGCCTCGCCGCCCTGCAGCAGGCCGATCATCATGTTCTGCACAATCACGTTGTGCGCATTGCCGGCGATGTGGATGCCGAAGTTGGCGCTCGAATCGCTGGCGCCGATGATGGTGATGTTGCTCTTGTTCTTGATCTCCAGCGTCTGCGCCGGCTTCTGCCACTGCGCGCACACGTCGGTGATGGTGTTGTAGTCGAATTTGCCGGTATACCTCAGTACCAGGCCGGAGTTATCGGTGTAGGCGTTGATCTTAGCCTGGGCATCGGCCAGCGTGGCCACATTGACCGGGGTCTTGCTTCCACCGCCAGTGGTGGCGGCGCCATAGCCGACGGGTCCAGCAACTGCAGAGGTGGCTGCCGCGATAGCGGCCGCCAGGAAGACTACCTTGAGTTGATTAACTTTCATGCGCTTGTCTCCTGTGCTTTCTGGTTTGAGGAGCGCACAGGATGCATTTATTCCAACAGCGCGTCAATTGGCCTGACCAAAATACAACAATCGGACTTACCGCATTAATTTTGGTCCGACCAATATCCAAAAGCAAATAAACTTGGCGGTATGCTATCGTTGAAAAATGAGAAAAATCCTGATCGCCCTGCTTCTGCTGTCCGCCCTGCCCGCAAAAGCCGACCGCGCCGCCGACATCGACCGCCTGGCCGAGCGTTACCACTCCCTCGGCCAACTGGATGGAGCTGTACTGGTCGCCGACCATGGAAAAGTGGTTTATCACCGCGCCTTTGGGCTGGCCAACCGCGAATGGAAAATTCCCCACACCACTGACACCGTTTTTCGCGTCGCCTCGCTGACCAAGCAATTCACCGCGACCCTGGTCATGCAACTGGCGGAGCAAGGCAAGCTGCAGCTGGACGACCCGATTGGTAAATACGTGCCCGAACTTGATTCGGGGATTGGCAAGCGCGTCACGCTGCACCAGTTGCTGAACCACACTTCCGGCATCGTCGACTACGCAAATTTCCCGGGCTTCTGGGCTAACCGCCTTGGCGAAAAAGTGCCGAAGGCCGATCTCCTCGCGATCATGAACCGCCCGCTGGAATTCGAACCCGGCAGCCAGGGCCACTACAGCAGTTCCAACTACACCCTGCTCGGCTGGGTCATCGAAAAGCAGACCGGAAAGACGTACAGCGAAGCCCTGGATAGCATGATCCTGCGCCCAGCCGGCATGCAGCGCACAGCATATGACGCGCCGGACCGCATCATCCCGCGCAAGGCATCCGGCTATGTGCGTGCCCTCGGCGAATACCGTCCCGCTGATCCGCTCTGGATTCCGAACGTCGGCGCCGGCGGCGGCGTCGCCAGCACCACCGGCGACTTCTTCAAGCTCGATCGCGCCCTGGCCGGCAACGCGCTGCTCAAGCCCGAATCAAAACGGCAGATGTTCACCGCCTATGTCAAGGACGATGTGTGGGGCGATCTCGGTTATGGCTACGGCTGGCTGGTTGGAACGCGCACCATTGCCGGCAAGCCGCGCCTGGTACACGAGCACGGCGGCAACGCCAACGGTTTCCGCACGTTGGTCACGCGCTATCCGGAAGACGGCAAGCTGGTTGTCATCTTCCTCAACGAAGGCAATGGCAACAAGGGGCCGGAGATTTATCGGATGCGCCGCGATTTCACCGACGTACTGTATGGCCAGGCCGTTGCGCAACCCAAGCCCTCTTTGAATGATGTGCTGGCTGCAGAAATTCGCCAGGCCGGCGCCGACGCGGCATTGGCGCGCTTCAAGTTCTTGCTGGCGCAAAGCGACACGCCGGAGGACGGCAATGCGTTGAACCGCCTGGCCTACCAATACGCCGAAGCCGGACAAGCGGCGACCGGCATCGCTATCCTCCAGCGCGCAAGCGAGCTTTTCCCGCGCGACGGCAACCTGCATGACTCCATGGGAGAGCTGTACCTGGCGCTGGGCGAGAATGCCAAGGCCATTGCGGCCTATCAGCGTGCGCTGCAACTGGATCCCGGCAATACGAACGCTGCGGCCATCCTGAAAAGGCTCCAGCCCGAATAGGACGGATCAGTACCGGCCCTGGCAAGTCGGGTATTTATTGTCCATCTATTGTCCATCACGTAGGAATTGGTGAGTGTCTTCCTGGACTGGTTGACCGCCGGAAGTGTTGAAATAAGGATGGCCACATGAAGTTACCTTAGCGACCACACTAATTAAGTTAAGGAGATTAAAAGTGCATTTCATCAAATGTAGCACTTACTAATGCAACTAAATTGGGCACAGATGTTGCGACAGGGCGCAATGCGGCCCTGAAATGCAAAAAGCCCAACCGGTTAAGGCTGGGCTTTTCTATATTCTGGCTCCCCGACCTGGACTCGAACCAGGGACCTGCGGATTAACAGTCCGTCGCTCTACCGACTGAGCTATCAGGGATCATTCTCTGACCGCGTTGCGATCAGAGAGCAGCATATTAAAGGACCTTGGCGATGGCGTCAACTACCACATCAATATTCTTCGAATTCAGCGCTGCAACGCAGATACGGCCGGTGTCCACAGCATAGATCGACTGCTCGCGCAGCTTGCCCACCTGCTCCTTGGTCAGGCCGGAATACGAGAACATGCCGACCTGCTCACGCACGAAGTCGAAGTCGTGGCCAGGCGCCTTGACCTTCAGCTTCTGCACGAAGGCCTCGCGCATTTCCTTGATGCGCACGCGCATGCCGGCCAGTTCGTCTTCCCACATCTGGCGCAGCTCTGGGGTTGCCAGGGCGGTTGCCACTACCTTGCCGCCGTGGACCGGTGGATTGGAGTAGTTGGTACGCACCACGCGCTTCAGTTGCGACAGCAGGCGCGCAGCTTCTTCGGCGGAAGCAGCCACCACGCTCAGGGCGCCCACGCGTTCGCCATACAGCGAGAAGGATTTGGAGAAAGAGTTCGACACCAGCAGCGCCACGCCAGTCGCGGCGAAGCGGCGCACGACGGCGCCATCTTCCGCAATGCCGGCGCCGAAGCCCTGGTATGCCATATCCAGGAACGGCACCAAGCCGCCGGCGACTACAGCGGCGATCACCTCATCCCACTGGGACTGGGTCAGGTCGGCGCCGGTCGGGTTGTGGCAGCAAGCGTGCAGCACGACGATGGAGCCGCGCGGCATGGCCTTCAGGGCAGCCAGCATGGCGGCGAAGTTCACGCCATGGGTGGTCTCGTCGTAGTAAGCGTAGTTGTTGACTTTGAAGCCGGCGCTTTCGAACAGCGCGCGGTGGTTTTCCCAGCTTGGGTTGCTGATGTAAACCTCGGAATCCGGCGAGAAGCGCTTCAGGAAGTCGGCGCCGAGTTTCAGCGCGCCGGTACCGCCCAGTGCCTGCACGGTCACCGCACGTTTCTCTTGAATTACGGCGCTGTCGGCACCAAATACCAGCTCTTGCACGGCCTTGTCGTATGCGGCCAGGCCTTCGATCGGCAGGTAGGTGCGCGGGGCGTGCTGTTCGATCAGGATTGCTTCCGCCTTTTCCACGCACTTCAGCAGCGGCACTTTGCCATTGTCGTCATAATAGACACCTACGCCCAGGTTAATCTTCGCTGGGTTAGTGTCTGCATTAAAGGCTTCGGTGATGCCGAGGATCGGGTCGCGCGGGGCCATCTCGATGGCGCTGAATACGGAAGGGTTCGTCATGATAAGTTTAGTAACGTTTGAAGGCGGGTCGATGCAAAAGCAGGCCGGCACCCGAACAAAATCCGGTCAGGGCCGCTGACAATCGCATATTCTATCAAAGGTCTGCAGTAATGTCTGATTCCCAAAATACCAGTGCCCCGGCTTCGGAAGTTATCACTTTCCCGGATTCGCCTTACCGGCTGCACCAGCCCTTCCCTCCCGCCGGTGACCAGCCGACCGCCATTGATGGCTTGTGCGAAGGAATTGAAGACGGCTTGTCGTTCCAGACCCTGCTCGGGGTGACGGGTTCCGGCAAGACCTACACCATGGCCAATGTGATCGCCCGTATGGGCCGTCCGGCCATCGTGTTCGCGCCGAACAAGACGCTGGCCGCGCAGCTGTATTCCGAATTCCGTGAATTCTTCCCGGAGAACGCGGTCGAGTACTTCGTGTCGTACTACGATTACTACCAGCCGGAAGCCTACGTGCCGCAGCGCGACCTGTTCATTGAAAAGGACTCGTCGATCAACGAGCACATCGAACAGATGCGCCTGTCCTGCACCAAGTCGCTGATGGAGCGGCGCGACGTAGTGATCGTGGCGACCGTGTCGGCCATCTACGGTATCGGTAATCCGAACGAATACCACCAGATGATTCTGACGCTGCGCGCCAAGGACCGCGTGTCGCAGCGCGACATCATCGCGCGCCTGATCCAGATGCAGTACACGCGCAATGAGATGGACTTCGGCCGCGGCACCTTCCGCGTGCGCGGCGACACCATCGACATTTTCCCGGCCGAACACGCCGACCTGGCGGTGCGCCTGGAAATGTTCGACGACGAGCTGGAATCGATCCAGCTGTTCGATCCGCTGACGGGCAAGGTCAAACAGAAAATTCCGCGCTTCACCGTCTACCCAGGCTCGCACTACGTGACGCCGCGCGCCACCGTGCTGCGTGCGATCGAGACCATCAAGGAAGAACTGCGCGAGCGCCTGGAATTCTTCCGCCGCGAGAACAAGCTGATTGAAGAACAGCGCCTGGAGCAGCGTACCCGCTTCGACCTGGAGATGATGTCTGAAGTCGGCTTCACCAAGGGCATCGAGAACTATTCGCGCCACCTGTCCGGCGCCAAGCCGGGCGAACCGCCGCCGACCCTGGTCGACTACCTGCCGCGCGATGCGCTCATGTTCCTGGACGAGTCGCACGTGCTGATCGGCCAGCTGTCAGCCATGTACAACGGCGACCGTTCGCGCAAGACCAACCTGGTGGATTACGGCTTCCGCCTGCCATCGGCACTGGACAATCGACCGCTGAAATTCGAGGAGTTCGAATCGAAGATGCGGCAGACGGTTTTCGTCTCCGCCACCCCGGCCGAGTACGAGAAGAAGAACGCCGGCGCCGTGGTCGAACAGGTGGTGCGCCCAACCGGCCTGGTCGACCCGCAGGTGATCGTGCGCCCTGCCCGTACCCAGGTCGACGACCTGCTGGGCGAGATCAACGACCGCATCGAGAAGAATGAACGCGTGCTGGTCACCACGCTGACCAAGCGCATGGCGGAGCAACTGACCGAATACCTGGGCGACCACGGCATCAAGGTGCGCTACCTGCACAGCGATGTGGATACCGTGGAGCGCGTGGAAATCCTGCGCGACCTGCGCATTGGTACCTTCGACGTGCTGGTGGGGATCAACCTGCTGCGCGAAGGCCTGGACTTGCCCGAAGTATCGCTGGTGGCGATCCTGGATGCCGACAAGGAGGGCTTCCTGCGTTCCGAGCGCTCACTGATCCAGACCATTGGTCGGGCGGCGCGTAACCTGAACGGTGTGGCGATCCTGTACGCGGACAACATCACTGACTCGATGAAGCGCGCGATCGATGAAACCGAACGGCGCCGGGCCAAGCAGATTGCCTATAACGAGAAGATGGGCATCACGCCGCGCGGCGTGAAGAAGATCATCAAGGATCTGATCGATGGCGTCTACAGCGCTGCGGCCCGCGAGCAGCTGGAGGTATCGGAGGAAGCCGCGAAATACGAGGCCATGAGCGAGAAGCAGATCAGCAAGGAGATCAAGCGGCTCGAGAAGCTCATGCTGGACCACGCCAGGAACCTGGAGTTCGAAAAGGCGGCACAGGTGCGGGATCAGTTGCACCACCTCAAAGAGCAGCTGTTCGGCGCGCCTGGCGCCGATGCGCTTTAAAACCGGTAAACCTGGGTCTGACCCACAGGGTCAGACCCGGGACTTTCGACGAAGATCAAAGGCGCACAACCAAACCCGTACGGTTTCAGGAAGGCTGCTTGACGATCCGCAGGTAAGGCTTAGGCGCCTTCCACCCGCCTGGGAACAATCCCTTGGCATCATCATCGCTGACCGAGCCAGCGATAATCACATCTTCCCCATCCTTCCAGTTCACCGGCGTGGCCACCTTGTGCTTGGCGGTCAGCTGCATCGAATCGAGCACGCGCAGGATCTCGTCGAAGTTACGGCCGGTGGTCATCGGATAGGTCAGCATCAACTTGATCTTCTTGTCCGGGCCAACGATGAATACCGAACGCACGGTGGCATTGGTGGCAGCGGTGCGGCCATCCGCAGTACCCGGCTCCTCAGCCGGCAGCATGTTGTACAGCTTTGCCACATTCAGGTCCGTATCGCCAATCATCGGATAGTTCACCTTGGCGCCCTGGGTTTCTTCGATGTCGGAAGCCCACTTGCTGTGGTTCTCGACCGGGTCGATCGACAAGCCGATAATCTTGGTATTGCGCTTGGTGAACTCCGGCTCGATCTTGGCCATGTAGCCCAGCTCCGTGGTGCAAACCGGCGTGAAATCCTTCGGATGCGAGAACAGGACGGCCCACTGGTCGCCGATCCATTCATGGAAATCGATCGGGCCCTTGGTAGTCTGGGCCTTGAAATTTGGTGCGGTATCGTTGATGCGCAGGGACATGACAGCTCCTTTAATGATTGGCATGGCGGGATCAATATCGTGCCACGCCGTCATTATCAAAGCAACATGTTTAGTCCAGAAGTTTGCCAAACAGCGAGACGCCATCGCCGATCAGGTCGATGACATCCAACCCCGTCGCCACGCCATCGATGACGTCCGACGCTGCGCTGCCCTGGGCCTGTGGGCGCGGTGCGGGATGCTGTGCAAGGCGCTTGCGTGCCTCTTCCATGCGCGCATGTTCAGCGTCGCGTTGTGCGATCATTTCCGGTGCAAGCCTGGCCTCGGCAGGCAGGTCGGCGCCGCAATACAGGCAGCGGGCCACGCAGCGATTCAAAATGCCCCGGTTGCAGCCCGTGCAGCGGAACATGGGTTCAAGTTGTTTCATGCCGGCATCTTATCATGCACCAGCACTGCGCCGACCAGGTCTCCCTGCGCAACCAGTACCGAGCGCCCTTGCGCATCCAGCGCAAACAGGCCGCGGCCGTTGCTGTAGACAATGGTGCCGCCCGGCGTCATATCAAACGAACTCACATTGTTCGCCACCACCGCCTCGCCACCGCTGCGCGTGCGGCGCATCAGCTGCCACGACGACGGCACCAGCGAAGGAATGCCGCCGATGCTGGCTTCCTGGCGCAGCGCACGCTCGGCGTCGATGCGCTTGCCCTGCAAGACGATGTTTTTCATGTCCGCCTGCATCGGCATGCCGCTCGCACCGGTCAGCGGCTTGCGCGAGTACATCAGCGAGAAGAAATTCAGGTAATGGAACACGGCGCGCAGCAGCCGGAATGGGAAGAACAGCGTATCCAGCACTACATTGCCGGCGTTGTACTGCGGCGGTTCATAAGGACGGCGAATGAAGAACAGCGCCCCATCCGGCGCCACGCGCGGGGACAGGAAGTCGTAGCGCGGATCTTCCAGCACCGGCGTAATGCGGCCGGTCGCGGTATTCAATTCCTGCAGCGTCACATGGCCCGTTGCGGCCCAGCCGCCGTGCTGGTCGCGTCCAATCGCTGCGGACTGGTAGATGACTTTGGCCTCGTCGCCCGGCACGGGCGCAGGCGCGGAATCGATCGTATCTCCGCCGGTGAGTTCGCGCAGTCCATCGCCATTGCTGCGCATGGTCGCGATATGGCTGGCGCCACCACGCGCACGCAGCGTGCAGACAATCGTCTCGCTGGACGGCGACAGGCACAAATCATCGAGCTGCAATTGCTGGCGATGCAGCAGGCGTTCTTCCTGCCCGCTGGCGGTGTCGTAAGCGAACAGCCCGCCCATGCCATGGTCTGCCTGGAAGTACAGCAGTTTGCCGTCGCCGGTGAACAGTGCCGACGAAATCAGGAAAGGATCGGTCTGGTGATCGAAGTCGCGGTAATTGCCTTGCGCGGCGACACCGAAGGCAGTGTCCTTCTTCCACGCGTTCTTTTCGCGGCTGCGTTCCGCGCGGTCCATCGCCTGCTGCGCATAAGGGCTGGAAATCTCCTGCACTGCGCCATAACCGCCCTGCACGAACAGCTTGCCGTTGGAGACCCAGCCAAGCTGCACCGGCGGCGCGCTGCCGCCCATGGCTTGCGCCGGCGCCGGGGCTGGCGAACCGGCTGGCTGCACATACTGGTTGGTCGACTTATAGAACAACACAACCAACAACACGACGATTCCCAATATGATCAGGACATGCATGGATCACCCTATCTGTGGCGCCGCGGCGCGGCAAATTCGGATGATTATATTGCCATTGCCCGACAGAAAAAGTCACAGAAAATCACGAGGCGTTACCGCCACTTTAAAGCGTCTTGACGAACTCGCGCACGCCGCCCAGCAGCATCTCGATCGACATCGCCGCGAGGATCAGCCCCATCAGGCGCTCGAAGGCCGTCATCACCTGCGAGCCTAGGGCCTTTTGCAAGCGCTCGGCGCCGAGGAACACCACCAGCCACACCACCACCACGGCCGCCAGCGCGGCCACGTGCATCAGTACTTCGCCGGTGCTCTCGCGCGAGAACAGCAACACGGTCGCCAGCGCGGATGGGCCGGCCAGCGCGGGGATCGCCAGCGGCACGATGAATGGCTCCCCGCCCTCCTGCTTGCCCAGCACACCGTCCGGATGCGGGAACACCATGCGGATTGCAATCAGCAGCAGGATCACGCTGCCCGCGATGCGCAGCGAGGCTTCAGACAGGCTCAGGGCCTTGAGGAAGTGGCTGCCGAAGAACATGAACACCAGCAGCACGACGAAGGCGATCAGGCATTCGCGCACCACGATTTTCGGGCGGCGCTTGGGCGGCACGGTGGCCAGCGCCGACGCAAAAATGGGAACGTTGCCGAACGGGTCGGTCACCAGCATCAGCAGGATAAAGGTCTGGAAGAAATCTTGAGTCATGAGTGCGAGTTTACACCACCGGCTTGCGTCGGCGAAGTGGCGGCGGAGGCGCCCTTGCCCAGTTTGCGGTCGCAGGCCTCGGCACTGGCCACGTCCGGCCACAGCTCGGGCATGATGCGCTCGCCAAGTTCCTGGCGCAGCCGGAGGTAAGTCTCGCGGTCATTGGCACGGCAGGCGAATGAGGCGAACTTGTTGCGGCCGCGCAGGTCTTGCGGATGCCGCTGCAGCAGGTCTTCAAAACCGCTCTTCACCATGCGCCATTCCGGCAGGCCGCGTTGCTCGCGGAACTGGATCGCATCGCTGCCATTGCCATCTTCACGCCAGTACAGGCGCGCGTACATGGCCCCGCCCTCCACTGCCTTGGTGAAGAACACGGCACGCCGGGCAAACTGGTCGAACTGCACCGCACTGCCGCCCGAACGCGGGCTGTAGGCGCGCGACATGGCGAAGTGGATCTGCAAGTCATTCGGGAAAGCCTGCACCGCGTCGAGGTATGCGCTGGCGGCACTGCGGCGCGAACCGGCGCCCTCCAACTGCAGGCTGATGTTCAGGCTATGCCACAGCGGGCAGGCATTGGCCTGCGCCTTGACGTGCTGCAGGCGCGCTGTGCCGCGCCCCAGCTGCTCCTGGTAAAACGCCATGGCCTCTTTCTGCAGGTGGCCAACGGCGCCCAAGCGCAGTTGCGAGGCGTAGGCGCGCCAATAGATCGCTTCGACCAGCGCCTGCGCCAGCGCATCGGGCGCTTGCTGGCGCCATTGCTCCAGCGCGTAGCGGTCGGCTTCCCAGGTTTGCGTGCTGCGGAAATAGCTGTCGAATTGCGCTTCGAAGCCGGCCGGGTCGGACGCGCACGACTCGCGCAGGCTGCGCTCGATGGCGTCGAATTTGCGCTCAGCCCAGTGCTTGTGCAGTGCGGCAGGTTTGGCGGCCTGGGCGCCGCCCGGCTCAGGGGGCGACACCGCCAGCATCACAGACAACAGCATCGAAGGAAACATCGACTATCCTGGCAACAGCAAAATGATGCCAAGAATTGTATAGTCATTTCCTAATGGAAATATCTTAAAATACCGATAGCTGCTGATTTTTTCGCAATTTGTGGCGAATTCAGTACACTTGCTTCTTTGCCGTTTATTTTGAAAGAAGAACATGAAGCGACTGTTTTCCGCCTGCCTTGTCGGCGCAAGCCTTACCCTGGCATTGGCCGGCTGCGAGCGCAGCAATCCACCGGCGCAATCCGAAGCCGCCGCCATTCCGTTCCAGAAGATTGATACCGTTGTCGGCACCGGCAAGGAAGCGCTTGCCGGCGCTAACGTCGTCGTCAATTACACCGGCTGGATTTACGAACCGAACTCGCCGCAGCAGCATGGCGCGCAGTTCGATTCGTCCATCGGCCGCAAGCCTTTCAGCTTCCCGCTCGGCGCCGGACAAGTGATTCCTGGCTGGGACCAAGGCGTGCAGGGAATGAAGGTGGGCGGCAAACGCACCCTGGTCGTACCTGCTTCCCTGGGCTATGGCAGCAACGGCATCGGTCCGATTCCGCCGAACTCGAACCTGATCTTCGACGTCGAGCTGCTGGAAGTACGCTGAAAAAAAAAGCGGAAGGGCTTCCACCCTTCCGCTTTTTTTTTCGAAGCCGACGCAATTACGCGCCGGTCTCGCCTTTCTTGATCCATGCCGCCAGCTGGTGCGGACGCAGGCCGTCGTAGTCTTCGAACGGCTGGTGGATCCACGGATTGTGCGGCAGTTCTTCCATCTGGTAATCAGGCTTGAACGCGGAGCAGCCTTTGGTCCAGATCACGGCCGAACGCACTTCGGTCACGCCTTCAAAGTTGTCCTTCAGGTGCTTCATCACCTTGGTCAGGGTCACGCCGGAATCAGCCAGGTCGTCCACCAGCAGGATCTTGCCGGACAGCGGACCCTTGGTCATGGTCATGTACTTGGCGATATCCAGGTCGCCGCGCACGGTGCCCGCTTCTTCGCGGTAAGAGCTGGTCGACAGGATCGCCAGCGGCACGTCGAAGATGCGCGAGAACACGTCGCCAGGACGCACGCCGCCGCGCGCCAGGCACAGCACCATGTCGAACTTCCAGCCCGATTCATGGACCTTCAGCGCCAGGCGCTCGATCAGGCGGTGATACTCGTCCCAGGAGACCCACAGGTGCTTTTGGTCGGATTGCGGAGTGCTCATTATTGCTTTTCCTTCTCTCTGAAATTGGAAAGGCGGGTCATTGACCCGCCCTACTGTCCGGCGCTGGCCGGTACGGGCGGGCTTGTGGCCCGCCTTGCAATGCGTTACTCGAACGGGTGGCGCAGAACGATGGTCTCTTCGCGGTCAGGGCCGGTGGAAACCATATCGATCGGCACGCCGACCACTTCTTCAATGCGCTTGATGTAAGCACGGGCAGCGGCAGGCAGCGCGTCCATCGACTTGGCGCCGACGGTGCTTTCCTTCCAGCCTGGCATTTCTTCGTAGATCGGCTGGCACAGCGCAGCGTCTTCGGCGCCGACCGGGAAGATGTCGACCTGCTTGCCGTTGATGGTGTAGCCGGTGCAGATCTTCAGGGTTTCCAGGCCGTCCAGCACGTCCAGCTTGGTCAGGCACATGCCCGACACGCCGTTGATCTGCACCGAACGGCGCAGCAGCGCTGCGTCGAACCAGCCGCAACGACGGGCACGGCCGGTCACGGTGCCGAACTCGTGGCCCACGGAGGACAGGTGGTGGCCGACGCCTGCATCGGTCGGCAGTTCGGATGGGAACGGGCCGGAACCAACGCGGGTGGTGTAGGCCTTGGTGATGCCCAGGATGTAGTGCAGCATGCCAGGACCGACGCCGGCGCCGGCAGCAGCGTTACCCGCCACGCAGTTCGACGAGGTGACGAACGGATAGGTGCCGTGGTCGACGTCCAGCAGCGAGCCTTGCGCGCCTTCGAACAGCAGCGAGCCGCCGGCCTTGTGGGTTGCGTACAGGGCGGACGACACGTCAGTCACCATCGGGCGCAGGCGCGGCACGTAGGCCAGCGCATCGTCCAGGGTCTTCTGGTAATCGATCTTCGGCGCCTTGAGGTAGTTTTCCAGGACGTAGTTGTGGTAGTCCAGGTTCTCTTTCAGCTTCTCTGCAAAGCGCTCGGCGTTCAGCAGGTCGGCCACGCGGATGGCGCGGCGGGCGACCTTGTCTTCGTATGCAGGGCCGATGCCCTTGCCGGTGGTGCCGATCTTGGCGGCGCCGCGGGCGGCTTCACGCGCTGCGTCCAGCGCCGTGTGGTAAGGCAGGATGACCGGGCAAGCCTCGGAGATCTTCAGGCGGGAAGCCACTTCCACGCCGGCTGCTTCCAGCTTGTCGATTTCGCGCAGCACGTCAGGCACGGACAGCACCACACCGTTGCCGATGTAGCAGGCCACGCCTGGGCGCATGATGCCCGAAGGGATGAGCTGCAGGGCGGTCTTGACGCCGCCGATCACGAGGGTGTGGCCCGCGTTGTGGCCGCCCTGGAAGCGCACCACGCCCTGGGCGTGTTCAGTCAGCCAGTCGACGATCTTGCCTTTGCCTTCATCGCCCCACTGGGTGCCGATAACAACAACGTTCTTTGCAGTTTTGTTTGACATCACAATTAACCTAAGTTTTTGAGAATCCAGTTACTACCACTTTCGTCGAGCACCAGCGCGCGATCGCACTCGAACTCGTCCTGTTCATCGTTATGACCCGGCAGCGACTGGATCACAACTTCGCCGGACTTGCGCAGCTCGGCGATTTTTTCTTTCAATTCCGGTGCATTGCCCCATGGCGCGCGGATCGAATGCTTGCGCTCCGCGGTCGGCAGCAGGCGCGCCAGTTCGCGCAGGTCCAGCGAGAAGCCGGTGGCCGGACGCGCGCGGCCGAATGCTTCGCCCACGTGGTCGTAGCGGCCGCCGCGTGCTACCGCATTCGGCAGGCCCGGCACGTACAGGGCGAACATGGCGCCGCTCTCATACTGGTAGCCGCGCAGGTCGGCCAGGTCGATCGCCACTTCGGCGCGGCCGATGGCCGATGCCGCCAGCGCAGCCAGTTCCGCCAGCGCATGGGTGATGCCCGGCAGTGGCGGCAGCACTTCGCGCGCGCGCTTCAGCACTTCGACGTCGCCGTACAGGTTCGGCAATGCCAGCAGTGCGGCGCGGGTCACCTCGTTGTACCTGGCGGTCTGCTGCTGCAGCCCCGGCGCATCCTTGCCGCGCAGCAGGGCCACGATGGCGTCGTAATCCCTGGTCGCGGCAGGATCCTGCGCCAGGATCGCGCGCAGCACGCCGACGTGGGTCAGGTCCAGGCGCATGTCGGTGAAACCGGCCAGCGACAGCGAGCCGAGTGCCAGTTCCTGGATTTCCGCGTCCGCTTCAAGGCCGGCATGGCCGTAGATTTCGGCGCCGATCTGGTAAGGCTCTCGCGTCGAATGCAGGCCGGACGGCCGGGTATGCAGCACGGAGCCGGCATAGCACAGGCGGGTCACGGTGGCGCGATTCAGCAGGTGGGCGTCGATGCGCGCCACCTGGGTCGTCATGTCGGCGCGCAGGCCCAGCATGCGGCCGGAGATCTGGTCCACCAGCTTGAACGTGCGCAGGTCCGTGTCGGTACCGGCGCCGGTCAGCAGGGACTCGACGTACTCCAGCATCGGCGGCATCACAAGCTCGTAGCCGTACAGCCGGAAGTTATCCAGCATCAGGCGGCGCAACTCCTCGATCTTGCGTGCTTCGGATGGCAAGACGTCGGCAATATATTCAGGCAAAAGCCAATTCGGCATGGTTGGTGCTATTGAATTAAAAACAATGCAGGCGCAACTACGCCATCCGGAAAATCGGATGACCAAACCGCGTATTTTACGCGAAATTGTTGCGGTGCAGGTAAAAAAATGGCGCCGCAGGAGCGGCGCCATAGCTGCTGAAACTGTTACTTGCCGGAGCCTGCGCTCTTGAAGTATTTGAAGAAGTCGGACTGCGGATCGACCAGCATCACGTCAGCCTTGGTCTTGAAGGAAGCACGGTAAGCTTCCAGCGAACGGTAGAACTTGTAGAACTCCGGATTGCGGCCGAATGCTTCGGCATAGATCTGGGACGCCTTGGCATCGCCCTCGCCTTTGATCTTTTCCGCTTCGCGGTAAGCCTCTGCCAGGATCACGGTACGCTGCTTGTCGGCGTCGGCGCGCACCTGCTCCGACTCGGCGGCGCCGGTGGAACGGGCTTCGTTGGCCACGCGGGAGCGCTCGGCCTTCATGCGCTCGTATACCGAGTTGTTGATCTGCTCAACGTAGTCCACGCGCTTCAGGCGCACATCGACGATTTCCACGCCGATCTGCTTGGCCTCGTCCACCACCTTGCTGCGGATCGATTCCATCACCTTGCCGCGCTGGCCGGAGATCACTTCGCGCACGGTGCGCTTGGTAATTTCGTCGTTCAGCGCCGCCTTCACGATCTGCTGCATGCGGTCGCCGGCCCTGCTTTCGTCGCCACCGAAGGAGACGAAGTACAGGCGCGGGTCAGTCACCTTCCATTTGACGAAGGCATCCACCAGGATGTTCATCTTTTCAGCGGTAATGAAGCGGTCAGCCTCTTTCGGGTCCAGGGTCTGGATGCGCTTGTCCAGGTACACCACGTTCTGGAACGGCGGCGGCAGCTTGAAGTGCAGGCCAGGCTCGGAGATCACCTGCTTCACTTCGCCCAGCGCGAACACGATGGCGTACTTGCGCTGGTCCACCACGAACACGGTGGACGACAGCAGCATCAGGGCGATGAAGCCGGTAATCAGGATAGTTGCAAAGCGATTCATTAACGGCCCTCCCGGTCACGGGACGATTCACGCGAACGGCCATCGCGGCGGTTCGGGTCGGATGTCGGTTCCGGCGGCAGCAGCACGGCCGCTGGCGGCGGCGGCGTCACGCTGGCGGCGCGCCCCTCGGTAGCTGCCACCTGGGCGATCAGCTTGTCCAGCGGCAGGTACAGCAGGTTGCTGCCAGCCTTGGAATCGACCATCACCTTGCTGGTGTTGGAGAAGATCTGCTGCATGGTGTCCAGGTACATGCGGTCGCGCGTCACGGCCGGCGCCTTCTGGTACTCGGCCAGCACGGACTTGAAGCGGTCCGCGTTACCGGTCGCATTCTGCACCGTCATGGCGCGGTAGGCTTCGGCTTCCTGGATCAGGCGGAATGCCGCACCGCGCGCTTTCGGCACGATGTCGTTGGCATAGGCCTGGCCTTCGTTCTTCTGGCGCTCGCGGTCCTGCCCTGCTTTCACGGCGTCATCGAACGCGGCCTGCACCTGCTCCGGCGGCTGCACGCCCTGCATCGTCACGTTGGTCACTTGCGCGCCCGAGTTGTAGCGGTCCAGGATGGTCTGCATCAGTTGCTGGGTGTCGGTGGCGACCTTTTCGCGGCCTTCATACAGCACGAAGTCCATCTTGCTGCGGCCGACGATTTCGCGGATCGCCGTTTCGGCCACCTGGCCTACCGTGCCTTCCGCATCGCGATTGGCATACAGCCACTTCACCGGATCGCTTACCTTGTACTGCACGGCGAACTGGATGTCGATGATGTTCTCGTCTTCGGTCAGCATCAGCGCTTCGGAAGCCATCTTGGTCTTCGCGCTGCCGCGGTAGCCTACTTCGACCGTGCGCACCTGGGACACGTTGACGATTTCATTGCCCTGGAACGGATACGGCCAGCGCCAGTTGAAACCGGCCGGCGTGGTGTGGCTGAATTTGCCGAACGTGGTGACCACGCCGGTCTGGCCTTCCTGCACGATGAACGCGCCGGAGGCGAGCCACACCAGGGCTGCCACCGAAGCGACCGCGCCAACAGTGAAGCCGGCGCCCTTCATGTCGCCGCCGCCATTGCCGCCACCGCCCGGGTTGCTGCCGCGGTTCTTGCCGCCGCCGAACAGGCCATTCAGGCGCTGGTTGAAATCACGCCAGAGTTGATCGAGGTCCGGCGGCCCTTCGCCGGGCTTTTTGCCTTCCTGGGCAATATAGTTGCCGAGTCTTTTCTTGAGAGAGGAAAAAGGCATATTTTTCTTTTAGTGAGATCCTACTTGGGTAAAGTTGAGAATACTGTCAGACGCCAGCTCCTCCTTGGGGTTGGCCAGCGCCTCCTGCTCATCCCGTGCTGCCTCACAGATTGCATCGCGCAGCAGGTTCAGGCCTTCGCCCGTGCGTGCGCTGATGAATACGCGGGAAATCTTATCATACTCATTACGTTCGACCGCCGGCTCCAGGCCTGCCGCATCGATCTTGTTCCACACCAGGATCTGCGGAATATGGTCGGCGCCGATCTCGCGCAGCACCAGGTTGACCTGCTCGATCTGCTCCATGCGCACCGGCGACGAACCGTCGACCACGTGCAGCAGCAAATCGGCATGAATGGTCTCTTCCAGCGTGGCGCGGAAGGCGGCCACCAGCTGGTGCGGCAATTCGCGCACGAAGCCGACCGTGTCGGAGACCACCACGTTGCCGATTTCCTCGCCCATGTAGACCCGGCGAGAGGTCGTATCGAGCGTGGCGAACAGCTGGTCCGCGACGTAGACGCCGGCCTTGGTCATGGTATTGAACAGGGTCGACTTGCCGGCATTGGTATAGCCGACCAGGGACACCGAGAACGTGTGGCTGCGGCCGCGGGCGCGGCGCTGGGTCTCGTGCTGCTTGCGCAGCTTGGCCAGGCGGGCACGCAGCATCTTCACGCGTTCGCCGATCAGGCGGCGGTCGGTTTCGAGCTGGGTTTCACCGGGGCCGCGCAGGCCGATACCGCCCTTCTGGCGCTCAAGGTGGGTCCAGCCGCGCACCAGGCGCGTGGCCAGGTGCTGCAACTGGGCCAGCTCGACCTGCAGCTTGCCCTCGTGGCTTTGCGCGCGCTGCGCAAAGATGTCGAGGATCAGGCTGGTGCGGTCAAGCACCCTGACGTTCAGGCGTTTTTCCAGGTTGCGCTGCTGGGCTGGGGACAGCGCATGATTGAAGATGACGATTTCGAGCTTGTGGTCTTGCACTGCATGACCGATTTCATCGGCCTTGCCGCTACCGACGAAATACGCGGCATCCGGCGAAGACCGTTTGCCGGTAATGGTGGTGACCGGCTCTGCGCCCGCGGAGCGGGCCAGCAGCATCAACTCCTCGATACTGGCAGCAAAGTCGCCCTGACCGAAATCTACCCCGACTAAAGCTGCACGCATACGAAGTGGCTTACTCCGCTGCCTCGGAGGAGTTATCCATGTTCAGGTTGACGGCGCGGGCAGGCACCACGGTGGAAATGGCGTGCTTGTAAACCATCTGGGTCACGGTGTTACGCAGCAGGACCACGTATTGGTCGAAAGACTCGATATGACCCTGCAGCTTGATGCCGTTGACCAGGTAGATCGAGACTGGAACGTGCTCTTTACGCAGCGCGTTCAGGAATGGGTCTTGTAACAATTGCCCTTTATTGCTCATAACAGCTCCGTTTTATGTTGTTGTGTACGAATTGGAGACGCTGCGCCTGTTTTTCAAGTGCTGGGGATGCTGCTCCAAAGACACTGTACCTTGTTTTTTTAAATCTTGCAGCCGGATAAACCTTAAGGTCAGCTTATTCCGGGGTCAGGGCCGGCATTTGCTCCGCAAATGCCGGCCCTGAACTCGCTGATCAAGCCTTCTCGCGCTTGTCGAAAGGATTCTTGCCGTTGCGCAACTCAATCCGCAGCGGGGTGCCGACCAGCTTGAAACTATCGCGGAAATGCTTCTCCAGATAGCGCTTGTACGGCTCGGACACCGCATCCAGCGAATTGCCGTGGATGACGATGATCGGCGGATTCTGGCCGCCCTGGTGCGCATAGCGCATTTTCGGACGCACGCCAGCCTTGCGCTTCGGTTCCTGCTTCTCGATCGCTTCCTGCAAGGCGCGGGTCAGCTTGGGCGTCGGCAGGTCGGCCGTGGCGGCGGCATAAGCGCCGTTCACGGATTTCATCAGCGGGCCGATGCCGGTGCCGCGCAGGGCCGAGATGAAGTGGGTATTGGCGAAGGACAGGAAGTCCAGCTTGCGGTCCATGTCCATCTTCACCTGGTCGCGGTCGTCCGACTGCAAGCCGTCCCACTTGTTGACCGCCACCACCAGGGCACGGCCCGACTCCAGGATGAAGCCCGCAATGTGGGCATCCTGCTCGGAGATATCCTGCTGCGCATCGAGCATCAGGATCACCACATTGGCTTCCGAGATCGACTGCAGCGTCTTCACTACCGAGAACTTCTCGATGGCCTCGAACACCTTGCCGCGGCGGCGGATACCGGCCGTGTCGATCAGGGTGTACTGCTTGCCGTCGCGCTCGAACGGGATCTCGATCGAATCGCGGGTCGTGCCCGGCATGTCGAAGGCGATCACGCGCTCTTCGCCCACCAGGGTGTTGATCAGGGTCGACTTGCCCACGTTCGGGCGGCCTACCAGGGCGATCTTCACGCCGCGTTCCTGCGGCAGCAGTTCTTCCTCGTCGGCCGGGCGCCAGGCGAAAGCCTTGTCCAGCGCTTCGGCCACCAGGTCGTGCACGCCGTCGCCGTGGGCGCCGGAAATCGCATACGGATCGCCCAGTCCCAGCTCGTAGAAGTCCGATACGGCAGCGGTATAGCGCATGCCTTCGGCCTTGTTCACCACGAGCAGCACCGGACGGCCGGATTTGCGCAGGAAATCGGTAATCGTCTTGTCGTGCGGGGTCATGCCCTGGCGGCCATCGACCAGGAACACCACCACGTCGGCTTCGGCCACGGCCTGCTTGGTCTGCAGGGCCATCTGGAACATGATGCCTTCCTTGGCAACCGGTTCGAAACCGCCGGTATCGATGACCAGGAACGGGCGATTGCCCACGCGGCCCTCGCCATAGTGACGATCGCGCGTCAGGCCAGGGAGGTCCGCCACCAGCGCATCGCGCGAGCGGGTCAGTCGATTGAATAAGGTCGATTTCCCGACGTTCGGGCGACCAACAAGTGCAATTACCGGCTTCATATTATTTTTATTCGACCGCGATAGCGGCCACAGTCCCATTCTGGGTTTGGAAAATCACATTCGGACCCGACAACAGCGGCGCCGACTTGATGGCGCTGCCGTCGGTGCTGATCCGACCTAAAATCGTGCCGTCTTCCCGCGACAGGAAGTGCACATAACCTTCGAGGTCGCCCACGGCCACGAAACGGCCATAGGAAACCGGAGCCGACAAGCGGCGGTATGCCAGCTTCTCGTTCTTCCATGCCGATGCGCCGCCTTCGCGGGCAAAGGCCTGCACGGCGCCCTTCTCGTCCGACACGAACACGAAGCGCTGGTCCACGCCCACGCCCACGTCCGACGATGCGGGCTTGGTCCAGCGGGCCACGCCGGTATTGATGTCCAGGCAGCCCACCTTGCCCTGGTAGCTCACCGCGCACAGGTCTTGCTCGAACACGGTCGGGGTGCCGCTGATGTCGGACACGCGTTCCAGTTCAGTCGCGCCGCGCGGTTCGGACAGCGGCACTTCAAAGCGCGGCACGCCGTTTGACAGCGCCATCGCCAGGATGCGGCCAGCAGGCTGCGCCGCGTACACATTGTTGTTGGCGATCACCAGGCCTGGCATATTACGCAGCGTCAGCGGCGGCGTGACACGCTGGATGAACCAGCGCTTCTTGCCATCGGCCGCGTCATAGGCGGTGACCTTGTTATCCACGGTGCGCACGATCACCACGTCGTTGCCGACTGCCGGCGAAGAGAGGATTTCGCTCGACGCCTGGACTTTCCACAGCGCCTTGCCGCTGCCATCGAAGGCCATCAGCTGGCCTTTGACAGCGCCCACTGCCACCAGCTTGCCATCCGGGCTGACGCCGACGCCGGCGGTCAGGTCGGCGCCGGTCTTGCTGCGCCACTGCACCTTGCCGCTGGCGGCATCCAGGCGCTCGATCACGCCGTCGGCATCGGCCACGAACACGCTGTTGTCTGCCAGCGCAGGCGTGAACACGTTGACGCCCGCCTTGCCGGTGCTGTGCTTCCAGACGATGCGGGCCGGCACGCCGGACTTCAGTTCTTCCAGCTTGGCCGGCGCGAACTTGTCTTCCTTCTTGAACGGATTCAGGCTGCCGCAGCCGGCAGCCAGCGCTACGACGCCCAGCGCAATAACAGTACGGGTGGCAAGCATCGGATCAGGCCTTCACTTCCGGCACCGTGCCGCCAATGGATTCGAGCTTGAGCTGGATCAGCTGGCGGCCGGGATTGTTCTTCTCGGCCGCTTCCAGTGCTGCCTTGTAGGCAGTGCGGGCCTCTTCCATCTTGTTCTGGGCAGCCAGGATGTCGCCCTTGCGGTCCTCCACGGAAGCCTTGAACTGCGGCAGCGCTGCCACGGCCAGCGCCTTCAGCGCGGCGTCGTAGGCCTTCTCGTCCAGCAGCACGCCGGCCAGGCGGATCGACGCGATGTTCTTGTGTTCATCGTTGCCGTGCGCAACCACCCACTCCAGCTGGGCCTTGGCAGACTTCAGGTCATTGGCATCGAAGAAGGACTTGGCAGCGCTCAGTGCGCCCAGCGAAGCATAGGCGGTGCGGCCGAACTTGGTCTCGATGTCGCCCGCCACGCGCGCCACCTTGGCATTGTCCTTGGCGTTGACAGCGCTCTGCAGTTCGTCAAACAGCACGGAGGCTTGCGCCGCCTGGTTGCGCTGGTAGTAGTTCCAGCCGTTCCAGCCCGAATAGGCGGCCAGGCCTGCGATCACCACCCAGGTGGTCAGGTTGCCGTACTTTGCCCACCATGCCTTGAGGTTAGCAAGCTGTTCTTGTTCGTCGAGATCGTATGCCATGTTTCAGTCTGCCTGTTTCTTTAATTAATGGTGGTGGTGATGGTCGTGGTCACAATCGTCTCCGCATGTGATCTGGTCCACGACGTAATCGACAACGCCTTCAAACGCGACGGTTTGCTGCTGGCCCTCGCCTTCTTCAGCGCGCATTGCCTTGACGACGGCAGTGTTATTGGCCACTTCGTCTTCGCCGATGATGACTGCGAAGCTTGCGCCGGAGCCGTCGGCTTTTTTCATCTGCGACTTGAAGCTGCCGGCGCCATTCAGGCCGCCGCAGTGCAGGATCACGTCCAGGCCGGCGTCGCGCAGGCGCTCGCCGATGATGAAGGCTTGCATGCGCGCCGCTTCGCCCTGGTGCACCAGGTACACGTCGCACTGGCGCGGCGCTGCGGTGTCGCCGGCGCCTTTCATCAGTTCGATCAGGCGCTCGATGCCCATCGCAAAGCCGACCGCAGGGGTTGGCTTGCCGCCGAACATTTCGATCAGCGGGTCGTAACGGCCGCCGGCGCACACGGTGCCCTGCGCGCCCAGTTCGTCGGTGACCCATTCGAACACGGTGCGGTTGTAGTAGTCGATGCCGCGCACCAGGCGGGTGTTGACGGTGTACTGGATCGCGTTGGCGTCGAGGATCTTCTTCACGCCTTCGAAGTGCGCACGCGATTCATCGCCCAGGTAGTCCAGCAGCTTCGGCGCGCTGTTGACGATGCCTTGCAGGTCCGGGTTCTTGGTATCGAGGATGCGCAGCGGATTGGTATGCAGGCGGCGCTTGGCGTCGGCGTCGAGGTGCTCTTCGTGCTGCTGCAGGTAGGCGATCAGGTCGACGCGGTGGCGTGCACGCTCCTCGGCATCGCCGATGGAGTTGATTTCCAGGCGGATGTTTTCCAGGCCCAGGTCATCCCACAGGCGGCGGCACATCACGATCATTTCGGCGTCCACGTCCGGGCCGGTGAAGCCCACAGCTTCCGCGCCGAACTGGTGGAACTGGCGGTAGCGGCCGCGCTGCGGACGCTCGTGGCGGAACATCGGGCCCTTGTACCACAGGCGCTTGGGGCCTTCGTACACCAGGTTATGTTCCAGCACGGCGCGCACCACGCCGGCGGTGCCTTCCGGGCGCAGGGTCAACTGGTCGCCGTTCATGGAGTCTTCGAAGGAATACATCTCCTTCTCGACGATGTCGGTCACGGCGCCGATGGCGCGCGAGAACAGGCGGGTTTCTTCCACGATCGGGGTGCGGATCTGCTGGAAGCCGTAGCTCTGCACCACGGACTGCGCGGTGTTCTCGAAGATTTCCCACAAGTGGGCGTCGGCCGGCAGGAGATCGTTCATCCCCTTGATTGCCGAGATTTTGTCTGCTTTATTGGACATGTTCTTTAAGCTGCTTTGCTATAGTTTTTCTGTACGTAGTCGAGCACGATCGCCTGGAATTCGCTGACGATACTATCGCCGCGCAGCGTCGCCACCTTTTGGCCGTCGACGAAAACCGGAGCGGCCGGCGATTCGCCGGTGCCCGGCAGGCTGATGCCGATGTTCGCATGTTTCGATTCGCCCGGGCCGTTGACGATGCAGCCCATCACGGCCACGTTCATCGCCTCCACGCCCGGGTAGGTCTTTTTCCATTCCGGCATCTGCTCGCGCAGGTAGCTCTGGATATCGTCCGCCAGTTCCTGGAACACGGTGGACGTGGTACGGCCGCAGCCCGGGCAGGCGATCACCATCGGGGTGAACTTGCGCAGGCCCATGGTCTGCAGGATTTCCTGGCCCACCACCACTTCCCTGGTGCGGTCGCCGCCCGGTTCCGGGGTCAGGGAAATGCGGATGGTGTCGCCGATGCCTTCCTGTAGCAGCACCGACAGCGCGGCGGTCGACGCCACGATGCCCTTGCTGCCCATGCCCGCCTCGGTCAGGCCCAGGTGCAGCGGATAGTCGCAGCGCTTGCCCAGTTCACGGTACACCGCGATCAGGTCCTGCACGCCGGACACCTTGCACGACAGGATGATCTTGTCGCGCGCCAGGCCCAGTTCTTCCGCGCGCACCGCGTTTTCAATCGCGGAAGTGATCAGCGCTTCGTACATCACGGCCTGCGCGGTCCATGGATTTTCGCGTGCCGCGTTTTCGTCCATGATGCGTGCCAGCAGCGCCTGGTCCAGCGAGCCCCAGTTGACGCCGATGCGCACCGGCTTGCCGTACTTGGCCGCCACGTCGATCATCTGCGCGAATTGCGTGTCGCGCCTGGCGCCCTTGCCCACGTTGCCCGGGTTGATGCGGTACTTCGACAGCGCCGCGGCACAGTCCGGGTACTCGGTCAGCAGGGTGTGGCCGTTGTAGTGGAAGTCGCCCACCAGCGGCACGTCGATGCCCATCTTGTCCAGCTGGTCGCGGATGTAAGGCACGGCGGCAGCCGACTCCGGGCGGTCCACCGTCAATCGCACCAGCTCGGAACCGGCGCGTGCCAGTTCCTTGATCTGGATCGCCGTCGCCACCGCGTCGGCGGTGTCGGTATTGGTCATCGACTGCACCACCACAGGCGCGTCGCCACCGACCCAGATCTTGCGCTCGCCATGCTGCACCAGCACGCGGCGGCTGGCACGGCGCGCCAGTGGTCCGGATGGGATCGGGTTGTTCGAAGAAGACATGCTTGGCTACTCTTATTACTTGATGTTCACGAGGGCATACGACTTGCCCGGACCTTGCGTCAATTCCAGCTTGCCGCCCGCCAGGCTGGCGCTCACGGCGCTCGGCTTGCCGACGATCAGCACGTCATCGGCGCGCACGTTGAAGGTCTGGGTGCTGCCGGCCTTCACAGTGCCACGGGTCAGGTTGGGCTGGCCGGCGCGGCGAATCTCGACCCACGAATCTTCCTTCACCGTCAGCACCAGCTTGCCGCCGGCAGTACCTACCGCGGGAGCTGCCCCAGCTACCGTTGCCGGCACGGCCGGCGCGGTTGCAACCGGTGCGGTGCCCTGCGCAGCGGCTGGAGCAACCGCCGTTGGCTTGGCCGGGATCAGGCCCGGCGAAGCTGGCGTCGTGGTTGCCGGCGCCGTGCCAACGGCTGGCGCACCGCCAACGGTCGGTGCAGCGCGGTTGACCGGGGCGACGCCCGCTACAGGCGCGCCTGCGGCATTGCCTGGCGCCGTCACGGGCGCAGTTGCCGGCGCAGCAACGCCGCCCGATGTCGTGGTCATGCCAGGAGCCATGGCCGGGACGGTGCCCGGCGCGGCTGCTGGTACAGCCGCTTGCGCAGGCACGCCGACGCCCGCCACCGCATCCGGCGCAGTATTGCTGCCTGGTTGCGGCGGCACCGAAATCAACGGCACGTTCTGCGTCTGCATTGGCGCTTCGGCAGGCTGCACACCCGCTTGCGTTACCACAGGCACCGCAGGCTCGGCCGGAGCAGCAGGCGCAGTGAGCCCGCCGCGGGTCGCCAGCGTCAGCGGCGACAGGATGCCCATCTGCCAGGCCGCGGCCAGGCCAAGCAATGCCAGCACACCCACGCCGGCCACGATCGCGCCCAGCGGCTTGCCGTTATTGCGTTCGTTCAGCGAAGGGAAGCGCGACTCCTGGAACGAAGCCTTCACCATGGTCGGGCGCACGGTCGCATCGGCATGCCCTGCCGCCCCTTCCACTTCCACCATCGCCACCAGCGGCGCCGGGTCGAGCCGTACTGCCTTCGCGTAAGCGCGGATGAAACCACGCGTCACCGCGCGGTTTGGCAAGGCATCGAAATCGCCCTGTTCGATCGCCACCACCTGGCGCGGCGCCAGCTTCAGCTGGTCGGCAACCTGCTCGACCGACAGCCCCATCGCCTCGCGTGCCGCTGCCAGTGCTGCCCCGGGCGCGGAAGCTTGCTGCCGGCTGGTCGGCTTGTCCTGCTCAGAATCCATTGGTTCCCCGTTCTCACTCATCAAACGCCCCACGTTGATACGCTGCGTACTCCGGCGACTGGGCGTGGTGACGCCGCAATTGGGTCGCGAAGCCCTGCTCCAGACCCTCATCGCCCATCTTGTGCTGCACCTTGATCGCCAGCCACAGTATGTCGGCCGGCAGGCTGTCCAGCTTCGCTACCTTGTGCAATTGCGTGATAAAGAAGCTGGCGCGCGGATAATCGCGCCGCGCATAGTACACCTTGGCCAGGCCGATATTCGTTTCCGGCACGTCCGGCGTCAGCTTCAAGGCGCCCAGCAGGTAGCGCTCGGCCAGGTCGATGTCCTTGACCTTCAGCGCGCAGTTGCCCGCATTGTTCATGGCACCGGCCGGCGAGCGGTAATTGCGGTTCGCCAGCGCTGCATCGAAATGCTTGAACGATTCCTTGACGCGGTCGTTCTGGCACAGGAAGGACCCGTAATTATTGTTCAGGTCAGGATCGTTTGGCGCCAGCTTCAGCGCCTGCAGGAAGTTGTCGTTCGCCAGGTCCTTCTCGCCCATGCGCATGTAGATGATGGCGCGCAGGCTGTAGCCATTGGCGCCCTGCGGATCGGCAGCGATCGCCTTTTTCACCTCGTCGAGCGCAATCGGGTAGTTACCCTGCTCGAAGTAGCCGATCGCGAGCTGCATGCGGATCTCGGCGCGCTTCTGCGCGGAAGTCTGGTCGGAAAGGGTCTTCAGATCTTCTCTGCCGCTGGGGCCATGCCCCGAAGTCGCGCAGCCCGCCAATACGCCGGCCAGCACGACCGCGGCCAGGCACTTGAAGCGGCGCTGGGCGAAATCGGTCATCAGGAACGAATCTCCACAATCTTGCCGAAATCGGCGCCGTACTTCTTCTGGTATTCGGTCATCTTTTCCATCCGTTCAGCCACGCGGGTGCGATCTTTCACTTCGCCCGCCAGCTGCCCGCAAGCCGCGTCGATATCATCGCCGCGCGTCTTGCGGATGGTGGTTACGATGCCCGCATTCATCAGAATTTCGGCGAAGGCCTTGATGCGCGGGTTCTTGGAGCGCAGCAGGCCCGATTCCGGGAAGGGGTTGAAAGGAATCAGGTTGAACTTGCAATTGACACCGAACTCCGGGTGGTTCACCAGCGCGATCAGCTCGCGCGCATGTTCATCCGTGTCGTTGTAGTTATCGAGCATGCAGTACTCGAATGTGATGAAGTCGCGCGGCGCGAACTCCAGGTAGCGCTTGCACGCCGCCAGCAGTTCCTTCAGCGGGTACTTCTTGTTCAGCGGGACCAGCTCGTCGCGCAGCTTGTCGTTGGAGGCGTGCAGCGATACGGCCAGCGCCACCGGCACGTCCTGCGACAGCTTGTCGATCATCGGCACCACGCCCGAGGTGGACAGGGTCACGCGGCGGCGCGACAGGCCGTAGGCGTTATCGTCCAGCATCAGCTTGAGTGCGGTGGCGGTCGGTCCGTAATTCAGCAGCGGCTCGCCCATGCCCATCATCACCACATTGGTGATCTGGCGCTCGCCTTTCGGGCCGGGTTCGATGCCTTTGGTCTGGCGCAGCGCGAATTCGGCCATCCACAGCTGGCCGATGATTTCGCCCACGGTCAGGTTGCGGTTGAAGCCCTGCTTGCCGGTCGAGCAGAAACGGCAATTCACGGCGCAACCGGCCTGGGTCGAGATGCACAGCGTGCCGCGGTTTTCTTCCGGGATGAAAACGGTTTCCACGGCATTGCCATTGCCCACGTCCACCAGCCATTTGCGGGTGCCGTCGGCGGAAGTATGGTCGCTGATGACAGTTGGCGCCACGATGTGGGCGCGGGTCTTCAGCTTCTCGCGCAAGGACTTGGCGAGGTCGGTCATGCTGTCAAAGTCGGATGCACCGAACTGGTGGATCCAGCGCTGCAGCTGTTTGGCACGGAAAGGCTTCTCCCCCAGCTCCGCGCAGTAGGCGACTAGTTGCTCCGGATCAAAATCCAGCAGGTTGGTGAGGGATGTTTCCATGCTTTTTTACTCAATTTCAAAAACGGCTTTGCCCCGGACCGAAGACCCGGGGCAAGGCGCAATACTACTGTACTACATTACAACCGCTAAAAATTAACGGGAGTAGACGTTCAGTGCTGGGAAGAAGTAGGCGATTTCAACGGCAGCGGTTTCAGCGGCGTCGGAGCCGTGAACAGCGTTAGCGTCGATGGAATCAGCGAAATCAGCACGGATGGTGCCTTTTTCTGCCTTCTTCGGATCGGTAGCGCCCATCAGGTCGCGGTTTTTCAGGATCGCGCCTTCGCCTTCCAGAACCTGGATCATCACAGGACCGGAAACCATGAAGTCAACCAGGTCCTTGAAGAAAGGACGCTCGCGGTGCACAGCGTAGAAGCCTTCGGCTTCAGCGCGGGACAGCTGGGTCATGCGGGCAGCGATCACTTTCAGGCCTGCGCCTTCGAAACGGCTGTAGATCTGGCCGATCACGTTCTTGGCTACTGCGTCAGGTTTGATGATCGACAGGGTGCGTTCGATTGCCATTATGAAAAACTCCAATAAAAAGAAAGGTTTAAAAGAAGAAATTAGATTCTCGATCAACCCTAGATTTTAACATAGTTCACTCTCTATGCCCAAGGAAACACTCCTCGGGCGCATATAAGGGCTTCCCCTAAGCGTTTTTAAGTATTTCCTAAGCCAGAAAGTCCCCATCCGGTCAGCGGCATGCTATGCTTTTTGGTAAAGGAGGCATTTAAATATGCAAAACGTACATCATTTTGGCAGCGCCGTCGCCACCGACAACGCGCTGATCCGCAACCGCGTGCTGCGCAATACCTACTGGCTGCTGGCCCTGTCGATGATCCCGACCGTGCTGGGCGCATTCGTTGGCGTGACTTTCGGCATGCCCTTCCCGCGCGGCTTCATCGGCGCAATCTTGTTCCTGGGTATCGCTTTCGGCTTCTTCTGGGCCATTGAAAAGAACAAGGACTCCGGCATCGGCGTCGCCCTGCTGCTGGGCTTCACCTTCTTCATGGGCCTGATGCTGACGCCGCTGCTCAGCCGCACCCTGGGTTACTCCAACGGCGCCACCTTGATCATGACCGCATTCGGCGGCACGGCATCGATTTTCGCCGCACTGGCCAGCTATGCCACCGTGACCAAGCGCGATTTCTCGATGATGGGCAAATGGCTGTTCGCCGGCGTGATCGTGCTGATGCTGGCTTCGATCGCCAACATCTTCCTGGGCATGAGCGCGCTGTCGATCGTGATCTCGGTGCTGGTGATTGCCGTGTTCTCGGCGTATATCCTGTTCGACGTGCAGCGCATCGTCAACGGCGGCGAGACCAACTACATCTCCGCCACCCTGGCCCTGTACCTGGACGTGTACAACATCTTCACCAGCCTGCTGAACCTGCTGGGCCTGGCCGGCGACCGCGAATAAGCGACAAGCTGTCCAATGAAAAAGCCGGCATCCGCCGGCTTTTTTTCGTTTGACCCACACCTTTGCGCCAACTCAATCCGTACCCCACACGATTGGCAAACACTTATCGCATCGCCACCCGTGGGAGCCTATCATGGAAGCGGATTCCCCTGACCACGAAGAACGTATTCGCAAACTGGAGGAGAGAGTGCCTGACCTCGCCTGCGAAATCAAGCTTCTGAGTGAACGCCTGGACAAGTTCGCGATAGAGCTGCGGGCTGAGATCGCCAGTGCTGTCGCCGAGTCGGAAACGCGCATGCATGCCTATGTGGATGGGCGCCTGGCGGAACTGGAGCAGCGGCTGACCGCGCGCATTGTCGCGCTGGAGCAAGGGCAGCGCTGGATCATCGGACTCCTGGTCGCCATACTGCTCGGGATGGTCGGCCTGGCAAGCGGCATGGCGACCATCCTTTCCCGGCTGGCTTAGGCCTTACACGAGGTCGAACACCGCCATCGACTCCACGTGCGAGGTGTGCGGGAACATGTTCATCACGCCAGCTTGCGACATGCGATAGCCGGCGCGGTGCACCAGCACGCCGGCATCGCGCGCCAGGGTCGATGGCGAGCACGACACGTAGACGATACGCTTCGGCAGCATGTCCGGATTCGACTCCCTCAGCTCGGCCAGCGCCAGCGACAAGGCCATGGCGCCGTCGCGCGGCGGGTCGATCAGCATGCGGTCGAACTTGCCGAGGGCGATCAGGTCATCCTTGGTGATCTCGAACAGGTTACGGCACTGGAAAGTGGTGTGGCCGTCAACGCCGTTCACCTTGGCGTTCGACAGCGCGCGCTCAGTGAGCGCGGTGGAGCCTTCGATACCCACCACTTCGCGCGCCTGGGTCGCCAGCGGCAGCGTGAAGTTACCCAGGCCGCAGAACAGGTCGGCCACGCGCTCTTCCTTTTGCACGTCCAGCAGGCGCAGCGCCTTGTGCACCAGCACGCGGTTGATGTGGTGGTTCACCTGGGTGAAATCGGTCGGCTTGAACGGCATCTTGACGCCGAATTCCGGCAGCGTGTAATACAGCTCCTTGCCGGCCGGGTAGAACGGGTATGCCGTGTCCGGGCCTTTAGGTTGCAGCCACCACTGGATCTTGTATTCGTCGGCGAAGGCCTTCAGCTTGTCCTCGTCGCCTTCGCCCAGCGGTACCATATTGCGCATCACCAGCACGGTATTGTCTTCGCCGACGGCCAGTTCGATCTGCGGCACCTTGTCGAAGATGGTCAGCGAGTGGATCAGGGCGCGCAGCGGCATCATCATGTCCGACACGTGCTTCGGCAGGATCTGGCAGCTCTGGATATCGGCTACAAAGACCGATTTCTTTTCGTGGAAGCCGACCAGTACCGTGCCCTTCTTGGCCACGTAGCGCGAGGACAGGCGCGCACGATAGCGGTAGCCCCAGGTCGGTCCATACATCGGGCGCATCATGGTGTCGGACTTGACCTTGGACAGGTGCCACAGGTTATCTTCCAGCACGCGCTGCTTGATCGCCACCTGGGCCGACGCTTCCAGGTGCTGCATGGAGCAGCCGCCGCAAATGTCGAAGTGCTCGCACTTCGGCTTGACGCGCATCGACGATTCCTTGTGCAGCGCGGTCATGCGCCCCTGCTCCCAGTTCTTCTTCTTGCGCAGCAGCTCGAAGCTGACTTTTTCGCCCGGCAGCGCGCCTTCGATGAAGACCACCTTGCCCGGCGAGCCGTCTTCGTTCTCGATGTGGCCAACGCCACGGGCATCCATGTCCAGGGATTTGATTTCGACGATGTTGTCTTGCATAGCGATTAAGGTTGCAGCCGGCGCGTTGCGCGCCCAAAGCCCGCTATGATACCAAAAACCGGTACCCCGGTGTCAGACCCGCGGGGTCTGACACCAATCCACAGCAACTGCAGGCCAGGTGTCTGACCCTGCGGGTCAGACACCGCACTTCCGGTTTCAGAGAAGCGAATCGCGTACCACGCCGCGCGCCGCCATCGCCCGCTTCAGCTTGACCAGCGCTTCCTGCTGGATCTGGCGCACCCGCTCGCGCGTCACGCCCATTTCCTCGGCCAGGGTTTCCAGCGTCGCCGGATCGTCGTTATCGAGCCCGAAGCGGCGCATGATGACAATGCGCTGCTTGTCCGGCAGCTTGGTCAGCCAGTCGCGCACCAGCACCGTCATCTCATGGTGTTCGGCGCGCGCGTCGGGCGAATCCTCGGAATCGCCCGGCAGCATGTCCATCAGCGACGACTGGGGGTCGTTATCCAGCGGCGCATCGAGCGAGGTGGCATGCTCGGACAAGGCCAGGATATCCTGCACCTCTTCCACCGGCCGCCCCACCAGGTCGGCGATATCCTCCGCCGTGGCATCCTTGCCATTATGGTGCTGCGCCTCCAGGTGGTACTTGCCGCGCAGGATCTGGTTCAGTTCACGCACCATGTGCACCGGCAGGCGCACCGTGCGCGCCTGGTTCATGATGGCGCGCTCGATGCTCTGGCGAATCCACCAGGTGGCATAGGTAGAGAAGCGGAAGCCGCGCTCCGGCTCGAACTTGTCGATGGCGCGCATCAGGCCGATGTTGCCCTCTTCGATCATGTCGAGCAGCACCACGCCGCGATTGATGTAATGCTTGGCGATCGACACCACCAGCCGCAGGTTATGCTCGATCATGGTCTGGCGGGCGGCGAAATCGCCCTGCTTGGCCAGCGTGGCGAAATGCACCTCCTGCGGCGCCGTCAGCAGGGGACGGGTGCCGATCTGGTTCAGGTAGTGCTGGGTAGTGTCGGTGGAGAGCTCCGCCGCCAGCACCTTTTTCAGTTCGTCGACCGTTTCAAGGACGGCGCTGGCGCCTTCAACCGCAACCTCGCCGTCCGGTTCCATGGAATCGATGGCTACTTCATCGATCGGCTCGTCCGGGAATTCCTCAGGAATCGAGTCGTCTTCCAGTTGGTCATTCGGCGAGCGTGTCATGGGTGCTTATCTAGCGGTTAGGCAGGAATTTCGATGGATCCACCGGCTTGCCCTGCTGCCTTATCTCAAAGTGCAGCTTGACCGTGTCGGTATCGGAGTCCCCCATTTCAGCAATTGCCTGGCCCCTGCGCACTTCCTGCCCCTCCTTGACCAGGATGGAGCGGTTGTGGGCATAGGCCGACAACAGGCTGTTACTGTGCTTCACAATGACGAGATTACCATATCCGCGGATGCCGCTACCGGCATACATCACTTTTCCTCGTTCAGCAGCCAACACTTGTTGTCCGGCGCGCCCTGCGATGTCGATGCCCTTGTTCCTGCCCTCGTCGAACTGTGCCACCACGCGGCCATCGGAAGGCCAGGTCCACGACAGGTCGCGGTCTTCCGCGCTGACCGCAGCTGCCTGCGGCACGGCCGGCGCCGGGGTTGGGGCCAGGCTGGCCACCATGGCCGGCTTGTCGGAGCGTTCGTCGGATTTCTGCAAATCCGCCACTGCGGCATCGGAATACGGGCGCTTCTCCCCCTTTGGCGTCGACTTGCGCGGCGGCGGCGGGGTTTTCTCGATCTGCGGCGGGGTCGGCACGGCCGCTACCTGCACGCCTTCGGGTTGCGTCAGGCGCAACACCTGGTCAACCTTGATGTCGTCCGGATTCGACAAGTTGTTCCAGGCCGCCAGGTCTCGATAATTCAGGCCGCGGTCAAAGGCGATGCGGATCAGGGTGTCGCCCTTGTGGACGGTATAGTAGCCTTCCTTGTCTTTCGGCTCCTCCACCGCGGCCACTTTCGGCGGTGTGGTGGGGTGCGGTGTCGAACGATCTTCGACCGGGGCCTGGGTCGGCACGGTCGAACATGCGGTCAGCACGGCCAGCGAGGCCGCCATCAGGAAAAGGGAATAGTTCTTCGTCATTCTATTGATCTGTGTGTTAAACGGTGCCAGGGCGCAGCGGCACAAAATGGCAGTCTTCCAGCGTCTGGCGCACCCATTCGTTCTTGCTGACACGGGTCACCAGTTCGAGATGCTGGGTGCGGGCCCCGACAGGGGCGACCAGGCGGCCGCCGATATTCAGTTGATCCAGCAAGGCCTGCGGCACTTCCAGGCCAGCGGCGGCAAGGATGATGCCATCGAAAGGCGCCGCCTGCGGCAAGCCTAGCATACCATCTCCGTAGTGCAAACGCAGGTTCGGCACCCGCAGGGGCCGCAAGTTGGCCTTGGCCAGTTCGTGCAGGGGCTTGATGCGTTCGATCGAAAACACCTCTTTCGCCACGCAGGCCAGCACCGCCGCCTGGTAGCCGCAGCCGGTGCCGATTTCCAGCACGCGGTGCAGATCCTGGCCGGCGCGCATCACCTCGATCATGCGCGCCACGATATAAGGCTGGGAAATGGTCTGGTGGTGGCCGATCGGCAGCGAAGCGTCGATATAGGCTTGCGGGGCCAGGCCCTCGTCCATGAACATATGGCGCGGCACGGTGTCGAGCGCGCCCAGCACTACCGGGTCGCTCACGCCCTGCTTCGCCACCCGCTGCACCATGGCGCGACGCACGCCGTCCGATACCAGGGCATTCTGGCGCGGCGCCGCCACGGGGCCAAGCTGCACCTGGGCGCGTTCCTGGGCATAGGAATGGGCGCGCGAGGGCGAGGCCACCGGTTGCGGCGGGCGCCAGCCGCCAGGGCTGGCCGCGGCAGTGCGGGCGGCATTCTGGGTGGCGGTTTGTGGCGTGGCCACGGTGCTGTAGACCGGCTTTTTCGCCGGGCTCTTGTCGGTAACAGAAGACAGGGGCAGCGGGAAAGTGCGGGTCTTTTCGCTCATGCGATGGCCTTTGCCAGGGTATCGAGTTGTTGGCGATGGGTCAGGTCGATCTGCAATGGCGTCAGCGAAACGCGGCCATTGGCGACGGCATGGAAGTCGGTGCCCTCGCCAGCATCCTTGCAGGCGCCGGGCGGGCCAATCCAGTAGATTTCCCGGCCGCGCGGGTCAAGCGCCTTGACCACGGGTTCGGCCTGGTGGCGGCGGCCGAGGCGGGTCGGGGTCAGGGGACCCAGCTGCTCATACGGCAGGTTCGGGATGTTCACGTTCAGCAGGTAGGGCCGCTCCAGCAGTTCCAGGTAGCGCTGCACCAGGTCGCGCGCCACGCGGGCCGCGGCATCGACATTCGCCCAACCGTAGGAACCCTGCGAAAAAGCCATCGCCGGCACGCCGAACAGGTAGCCCTCGGTGGCGGCGGCCACCGTGCCCGAGTACAGCGTGTCATCGCCCATGTTCGGGCCGTTGTTAATGCCCGACACCACCAGGTCCGGCACGTGGTCCAGCAGGCCGGTCAGCGCCACGTGCACGCAATCGGTCGGCGTTCCATTGACAAAATAGAAACCATTGGCCGCCTGCTGCACCGACAAAGGACGGTCCAGCGTGAGGGAATTGGAAGCGCCGGAACGGTTGCTGTCGGGCGCCACAACCACGATATCGGCAATTGGCTGCAGGGCTTCCGCCAGCGCATTGATGCCAGGCGCCAGGTAGCCGTCGTCGTTACTGATAAGGATTCTCATACAGGGAATTTTACCTGAAGCAACGACTGGCGCAGCGCGCCGGCGGCGACAAATTTACATTGCCGCCGGCATCGGCCAGTACCCTGCGCGCTCTTGCTCGAGCGGCAAGGCATGGTGGTTGTTCAGGGTGGCCGGCCCGGCAGCGGGCAGGCGCTGCCAGGGGCAGAGCCCATCGCCAAACCATTGCATAAATGCATAATAGCCTTGCTGCAGCGCCAGCGCCGGCAGCGGTTCGCCACTGGCCAGGCTGGCGCAGTGCGGCAATTGCACCGCATCGAAGTACTCTTCCAGCGACAGCCAGGGCAAGCCGTAGGCCTGGCCCAGCATGCCTTCGAACAGGGGCTGGTAGCCGCCCTCCCCATCCTCGCCGCGGCGCCAGAACCTGCATTGCGCCTCGTCCGAGGTATCGATGCGCGATGGCAGCGGGTAGACCAGCAACTGGCGCTGTTCGTCCTCATGGCAACTGCGATAGCCGGTGGCGCGCGCCACCAGGTCCCGCAGGCCGTCCAGGTTTTGCCGGTTCGGCGCGAACACCAGCACCAGCCGTGTCGGCAGCAAGGTTGTGCAGATGGCGGCGCAGTCGGCGCGACCGCTGCGCGCATCGACCAGCACATGGCCGAAATGGCGCGCCAACCGCGCGGCAAAGGTGCGGAACAGCGCGGGGCAAGCGTCGAACAAGCTTTGCCAGTCCAGCATCGCCGCGCGTTCCGCATGGCTGCCATCGCACCGCCCAGCGCGCAGCAGCCAGAGTGGCCGGTCATCGCATGCCCTGATCAAGTACTGCTCCCAGCGTACCGCGTCGAACACCGCCTCGGCCAGCGCCTGCTCGCTGGCGTAGCGGCCGGCGCGCTCCTGGAGCTGCTCGCGGCATTCTTCGAACAGGTCCAGCACTCCCGGCGCCTCCGCCGCGCCGGGAAAGTAGTAATGCAGCCCCGGAGCCTCCAGGTCCCAGTCGACCAGCAACACCGGCGCCGTGCGGCGGCTTGCCAGGATGTGCCCAAGATTGGCCAGCGCCATGGTACGGCCTACGCCGCCCTTGTAGGAATAGAAAGTGGTGACTTCGCCGGCTGCGGGCAGCTCTGGCAGGTGCAGGCGTAGGTGTTCCATGGCGCTCTTTCAGAGGTTTTTCTAGCGAGGAAAGTGAGGCGGGGCCGGCGGGCGCCATTCCGGCGGCACCGGCGGCAGCACGAACTGCCTGCAGTCGTGGTCGGGCGGAATGCTCGCCTTCAGGCAGTGGTAGTGCATCGTGATGCGCTCGACGATGCGCCGGATATCGGGCAGGAAATCGGGATTGGTCTTCAGATCCCCGGTTGCCAGCGTATAGCGCGAAAAATCGACATACATGCCAGGCTCGCTGATCTGGCGCGGCAGGTTCAGCGGATGGCGGGTCATGATGACGGGGATGATCAGGTGGCTTGGCAGCTCGTACCAGCCGCTGCGCTCGGCCTCGATCATCTGCATGGCGGCGAATTCGCGCCGGGTATATGGGTGGGCTTCGTACTTGGGCGTGTAGATCACGATCATGGTGGCGCTCTGGCACATGGCCAGCGCAAGCCGGCGGTCGATATCGTCCCCGCCACCCAGTTGCTCGCTATCGACAAACAGCTCGGTCTCGTTGTCGAAGTGGGGCTCAAGATAGCACTTCAGGGCATCGACCAGGTCGTCCTTGAAGTGGCTCATATATGCGTGCTGGCCATGCGCGTAACTGAAAAAGCAGCCGTACCGGATACTCATGGCAATCGCCTCCCCTGCCTGCCAAATGTATTCCCCTCCCGCGCGATAAACTTTGTGCCGGCGCAAAGTGTTCTCGGGCATAATCGCACGATCGTTCCAAAAATGATGGAGACCATATGAAGGCTATCGTTTGCAAGGAGTGGGGCCTGCCCGACACGCTGGTGCTGGAAGATGTGCCCGACCCGCAGCCTGGCCCCGGCCAGGTGGTGTTGCAGGTAAAGGCGGCAGCAGTCAACTTTCCGGATGTACTGATCATCCAGGGCAAGTACCAATACAAGCCTGCCCTGCCCTTCACGCCGGGGAATGAAGTCTCGGGCGTGGTGCTGTCGGTGGGCGAAGGGGTGCAGGGCTTCAAGCCGGGCGACAAGGCGATTGCCTTCTCCGCGCATGGCGGCTTTGCCGAACAACTGCTGGTGCCCGCCGCTTCGCTGATGCCGATGCCGCCGGGGATGGATTTCGACACCGCCGCCGCGATCACCCTCACCTACGGCACCTCGCACCACGCCGTGGTGGACCGCGCCCGGTTGAAGGCCGGCGAAACCATGCTGGTGCTGGGCGCCGCCGGCGGCGTCGGTCTGGCGGCCATCGAGATCGGCAAGGCGCTCGGCGCGCGGGTGATTGCCGCCGCTTCCAGCGAGGAAAAGCTGGCCGTCTGCAAGGAGCATGGCGCCGACGTCCTGGTCAACTACAGCAGCAACGACCTGCGCGAAGCCATCAAGGCCGCTACCGACGGCAAGGGCCCGGACGTGATATACGACCCGGTCGGCGGTGAATACGCCGAGCCGGCCTTCCGCTCGATCGGCTGGCGCGGCCGCTACCTGGTGGTGGGCTTTGCCAACGGCGAGATACCGAAGCTGCCCCTGAACCTGACGCTGCTCAAGGGCGCTTCGCTAATGGGCGTGTTCTGGGGCGAGTTCGTCAAGCGCGAGCCGAAAGCCAACCTGGCCGGCATGATGCAGCTCCTGGGCTGGCTGGCCGAAGGCAAGATCCGCCCGCACATCTCGGCACGCTACGCCCTGGCCGACACGCCGCGCGCGCTCGAAGCGATGGCAGCACGCAAGGTCACCGGCAAGGTGATTGTCAAGCCTTAAGCCACTGCACGAAGCGAACGGCGAGATAAAGCATCGCGCCGTTCGCGGCAAGCATCGCCGCCAGGTGCAGCGCCATCGCCGCCAGCGTTTGCAGCAACGGCCCTGCGGCGCCACTGCCGCTGCCGCAGATCGTCATCAGCGCCGGCATGAGGATGAAGCCTGCGCCGTGCGCCGTGGATGTGATGAAAGTCCACAGCGCCATTCCCGCCTGGCCCGCCAAGGCGTGGCCTTTGCCGATGCGGCAGGCCAAAGCAACCAGCAGCAGCACGCCTGCGCCCCACTGCAGGGCCGGGCGGTCCAGCGGCAGCCGGAATGCCACCGCCGCCGCCACCGCCATCGACGCCGCATGGCCGCAGGCGATCGCCGTCACGGCCCGCCAGGGCCGGAAGATCGACATGGCATCCCCGCATCACGCCTGGGAGCCGCAGCATGACGCCGCCGGTTGCGCGTAGCGGTCATGATGCCTGACCCACGCCATCGTGTACGGCAAATCATCCTCGTGCCGCCCGAGCGGCGTGAGATCGAGGAAGCGATAGGTATGCATCATCACTTCCACCCCGCGGCCGTAGGTCGAATAAGTGTGGTAGACCGTGCCCGCGTCGTCCTTGTAGAAAACGCTGACGCCGGGCGCATCTTCGTGCGGGAAAGCCTGGCCGGTGTAGTTGTAATAGACTTCGCCTGCAGCCATTTCTTCCGGCGCGAAACTGACGTGGAAGTCGTAATTGAAATCGCTGTCACCCGACGACACCCATTTGAACCGCCAGCCCATTTCCTTGCGCATGCGCTCCAGGCTGGCCAGCGGTGCGCGCGATACCGCCACCACGCTCACGTCGCGCTGCGCCAGGTGCGCCAGCGCGCCATCCGTATGGTCGGCCATGTAGGAGCAGTGCGCGCAGCCGCGCTCCTGCCCGGGCGCAAACATGAAATGCTGCACCACTAGCTGGCTGCGCCCTTCGAACAGGTCGGACAAGGAACGCTTGCCCTGCGGCGTGTCGAACACGTACTGCTTGTCAACGCGCACCCACGGCAGCGCGCGGCGGGCGCTGGCCAATTGGTCCTGCTGGCGCATCAACTCCTTTTCGCGCACCAGCAACGCCTTGCGCTGCGCTACCCATTGCTCCTGATTGACGATGGCGTTCATGATTACTCCCCTCGTGGGCGGCGCACTGCACGCACCTTGCCGCTATTCTCGCCGCCGGCATAGAACAAGCCGGCGCCATCGGATTCCAGGCCGCTGACGAAGACGCCCGGCGGCATTTCCAGCCGTTCCAGCACGGCCCCGCTGTGCGGATCGACATGGCGGATGTCGCTCTGGTCGCCCTCCCAGGTGCCATGCCAAAGCTCGCCGTCCACCCATGTCACGCCGGTGACGAAGCGGTTCGATTCGATGGTGCGCAGCACGGCGCCGGTCTCCGGATTGACCTGATGGATCTTGCGTTCGCGGTACTGCCCCACCCACAGGCTGCCTTCCGCCCACGCCAGGCCGGAATCCGCGCCTTTGCCGGGCGCAGGAATAGACGACACCACCGCTCCGCTGGATGGGTCGATCTTGTTGATCCGTTCTGCCGCGATCTGGTACAGGAACTTGCCGTCGAATGCCGTGCCGGCATCGGCGGCCACCTCCAGCGAGCGCGCCTGCTTGCCGCTCTCGGGATCAATGCCGATCAGGCGGGCGCCTGTTGCCGCCCATACCAGATGGCCGTCGTAAGTAACCCCGCCGACTTTGGTAACGCCGTCGAACGGGCCGTATTCGCGCAGGATTTCAGCCGTGCGCACCTTGCTTGAATTGTGTGTCATTGCCTGGCTCCTTATGAGGCGCGCCTCGATTGGCGCCGCAAATGAACTTTATTCCAACGGCAGTGCAGCAGGGAGTAACAAGATTGTCGTGAATCCGGCCAGCGGCGGCGACAGCCAGCGCCGCGTGCGGGCACTGCCGATCGAGCGCACCCGTCCCTCCGCCTCCAGTTCAGCCAGGGCGCGCTGGACGGTGCGCTGGCTGGCATCAAGCGCCAGGGCCAAGGCCGAAGTCGACCAGGCAGCGCCCTCGGACAAGAGCGCCAGCAACGCAGCCTGCTCGCCATCGATCGGCGGCTCCAGCATGGCCAGGCTGCGCCCATCACCAGGCCGGATCGCAAAGCCGAGCGGCGTTGCCTCGATGCCGGCCAGTCCCTTGAGGAGCGCGCGAAGGCGGCCGATCTCCACCCGCAACCGCGCGCGGTGGGTTTCGTCGGGGCGACGCGTGTTGAAGGCCCGTTCGATCAGCAGGTCTCGCCCGGCATCGCCCGGCCAGGCCTCAGCCAGGATGCGGGCCAGCGCAAACAATACCGGCCTGCGGGCCAGGGAACGCCAGGCCGCGCCGCAGCCCAGGCCTCGCCGGCAGGCATCCAGTACCAGTGTGCCCGATGCCAGCAGAGCTGCCACTTCGTCGAGCGACAGCGCGCCGCCACCGTGCAGGCGCGCGGCGGGACGATGCAGCGCAGCGCTGGCCTCCACGACCTCTGCCAGAAGCTCCGGCACGCCCGAGCGGGTGGCCGCCGCATGCGCGTGCGCAAGCGCGGCCCTTGCCTGCGCCGGGCGTAGCGTTCGCATTGCCAGTTCGGCCGCGGCCAGTTGCGCAACTGCCGCCAGAGACGGCGTCAGGGCACGGATATCGAGGCGCGACAGTTCAGTTGCAGCGGCTTCGAGGCGTCCAAGCAGGAGGAATTTACGGGCGGCGATCAAGCGCGCCTGCAAGGCATTGCCATAGTCGCCGTGCGCTTCCAGCACCGCCAGCGCGGCCGCCAGCGCGCGCGGCGGGGCTGCAAAATCACGCATGGCCATCGCCACTTCCGCTTCCGCGACAAGGCAGCGCGCGCGGGCCAGTTCTTCATGCGAGCCAAAGCCACGCGCGGCACGCCGCAGCAACTCGCGCGCCCTGGGAAAGTCGCCCAGCCGCGCCATGGCGATGCCGCGCAGGGCCAGCGCCGGTGGGTCGTCGCGCAGTGCCACATGTTTCAGGGCGCCCAGCACGTCACCGCTGGCAAGGGAACGGGCCGACGCGGTAATCAGGGAATCCATCGCGCTTCAGCCGGCCCTGCGCACGCGCGAGGCAGCGGCGCGCAACAGGATGCGTGAATAGAGCTGATGGAAGCCAAGCAGCGCGCGGAACAGGCCTCCCTGCCGCGAGTGCACGACTGCGGAGCCAAAATACAGCCGCGTGCCCTGCCCGGCCGGCGCCGCCATCAACCATGAACGCGTGCTGCCTGCGACATCGCACATCAGCAACTGATCCGCCGCCCGCCCTTCCACCGACCACGCGGAGAAATGCTGGCGCTGGCCGCGCGCCAGCTCACGCGCTTCCACATCGCGCGAAGGCCGCGCAACGAACAGCGCCAGCAGCAACCGTTCCAGCTTGAAGACGGCGGTGGTGTAGAAAGCCTCGACATAGGCTGCATGCGCGACCTGTTCCGGCACGTCGATGGCGAAACAATCGGTGTAAGCCCCCTGCTCGCGGTAACGCTGCAACAAGGCGTCCTCGGGCAGGTCGGCGATCACAAGTAGGTCCAGGTGTCGGCGCCGTCGAACTTGCGGACTTCCATTTCCGCCACGGCTTCCGGCGCGAAATTGGCCATGTTCACGCCCATGCGGCCATCGTCATTGGGCTTTAGCGACTTCCAGTGCGTGACACAGCCGCAGGTCCGGCAGCGCACCGTGCGCAGTGACTTGTCGCCCCAGACGTAATCCTCGGCATGCGCCGGATCGCCCTCGATGCGGACCCCGTCTTCGGGATAGAACGCCCACAGCGCCCGCGTGCGGCGGCAAATCGAGCAGTTGCAGTCGATCAGGTAGGCCGGCGCGGCCGGCACCTCGATCGTGATTGCGCCGCAGTGGCAGGAACCGGCAAGGATGGTCATTTAACAAGCATAACACCTCGCTCGTCGATCTGCAGGCGCTCGGGGTCAGCCCCCAACACCAGCTTCAAATTTTCTCGCGCGCTGTTGCGCAGGTTGGCAGCCGCGTGCTCCGACTGCGCCTTTTGCTGCTGTGACTTGTAAGCCAGCGCCATGAAAGCGCCGACCATGGCGCTTTTCTCGTACAGGTTGCGGATTGTTTCCGCGCTTTGCTTCTCGGCCAGGCGGCGCGTGCCGCCCCCCTGGCGAAGCTGCTCGGCCACCGCCGCGAATTCCTCGTCCGGGACCTCGCGGTTGGCGAAGACCATGTAATTGCCAACGATGAAGGCCGCCATTGCGCCGTCCAGGTCATCGCGCTGCCATCCCATTTTGGCAGCCACCTGCTGGTAGACGTCCATGCTCTGCTGGAAGGCTTGTGCCATCGCTGCCTGGCTCGACGCCGGAAACACCTTTGCCAGCTCCCGCGCGTTGCGCTGCACCGCCGGCGGCGCCTCCATGCGCGCCGCCTTGCCGCGTGAGTGGAGCCCGGTGTTCATGGAATTGTTGTTCATCACCGCCATGTTGGCGAAGTTGATCAGCGGCGCCGTCGTCATGGAGTAATCCAGCCCCAGGCCGACATAGCCCTGCGCGCGGGCCGCAGGCGCAGCGAGCAGCGCGGCGTACAGCATCAGGTGCGGCAGCAGGCGGTTCATGCGCTCATCACCTGGCTAGGCAGCAGGTCGCTCATATTGTCCGCCACATTGCGTGCATTGAAGCAGCGGAAGCGGAACTCGCCGCCATCCTCCAGCTCGACTACCACGATGCCGGTCAGGATGCCGAACTCGCGCCGCACGGAACGCACTTCACGCAGCGGGATGTGCACCGGCTGCAAATCATCGTGCACGGCCTTGTTCATGATGTTCGGCACCCAGTCCAGCGCGTCGGCCGATACAGTGACGATGCCGCCCACCCACAATCCGCCAATGACGGCGCCGATCGCTTCCACGTTGCGCGCGGCCGCCCCGCCGAAACGGCGATTGACTACTGCATCGGTAATGAAGGCATTGCACAATTTCTTGATAAAGATCGTCATTGGAACCTCATGCCGTGTTTGTCGAGGAATAGGTTGGCGGGATCGCCCTTCAGCACCAGCTGCAGGTTTTCGCGGGCGGCGTTGCGCATGTTCTCGTACACGTCAGGCGGGGCACTCAGGATCAACTTGCACTTCATCGCGTCACCTCGACATTGCACAAAACGTTGTCTGAGAATATACAATTTTGCACAACGCGCCAACCGAATCGAGGTGCGTGAAAGTCACTCAGGGCGGGAGGTATCGGAAATGAAGATTCGCACGCTGGCCTGGCTGGCCATCGCACTGCACGGCTCCGTGCAGGCAGGCGAAGTACTGCTTGATATTCCCACGCGGCCAGGCGCCACCGTGCGCGTGCTCGAGATGACAGGCGAGCGCACCCCCAGCCATGTGGTGCTTTACCTCGCAGGCGGTTCAGGCCAGCGCGGTTTGCAAGGCGTATGGCCAGGCAGCCTGCCGGCCGATCCGGACACCTTGTTCGGCGCACAGCGCCAGATGGCGGACCAGGTGGGCGCCATGGTGGCGCTGGACACCGCCAGCGATCACGAAGTACTGGATATCGCCAGCCGTCAGGGATCCGCGCACGGCCAGGACGTCGCCGCTGTCGTCGATTTCATGCGCAAGCGCCACCCGCAGGCGCGCCTTGTCCTGATGGGGAGCAGCGACGGCGCCTTTTCCGCCGCCTTTCTTGCCAACCGCTTGCCGGCCGTGGATGCAGTGGTGCTGGTCAATGGCAGCGCCGACGCCTGGGCCGAAGCACCGCACCTGAAGCGCCCCGTGCTCGGCGTACACCACCGGCGCGACGCCTGCCTGCCCTTCCGCGACAGCTATCCGAAGGCGCGCTTCTTCCCGCTGATCGCAGTCGACAGCGAAGCCTTCCCGCAGGTCTTCGCCGGCACACGCCGTGACTGCAGCCGCGAAAGCGCGCACGGTCTGCAAGGCCAGCGCTCGCAAGTCTACCGGGCGATCGGCAACTGGCTGCAGAGCGGCGAGGCGCCGCCGGAACTGCGCTAGCGATTCATGCCGCCCGGCGTTCGACCAGCAGGCGCACAGGGCCGGGCAGCCATTGGCGCAGGCTGGCGCCGATCGCGGCTTCCCGCCGCTGCCAGAACACGCCGGCGGCGATAATGGCGATGCCGATAGCCGTCAGGGCTACCGGGAACAGCAAGCTGTCGCGGAAAACGGTGTACGACAGGTGGCCCAGGTAGCCAGCCAGGCCAAAACCGCCAAACACCGCGAACACGCGGCGCGACAAGGCGGCGCCGATGCCGATCATCAGGACGTTGATCAAGCAGTAGACCAGTTTGCCCAATTCGCTGCCCGAATCCATCGACGACAGGGCGCCCCAGAACGTCAGCACGCCCCAGATGTACAGCCAGAACGCATAGTCCTTGTCGCTGCGGTTGCGCAGGTCGATCCACAGCGCGAGCAGCGTCATGGCAATGCCGAATAGCGCCGAAATCACTTTGCCTTCGTGGGAAAACAGGCTGTAATGGCCAAGCAGCATTTCCGTCACGTCCATGCTCATGTACCACAGGGTCACCGCCAGCGGCATCACGGTGAACGGCATGCGGTAGCGCCACAGCACCACGGCGCCGGCAGCCAGCGTGGCCAGCTCCATGAGAATCCAGCGCCAGTCGATGTAGTAGTGGTAGTTGCGATATGAGCTGCCGGCGCCGCCGTCCGCCCACAGGCCGAGCATATGCTGCAAGCCGTAGACCGCCAGCGGCACCAGCACCACCGCGAAAGCGGCCAACACACCGGCCGGCAGCATGATGCCGCGGGCGCGCAGCCACTCGACCGCTCCCAGTGCGGCGACCATGTAGCAAATCGAAATGAACAGCAGGCCGGTGCCGCCAAACGACTCCCAGCCCAGCGTCATGAACAGCGACATGGCGCCAATGGCGATCAGGCCGCCCAGGTAGTACAGGATGTGCGCCGGCTTGAAGCCGGGCGTATGCTGTTCACGCTCCACCAGGAACTGCCACAACCGCCCTGCCTGGCCTTCGTCCAGCAGGCCCTGGCCTGCTGCTTCGTCCAACATCGCGCGTGTCAGTTTCATGACGTCTCCCTGGGGTTAATGGCCTTTGAAGAATTCGATGACGTCCGCCGCTTCGCGCGTGCGCTTGAAAGGCGGCAGGCTTTGCCAGATGCGGCGGCCATATGGCTTGGAAATCACGCGCGGGTCGCACAGCATCAGCACGCCACGGTCGCCTTCGTCGCGAATCAGGCGGCCGGCGCCCTGCTTCAGGTTGATGATTGCTTCCGGCAGGGTGTGGCCCATGAAGCCGTTCAATCCTTGGCGCTCCATCACTTCGATGCGGGCGGCCAGCACAGGATCGTCCGGCGGCGCGAATGGCAGCTTGTCGATGATCACCAGCGACAGCGCTTCGCCGCGCACGTCCACGCCTTCCCAGAAGCTCTGGGAGCCGATCAGTACGCCGTTGCCGGCCTTGCGGAACTGGTCGAGCAGTTCGGTGCGGCCACGGTCGCCCTGCACGAACAGCGGGAACTTCAGGCCGCGCTTGTCGAATTCGTCGCGCAGGCGGTCGGCGGCGCGCTTGACGGCGCGCAGCGTGGTGCACAGCAGGAAGGTGCGGCCGCCGGCCGCCTCGATCACCGGCAGCGCCGCATCCAGCACGGCGTCGGTATAGCCCATCGAATTCGGGTCCGGCAAGCCTTGAGGCACGTACAGGATGCCCTGCTCCTCGTAGTTGAACGGGCTTGGCCAGTTGCGCGCGACTTCATTCTCCAGGCCCAGTTGCTGGGCGAAGTGGGTGAAGTCGTTTTTCACCGCCAGCGTGGCGGAAGTGAAAATCCAGCTGCGCGGCACGCCTTCGCGCTGGCCGTTGAAGATCGGCGCGATCGACAGCGGCGTTTTATGCAGTTGCAGTGAGCTTTGGAAGGCCTCCACCCAGAACACCGCTTCTTCGCCGGCAGCCACCTTGGCCTTCGGATCGAACTTCCAGGCTTCCAGGCGGGCCGACAGCTCGTTGCCGCGCACGCGGCATTGTTCTATGGTCTCGGCGCGCTCGGCATTCTTTTCCAGCACGGCCACCATGTCGATCAGTTCATCCTTCAGCGTCTGCAGCGCCGGGAAGAAATCGCTGGAGGGGGCGATCTGCGGCAGCGACATGCGCACGATGTCTTGCGAGAAGGTCAGGCGCAGGTCGCGCGCTGCTTTTTCCACCGGCGTGACCACCTTGGCCCACTCGGCGCCGTCGCGCGCATGGGCCAGGCCCTCGGCCAGCACATCGCGGCACAGCTCAAGGATCTGCGAGGTGGATACGCTATCGCCGAAGAACAGCGTGGCAGTATCGGGCAACTGGTGCGCTTCGTCGAAAATCACGGTGTTCGCGGAAGGCAGCAGTTCGGCCACACCGGTATCCTTCAGCGCCACGTCGGCGAAGAACAAGTGGTGGTTGACTACCACCACGTCGGCCTGCTGCGCCTCGCGGCGCGCCTTCATCACGAAGCAGTCCTGGTAGTACTGGCACTCCTGCCCCATGCAATTCTCGCGGGTCGACGTCACCAGGTTCCACACCAGGGCGTTTTCCGGCACGCGCGCCAGTTCGGCCTTGTCGCCGGTGCTGGTCATTTTCAGGAAGCGCGAAATCTCGCGCAGGTAGCCAACGTCCTCGCGCGAAGTCATGCGGCCGTTTTGCAGCGTGCGTTCCAGGTGGTAGTGGCACAGGTAGTTGGAGCGCCCTTTCAGCAGCGCGACCGAGACCGGTGCCTGCAGCGCGGCGCGAATGGTCGGGATATCGCGCAGGAACAACTGGTCCTGCAGGTTCTTGGTACCGGTGGAGACGATGGTCTTGCCGCCCCACAGCAGCGCCGGTACCAGGTAGGCAAAGGTCTTGCCGGTGCCGGTACCGGCTTCGGCGATCAGGGTCTGCTGCTTGGCGATGGCATCGGCGATCGCCTTGGCCATCTCGGTCTGCGATTTGCGTGGACGAAAGCCACCCACCGCCGGGCCGAGGGGGCCGCCGGGTCCAAACAGGCGCTCAATATCGGCGTCGTGCGCCCCCGGAGGAAAAACCGGATCGCTCGGCGCGCCGGAAGCGGCGGTCGGCTGTTGTGTATCAGTCAAGTTATTCGAAGAATGAGTGGCCCTGCTCAGGCCGGTACGTCGGGCACCAATTGCATTTTCAGCAGGGTGATATAGTCTTTCAATTGCAGCTTACGCTTCTTGAGGCGGCGCAACTGAAGTTGATCGTGGTGACCATCCAGGGTCAACATTTCAATGACTGCATCCAGGTCGCGGTGCTCGACGTCGAGCTCAACGATGCGACGCTGGATTTCTTCTTTGTTGATCATAAATGGGAAGTCTGCACGATTTCGATTAACGTTTGCTTACAGTTTCGTAGGGACAACAGGCTATACTTGCAACAAAACTGCATACTGTGCATAGTTTAACTCAGGTAGTCATTGGAAAGAAGCTGTCAAGTCCCTATGAGCACGTACAAGATCGAGGCTGGAACCGCCCAACATATCGGTAGCCGGCCCCTACAAAATGACCGTGTCGCGTTGTTTACAGCGCAGAAAGCACCCGGCTATGTGCTGGCCGTGCTGGCCGATGGCATCAGTGGTGGCGCTACTGGCGCTGAACAGGTGCTGCATACGGCCAAACAATTGTTTGACGATTACCGGGCGTCGGAGACCGTCCACCTGGGGCGTCTGGAGGAATTGCTGCGAGAAATAGCGCACGATGTCCACCAGATCCTCGTCATGGACCCGCGAACGGGCGCCAGCGAGCCCCAATCGAGCATGGTGCTGATGGTGCTGACGCCGGAGCGCCAGGCCGTCTGGGCCGTGGTTGGCGACTCGCGTCTGTATCGTTTTGACAACAAGGAGTGCCTGGCCCGCACCAGCGACGCCGAGTATGTCGCCCACCTGATGGAGAAGGAAAACTTGCCGGAAGAAGCGGCGCGCAAGCATCGCCAGGCCAAGCTGCTCAGCAACGCCCTGGGCAACAAGCATAGGGAACCGTTTGTCACGTTCGGGGTACAGCACGACCTGAAGGCAGGCAACTCATTCCTGCTCTGCTCGGACGGGCTGTGGTCGTATTTTGCGGATGTGGAACTGGCGAGCGCGATCGCCAAGAAGTCGCCGCGCGAAGCGGCGGAACTGCTGATCAACAAGGCCCGCGAACGTGCCCAGGGCAAGGGCGACAACTGCTCGATGGCGATCATCAAGCTGGTGGCCCCGCCAAAGGAAAAGGTCAATTACACGGTGCAGAAGCTGCGTAAAGCTGTTTAAGGCTTTTTCGAGGCTGCAGCCTTGGCTGCGGCCTCGGCTTTTGCTGCTTCGGCCTTCTGCGCTTCCGCAGCACGGCGCTTCTTCTCTTCCTTCTCGGCCATCTTGGCCTTGACTTCCGCCTGCCGCTTCTCCGACTCGGCTTTCTTGCGTTCGAATTGCGCCGCCTTGGCAGCGCGTTTCGGCGCGTCGGCAGCTTCCTGGGCGACGCGGGCCTGTTCGCGGGCATCATGCTCCGCCTGGCGCTGCTGCACCGAGACCGCAGCCGGCTTCGGTGCCGGCTTCGAAGCAGGGTCGACTTTTGGCGGCTTGGGATGGGCGGCGTTGTAGGCCGCTTCCGCGGCATCCTTCTGGGCGCGGTCTTCCAGTTCTCGGTCGCGCGCTTCCACCGCATTACGGCGCTTGAAGTAATTGGCTTCCACTTCCACCGCGCGCAGTTCGGCCAGGCGCAAGCGGCGCTGTTCCTTGGCTTTGTCGATACAGGCATTGACGAAGAACTTGTCGTAGCAAAGCGCTTCGCTGGCGCTGAACTCCGCCTCCACCGCTTCGCGGTCCTTCTTCACTTGCGCCAGGCGCGCGTCAGCCTGCTCGACCGAATGGGTTTCCGGGATGCCAGGAGCACCAGTCGTTGCCGGACGGCCGATGTCCTGCGCCAGCACGGCGCTTGGCAGCATCACGGCCAGCCAGATCCAGTTCTTCAAATTATTCTCCTTGTCAGGACAGCTTTTCGGCAGCGCCGCGCTGTTCCTTTTCCATATATTCGCGCGATTGCATCTCGACGATACGCGACACGGTGCGGTGGAATTCATTGGACAGCACACCGGACGTGTACAGCTCCTCCGGCTCCACTTCGGCCGACATGATCAGCTTGACCTTCTGGTCGTAGAACACGTCGATCAGCCAGGTGAAGCGGCGCGCTTCGGACGATTGCCCGGCCGACATCATCGGAATACCGGACAATATCACGGTATGGAAGCGGCTGGCGATTTCCAGATAGTCATTCTGCGAGCGCGGGCCGCCGCACAGCGTGGCGAAATCGAACCAGATGATGGTGCCGGCGCGGCGCAAGGCTTTCAGCTCACGGCCTTCCACATGGATGCGAGGGTCTTCGTCGGAAGTTTCGGCCACGCGCGCGAAGGCTTCGCGCAACTGGTGGTCGGTATTGGCGTTGAGCGGCGTGTAGTAGGCATCCACCTGCTCCAGCGCCCGCCCGCGGTAGTCGACGCCCGCATCCACGTTCAGCACGTCCATCTTTTCCTTCAGCAGGGCGATGGTGGGCAGGATGCGGTCGCGGTGCAGGCCGTCGGGATACAGGGTGGACGGCTCGTAGTTCGAGGTCATGATGAAGGACACGCCGTTGTCGTACAACGCCTTCATCAGGTTATACAGGATCATGGCATCCGCCACGTCCGATACGTGGAATTCATCGAAGCAGATCAGGCGGTATTTTTTCGCGATCCGTTTTGCCACTTCGTCCAGCGGGTCTTCCACGCCGCGCAGTTCGTCCAGTTGCATGTGAACGTCGCGCATGAATTCGTGGAAGTGCAGGCGCGTCTTGCGCACCAGCGGGATCACCGAATAGAACGAATCCATCAGGAAGGACTTGCCGCGCCCTACCCCGCCCCACATGTACACGCCGCGCGGAGGCGTCGGCCGGTTGATCAGGCGTTTGAAGGAATTCGAGCGCTGGGCCTTGTAGGCGACCCATTCGTCGTAGCACTGCTGCAGGCGGTCGACGGCGCGCTGCTGGGCGGCGTCGGCTTTGAAGTCGCGCTGCGTGAGCGCGTGCTGGTAAAACTCTTGGACGTTCATTTTCTTAAACCGGTAGACCGGTGTCTGACCCACAGGGTCAGACACCTGCAGGCCTGGTGTCTGACCCTGCGGGTCAGACACCGCTTTGCCGGTTTTCCGGTTTAGAAGTTCAGCGTACGCTTATCAACAGCCAGCGCCGCTTCCTTGGTCGCTTCGGACAGCGATGGGTGTGCGTGGCAGATGCGCGCGATGTCTTCGGCCGAAGCCTTGAACTCCATCGCCACCACGGCTTCGGAGATCAGCTCGGAAGCCATTGGACCCACGATGTGCACGCCCAGGATCTCGTCGGTGGTTGCATCGGCCAGGAACTTCACCATGCCGTTGGTATCGCCCAGCGCGCGTGCGCGGCCGTTAGCCAGGAACGGGAAGGTGCCGGCCTTGTATGCCACGCCTTCGGCCTTCAGCTGCTGCTCGGTCTTGCCCACGGAAGCGATTTCCGGATGGGTGTAGATGACGGATGGCAGGGTGTTGAAGTTGGTGTGACCATGCTGGCCGGCGATGCGCTCAGCCACGGCAACCGCTTCTTCTTCCGCCTTGTGCGCCAGCATCGGGCCGCGCACCACGTCGCCGATCGCCCATACGTTCGGCAGGTTGGTCTTGCAATCTTCGTCCACGGTGATCATGCCGCGCTCGTCGACAGCCAGGCCCACTTTGTCGGCGCCCAGGCCGATGGTGTTGGCGGTACGGCCGATCGACACGATCAGCTTGTCGAAGGTCGCCTTCTGCGCTTCGCCCTTGGCGTCGGTGTATTCAACGGTGACGTTGTTCTTGCCGGCTTCGACCTTGGTGATCTTGCAGGACAGGTTGATCGACAGGCCCTGCTTGGTCAGCAGCTTCTGTGCTTCCTTGGCGATCTGCTCGTCGACTGCGCCCAGGAAGGTCGGCAGGCCTTCCAGCACGGTCACTTCCGAACCCAGGCGGCGCCACACGGAGCCCAGTTCCAGGCCGATCACGCCGGCACCGATCACGCCCAGCTTGGCCGGCACGGTTTCGATGTTCAGGGCGCCGGTGTTCGACAGGATCAGTTTCTCGTCGAATGGTGCGCCTGGCAGTGCACGCGGGTTGGAGCCGGTAGCAACGATGATCTGCTTGCCGGTGATGGTTTCGGTGGTAGGACCGGAGATGGCGATCGGGTAGCCTTCGGCACCAGCGGCGCCGGCGAATGCGCCGCGGCCGTGGAAGAAGGTCACCTTGTTCTTCTTGAACAGGAACAGGATGCCGTCGTTGTTTTGCTTGACCACGGTGTTCTTGCGCTTCAGCATCTGGGCCACGTCGAAGGACAGGCCTTCCACATTGATGCCGTGCTCTTTGAAGCCGTGCGATGCGTGTTCGAAGTGCTCGGACGATTGCAGCAGCGCTTTGGATGGAATGCAGCCTACGTTGGTGCAGGTGCCGCCTGGGGCTGGCTTGCCGGCGTCGTTGCTCCACTCGTCGATACAGGCTACGGAGAAGCCCAGCTGCGCTGCGCGGATGGCCGCGATGTAACCGCCAGGACCGGCGCCGATAACTACTACGTCAAATTGTTTGTTGCTCATGTCTTTTCCCAAATCATTGGTCGTCCGTGGGGACGAAAATCCACATAAGGATGTAAATCAGCCCGCCGAAGCCGAGGCATGTTGCGACCAGGACGAAGATCAGGCGCCAGATCCAGGACTCGATGCCGGATTGTTTGGCGATGCCGCCGCACACGCCGCCTAGCCAGCGGTCGGTGGTGGAGCGGCGCAGCTTGCCCACTTCGGTGGCGAAATCGCCGCCGGGCTGCTGGCTGGTACCGCCGCTTTGCAGCAGCTTTTCCTTGGCACGGGCGAATTCTTCATCGCTCAGGGCACCGGCCTGGTGCAGTTCGTGCAGGCGCTTCAGTTCTTCGGAGACGCTCATGTGACTCCCTTCGTGTTTTCTAAACCGGTGTCAGACCCGCAGGGTCAGACACCAGCCGGTAACAGTCGCTGACTTGCAGTGAGGGACGGGGGCTGGACCTAGGGCCAGTCCCCGCCGCTTTACCGGTTTTACAGGTCCAGCAGCAGGCGCGCAGGATCTTCCAGCGCTTCCTTCATTGCCACCAGGCCCAGGACAGCTTCGCGGCCGTCGATGATACGGTGGTCGTAGGACATCGCCAGGTAGTTCATCGGGCGAATCACGATCTGGCCGTCAACGACAACAGCGCGGTCCTTGGTGGCGTGCACGCCCAGGATTGCGGATTGTGGCGGGTTGATGATCGGGGTCGACAGCATGGAGCCGAAGGTACCGCCGTTCGAGATGGAGAAGGTGCCGCCGGTCAGGTCTTCCAGGGTCAGCTTGCCTTCCTTGGCTTTCGCGCCGAACTCGCCGATCTTTTTCTCGATCTCGGCGATGCTCATCTGGTCTGCGTTGCGCAGGATAGGCACCACCAGGCCGCGCGGGGAACCCACGGCGATACCGATGTCGAAGTAGCCGTGGTAGACGATGTCGTTGCCGTCAACCGAAGCGTTCAGGATCGGGTACTTCTTCAGTGCGTGCACAGCGGCCTTCACGAAGAAGGACATGAAGCCCAGCTTCACGCCGTGTTCTTTCTCGAACTTGTCCTTGTACTTGTTGCGCAGGTCCATGACCGGCTTCATGTCCACTTCATTGAAGGTGGTCAGGATCGCGTTGGTGGACTGGGACTCAACCAGGCGCTCGGCGATACGTGCACGCAGGCGGCTCATTGGCACGCGCTCTTCCGGACGGTCGCCCAGGTTGGCAACGGCTGGAGCAGCAACCTTCTGCAGTTGCGCTTTAGGAGCGGCTGGCGCCAGCGGTGCTGGAGCGGCTGGCTTCGGTGCAGCGGCAGCGGCCAGGGCGTCGCCCTTGGTCACGCGGCCGTCCTTGCCGGAACCGGCAACGTCGGAAGCGGCGATGCCGGCTTCGGAAAGGATCTTGGCAGCGGCTGGCATGGCAACGCCGGACTTGTCGGCGGCAGCGGCAGCGGCTGGGGCGGCAGGAGCGGCGGCGGCAGGAGCCGATGGGGTCGCGCCGGCAGAGGCTTCGGTATCGATGATGGCGATCACTTCGCCGGCAACCACGGTGGCGCCGTCGGCCTTGATCACTTGCACAACCACGCCTGCGGCTGGTGCTGGCAGTTCCAGGACAACCTTGTCGGTCTCGATGTCGATCATGTTTTCGTCGCGGGCCACTGCCTCGCCGACTTTCTTGTGCCAGGACAGCAGGGTCGCTTCAGCGACGGATTCCGACAGTTGAGGAACTTTGACTTCGATTTGTGCCATTTGTTTTTTACTCCGAATTTTGTGTGTTTTTCGCGCCGCCCGCTTGACGCGGGCGGCTCACCCGCTAATGCGTGAATTACTTGGTCAGGATGAAGCCCTTCAGCTTCGAGAACGCGGTTTCCAGCAGGTCTTTCTGCTGCGCGTAGTGCTTGTCGTAGTAACCCACGGCAGGCGAAGCGGAAGCAGGACGGCCGGCGTATGCCAGCTTCTGGCCCGATTCCATGGCCTCGAAGATGTTGTGCTGGATCTGGAACCAAGGACCCTGGTTCTGCGGCTCGTCCTGCGCCCACACCACTTCGGTCAGGTTCGGGAACTTCTTCAGTTCAGCAGCGAATGCCTTGTGCGGGAATGGGTACAGCTGCTCGATACGCACGATGGCGGTATCGGTCACGCCGCGGGTCTTGCGGGTGTTCACGATGTCGTAATACACCTTGCCGGAGCAGGCGATCACGCGCTTGACCTTCTTGGCGTCGATGGACTCGTCCACTTCGCCGATCACGGTCTGGAACGCGCCCTTGGCCAGTTGCTCCAGCGGGGAACCTGCATCCTTGTTACGCAGCAGCGACTTAGGAGTCAGGATCACCAGCGGCTTGCGGAACTGGCGCACCATCTGGCGGCGCAGCACGTGGAAGATCTGCGATGCGGTGGTCGGCTGCACAACTTGCATATTGTTGTCAGCGCACAGCTGCAGGAAACGCTCTGGGCGGCACGACGAGTGTTCTGGGCCCTGGCCTTCGTAGCCGTGCGGCAGCATCATGACCAGGCCGGAAGCGCGGCCCCACTTCACTTCGCCGGAGCTGATGAACTGGTCGATCACAACCTGGGCACCGTTGACGAAGTCACCGAACTGGGCTTCCCAGATGGTCAGGGTGTTAGGCTCGGCGGTCGAGTAGCCGTATTCGAAGCCCAGCACTGCCTCTTCGGACAGCACGGAGTCGATCACGGTGAACGGTGCCTGGCCTTCTGCGATGTTCTGCAGCGGAATGTAGGTACCGGCATCCCAACGCTCGCGGTTCTGGTCGTGCAGCACGGCGTGACGGTGGGTGAAGGTGCCGCGGCCGGCGTCCTGGCCGGTCAGGCGCACTGCGTAGCCGGAGGAAACCAGGGACGCGAAGGCCAGGTGTTCGCCCATGCCCCAGTCCAGGTTCATCTCGCCCTTGCCCATGGCAGCGCGGTCAGCCAGCACTTTCTCGACCAGCGAGTGCACCTTGAACGATTCAGGCACGGTGGTGATGGCGGTCGCCAGGCGCTTCAGCTCAGTCATCGGCACGGCGGTATCGGCCGCGTCGGTCCACTTGCGGTTCAGGAACGGCAGCCAGTCAACGGCGTACTTGTTCTTGAAGTTGGAGATCACCGGATCGATGGTGTGCTTGCCCTGGTCCATCGCAGCGCGGTAAGCGGCCACCATGGCGTCGCCGCCGTCGGCCGGGATCACGCCCTGGGTAATCAGCTTGTCCGCGTACAGCTTGCGGGTGCCTGGGTGCTTGGCGATCTTCTTGTACATCAGCGGCTGGGTCAGCGCCGGGGTATCCTGCTCGTTATGGCCCAGTTTGCGGTAGCAAATGATGTCGACAACGATGTCTTTCTTGAACTGCAGGCGGTAGTCCAGGGCGATCTGGGAAGCAAGTACCACGGCTTCAGGATCGTCGGCATTCACGTGCAGCACAGGCGCTTCGATCATCTTCACGACGTCGGAGCAGTAGATGGTGGAACGTGCATCGCGCGGATCGGAAGTGGTGAAGCCGATCTGGTTGTTGATCACGATGTGCACGGTGCCGCCGGTGCCGTAGCCGCGGGTCTGCGCCAGGTTCAGGGTTTCCATCACAACGCCCTGGCCGGCGAATGCCGCGTCGCCGTGCACCAGGATCGGCAGCACCTGCGCGCCGTGCGCGTCGCCGCGGCGGTCCATGCGGGCCTTCACGGAACCTTCAACCACCGGGTTGACGATTTCCAGGTGGGAAGGGTTAAACGCCAGCGACAGGTGCACAGGGCCGCCTGCGGTGGAGATGTCGGACGAGAAGCCCTGGTGGTATTTCACGTCGCCGGCTGGCAGGTCGTCGGCGTGCTTGCCTTCGAATTCTTCGAACAGGTCCTTAGGCGCCTTGCCCAGGGTGTTCACCAGCACGTTCAGGCGGCCGCGGTGGGCCATGCCGATCACGATTTCCTGCACGCCTTTTTCGCCGGCGCGCTGGATGATTTCATCGATCGAAGCGATGAAGGTCTCGCCGCCTTCCAGCGAGAAACGCTTCTGGCCGACGTACTTGGTGTGGAGGTAGCGCTCCAGGCCTTCAGCGGCGGTCAGGCGCTCCAGGATGTGCTTTTTCTTTTCGGCGGTGAAGTTCGGGGTCGAACGGATCGACTCCAGGCGCTCCTGCAGCCAGCGCTTTTCGGCCGGGTCGGAGATGTACATGTATTCCGCGCCGACGGAGCGGGTGTAGGTGTCCTTCAGCAGGTTGGTCAGGTCGCGCAGGGTCGCGGTCTCTGGGCCGAAGTAGGTGTTGCTGATGTTGAAGACGGTGTCCTGGTCGGCATCGGTGAAACCGTAGAACGATGGCTCCAGTTCAGGGATGCTCGGACGTTCCTGGCGCTGCAGCGGGTCCAGGTTTGCCCAGCGAGAGCCCAGGTAGCGGTAGGCTGCGATCAGCTGGGTGGCGGCCACGCGCTTGCGGCCCATTTCGGCGTCGGACGAAGCGACGATGGTGCGGATCGGACCTGCTTTCGCGCGTTCGGCGAAGGAGGCGATGACGGACGAGTGAACGACGTCTGGCTTGGCGCTGCCGTCGACTGCCGGCACGTTCTGCATGGCGTCGAAGTACTGGCGCCAGTTGTCTGGCACGGAGCCAGGATTTTCGAGGTACGCCTCGTACAGTTCTTCTACGTACGGCGCGTTCCCACCAAACAGGTAGGAATTGGACGTCTGTTGTTGCATCATTTCTTTGCTCACCTTTCTTCGCGCTTCGCGAGGAATTAGCGGGTTGTTCAAACCTTCCGCGACACGGCCTGACCGGTTAGCGGATTGCACATCAAGTTGTGGGGGAAGGGCTCTGTTGTTTCCAGATTTTCCAAAAACGGTCGCCTAGCATAGCACTGTCATTGAACTGAAACAACTAAAACTCCGATCCGTGCCGGGCGAACCAGTCGGCCAGGTAGTCCAGCAAGGCCCGCAGCGCAGGCGGCATGTGCTGGCGCGATGTGTAAATGGCATGTATTCCCAGCGCCTGCGGTTGCCAATCCGGCAAGACCTCCACCAGCCGGCCCGCCGCCACTTCCGGCATGACCACAAAGCGCGGCTGCATGGCGATGCCGGCACCCTGCCCGGCCGCCGCCAGCAGCGCCATCGATTCGTTCGACGACAGGTTGCCGCCGACCGGCACCTCCACCACTGCCGCGCCGGCGCCGGCCAGGGTCCACACGCTCTTGCCAAAGTAGCTATAGGCCAGGCAGTTATGCCGCGCCAGGTCCTGCGGGTCGGCGGGCGTGCCACGCTCCGCCAGGTAGGCCGGCGCCGCAGCCAGCATCGAACGGCATTCACCAAGCTTGCGCGCGATCTGGTTCGGCTCCAGCGCATTGGTGATCCGGATGGCAAGGTCGATGCGCTGCTCGACCAGGTTGACGGCACGGTTATCGACCTGCAGGTCCACAGTCACCTGAGGGTAGCGGCGCAGGAAGCCCGCCAGCGCATCGGCCAGCGCCGTCTGCGCCAGGAACTGCGCGCAGGCCACGCGCAGCAAGCCGCGCGGCGCGCCAGCTCCGGCATCGCCCGCAGCCGGAATCGCCCCGGCCAGCGCCAGCAATTCGCGGCAACGCGCCAGCGTCACCTCCCCCGCCGCAGTCAGCCCCAGGCGGCGCGTAGTCCGGTGCAGCAGGCGTGCCCCCGCCCACTCCTCCATTTCCGCCAGGTAGCGCGTCACCATGGCGCGCGACATATCCAGTGCTTCAGCCGCAGCGGCCAGGCTGCCGCGTTCGGCAATGGTGACAAAGACGTTGGCAGAGGCAATACGGTCCATATGAGCGATTTAAGCAATAAACAGTTTCAATATAACCTATTTTTCGAACATCTCCAGCGTCCTACACTGGCGTCATCTACTCACCGAAAGGAATTCAGACATGATCAAGCACACCCTCGCCGCAGCCGCCCTCGCAGCAAGCACCGCCGGCGCCATTGCTGCCCCGCTGACACTGGAAGTCTTCAATCCCGGCGAAGCCGCCATCTTCCCGGTTGCCTCCGTGCTGGTGAAAGGCGAAAAAGACGCCGTGCTGGTCGACGCCCAGTTCTCGCGCGCCGAGGCCGAAAAGCTCGCCGCCCAGATCAAGGCCAGCGGCAAGCGCCTGACGACTATTTATGTGAGCCACGGCGACCCGGACTTCTACTTCGGCCTGGACGTACTGAAAGCAGCCTTCCCGACAGCCCGCATCGTGGCACGCGGCACCACCATCGCTGCCATGGAAAAGAAAGGGCAAGCCAAAGTGGCCTACTGGGGCCCGATCCTCGGCGCCAACGCCCCAAGTGGCGTAGTGATGCCGGAACTGCTGCAAGGCGATATCGAGCTCGAAGGCAAGAAGCTGGAAATCAAAGGCCAGGGCGACCGTAGCTATGTGTGGATTCCATCGATCAAAGCCGTGGTCGGCGGCGTGGTGCTGTTCAAAGGCCTGCACGTCTGGGTTGCCGACACCCAGACACCCGAATCGCGCGCCCAATGGCTGTCGGTACTCGACGACATGGCCAAGCTGAAGCCGGTCACTGTGGTGCCCGGCCACTTCGCCCCCGGCGCCGCCCTCACCCCGGACGCCATCAGCTACACCGCCGACTACCTGGGCCGCTTCGAAGCCGCCACCCCGGCCGCCGCAGACAGCGCAGCCCTGATCGCAGCAATGAAGTCCGCCTACCCGCAAGCCGGCCTCGAAAGCGCCCTGCAACTGAGCGCCAAAGTCGCCAAAGGCGAGATGAAGTGGTAGTACAGCCCAGCCCGTGTCACACCTTGGGGTCACACCCGAAGTGTGACACGGGCTCGACTGCGCGACGCTTGAGCCCGTGTCACGTTTGGGGTGTGACCCCAAGGTGTGACACGAGGCCAGCAGTTTGCGGGTGTAGACTTTTCTGTCTAGATCATTTATTCTAGATCCATCAACGCTCTTCCTGGATCTATCATGGCCTTGCCGAAACCTACTCCTAGCGAACTGGAAATGCTGCGCCTTTTGTTTGCACTAGGTCCGGCGACCGCGCGGCAAGTGCATGAGGCGGCCATGCAGACGCGGCCAGATATGCAGTACGCGACCGTGCTTCGCCTGCTGCAAGTGATGCACACCAAGGGTTTGCTGAACCGCGACGAAAGCCAGCGCGCCCATATCTATTCGCCTGTAGAGCAGCAAGACTCGATCCAGACTTCCTTGCTGAAGGACTTGATCCACAAGGCTTTCGCCGGTTCCGGCAAGGCCCTGGTGATGGCGGCCCTGCGCGGCGGCCACGTCTCGCCCAAGGAGCGCGCCGAGATCCAGAAAATGCTGGACGAGGAAAGCTAGCCGCAAGCTATACTGCGCCCGCCAAAACTCTTCATGTAAATCGATGCAAACGCTTCAACAACTGCGCTCCGGCGAGCTGGCCGGCGCAGTGCGGCTGCAGTTGCACTGCGGCCTGACTGAATTCCCACGCGAGATCTTCGGCCTGGCCGACACGCTGGAGATCCTGGACCTTACCGGCAACGCCCTGTCCTCCCTGCCGGACGATCTTCCACGCCTGCATCGCCTGCGCATCATCTTCTGTTCCGAAAACCAGTTCACGGAACTGCCGCCAGTGCTGGGCCGCTGCGCTTCGCTGACCATGATCGGTTTCAAGGCGAACCGCATTGCGAGCGTGCCCGCTGCCGCCCTGCCCGCCCGGCTGCGCTGGCTGATCCTGACCGACAACTGCATCGAACAGCTTCCTGCCGAACTTGGCCGCTGCACCGACATGCAAAAGCTGATGTTATCGGGGAACCGCTTGCGCGCATTGCCTCCGGCGCTGGCAAATTGCAGCAAGTTGGAACTGCTGCGCATTTCGGCCAACCGTCTTCCGCAACTGCCAGCCTGGCTGACCTCGATGCCGCGGCTTGCCTGGCTGGCTTTCGCCGGCAACCCTTTCAGCGAGGCGCCATTGCCGCCTGCGGCCAGCATTTCCTGGAACGCGCTGCAAATCCAGGACAAGCTGGGCGAAGGCGCGTCCGGCGTGATCCACCAGGCCACGCTCGATGGCAAGCAGGTGGCGGTCAAAGTGTACAAAGGGGCCATGACCAGCGATGGCTTGCCAACGCAGGAAATGGCCGCCTGCATTGGCGCCGGCACGCACCCCAACCTGATCCCCGTACTCGGCACGATCCCCGATCATCCCTCACAGCTGCCCGCCCTGGTCATGCCCCTGGTCGACCCCGGCTTGCGCAACCTGGCCGGCCCGCCAAGCTTTGCAAGCTGCACCCGGGACGTTTATGCCGAGGGCCAGTTTTTCAGCACAGAAGCCCTGCTGGGCATCGCACGCGGCATTGCCTCTGCCGCCGCGCACCTGCATGCGCGGGGCATCATGCATGGCGACCTTTATGCGCACAATGTACTGAACTGCGGCAAAGGGAATGCAGTGCTGGGCGATTTCGGCGGGGCCTCGCGCTTCGAACCAGGCACCGCGCTCGCATCTGCGCTGGAGCGCCTGGAAGTGCGGGCCTTCGGCTATCTGCTGGAAGAACTGCTCGAGCGCTGCGAAGAAGAACTGCCTCACGTGCGGTCACTGGCAATTGATTGCCTGCGCCCGGCACCTGGAACCCGCCCTGCATTTGCCGAAGCGGTGGCAAGGCTGGCTGCAGCTTGAGCTAGCGGCTCTTGTCCGGATAGGCCGGACGCGCCGGTCGGCTTGGCGGCGACTTCGCCAGTTCGGCCTTGATCACCTCAATCGCCTTCTCCAGCTGCGGGTCGCGGCCCGCAATCACATCCGCCGGATTCTGGTCTACTTCAATATCCGGCGGCACGCCCTCGTTCTCGACACCCCAACCACCTTCGCGGGTCCAGAAAGCCAGGTTCGGCGCCGTGATCGTGCCGCCATCCAGCAGCACCGGGAAACCAAGAATGCCAACCAGGCCGCCCCAGGTCCGCTTGCCAATCAGCGGACCAAGCTTATTCTTGCGGAACATCCACGGCAGCAAGTCGCCGCCCGAGCCTGCGGTTTCATCGATCAGCATCGCCCGCGGCCCCTGGATCGAGGCGGAAGGCGTCTTCATATCCGCGCCATATCGCATGGCCCACCAGGCGATCTCCTGCTTTTGCAGCAGCTCGATATAGTAGTCGGCCAGGCTGCCGCCGCCATTGAAGCGTTCATCGATGATGATCGCGTCCTTGTAGGCTTGCGGGTAGAAATAGCGCTTGAAATAGGTATGCCCCAGCCCCGCTGTATTCGGCACGTAGACATAGGCGACGCGCCCGCCGGTTGCAGCGTCGACTTTGCGGATATTCCCTTCCACCCAGTCGCGGTTGCGCAGCGCATCTTCGCTCGCCACCGGCACCACCGTGATATGGCGCGCGCCCTTGCCATCCGCGTTCGGCCCGACCGTGATTTCAATCGAGCGGTTGGCGGTATTTTCGAACGCGCTGTACAGGTTGGTCGGCGGCGTCAGCGAACGTCCGTCGACGGCCAGCAGGTATTCGCCCGCTTTCACATTCAGCCCTGGTTCGGTCAATGGCGCACGCAGCGTCGGGTTCCAGTTCAGGCCGCCGTAGATTTTCTTGAAGCGATAGTGGCCGTTGGCGACCTCATAATCGGCGCCCAGCAAGCCGCCCGGCACCGGCTTGACATCGATGAAGTTGTCACCACCACCACCGCGATGGTGGCCAACCGCCAGCTCGCTGCACAGCCACTGGATCACGCGATTCAGGTCACTGCGCGTAGCGACGTCGGGCAGGAACTGGGCATATTTATCGCGCATCGCTTTCCAGTTCACGCCATGCATGTGCGGGTCGTAGAAATAGTCGCGATTGATGCGCCAGACTTCGTCGTAGATCTGCTTCCACTCCACGCGCGGATCGGCCCTGGTTTCGATGGCTTCCACACGCAGCTTGCCTTCCGAGGGCGACAGCAGCTTGCCGGTGGCGGAGCCGGTATTCCACTGCTCCTTCAGGCGCCAGGCGATCTTCTTGCCGTCAGCGCTGATTTCAAAGTCATCCGCGTCGGCGACGATGGTTTCGGTCTTGCGGTCTTTCAGGTCGAAGCGCTGGACCTGGCGTTTGCCGTCCACCTCGCGCAGGAAGAAGATCTGGCCTTCCGCACCTGCCTCCAGGTCGAAGTATGGCGAAACCGGCGGCGGCATGTCGATCACGCGGGTCGATATGCCATCCCAGTCGATGCGCATCGGCACAGGCGGCTTGGCCGTGGCAGCGGCGGCTTTCGCTTTGGCGTCCGCACCGCGGCTGGTCGAGGTATCGGCCACTACGCGTTCCTCGCTCTTGTCGCCGGCGGCGCCTTCCTTGGGCGGCTCCTTTGGCGCAGGGGGTGCAGTTGGCGCCCCTTTCTCCTCATCGCTTTCGCGCACCAGTGGCGACGGGACATCATTACGCAGCACCATCAGCCAGAGCGAGCGAGTTGGGCGGTTGTCCTGGTTCTGCAGCGAGAACCAGTTGTTGCTCGGTCCCGCGTCGGTGGATGCGAAGAAGTAAAGGTATTTGCCGTTGCGATCAAAGACCGGATTGGCGACGTCGGACAGGCCATCTGTCACCGCATGCGATTTATCCTCGTCCAGGGCGTAGATATACGCCGTGCGCGTATAGCTCAGCGAATTGAGCGTATAAGCGATAAAGCGCGAGTCCGGCGACCAGACGCCACGCAGCGACTTGTCGATACCGTACATTGGCTCGGTGGCCACTTTCTTTTGCACACCAGTCGCCAGGTCGATGTAGTACAGCGTCCAGGAGTTGTCGATGAAAGCGATTTTCTTGCTGTCCGGCGACCACGCTGCACGTTCAAAGAATCCGGAACCGTTCAGCTTGAACTTGCGCAATTCGCCCTTGCCGTCCTGTTGCCTGACATGCAAGGCGTATTCACCGCTTTCATCGGAGAAGTAGGCGACTTGCCGGCCGTCCGGCGACCAGGCTGGGCCGCGTTCATGGGCGCCAGGCGTTTGCGTCAGGTGACGAATATCCCCCTTCTCTGCCGGGAGTGTAACGATATCGCCGCGGAACTCGAACGCCACGCGCGCCCCCGATGGCGATAGTGACGAATTGCGAATATATTTTGCCCCGCGCACCCAGCGCTCACGCGACAGTCCCAGGTCGGCACTGACGCCAATCGCCAGCCTCCTGCCAACAGTCGCGCCGGTATCAAGGTTGAGCATATGAAGGTAACCGGCTTGTTCGTACAGAATCTGTCCGCCGGATAAAGCCGCATTCAGCACAGGAAAATCCGAATGACGGGTCAACTGCTTAATGGCCTTGCTGCGGGTGTCGTACACATACAGATTAAACTCGCCATCGCGATCAGAGCGGAAATAAACCTGATCGCCAACCCACATTGGATCGACATCATTCACCCGGCTTGGCGGTTGTGGAATACGTTCGACAGCTTGCGTGTCGCGATTGAACAGCCAGATAATCGAATTCAAACCGCCGCGATAACGCTTCCATTGCAGGAAAGCCGGCGAAGTCGGGTTATAGGCGATTTTCCGGCCATCCGGCGAGAAAGTCGCACGCGCGGCATTCGGGATTTCCAGCCGGGTTTCAACACCACCACCCACCGGCACCGTGAACAGGTTGCGATAGCGGTTATTCGACGCCACGCGTGGAGAGGTGAATAAAACCTGCGCGCCGTCGGGCGTAAAGCCTTGCACGAGATCCTGGCCCGGATGCCAGGTCAGGCGGCGCGGAATGCCGCCTGAAATCGGCAGGATAAATACATCGATATTGCCATCGATATTCGCGCTGTAGGCAATCGACTTGCCATCGGGCGAAAAGAACGGATTCGATTTCTCTCCCAAATCCGAAGTCAAGCGCCGGGCATCCCGGCCATCCTGGCCGGCCAGCCAAACATCGCCGGCATAAATAAACGCAATGTGGTCTTTGGAAATTGCCGGCTCGCTGAGCAGGCGGGTGTCGGCAGTATTTGGTATGGCATGTGCTGCAATGGGGAACAGCAATGCAGTGGCGAGAATAAGGTTAGGGCTGGTGAACAAGCAGGACTCCTTGAAGGGAAAGCACTCGTGTCTTCACTGACTCATAAACACGATATCAGAACTTCATCTCCGGCGGGGCATCTGAATGTCCGTCAAGCCAATTTATAGCGCGTTCATGCCGATATTTAGCTCAACGCCGGGCTTGTCTTCGTCGTCCAGCAAGCCCATACTTCCTCCCGATGGGCGATAACACTAAAGGTGACTCAAATAGCACTCCAGGATTATTCGGACGACGACGATTTTTACGGCCAGGGCTTTCAGCGACAAAACAAAGTTTCGGTCTGGGTTGGCCTTGATGGCAGCCGGGGCGAACCGGAACTCGATGTCCTCCAAGATTTATGTGGCGTCGGCTATTACAGGCTGAGCGACCAGGAACATTCCAACTTCGATTTCGCAGCCGTCGATTTGCGTGACTTAATCGCCCCCCTCTCGTATTCGGCCACTTTTATTGACGCCGCTATTGCTACGGCACGCAAGCGGGGCCTGGAGAAAGCGCGCTGGGTTACCGTGCAATACGATTTCGAATACGATCCGTTAAAGGTGACACGGCAGATTTCCAGCGATCCAATATTCATTGGCAGCTTTTTCTATACAGCCGACAGCGTGGAATCCTTGACCCACATTCGCCAGGACGGCAACAGGATTGAAGAAGGCATGGGTGTGGGAGCGCTCCTTGAAAAGGGATGGGAGCCTCAGCCCGTCGTGCGGATTGAATGGAAATCAAATGGCCATTCTTATGGCCTCGATTTTCCCGATGGGGTTCTGGCAATAGTACTTCCCGGCCGCAGCCGAATTGCATCTTTCGAGCCGGCAGTGCAAGGCGGGCCACTGCGCAATCGCCTGGTTGTTAGAAGCGCGCAAGGCGAACAGCTTTATGTTATCGATGGCCGGCTGCCATTTGAAGGCATCCCGCCGAATGGAAAATTCGTCTGGTTCGAGCCATCGCCACAGCAACCCGAACAGTGGTTCGGTGCCGTCCTGGAGGCGAATGGCCGGAATGGCATGGAGCAGTTCCTGCTCAGCTTCGAGATCGAAACTGGCGAGTTGAGAAGCGTGCAGCCCTTGCAACGCTAACCAAACATTAATAATGACAGCACAAATAGCCGACCGACTGATCAATGCCTGCCCGGACCTGAAGCTACCCGGATACCAGCTTTTTGGTATATTCACCGGCGCATTCGCAGGGGCGCCATCAGTGTCGTCCAGGGACTTGATGAGAGAACGCGCCGCACAACGTGAGTTCGCTCGCAGCGCGACTGTCCGAGTGCTGTGCGCGGAAGATGCGCTATTTGGCCTCTCGAAATTCAGCATCTATATCGATGGCAACGGCCACCGAACACCGCCGCGGCTCAAGCACCTGGCTTCGCCAAGCCTTGAAATCATCCCCGTCGAGCCGGGCAAACATCGCATCGTCGTCCGCGAAGCTGACGTACGCAAGCCCGACCGGGCCGAATCGAACACAGAACACTTCGAGCTCGCTTCAGGCGAAGAGGCGATATTTGCCTTGCAACTGGACGGCGAGGCCCTCCTTCTCAAGCCATTGCAACCATTTGTTGCGGCACCTTAGTCGCCCCAACATCAATCTGAGTGAAGTGTTCGAGCACGGCCAGAAACACGAAGAGATTCTTGATCTGGAAGGAGTGAGGCCTTCCCCAAGGAATCCGGCGCCCCTTTCTCTTGATAATGACTTGCCCCGACCTGAGTTCGGCATCACCGACTTCCGACCAGGGAAGCTTGGCGAAACGCCTGTTAAGCCCGGCCCGGCTGACCTCGATTGCACCAAAATCCACAGTTTCACCACGCTCCAGTTTGGCAATCACGAGCGGAACCATCTCCGCCGCAGTCAGCGTCAATAAATTGATGCCGAGGGAGAAAACCTCCTTATAGTTGTCGGTGAATTTCAACGTCGTTTTCGGCGCCAGTTTTATCTTCACCCATGTACTTCGAATCAGGAAGTTATGCATTCTTGTAGCGCGAACAGTCACATCCTGCACCTCGCGCCAGCGGAAGAAAGTGGTTCTCCCCCTCATCCGATGGGCAATTCCCTTCTCGAAGACCGTCAGGCTTGAGCCTTTGAGCCTATACCAGCGAATGACAACGACTATTCCGAGCAAACAGGATATTCCAGCAGCTATGGCCAAGAATACAAACAGGTTCGTACCCATCACCGCCACCTGAACGTCAGCGACGATGAAGGCCAGTGTAGTAGCTGCGGCAATCAGCGCGATCGCAAGCACAGGATAGAGCAAGCCCAGCCCTCTGATCGGATGGGTACTGACAATTTTCCCGCACTGGCTCACTGAACGAACTTTCGCAGACAAAATGATTCCTTAAACACAGAGCAAAACCAAACAAGCAATATTTTCGATAGTATTATTGAAATCTTTCGACTTGACAACTTTCTGTCTTCATCGGGAATAAAAAACGAGCCCGCGAAGCTCGCTTTTTGTATGAGGCGCGCCGTCTGAAATGGTTGGACACTTTGAGAACCACCACCGAAGCGCCACCGCCCACCAATTGAACAAGCTACAAAAGCATGAATTCTTTCGAACAGTAGCTCGAATAGCTAAGAATCTGCCGCTCAGCGCAGTAAGGACTACCCATCACTCGGAGCGCCTTACCTTGCTCATCAAGCAGAATCCGCGTTTGCAAATCCAGTCCTGCCAGTATGGTCTTTGCCCTCAGTCGTCTTCGCTTCGTTTTCATTGTTCCAGTTACCGCATGTCTCAACGTCAACGTGCTTCCATCAAGCGGCCGATATGGGATTTCGGAACTCGACAAGAAGGTCTTGAACATATTTACATCGTCAAAGACGGAGGTATCCAAGTCCCCAACATCAAACCACCAGCCATGCTCTTCTAACTCACTAACCGCACAAGTTACAGCGTCCAAAGCCCCCCCCACGAACCATAGAGTCCAGATTCCATATCCCCATAAGTCGGCGTCCATGTAATTTTGAACTTCATCGGGCGTGGCAGTGCTGGCCCAACCGGCTGGCTCAGCAAGTGCCCTGAGTATGGTCACTTTATTGCTCCCCAAACTGGCCAGACCAAGTTTTCCCGTCTTGATCCAAGATGCAACATCCACTTTCGACCTTACGCCCATTCCTAATACTCTCTTTTAAAGCGACATGCGGTCGTACTGTTCGAAAAAAAAAGCGAGCCGAAGCTCGCTTTTTCGTGCATCAGCAAGGATTACTTGCGGTCTTTCAGCGGAGGAACGTCGCGCACTGCCGAGCCAACGAACAGCTGGCGTGGGCGGCCAATCTTCTGCTCTGGGTCGGCGATCATTTCGTTCCACTGGGCGATCCAGCCGATGGTACGGGCCATGGCGAAGATACCGGTGAACAGGGACACCGGGATGCCCAGGGCCGACTGCACGATGCCGGAGTAGAAGTCCACGTTCGGGTACAGCTTGCGGGACACGAAGTACTCGTCGTTCAGCGCAATCTTTTCCAGTTCCATGGCCAGCTTGAACAGCGGGTCGTCTTGCAGGCCCAGTTCGTTCAGCACTTCGTGGCAGGTTTCGCGCATCAGCTTCGCACGTGGGTCGAAGTTCTTGTACACGCGGTGACCGAAGCCCATCAGCTTCACGCCGGAGTTCTTGTCTTTCACCTGGGCGATGAACGCAGGGATGTTGTCGACGGTACCGATTTCCTTCAGCATGTTCAGTGCAGCTTCGTTAGCGCCGCCGTGGGCAGGGCCCCACAGGCAGGCGATACCGGCAGCGATACAGGCGAACGGATTGGCGCCCGAGGAACCGGCCAGGCGGACGGTCGAGGTCGAAGCGTTCTGCTCGTGGTCTGCGTGCAGGATCAGGATGCGGTCCAGGGCGCGCACCAGCACTTCGTTGACCTTGTACTCTTCGCATGGATTGCCGAACATCATGCGCATGAAGTTGGCGGAGTACGACAGGTCGTTGCGCGGGTACACGAACGGCTGGCCGATCGAGTACTTGTATGCCATGGCGACCAGGGTCGGCAGCTTGGCGATCAGGCGGATTGCCGAGATTTCACGCTGCTTGGCGTCGTTGATGTCCAGCGAGTCGTGGTAGAACGATGCCAGCGCGCCGACGGTACCAACCAGTACCGACATCGGGTGCGCATCGCGGCGGAAGCCGCGGAAGAAGAATTGCATCTGCTCGTGCACCATGGTGTGCTTGGTCACGGTGTCGACGAACTTCTGCTTGTCCACGGCGTTCGGCAGTTCGCCGTTCAGCAGCAGGTAGCAGGTTTCCATGAAGTCGGCGTTCACGGCCAGTTGCTCGATCGGGTAGCCGCGGTATTGCAGCTCGCCCTTGTCACCGTCGATGTAGGTGATCGAGGAGTTGCACGACGCAGTGGACATGAAGCCTGGGTCGTAGGTGAATTTGCCGGTGGCGCCGTACAGCTTGCGGATGTCGATGACGTCCGGGCCCACGGTGCCCTTGTAGATCGGCATTTCTACCGATGGGCTGCCGTCGGAGAACGATAGCGTTGCTTTGGTATCAGAGATGTTCATGGACTCTTCCTTTGGGAGAGATGCAGCAAATAAAAAAACTTAAACTCAGGCTTGGCGCAGGCGTGCCAGTAACGCATGTACATGCGGCAGGTCTATTTCGCCTTCCGGCTCCTTACGGGCCAAGACCAGATCCATCAGTGCATTGTCCGACAAATCGAGGAGCCGCGTGAACGCGTCCACTTCTTCGTCGGTCAATTCAGCCTCGTGCGCATCAAGGAAACGAGTCAGGATAATGTCGTTTTCCAACAGGCCCCGGCGTGCGCGCCAGCGTAGGCGCGCACGGTTGGTGGGATCAGCCTGGTGCGCTCGTTTTTCGAGTTCCGCCATTTTTGTATTAAATCGCGCGGCGAACCATCAGTTCCTTGATCTTGCCGATTGCCTTGTTTGGATTCAGGCCTTTCGGGCACACATCGACGCAGTTCATGATCGAGTGGCAGCGGAACAGACGATATGGGTCTTCCAGGTTATCCAGGCGCTGGCCGGTGGCTTCGTCGCGCGAGTCGGCGATGAAGCGGTAGGCTTGCAGCAGACCGGCTGGGCCGACGAACTTGTCCGGGTTCCACCAGAACGATGGGCAGGAAGTCGAGCAGCAGGCGCACAGGATGCACTCGTACAGGCCGTCCAGTTCTTCGCGTTCCGCAGGCGACTGCAGGCGCTCTTTCTCCGGAGGGATCGAGTCGTTGATCAGGAACGGCTTGATCGAGTGGTATTGCTTGAAGAACTGGGTCATGTCGACGATCAGGTCGCGCACCACCGGCAGGCCTGGCAGCGGACGCAGCGTGATTGGCTCGGTCAGCTCGTTCAGGTTGGTGGTGCAGGCCAGGCCGTTCTTGCCGTTGATGTTCATCGCGTCGGAACCGCACACGCCTTCGCGGCAGGAGCGGCGCAGCGACAGCGAATCATCCACGTCGGACTTGATGCGCTGCAGTGCGTCCAGCAGCATCTTGTCGGTGTCTTTCAGCTCGACCGTCAGGTCTTGCATGTACGGCTTGGCGTCCTTGTCCGGATCGTAACGGTAAATCTTGAATTTGAGAGTGCGTGCCATGTTGTGAGGCCCTTGCTTAGAAAGTACGTGCTTTTGGCTTGAAGGTTTCGACCGTCAGCGGCTTGGTGACGACTGCCTTGTATTCCAGGCGGTTGCCTTCGGAGAACCACAGGGTGTGCTTCATCCAGTTTTCGTCGTCGCGCTTCGGATGGTCGTCCTGTGCGTGTGCACCGCGCGATTCCTTGCGCGCGTTGGCCGACACGATGGTCGCTTTTGCGGTTTCGATCAGGTTGTCCAGTTCCAGCGCTTCCACGCGGGCGGTGTTGAACACCTTGGACTTGTCCTTGAAGGAGACGTGCTTGCGGCGCTCATCCAGCTGCATGATCGCTTCCACGCCCTTGGCCAGCATCTCGTCGGTACGGAACACGCCGCAGTATTTCTGCATGCTGGCGCGGATGTCGTTGGCGACGTCCTGCACGCGCTCGGAACCGGTGGAGGTTTCCAGCTTGTTCAGGCGGTTCATTGCGAAGTCGGCGGCGTCCTTCGGCAGCGGCTTGTTTTCCTTCTGCTTCAGGTTCTGCGCCACCACGTGGTTGCCGGCTGCGCGGCCGAACACCACCAGGTCCAGCAGGGAGTTGGTGCCCAGGCGGTTGGCGCCGTGCACGGAGACGCAGGCACATTCGCCGATGGCGTACAGGCCGTTCACCACCTTCTGGCTGCCGTCGCCGGCAGGCACGACCACCTGGCCGTGGATATTGGTCGGGATACCGCCCATCTGGTAGTGGATGGTCGGCACGACAGGGATCGGTTCCTTGGTCGCATCGACGTTGGCGAACTTGTGGCCGATTTCCAGGATGGACGGCAGGCGCTTCTGGATGGTCTCGGAGCCGATGTGGCGCAGGTCCAGCAGCACGTGGTCTTTATTAGGACCGCAGCCGCGGCCTTCCTTGATTTCCTGGTCCATGGAACGGGACACGAAGTCGCGCGGCGCCAGGTCTTTCAGGGTCGGAGCGTAGCGCTCCATGAAGCGTTCGCCGTTCGAGTTGATCAGGATGCCGCCTTCGCCGCGCACGCCTTCGGTGATCAGCACGCCCGCGCCGGACACGCCGGTCGGGTGGAACTGCCAGAATTCCATGTCCTGCAGCGGCAGGCCGGCGCGTGCCGCCATGCCCATGCCGTCGCCGGTGTTGATGAAGGCGTTGGTCGATGCTGCGAAGATACGGCCTGCGCCGCCGGTTGCGAAGATGGTGGTCTTCGCTTCCAGGATCATGACTTCGCCGGTTTCCATTTCCAGTGCAACCACGCCAACGACGTCGCCGTCGGCATCGCGCACCAGGTCCAGGGCCATCCACTCAACGAAGAAGTGGGTACGGGCGCGCACGTTGCGCTGGTACAGGGTGTGCAGCAGTGCATGGCCGGTACGGTCAGCCGCGGCGCAGGCGCGCTGCACAGGCTTCTCGCCCAGGTTGGCGGTGTGGCCGCCGAACGGACGCTGGTAGATGGTGCCGTCAGGGTTACGGTCGAAAGGCATGCCGAAGTGTTCCAGCTCGTACACGACCTTAGGTGCTTCGCGGCACATGAATTCGATTGCATCCTGGTCGCCCAGGTAGTCGCCACCCTTGACGGTGTCGAACATATGCCAGTACCAGTTGTCTTCCGACATATTGCCCAGCGAGGCGCCGATGCCGCCCTGCGCTGCCACGGTGTGGGAGCGGGTCGGGAACACCTTGGACAGCACGGCCACGTTCAGGCCGGCTTCCGCCAGTTGCAGGGAGGCGCGCATGCCGGAACCGCCGGCGCCAACGATCACCGCGTCAAAGCGGCGGGTAGGGATTGCAGATTTGATAGCTGCCACGATTTACACACTCCACAGAATTTGCAGCGACCAGGCGGCGCAGGCGATCAGCCAGCCAATGGTTGCGATTTGCAGGAACAGGCGCAGGCCGACCGGCTTGATGTAGTCCATCCAGATGTCACGCACGCCAACCCAGGCGTGGTAGAACAGGGCCAGCAGGGTCACGGCGCTGAACAGCTTGAACCACTGCTTGGCGAACAGGGCCGCCCAGCCTTCGTACGACGGAGTCGACGAGGTGAAAATCATGAAGAACAGGACGGCGGTGTACACCACCATCAGGACAGCAGTCACACGCTGAACCAGCCAATCCTTGACGCCGTAGTGGGCGCCGACAACCAGGCGTTTTGGGCCGATGTTATTGTTAGCCATTTAGAACACTCCAAACAATTTCAGTGCAACCAGCGCGGTCACGATGACGGTGATCACAACCACCACGGTGGCGGACTTGCGCGCGGAATCCTTGTCCAGGCCAACGTGGGTGTCCATGACCAGGTGGCGTACGCCGGCGCAGAAGTGCTGGGTATAGCCCCAGACCAGGGCCAGCATGACCAGCTTCGCGATCGGGTGGGAGGCAATGATCATGAAGTTGGCGAAGGTGTACTCGGAGCGCAGCGATTCCTGCAGCAGGTACAGCACGAACGGCAACAGCAGGAACATCAGTGCGCCGCTGATGCGGTGCAGGATGGAGACGATGCCGGCCATCGGCAGTCGGTACTTCATGATGTCCGTAACGTGGATGTTACGGAATTCTGGCCGCTCTTTTTTCGGTGCTTCCCGCACGGCTTCAGTCATATACAACCTCCCTATGCTTTATTACAAAGTGTTTTGCCAAACTTGGCGAAGCTACGATTTTCGCCGATTTTTGCTCTTACAACCAATATGTATTGTTACATATCACCAAAATATTATTGCAGCGCACCCTAACTGAGATCATTTTGATAATGATGGCGCTCCGTTAAGTACAGACCGCGGCGCAACTCGACCGGTTTGTCGCCATAAGTGAAGGAGACGCGCTCGGCGCACAGCAGCGGCGTGCCTGCCGCAATTTTCAGCAGCTCGGCGTCCCCCTCCTCCGCGCAGACGGCACGGATCTTTTCTTCGGCGCGGATCATGCGGGTACCAAACTCGGATTCGAACAGGCCGTACATCGGGCCCTTGTACTCATTCAGGCGTTCCGCCGTCAGGCCTTTGAAGATCAGGCCGGGCAACCACAGTTCTTCCACAATGGTGGGCACGTTGTCGAAGCTTTGCACGCGCTTGATGTAGACCACGGCGTCGCCCGACTTCAGGTCGAGCAGGCGCGCCACTTCGGCCGGGGCGCGCAGGCGCTTGACTTCAATAAACCGGGATTCCGGATAATGCGGCACACCTTCGTCCGGCACCAGGCGCAGGAAGCGGAAATGCGCGCGCGCCTCGTGGTGGGTCGATACAAAGGTACCCTTGCCCTGGCGGCGCACCACCAGGTTTTCCGCCGCCAGCTCGTCGATCGCCTTGCGCACAGTGCCCTGGCTGACCTTGAAGCGGTTGGCCAGTTCAACTTCGCTGGGGATCATTTCGCCCGGCTTCCATTCGCCGGACTGCAGGCTCTGCGTGATCAGGCCTTTGATCTGCTGGTACAGGGGAGAGAAAGTCGGGGACGGAGCGCCGGCCGCGCCTGGGGCGTCAGAAGTGGTCTGGTTGGGCGTGACGGGATTCATAGCCCGCTATTCCACCACATCCAACCCCTCGCGTCCAGAAAAATCCTATAACTTATATGTCTTATATAAGACATAAGATAGGATTGACAGGCAGTCGACAGGAGCCTACACTCGCCCGAATTGTCGTATCATTACGAGCTTACACCGTTTTCACGTCCACTTTGGAGATTCACCATGGCTAAAACCCCAATGCGTGTTGCCGTTACCGGCGCCGCCGGCCAGATCGGCTATTCCCTGCTGTTCCGTATCGCCAACGGCGACATGCTGGGCAAAGACCAGCCAGTCATCCTGCAACTGCTGGAAATCCCTGACGAGAAGGCCCAGAAAGCGCTGAAAGGCGTGATGATGGAAATCGACGACTGCGCGTTCCCTCTGCTGGCCGGCATGACCGCCCACTCCGACCCGATGACCGCCTTCAAGGACGCCGACGTGGCCCTGCTGGTTGGCGCCCGTCCTCGCGGCCCAGGCATGGAGCGTAAAGACCTGCTGGAAGCCAACGCACAGATCTTCACCGTGCAAGGCAAGGCGCTGGACGCCGTCGCTTCGCGCAACGTTAAAGTCCTGGTGGTCGGCAACCCAGCCAACACCAACGCCTACATCGCCATGAAGTCCGCTCCTTCCCTGCCAGCGAAGAACTTCACCGCCATGCTGCGCCTGGACCACAACCGCGCCCTGTCGCAAGTCGCTGCCAAGACCGGCAAGGCTGTCAAGGACATCGAAAAGCTGTGCGTATGGGGCAACCACTCCCCAACCATGTACGCCGACTACCGCTTCGCCACCATCGACGGCGCATCGGTAAAAGACATGATCAACGACCAGGAATGGAACGCCAACACCTTCCTGCCAACCGTGGGCAAGCGCGGCGCAGCGATCATCGAAGCGCGCGGCCTGTCTTCCGCAGCTTCCGCAGCCAACGCTGCGATCGACCACGTGCACGACTGGGTGCTGGGCACCAACGGCAAGTGGACCACCATGGGCATCCCATCCGACGGTTCCTACGGCATCCCTGAAGGCACCATGTTCGGCTTCCCAGTGACCTGCGAAAACGGCGAATACAAGATTGTCCAGGGCCTGGACATCGACGCCTTCTCGCAAGAGCGCATCAACATCACGCTGAAGGAACTGACCGAAGAGCGTGAAGGCGTGAAGCACCTGCTGCCATAATCGTCTTTGACAGTGGAACCGGTTAAACCACCGATCCGCCGTACCCGCCGCGCTGCCGATGGCAGCGCGGCTGCTGTTTCATCTAACGTACCAATGCATCCATCCGAGGTTTTATTCCAGGGCACACGCCAGCCGCTGCTGCTCCCTGCCTGCGACCACTACGCCGGCAGTGAAAAGCTGATGCGCAAATCCATGGCCCTGCAACAAGAGCTTGGTCCCCTGTTCGACATCACCTTCGATTGCGAGGACGGCGCCGCCGCCGGCAACGAAGAATCCCACGCCAAGCTGGTCGCCCTGCTACTGCTGGACGAAGCCAACGCCTTCAACCGCATCGGCGCCCGCGTGCACGACGTGAACAGCCCGTTCTTCGAGCGCGACGTCGAAATCATCTGCACCGAAGCGGGCCACAAGCTGGCCTACATCGTGATCCCCAAGCCGGAAAGCGTGGGAGAAGTCTCGCGCGCCATCGACCTGGTGAACAAGCATGCCGCCAAGTCCGGCCGCGCCACGCCGGTGCCGGTGCACGTGCTGATCGAAACCCACGGCGCACTGCGCGACGTGCACGATATCGCCGCCCTGCCCCAGGTTGAATGCCTGTCCTTCGGCATCATGGATTTCGTCTCGGCCCACTATGGCGCCGTGCCGGGCAGCGCCATGCGCACGCCGGGCCAGTTCACGCACCCGCTGGTAGTGCGCGCCAAGCTGGAAATCGCCGCCGCCTGCCACGCGCACGGCAAGGTGCCGTCGCATAACGTGACCACCGAAATCAAGGACTCCGCCGTGGTGGCGACCGATGCCCAGCGCGCAGCCGCGGAATTCGGCTTCACCCGCATGTGGAGCATCCATCCAAGCCAGATAAAACCTGTCATAAAAGCATTCACCCCGCGTGCATCCGAAGTCAATGAGGCTGCAACCATCCTGCATGAGGCAGAGAAGGTACAGTGGGGCCCGATTAACCAGCATGGTCGCTTGCATGACCGCGCGAGCTATCGCTATTATTGGACGGTTCTGCAGCGAGCCAAGCTCGCAGGCCTGCCGCTGCCGGACTCCGTTGCCGCCCTAGTCGGGGCGGCCGAATCAAAAGGAGCCCAATAATGTCGTTTATGAAACTGATCACCGCCTGCGCCATGGCCCTCGCCATCGCCGCCCCTTCCGCACACGCAGCCCCCAAGAAAGCCGCCAAACCAGCCGCCACCCAAGGCGAGCCGGAATCGAGCGTGAGCGGGCGCACGGCCACCAACTACGCCTGCGAACTGGGCAACAAGATCACCATTTACAGCAGCGCCGACGATGGCAACAGCATCGTCATGCGCTGGAAGAACCGCCTGCACCGCCTGACTCGCGAAGCCACCTCCACCGGTGCGCAACGCTTCGAGAACAAGATTGCAGGCTTGATCTGGATCGGCATCCCTGCCAAGGGCATGCTGCTGGATTCCAAGGTGAACCGCCAACTGGCGAACGAATGCAAGACATCTGATCAAGCGCTCGGACTTTAATCAATAAGGAGAGGACATGTCCCGCAACACACTGAATACGCTTAAGGATTTCCCGATCGGGGCAAAGAAGGGTAAGTTCTACTCCCTGCCAGCCCTGGAAAAGGAACTGGGCGCCAAGATTTCCCGCCTGCCGGTATCGATTCGCGTCGTACTGGAATCCGTTCTGCGTAACTGCGACGGTAAGAAAGTGACCGAAGAGCACGTCAAGCAGTTGGCTAACTGGGGCGCTACCGCTGCCCGCACCGACGAAATCCCATTCGTCGTAGCCCGCGTTGTGCTGCAGGACTTCACCGGCGTTCCGCTGCTGGCCGACCTGGCTGCCATGCGTAACGTCGCCTCCAAAATGGGCGTCAACCCTAAGAAGATCGAACCGCTGGTTCCAGTTGACCTGGTGGTCGACCACTCGGTCACCATCGACCACTTCCGCGAGCCTAAGGCCCTGGACCTGAACATGAAGCTGGAATTCTCGCGCAACAACGAGCGCTACCAGTTCATGAAGTGGGGCATGCAAGCCTTCGACACCTTCGGCGTGGTTCCTCCAGGCTTCGGTATCGTTCACCAGGTCAACCTGGAATACCTGGCACGCGGCGTGCACAATGCATCCGGCGTGTACTACCCTGACTCGCTGGTCGGCACCGACTCCCACACCACCATGATCAACGGTATCGGCGTTGTGGGCTGGGGCGTGGGCGGCATTGAGGCGGAAGCCGGCATGCTGGGCCAGCCAGTGTACTTCCTGACCCCGGACGTGATCGGCGTGAACCTGACCGGCGCGCTGCGCGAAGGCTGCACCGCAACCGACCTGGTGCTGACCATCACCGAAATGCTGCGTAAAGAGAAAGTCGTGGGCAAGTTCGTCGAATTTTTCGGCGAAGGCACCGAGTCCCTGTCCGTGACCGACCGTGCAACCATCGCCAACATGGCGCCTGAATACGGCGCGACCATGGGCTTCTTCCCGGTTGACGACGCCACCATCGAATACTTCGAAGGCACCGGCCGCACCAAGGACGAAATCGCCGCATTCCAGTCCTACTTCAAAGCGCAAGGCATGTACGGCGTGCCGAAGAAAGGCGACATCGACTACACCCGCGAACTGCACCTGGACCTGTCCACCGTTGCACCGTCGCTGGCCGGTCCAAAGCGTCCGCAAGACCGTATCGAAATCGGCAACGTGAAGTCGACCTTCACCGAACTGTTCTCCAAGCCAACCACCGAGAACGGTTTCAACAAGAAGGCCGACGACCTGACCAACACCTACACCACCAGCAACGGCGTGCACGTGAAGAACGGCGACGTCCTGATCGCCGCCATCACCTCCTGCACCAACACCTCGAACCCGAGCGTGCTGCTGGCAGCCGGCCTGCTGGCCAAGAAAGCTGTGGAAGCCGGCCTGACCGTCGCTCCGCACATCAAGACCTCGCTGGCTCCTGGCTCGCGCGTGGTGACGGAGTACCTGACCGCTGCCGGCCTGCTGCCATACCTGGAAAAACTGGGCTTCGGCGTGACCGCTTACGGCTGCACTACCTGCATCGGCAACGCCGGCGACCTGACCCCGGAACTGAACGCCACCATCACCGGCAACGACATCGTTGCTGCTGCCGTGCTGTCCGGTAACCGTAACTTTGAAGCGCGCATCCACCCGAACATCCGCTCCAACTTCCTGGCATCGCCACCGCTGGTCGTCGCTTACGCGATCGCCGGCAACGTGACCCGCGACCTGATGACAGAACCGGTCGGCCAGGGCAAGGATGGCAAGGACGTGTACCTGGGCGACATCTGGCCGACCTCGAAAGAGATCGCCGCCCTGATGAAGTTCGCGATGAACTCCAAGGTCTTCAAGTCCAACTACGCCGACGTCAAGGGCAACCCAGGCAAGCTGTGGGAAGCCGTATCGTCGACCGAAGGCCAAGTGTACAACTGGCCTGATTCGACCTACATCGCCGAGCCGCCATTCTTCGACGGCTTCGAAATGAAACCTAAGGCAGCGGAAGCCGGCATCAAGGGCGCGCGCGCACTGGGCGTGTTCGGTGACTCCATCACCACCGACCACATCTCGCCAGCAGGCTCGATCAAGGAAGACGGCCCGGCAGGCAAATGGCTGAAGGAAAACGGCGTGATGAAGGCCGACTTCAACTCCTACGGCTCGCGCCGCGGCAACCACGAGATCATGATGCGCGGCACCTTCGCCAACGTGCGTATCAAGAACAAGATGATCCCTCCGAAAGCCGACGGTTCCGCGGTTGAAGGCGGCATCACCCTGCACCAGCCATCGGGCGAACAACTGTCGATCTACGACGCGGCAATGCGCTACGTTGAAGAAGGCACCCCGACCATGATCTTCGGCGGCGAAGAATACGGTACCGGCTCCTCCCGTGACTGGGCAGCCAAGGGCACCCAGCTGCTGGGCGTGAAGGCAGTGATCTGCCGTTCCTTCGAGCGTATCCACCGCTCCAACCTGGTGGGCATGGGCGTGCTGCCGCTGCAATTCATCGGCAACGACTCCGTTGAATCGCTGGGCATCACCGGCAAGGGCGAAACCTACGACCTGAAGGGCCTGGAAGGCGAGATCAAGCCTCAACAGCAAGCCACCCTGGTGATCCACCGCGCCGACGGGTCGAGCAAGGAAGTGCAAGTGCTGCTGCGTATCGACACCCCGATCGAAGTGGACTACTACAAGCACGGCGGCATCCTGCCATTCGTGCTGCGCCAACTGCTGGCTGCTTAAAACCGGTAAACCAGTGTCTGACCCTCGGGGTCAGACACTGCTGCTCTGCCGTCAACGAACGCCTGGCCTGTGCCCGGCGTTTTTGCTTTTAAGGTGCCAGACCCAATGGGTCTGACACCGGTTTACCGGTTTAAAACGCCGAGTCTTGCCGAATCCACTACAATAAGGGTACCGAGGTCTCCTTTTTCACTAAGAAAAGCGCTATGCGTCGCCCATCCAAAGATTCAACCCATAAATTATCTGCCGACAGCCAGCGCCTTATCTCCCTCGCCCAAGCCCTGGGCCAGGCCGCCAGCCGCATTGAAGAGCGTAACTGGGAACGGGTGCTGGATGCCCAACTGCACAAACTGCTGCGCACAGGACATCAGGATACTGTCGACTCGGCACTGAACTCGCTGTTCAGCGTGGACTTGCCTGCCTACGACATCCTGATGGACAGCGTGGAAGCAGTCAGCGAATCCGACTCCATCGTGGTGGAAGTCGACGGCGAATCGCGCGAATACGACATCCTGCTGGTGGCCGCTCCGGTGCTGGCCTGGACCCGTTTCTCGATCGCCTCGGGCCAGATCCCGGCCGACATCCTGAACACCCTGTCAGCGCATTTCTCGGCCCACCTGCTGGCTGATGGCACGCATATGGCGATGTCGTCCACCCTGTACTCGATCGACCAGCTGCCGCGCACCCACGCCGAGGCCTATTCCAAGGTGCATAAACTGGCACAGGCCGCGTTGAAGGGACAGGCCCTTAAATCGGAAGCCAAAACGCCTGAAACCGCGCCCTTCCTGGCCGATACCCGCTACCTGATGGTGGCCGTGGTGGCGCCGCACAATGGTCCGATGTTCCGCTGGCAGATGCCTGCGCACCATGCAGCACAAGCCGAAGCCCGCCGCGATGCGCTGGCAGCATGGACCACGCAGGCTACGCCGACCGTGGCACGCTTGCTGCCAGGCTGCGGCATCGAGTTGCTGCTGCCGGAAGCCTATTACACCGGCTGCCGCGAGGCCGACAAGCTGATCCGCCCGGTCTCGATCCGCGCTGCCGTGCATTACCTGACGCACTCGCTGGCTTGCGAGCCCTCCGACCTGCGCGCCGTGATCGCCGGTTTCGGCGATGAGTCGGCGCCAGATGGCCAGGTCGACGAATACCGTGTCGCTTTCACCCGCCGTTCCGACAGCGATGTGATGTACGGCGTGGTGTGGCCGCTGTATGGCCAGGAAGACGAGGAAGGCACGCCGGCCGAAGGCCTGTCCGGCAGCATGGCCGAACTGCTCAAGCCGCGCACGCCTGTCGAGGAAATCGTCGAGCACCTGAATGCCGCCGGCGTGTCCCAAGTGAAGAAGCTGGGCGAGAAGTATGTCGCGGAATACTGCGATGACTGCGGCGCTCCCCTCTTCGCCGATCCGTCAGGCGAGCTGGTCCACGCAGAAATGCCGGAAGACGCCGCCACCGGTACCGAGCACTTCCACTAATGCAAAAAGCCCGCGGTCAACGCGGGCTTTTTTCTTGAGGCGCCGCCGGTTGCGGTACCGGACACGGCTGACATGCCGCAGTTCGCGCAGGCGGTGGTGCCGGTGCGGCAGTTGGCGTGCGCGTTAGCGCGACGATCAAACCAGAGAAGCTCAGGAACAAGCCAACCATCGTTCCCAGCATCCAACGAGTAAACTCTGCGCGCATCGCTTCGAGGTCGGCTTTGGTTGCCAAAGTCGGCAAGATCGCCTCGACCCGCGCCTTGAATTCGATAAATGCGTTTTCGATGCCCATGCATCCAGCATACGCCGGACCCCGATCACTTCCAAGTGAAATACGGCTGCCTAATCAGGTTGGAATTGAGGTAGCGCAAATCGTGTGTGACGTCTTCGCCTGCCCAGTCCGGCTTATCGAACTTGGCGTCCTCTGCCGGCAATTCGATCTCGGCGACGACGAGGCCGGCATTCTCGCCGAGGAACTCGTCCACTTCCCACACGAAGCCGCCGTAAGGAATTCGGCGGCGGTACTTCTCGATCAGCGGCCGTTCGCACAGCCGGTCCAGCAGCTCGGCGGCGTCGGCGACAGGAACGGGATACTCCCATTCGCCGCGTGCCGCGCCCACGTTCTTGCTCTTGATCGTCAAGACCGCCCGCTCACCCTCGATCCGCACGCGCACGGTGCGCTCTGCGTGCGAGGACAAATAGCCCTGGCGCAGCAGCACCGGCTCGCCTTGCGTACGCCAGCCATCGCCCTTTACCAGGAACTTGCGTTCGATCTCGACGCCCATCTGCTTACTCGTCCAGCGACAGCAGGATCGGCTGCAGGATCGCAGCGCCCAGTGCCGCACTGCGGGCACCATTCCAGCCCACGGTCGGAACCGGCAGGTCGGCGTTGTCCTTGAACGGCATCTCCAGCGTCAGCGACAATACCTTGAAGTGGTGGCCGATGTACTTGGAGGCCAGGGTCAGCATGTCTTCCTTGTACTTGGAAGGCGCGTAGCCCACGGCGTCCTGGAAGTCCGGCGAAGCATTCTTGTAGCGGTTGATGAAGTTCTTCTGGCGCGCCATCTGTTCCGGCGTGAAGTTCTCCAGCATTTCGTTACCGGCCACGAAGTTGTAAGGCAGCGCTTCGTCGCCGTGGATGTCGAAGAACATGTCGACGCCGGTTTCGTGGATCTTCTCTTTCACGCACAGCACTTCCGGCGAGCGCTCCACCGAAGGCGTCATCCATTCGCGGTTCAGGTTGGCGCCGGCTGCGTTGGTACGCAGGTTGCCGCGGATCGAGCCGTCAGGATTCATGTTCGGCACGATGTAGAAGCAGCAGCGCTGCAGCAGCTTGCGCGAAATCGGGTTGGCGTCGTCCAGCAGGGAGTCGATCAGGCCTTCGGTGAACCATTCGGCCATCGATTCGCCCGGGTGCTGGCGAGCGATGAACCAGATTTTCTTTTCAGCTTCCGGCTCGCCGATCACGACCAGGTTCATGTCGCGGCCATCGACGGTGGAGCCGATATCCAGCACGCGGGCGATCGGGTTTTCGGCCACTTCGCCCAGCAGGCGCAGGTGGCGTTCCCACGAATATGGCTCGAAGTATGCGTAGTAGACGCTGTCGTTGTGCGGCGTGTGCTTGATGGTCATGACCTGGCCATCAAAGGAAGTCGGGACACGGAACCAGTTCTCGCCATCGTAGCTGGCTGCAGCGTTGTAGTCTTCGAAGCCTTTGGCGTAGGTGGCGTCGCCGGCGTTCAGGAACTTCATCGTCACCGCTTCGCCACGCGCGCCTTGCAGGCGGAAGTGGAACCACTGGTGGATGTCGGCGGCGTTGTCCTTGCGGAGTTTCAGTTCGATGTTCGCGGCGCTGTCGGCGCGGACTACTTCGATGGCGCCAGAGTCGAAATTCTGGCTGATTTTGATGGTCATTACGGTCCCGTTCAGAGGCTTGGGTTGATCGGAACCGATATTGTACACACCAAAACCGGTACGCGACGGCCACCGGCCAAGTGTCTGACCCTGTGGGTCAGACACTGGTGTTCCGGTTTTTTTAATCGACGTTGCGCCCACGCACCTTCAACGCCGCCCGCACCCCGGCGCCATACGCCGCATCAGCCTTGTCGAAATGGCCGAGCTGCCGCTGGATGATCTCGTCGCTGACCTGGCTCAACGGTCCGGCAAAATTGTCAAACAGGTTCTGCTTCTCCTGTTCAGGCAACAAACGGAACAGGTTGCCCGCCTGGGTGTAATCGTCCTCCTTGCCCCGTCCATCGTAGCGCCCTGCCCCGCCGTCCAGCGCCAGCGCTGGTTCGCCGTGGCCCATGCCCTGCGGATTGGTTCCCGCCGCTTCCACTGGCGCATAGTTCTGCTCCGCGCCGCCAAAGCCGGCCGCCATCGCGCCATCACGCTGCTGGTGATGGAATGGGCAGCGCGGCGCATTCACCGGCAGGTGCTGGTGATTGGTGCCAACGCGGTACAACTGCGCGTCGTGGTAGGCAAACAGGCGCGCCTGCAGCATCTTGTCCGGCGAATAGCCCATGCCCGGCACCACATTGGCCGGCGACAGGGCCGCCTGCTCCACCTCGGCGTGGTAGTTGACCGGATTGCGGTTCAGTTCCAGCACGCCGACGGGAATCAGCGGGAAGTCAGCATGCGGCCAGACCTTGGTCAGGTCGAACGGGTTCCAGCCGGTGCGTTGTTCCCACGCCGCCAGTTGCTGGTCGGTCGCCACCTGCACCTTCACCTCCCACCGCGGGAAGTCCCCCGAAGCGATGGCGTTGTACAGGTCGCGCTGCGCATGGTCGGGATCGGCGCCCGCCAGGCGCGTCGCTTCGGCCGCGCTCAAGTTCTTGATGCCCTGCCTGGTCTTGAGGTGCCACTTCACATAAACGCGCTCGCCGGCTGCGTTGACCAGGCTGAAAGTATGGCTGCCGAAACCGTCCATGTGGCGGTAGCCGTCCGGCGTGCCGCGATCGCTGAACAGCATGGTGACCTGGTGCAGCGATTCCGGCGTCTTGCTCCAGAAGTCGAACATCATGGTCGGCGATTTCAGGTTGGTTTGCGGGTCGCGCTTCTGGGTATGGATGAAGTCGGGGAATTTGATGCCGTCCTTGATGAAGAACATCGGGGTATTGTTGCCGACCAGGTCCCAGTTGCCTTCCTCGGTGTAGAAACGCACCGCGAAGCCGCGCGGATCGCGCTCGGTATCGGCGCTGCCGCGCTCACCGCCAACGGTGGAGAAGCGCACGAAGGTCTCAGTCTGCTTGCCAATGGCCGCGAACAGCTTGGCCTTGGTGTACTTGCTGATGTCGTGGGTGACGGTGAAGGTGCCGTAGGCGCCGGAGCCTTTGGCGTGGACCACGCGCTCGGGAATGCGTTCGCGGTTGAAATGCTGGAGCTTCTCAATCAGGTGGAAGTCCTGCAGCAGGACGGGGCCACGCGGGCCGGCAGTCAGGGAGTTCTGGTTATCGGCGACTGGAATGCCGGATGCGGTGGTGATAGGGGTCTGGCTCATTTACTGGCTCCTTCATGTGATCGGTGAAATCATTCTAAAGAGACACGAGCAATTAATGAATTTGATTAATTCTATGAAATCGATAGTCAAAAGCGTTCATGGATGGCAATCCCCTCAAAGGTGTCCGACTCGCCAGCCCACGGCTTGGCCTTGAAGGCCCGCTGCGCATCCGCGTAGCCAGCCTGCCAGCGCTGGTTGATGCCAGCGCTCGAGAAGTCGATGTCCTTGGTGTGGTCCTCGCAGTTCAGATGCGGCGCCTTGAGCAGCACGACGTGCATCGAGGTACCGCAGCCCCATAGCGCCAGCTCGCGCGCTTCCGGACTCGCGCGCACGTCCTCCGGCAGCTTCATCGCCAGTTCGCGGATCACGCGCCGCAGGCGGTGCAGCTTGCGCTGCTGCTCGATATGGCTGGCGCGGCTGGCATACTGGATCTCCTTGTGCTTCTCCAGCACGTCCAGCACGCTTTGCGGCTCGCTGCCGTCCGGATTCCACACCTGGACCGAGAAGATCACCGAGTCGCGGCGCGGTTCGTCGTCGAGCACCGCCTCGATCGGCGTGTTGGAATAGATGCCGCCATCCCAATACGGCTCGCTACCGATGCGCACCGCCGGAAAGGCTGGCGGAATGGCGCCGGATGCAATCACGTGCGACAACTCGAGCGCCTCCTTGCGCGAATCGAAGTAGCGCATGACGCCATTGCGGGCGTTCACAGCTCCCACGGTCAGCCGCGTATGGCGCTCGTTCAGGTAGGCCATGTCGACCAGGCCTGCCAGTGTATTGCGCAGCGCATTGGTGCGGTAAAACGATGCATTCTCCACGCCTAGCGGCGCGGCCGGATTCCACCACGCGAGCGGATTGGGATCAAAGAAGGCGGGAATGCCTTGCGCCAGCGTGAGCGCGTTGGCGAACGCGGGCGGCAGGCTGCCGAATGGGTCGTGGCGCTCCATCGCCTCCCAGAATGCGCGCAGGCGCGGCACGCGCTGTTCGGGTGGATTTCCCGCGATGATGGCGCCGTTCAGGGCTCCGATCGAAGTGCCGATCACCCAGTCCGGCTCCACGCCCGCTTCGTGCATGGCCTGGTAGACGCCAAGCTGGTATGCGCCCAGCGCCCCTCCGCCCTGCAGCACCAGCACCACCTGCCCCGGCATGCCCTTCTTCACAAGCGCACCGACAGGCCGACGGTGAATGCCAGGTCCGGCGTACGCCGGTTCAGGCCAAGCATGACGCCGGCATCGACGTGCAGGTCGCGCGTGAACGAATAGCCGCCGCCGAAGTCGAAGCTGGCGGTGGTCCCGCCGTCGCGCGCGCGGGCAATGCGCGGCGTGGCCACTTCAACGAAAGTGTAGGCGCGTTCGCCCAGGTTTTCTGCCAGCGTGATGCCGAATTGTCCGGTGGAGACATGGCGTCCGGATTTATCGCGATCGAGGTAGTAGCCGGGCATGACGCCCAGCTCCAGGTCGTGCGGCAGCTCCCATTCGATTGGCACGCGGAAGGACGGCCTCGTGCCATTGCCTTTGAATTCGCGCGACCCGGTCGCGAAGTCCGCTTGCATGATCAGGCCAACCGACGGCGCGCCGCCCTCCCCCTCGCGTACCTGCCACTTGAAGCTTGCGGCTGCGTCGCCCCAGCCGCGCGTGCGGGCCGGATCGCTGCGGTCGGTCAGACGTCCGTCCGACTCCAGGCGCAGCTCCAGGTCGTCCGTCACGCCCACGCGCAGCAGCAACGGGGTGCTGCGCGCCTCCTTCGACTGCAGCAGGCCGGTCTCAAGCTGTATGCGTCCCTTGCCGACCACCTCCGGCGCATCCACGAAATCGGGACGGTCGGTGGTTATCCAGCTATCGGATTCCGCCGCCGCGCAGCACAAAGGCAACGCAAGGGCAGCGCACAGGACGCGTTTCGGCATTTTGCTCTCCAGGGCATTTACGGCTTAGGATAGAAATATGCCACTAATACCGGAGATCAACAATGAAGCTTAACCATATTGATTTGCCCGTAACGGACCTGGAAGCAGCAGCCGGCTACTTCCAGCGCGGTTTTGGCTTTGAACGTTTGCCAGCGCCGGCCGAAGGCATGGCGATCCTGCGCGGCGAAGGCGGCTTCGCCCTCATCCTGCAACAGGCCGGGAGTGCCGTCTATCCGGCCGGGTTTCATATCGGCTTCCTGCAGTCATCCGACGAGGCAGTGCACGCCGCCTACCGGCGACTGGCCGACGCTGGACTGCCCTTGCCACCTGCCCCGGCGGAGAGTTACGGCTGCCTCTCTTTCTGGTGCCAGGCTCCCGGCGGCATCCTGGTTGAAGTCAGCCACCGCCCAGGCTAAGCAGGCATGCGCCCCGTGCGCAGGGCAAACGCCCAATCGGGCCGCCCGTGGCGCGCGGCAACGTCCGCCGCGGCATGCCAGTCGTAAGCAACGGCGTACTGTTCGACCGACCATGCGCCGCCAGTACGTTCGACAATGGCATAACGCGCATGCGGCGTGCCGTTTTCGGCCTTGTGCGGATAAGGCAGGTCATCGTCGTAAGCCTGCAAGCCGACGCTGCCCGGATTGAGCACCAGGCGCCCGTCTTCGAGCAGCATCGAGCGCGGCACGTGGGTGTGGCCGCACAGGATCAGGGAAGCTTGCGCATCCCCTGCCCGGTCCAGGACCTCGCCATAGCTTGCCGCGCGCTGCCCGGCAGGATCGACGGTTTCCATCCAGTACACCAGGTCCGAAGCGGGCGTGCCATGCACCATCAGGACATCGTCCTGCAAGCGCATGGAGGCCGGCAGCGATGCGATCCACGCACGATGCGAGGGCCCGATGTGATCGTGGGCCCAGCGGTCGGATGCACCCATGCGTGCCGGGTCGTGCTCCAGCACCTGGCGTTCGTGGTTGCCGCGAATGGTGGGCAAGCCCAGCGCCATCAGGCGCTCTGCAGTTTCAGCCGGCAGCAAGGGGCCGGACAGGATATCGCCCAGGTTGACCGTCAGCTCGACATTGCGCCGTGCGATGTCGGCCAATACGGCATCGAGAGCCCACAAGTTCCCATGGATGTCCGACATCACTGCGACTCGCATTGCATATGCTCCTAACTGGCAAGCGCCGCGACCTCCGCTGCGCTGAGAGCGCCATTATAGATCCGGAAATCGTCAATCTTGCCGTTGAAATAAGGATCAGCGGAATACTGCGAGCGGCCCAGCCAGTTCTGCGTTCCCGACCGCATCCGGAATGGCGCATGGGTCATCTGGTTATTCGTCGCGACCGCGCTGCCATTCACGTACAAGGTGCCGGTAGTACCCGATAAAGTCACCGCAACGTGCACCCATTGCCCGGCCGGCAGCGTTGCGGCCGACAGCGACTGGTCGCCCCATCCGTTGGTCAGGTTGATGGTGAATCGCAGGCCGCCGCCGCCAGCCTGTGGCGTCAGGAACATGCATTGCGTCGTGCCGGAGCCGAAATCGAAAATGCGCGTCCAGTTACGCCCGCCATCCCAGTAGACCCAGGCTGCGATGGAGAAGTCGGCCAGGCCATCCATGAGTCCAGCCGGCAGGCTGACGTAGTCATCGACGCCATCGAGTGCCACGGAGTTGGCCTTCTTCCCTGCCGCCCACTGCGCACCGTTCAGCAAGGTGGCATGGCGGCCATTGCCGCTGGTGTCCTGCGCGGTCGTGCCTTGCGCCTCGTTGAAGGCCAACAGGACATGCGGCACCACGGCGGTGATCACTTTCGCTTCGTTCGATACCGCGCTGGCGCCCGCCGGCGACTGCGCAGTGATTACGTAGTAGTAGCTGTTTGGCGCCATCCCGCTGTCGGTATAGGTAAGCAGGCCGGTAATGCCGCTGGCGACAGTGGCATACGGCCCGCCCGGAGCGGTCGCGCGCAACACGGTATAACTGGTGGCGCCAGCTGCGCCCCACCAGGACAGCTCGACCTTGCCGCCGACCAGGCGCGCCGTCAGGCCGCTTGGCGCTCCGCCCGCTGCCTTGGCATCGCGGCTGAACGTAAGGGTGCCGACGCCAAGCTGGTCGCCGTTGTTGCCATCGCCCTCGGCGCGCACCCTGGCCGCCATCTGCGCGGTGAACGGCGCTGCCAAGCCGCGGCGGTTCACGTAGTGGTTGTAGATCATTTCCCAGACCGGACGGATGCTTGGCAGCCCGGCCGGCGAAATGCCCGTGCCGGTGCCCTGCCGGTTGATGTAGGTATCGAACGGCATCGAGGTGTAATAGGGAGTGCCGCTCGCATCGGACAGGTTGGTCTTGGCCACGTATTCAGCCCCCGCCAGGAAGCGGTTGTTGTCGTAGCCGTAGAAATCGTCGCCCTGGTTCCACGCCATTTCGCAGAAGACCCCGGCCAGCCCGATGCCCAGCGTGCAGTGGCCCTGGTCGCGCGAGCTTTCCTGCCATTGGCCAAGGTAGCCCGGGTGGATAAAGGGTACGGCCTGGCTCGATGCGCCATTGCCGCGGCCAGTCCGGTAATACGTAACCGCTTCGTTGTACAGGTCTTCGCGGTCGCACATTACGCCGATGGCCAGGATGGCCGCCAGGTTGCACTGGTCCCAGTTGGCCCAGTAGTTGGTGATTTCCGAGCCATTGTGCCCCGTCAGGAACTGGTGGCTGAGCGGATAGAACACGTTCAGCATCATGTCCTGGAAGCGCTTCAGGTCGGCCGCAGCCCAGCCAGGGTAAGTCCGCATGATTTCAGCGGCATTGGCGAACTGGAAGCCGTAAATGCCGGCAGCCAGGAAGCGGTCGGCATTGCCGGTAATGGTGGTCAGCGTGGACGACCAGGCGTTCAGAAATTCGACAGCCTTGTTGGCGTATGCAACGTCGCCCGACACTTTCCAGCGCACCGCCAGCTGGTAGGTGCGGGCGATGTCGATATACATTTGGGAGAAATTGCTGTCGGTGCCGCCGCGGATGACGGTTTGCAGCGGACGCGGACTGTTGTTCAAGTGGGAGCGACCGGTATTCAACAACGCATTCCAGCCATCCAGCCAGGGTTGGGCTCCCGCCGCCACTTTGGCGCGCATGCGGGCAAAGTCCTCCTCAGTATGCAGCAAGCCGGGGTGAACGAAAGCCCGGCCTGGCGCAGGCTGCGCCGGTGGGGCCGTGTCGGCCGGTTGCGTTGGCTGGGTCGATTGCGCTGGCGGAGCGGGCTGGACAGCCGGTGACGACTGCGCAGGCAGCGCGCCTTCCGCGCCTTGCGAATTGTGCGGCGAAGACCCGCCGGCGTTGCAAGCGCTGAGCGCGAGTGGACCGAGCGCCGCCAGGCTAAGCGAACCGGTGCAAAAAGTCCTGCGAGGAAGGGAAATACCTTTGGTTTGCCTGGTCATAGTTACTTTCGAACGTTTGCGGGCAGGATGCCGCGAGCGGTCGTATGATAACTTACCTTAAGGCAACATTTTTGTTAGCACTTGATGAATTTTGCTTATGCCGACACTGAAAGTTTGATATTTTTGGAATCAGTTGCCGGCCAGGGCGTCTGCTACCTTGTCCATCTGGGAGGCCTTGGCAATGGCGTTGGCCGGCTTCTTCTCATCTTTTTGAGATTCCTTGGCCTGGGCCGGGGGCGGCACCGGCAACGTGGAGGCCACGCGCACCGTATCCATGGCATACATTGATATCCCAAGCCCCACCGTTCCGATCAATAACCAGCGTACCCATGAGGACAACACGATAGCCTCCGGCAAATTTTTCTACTAATGAGTTTAGTGTCGAAATTTGCCGGGATTCTATTCTATTGTCACAAGGGCTGAAGATTTTACTGCTGAGGTTGCTGGGCCATGTAGACCAGCTCCCAGATATGGCCGTCCAGGTCTTCAAAGCCATGGGCGTACATGAAGCCATAGTCTTTCGGTTCACGCGGCGTCTTGCCGCCCGCCGCAACGGCCTTGCGCACCAGGTCGTCGACCTCTTCACGGCTCTCGCAGGACAGGCAGACCAGCACCTCGGTGGCCTCTTTCGCATTGGCGATCGGCTTCGACGTGAAGGTACGGAAAAAGTCCTCGACCAAGAGCATCGCGTAGATGCTGCCGTCGTGGATCACCATGCTGGCGGCGTTTTCGTCGGTGAACTGCGGGTTGAAGGTGTAACCCAGCGCAGCGAAGAAGGCCTTCGACTTTTCCAGGTTCTTGACGGGCAGGTTAACGAAGATTTGCTTGTTCATTTGGGCCTCTCGAAAAAGGGATTTACAGGGTGGTTTGTAAACCTACGACGAGGCAGCGCTCCGGAAATCGACATCCGAGGAAAAAAAAATTTAACGCATCCCAACGAAGTATGCTCCTCGCGAATATAGCACCCAGGTCCCGCCGAGAATTTCGCAAATTGTCACAAACACAAATATTATCAAATAATACAAATATGTGACAAATCGCGTGCTAGATTCATGGTCTCACCTGGAGCACGAGCGCTCCGGGTTTTCAAAATCCCTCAAAGTCAGGAATAAGCATGAATAAAGTAATCTTTGCTGCGGTGTGCGCGATTCTCATGTCCGGTTGCGCTGACATGCCCTCGAAGGAAACCGCTGGGACAGCTGCCAAGGAAGAGACATATACCACGACGGGTTCCCGCATCCCGCGCAAGGTGAGCAGCACCGCACGCGCCGATGCAGCCATCCTGGATAAGGACGAAGTGGAGCGCCAGGTGCAGAGCCAGGGAAGCACCAACACCATGGGCCGCTAATCATCGCAAACAAGCCCGCGAACCTGGGACCAGGCTTGCGGGCTTGTTTGTCGGAACGTTAGTTCTTCACCGCCACGTAGGCAACCCGCAATTTGGCCGGCCCGCTGCCACCAGCCGTTTCCCCCACCGGTCCACGCACCGGAACGCCCAGCAAGCTCACTTCCACCATCGCCTTGTGCACGTCGATTCCGCTGAAAAGCGCCACGCCTTGCTGGCCGATCGGCACCCCCATGGTCGCCGCTTTCGGTCGCCACTTCAACGCGCGGAAGGAATCGGCCAACTTTACGCCGGCCGCAGCCAACCGGTTGCGTTCCGCCGCATCCGGCGACTGGCTCGTGCTCCACAACAAGTTGACCTGGACCAGCTTGCCGCCGGGGCCATCAAAGATATAAGTCACGCCCGCCGGTCCCGGGCCAGGCGACAATTGCGCCAGCGGCAGCACCAGAACCCGCGCACCGCCCGGCAACTTCGCTTGCTGCAGCAGCTTGGCTTGCTCCTTGAAGTCGGCGGCTACCGCCGCCCTCACCTGCTGTTCATCCATGCCAAACCGCGCGCTGCGAAAGCCTTTGATTTCATGCAGCGCATCTTGCGCCGCGTTGGCGACGAAAGTCTGGCGCAGCACCGCCGGGCCGGCAGGCGCGGCACGATGCTCCTGGCGTCGCTGAGCGCCAGGTAGCTCGACATCGAACGCGGCGCCCCCGAGGCGGATCTCGACGCCGGCACCGGCCTCATCGCGCCCGGCAAAGACCACCAACTCGCCCGGCGCAACCACCCGGCCGCGTGCGGTCGCGAACACCGGCCACTGGTAGCCAATCTGCTCGCTCGCCAGCGCCGCCGCGGCCGACAGCAGCGGCGCACGCTCCGCTTCAGCAGGATTGCCGGCGATAGACCAGGTACTGTGCACGCCGACCAGCCGCCGCTCATCGGTGCTGAAAACATAGCTGATACGCGCCGGCCCCGGCCCGGGCGCCAGCGTCGGCAGCGTTACCTCCAGCGCCAGCGTGCCGGCGGCATCGTCCGCGCCCATCTGCGCCGTCGCCAGGGCACTCGGCCAGGCAGCGGCAATTGCCGCCTTGACCTGCGCGATATCCATGCCCCAGCGCGCGCCACAGGCGCCGGAAATCTTCGCCGGCTCGCCGCGCACCGTCCAGGAATGCGGCTGGCCGCTCAGGGAAACTTCTTCGCGCGGCTGCTGCGCCTGCACGGCCGGTCCGGCGGCGAGGCCCGCCGCGACCAGCGCGGCACACAATGTCTTCTTCATAGTCATTTGTTCCAGGTTGCGTACTTCAATTCGCCGTCCACCACCTTGAGCGTCACGCCCATTCTCGCGGCTTCGTATTTCACATCGAATTGCTGCTGCCAGAAATCGGGCTTGTTGCGCGAGAATTCCACAGCCTTCGCGGGATCGGTCTTCAGCAGGTCGACCATCTTGCTTTGCCATTCCTGCTGGTTCTTGACCATTTGCCCGGTTGATTTCAGCAGTTCTCCATAGCGATACATGAACATATTGTTGTCGCTGCTGCCACGATTGCCGTAGTTCCACTCAGGGTTTTGCGACAGGTAAGCGTAGCGCGCTGCGGGATCATCCTTCAGCGACAGGCCATGCTGGTCGAGGCCTGGCTGCCGCTCAGTATTGCTCACCGTCGGCGCGAAGCCGCTGGCGACAGCGCCAACGTCGATCCCCAGGTTGAACTTGAATTCGATACCGCCGATGCCGATCGCGGCGCCAATGTCCATGCTCAGGTTGATCACGCCGTCCGAATAGCCGGCGCCGATGGAGATATTGCCGCCCACAATGCCAGGCGTATAGAGCGTTGCGCCGCCGCCCACGCTGCCAAGGCCGTATTGCAAGCCGCCGTTGGCGCCGAGGGAGGAACCCACGCCCGCCATGCCGCCCTGCGTCATGGTCAGCAAGCCGCCGACCAAGCCGTAGCGGTAATTGGTCTGGGCATAGGCGAAGGTTCCAGTGGTGACGTCCACGTTGCCCGATACGCCGCCGCCCAGGTTGCCGCTGACGCCGGCATTGGCGTACACGCCCACCGTGGCATCCGCCCCAATGGTGACGCCGGTGCGTCCCAGCCGCAGGTTCGCTTCCGCAGCTCCCTGCGCGCCGGCGGTCAGGTCCATTGGGCCGCTGCTGATGGTGATATCGACGTGGCCTTCGGCAGACGTCGAGAGCTTGACGCCAGTGACGCCGAATGAAGCGAGCGCTGTGACGACGCCACTTGCCTCGGCATCGGCCGACACGCCGTTGGATGTGCCAAGGTCGGCGCTGGTCCCTGCGCCAACCGTGGCGCCGGCGCGATTCGGACCGAGTTCCGTATCGGTGACGGTGCCGTCGCCGTCCACCAGGCGGCCAGGATTTGGAGCCGGTGCGTTCTGCTCTCCCCAGGTCTTTTCCAGGTCGGTCTGGTCGCGATCGATGATGGTGGCCGATGGCGGCCGCACCGGCAGGTTCCTGGACTCGACCAGGTTCAAGCCGAAGCTGGCATTGGAATAGACGTCGTAGGTGCCGATCGTGTTCACGCCGCTTGGAACGCCGAACCTGCCATGGGCGACTGGCATCAGGCGGTAATTGCCCGCATTCGCGCCGACCAGCCCTGCTGCTTCGTAGTAATAGCGGCCTTGCGGCAGCACGGTGTCCAGCGGCACCATACCGTTCAATTGCGGCACATAGATCGCGGTAATGGCGTCCACGGACTCGCCATTGGGCATCGGCACGCCGCCGATGGTTTCCAGCTTGATCGTGCCATGCTCGCCGATTTCGCCGTAGCTATCCAGCACGTTGACGCTGCTGCCGGTCGAGTAACGCAGCCACAGGGGCTTGATGGTCAGGGTACCGGGCAGGTTGCCGCTGGTGGCCAGCGTATAGTTTTTCGCGCTGGCGCCAGTCAGTTCGGTGACCACCTGGAAGTAGGTGCCGACCGGGGTCCTGGCATCCACCGTCATCGGCTTGCCCTGCAAGTCCAGCACGATGACCTTGCCATCGAGCTGGTCGCCTGCCAGTGCGCCCGGATAGACTGGCTTGCCAAGGTCAACGCCTTGCACCAGCTGCGAGCAGCTCATGCCATCGCAATCCTTGTAGAAGCCGTACTGGCCGGTGCCGGCAGACACCGTCCAGTTCAGCGCCTTCGGCGCCACACTGAGCTTGCCGCTGCTGCGGCCCGTGAGCACATAGTTGCCGGCTTTGGCGCCAGTCAATTGGATCTGGTAGTTGTAGTCGCCGACATTGACGCGCTGGTCCAGGTACAGGTTACGGTCGGACGCGCTGCCCGGCGTCAGTGCCTGGGTCGTGAGCCCGGCCCCGGACAGCATGAAGGACACGTCGTCGCTTCTGAACAGCACGTCGTTCGCGTTGCCAAATAGGGCCGAAGTGCCATACACAGTGTTCGCCTGCTCCGGCGCATTCAGTGCGATGGCGTGCGGCGTAATCACCAGCTTGCCCGCCACGGAACTGACGTTGTCGATCACGTAATTATTGGCATTGGTGCGGCCCAAGCCTTGCAGCGAAGTGACGCGCGCCTGGTAGGTGCCGGCATCGGTCTGTCGGCCATAGGCGACTTCCTTGCCGCTGGCATCGTAGTAGGACTGCTTGCCAGCCAGCGCTTCGCCGGACAAGACGCCGCTGAAGGTTGGGGCCAGACGGTCCAGCCAGAAGGTGCCGTTGATATCGCCGTACTCTACGCTGGTGCCGGCGCCAATGGCCGACACCTGCCTTTGCGCGATACGGATGGTGCCGATATCCGTTTTCGACAGCGTGTAGTTGCGTGCCAGGTCTGCCGGCAGTCCCACGGTGGAACGGTAAGTGCCCGCGTCAATACGGTCGCCAGGGCCGGCTGTGCCGCCGCTGTTCCACACGTCAAAGGTCCGGCCGACTGCGCCAGGCGTCGGCGATGCCAGCGTGGTGAACATGTTCCACCAGTTCGGCACGTCGCCGGCAATCCAGCCGGTGACGGTGGCGCGCCCCGGATTGCTGCCGTAGACCATGTCGTATGGTCCGCCAAAACTCACGTCCAGGCTGCGCTTGTCAACCTGGAACCGGGCCTCGCTGCTGCTCGGGCCAACCGAGATCACCTTGCCGGTCTGCGAATCGAGCCAACTGGCGCCGGACTGGGTAATGTACTGGTGCTGCGTTCCGGTGCCGGACAGCCCGCTCGGCCGGAACGTATAGGTACCGGCAGGAGTGCGGCTGGCCACCACTTGTGGAATGCCTTTGTCGTCGAGCAGGTCGCCGGTTACCTGCACATTCCTTGGATCGCCATGGAAGCCGTTCAGTGTTGCCTTGGTATCCGGCGCAATGCCGTAGGTCGACTTGCTCAATGATGGGTAGACGACGCTGACCGGTCGCGGTACGACGTCGATCATGCCAAACAGCCCGGTCGGACTTGCGTCCGGAATGTAGTAGTTACGGGCATCCACGCCGCCCAGGGCGCCGCCGACATAGTAAGTGCCCGGGATTGCATCCGCCGGCAGCGATTTCGCCGCGCCGCCCGGCAATTGGAAGTTGGCGTCCAGGTTCATTTTATCGCCCGCCAAGGCCTGGTCCCTCAGGAAGGACAGGTAGGCGCCGCCGGTGCTGCCATAGACCAGGCTCTTGCCCATGTCCAGCCCGCCCCACTGGGTGCGCACGGTAAAGCTGGCATCCACTTTGCGTGGAATGACGGTCAATTCGGCGATAGTGTTGCCGCTGGTGGCGAGGACGTAGTTGCCGGAATCCAGGCCGCGCAAGCCGCCGGGTTTGGTGGCGTAGGTGCCCACGTTCAGGTAGCCGCCGGATGAACGGCTTTCGCCGACCAGCGAACCGACGTTGATGGCCACATTGTCTTCCGGGAAGGCCGGGGTGAAGTCGACGAACACCCACACCGGGCTAGTATCACCGTAGGTACGGGTGGTCCGGTCGTCCGAGAAATAGGTGCGGTAATGCAGCGCCTTGGGCGTAATCGTGATCAGGCCATTCCGCGAGCCGGTATCGGTCACCGCGTAATTTGCCTTGTCACGGCCATTCAAGCCGATGTACGAGAGGATGGGCAACACATAATCACCCACCGGCAGCCTGGCATTGGGGTTGGTCCAGCTGCCAGAGAGCAGCACCGGAAGCGACACGTCGTCGCCATCCAGCACACCGTACAGGGTGTTCTTGAAATCGGCGCCGGTAAACAGGCGCGCGCCATATTCGTAACTTGCGACCGGGCCGCTATAGGTCAGTGTCTTGGGCTGCACGGTCAGCGTAGCGCTGCCATTGGTGGCGCCCACCGTGTAGTTGGCATTCGCCGCTACCTGTGCGCTCACCTGCATGGCGTAGCTGCCTGCCGGAGTGCGTGCTCCCAGCACCACCGGGCTGCCGTTCTGCGAGATGGCCACTTGGGTTTGCACTGCGAAGGAATCGCTGCCCACCAGGCCTTCCACCGTCACCGACGGCACGGCCAGCGTGCCGTACACCGACAAGGCATTGTTGATGATGACGTTCAGTTGCTTGGGCGTGATGACCATCTGGCCGGTCGCGTTGCCGGTGGCCGCAAACACATAGTTGCTTGCTGCCGAACCGCCCAGGCCAGTGACCGCTGCCACGTAGCTGCCGACGCCGGGCAAGGCAATGGGCGCGCCGTTGCCGTCCAGCGCCTGCAGCAACGGCGTGAGCGAATCGCCCGCCGCCACGTTGTTCAGCGTGACCTGGTTCGCAGGCGCGGCACCATACACCGAGCTGCCGTTGCCGACGTTCCAGGTCAGCGAGCGCTTCGCGATGTTCAGCACGCCCGGCGTGTGGCCGCTATCCGCTAGCTTGTAATTGTCCTGCGGAGAGGTTCGGAACAGCACGTTGACTGCGTAGCTGCCGGCCGGGGCGTGGGCATCGATCGTTTGCGAAGCGCCCAGGCCCGCAATCATCGGCACCGTGTTGATGGAGTCGCCCGCCAGCAGGCCGTTGAAGGTAAATGCCGGCAAGGTGCCGCCATCGCCATAGGTCAGGTTCAGCGTGCCGCCGGTATAGGTCAGCTCGCGCGGCACGACGGTAACGAGATTGTTCTGGCCGCCGTTCGGGTCCAGTTCGTAGTTCGCCGCGCCGCCGCCACTCAGGCCGCCCACGCGCACCGAGTAGAAGCCAACGGACGGCTTGCCGGTCGGGCTGGCACTGCCAGTGACGGTGCTGGATGCGATCGATTGAACGGGGCTTACCTGGTCGCCATTGATCACGCCCACCAGCGACGGCGTCGGCAGGTCGCTGCCGTATTGCTGGGTGCTGGCGTTGCCGCTCCAAGTCAATTGCTTGCGCGCGATGCTGAACACGCCGCCGACCTGTGAACCGGCCAGCGTGTAGCTGCCGGCATCGGCGCCACCCAGGCTGGTGATGGTCTGCGCGTACGCGCCCGCATTCGTGGTCGCGCTGGAGTTCGACAGGCGCGCGCCGCCGACATCGAAGCCAACCGGACCCGCCGTGAGATCGTCGCCTGCCAGCACGTTATTGAAGCTCAGGGCGCCTGCGGACGCCGGCGTGCCGTACACCGTCTGGACATTGCCGACCGAGTAGTTCAGCACACGGGGCGAGATCGTGAATGCCCCGGGGTCGTTGCCTTCCGCGGCGATGATGTAGTTGCCTGCGTCGCTGCCGGCCAGGCCAACTGCGGCGTAAGAGTACGAGCCGGCCTTGAGCCGCCCGGCTGGAGCGACGCCCCCGCCCTGCAGGATCGAACCCGCCACCGGGCTCACACTATCGTTGCCGACAATACCGCCCAGCACCACGTACGAACTGGCGCTGTCCGCATCGCCGTACACCTGGTTCGGATAGAAGGCGGCGAAGGTCAGCGCTTTGGGCGCCACGGCCAGGGAACCGGCCCAGCTACCCGGCGCCAGCTCGTAATTGCTCGCCGCCGCGCCGGTCAGCCCGATCACCTGGTAGGCATGCGCCCCTGCCCGCGTGGTCGCACTGAAGGCGTAGCCGTTGCCCACGGCGGACAGTGCCTGCTGCCCGCCGCCGTCGATGGTAGCGAGCGGCGCCAGCACGTCGTTGTTGACGACGTTGTCCAGCGTAACCACCGGGGCCGCCGTGCCGTACGTGCCCTGGTGGTTGCCCACCACCGGCGTGACGGACCGGCGCGTGATCGTCAACGGCATGCTGACTGGGCTCATGTCGATGAAATAGCTGCCAGCCAGGCCGTTGTTGAATGCCAGGCCCGCGCCGCCGGAAAGGCTGATGGTGCGAGTACCGGCGTTGGCTGTCACGCCGGGACCGCTGGTCGCCAGCGAGCCGCTCGCAAGAATGTCGCCCAGCGCATCGCTTGCAGTGCCGGAAGTGACGTGCAGGAGCTGGATGCCCAGGCCATCGGCGCCCGGATCGGCGTCGCCATACACTTTGCTGACAGCTGCATTGATGCCGTCGCCCAGCGCCAGCCGCGTGGCAGACCCGCCATTCAGCGAACCGATACGCGAGGTGATGCCGTCGGCGACGAACTTGAACTTGCCTTCACCGCGCAGGGCAGCCGTGGTTTCGTTGGTCCAGTCCACATGGCGCCCGCTCAGGGTCACGCTGGATGCGGAGACGCTCAGGTTGCCGGTCAGGCTGATGTCCTCGGCCACGTTGACGTTGTTCGTCAGCGTGATGTACGGCGCGATGCCGCCGCCCCAGCTCGCGCCAGGGGCAATCGTGGCCGACAAGCCATTGCCGGAGTACCCGCCCAGCGTGATGCCGCTGGCTTCGCTGTTGGTGTTGCCGGCGCCGTCGGACAGGTGCAGGGTCAGCTTGCCGTTGCTGTTGATGAAGTCGGCTCCGCCCAGTTCGATCGACGCCGCACCGGCGCCACGCTCGCTGTCGACCACGCCATTCGCTGCGCGGTCATTGGCGGTGATGCTCCAGTCGGCATCGGCGGTACCGAAAATGCCGTTCAGCGAAACCGAGCGCCCCGCCGCCAGCGCCAGCGAACCGGCCGGCGCCGCGCCTGCGCGGGCGACGATGCTGGTAAAGGTATTCCAGGTGATGTCCTGGCTGGCCTTCAGGCTGATGCTGGTACCGCCGCCGAGCAGCGCAGTAAGGTCGCCCGAATACAGGTGGGTGACGCCACTGGGGTTGTCGCCATAGCCGACGCTGCCGGCCGGGTCGCCCCCGGCATTGTCGTCGATCTGGATGTCCTGCGGATCGAGCAGCAGCTTGCCGCCCTTGCCCAGCGCAATGCGGCCGAGCGCCACGGATTGCACCGTGGACGCGGACGACACTTCCACCGCGCCGGCCGCTGCGGCGCCCCTCGCATCGATACCGCCGCGCATGACGGTCGCCTTGTCGCTCCACACGACTGCGGTGCCGCCCTCGCCTGCCGCGCCGCGAGCCGACACGTCGATGCTGCTCGCCGCATCGATGCTGGTGCGAGCAGCATTAGCCGGCGCCGAGCCGGCGGCAGCCGAGCCAAAGCGCTCCGTGTAGCGCCGCGCATCGTCCGAGCCCGCCTCCTGCTCCCTGCCGCCCTGGAAGGCGCCGCCGATGCGTACCAGGCCGCCGCGCGCATTACCGCTTGCATCCAGCCTGGCGCCGGACAGCGAAACCTCCTGCCCCCCGACGTCGATCCGACCGCCATTGGCCGCGCCAGGCGCTGCCGACGCGTCCAGCGTGCCCGACACCTTGACCGCACCGGCCGCACCACCTTCCAGCACGATCGCACCATCATGGCCCGACACGCTTTGCGCGCGGATGGTGCCCGGCATGTTCACCGCTTCGCGCAAGGCTGCGCGGACCGTTTCAGCCTTCAGCATGACGGTGCCGCCAGCAGCGTCGATCACGCCGCTATTGGTGACCAGCGCCTGCCCATCGGCCGTCACCGCATCGGATGGCAGCATCACCTGCAGGTAGCCATCGCCGGACAGGTCCAGCGTGGCCGCCTCGCCAGCGCCCAGCGCGACTTTGCCCAGCGGCGCGCTGATCACACCCTCGTTGCTGACGCTCGATCCCAGCAAGGCCACGTTGCCGCCCGGTCCGGTAATGATTTGCCCCTGGTTGACGACCGCTCCGCCCTTGCCCTTGAAGACATTGCGCCCGGCCATGAAATCGTCTTCCGACATGCCCAGCGTGGAAGCCACAAAGCCGGCGCGCGTATCGACCATGCCGGTCGGCGTAATCGCGATGCCATTCTGGTTGACCAGGAACACCGAGCCATTCGCCTTCAGGCTGCCCGCGATTTCTGAGGACTGGCTGCCCTTGACCACATTCAGCGTCGCCGCGCCGGCGCCCGGCTGTGCGAACGTCACCGTATTGCCCTTGCCGATGCTGAAGGAATTCCAGTTCACCACGGCGCGCTGGCTATCCTGCCGCAGCACCATGCTGTTGGCGTTTGGCGTGGAGATGCTGACTTTGCCGGCGCCCACGACGCCGCCCGATGGCATGGCCTGGCCATAGGCCGGCATTGGCGCCACGACAGGCAAGGTTGCGGCCACCAGCATCGGCCAGGCCATGTCGCGCCGCATGCGCGAACTACGCAGGATCGTCTTATTTCTCAAAATTGCACCTGTGCTTTGAAGAAGGCCTGGGTCTCGTACCGGCCATTAGGGCTCACGCGCCCGCGTCCAAATTCCCCCGACAGGCTGGCGTTGCGCCAGCCGGCCCGCAGGCCAATGCCGTAAGCCTCCGCATGGTCCGCCCGCGCTTGCGCCAGGCGTGTGTGAGGATGGGCATACGCGCCATAGGCATACGGCGCCAGCGACACAGCGCCCGGCAACTGCACCGGCCGCGACACTTCCTGCCGCACGACCCAGCCTCCGTCGTCGGAGAGCTGGCCGGCAGTGAGCGCCGACACGCCGTCCTCGCCATCCATGCCGAAGGTTTCGGCGCTCGGCAACACACCGCGCAAGGGCGCTTGCCCGCGCAGCACGCTGCGGCTTTGCATGCCCCAGGGCAGGCCAAGGTCGTAGCTGGCGTTTGCCTCCAGCTTGGTGTAGCTTGGACCCGCGCCCGCGCGCGACATCGGCACCTCGCTGGCTGCAATTTCCGCGCGGCTGCGGCCGCCGAACTTGCTGGTGCCTTGCGACAGGGTTGCGCCGGCCCGCATCTGGCCTTCGCCCATCGTCCCGCTCCAGTCGGCGCTGAAGCGCAGTACGCGCAAGCGGTCCAGGTCCTGGATGAAATTGAAGTAGGTCAGCGTATCAACCTGGCGGCTGGCCTCCGCCACAGCGGTCAGGGTCAGCTCCTGCTGGCGGCTGACGATGGCCGGATACACCAGCCGCAGTGAAGCGCGCCGCAACTGGCTGCGCGATGCCAGCGCAAAGAAGATGGGGCGCGGCTTGCTGTCCGAGACCGTGAATTCAGGATTCAGGCTCAAGCCGTTGTCAGCCAGCGGCAGGATCAAGCCGCCGCCGGCAACGCGGCGCCGCGCGTCGGTTTCGAACGCATGCCACAAGGGATAACCGCCCGACACATACAGGTAGGCCTGTTCGCCCATTCCCAGCAACTGGTTGGCGCGCAACTGCGCCGTCATCTGCCAGGGACCGATGCTGTCGGATTGGCGATTGTCGGACGACAGGCTGCCCACCACGCTATCCAGCAAACCTTGCAGCACCAGTACCGTGCCGCCGGGCTCAGAGCCCGCGCCCAGCACACTGCGCAAGGTCAGGCCATGTACCCGCCCCGCCAGCGTCAAGGCCCTTTCCAGCGCCTCGTCCTTCAGGTGGCGCCGGCCGAGCAGCGGGTGCAGGATACGTTCCACCGCCTTACGTGCAGCGGCCGGCACGGCGTCGAGGTTGAGGCGCTCAATGAAGCCGTCAAGGACCACCAATTGCAGCGCAGCGCCATCTACCAGCGACTGCGGAGGAATCACGACGCGCACCAGCGGATAACCTGCGGCGCGGTACAGGGCCTCGATGTCGTCGGCCAGGGCGTAAAAGTCGGCCCCCGAGATGCGCTGGCCGCGCAGCGGCGCAACCAGGCGTTCCGTTGCATCGGCAAATTCGGGGAAGCCGCCCTGCACCACCGCATTCCCCAGCGTGACGAACAGCTTGTCGGCATTGGGGGGCGGCGCCGAACGGGAAGGCTGCTGCGGCAAAACAACGGCAGGCTTGGGCGGCGCTTCCGGGCGCAAGTCGCGCGGGGTCACCTGGGGCGCTTGCTGTGCCAGCGTCGAGGCCGCCGGCAACAGGCAAAACAAGGTCGCACCCAGCAAGCGGGCGTGCAATGATTCAACAGACATGGATTATGGGAAAATGTGAAGTGTTACGCGCAGGAATTTGACATTATAATACCTGCAATGGTTTTAACAGTCTGTAGCACAAATGCACTACACGCCGGGTAACGCCGCAGCGCCGTAAAATGCCCGAATGACCGAGATTGAACTCATGGAAACGCCCATCGCCGTCGCCATCGTCGAAGACGACCCTGATTTCAGCAGTGCGCTGCGCCAGGTGGTGCAGGACGCCCCCGACATGCGCCTGGCCGGCCATGCCGCCACCCTCGCAGACGGCCTGGCCATGCTGGCCGGACCTGCCGCCGACGTGCTGCTGGTCGACCTTGGCCTGCCGGATGGTTCAGGGATTGCCGTGATCCGCGCCGCAGCCCAGCGCTGGCCCGGCTGCAACATCATGGTGAGTACCAATTTCGGCGATGAGACCCATGTCATGCGCTCGATCGAAGCCGGGGCCGCGGGCTACCTGCTGAAAGACAGCTCGCCGTCGCGCATGGGCGACGAAATCCGCAGCCTGGCCAGTGGCGGCAGCCCAATCAGCCCCATCATCGCCCGCCAGGTGCTGGCGCGCTTCCGCAGCCCGGCCCCCGCTACCGCAGCCACGGCGGATGACGGCGCATCGCAGCTCTCGCAGCGCGAAAAGGAAGTCCTGGACTACATCACCAAAGGCTTCACCGTACCGGAAATTGCAGGCCTGATGCAGCTCTCGCACTTCACCGTGCGCACCTTCGTGCGTCGCATCTACAGCAAACTCAAGGTAACCTCCAAGGCCGAAGCAATCTACGAGGCCCGCAACCAGGGCCTGGTCTGATGAACACCCGAACCGCACGCCTTGCCGGCGGCCTGCTGGCAATCCTGTCCTGCGCCGTGCTGGTTGCTGCCGCCCTGCTCTACCTGGGCGGCGGCCATGCTGGCGATACACGCATCCACCTCACCCGCGCCAGCTGGCTGCAGCAAGAGGCAGAAGCCTTCACCACTCCACCGCAGTCCGTAACGAGCGCATTCCTGGCTGGAGAATGGCAAAGCGTAGAACTGCCTTTCCGCCCCCGCATTGCACTGCTGCGCCAAGCCGCATCCGGCCGCGCAGACGAACAGGCGCAGCATGTGAGGGTCAGTTGGATCAGGGTCGACGTGACAGGGCCGCAGCAAGGAGCGGAGGCCCTCGCTATCTACGGCGCCCGTATCAAGACCGACGGCACGGTGGCTGTCTACATCAATGGCCGCCTCGCTCATCGCTCGCAGCAGAACGGTCCGCTGTACAACAGCACTCGCACCCCGCTCTGGATTACGCTGGAACCCGGCCAGGCGCCGGTAAAGGAAATCCTACTGCGGCTCGAACACACGCCGCGTTCGCAAGTTGCCCTCTCTTCGCTCTGGCTCGGGCCAGCAGATGTGCTGCGACCGGCCTTCCTGGTTCGCGAATGGGTACAAAAAGAGCTGCCTGCATTATTGAGTTCCGCCTTCATGGCGGTTGGCCTGTTCGCGCTGTTCGTCTGGTTCCGCCGGCCGCAGGACATCGCCTACCTGCTGTTCTTCAACCTCTCCGCCACCTGCTTCCTGCGCGGCCTGCATTTCTATGTGTCCCTGCCCATCGCCAACAACTGGTTCGCCTGGCTGACCGTCAATTCCCTGTTCTGGCTCGTGCTGGCGGTGCATTTCTTCCTGCGCCAATTACACCACCGGCCGCTGAAATGGCTGACCCGCAGCCTGGTTGGCATCACCGCGTTGATCGGCGTGCTCACCACGCCGGTGCTGGCAGTGCTGCCGAATATGCCGACCGTCACGCCGATGATCTATCCGGTAGCAGCCCTGATGTGCCTTATCGCCAGCTTTGTCGCCGGCTTCCTCTCGTGGAAGCACTCCAGCGAAGGCCGGCTGGTCGTGGTTGGCCTGCTGCTGTGCATCGGCATGGGGATGACCGACTGGCTGCTGCAAAATAACTTCATCAGCGTGGAAGGCTTCTACATGGGCGCCTACATGCCGGCGGTCTGTTTCGCTACGTTCGGCGTGCTGCTGTACCGGCGCTACGTATCGGCCATCGCCGAAGTGGAACAAGCAAACGTGCGTCTGGCCGAGCGCCTGAAAGCACGCGAAGCGGAACTGGAAGCGAGCCATCGCCGGCTGCGCGAAAGTGAACTGCGCCAGACCATCAGCGACGAACGCCAGCGCCTGATGCAGGACATGCACGACGGCCTCGGTTCATCGCTGATCGGCGCCATCCGTTCCGTCGAACATGGCAAGATCAGCGGCGACCGCGTCGCACAGATCCTGAAGGATTGCCTGGACGATCTCAAACTCACCATCGACTCGATGGAACCGGTCGATGCAGACTTGCTGTTGTTGCTGGCCACCCTGCGCTTCCGCCTTGAACCGCGCCTTGAAGGCTCGGGCGTGCGCCTGATTTGGGAAGTACGGGAGGTGCCGACTTTGGAGTGGCTGACGCCATCAAGCGCCCTGCACATCCTGCGCATTGTGCAGGAAAGCATAGCCAACATCCTGCGCCACACACGGGCGACCGAAATCCGCGTAGCGACCAGTGCGCATGAGGAAGGCATCCAAATTTCAATTGCCGACAATGGCGCAGGCTTCGACCTTGCCGCCGCACTTGCCAGCGGCTCGGGGCGCGGCCTGCAAAACCAGCAACGCCGCGCAGCAGCATTGAATGGCAGCGTAGTGTGGGACTCGAGAGCCGCGGGCACGACCTTCACCCTCTTGTTGCCGCTACAGGCGAATTAAACGTCAGTTCGTGTTCGGATACCCATGCCATTTCCCTCAGCTTAGCAAAGCCTAGTAATGGTAACGGCACGCGACAATGTACACACTGGTGCCTTCGACTGCATATACCAGACGGTGTTCACGGTCAATTCGGCGCGACCATAATCCCGTCAGGTTCCCCTTCAGCGGTTCGGGCTTGCCAATTCCCTCGAATGGGTCAGAAATGCAGGCATCAATAAGAGTGTTGATCTTTACCGCCAGCTTAGGGTTCTCCTGTTGCCAGTGGAGGTAGTCATCCCAGGCGTGTTCGGTAAATGCGACTGCGGATTTCTTGGCTTGATCTTTGTTACTTGCCTTTTTGTCCTTCATTCCGGATAAGCTCCCGTTTTCGCACCTTACCGGACTTCAACTGTTCGAATGATTCCAATAACCGGCTGGCGTTCTTCGGAGACCGAAGGAGGTACAGCGTCTCCTCGATGCTATTAAAGTCCGCCAAAGACAGCATCACGACCGGCTCACCGTTTTGACGGGTGATAACCGTTGGGCTGTGGTCATTGCATACATCATCCATCACAGCTTTCAGCCCGGCTCGCGCTTCGCTAAAAGTTAAGATGTTCATGCCATTTCACCCTTCTCGCTCGACGGCTCTTAAGCGTCAAGCCTCTCCTGGTAAATAAAAATCTCGATTTCCGGCAACCTGCCGGCCCGAAAACATTGTACTTAAATCGGTACAACAAGTATACGTTGTACCGATGTCCGTACCATATTTGAGCCTCATCCCAACTGTGCGGCACTCGCAATATTTTTTTGATAATGTTGCCGGCTTTTCACAGCTTACGTTGGATATGGCACAAGCCGCTCGTTTGTACGATCCCATTGGGCACAGTCCCACAATGAGCTGGCTGCTGACAGGCTTGCTGGCAGGTGCTGCAATTGCCGTGGCAGCAGTCGCCATCGTCGGCACCGGCGGTTTAGCTGCTGCCGCCGTTGTGGGCGGAATGGCCGCCGCAGGCGCTGGCGTGGGCGAGATGATGAGCACAATGAGCTGGGCGCCCAAAGAAGTGGTCGGCAAAATCATGCGCGCAGGCTCCGCCAATGTTTTCACCAACCGGCGACCAGCCGCCCGCGCCCACCTTGACTACGCCAAGTGCGAAAAACACACCGATAACGAAGTCATTGCCACCGGCAGCGGAACGGTTTTCATCAACGGCATGCCCGCCGCGCGGGAGTCCGACAAAACCAGCTGCAGTGCCGAAATCACCGAGGGTTCGAAGAACGTCAATATCGGCGGCGAGACGGTGCAGACCGACGAAATGCATGCAGAAGACCTGGTGCCGACCTGGGTGCACGTCGGGCTGTTCGTCGTTGGCGCGGGGGCTGCGGTGGTATTGGGCGGGCCATTGCTGGCAGCTGGCGGCCTGGTTGGCGGACTTGCCGGCGGTTTTGGCGGCGGTTGGCTGGGCGGGAAAATCTTCGGCGAAGGCTCGGACGGTCAAAAGTGGTCGATGCTGGCCGGCAGCGTGTTGGGTGGAATCTTCGGTGCCAAAGGCGCTACCTGGGCTGGTGGCAAATTTACTTCGCCAAAAGCGCCGCCGAGCTCCGAACTTCTTAACCAGGCGGGCGGCAAGACCAGCGGCGGCAAGTTCCCCAAGAGCGAAGGTCTCGGCACCCACACCACCATGGCAGAATTGAAGGCGACCGGCCACCTGCCTGGCGAACACGGAGTAATCGTCACGGATAAAACCATTCGTTTTGGCGACGTGTACGAACTCGGTACGCTGGGCGGCCGCAAAGTTGAATTTGCGCTGGTGAGCGAACGCATAAACGGCAAACTTGTGAAGACCCTCTATAGCGGCGATGCGTGGAGCAGCCCGGTGCCAAAGAATGGACGTTTGATCGGCCACGTGCACCCTAACGAGATCAGCACGCAAAAGTGGCCGTCGCCGGCGGACATGGACATGATCAACGGCCGCTATTTTAAAGAGCTCCAGGTCAATCCCGATGCCCGCCCCGTCCCGACCAGGATATTCTGGGGGCCGGGCGATGCGGACAATACGGTGTACTATCCGGGCTTCTATAAAGACCCTGTTCCTAAAGTTGGAAACAAGCGATGAATGAAATGGAATTGAATGAGCGAGTAACGGAATTTCTCTTTGGTCGCGGCCAGACGCTCGATAGCTACTACATCGAGGTGACGCCCTATTCCGAGATGCTGTGCTACGTGAACGAAGAAGGCCGCGAGTTCGACTTGCCGATCAATGACGAGGAGCTGGCGCAAGCGGTCTTGCTGCGGCTACGAGAAATGGGCGTACGCATCGCCAAATACGGACCGTGACGCGAACCGTCCGGCCACGCCGCAGCTGCCAGGCAGGGATTTCGGCAACAGAGACGCGACCGATTGAATTGCGTTGCTTACTCGTCGGCGCCATCTGGCAGAACGGCACGGAAAGTTATCTCAATTAGTTGCGGTGGAAACGCAAGGCGGCTGACGCCAATGAGATTGCTCGCGCATTGCGGAAGATCGATGCCATACATCTCTTTCCGCACCTTTCCCGCCACTGCGAACGCAGCATCTACATCCAGAACATAGAGCGTCTCTTCAACAACATTGTCCAGCGTAGCGCCGAATTCAGCCAACAGGGCGATTGCGTTCAAGTAGGTCTGCCGCATCTGTTGCTCCATACCTGAGAAATCGGTCGGCCTTCCGCTGGAATCAAGCGTTGCGGGTGCAACCAGAACGCCCTGGCTGTCATGACCGAGTTGGCCGGACACATATATCACGTCCTTTACTTTGACGGCCTGGCTGTAGCCGTAGATGCCTTCCCAGGCAACGCCGTGATTGGCGAATGTTTTCTTGAGGGTTTTACTCATCATGCTCCCATGGTTTCGTTTCGGTTTCGAATGCCCGGAGGTTATTTGCACGAGCAATCGGGCCAATTTTCACAAAACGAACCTGTTTCCGCATCCCTAAAAAGAGTTACGGGATGTCGCGCTCCGCTAGCGCGTGAGAGTCAGCTACGATGCCAAAAAGGGGGCGAGGCCAAAGTTGAAGGGCCGTAAGGACATCGCGGATACGAAAAAGGCCAACCGCGATGGTTGGCCTAAGTCATTGATTCTGTTGGTCGGGGCGAGAAGATTCGAACTTCCGACCCCCTGCACCCCATGCAGGTACGCTACCAGGCTGCGCTACGCCCCGACTCGAGCCACGGATTATATCAGAGCAATTTGTGGTTTTGTCAAAGTTACCTCAAACTATACGAATGACGATCGAAAGACAGCTGGCTGCGCGAGCGGCCGAACTCATTGCGCAAGCCGATGGACTGGTCATTGCTGCCGGCGCCGGTATTGGCGTGGACTCGGGTTTGCCGGATTTTCGTGGCAATGAGGGATTCTGGAAGGCCTACCCTGCCCTGGGTCTGGCGCGAATGGAATTTACCAGCGTGGCGTCGCCGCGCACTTTCCGTGACGACCCGGCCTTGGCCTGGGGCTTTTACGGCCATCGCCTGAAGCTTTATCGTGAGACGGCGCCGCATGAAGGGTTCGCGCTGCTGAAGGCTTGGGGTGAGGCGATGGAACATGGCAGCTTTGTCTTCACCAGCAATGTGGATGGCCAGTTCCAGAAGGCCGGGTTTGATCCGCGCACCATTTATGAGTGCCATGGGTCGATCCATCATTTGCAATGCCTGGAGCCTTGCTGCAGCGAGATCTGGCCGGCGGACGATTTCGTGCCGGATGTGGATGCCGATGCCTGCCGGCTGCGCAATGAGGCGCCTCGCTGCCCGGATTGCGGCGGGTTGGCGCGGCCGAATATCCTGATGTTTGGCGATTGGGGCTGGGTCGAGCGGCGTAGCGGGATGCAGGCGGCGCGGCTGGAGGCTTGGTTGGAGAAGGTGCGGCGGCCCTTGGTCATTGAGTTGGGGGCGGGAACGGCGATCCCTTCGGTGCGGCATTTTGGCCATGGCGTGGTGCAGCGTGGCGGGCGGATGGTGCGGATCAATCCGCGCGAGTTTGCGGTGAGTGGCGCGGCGGATGTGGGGATCGCGGCGGGGGCGTTGGAGGGGTTGCGGGCGATTGGCCGCGAAATTCAAAACCGGTAAACCGGGGTCAGACGGGACGGCCATCCGGCGAGGGTCTGACCCCGACTGCTCAGGTTTCTCGGCTTAGATGAACTTTACTGACAGGCTGGAGAGGCCTTCGATGCTGCCTGTCAGCGATTGGCCGCGTGTGACGGCGCCGACGCCTTCCGGGGTGCCGGTGAAAATCAGGTCGCCGGGTTCGAGGCGGAATAGCGTGGAGAGGTTGGCGATGGTTTCAGGTACCGACCAGATCATGTGGTCGGTGCTGCTGGACTGCTTGACCGTGCCGTCAAGCGCCAGCGCGATGGCGGCGCTTTCGACGCCCGCCACATCGGTTGCGCGGCGCAATTCGCCCACTGGCGCGGAATAGTCGAAGGCTTTGCCTATCTCCCACGGACGGCCGGCATCTTTCATTTTTCCTTGCAGGTCGCGGCGCGTCATGTCCAGGCCGACGGCGTAGCCGAAAATGTGCTTTGGCGCGTCGGCTACGGAGATATCGCTGCCGCCGGCGCCGATGGCCACCACCAGTTCGCACTCGTAGTGGTAATTGCTGGTTTGCGGAGGGTATGACAATTCGACTACCGTGCCCGGCGCCACAGGCACCACGGCCGCAGCATCACCGGGTTTGCAGAAGAAGAACGGCGGTTCGCGGTCCGGGTCTGAGCCCATTTCGCGCGCGTGGCCGGCGTAATTGCGGCCCACGCAGTAGACGCGGCGTACCGGGAAGCGCTCGTCGGAACCGGCGATATGAAGCGCCGCAACCTGGTGCGGCGGGAATACGTAATTGGCCATTGCTTGAATCCTCAGGTGAAAAGGAGCGCGCGCAAGGCGACGCGGAACGATACTACCAGCTCGGGGACCGGCAACTCGGGATAATTCAGCACGCGTAGCTGCAAGCCTTGGTACAGGCAGATCACGGCCTGCATGCGGCCTTCGACGGTGGCGTCATCGGCAGCCAGGCCATGCTTTGCGCGGCCGGCTTTGAGCATGGCCAGGAAGCGCTCGCACATGCGGCGGTCCGCCCCCTGGCTCAACGCGGCGATGGCGGGGTTGCGCGCACTTTCGGCGGCGATTTCCAGCGGCAGCGCCCAGTAGTCGGGGTCGAGGTTGTCGCGAATGCTCTGGTCGACGTCGTCGATGATCGCTTGCAGCGGGTCGGGCTGGCTGCCGATGTCGCTGATGATGCCCATCACGCGCGTTTCGTTTTCTTCAACGAAGGCGGCAATGATGGCGTCCTTGCTGGCGAAATAGTTATAGATATGGCCGGCGCTCATGCCGGCCGCTTTGGAAATCTCGGACATGCTCGCGCCGTGGAATCCGCTGCGGCGGAAACAGGTGGCGGCGGCGTCCAGTACCTGGCGGCGGCGGTTGGCGGCGCGCTCTGGGTCAATGTGGCGTTTTTCAGTCATAAGGCGTAACAATGGCCAAGGGAATGAACTTTGTCAAATTACAACGTGCTATGATGGAAAGGCAGTTACTTCATTCTTAAAGGAAAGAGTGATATGCCTTCCCGTACCTCTCGCTCGATTGAGATGCGGCCCGCCGAAGCGGGCGACCTGGCCTTCATGCAGCAGCTTTATTCCAGCACGCGCAGCGCTGAAGTTCGGATGGGGGCCTGTGACCTTGCCACCGAAACCCTGCTGCAAGGCTTGCAGTTCAAGGCGCAGCAAACCTGGTATGAAACCCAATACCCCAATGCCGACCTGGCCTTGATCATGGATCGCGAACGCCCGATCGGGCGCCTGTACGTCGATTACGGCCCGGACGAATTGCGCATCCTCGATATTTGCCTGCTGCCCGAATACCGCAACCGCGGCATCGGGCTTGGATTGCTGCGCAGCCTGCAGGCCCAGGGCGAGCGCCTGCGCCTGCCGGTGCGGCTCAACCTGGTGCTTGGCAGCCCGGCGCAGCGCCTGCTGCTGCGCTGCGGTTTCGACATACTGGCGGCGGACGGCAACTACAACATCATGGAGTGGATGCCGCCGGCCGGTATCGACTAGGCGCTGATCAGGCCCAGCCTCCAAGCACCTTGTACAGGGTGACCTGGTTGGTTGCTTTGGCCAGGCGCACGCTGATCAGGCTTTGCTGCGCGGCGTACAAGGCACGCTGCGACACCAGGGCATTCAGGTAAGACTCCGCTCCTTTCTGGTAGCGCGCTTCATGGATGCTGTAGCTGCGGCTTGCCGCTTCGGTCAGCGCTGCCTGCGATTCCACCCGCTCGTCCAGCGTGCCGCGCTGAGCCAGCGCGTCGGCTACTTCACGGAAGGCCGACTGGATGGCCTTTTCATAGCGCGCCACGGCGATGCCGTTGTCCGCCTTGGCGATATCCAACCTTGCCTTGTTAGCGCCGCTGTCAAAGAGTGGCAGCGTCAGTTGCGGCAGGAAGGTCCAGGCTCCGGTACCCGCCTTGAACAAATTACCCAGGCTGCTGCTTGCGCTGCCTGCCGTCCCGGTCAGCGTAATGCTCGGGAAGAAGGCTGCACGCGCCACGCCGATATTGGCGTTGGCTGCCTTCAGCGAGGCTTCCGCTTCCAGCACGTCCGGACGTTGCAGCAGCACGGAGGACGGCACGCCTTCAGGTAGTTCGGCCAGCGTGGTCACCGAAGTCGGCAAAGCTTGCGGAAGCAGGCTTGCCGGCACTTGGGTACCGACCAGCAGGGCCAGCGCGTTCTCGCCGGCCGCTACCTGGGCGGTATACAGGGCCATGTCGTTGCGCGCGGCTTCGACACTGGTTTGTGCTTCGTACATGTCGAGACCCGAAGTGGCGCCGGATTCGAAACGGCGTTTGCTCAGCTCATAAGTAATCTGCTGGCTTTTCAGCGTGTCCTGCGCCAGCAGCAGGCGCTCCTTGTCGGCAGCCAGGCCAAGCCAGGTGGTGGCCACTTCGGCCACCAGGCTAAGGCGCTGGGCGCGCTGTGCTTCCTGCGTGCCGAGGTAGGCCTGCAGGCCAGCTTCCGACGTGTTGCGCAGCTTGCCGAACAGGTCCAGCTCGTAGGCTGGAATTGCCAGGCCGCCGGTGTATTGGCGGTTGATGTCGCCGCCCGGCGCACGGGAGGCGCTCTGGCCTACCTGCGCATTCACCTTGGGCAGTTGAGCGGAACGGTCGATGCCGTACTGCGCCCTCGCCTTCTCGATGTTCAGCGCCGACACGCGCAGGTCGCGGTTGTTCTTCAGCGCCAGCTCAACGACTTCGCGCAGTTGCTGGTCGCCGATGAAGTCCTGCCAGGCGATTTCGCTGGCTGGCTTGGCATCGGCCGCTGTCTTTGCAGGCTTGTAGGCCTCGCCCTGCGGCCAGGCCGCAGCTACCGGCGAGTCCGGGCGTTGGTAAGTCGGCGCCAGGCTGCAGCCGGCCAGCAGGGCTGCCGCTGCGAGGGTCAGAATGGTCTTGTTCATATCAGTTCGCCTCCAAAGCGAGGGTGGCCGGTGCGGCGGAAGCCTTGCGGCTTACCCATGCGCGCACCACCACGAAGAACACCGGCACGAAGAAGATGCCGAGGAAAGTAGCCGTCAGCATGCCGCCCAGCACGCCCACACCGATCGCGTTCTGGCTGCCGGAACCGGCGCCGCTCGAAATGGCCAGCGGCAGCACGCCAAGGCCGAAGGCGATGGACGTCATCAGGATCGGACGCAGGCGCAGCTTGACTGCCTGCAGCGTGGCTTCACGCAGTTCGATGCCCTTTTCCTGCAGTTCCTTGGCAAATTCCACGATCAGGATCGCGTTCTTCGCCGACAGGCCGACCACGGTCAGCAAGCCGACCTGGAAGTACACGTCGTTCGACAGGTGGAAGCCCCAGGTCGCCAGCACGGTACCGATCACGCCCAGCGGCACCACCAGCAGCACCGAGAACGGCACCGACCAGCTTTCATACAGCGCGGCCAGGCACAGGAATACGATCAGCACGGAGATGGTGTACAGCACCGTGGTCTGCGAGCCGGAATCGCGTTCTTCGACCGACAGGCCGGTCCACTCGAAGCCGATACCGGCCGGCAGCTGCGCCACCAGCTTTTCCATTTCAGCCATCGCCACGCCGGAGCTGACGCCTGGCGCCGGCATGCCCTGCACGTTCATCGACGAGACGCCGTTATAACGTTCCAGTCGCGGCGAAGCGTAAATCCAGCGGCCGGTGGCGAAGGCGGAGAACGGCACCATCTCGCCTTGCGCATTGCGCACAAACCACTTGTTCAGGTCTTCCGGCGCCATGCGCGATTCCGGCGAGCCTTGCAGGTAGACGCGCTTGACGCGGCCACGGTCGACGAAGTCGTTCACGTACGACGAACCCCAGCCTACACTCAGCACCTTGTTCACGTCGGCCACGGTCAGGCCCAGCGCGGTAGCTTTCTGCTGGTCGATATCGAGCTTGAATTGCGGCGTATCTTCCTGGCCGTTCGGACGCACCGCCATCAGCAGCGGGTTCTTGGCGGCCATGCCGAGCAGCTGGTTACGCGCAGCCATCAATGCTTCGTGTCCAAGGCCCCCTTGGTCCTGCAGTTGCAGGTCGAAGCCGCTGGCATTACCCAGTTCCATCACGGCTGGCGGAGCAAAGGCAAACACCATGGCTTCGCGGATTTGCGAGAAGGCGCCCATGGCACGGCCAGCCACAGCTTTTACGCTCAGGTCCGGGCTCTTGCGCTCGGACCAGTCTTTCAGCCGCACGAAGGCCAGGCCGGCGTTCTGGCCGTTACCGGCAAACGAGAAGCCTGCCACGGTGAACACGGATGCCACGGAGGCCTTTTCATCCTCCATGAAATGGTGCTCCAGCTTTTCCAGCACTTTCAGGGTGCGTTGCTGGGTGGCGCCGGTTGGCAGCTGCACCATCGAGAACAGGATGCCCTGGTCTTCTTCCGGCAGGAAGGAAGTCGGCAAGCGCATGAACGATACCGCCAGCACGGCCAGCAACGCACCATACACCACCAGCGAACGACCGCTGCGGTTGATCATCTTGCCGACCCAGCCCTGGTACTTGGTGCTGCTGCGGTCGAAACTGCGGTTGAACCAGCCGAAGAAGCCCTTTTCCGACACGTGTGCGCCAGGTTTCAAGAAGGTCGCGCACAGCGCAGGCGTGAACACCATGGCCACCAGCACCGAAAGCACCATCGCGGAAACGATGGTCACCGAGAACTGGCGATAAATTACGCCGGTCGAACCGCCGAAGAAGGCCATCGGCACGAACACGGCGGACAGCACCATGGCAATACCTACCAGCGCGCCGGAGATCTGGCCCATCGATTTCCTGGTCGCCTCTTTAGGCGACAGGCCCTCCTCCGTCATCACGCGCTCGACGTTCTCCACCACCACGATCGCGTCGTCCACCAGCAGGCCGATGGCCAGCACCATGGCGAACATGGTCAGCGTGTTGATCGAATACCCCAGCGAGAACAGCACGGCGAAGGTACCCAGCAGCACGACCGGAACGGCCAGCGTAGGAATCAGGGTGGCGCGGAAATTCTGCAGGAACAGGTACATCACGATGAACACCAGGATCACCGCTTCCACCAAGGTCTTGACCACTTCTTCGATGGACAGCTTGACGAAAGGCGTGGTGTCGAATGCCACCACGGCCTTCATCCCTTGCGGGAACTGCTTGCCCATTACTTCGATCTTCTTCTTCACCAGATCGGCGGTGTCCAGCGCGTTGGCGCCGGTCGCCAGCTTGATCGCCACGCCCACCGCAGGTGCGCCGTTGTAGCGCGCCACGGTGTTGTAGTTTTCGTTGCCCAGCTCAATGCGAGCCACGTCGCGCAGGTGCACGGTGGCGCCGCTGGCCGTGGTCTTTAACAGGATGGCGCCGAATTGTTCCGGCGTTTGCAAACGGCTCTGGGCCGTCACCGTGGCGTTCAACTGCTGGTCCGGCACGGCTGGCGCGCCGCCCAGTTCACCGGCGGACACTTCCGCGTTTTGCGCCTGAATGGCCGCGCTCACGTCAGCAGGCGTGAGCTGGAAGCCCTGCAGCTTTTGCGGGTCCAGCCAGATGCGCATCGCGTACTGGGAGCCGAACAGTGTCACATCGCCCACGCCCTGCACTCGGCTCAGGGGATCGATCACGTTGGCAGCCACGTAGTCGCCCAGATCGGAATTCTTCATTTTGCCGTCTTCGGAAATGAAGCCGAGCACCATCATGAAGTTGCGGGTTGCTTTCGACACCACCAGGCCTTGCTGGGTAACAGCGCTAGGCAGCAGCGGCGTAGCCAGCTGCAGCTTGTTCTGTACCTGCACCTGGGCGATGTCCGGGTTGGTGCCGCTGTTGAAGGTCAGCGTGATATTGATGCCGCCGGTCGAATCGCTGTTCGACGACATGTAGCGCAAGCCGTCGATACCCTTCATCTTCTGTTCGATGACCTGGGTCACGGCATCTTCGACCGTCTTGGCCGATGCGCCCGGATAGGAACCGGTGATCGAGATCGATGGCGGCGCAATGCTTGGATACTGCGCAATGGGCAGGCCCTTGATCGCCATCACACCCGCCAGCATCACAACGATGGCGAGCACCCAGGCGAAAATGGGCCGGTCGATAAAGAAACGAGACATGATGAAAACCTCCGCTTAGCGCACCGCGACAGCAGGCTTGTCGGCAGCCGCAGTCGTGGCGGTACCGGAGGTGTTCTTTGCCACCACGGCGCTCGTCGCATGCGCCTCGCCACCAGGCTTCACTTTCTGCAGGCCTTCGACGATGACGCGATCGCCGGCAACCAGGCCGGATTTCACCAGCCATTTATCGCCGATGGTGCCGCCGGTTTGCAGCACGCGCTGTTCAACCTTGCCTTCCTTGTTCAGTACCAAGGCCGTAGCTTCGCCTTTCGGGTTGCGGGTCACGCCCATTTGCGGCACGGCGATGGCTTGCTCGCTGACGCCCGTTTCCAGCACGGCACGCACGAACATGCCAGGCAGCAGGTCATGCTTCGGATTAGGGAACAATGCGCGCAGGGTCACGTTGCCGGTGCCCGGATCAACACTGACGTCGGAAAACTGCAGCTTGCCCGGCAGCGCGTACTTGCTGCCATCTGCAAGCAGCAGCGTCACCGCCGCCTGGCCGTCGCCTTTCTTGAGCGAGCCGCTATCCATTTCGCGCTTCAGGCGCAGCAGTTCCTCACTGGACTGAGTCACGTCAACATAGATCGGGTCCAATTGCTGCACGGTGGTCAGCGCAGTAGCCTGGCCGGCAGTTACCAGCGCCCCCGGCGTCACATTAGAGCGGCTGATGCGGCCGGAGATCGGCGATGCCACCTTGGTGTAATCCACGTTGATGCGGGCCGAATCGACGGCGGCTTGTGCCGCCTCCACTTCGGCCTTGGCCTGTTCGTGGGCGGCGACGGCATCGTCGTAATCCTGGCGGCTCACGCCTTCGATTGCCACCAGCTCCTTATAACGGGCGACTTTCGGCGTGGCGGCAGCCAGGTTGGCTTTGGCCTTGGCCAGGTTGGCCTTGGCGGAATTGAAGGCAGCTTCATAGGTTGCGGCATCGATCTGGTAAAGCTGGACGCCGGCCTTGACGTCGGCGCCTTCAGTGAACAGGCGCTTCTGGATCAGGCCACCCACCTGTGGACGCACCTCAGCGACTTGGTAGGCAGCGGTGCGGCCCGGCAGCTCGGTGCTCATGGCCAGCGCTTGCGGGGCCACGGTGAAGACCGCGACTTCCGGCGCCTGCTGGGCGCCCCCTTGGGCTGGACCGGCCTGTTTGCCGCCGCAGCCGGCGACCATTGCGGCTACTGCGGCAGCAGCACCCAGCAGCATGAAATTCTTTTGCATGTTTTTCATCTTTTTTCCCGAAAGACTTAGAATGAACGATCATTCTAACACAAATCAAAAAATTGACCAGCGGGTCAGTAATTAGCACTTTGCCGAAGATCAATGTCGACATCTTTTACGCGTGCAAACATGAGCTACCGCATTGACCAAGCCATGGGAGCAAAAAAGTGGACAACGCCCTGCTCAGCTTCTTCCGGCAAGACAAAGACCTGCTTTCAGACGATCGCCCCCTTCGCCTACGCCTGGCCCACAGCACGCAGATGCTGGAAGATGTCCTGCTGCCGCAATGCATAGACGGCAGCGAGTCTATTTGCGGGGGCCTTGAATTCCGCATCTTCTGCGTCTCCCTCGATGCCTATATCCCGTTGAAAGAACTGATCGCTCTACCCGTGGCGGTAGACATCGTCACCGATCGTGGAGACTTGCGCAGCATTTGCGGCATCGTCACGGAAGCGCGCGCCGGAGACAGCGACGGCGGACTGGCCAGCTATCAGATTGTGCTGCGCGATGCGTTATCCATCATGGAAAAACGCACCAACACCCGCGTGTTCCGCAACAAGAACGAAGTGGAAATCGTGCAGCACATTCTCGACGAATGGATCCATACCAATCCAATCATAGGCACCTGCTTCAGGTATGAACTGGACGAAATTCTCGCGAATGCCAATTACCCGCAGCGTGAATTCACCATGCAATACAACGAGTCGGATGCCGCGTTCATACGGCGCATGCTCAAGCGGCGCGGTGTGGCATGGTTCTTCCGTCCGGACCAAGGAAACCATCCGTCCCATACGATGGTGTTATTCAATGACTCTAACGGCCTCCAGCCGAATAGCGCCGGCGTCGTTCGCTATCACCGCGATGCCGCAACCGAAGATCGCGACACGATCACGTCTTGGTGCGCAAGCCGCACCCTGCAACCATCCAAAGTCACGCGCTACAGTTGGGACTATAAGCAGCCTGGTAATGCGGATTATCAGACGGCCACAGCCGACAGCAACATGAAGCATGGGGAGACAGCGTACGAATTGTCCGCTACGCTGGACGACTATCAGGTGCTGTCACCGCATGCGGGTAGCGATTACGACGACCTCTGCCAGCTAGGCCAGTTGGCAATCGACCGCCACGATTATGAATCCAAATGCTTCCGCGGTGCAGGCAGCGTCCGCGACCTTTGCGCGGGCGAATACTTTGCCTTGGAAGGGCATCCTGAGATAGATGCGCACTCCGGTCCTGATTGCGAATTTGTGATTACGTCCTTACATCTCGCAATTTCGAACAACCTGTCGCAAGGGTTGACAGAGCGGATGCAACGCCTGCTTTCTCGCAACCAGTGGATGCAACGCGTAAATTGCCAAGACCCTGGCGACGAACAGTCCAACACTCACATCAGGGTCAGTTTCGACGCAGTCCGGCGCGGCATCCCTATCGTTCCGTCGTACGACGCGCGTACTGAACTCCCCAACATACCAATTCAGAGCGCCGTTGTCGTCGGGCGAGACGGCGAAGAGGTCCATTGCGATGAACTGGGCCGGGTAAAGGTACGGTTCCGCACAACGAGAACTGCTGATCATCAGCATGCACAAGGTGCAGGTGCTGCGGAGACCGATATGGACTCCGCCTGGGTACGCGTCGCCAGCAGTTGGGCTGGCAACGGGCCAGGTTCTCAACTCCAATGCGGCTATCTAGGGCTTCCCAGGGTTGGCACCGAAGTACTGGTCGCTTTCATTGGCGCTGATCCGGATAAGCCGGTCATAGTTGGGCAGCTGTTCAATCAACGGGGGCTGCCGCCCGCCATGAGTCGCGCAGACGGCCTGCCGACAAATCGATACATGTCTGGCATCCGCAGCCGCGAGATTTTCGGAAGCAGGGGGAGCCAGCTTCGTTTCGATGACACCGCAAATGAAATCAGCGCGCAACTGGCAAGCGACCATGGCGGCAGCCAATTGAATCTGGGCTTCCTTACGTCCGACAGGGCTGGCGGGTCTGGTGACCCGCGTGGCGAAGGCGCTGAACTAAGGAGCGAACAGGCTATTTCCATCCGGGGCGAAGCGGGGGTTTTGATTGCCGCCAATTGCTTCACTGGTCCCAAAAAAGAACTCCTGGACAGAGAGCGTCTTCAAGGAATAGCCATCCTTGCCAAGAACGTTTCGTCTCACCTTACATTGGTTGCTGACGCACATTCTGAAGATCACGGCGATAACGCCTCGCTCAATGCCTTAACCGACAAGCTGGAGAGTTGGAAAGCGAACGGAGGCGCGCCGCTGGTGGCGATATCCGGTGCAGAGGGAATCATCGCCGGCAGCTCGGAAGCAATAGCACTCGCTGCTCAAACCGACCTGTTTGCCAACAGCGTCGGAAACACCAACATTGGTGCTGGTGGAAGCCTCTTTGCCAGGGCCGCCAAGGGGATCAATGTGCTGGCATGCAAACTCGGAATGAAGCTGATCGCAGCAAGCGGCGACATAAAAATCGAATCGCACGATGGCAGCATCGTGATCGCATCTTCCAAGGCCATCAAGCTGGTCGCAAATGATGGAATTGAATTGCACTCTCCGAAGATCAAGATGGTCGCTCAGGGAACCCAGATCGATTGCGATGGCGGGAAGATTATCCAGCAAAGTACCGGCGCGCATACGATCAAGTCCTCGAAATTCGAACACCTCAACGGCGGCGATGGAAGTCCCGAGAGCATGCAGGTCCCCTCTGCCGAGTCCGAGCACGACCAGCAAGTTGTGATTACCGACCTCCGATCTGCCCGCCCACTCGCGGAAAGGCGGTACCGAATCGAGCTCGAAGACGGCAAGGTAATTGAAGGAAGGACTGACGCTAGTGGGTTAACGGAACGGTTCTCCACGAAGACCGCGTTCGCGAAGTACTCGATCGAACTTCTCGACTAGGTGAAGTATGTCAATCCAACTGCCCATTCGCCCCGAAACCGGCGGCACCAAGTCCGAAGGCTTTTGCACTCCCAAGGAGGACAAACGCCCACAGCGTTTCGTTGTTCCGCCCAAGAAGGTCATACCCATCGTCTTTCTACCTGGGATCATGGGATCAAACCTGCGCATGTCGCAGCCGAGGCAGTGGACGCTCAAGAAAAAGAACAACATCGCATGGCGGCCGGACAGGAAAGGCGAGGCACTTGATTTTATGTCGGTAACGCCGGCGTATCGCCAACTAGCGCTGGATCCAGATGCGACAGAGGTTGATACATATGACAATGGCCGAAGCCCAACGGGCACGCGAAAGGAAACGTCCGATGACAGGCATGCCATTGGCCGACTTGATGTTGACCTTCCCTTTACGCCGAACTCCCCTCTTCTTACTGATGATCCAGCTACAGTCATACCAAGGAGATCAAAGAGGGACAAAGCAAAGCGTCGCGGATGGCAGGAAATTCTATATTCAAGCTATCGCATTCTTCTGGAACAGTGTGAATCGAAGTTGAACGCTCCAGACATCGACGATGCCTGGAAAGACATCGCTACCCAATCTCCTCGGAATTGGCAAGCCACCGATACACCTGTTATCCCTCCGCTAAGCATGAGCGATATCAAAGACGCTCTCTCGTCGGCCTGGTTCCCTGTTCATGCAATGGGGTACAACTGGCTAGAATCTAACGCGATCTCTGCCACGAAAATCGCTGCACGCATAAATGCACTGATTGCCGAATATTCCTCTAATGGCTTCCACTGCGAGAAAGTCATTGTCGTCACACACTCCATGGGAGGACTGGTCGCGCGTGCTTTGGTGCATCCCGAAATTGGAGGTGCCATGGAAAAAATCCAGGGCATCGTGCATGGGGTGATGCCTTCCCGTGGCGCACCTGCCGCTTACCGGCGAATGCGTTGTGGCTTTGAAGAGGGCCTGGTCGGATGGGCCCCTGCCCCAAAAGTCCTTGGTAACTTTGGACCAGAGGTCACTGCAGTCCTTGGCAACTCACAGGGAGGATTGCAGCTCTTGCCGAGTGCAGCATATGGAAATAGCTGGTTAGAAATACGTCAGGGGAATAACTTGATAAGGCGCCTACCTACCTATGGAAACCCTTACAACGAAATATATAAATTGCGCACCGAGTGGTACCGACTCATTCGGGAGGAATGGCTCAATCCAGCAAAAATACAAGGTGTCAGCATAAGCAGGACATTTCGGTATCTAGGGCTTGCACAAAGATTCCACGAAATGATCGCGGATTTTTTCCACCCCAATACCTACGCACACTATGGATCTGACGTCGACCGCAACTCATGGGAAACCATCGGATGGAATGTGGGGGAAGGCCAGCTTTATCTTGGCTGGGAAAATCTCGCCATTACTGAAGACAATCAGCAAGGCAAATTCAAGGTCCAGACCGCGCAAGACAAACGTTCGATAAAAATCTCTCTAGGCCCGTCCGTAGGAGCCGGTGATCAAACAGTGCCACTGCGGTCTTCAGATCATCAACGCCAGAGCGGCAAGGTGAAAGGGATATTTCGACAATCCGGGTATGAACATCAAGATAGCTATAAGGATGAAGCTGCGCTTCGATCTACTTTGTACTCGCTTGTGAAGATCATTCAAACGATGAGGTGGAACGATGTCTCATAAATTTTCTGACGTGATTCTGAGCGCACTGATCGGGATTCTGGCTGCAGCCCCTATTCAGGCAACCGGTGCCGATAAAACCTCCGGAGTTAAAATGAAAACCAAACATGATCAAATCTCAAGATGGTTCGAAAAGACAAAGACCTATTGCATCGGGCGCTTTCTCATTGATGTTCCAGCCCAAGCGGAGGTGGTATATGGCCCGGCCTACCTCGGCGCTGACATCGCCGTTATTCCTTCTGGCGTTGCAAAGCTCGACTCAATTTTAAAAGCAGATCAAGCGGAAACATCCGAGAAGAAGAAACTCACGAGTACAGTGTTGGGTGATGCCGGGCCAATGCTCGGTAAGATCATCGATGGGGCAGTTCCAGGCCAAAAGATTGTCTTCGCGATGAGAGGATCAAATGAAGATGAGTACGAGCTTCGTTCCTATACCCCAATCGGTCACGACTTGTTCCTTGCGTGGGGTTTCGCTTATAAAAAGACTGATGATTACCAAGAACTATTGGCTCATCTAAACGCAATAAGCAGAAGGGTCCACCAACGAGCTGACGACGAAATTCCTACCTCTCCAGGAATGTGCATCGACGGTGCCCTCATCGCTCCTCTCGATGAATTTAACACCGAGCGCGTAACACTTGGCGTCAGGCTGAATGACGTCCATTTTTCGATCGATATGACCGCCAAATCCGATCTGGTGGAGTCTGATGGACTGGAGTGGCGCATTGTAGGCGCCGAGCAAGAAGCCAAGAAGCGAGGCGGCGCAGATTGGTATTCCAGGATCAAATTCTTCAGGCGCGGCAATCGAACTATTGGAGGCTGGACAGGCTTCGAGGTCGCGGCGTGGAAACCCGCCCAGAAAGACGAACATCAGTCACATGAATTTGCATTCGTCAGCCACGGCGAACCAATGAATCCGATGTTGCCAGTGCTGGACCTGGCGCTACATTCTGGCGTTGATGGAGACACTCAAGGAGCCAAAACGCCGAGCATCAGCGATGCGGAGGCTATTGCGTTGTGGGACCGCCTGATCGGTTCAATTCGAGAACGCCCCACAGTGCCTAAAACCAAAAGTACAAACACCGCGAAATGAAAAACGTCATCCGAGTTGGCGATCCAACCTCTCATGGCGGGAAGGTGGTCGCCACAAGTGCCCCGCAATTTCGTGTCAGCGGAAAGCCAGTCGCCCTGGTAGGTGATCGATGTACATGCCCGATCACTGGCCACCAGAACTGCGTCATCGTTAGCGGCAACAGCGGCCATCTAGTCAACGGCAAAGCTGTCGCCTACGAGGGCGACAAGACGAGCTGTGGCGCGACACTGATTTCGACAGTTACAACCTTCGCCTCAAATTAATTAGAGGGCAAGCTCTAATCTAATCGCAGTGCAGCATCTTTGAGTTTTATCAAGGTGTGCCAGAATGATTTCACGCACTCATTGAAGAGCAATAACAAAAAATCGTGTTCGACCTCGTGTCACCACCGCTCAACGCGCAACCGCAGTTCCTCCCGCTGGCTTATGCCAACCACCCTGCCCCTTTGTCCATCACGGCCCCGCCGCGACGCTGACTTTACGCGCGCCTACATGCGTCGCCGTGACGCATTCGTATTCCCAACTTTGTGCTGATGTGGAAGTCGGGCGAAAGCGGTTCCAGCTTCGACAAGAACCTGCGAGAAATTACCTTGATCACCAAGGATGCCTTCGAGCCGCAGCTTCCACTGTCGGTGGTGGTGCACATCGACTACCGCAAGGCGCCGATGGTGGTGCAGCGCTTCGGCAACGTGGCGCAACTGGTGGAGCAGACGCTGGATCCAATGGTATCCTCTTACTTCAAGAACGTGTCGCAGACCAAGACCTTCATTGAACTGATCCAGTCGCGCAGCGAATTGCAGCACAACGCTTCGGAAGATATGAAGCAGCGCTTCCAGGCCTACTCGCTGGAGTTCCAGGAGGTCTTGATCGGCACGCCGAAGCCGCAGCAAGGCGACAACAAGATCGAGAACATCATGGCCCAGCTGCTCGACCGCCAGATTGCCCGAGAACAGGTAGAAACGTTCGCGCAGAAACAAATCGCCGCCGACAAGGAACGCGAGCTGAATGAAGCAGAACAGCGCGCCGCCAAGCAGAAAGAGCTGACCGGCTCGCTTGTCGACATCTCGATCAAGGAGAACCAGGGCGCCGCGAACGTGAAGGCCGCCGAGAAGCGCCGCCAGGAGATCGAAGCGCTGGCGCAGGCTGAACGCTTCAAGCAGGAGATGGAGGGTTCGGGCCGCGCGTCTGCAATCCGCTCGGTGGGTGAAGCGGAAGCCGCCGCGATCCAGGCCAAATCCGAGGCAATGCAAGGCGAAGGCGCCGACAAGCAGCTGATGCAGACCGTGATGCTGCGCCTGGCCGAAGCGTTCGAGGCCTCCAGGGTTCCGCTGGTGCCGCAGATCCAGATGGGTGGCGGCGACAACAACGCCTTCAGCACCCTGCTTGGTCTGATGAGCGCCATCAAGGCAGGCGAGCTGACTGCAACCACTGAGAAGGAATAATCTTCGACGCGGGCTGGTACGAGAGTGCCGGCCCGCTTTCTCATGCCCACTTACATGAAACAGCTACCTCAAACTACACTTGTACCAGAACTGAAGGCCTGCAGTTCATTGCAGGACGTCTGCGGTTTCCTCGATAAGTCACGCGGCGCCCGCTCCCACGTATGGGTTTGTGCGGCACAATACGCAATGGCCCTTGCGGCGCGCAGTGCAGTTGGCGCGACGAGGGATTTCGACGCCGCACTATCGGTCGCGAACAGCCTGGCACGCGCCAAATCAGAAATCGACATCGTATGCTGGCACTCGCAGCGGGTGATAGCGGAGACCGAATTTATCCTGCGTGCCGCCCAGGACTTCCTCGATGAAAATACGATTCCATGCAATGAGTGGCCATTCCCCCAGGAGATTTGCGATGAAGTGGAACGCGTCGTGGCGCAGCGCGCGCCGGGAAATCACGCGCTCAAGTAGGAGCGATCAAGATCTCGGCCAGCTTTGGATCTTATGATGTCACGGAGAATGCGTTAACGAGCCACTTGGCCAAGCGCGTAGAATTGCGCCTTTTAATTGGAGAGCAATGTGAAGAAAACAGACTTGGCAAAGAACGACGCGAAAAAGCTGATGGGCAAGATGGTCGCACCGGGCGCGACTTCGTTCGGCACCACGGCCAGCCTTGCCGTCGACAAGCGCGAACAGCGCAAACGCGATCAGGCTCTTGGCCTGGTACCGTTTGCGGTCAAGCTGAATAGCGACCTGGTGAAGCGTTTGCACGACCTGGCCAACGACCGTGGGCTCGACTTGAATACTGTCGTTGCCGATGTCCTTAACAAAGGGCTCGACGCAAAGTGAGCCGAGCAAGTGCAGCTCCAGCCGGACTTTGACCGTGATCGGGACTTACGCAGGTCGGCCTTGCCTTCTGCGCGCCAATTCTCGATCCAGCGAGTTGGCAAAGTTCTGGCGGTCGCCTTGACTGAAGGCCGAAGGTCCGCCAGTGTCGACGCCCGCGCCGCGCAGTTCTTCCATGAATGCCCGCATCGTCAATTGCTGCGCGATGGTGTCTTTGGTGTACCACTCGCCACGTGGATTGAGCGGGAGGCCGCCCTTCTCCAGCACCTGGGCGGCCAGGGGTATATCGGCAGTGACGACGATATCGCCGGCGCTGACGCGTTCGACGATCTCCGCATCGGCGGCATCCGCGCCTGCCGGCACTTGCAATGCGCGGATAAAACGGGACCCCGGCACGCGGATTAACTGGTTGGCCACCAGCGTGACGTCGATCTGCGTGCGGTCCGCCACGCGGAACAGAATGTCCTTGATCACTGCGGGACAGGCGTCCGCATCTACCCAAATATGCATGAATTACATCGAATCCGATAAAAAGAATCAGACATTGTAATCAAGTTGGCCAAACTATATTCTCAAATAGGCGCTGAAGCTTGGCTGCACGATCAGAATTTACCATCGCCACATAAGAAATCCTGCCTGCCAGGTAGGACTGAAAGTTGGGATGGTTCTGCCGGTTCTGCGATGCGGGACCATGACGCATGCAATTCGTCAGCACCGCCTTGAGCCTGTCGTACTCGTCGCGCGCAATGTTCGGATGTGCGTTGATGACGATGCCCGTCACCTGCTGCCGCGTCCCTTCGCGCATCAACCGCGTTTTGCGGGTGTTCACGCGAAAGCCCTCTTCCAATGCAATTGCAGCAGCCTGGATATGAAAACGCTCTGCGGACCGCGCGAACTCCTCGCCACCGGAAAAAGCAAGGTCGTCGGCGTAGCGGCTATACGACGCTCCCATCGACCGCGCCAGCGATTCAAGCCGAATGTCGAGACGGTATGCGCAAAGGTTTGCCAGTGCCGGCGAGCACGGCGAACCCTGCGGCAAATGCGGCGATTTCAATGCCTGGCGCTCGGACCAGGCCAGCGGGCCTCCTGCCTGCTTGTCGCGGAACAGGCCATGGGGCGCACGGTTGACGCAGATGCGCGCGAGCGTGCCGGCGACGCTCTCCGGGTAGCCCAGCTTTTCAAACAGCGCCTGGACGCGCGAGTGCTGGATGCTCGGGAAGAAATCCTTCAGGTCCATGCGGATGACCGCATGCTGGCCTGCATGACGGGCGGCGTGCGTGACGCAGGAGCGTCCGCGCCGGAAGCCATGTGCCGATGGATGCGGCGGCACCAGGTCCAGTATCCGGCGCAGGATTGTCTGCTGGATGCGGCGTAGCCGCTCTTTGGGAATTTCGATCAACCGCTGGCCGCCACTACGCTTTGGCACCCAACGGTAGTGATAATGCTGCAGGCGCGATTGCTCGTCGCGCGCGATGCGCCACTGGTCGGCAAACCAGCGCAGTGCGCCGACGGGCTCATTCAGCAAGGCGGCCAGCTCGCCAACCGTTTGCAGTTCCGGTAGCGCGAGTGCGGCGAGCCACGCCGGCTTTGGGGGACGTCGCGGCTGGTCAATGCAATAGCGCCGCACGGCCGGCAGCTCGATGAAAGGCGGTGCGCTGTCTCCGGCCTCGTCATCTTCACCAAGGTCCACGCATCCGCGCCCAAGAAGCTCCAGCAGGATATCTGCCAGCTCGTGCCGGCTGAAGTAATGGAAGTTCTCTCCGGTTCGGATAGCGAGCGCCATGCAGATGCCGGGCGCCCACGGCTGCGACGCAGCGAACACACGGGTGCATGCGGCGACCAGGTTCTCCGGGCTGCCGTCCGTGGCCAGCATCGTGTCGGCCAGAGCCAGCGCAGTGAGTTTTTCGATATCCATACAATTGAAGGAGCGGAGAGCCGTCAACGAGTCTCGTGATGCGTGAGCGCTCTTGCGCGCAAGCGCAATGCGGCTCATGCGGCGAAATGCAGAACATTAAACATCCCGCGGGGTAACCCCGCAGAGGCTGTCCCTGCACGAAGCATGGACATGCCGGCTTGACGGTTCCGCCCCGCCGACACAGTAGGTTACTTTTGCTGGCAGGTCAACACTGCTGCACTTACAGCGTCGCCGGAATGGCGTCGAGCTGGATACTTTGCAGGAACACCTGCGAATAGGCCTCAAAGCCCGAATCGATGCCCAAGAGGATCCATACCGCGCCATTCGCGTCGGTCGTCACCTTCTGCGCCTTGTCGTTCTTCAGCGTCTTGCTGGCATAGGACACCGCGGTGCCGCAAGCCTGGCCGTTGGCGATATTGCCGATCACTTGCGCCTCCTTGCCGCCTTCGGCCTGGTTGCCGCGATTGATATTCATGCGGATCGCGTTGTTGACCGTGACTGCCTTTGGCTCGATGGCCGTGGCGCCCGCATAGACCCACACCGCTTCGCCCGGCGCCCCGCCCACGCCCATGCATCCTGTCTGCGCATTGCTGGCAAATTTGAGCGAGAAGTTGATGTTGTAGGTGGTGTTCTTGGCCAGGCCCGAAAACTGCTTCTTCACAAACAGAAACAGGTCGTCGCTGCGATTGGTGCCGCCAACCAGGTAACCCTTGCCGGTCAGCGGAGCTGGCAGCATGCGCTGCTCGAAGACGACATTGGTCGGCGCAGTCTCCGGCGTATAGTCGGAGGAACTCCCGGTCCAGCCAGTAACGCCATCCTTGTCGAAGTCCACCGATGCCGAGACCTGTTTAGGACGATTGTCAGTCTCGTTGCCGCCACCGCAAGCAGCCAGCAGGGACAGCATGGCGACGGAGATGCCGGTTCTCAGGATTGTTTTCATTGACTGCCCTTCTCACAAAAGTTTTGGAAAACCAATTGTAAAAAGGACCAAAGGCGCCGGGATGGCGCCTTTGTATGTAGAGGTATGTAGCCCGCTTAGACCATTAACGACATTTTTCTACTTCCAGTCGCCCCTCAGTTCTGCTACCTGGCGATACAGCAGTTCCGGACTCACTTCGGTCGGTTCGACCGGCTGGCCGACTGCCAGCGAGAGCTGCGAACGGAAGCCCTTGCGGAAGGCGCGCTCCAGCAAGCCATCCTTGCTGCGGCTAAGCAGGTGGCCCCACAGGCCGCGCAGCGCCATCGGAATCACCGGCACCTTGGTGCGCTCGATGATCTTGCTGATGCCGCCTTTGAACTCATTCATCTCGCCAGTACTGGTCAGCTTGCCTTCAGGGAAAATGCAAACCAGTTCGCCTTCATGCAGCGCTTGCGCGATGTCGACAAAGGCTTTTTCCATCAGCCATGGGTCTTCCTTGGCAGGTGCAATTGGAATCGCCTTGGCAGTACGGAAGATCCAGCCGAAGAATGGGGTCTTGAAGATGCGGTGGTCCATCACGAAGCGGATCGGGCGCGGGCTGGCGGCCACGATCACGATCGCATCAACGTAGCTCACGTGGTTGCAGACCAGGACGGCGCCGCCTTCTTCCGGGATGCGGTCGGCATCGATAGTCTTCACATTGTGCACGGTATGGATCAGGAGCCACGCCAGGAAGCGCATCAGGAACTCGGGCACCAGGGAGAAGATGTACGCCGCCACAATGGCGTTCATGATCGCGGTGGCGAGGAACACTTGCGGAATCGTGAAGCCCTGGCCCAGCAGCACGATTGCCACGCCGGTCGCCACCACCATGAACAGCGCGTTCATGATGTTCATGCCGGCGATAGTGCGCGACAGGTGTTGCGGGTCCGCGCGCAGCTGGATCAGTGCGAACAATGGGACGATAAAGAAGCCGCCGAACACGCCGATCATCACCACGTCGAAGCTGATGCGCCATGCGCCGGGCAGCATGACCATGGCGTAGGCATTGACTTCGCCTGGTGCGCTGTAGCCCTGGCTGGCCAGGTACAGGTCGATGCCGAACACCGACAGGCCGATGGAACCGAACGGCACCAGGCCGATTTCCACTTTGCGGCCGGAGAGCTTTTCGCACAGCAGCGAGCCGGCGCCGATCCCCAGCGAGAACATGGTCAACAACAGCACGAAGACGCTGTTGTCGCCTTTCAGGTAGTCCTTGGCATAGACCGGGAACTGGGCCAGCACGATCGCGCCATAGAACCAGAACCAGGAGTTGCCCAGCATGGACAGGAAGACGGAACGGTTGCCGGCCGAGAAGCGCAGGTTGCGGATCGATTCGGTGAAGGGATTCCAGTTCACTTTCAGGTCGGGCTGCGGCGCTGGCGTTTTCGGGATGCCGTGCGCAGTGACCAGGCCTGCGACCGCGAAAAATACCGTGGCGGCAGCGAGCCAAGTGATGCCGCCGGGCTTGTGATTGACGATGATGGCGCCGAATACCTGGCCAAGCAGGATGCCGACGAAGGTGCCCATTTCAACGATGCCGTTGCCGCCGGTGAGTTCTTCCGGCTTCAGGTGCTGCGGCATGTAGGCGTATTTGACGGGGCCGAACAGTGTCGAGTGCATGCCCATGCCGAAGACGGCGACCAACAGCAACGCCAGCGTGTGGGTGAACCAGCCGACGGCCGCAACGGCCATGATGCCAATTTCCAGCCACTTGATGAAGCGCGCCAGCTTGCCCTTCTCTACTTTCTCGGCAATCTGGCCGGAAGTGGCGGAGAACAGCACGTATGGCAGGATGAACAGGCCGGGCACCAGGTTGGTGATCAGCGACGGGTCAAGGGTGGTCCAGCTTGACGCTTCGAACGCCAGCGCCACCACGAGCGCGGTTTTGAACAGGTTGTCGTTAAACGCGCCGAGGAATTGGGTCCAGAAAAACGGCGCGAAGCGGCGTTGTTTCAGGAGATCGAACTGGCTGGGATGGCTCATGTTGCGTCACGGGAATAGTGAAAATATCGACAACATACAGCACATTGCCCAAGCTCTCAACCCGACTTGTCAAAGTATCGAAATTTAATACTTTTCGACAGCAGCGTCACATGCGTAGCAGTCGGCGAAATGCCGGGCCGACGGCCAATACTAGCACCACCATCCGGCATACGTGGAAGGCCGTTACCACCGGGACTTCAACGTGCAATGCGCGTGCGGTGAGCGCCATTTCCGCGATCCCGCCGGGTGATGTCGCCAACAAGGCTGTTGCTGGATGCAGGCCGCCGAATTTCGCCAGCACCAGGCCGAAAAGCGCTGCCAGTCCCAGCGCCGTTGCCGTGCAGGCGGCCACGGCCGCCATGAAGCGCGGCGCAGTGTGCAGGAAGCCTGGCGTGAAGCGGGTGCCAAGCGACAGGCCGATGCAAAGCTGGCCGGTGCGCACCATCCATTCAGGCACGGCGCCGACCGGCACTTGCGCCGCCGCCAGCAGCCCGGCGCCGAACAGGGGGCCGAGTACCCAGGCGTTCGGCACGCCGCGCTTCCACAGCAGCCATCCCATGGCACATGTGACCCCGGCCAGCAGGCCGAATGCCAGCAATGCTTCCGCCGCGCCGGGCGGCAGCGCCGCAACTGCCCTCGCTGGCGCAAGTGACGCGCCGGCCGGCAGCGGCGGCATGCCATGCCCGCTCCAGTAACGCAGCACGAATGGCAGGAAGCTGACCACGAACATCAGCCGCACGCCCTGCGCCGCCGCCACATGCTGCGCCACAGCGCCATGCCGCTCGCCCTGCACGGCCATCTCGGAGGCGCCGCCAAGCGCCATGGAGAAGAACGCCGTGGCAGCGCTGACGTCCGCCAGCCGTTTGAGCAGCCAGGCGCACAGGCATCCCAACGCCAGCGCAAACGCGACAGCCAACGCAATATAGCCGGCACGCGCGGCCACCACCGCCAACACTGCGGGCGTAAAGTACAGGCCAAGCACCGTGCCGATTGCCCACTGCCCCGCCGCGCGTGCGGGAACCGGGCAGCACAGGTCGACGCCGGCGATGCGCAGCGCCGCACTGGCGAACAATGGCCCGATCAGCCAGGGCAGCGGAGTATCGAGCCACCTGCAAAAAATAGCGGCCAGCAAGCCGGCCGCCAAAGCTTGGAGGAAGCAACGGTGGCGGGTCAGAAGACCCACAGCTTGTCGGCCGGCAGTTGCAGCCAGTACTGGCCGTCCTGCAGGCGGTATTTCGAATGAGCGCGCACGCTGATGTCGCCGCGCTTGAACAGGCACTCCCAGCGATCACCAAGGTACATGCAGGTGACCAGCGCGAGCTGCAGCGAGTTCTCCACCTCGCTGCTGTTCACGCGCACTTCTTCAACCCGGATCAGCGGAGCGATCGTTTCGCCGCCCTTGCCGCGCGCAGTCGCCTGCAGCCTGGTGCCGGCTACCTCGATCACCACGCAGTCGCCATCGCGCGAAACCAGGTTGCCAGGCAAGCGGTTGTTACTGCCCATGAATTCAGCCGTGAACAAGGTCTCCGGCGTTTCGTACATTGTCTGCGGCGTGCCCTGTTGTTCGATCTTGCCGTTATTGAGCAGCAGGATGCGGTCGGAAATCGCCATCGCCTCATCCTGGTCGTGGGTCACCATCAGCGCCGACAGGCCAAGACGCACGATCAGTTCGCGCAGGAAGGCACGCGCCTCCTCGCGCAGTTTCGCATCCAGGTTGGACAGCGGCTCATCCAGCAGGATCACCGGCGGGTTGTACACCAGCGCACGGGCAATCGCCACGCGCTGCTGCTGGCCGCCCGACAACTGGTGCGGGAAGCGCTCGCCCAGGTGGCCCAGGCCAAGCTGCTTCAGCACCTCGCCCACGCGGCGGCCGATTTCTTCCTTGTTCATCTTGCGCAGCTTCAGGCCGTAGGCCACGTTTTCCGCCACGGTCTTGTGCGGCCACAGCGCATAGGACTGGAACACCAGGCCCAGGTTGCGCTGTTCGGCCGGCATTTCAAAACCCTTCCTGCCGTCGAACACGCGGCGGTCGCCGATGTCGATGGAGCCCAGGCGCGGGCTTTCCAGGCCGGCCACGGCGCGCAGCAGTGTGGTCTTGCCGCTGCCCGATGGGCCCAGCAGCGCCACCACTTCGCCTTTTTGCAGGTGCATCGACACGCCTTTCAGGATCGGGTTGGCGTGGGCGCCGGTACCGTAGTCCAGGTGCAGGTCTTCGACGGACAGTTCGTTCATTTTCAGGTCTCGTTTCATGATCTATGTCTCAGTTATGCAGCTTGACGCCGAAGCGCAGCGCGATACCCAGGCCGATGCCGACCAGGGTGATGTTGATGAAGGAAAGTGCAGCCACCAGGTCGGTCGAACCACCCGCCCACAGCGACACGATCAGCGCGCCAATCACTTCGGTACCCGGCGACAGCAGGTACACGCCTGTCGAATACTCACGTTCGAAGATCAGGAAAATCATCAGCCACGCACCCAGCAAGCCGTACTTGATCAGCGGCAGGGTCACGTCGCGGGTTACCTGGCCGCGGCGGGCGCCGACAGCGCGCGCAGCTTCTTCCAGTTCAGGGCCGACCTGCAGCAGCGCAGTGGAAATCAGGCGCATGCCGTAAGCCATCCACACTACCGAGTACGCCAGCCACACCGCGAAAATGGTGGTGCGCAGGCTGCGCAGCGCAGGAATCGCGTTTTCCACCAGCCAGACCGCCAGGCCGTTTTCAGAGCCTTTGAGCATGCCGTCCAGCCAGCTCGGCACGAACAGGAACACCCACAGGAAAGCCAGGCCAGCCAGCAGGCCGGGGACGGCACGCGGCACCAGCACGCTGTAGTCGAGGATACGGGTCAGCAGGTCCGGTTTGCGGTGCATGGCCAGCGCGATGAAGCTGTAGCAGAAGATCGCGAGGCCGCCGCCGATCACGCCGATCAGCACCGTGTTGATGATGCCGCGGATCAGCGCATGCTGTTCGAAGATGTCGCGGAAGTGCTGCAGCGTCAGCACGTCGGCCAGCTTCACGCCCTCGCCCCAGTACTGCACGAAGGAGCGCAGCGCAATGCCGGACAGCGGCATCACAATGGTGAACAGCAGCCATGCGCCCAGCAGTGCAAACGCCATCCACTTCCAGCGGCCCAGCGGCAGCGCCTTGCTGCGCGCGCCCTTGCCCTTGATCGACACATATTTGTTGGCCGATTTCAGCAGCCAGCGCTGGATCATCACCAGCGGCATGGTCACCGCCACCAGGCACACGGCCACGGCAGCCATCAAATGATAGGACGGAGTGCCCAGCTTGTTGGTCAGCTTGTACAGGTAGGTCGGCAGCACCAGGTGGCCTTCCGGGTCGCCCAGCACCAGCACCAGGCCGAACACTTCGAAGCCGAGGAAGAACACCAGCACGCCCGCGTAGGCCAGGGCCGGCATGATCATCGGCAGCGACACGTTGAACATCACCTGCAGCGGCGAGGCGCCGGCCACGCGGGCTGCTTCTTCCACGTCCGAACCGAGGCTTTTCAGCGCCGACGACGCATACAGGTAGACATGCGGCACGTGGGTCAAGCCGGCGATGATCACAATGCTGGTGAAGGAATACACATTCCATGGGATGAAGCCGATCAGGTCCTTCACCCAGGTGGAGTAGAAGCCAACAGGCCCCATCGACACCACATAGCCGAAGCCCATCACCATCGGCGAGACGAAGATCGGCACCAGCAGCAGCGGGGAAATCCAGCCGCGACCCGGCAGGTCGGTGCGCACCATCAGGAAAGCCAGCATGCCGCCCAAAGGCACGGCGATGGCGGCCAGGCCTGCCGCCAGCAGCAAGCCATTCTTGAATGCCACGGCAAAGTCCGGGTCATCGAAGATGAAGCGGAAGGCATCCAGTCCGACTTCCTTGCCGGGCATGAAGAACGGCGCCGACAGGAAGCTCTGGTAAAAGATCAGGATCAGCGGCAGGAAGATGGCGGTGCAGGTCAGCACTGCCACAATCCCGCGCGGCCAGTTGATGCCGGCGCGGCCACTTCCCTGCAAAGTCGCGGTGGTCATTTACAACTCCTTATTTCTTGCCAGCGGTTTCTTTCCACTGCTTCAGGAAGGCCATGCGTTTCTGCGGGCCGAGGAACTGCAGAAGGATCGGGTGCACCGGCACCGGTTTGATCTTGTCCTGGCCGATTTGCTTGACCAGGTCGGACGAAGTGGTTTCACCGGTCACGTCGGCACGGATCGCGAACAGCTTTGATTCGTTGGCGATGATGGTCTGGCCGCGGTGCGACAGGGTGTAGTCCAGCCACAGCTTGGCGGCGTTGACGTTCTTCGCGCCCTTGTTGATGAACATTACGCGCGACATCACCAGGGTATAGTCCTTGGGCAGTTGCACGCCGATCGAAGGGTCGGTCTTGGCACGCACCAGTGCGTAAGAGCCCAGCACGTTGTAGCCAATCAGGTTTTCGCCGGAGGAGATGCGCTCCATCATGGTGCCGGTGGAAGACTGCACGCGCACCTTGGCTTCGCCGAAGGCGTTTTCCAGTTCCAGGAATTTCGGGTATTCCTTGGCGTCCTGGCTCATGAACATGAAGCCGACACCGGATTTCTCGATGTCGTAGGTGGTGACCTTGTCCTTGAACTTCGGCTGCTGGATCAGTTTCACGAAGTCGGCGTGGGTCTGCGGTACCTCTTTTGCATCGACCAGGCGCTTGTTGTAGACGATGGCGGCCGGCTCGAAGGTCGTGCCGTAAGCCTGGTCGTCCCACACCGCCCAGCCGGGAATCTTCGACGCTTCCACCGATTTGTATTTCAGCGCGTAGCCGTCTGAGGCCAGGCGCATCTGCAGGTCCATGGCGGACGACCACATCACGTCGGCGGTGTTGCCGCCCGCTGCCATTTCGGAGATGAAGCGGTTGTACACCTCGGTCGAGTTCATGTCGTTGTATTCGACGGTGATGCCTGGGTACAGGGCATTGAAGTCGCGGATCAGAGGCTGCGCAGCCTTGCTGTCAGTGGCGCCGTACACCACCAGCTTGCCCTCTTTTTTCGCCGCATCGATCACTTTCTGGTAATCGGCAGGATAGCCTGCCGGCAATTGTGCGAATGCGGTGCACGCGAACAGGCCCGCGGCGGCCACCAGGGTCGTCTTGATCATTTGTGTCTCCTAGAATTTTTGAGGGATGTTTAGCGCACCAGGCCTAGATGGCTGGCGCGTTTGCCGTAATCGTCCACGGCCTTATGCACATACTCGTTGAGTGCCTGTCCTGTCAGGCTGAAGGGATATAGTCCCGCTTCCGTTCGCAGCTTCGCAAATTCCGGCGTCGCCATGAGGTGCTCGAAGGTTTTCACCCATTGCTGGTAGTCGGCGTCGGCAACCTGCGGCCCCATCCACACGCCGCGGATGACCGGCCAGACGATGTTGTAGCCTTGCTCGCGAGCGGTCGGCACCGCAGCGAGCTTGCCTGGCAAACGCTCTTCCGCCATCACGGCCAGCACGCGGATCGTGTTGCCGGCCAGGTTGGCTTCGGAAGCATCGCCCGACACCACCTGCACGTAGTTGGCCTGCATGGCAGTGAAGGACTCGCCGCCGCCTTCCAGTGCCACGAAACGCAGCACTTTCGGGTCCAGGCCTGCCTGGCGCACCAGCAGGGCCACCTTCAGCCAGTCCTGGCTGCCGATGGTGCCGCTGACGCCGATCAGCACCTTGGAAGGGTCGCGCTTCAATGCCGCCACCAGGTCGGCCAGCGACTTGTACGGCGAATCGGAGCGCACCGCGATCATGCCGTAGTCCGCCCCCAAGGCCGCCACCCAGCGCACGTCGTCCGCAGTGGCTTTGCCGAACTTGCCCTGCGCGAGATTCAGCAGCGAACCGCCGGAAAACGCCACCAGGGTGTTCGGTTCGGCGCGGCGCTGCGATACCAGCGAGTGCCATGCCACGGCACCGATCCCGCCCGGGCGATACACCAGCTTCATGGGCTGGCCGCCCGGCACCGTCGCCAGGCCCTTCTGGGCCAGCTTGCACGTCAGGTCCATCGCACCGCCCGGCTTGGACGGCACGATGCATTCCGCAGCGTGCACCCGCCCTGCCAGCAGCAGGACAGCAGCGAAGATGGAAAACAGGATCTTCATGGCTTCATTATGATCAGAAGCGGTGCTGGATGCCAACCATTACGCCGTGCTGGCTGTCGCCGAAGCCGGCATCGTCGCGCGACAGGCCGACCAGCTGGTCATGCTTGCCTTTGGTGTAACCGACAGTCGCATACAGGTCGGTGCGCTTGGACGCTGCGTAGCGATAGCGCAGCACATACATGGTCGGATCGGCGTCCTTGCCCGCAGCCAGGTTGCGCTGGTCGATGTGGTAGACGGCACCGGTGATGGTGACGTTTGGCTGCGGCTTGTATGCCACGCCAGCCCACAGCGTGTTGCCTTTTACGTCAGCCGTGGCGGCCTTGCCGGACACCAGCTTGAAGGTTCGGCCGCCGAGCCAGAACTTGAAGTCGCCCGTGGCGTAGTAGCCACCCAGGTGGTAGGCGGTGGTCTCGTCGCGGTTGCCGGTAGCGACCACGTTGTTGCCGTTGATGCGCTCCGCGGTGAACATCGCACCCAGCGACTCGGACTGGTAGCTGACCGCGCCTGCGTACTTGGCGCTGTCGGCCGAGCTGGCGTCGGCGCCCTGCTGCTCGCCCATGCCGTAGCTGAAGCCATAGTTCCAGTCGCCGGTCTTGCCGGAGTATTTGATCAGGTTATCGAAGCCGGTGGTCATGCCGTACTTGCTTGGCAGGGTGGCGCTGCCGCCGGTCGCCCAGGAATAGTAAGGCGCAAAGCCCATTGGGTCGAAGCGGATGACGGTGTCGTACACGCTGGTGAACGAACGGCCCAGCACCACGCGGCCCCAGTTGCCCTCCAGGCCGACGTTGGCTTGGCGCTTGAACAGGTTGCCGTCCTGCGCGCCGGTATCCATCAGGATGCCGCTTTCCAGCTGGTACACGGCTTTCAGGCCGCCGCCCAGGTCTTCGTTGCCTTTGATGCCCCAGCGCGAAGTATTCATGCCGCCGGAGCTGACGTGGGTGACGCTGCCGCCGCCGGCCTGGGCATTGTTGGTAATGTCGACACCCATGTCGAGCAAGCCGTAGACCTGCACATTGGATTGGGCGTGGGCGGAAGTATAGGCGGCAAACATCATTGCGACGGCCGCTGCCATCGAAGTTCTTTTCACAATCAGTCTCCTGGGTTTATAGTTATTTCAGTCATGCCTCGCTCTGGCACGGTTCAACTATAAAATCGCCAACCTTTCAAACGCCTTTCAGGCAAATGCCATGCGAATATTGTTAGTGGAAGACCACACCGAATTACAACACTGGCTTTCCAAAGCCCTGCGTGATGCCAACCTTTCAGTCGAATGCGCCGATAACGGCGCCGACGCCGACTCCCTGCTCCTGACCCAGGAATATGCCCTGGTGATACTCGATTTGACTCTGCCCCGCATGGACGGGCTGGAAGTGCTGAAACGCCTGCGCGCGCGCGGCGGCAAGACGCCTGTATTGATCCTGACCGCGCGCGGCGGCCTGGAAGACCGCGTGCAGGGCCTGAACCTTGGAGCCGACGATTACCTTGCCAAACCTTTCGAACTGGCGGAACTGGAAGCGCGCGTCAAGGCTTTGCTGCGCCGCAGCGTGGGCAATGAATCGCTGGTGTATGAATGCGGCGCGCTGCGCTTCGATACGGTCAGCCGCATGTTTTCCTATTTCGGCGAAAACCTGCAGCTCACGCCGCGCGAACATGCCGTGCTGGAAGCGCTGATCACCAAAGGCGGCAAGCCGGTGGCAAAAGAAAAACTGTTCGACCAGGTGTTCTCGCTGGCCGATGACGCCAATCTCGATGCCATCGAACTGTATATCCACCGCGTACGCAAGAAGCTTGATCGCAAGGAGCCCGGCGCCGCGGCCATCACTACCCTGCGCGGGATAGGCTACCTGCTGCAGCCGGCCGAAGCGAAGGCCTGATGAAGGCCATGCTCGCCATGGGCAGCCTGCGCGGCCAGCTGCTGCGCTGGCTGCTGCTGCCATTGGTCCTGCTGGAGATCATTAACACCATTTCCGTCTATTACAACGCGGTGGACGCGGCCGACATGGCGTACGACCGCTCGCTGCTGGCCTCCACCCGCGCGCTGGCGGAACGCGTGTCGGTCGAAGGCGGCAAGGTGGTGGCCGACGTGCCCTACGTCGCGCTGGACAGTTTTGAGACCGACACGCTGGGCCGCATCTACTACAAAGTCACCGGCATCAATGGCGAAACGGTGTCCGGCTACGACGACCTGCCGAAAGTTCCGCCGAATGTGCCGCGCTCCGAGAACTATCCTGCCCTGGTGCGCTTCTATCACGCCAACTATAACGGTCAGCCAATCCGCATCGCGGCCCTGCTGCAGCCGGTGTACGACGACAATATGCGCGGCATCGCACTGATCCAGGTCGGCGAAACGCTCGACGCGCGCAATGGCCTGACGCTGAAAATCCTGTATGACACCATCGCCTGGCAGGCGAGCGTGGTGCTGCTGGCGGGCCTGCTGGTGTGGTTTGCAGTCAAGCTGGTGCTGCGGCCGTTGATGCAGTTAAAGCATGAAGTCGAGTCGCGCGACGTATCCGACCTGTCCGACCTTGATCCGGCATTGGTGCACAAGGAAGTGCGGCCTCTGGTGCAGGCCATGAACGCATCCACCACCCGCATCGCGGGCCTGATCGCCAGCCAACGCCGCTTCATCGCCGACGCTTCGCACCAGCTTCGCACTCCGCTGACGGTACTGAAAACCCAGGCCGAACTGGCGCAGCGCGAGCTGGAACGGGCTGCGTCAGCCTCGCCGGAGCTGCGCAATGTGGTTGCCAGCATGGCCGCCACCACCGACTCCACGGTCCATCTCGCCAATCGACTATTGATGCTGGCTCGCATCGAGCATAGCGAGAATCGTGAGCCGGTGCCGGTGCCATTACGCGAGACGGTACAGCAAGTCGCGCTGGAATTGGCTCTATCCGCCGTGAACCGCGGCATCGACCTTTCGCTGGAGGGCGATGGTGAAGCCAGCGTCTACGGCCAGGCTTTGCTGCTGCACGAGCTGGTGTCAAACCTGGTCGACAACGCCTTGCACTACACTCCGCGCGGCGGCAGCGTCGTATTACGCGTGATGCCAGGCGAAACGCAGGTCGTTCTGGAAGTTGAGGACAGCGGGCCCGGTATTCCGCCTGAGGATCGCGACCGCGTGTTCTCTCCCTTCTACCGCGCCGCTTCGACCATGCAGGCCAATCCGGGAGGCTCCGGCCTGGGGCTGGCCATTGTGCGCGATATCGCCGTCCTGCACCACGCCGAGCTTGAACTCGACCAAGGCTCGGGTGGGCGTGGTCTGCTGGTGCGCGTCAAGTTCCCGCGCGCCATGCCTCCACCGGCAGCATGATGCTGATGCGGGTGCCGGACAAGCAATCCATAGCAAAGGTGCCGCCCAGCGCCTGGACCCGCTCCCGCATGCCCGCCAGCCCGACGCCTGCAGCAGTGCGCGCCGGGTCGAAGCCTACGCCATCGTCTGCCACCGCGATCTGCAAGGCCTCGCCGTGCCGCGCGACTTCGACATTGGCCGTGCCGGCGCGAGCGTGCTTCACGATGTTAGACAGCGCCTCCTGCACGATACGGTAGGCCGAGATCGCGGCGTCGCCATCCAGACCGGCGAAATCGCCCTCGGTGCGCAGCGAGAAGCGGCAGGCCGGGTGGCTGCTGCCGACTTGCCGCACCATTTCTTCCAGCGCACCCTGCAGGCCAAGCATGTCCAGCATTTCCGGCCGCAAGCGGCGCACCAGCGTCCTGCCACTGTTGTACAAGCCCAGCGCCAGCTTCGTGATCGCCTGCGCCTTGTCGCGAATCTGCGTCGCCGCGTCCGTCGGCGGCAGATTGCCCGCCAGGCCGGCGATCTGCTGCGCCTCCAGCCGCACCGCGATGAGCGTCGCGTTCAACTCGTCGTGGATCTCCAGTGCAATGGCCTGGCGTTCGTCTTCGACTGCCGTGGTCACGCGTTGCAACAGGCGACGTTTCTCCGCATCAGCCGCGCGCACGGCTTGCATGGACGCCCGCAGCGATGCGGCAAAGCCGCTGGTCATCTGCCACGCCAGCCCTGCGCAGACAAGCAAACCCGCCAGCGCCACCGCCAGTTCAAGCTGGAAACGCGAGCGAGCCTTGCGCAGCATGACAGTTGGCGACATGCGCACCTGCACGTAGCCCATGTTGCCGACATTGCGGTTGCCGCCGCCAGTCACGTAAAGCAAACGCTTGTGCACCGCGGCCTCGTAATAGCGCGCCTCGGGCACCCCGTCGCCGCGCGCGGTCACGTCCAACAGGGGCTTGCGGTCCGCATCGAGCAAGGTCACGCGATGGATCGCGCTGTCGGTCTGCAGCATGCCGTCGATCGTCGCGCGCAGTTCGTCGAACTGCCCACGTACCAGGCTGATTTCACTGCTCGTCACCAGTGCTGTGGCCAGCAACTGCCCGCGCTCCGCAAGCTCGGCATGCACCTCGGATTGACGCGATTGATAGCTGTACCAGGTAAGTGTAACGAACAGCGCCAGCACCGGCAGCAAGGTAATCGCCAGCAGCCGCCCGCGGGTGCCGACGCGCCATGTGACCCGCATCAGGCTTGCAGTACGCCGTGGCGCACGGCCAGGCGGGTGATGTCTGCCGCGCGCTCAACACCCAGCTTGTCCTTGATGGCCTGGCTGGAGTTGCTGATGGTCTTGCTGGAGACGCCGAGCTTTTCGGCGATTTCAGCGTTGGTCAGGCCTTCCGCCATCAGCTTGAAGATTTCAAGCGAACGTTCATCCAGCAGCGCCTGCGGCGATTGCTCGCCCAGCACCGACAGGCTGGCCAGGCGTTCCGCGATGGCCGGCATGAAATACAGCTCCCCTTGCGCAGCACGCTGCACGGCGGTGAAAAGTTCGGCCGGATCGCAATCCTTGGTGACCAAGGCCCGCGCACCAATGCGGTAGGCCTCCTTGACCAGCGCATCCTGGTCGAACTGGGTCAGGAAGATGATGTGCGCCTTGGGGGCCGCTGCCAGGATCTGGCGCGCCGCGTCCAGGCCCGTCATTTGCTCGCCGAAGCGCATATCGAGGATAGCAACGTCGGGTGCCAGTGCCTGGTAAGCCTCAACGGCTTCAGCTGGCGTCCGGGCCTGGCCGACAACTTCCACGCCGAAACCGGCAAGCGCCATCGCAAATCCCCCCATCACGACCGGGTGATCATCTGCCAGCAGTACTTTGATCTTATTCATAGCATTCCTCATTTCCAGATGATGGAAGGATATCACGCCAAAGGGTAGCAATAAAAATTGCTTGCATATTTCCATTGAATGGAAGAATATCTTGCCATGGACTGGCAATTCGGCCTACCAACAAGAAGAAAGGAGCATTTCCATGAACTTCGATACCTCTCGCAAGAACTACTCTGGCCTGGCTTTCGTCGCCGTACTGCACCTTGTTGCCGCCGGCATCGCCCTGAAGCACTCAACGATCCTGATCACCCGCAGCGAGCCGACCGTGATCGTCGATGTACCGCCGCTGGAGCGCCAGGATCCTGAGCCGCAACGCTCCAAGGAATTCGAGGTCCAGGAAAAGGCAGCGCCGGTGATCGCCCCGCCTCCGCCGGACGGCATCAAGATCGAGGTTCTCGAACACACCATCACGACATCCCCGCCGGAGACTGCACATGGCCACAGCGAACCAGGGGGCGGCGGTGGCGGCACCGGCGGTGGCAGCGTCGAAGCTGTGCGCCACGAGCCAGTGAACGTTGCGGCGGTGATCGATGCGGCCAATTGCGCGAAACCCACCTACCCCGCCGGTGCCTTGCGCAACGGCGACGAAGGCACAGTCACCCTGGCCTTCCTGATCGGCAAGGACGGTCACGTGGCCAGCGCCAAGATCGAACGCACCAGCGGCCACCGCGACCTGGATCGCGCCGCGCTGCAAGGCCTCTCGCTGTGCGCCTTCAAGCCCGGCACCGTAGACGGCGTGGCACAGGAATCGTGGGCTCGCATGCAATATGCCTGGCGTCTCGACGAGTGAGCAATAGAACGCGGCCGTAAAGCGAATTCCCCTATCATGCGCCGGTTAACCATGTGGTTCCCGGCGCATGCTCTATGTTCATCAAGCTTTCTTTCCGCCAATTACTTCTGGGCGTCTTCCTGCTGATCGCCCTGCTGCTCAGCGCTACCTCGATCCAGGCTTTGCTCACGCTGGACCGGCTGGCCACTGAAAGCCGCGAAGTCGGCCAGCACGCCGTCGTGCTGACCGCGAACGTGCAGCGCCTGGCCGAACGCAGCGTGGCCATGGAACGCAGCGCGCGCCAGTTCCTGGTGCTGGACGATCCAGCCTTCCGAGACCGCTACGCGGCAGCCTGGCGCGACGGCCAGGATGCGCTGTCGGCGCTGGCGGCCGGACTGCCCTCCGCGCCCAAAGCCAGTTTCGCCGCCTGGCGCGACCAGGGCGAGCAAGCCTGGCGCGCACTGGAGGCTCCCAACGCCAAGCGCGCCCAGCGCCAAAAGATGCTGAACACCGCGTTGGCGGGCCTGGCACCGGTCAACGAAGAACTGGCGGACGAAGTCAAACGCGAAGTCGACCAGCGCAACCAGCGCATCCTGCTTGGCCTGGAACATCGGCGCAGCGTGCTGGGCGGACAACTGCTGGCCTCCATCAGCCTGGCCGCCGCCCTGGCCCTTGGCTGCGGCATGTGGCTGTCACGCCCCCTGGCGCAAATCGAAAGCGCCATCGACCGCCTGGGCGGCAACCGCTACGACCAGCCAATCGAAGTCGAAGGACCCAACGACTTGCGCCGCCTTGGCCAGCAACTGAATTGGCTGCGCCAGCGCCTGGCCAGCCTGGAAGCTGATAAATCGCGCTTCCTGCGTCACATCTCTCACGAACTGAAAACCCCGCTGGCCGCGCTGGTGGAAGGCGTCGCCCTGCTGGAGGATGAAGTGGCCGGCACGCTGACGCCGAACCAGCGCGAAGTGGCCGGAATCCTGCGCCAGAACACAGCCTCGCTGCAAAACCAGATCGAAGACCTGCTGCGCTATAACACCGCCACCTTCGCCGCCCAGCACCTGCAGCGCCAGCCCACCGATATCGTGGCCCTGCTGCGCGACACCGTCGACGCCCAGCGCCTGCAGTGGCAGGCGCGCCGCCTCGATGTGACGGTGGACGGCAGCGCCCCGGCCATTTCGGTCGATCCCGGCAAGCTCGCCATTGCCAGCAGCAACCTGCTGACCAACGCGGTCCGCTATAGCCCCGAAGGCGGCACCGTGCGCTTCATCATCGGCGAGCAGGCCGGCACATTGGCCATCGACTGCATCGACCAGGGGCCTGGCGTGGCCCCGGAAGATGCTGCCCATATTTTCGAACCCTTTTACCAGGGGATGCGCCAGCCGCCAGGCGCACGGCGGGGCAATGGCGTCGGCCTCTCCATCGTGCTCGAATACATCAGCGCCCACGGCGGATCACTGCAATTGCTGCCGACCAGTAGCGGCGCACACTTCCGGATCGACCTGCCTTATGAACATTAAAACCCTGCCTTTGCTGCCGATCCTGCTGCTCGCCTCCTGCGCGCAGCGACAGCCAGTAGCGCCAACGCTGCCGCCCTTGCCGCCGCCTCCGGCGCCCGCGCCACTGACGCTGCTTGTCGCGCCGCAGGACGAAGTGGCGCCGCTGCTGGCCTACTACCAGTCGCTGCGCCGCATGACGCAAGGCGAGTTGCTGAAGGAACTGAGCGGCTTGTCGCTGCAGCAGAAAACACCAAAGGTGCTGCTGCAATCGGCCATGGTGCTGTCGCTCACGCGCGGCAGCGGCGACCTGGCAAAGGCGCAGGCGCAATTCGACGTCGTCGCCACCGCGCCGGAGCCGGAAGCGCAAGGCTTGCGGCAGCTGGCGCAACTCCTCTCTGCACAATGCGCCGACACGCGCCGGCTGGTCGACGAGAGCGACCGCCTGCGCATGCAGTTGAAGGACAACCAGCGCAAGAACGAACAATTGAACGAAACCCTGGAAGCGCTGAAAGAAATCGAGCGCGGCCTGCCTGCGAGAGCCAGTAAATGAATGCACTTGTTTCCCCACGCTTGCTGCTGGTCGACGACGACGCCGACCTGCTGCGCCTGCTGTCGATGCGGCTGAGCGCCAACGGCTACCAGGTCACCGCCGTCGGCAGTGCCGAAGCCGCGCTGGCCAACCTGTCGATTGCGCTGCCCTCGCTGGTGATCAGCGATGTGCGCCTGCCCGAGCGCGACGGCATGTCCCTGTTCCAGCAAATCCGCAACCAGCACCCGGCGCTGCCGGTGATCCTGCTCACCGCCCACGGCACCATTCCCGACGCGGTGGAAGCGACCTCGCTCGGGGCCTTCGCCTACCTGACCAAGCCCTTCGATGCGAAGGTGCTGCTTGACCGCATCGGCCAGGCCCTGAGCGTGGCCGCACCGGACGCCACACCGGAGGCCGGCAGCGGCGCCTGGCGCGCCGAGATCATCAGCCGCAGCCGCGCCATGGAAGAAGTGCTGCATGAAGCGCAGCTGGTTGCCGCCTCCGACGCCAGCGTACTGATACGCGGCGAAAGCGGCACCGGCAAGGAATTGCTGGCACGCGCCATTCACCGCGCCAGCCGCCGCGCCGCCGCGCCGTTCATCGCCGTGAATTGCGGCGCGATTCCCGAGCAATTGCTGGAGTCCGAGCTGTTCGGCCATGTAAAAGGCGCCTTTACCGGCGCCGTCGCCAGCCGCGAAGGCTTGCTGCAGGCAGCCGACGGCGGCACCCTGTTCCTCGACGAGATCGGCGATATGCCGCTGCTGCTGCAGGTAAAGCTGCTGCGCGTGCTGCAGGAGCGCGTGGTGCGCCAGGTCGGCTCCGACAACGGCCGCCCGGTCAACGTGCGTGTGCTCTCCGCCACCCACCGCGACCTGGAAGCGGCCATGCTGGAAGGACAGTTCCGCGAGGACCTCTACTATCGCCTGAACGTCATCACGCTCACCCTGCCCCCGCTGGCGGAACGTCGCGAAGATATCGGGCTGCTGGCCACGCGCTTCCTGCAAATGCTGGCCGCCAAATACGGCAAGACCGTCAACGGCTTTGCTCCGGAAGCGTTGGAAGCGCTGTCGCGCGCCTCCTGGCCCGGCAATGTGCGCCAGCTCTACAACGTGGTGGAACATGCCTGCGCCCTGGCTACGGCGCCGCTGGTGCCGCTATCGCTGGTGCAGCGCGCGTTGCGCGTGCCGTCGCTGGAAGTCCTCAGCTATACGGAAGCCAAGCTGCGCTTCGAGCGCAATTACCTGGTGCAGCTCCTCAAGCTCACCGACGGCAACGTGGCCGATGCCGCGCGCCTGGCAGAGCGCAACCGCACCGAGTTCTATCGCCTGCTGCAAAAGCATGAATTGAACGCCGCGCAGTTCCGCATTGAACCTGTCGCCGAGGGGCGACAGCCATAAAGCCCGCCAAATCAAGGCCTTGCGCATTGCAGCCCAGACCGTGTCGCCGCGTGGCGACAAATTCAATGTTGCCGCACAGCTAAGTCATTGATTTCTCTACATGGCACGCGCCTTGCAATACCAGGGACAACGCACAAGCGTTGACTGCCAACTTGAAAATGGAGAGATAGACCATGAAGGATTCCAAACTGATCGCAGGCCTGTTCGCCGCCGCAGCATTCGCCCTCGCCTCGCTGTCCGCACACGCACAGCAAGAAGGCGCCATGGCCGGTGCCGCCGTGGCCACCGCCGATTCCACGCTGCAGGCCAAAGTCAAGGCAGCCCTCTCGGACCAGAAAGAGATCATCGTGTCCGCCAACCAGGGCGTAGTGGTCCTGAGCGGCACGGTGTCAAGCTCCGATGCCGGCGCCAAAGCGATCCAGGCGGCATCTGCCGTGGCGGGAGTGAAGGAAGTGAAGAGTGAGCTGACTGTCGCCGGCAAATAATGCCTTCGCTGCAGTAGTACCTCCCTTATCGGGCGACCCTGGGTCGCCCGCTTTTTTTCTCACCGGGTGTCGGCAACGCAGGACTTGTACCTGGCCGTGCATTCGGCAAAGGCAGCCTTTCCGATCGCCGCCTGGCCAAAGAATCGCACGCGCGCTCCGGCCGGCTTGGCGTCTGTTGTTTCCGCCCCCGACGCGCACAGCAGCGCCGCAGAGGCGAGCCATCCCATCCTGTTCATCTTTGCAAATGCTTTGAATTGAAGTTCTTGGCTTGCGCCATCCGCAACAGCAGGCGATGCCCGATCCTGTCCGTCCAGTTGAAGTTATTTTGCAGCACGACCACGGCGGTACGCGTCTGTTCGTCAATGCCGATGTAAGCGGTGTAGCCGGCCACCAGGCCAATCTGGTGCGCGATCCTATGGCCATCGATGTCGTCGACAAACCAGGCGCTGGCCGCCGCCTCCCGTTCACGCTCGAACTGCACCTTCAGGGTATCCCGCAGGCCCGCATCGAGCACGCCGCTGCCGGTCGAGGCCAAGTGGGCATTTGCGTAGGCCAGCAGATCGCTCGCGTTTGAGTAGAGTGCCGCCGAACCACTCATGATGTCGGTGAACTGCCAATCGGGGACAAGCTCGCCGCGCCGGATGAATTTGGGCTGGTCACCCGCGTGGCCCAAGGCCCGTTCGCCGTAGCCAGGCAATTTCTCAGGCACATAGCCAGTCCTGTGCAGGCGCAGCGGATCAAGTACTTTCTCGTGCACCAGCGCATCGACCTTCTTCCCGGTTTTCAGTTCCAGCACATAACCAAGCACGCCGTAGCCGATGTTTGAGTACTGAGGCACACCGCCATGATGCTTCTTGAATGTCGACAGGTACTCCAACAAATAAGCCCGGTCGAAGTGGCGATAAAAGCTCTTGCCGGTGAACAGATACTCCACAAAATAGAGCAATGTCCTCTCGGTCATCGGCTGACGTGGCAGGCCCGCGGTATGCGTGACAAGCTGGCGCAAGGTGATGCGTTTGGCATCCTCGCTAAGCGGCACACTCGCAGGCAACAGCGTCGCGAGGGTTTCGTCCCAACCCAGCACGCCCTCTTGCACCAGTACCGAAGTCGTCGCCGCCAGAAAGCCTTTGCTCAGCGACCCGACGGCAAACAGCGTTTGGCCATCGGGTTGGTGCCCGCCGTCCTGGTGCGTGGTCCCAAAGCCGAAGAACTGCCGCTTGCCATCGGGCGTCAGTACGCCAACCACCAGCCCCGTCGTTTCATTGGAATCGATCATCGGCTGCGCCAAGGCAGCAACCTCGGCCCCGATGTCGCCAGTTGCTGCCAGATGCTGTGCCGCGCGGAAGTCCGGATCCAGCTGCTTATCGGACAAGGTGCCGCATCCCGCCAGGACGGTCGAGATACAGGCCAGGCAAAAAATGCGAACCCAATTCTGCATAAAACTAAGATAACGACTGCTTTCGCCAGGCTTTATTCAAACTCGAAACGTACGTCTTTGACGATCTGGTGTTTGCCCCAATAGAAGTTGCAAACCCGGGCGGATTCGGCGCCATCCTTGCTCTCCGGGACACAACCACCCTTGATCGTGACTGTCTTCCCGCCTTGCAGCGACAAGGGGAACTCAAGCGCAGGGCCTTCAGGAACCTCGTGCTCCAGCCGGACGTTATCCGCGTAGTCATCCACCAGCGCGAAAATAAGAACTTTGTCGGCTTTCAGCGTGTAAATATCGTGCTGGAACGCCGCGCCCCTCACCAGGCACATTTCGATCAGGTATTTTTCGACGGTCTGTCGCTTGCACTCCGGCCCCTCTGCCGCATGCACGCCAAAGGCCGCGCCCAAGGTGCAAACAAGTGTCGCGAAAGATTTCACGTTAAACAATTTTATATTCCAAAAGGAAACAATTATATCAAAACTTCATGCCATCGCAGCTTGGAACAAAATAAGAAAATGGCCCCAGCGGGGCCATTGGGACGCCGGATGACGGGACGGTCAGGCGAGATTTTCCAGGCGGATCTTAGTGACGTTGCCGACAATGCTGGACAGCTTTTCGATCTTCTCGATGGCTGCGACCACGTTTTTCTCCTGCGTCTGGTGCGTCAGCAGGATGATGTCGGTGTGGGTCTCGCCTTCCGCCGGTTCCTTCTGCATCATCGCATCGATGGAGATGGTGGCGTCGGCCAGGATGCGGGTCAGCTCCGCCAGCACGCCCGGGCGGTCAGCCACCGTCATGCGCAGATAGTAGCTGGTGGTGATCTCGGACATCGGCATGATCTTGATGTCGGTCATCGCATTCGGCTGGAAGGCCAGGTGCGGCACGCGGTGTTCAGGATCGGCCGTCGCCAGGCGGGTGATGTCGACCAGGTCCGCAATCACGGCGGAGGCAGTCGGCTCAGGACCGGCGCCTTTGCCGTAGTACATGGTGGCGCCAATCGCGTCGCCCTGCACCAGCACTGCATTCATCGCGCCTTCCACATTGGCGATCAGGCGCTTGGCAGGGATCAGGGTCGGGTGCACGCGCAACTCGATGCCCTCGCCGCCGTTCACTTGCGCGCGGCGTGCGATGCCCAGCAGCTTGATGCGGTAGCCCAGTTGTTCGGCATATTTGATGTCGATCGCCTGCAGCTTGGTGATGCCCTCGATATGGGCCTTGTCGAACTGCACCGGGATGCCGAAGGCAATAGCGGACAGGATGGTCGCCTTGTGCGCCGCGTCGACGCCTTCGATGTCGAAGGTTGGATCGGCTTCCGCATAGCCCAGGCGCTGCGCCTCCTTCAGCACGGTGGCGAAGTCCAGGCCCTTGTCGCGCATCTCGGACAGGATGAAGTTGGTGGTGCCATTGATGATGCCGGCGATCCATTCGATGCGGTTGGCGGTCAGGCCTTCACGCAGGGCCTTGATGATCGGGATGCCGCCTGCAACGGCAGCCTCGAACGCCACCATCACGCCCTTGGCCTGGGCCGCGGCGAAGATTTCGGTGCCATGCATGGCCAGCAGCGCCTTGTTGGCGGTGACCACGTGCTTGCCGTTCGCGATGGCCTGCATCACCAGTTCCTTGGCGGTGTCATAGCCGCCAATCAGCTCCACGACGATATCGATTTCCGGATCGTTGACGATCGCGAACGGGTCTGCCACGACTTTGCACTGGCCTTCGGTGCGCTCTTTTGCGCGCTCCAGGTTGCGGGCCGATACGGCCACAATCTCAATGCCGCGGCCGGCGCGGCGGCGGATCTCTTCCTGGTTGCGTCGCAATACGCTGAACGTGCCGGCGCCCACATTACCTACGCCCAGCAAACCTACTTTAATCGATTTCATCTTCAAATTCCCTGGTGTTGTTAGCTGTGCCCGTGCCGCTTTCGGTAGCCTTCCATGAAGCGCGCGATGCGGCCGAATGCATCTTCCATATCGTCCGAATTCGACAGGAACACCACACGGAAGTGGTCCGGGCTATGCCAGTTGAAGCCCGTGCCCTGCACGATAAGGACCTTGGTTTCTTCCAGCAGTTCATACGCGAATTGCTGGTCATCCGCGATCGGGTAGATCTTCGGATCGAGGCGGGGGAACATATAGAGTGCAGCTTTTGGCTTGACCACGCTGACACCCGGAATGTCGGACAACAGCTTGTATGCCAGGTCGCGCTGCTTGAGCAGGCGCCCGCCAGGCGCCACCAGGTCGTTGATGCTCTGGTAGCCGCCGAGCGCAGTTTGGATCGCAAACTGCCCCGGCGCGTTGGCGCAAAGGCGCATCGAGGCCAGCATGTTCAGGCCCCAGATGTAATCCTTCGCATATTTCTTGTTTTCGCCCGAGAGCACCATCCAGCCGGCGCGGTAGCCGCAGGAACGGTAGCTCTTGGACAGGCCGTTGAAGGTCACGCAGAACACGTCGTCGCACAGAGCGGCGATCGAGGTGTGGGTGACGCCGTCATACAGCACCTTGTCGTAGATTTCGTCGGCGTAGATGATCAACTGGTGCTGGCGCGCCAGTTCAATAATCTGCAGCAGCACTTCGTCCGGGTACAGCGCGCCGGTCGGGTTGTTCGGGTTGATGACGACGATCGCCTTGGTGTTCGGCGTGATCTTCTTGCGCATGTCGTCGATGTCGGGGAACCAGTCCTGCTGCTCGTCGCAGACATAGTGCACCGGCTTGCCGCCGGACAGGCTGACCGCCGCGGTCCACAGCGGATAATCCGGCGCCGGCACCAGCACCTCGTCGCCGTTGTTCAGCAGCGCGTTCATCGACATCACGATCAGTTCGGACGCGCCGTTGCCCAGGTAGATGTCGTCCATGGTGACGTTGGCGACTTTCTTCTGCTGGGTATAGTGCATCACCGCCTTGCGCGGCGCGAACAGGCCCTTGGAATCGGTGTAACCGGCCGCATTGGGCAGGTTCATGATCATGTCGTGCACGATCTCGTCCGGCGGATCGAAGCCGAACGGCTGCATATTGCCGATGTTCAGCTTGATGATCTTGTGGCCCTCTTCTTCCATCAGGCGGGCCTTCTCCGGCACAGGGCCGCGGATCTCGTAACAAATCTCGTTAAGCTTGTTGGATTTCTGAACCGGACGCAAAATCAATCCCTTACGTATAAATGCTGCATTGCGAAAATACCCATTCTGCCGAATTAAATTGGTTTAATCAACCATCGATATGCGCAAAACGTTACAATAAGATCTCTATTGTATTTAAATATAGCGAAAAGTTATGAAGCTCCACTCCAGCACCACCGGCCAATACCAGACCGTTTCCGGCTATTTCGAAGGTGGAGTCGAGATCAACGGCAAGCCGTTCGACTACAGCCTGCTGGTGCTGCCGGAAAGCGCACCGCGCCCCTGGCCCGTGGCAAAGTTCGAGGAACTGACAGTCGAACATTTCGAACAACTGCTGGCCGAACAGCCCGACGTGGTCATCCTCGGCACCGGCGAGCGCCAGCGCTTCGTCCATCCGCGCCTGGCCGCGCCGCTGATCTCCAGGCAGATCGGCGTCGAATGCATGGACACCAATGCCGCCTGCCGCACCTACAACATCCTGATGGGCGAAGGCCGCAAAGCCCTGCTGGCATTGATCATTGAAAAATAACACTTTGCCCCCAACTAAACGCGCATGAGCCAAACCATCCCCGACTTCAGCGCCGCCATGACCGGCGGCCAAACCTTCCAGCTCTCCGGACGCCCCGCCAAAGCCACCGTACTGTTCTTCTACCCCAAGGACAACACCCCGGGCTGCACTACCGAGAACATGGCGTTCCGCGACCTGCACGACCAGTTCACCGCTGCCGGTGCTGAAATTTACGGCATCAGCCGCGACTCGCTGCGCTCGCACGAGAACTTCAAGACAAAACTGGGCTTGCCGTTCGAACTGATCTCCGATCCGGACGAAGCGGTGTGCCTGGCCTTCAATGTCATGAAGATGAAAAAAATGTACGGTAAAGATGTACGCGGCGTTGAGCGCAGCACGTTTGTGATTGACGCAAAAGGCCGATTGGTGAAAGAATGGAGAGGCGTGAAAGTACCAGGTCACGTCGATGAAGTGCTGGAATTCGTGGCAAACCTGGGCTGATGGCAAGGCCCTCGCCGCGAATGTGTTAGCTCAACGGGAGCTTTACATTTGAACGTGTCAGCCAGATTTTGAGTCGAGCAAGTCCTTCCACCCACTGTCCCCGGTGGCATGCCCACCGGCTTTCGGGCGACGCAGACGCCCGCCAGGCATCCTTTAGTTTTTCCGAACCACCCCATAGTTCATCCATGCCGGGCATTCGCCCTCGCGTGGATGCATCTTTTTTAGATTGAGATCCTGATGCCACTGCCAAAACTGCCTAGCAAGCCAGCCACCCTGCTGCTGGCTAAAGACTACCCGAAGGCGAGCGGAGCAAATCCGGTTCCCTTCCCTACTGAAGAAAAGGCAGCACCAGCGCCGAAGAAAGCGGCGCCCAAGACTGCTGCCAAAGCAGTAAAAGAACCGGTTGCGAAAAAGACTGCAGCGAACAAGACGCCTGCATTGAAGGCCGTCAAGCTGCCGGACGACGTACCAGCGCCACCGCGCACCAAGGCTGCGCCGCAGGCGCGCTCCAAGGTCACGCCGATCAAGGCCGATGCACCGCACCCGGCCAAGCACAAGGAACACGAAGTCGTGCTCAAGTCTGCCTCCAGCCGCAAGGCCGACGTGGTGGGCAGCACCAAGCTGTTCGTGCTCGACACCAATGTGCTGATGCACGACCCGTCGTCGCTGTTCCGCTTTGAAGAGCACGATGTCTTCCTGCCGATGATGACGCTGGAAGAACTGGACAACCACAAGAAAGGCATGTCCGAAGTCGCGCGCAATGCGCGCCAGGTATCGCGTACGCTGGATGCCCTGATCAGCAACACCGACGACGACGACATGGAAACCGGCATCCCGCTGAACAAGCTGGGCAACAAGGATGCCAAGGGCCACCTGTACTTCCAGACCAGGGTGCAGGTAGCCGACCTGCCGGAAGGCCTGCCGCAAGGTAAGGCCGACAACCAGATCCTGGCCGTGGTGCGTTCACTGGAAGCGGAGCAGCCTGGCCGCGCCGTGGTGCTGGTGTCGAAAGACATCAACATGCGCATCAAGGCACGCGCCCTGGGCTTGCCGGCGGAAGACTACTTCAACGACCATGTGCTGGAAGACACCGACCTGCTGTATTCGGGCATCGTCCAGTTGCCGGACGACTTCTGGAACAAGCACGGCAAGGACATGGAATCCTGGCAGGAGAATAAGCACGGCCAGTCGAGCACCTTCTACCGCGTGACCGGCCCGTTCATCCCTTCCCTGCTGGTGAACCAGTTCGTGTACCTGGAGCCGAACAACGGCGAGTCGCCGTTCTACGCGCAAGTGAAGCAGATCAACGGCAAGACCGCCGTCCTGCAAACCCTGCGCGACTACTCGCACAACAAGAACAGTGTGTGGGGCGTCACTGCCCGCAATCGCGAGCAGAATTTCGCGCTGAACCTGTTGATGAACCCGGAATGCGACTTCATCACCCTACTGGGCCAGGCCGGCACCGGCAAGACCCTGCTCGCGCTGGCCGCCGGCCTGGCGCAGGTGCTGGAGACCAAGCTGTATAACGAGATCATCGTCACCCGCGTCACGGTGCCGGTGGGCGAGGATATCGGCTTCCTGCCGGGTACCGAGGAAGAGAAGATGGGCCCGTGGATGGGCGCCTTCGACGACAACCTGGAAGTGCTGAACAAGTCCGACGGCGAAGGCGGCGAATGGGGCCGTGCGGCGACGCAGGACCTGATCCGCTCGCGCATCAAGATCAAGTCGCTGAACTTCATGCGCGGCCGCACCTTCGTCAACAAGTTCCTGATCATCGACGAGGCGCAGAACCTGACGCCGAAGCAGATGAAGACCCTGGTGACGCGCGCCGGTCCTGGCACCAAGATCCTGTGCCTGGGTAATATCGCGCAGATCGACACGCCTTACCTGACCGAAGGCTCGTCCGGCCTGACCTACGTGGTCGACCGCTTCAAGGGCTGGGCACACAGCGGCCACGTCACGCTGGCCCGCGGCGAACGTTCCCGCCTGGCAGACCACGCGAGCGACGTGCTGTAAGCAACGCCGCCCGCAGTCCACAAGCCCCGCCAAGTGCGGGGCTTTTTATTTTCCGCGCCGTGCGATCGGATGGTCTTCGTTCAACTGCAGCAGGTCCCACAGGTTGCCGTACAGGTCCGAGAAGACGGCAACCATGCCGTAGTCCTGCCGCTTCGGCTCGCGCACGATCCGGACGCCTTTCGCCTTCAACCGCTCGAAGTCGCGCCAGAAGTCGTCGGTATTCAGGAACAGGAATACCCGGCCGCCGGCCTGGTTGCCGACAAAAGGTTCCTGCTCCGGCCTGGATGCGCGCGCCAGCAGGATGGTTGTTCCACTGCCACCAGGCGGCGCCACGACTACCCAGCGCTTGTCCTGCTCGGGCTGGTGGGTGTCGTCAAGCAGCTCGAAGCCGAGCGTGTTGACATAAAAATCGATCGCCTCGTCATAGTCGCGCACAACGAGGGCAATGTGAACAATGGACTGCTTCATCAAGTTTTCTCCGTGACGAAATCGTGCTCCGCGTGAAACATCTTCGCGACATCTGCCGCATACATGCGCGTGGCATATTTGACCGTACCCCTCATTTCCGGCGCATCCTCCTCCAGATCTTGCGCACTACAAAGCCCGCTAAAAACAGAATCAACGACCAGGGCAGCAGGTAGGCCAGTCCAGTGATTGCACTCGCGATACCTTCCGACAGGTTGCTGCCAAACTCGCCGGTTGCCCGCTTGACCGGCGACCAGAAACCTCGCTGGGTGCGGGACTGGATGGAGACGTTCAGCAAGTCCATATTAACCCGCTCCATCAGGCGCGCTTCAACGCCGGTCGCCGATTCCAGTTCGCTTTGCACCGTCGCCAGTTCCTGCGACAGCTTGATCAAGGCTTCGGCGTTGTTGCCTACTTTGCTCTCCAGCGCCAGCAACTTCTCGCGATATGAGCGCAGCATGTCGAGTCGCTTGGCGTTGTCGCGGATCGGACCTTCAAGGTCCTCCGCCGAGGTGTTACGTGAGGCAAGCTCACCGCCTGTCGCCGCAAGTGCAATCAATTTCTCGATGCCGGGCCGCTTCACGCGAACACGGAAATGGGCGCTCGACTCCCTTCCGCCCTCCAATCCGGATGCCAACAACGTGCACTGGTTCGTCGCGTCGGCCTGGCAGGCCCCGACCAGTTTGTCGAGCAGTGGCTTGACGCCTCCTTCAGGCGAATCGACCGTGACCGAGTGTTCGTAGGCGAGATACTTGCCGCGTTGGACTCCGGCTGACGAACCATCCGTCGCCGGTCCCGCCATGCGTGCCTCCGCGACAGCGCCTGCCGCTCCTGGCGGCGGAGCATATTTCGCGGAACAGCCCTGCAGCAATAGCAGCGCAAACACGCTTGACTTTACAATGGTGGGAAGGATTAAAGTACGTTTACCCATATGACGAAAGGAACTCCAAATGTATGAACTGACTGTAGAAAACATGACATGCGGCCACTGCGTATCGGCCGTGACCGAAGCCGTGCATACAGTTGATCCGGCAGCCTTTGTCGAGGTCGACCTGAAGGGCAAGCACGTCAAGGTCAACTCGGCTTCGGCACTGGAGCCGATCAAGGCAGCCATTGTGGATGCCGGATATCCTGTTACCCGCGCGGTTTGACGCGGACGCCCTGCTCCAGTTCCGGGTAATGCCGGAATACGTCATCCTCGTTGTTGGCGAGGCGGCGTTTGGATGCCAGGTAGGCGGCGACGCGCGGACGGGCCGCCACGCGCCCGGCCAAGCGCTGCAGGCCGGGCCAACGCCCTTCATAGCCAGCCATCGCTTTCGGGAAGGCATAGCGCAAGCCGTCCAGCAACTGGAACAGAGACAAGTCGACATAACTCAGGCGGGAGCCGACAATCCAGCCGCCGCGCGACTGGTTGGCCCGCAGCACGGTCTCGAAATAGTCCAGGTACTTCGGGATGCGCTCAATCGCAAAATCCCGCGCCCGCGCCTTCGATTCCCGCGCCTGCTCCTCGTAGTACATATTGACCGAGATCGGGTGATGCGTATCGTGAGCCTCGCCAACAATGTCCGCAATGGTCAGCTGCAGCTGGTTGCACCACAGGCGCCCCGCTTCGGAGCGCGGCGCCAGCTTGTGCCGCGCCCCGAGGAACATCAGGATATTCGCCGTCTGACCGATCATGAGTTCACCGGCCTGCAGGATGGGCGGCGCGAAAGCGGCGCGCGGATCGCTGCCGCCGGCGATCAACTCCGTCATCGCCTTCATGCCGCCCTTGCCGCGCGCCACGTCAACGTAAGGAACGTCGGCCTCGACCAGCGCCAGCCGCACGAATTCTCCCCGGCCCTGGATCGTCGGCCAGTAGTAAAGCTTGTAAGGCTCCATCATTGCTCCTCCTGTGCCAGCAGCCATTCTGCGACGGCGCGCACCTCTTCGCGCGGAGCGTCGCCTTCAGGCCGCACAACATAAAAATCGAATCCGCCGAGCACCGGGCCAACCGGCGCTTCCAGCAGTCCCAACCTGATTTCCTCGCGCACCAAGGGCAAGGCAGTCAGCACAACACCTTGCCCTGCAATCGCCGCTTGCACCGCGTGCGACTCTTCCGAAAAACGCGCGCCTGTCGTGACATCCAGCTCTACGCCTGCCGCTTTCGACCATTTATCCCAGGTCAAGGCGCCCTTAAAGCCGCGCTGCCAGTCAAAGTGGATCAGCGGATGGCGTGCCACGTCGCCCGCCTTGCGCAGCTTCAGGCGCGGGCTGGCCACCGGCGCGAAGCCGGCATGCATCAGGCGTTGCGCTTGCAGCCCCGCGAAATGCCCGGCGCCACCGCGTACCGCAAGGTCGGCCGCGCCGCCGGCCAGGTCAACCGGCTTGTTGCTGGCCAGGACGTTGAGGGCAATGCCGGGATGGGCCGCGTTGAACGAAGCAAGCCGCGGCACCAGCCAGCGCGCCGCGAAGGATGGTGTGGTCGACAAGGTGACCGTGCGGCGCTGTTCTCGCCGCAGCCGTTCGACGCCGGCAGCGATGGCGTCGAACCCGCTGCCGGCTGCCTGCATCAGCGTGCGGCCCTCAGGTGTCAGCTCGACGGCCCGGGTCTTGCGCAGGAACAGCCTTACGTTCAGTGCCTCCTCCAGCGCACGCACCTGGTGGCTGATCGAAGTCGCGCTGACCGACAGCTCCTCGGCAGCGAGCTTGAAGCTTTGCAGCCGCGCCGCGGCCTCGAAGCTGCGCAGGGCGGACAGGGATGGAAGGCGGCGTTTCATGTGAAGGACTATACATGAATTCAGTTCATCCATCTGCTGAGAATTGATCGTTTGTCACCGTCTGCCGCGCAGCGCACAGTACACCCATAGCAACCAATTGGAGAGAACAATGACCACGATCCTGCATATCGATTCAAGCGCCCGGCCCGGGCGCTCCGGCGAACAGGCGCACGGTTCGCATACGCGGCGCCTGACTGCACGCTTCATCGCGCGCTACCGGCAGCTCGATAGCAGAACAGAAGTCATCTATCGCGATGTGGGAGCCGTGCCGCCATCCCCTGTGACCGGGGGCTGGGTACATGCTGCGTTCACGCCGCCGGCGGCGCGCGAGCCATGGATGGTGGAAGCGCTGGCGCAAAGCGACGCGCTGGTCGACGAAGTGCTGGCCGCCGATATCATCGTGGCAGGAGTGCCGATGTATAACTTCGGGCCGCCGGCACAGTTCAAGGCCTGGTTGGATAACATCGTGCGTGTCGGCCGCACGTTCGGCTTCGACCGCTCACGTGCCGGTGAACCATATTGGCCACTGCTGGCAGATGCCGGCAAGCAGCTCGTCATCCTGTCCTCGCGCGGCGATTACGGCTACGGCCCAGGGCAACGGCTGGAGGGCATCAACCATGTCGAAGGATCGGTGCGCAGCGTATTCCGCTACCTGGGCGTGACGCATGCATACGATGCAGCCGTCGAATACGACGAATTCGGCGACGAGCGCCTGCTGCGCTCCCTCGCCGACGCGGAAAGCGCTACCGACCGTATCGCACAAGTCATCGCCTCCGCCCGCACGCGACGCCACGCCGCATGATGCAAGTCGGGGTCAGGTCTGGCAATCCGCCATATTTTTCGCATTGCGAAAAATATGGCGGATTGCCAGACCTGACCCCGACTTTCAAATAGCTTGGCTATAATGGCCCGATGCCCGAACTCCACACCATCTTACTGCTCGCCGCAGCAGGACTTTTCGCCGGCACGCAGAATGCGTTGGCTGGCGGCGGCTCTTTCATCACCTTTCCCGCCCTGCTGTTGGCCGGGCTGAACCCGGTTGCGGCGAACATGACCTCCACGGTCGCCATGTTCCCGAGCCAGGCGACATCCGCCGTCGCTGGCCGCAAGTTCGCGGAAGGCGTGAGCGGCCTGACCTTCACGCAGCTTTTCACGATCAGTATTGTCGGCGGCATTTTCGGCGCGATCCTGCTGTGGATTACGCCCCCGACCTTCTTTGCCAGGCTGGTGCCCTGGCTGGTGCTGTTTGCCACCACCATGTTCGCCTGGGGTGCTTTCCGGCGCCAGCCGTTGCAGGCCGCTTCCAGCATGCCGAAGTGGATGCTGGCCGTTGTCCAGGCCTGCATTTCGATCTATGGCGGCTATTTTGGCGGCGGCATCGGTTTCCTGATGCTGGCCGCGCTGACCATCGCTGGCCAGCAGATCCGCGCTGCCACCGCCACCAAGAACATGCTGGCGATGGCGATGAACGCTTCCGCCACCCTGATCTTCGCCTTCTCCGGCATGATCAGCTGGGCTGCCGCCCTGGCCTTATGCGCGGGTGGTATTGCGGGCGGCCTTCTGGGTTCGTGGCTGATCTACCGCCTTCCCCCGCAACTGATGCGCATCTTTGTTGTGATCGTGGGCGCAGTGCTCACCGTGTACATGTTCCTGCGCTGATCCCAGCGTTTGCAGGATCGGGCAATCCGGCCGGTCGTCGCCGTGGCAGGTTTTAGCCAGGCTAGCCAGCGTGTCGCGCATTTCGGTCAATTCCACGATGCGCTGGTTCAGTTCATCGACGTGGCTCATCGCGATCGTCTTCACGTCCGCGCTGGCACGGCCTGTATCCTGCCATAGCGACAGCAGGTCGCCGATCTGCTCCAGCGAAAACCCGAGGTTGCGCGCGCGCTTGATGAAACGCAGAGTATGCAGGTCGTTTTCGCCGTAGATGCGGTATCCGCTGACGGTGCGCGCAGTTTCGCGCACCAGGCCAATGCTCTCGTAGTAGCGGATCATTTTGGCGCTGACGCCGGATGCGGCAGCGGCTTGTCCGATATTCATTTCCCTTACTCCTTCGAAGGCTGCCAGCGGCGCAGCAGCAAGGCATTGCTGATCACGCTGACCGAGCTGAATGCCATCGCGGCGCCCGCCAGCAGGGGATTCAGCATGCCGAGGGCCGCCAGCGGAATCCCTGCCACATTGTAGATGAAGGCCCAGAACAGGTTTTGGCGGATCTTGCTGAAGGTGCGGTGCGAGATGTCGATGGCGTCGGCCACCAGCAGCGGCTCGCCGCGCATCAGCGTAATGCCGGCAGCGTTCATGGCAACGTCGGTGCCGGTCGCCATCGCGATGCCGACGTGCGCCGCAGCCAGCGCCGGCGCGTCGTTGATGCCGTCGCCGACCATGGCAACGCGCCTTCCCTCGGCCTTGAGCCGCGCAATGGCCGTGGTTTTGTCGGCCGGCAGGAGGTTGGCTTCCACGCTGCCAATGCCGATCGCCTGCGCTACCGCTTGCGCGCTGCCCTGGTTGTCGCCGGTCAGCATCACCGTCGCGATGCCGCGTGCGTGCAGGCGCTCCACCGCGGCGCGCGCATGTTGCTTGGGCTGGTCGGCGAAGGCGAGCAGGCCAAGCAGCTTGCCCCTTCCCGCGCCGGCTTCGGCCAGCCAGGAAATCGTGTGCCCCTGCGCTTCCAGTTCGACGGCTTGCAGCTGCAGAGGCGCCAGTTCGACGCCGCGCTCCGCCATCAGGCGTCCGCTGCCAAGCAGAAGGTCGAGGCCATCGACCTGCGCAGCCAGGCCCCGCCCCGCCAAAGTCGTCACTGCGCTTGCCGTCAGCGGCGCCAGCACGTCCCCGCCCGGTGCGGCTTCCGCGTCGAGGACGGCGCGTGCCAGCGCATGTTCGCTGCCGCGCTGGATCGCCGCCGAAAGCTGCAGTGCACGGCCGGCAGGCACGCCATGCGGCAGCAATTGCGCCAGCACCGGTTTGCCTTGCGTGAGCGTGCCGGTCTTGTCGAACACCACGGTATCGACCTGGCGCGCCATTTCCAGTGCCTCCGCGTCCTTGATCAGGATGCCGTGCCGCGCCGCGACGCCGGTACCGGCCATGATGGCTGCCGGCGTGGCCAGGCCAAGCGCACAGGGGCAGGCAATCACCATCACCACCACCGCATTGAGCACGGCCTGCTCGACATCGCCCGTGGCCAACCACCAGCCCGCAAGCGTCAACAGCGCCAGCACCAGCACCACAGGAACGAACACCGCGGCAACCTTATCGACCAGCTTCTGCACCGGCGCCTTGGCTGACTGCGCATCTTCCACCAGGCGGATGATCCGCGACAGCATGGTCTCGGCCCCTGTCGCGCTTGTGCGCACCAGCAGCAAGCCTTCGCCATTGATTGCGCCACCGGTCACGCGGTCGCCAACGTGCTTGGCAACTGGCAGGCTTTCGCCGGTAATCAGGGATTCGTCAACGTGGCTGGCGCCATCCATCACCTCGCCGTCCACCGCCACCCGCTCGCCGGCGCGGATCACCACGATATCGCCCACCCGCACCTGGTCGATCGGCAGGTCGGCGTCCGATCCGCCCTCGCGCCGCACGCGCGCCGTCACCGGCCGCAAGTCCTGCAGCGCGCGGATGGCGGAAGCGGTTTGCCTCTTGGCCCGCGCTTCCAGCCACTTGCCCAGCAAGACCAGTGTCAACACCACTGCCGACGCTTCGAAATAGAGATGCATGCCCTGCCCTCGCGCCAGCGCCAGGTACACACTCAGGCCATACGCCGCGGAAGTGCCGAGCGCCACCAGCAGGTCCATATTGCCCGCGCGCGCTTTCACAGCCTTCCAGCCGGCGCGATAGAAGCGCGCGCCGAACACGAATTGCACCGGCGTCGCCAGCAGCCATTGCAGCCACGCCGGCATCATCAGGTGCACACCAAGCCATTCGGCGACCATCGGCACCACCAGTGGTAGCGACAGTGCAGCGGACAGGATCACGGCCACGCCTTCGGGTATGCGCGGCGCGGAATCGGCAGCCGGCGCGGCCAGCTCACTGGCGGCATAGCCAGCCTTGCCGATGGCCTGCTGCAGGGCGGAAAAGGCCACCGGCGAATCGGAATCGACGCGCGCGGTCTCGGTGGCCAGGTTGACGGCGGCATGCGCCACGCCCGGCACGGTCGCCAGCGCCTTTTCGACGCGGCGCACGCAGGATGCGCAACTCATGCCTTCAATACGGACGGTTTGCTGGAACTGACTCATGGGATACTCCTCGCCTATGCTCTGGCGACCAGTATCAAGTATCCCACGATGGGAAGGTCAAGCGCTATATTGAAGTGAATATCGTCAGCGCACTTCGCAGTCGACGGCGCGTTGCGCCCGGTTGTCGGCAGCGCGCGGGCCAGCCGTCTGGCTGTTGAAGACGGGCGGCGGGTTGAACTGCATGCCCGGATTCTGCGGTACCACCACGGGCGGCAGCGTCATGTTCGGCGTAAAGCCGAACTGGCCGGCATTGAAAACCTGGGTTCCCGCAGGGTTGTTCAGGTGGACCATGCCATCCAGCACCTGCACATACAGTCCCGGCGCCCGCACCGTTTCCGCCCCCGGCAACTTGCCCGCCACCGGCACGATTTCCGCCACGAACAGCGTACCGCGGATGCCGATGGTGGCCGCCGGCGTTTTCAGCTCAAATTTCTCCCTGCTGCGCTTGCCCAGCAGGCCCGATGCCGCCCGCAAGCCCCCTTTGACCAGGTTGAACTGCGCCCGGTCAGCATCCTGCTTGCCGCTGTCGAAGCTGAAATTCTCGATCGTCAGCGTGCTGCCGGGCCGCAGCGTAATTTCACTATTGTCAATGAAACGCAGCAGGGCGTAGGTATTTTTCTCCGTCACCAGCGTATCGCCATTCTCGACCTCGGATTTGATGGCAAGCACCTTCACCGTGCCGTCGGCCTTGCGCGCCATCAGCGGGCCGCTCAACTGGACCACGGTCCCCGCTACCGGCGCCGCCAGCGCCAGCGCGGACAGCAGCCACAGTAACGCCAGCAGCAACCCCTTAGTTGCAGTACATTTTTGTAGCGGGTTCATTCTTTTTCGCTCCGGTGGTTTGGTCCTGGGCCAGCTTGTCGCCTTTATCGTCCTTCTTCGCCTGTTTGTCTTTGCCTTCGTCCGGCGAAACGGCAACCGCCCCCTCGCCCGGCGCTGCGGCGGCACTATTGATGACCTGGATGGTCTGGCTGATCGCTTGCTGCACGGGGTTGGTGGGTTGCGCTTCGGTGGGCGGCAGCACGAGCTGGCAGCCGGGCAGGCTGGGGTCCAACTGGCATTGATCGACCGAAGTCGGCGGCTGCACGGGCGGCGTCACGATGGTGCCATTGACGCCGATACTGCCGCCCGGCGCCTGCACCGTTCCAGCCACATAGTTGACGTCTGAACCGGCAGCCAGCTTGACATTGCCCGTGTTGCTTTTCACCAGAGCGCCGCTGGCAATGGTCAGGTCGTCGGCATCGCTGCCTGTGCCCGCCGCTTCCAGCAGGATGTCGCCGGAATTGGACAGCACGCTGCCGAAAATGCTGAGCGGGCTATGTGCCGTCAGCCGGATATTGCCGCTGTCGCTGCTCACGACCCCGCCGGACGCCAAGGTGAGCGCGCCGTAGTTGTCGAGTACGATCTCGCCGCTGTTGCCGGAAGCGAGTTTCAGCTGCAACAGCGAAAGCGGGGCCGGTTTGCCGGCATTATTGCTGATGTAGATCGGCGCCGCGCCGCTGGTGGCAGTGCTTTCCGCATCCAGCTCCGCGACAAAGGTCTGCAGCGCTGCCGCCGCGGTCCCGATATTGGCGCCCGCTTTCGCCACCAGCTTGCTGGCACGGATCGCCGCGCCGTCCGTGGCCAGGGCGCCATCGGAACGCAGCGTCGCCGTGCCGGCAAGCTGGATGCCATTGATGTCATAGCCGCTGCCGCCCGCACTATTGCCGCCCTGCAGGCGCACCACCGAGAGCGCCTGGCTGCTGCGGAAGTCAAGGTTGCCGCTGCTGACCACCGCGGCCAGGCGGGCCACCTGGTTGCCACTGTGGTCCAGCTGGACGCCGGCTCCGGCATCGATGCCAAGTTCCTGTACCTTCAGGGCCGCTGCCGCATTGGCGGTATCCTGCGTAATGCCGGCGGTGGTAATCAGGCCCAGGCGCGTGGTCAGCGCATTCAGGTTGGCGGCGCCGCCGATATGGATGGCGCCGGCGCCCCAACCCGGGAGCCCCCCTGTGCCGCTGGTCGCGGTGCCAGGCTTGGTCCCGGGGATGGGCGCATCGCTGCCGTCGTCGCGATTGCCAATACCCAAGGTACCGGCGGCGATCCTGTTCAACTGGGTCAGCGACAAACAAGCCGTGCCGCAGGCGGCGCCGATGGTGATGCTGTAGCCGGGCGTGGCCGGCGTCAGCGAGGCAAGGCTGGCCATCACATCGGCCGTGAAATCCATGGCATCGGCATTCAGGTGCACCACGTCCGCCTGCAACGGCGCTGCCACCTGGAGCGAGCCGGAACGCGCCTCCAGTTCCAGTTCCCTGCCGGGCAAGCTGACCGCCCCGCCAACTTTCATGCCGCTGGCAGCGGCGATGAACAGGCGCGGCGTCTTCAGCGACGCCAGGCCGGCGCCGCTCAGGTGCGTGTTGGGCGTGCCGCTTGGCCGGTCGCCGCCAAGTTCGACGGTGCCGGCACTGTCAATCCCGATCATCTCGGCTGCCATGCCAGTGCCGGCAGCCCCGCTCAGCACCACGGAGCCGCCGCGCAGCTTGATGCTCTGGGCGCTGACCATGGCAGTATTGCTCAAGGTACCGCCCGCCTCTGCCCCCAGGCCTGCGCCCGCCGGCAGCTTGACTGACCCGATCAGGTCGACATTGCCGCCGGTCTGCAGTACAAGCGACTTGAGCAGGCTGGAGCCGGACAGGTCCAATTGATTGGCCGTGATATGGCTGGCATTGGGGACCGGATTGCCGTTCGGATCGAAGAAGCCGCCGCCGACCAGCAGGTTGGGCGCCGACAACCGGCCCAGGTCGGCATTGCCCACCACCAGCCCGCCGCTATCCGATGTGGGCGTGCCTCCCACGGTGATGGTCCCGCCGCCCAGGCTGGAAACGCGGATGCTGTTGCTAGCGCTGGTCTGGCCCGCCAGGCTCATGGCGTTCGCCTCCAGGCCGACGTCGGTGGCATTCACCTGCGCACCAACTTCGCTGGCCAGGCTGCCGTTATTGGCGCGCAACAGCATCGGCCCACCGCTGACCATTGCGGTAGGCGCCAGCCGCAGCGAGCCGCCTTCCAGTTGCACCGGCTTGCCATTGCCATTCACCGCACCGCTGACTACCAGAGTGCCGAGGGCTGCCACGTGCAGGTTGCCAAAACCGCCAGTGCTGGCACTATCTGCCTGGCTCACCGCCTGGACCTCGAGCGAACCGCTGTCGAAGTAATTCAGGTTGCCAACGCCCTGGGCGCGCAGGATGTTGACCTGGTTGTTGCCGCCGGACAGGTTGACCTGCCCGCTCCCGTCCAGGGTCAGGCTGGCGGCACGCAAAGGCATGCCGTACTCTTGGTTCAGGCTGCTAGCCTTGAGGCTCAGGTTGCCGGACGTCTGCACCCCGGTCAGGCCATTCCCATACGTGAGGTTCAGGTTGCCCACGTTATTGAAGCTGATGTCGCCCGTCGCCATCGCGGCAAGCCCCATCACCTGGTTGGGGCCCGTCAGCGCCACCGACCCTGCGTTAACCAGCAGGACCGGCGCTGTGATGGAACCGTTGCCTGCAAGGGCGCCGCTGGTTTGCAGGGAAACGCCGGAGCGCGGCTTCAGCGCACCGTTGACCGCAATGGCGTTGCTGGCCAGGGTCAGCATCGCATTACCGGCATTGCTGGCTGCCAGGTCCAGCAAGCCATCAATGCTGAGTGTGCCGTAATGCTGGCCGAAGCCGATATTCAGGTTTTGCGTATTGATGGCGGAAAGCTCCGCACCGTCCAGCGCCAGCACGCCAGGCGTACCGTCGCTCGCCTCGCCCAGCTTGATGGCCGTGGTCAGGCTGTACGGATTTAACGACACGCTGTTGGCCGCTTGCACCTGGGCGCCGCTGGCGATGCGCATGCTGTCGGCCTTCCAGCGTTGCTCCCGCCCCGCCACCAGGACACCCGGGCCGACGTCGATTTCAGCACCGCTCAACTCGATGGCGCCCATGCCGGTCTCAAGGCCCGCCGTCAACTTGACGGCGCCGCTGCCGCTGGCCGTGCCCGATGCCGGGTCGTTTGCCTGCAAGCGCAGCATGCCGCCATTGGTCGCCAGCCGGCCCTTGACCATGATGTGGTTGCCGGCTTGGGCCAGCAGGCCGACGCCCGGGGCGCCAATGGCAACCGGATCAACAAAGGTGATGTCGTGTTTGGCCTGCAAGGTGACGTCGGCAGTCGCGCCATTCAGCAAGGCTGTAGCCAGTTCGGTGACGCCGCTGGGATTGCCCGCGTTGAAATTCGCCACGTCGGTCAGGGTGGCAGGCACGCCTGGCGCCACCTTCACTTCGATATCATAGGGATCGAGCAGCCACTGGCCAAGCCGCCCCTGCACGGCGCCGGCGTCAACACGCAGGCCGCCCAGCTCTAGCTGGCGCGCCGATGTTTCCACCAGCCCGCCGTCGCCGCCTTGCCTGCCGCCGCGGGCGGAAATGCTGCCATGCACGCGCGCGGTCTCGTCGGCCCAGACCACCACCTTGCCGCCCCTTCCGCTGCTGCCGGCGTCGGCCGTCAGCACCGCGTCCCTGCCCACGTAGACCTGGCGTGCATTCGGCACCTGCGGGTTGGCGCCACGGTAATCGCCGCCGACCAGCACGCTGCCGCCGCCTTCCTCGCCGCTGGCATCGACCCGCGCATCGCCCGTCAGGCCGACTTGCTGCCCCAGTATGGCAATTTCGCCGCCGCGCGCCGTGGTGCGGCTGCCGCCTTCCAGCATCGTGCTGCCGCTGGCGCGCAGCAGCACCTGGCCCTGCGCGCCACGCACGGCGCTGTCGGCGCTGACGGTGCCGCGCTGCTTGACCAGCGCGCCGAAGATGCCGACACGGCCACCTTGCGCCACCAACTGGCCCAGGTTCAGCGCCTGGTCGGCAGGCGCCGATACCACCACCTGCAGCGCCGGGTTGGCGCTATCCACCAGTTGCACGCTATGGCCGGCGGCCAGCATGACCGCCCCTCCCGGCGCCTGGATGATGCCGCTGTTCTCCACCTGCGGCGCCACCAGGTAGACCTGCCCACCATGCCGCGTGGCGATCTGGCCCTGGTTCTCCACCTTGCCGGCGCCCGCAGCACCCGTGAAACGCATGCGCCCGGCAAGGAAATCGGCATCAGACAAGGCCAGGCTCGACGCCACCAGCCCTTGCACGTCGATGCGCGCGCCCTGCCCGAACAACACGCCGTTCGGGTTGAGCAGGTAGACCTGGCCGTTCGACTGCAGACTGCCCAGGATGCGGCTGGGATCCTGTCCGCTGATCCGGTTCAGCACCTTGCTGGCGGCGCCCTGCTGCAGGAAACGCGTCACCTCGTCGGCGCCGATCGAGAAGCTTTGCCAGTTGATGATGGTGTTTGGCGTATTGGCCACGGTGAAGACATTGCCTTGCTGGGTGAAGCTGGCCTGGCCCGCCACCACCCTGGGCGCCACCGGATTGGCTTGCGCGCTGCCGAAACAGGCGGCTATCGCCAGGCCCAGCAGCTTGCGCTGCAACGTGCTGTGCTTGCTGTGCTTCATGATGATGTCCTCAATAAGCAAGACCGATGCGCAGGTGCAGCCTGCCGCTGCCGTCGCGCCCGGTGGGGCCGCCTTGTACCACATGGCCATAATCGAGTTGCAGGTTGGCCTGGCTGCCCAGCAGCAGGCGCAGGCCGAGCCCCGTGCTGGCCAGGCTGGCTGACGTCAGCTCGCCCGGCAACGCATCGTTGCGCCGCACGTGGGCACGGTCGTGGAAGGCCAGCAACCGGCATTGCCAGCGCTCGCCGCACAAGTTGGGTGTGTACAGTTCCAGGTTGACGCCTGCCCCCTTGTCGTTGGCAATTTCGCGCTCGGGCAGGCCGCGCACCGAAGCCGCGCCCCCGGCGCCGAATTGTTCGCCCGGCACCAGGGCGTCAGCGCTGTACTGGCCATTGAGGATGGCACGCCATTGCCAGTCCTGCGGCAGCAGGCGGCTGACGCTGGCGCCCAGCCGCACGATGGTGTAATCGTCGGGCGCCCCGGCGCGTGCCCGGTTGAAGTCGTCCTGGCCGCCGCGCTTGCCGCCTGGCACATTGCGCAGCAGGGTCAGCGACAGGCCGCTGTCGCCCTGCGCTGAACTCCAGTTGCCCAAGTAGCCAACGCTGAGCGGGCGCACAGTCACGTCGTTGCCCAGCTCCTGTCCCAGCAGCACCACGCTGTTGCGGAAGGCCTTCGACTCGGCACCGAACAATAGCCGCCCTTCATAACCGGGCCTGCGCGCCAGGTAGCGGCTGTAGCGCAGGCCGAACACCGTGCCCTGCCCGCTGACCGCCACATTGAAGGCGCCCACGCCCACGGTGCCCGAGTCGACATTCGAATAGCTGGCGTACAGGTCCAGCGTATCGCCCAGCTGATACAGCGGAATGTGGTAGCCCAGGCCATAGACCTTGACCCGCCCCGGCTCTTCCGCCGAAGTGGTGTACTGCAGGCTGGCCACATGGTCGAGCCCGAACAGGTTGGCATGCTGCAGCCCCACGCCGATGCGCGCGCGGCCGGTCTGCTCCGTACCGCTATTGTCGGCATTCAGCAAAACCTTCCATGGCCGCTCGTCGGCGACTTCCAGCATGGCGTCCACTTCGTCATCGCGCCCCCCGCTTTGCAGCTTCATGGTGACCTGGCGCGCCGGATGCTCGTTGGCCAGCTTCAATGCCGCCGAGATCGCCTCCATATCCGGTACCTGGCCTTCGCGCAACGGCGGCAGCGCACGCCGCACATTGGCCTCGTCGACATAACGCTGGCCGTGCACCCGGACCTGGCCGATGCGCGTCTGAACCACGTCCAGCCGCACCACGCCGCGCGCCAGTTCCTGCTCGGGCAGCGTAACCGCGACCAGCGCGTAACCGGCAGCATGGTAGGCGGCAGTCAGGGCTTCCAGCGCCTGTTGCACATCGCCGAAATCGCGCCCGCGGCCGGTGAATGGCGCCAGCACGCGCGCCACCTGCTCCGGCGGCAGCAGTGTATTGCCGCGCACATCGTACCGCTCGATATCGAATCGAACGATGCCGGGGTCGGGGACAGGATCAGGCGCGGGAGCAGAAGAAGCCGCAGTGCAAAGGGTGACAGCAAACAGGAACGCGAGGCGTCGTTTCATATTTTCTGTTCAGGGTAAAGGTGGGCAGCAGCCATTGTCGCGCGTTGCGGCGCGAAAATCGCTGCTTGCAAATGGCGAGGAAGTCGGAACGCGGGGGACTGATGTTTTTTCGCAAATGGACAGGCTGGCGCCAGCTCACCATGCATAGCCGTAGCGCAGCGTCACGCGGCTGCGCGCATCGTCGGGCATGATGTCGGAACGCACCACCCGCCCCAGGTCCAGCTGCATGCTGGAATGCCTGTCCAGTTTCATGCGTACGCCGATGCCGGCGCTGCCCACGTTGCGGCTGCGCAGCTGGCCGTTCGACGCCCGGTTGTAACGCAGCGCATTGCGGTCGTAATACAGCAGTGCGCGGCAATGGCGTCCGGCGCCCAGGCACAGGTCCGGGGAATACAGTTCGACATTGCTGCCCAGGCCGCCATCGCGGATGGTGTCCCGGTTTGCCATCAGGCGCAGCGCGGTCATCGGCGCCGGCGCCAGGCTGTCCAGCAGCGCGACGTCGCCGGGGCTGTACTGGGTGTTGACGCTGGCTCGCACCAGGAAGTCGCGCGGCAGCGCCTGGGTCAGCGAAGCAGCCAGGCGCATGGTCGGCATGCTGCCAGGCAGGCCGGGCAAATTCGACTGCGGATAGCTGGTGGCGGAGAAATCAAAGGCAGGCGCGTTGCGGTCGCGGTCGCGTTCGGTGCTGGGCGGTGCGGCCAGCGCACCGGTGCAGGCGGCCAGGGCCAGGATCGACACAAGGCAAGGCTTCATGATGGTTCTCCCGGCATGCAATTGCCTGGCAAACGAGCAACTCTTGTTACCTTCAGTTTAGGACATAAAGGCCTTAACCACAGCCTCATTGTACGCCTGGCGGTGCGCACGCACAGTTGAGTGTTGCTTATTTGCTGTCGAAATTTGTGACGCCATCCCAGCCTGGTCCGGGCGGCTGCAAGCGGTAGTGCGCGATGCGTTCAAGGTAGAGGGAATACAAGGTGGCATGCGGGGCTGCCGCAGCCAGCGGCGCCAGCGCGTCGTGGGCCGCCTGCCACTGCTGGGCGCGCACCAGGGCCAGCACTTCATGCCAACGTTCCAGTTCGGCGCGCACCGCGGCGCCCTGCCCGCCTTCCAGCCCGAGCGGCTCGAAGATGGCCACAGGCTCCAGCTTGCCCTTCACCCGCACCAGGTCCAGTTCGCGCCAGGCGAATCCGGGCGCCGCCGCACGCGTTGCGGCGCCGACGACAATTCCCGCCCCGTACACCTTGGTGATGCCCTCCAGCCGCGATGCCAGGTTGACCGCATCGCCCATCACCGTATAGGCGCGGCGGATGCGCGACCCCATGTCGCCCACGTGCATCGGCCCGGTATTGATGCCGATGCCGATGCGCAACGCCGGCCAGCCGCGCTGCTCGAATTCCACGCTCAGGCGCCGGGCGCTGGCCTGCATCTCGAGGGCCGTTGCCACCGCCCGCGCGGCGTGGTCGGCGCAAGCCAGCGGCGCCCCCCAGAACGCCATCACCGCATCGCCAATATATTTGTCGAGGGTGCCGCGGTGGCGGTCGCGGATCTCTTCCGACATGGCCGTCAGGTAGCGGTTGATGTATTCGCGCAGTTCCTGCGGCGACAGGCTCTCGGCAATAGTGGTGAAGCCGCGCACGTCGACGAACATCACGCTCAGTTCGCGGCTGGCCCCTTCCATGCTGTAGGCCGCCGGGTTTTCCGCCATTTCCGCCACCAGTTCCGGCGCGACGTATTCGCCAAAGCGCGACACCAGGGCACGCCCGCGGCGCACCTCGAAGAAATAGCCCCAGGCCAGGTTCAGCACGAACAGCCCGATCCCCAGCAGCAGCAAGGTGGCCATATTGAGCACGGCGTCGTAGCGGCGGTACAGCAGGAAGTTCAGCGCCACCGTCCCGGCCAGCGCCGCCAGCGACAGCAGGATGCCCCAGGCCGGCGCCAGCACCGGCAAGGCCAGCGCCAGCAGCCCGCCCAGCACCAGGGCTTGCAACACTTCGATCTGGGTGGCCACGTCGGGCCGCTGCTTGAAACTGTCGTCCAGGATCGATTTGACCAGGTTGGCGTGGATTTCGACCCCGGGGTATTCGGCGTTCACGGGCGTGGCGCGCAAGTCGTTCAAGCCCGGCGCGCTGGTGCCCACCAGCACGATGGTGCCGGCCAGCAGTTCCGCCTTGGCACGCCCGGCCAGTACGTCGGCCGCAGGAACATAGCGGAAGGCGCCGCCGCCAGGCCCGCCGCGCCCGCGGAACTGCACGGTGTTGGTCAGGGCCTCCCCCACCGGGATGCGCAATTGTCCTTCGCGGTGGAACAGGGCGATGGCATCGAGGCCGCCAGCCTGGCGCTCGGCGGCACTGAGCGTATCGACCGTGCCCTGCCACAACGGCGCAATGGCGCGTCCGCCCAGTGCCGCCGACACCGTGGCCAGCGCCAGGGTCGGGTAATAGCCGTCGCCGATGCGCTGCAGCAGTGCCGAAGAACGCACCAGGCCATCGCTGTCGACCAAGGCGGTAAAGATGCCGGCGCCCTGCGCTGCCTCTTGCAGCCGCGCGATATTGGCTTCGTAGCCCTGCGCCGTGTAGGCATCCAGCGTACGCCCGTTCAGGCTCTCGACCGTGAAAGCCGGCGCCGGCAGCACGCCCTTGCGCTGGCTGCCCGACAGGCTGTAGCCCAGCACCACCGGCTGGCCGCGCATGGCCGCCGCCAGCCGTCCGTCGTAATCGAGCTGCGGCTGCAGGCTGGCCAGCGCGCGCGCCAGCCCCGGAACCTGGCGCAATTCGCCCTGCGCCAGCTGTTCCAGCACGCCGTAGCCGGAGCTGGTGTCGGGCTCGGGAAAGGAAATGTCGAAGCCGACCGCAGCCGCCTCGTAGGGCCCGGTCAGTTGTTCCACCAGGCGCGCGATCTTGTCGCGGCTCCAGGGAAAGCGCCCCACTTCGGCCAGGCTGCGCTCGTCGATGTCGACGATCACGATGCGCGGGTCCAGTTCAGGCTTTTCCAGCCGCATGCGCAGCCCGGCAAAGAAGCTGTCCATGCGCGCCAGCGATTCCGACGGCAGCACCTGCACCAGCTGCAGCACCGCCAGCGCCGTCAGCAGGAGGCCCAGCAGCCAGCGCGCGCCGTAGCGCTGCAGCAGCTTGCGCATCACGGGCGGTACCCTGGGATGCGCGATTCATCGACCGCGTCGACCTGGCGCGGGTCCATGTACTGGCTGGCATACTCCAGGTACACCTTGCGGCGGATGAAGATGTCGAACAGGTCGGGGTCGATATGCCCGTTCAGGCTGAACTTGCCGAGGATTTCCAGCGACTCGGACAGCATCTTGCCTTTCTTGTAGGGGCGGTCGCGCGCGGTCAGCGCCTCGAAGATATCGGCGATCGCCATCACCCGGGCCGGCACCGACATCTGCTCGCGCACCAGCCCGCGCGGGTAACCCTTGCCGTCCATCCGTTCGTGGTGGCCGCCAGCATATTCCGGCACCTGCTGCAGGTGGTGCGGCCAGGGCAGCGATTCCAGCATGCGCACCGTGACCACGATATGGTTGTTGATCACCTTGCGCTCGGCTTCGGTCAGGGTGCCGAAGCGGATGGTCAGGTTTTCCACCTCGTCATCGCTGAGCAGGGCATGCTCCTGGCCGTCCGGCCCCATCCAGCGCCGCTGCGCGATCTCACGCACGCGCTGCTGCTCCTGCGGCGCCATGCCCTCTCCGCCTATATTGGCGTGGCGCAGGAAGTCCCGCTCTGCGCGCAATGCGTCCTGCTCCGCCGCCAATGCCGCCTGCAGTGCCGCGCGCTCGCCGCCGGCCAGTTCGGCGCGCAACGCACGCAGTTCAGCATCGCGCAGCAGCACCTCAAAGCGCGTGTCCAGCAGGCCGATGCGGTCATAAATGGTTTGCAGCTTGGTAGCCTTGTCCACCACGTGCACCGGGGTCGTGATCTTGCCGCAATCGTGCAGCAGGCCGGCCAGCCAAAGCTGCTTCCGCTCGCCCTCGGACAGGTGGAAGCCTGCCAGCGGCCCGCTGTCGGCGGCGTGCGCGGCGTCGGCCAGCATCATGGTCAATACCGGCACCAGCTGGCAATGGCGCCCGGTGTACGGCGACTTTTCGTCGATGCCGATGTTGATCAGGTTGACCAGTGCTTCCAGCAGTTGCTCCAGCTGGGCCACCAATTGTTGCTTGGTCAGCGCTACGGCCGCCTGCGCCGCCAGCGCCTCGATGAAGCGCTGGTCGGTGGCGCTGAACACGCCGTCGGCGTTGCGCGCGTTGACCAGTTGCAGCACGCCCAGCAACTGGCCTTCATGATTGCGCATCGGCACCGTCAGGATCGAGCGGGTGCGGTAGGCAAAGCGCTGGTCGAACTGGCGCATGCCGGAAAAATTGAATTCGCTGGCCTGGTAGACATCGTCGATATTCACCGCGCAGCCCTCATTGGCGGCGTAGGCCGCCACCGAATCGAGCTTGGGCGCTCCCTGCGCATCGACCAACGGCACTGGCGCGATATCGATGGCAGCGCCGCTGCTGCCGCCCAGGTGCAGGCCCAGCGTGTCGTTGACGGTGATATGGAAATGCAGCTTGCTGCGGCTGGCGTCGGGACGGTACAGGGTGCCGCCGTCGGCATGGGTCAGGTGCTTGGCCGCCAGCAGGATGCGCTCGAGCAGCATGCCGGTATCCTGCCCGTCGCCAAGGGCGACGCTCAGTTCGGTCAGCTGCTCCAGCCGAGCCGCTATCTGGGTCGGGGTCAAGTCTTCCATGAGGCAAGTGTATCCCTGCCGCGCCGGCGCACACAAGAAACTGCCGATGCCGGGCAAAAAAACGCTATCATCCCCTTGTCAATTCGACCATGGGACCCGTGATGAAATTCAAGTTCTGGGGCGTGCGCGGCTCCATCCCGGCGCCCGGGCCTCGTACGGTGCGCTACGGCGGCAACACCACTTGCATTGAAGTACGCAGCGACGACGGCACCCTGATCGTGCTGGACGCCGGCACCGGCCTGTTTCCGCTGGCGCAATCCCTGCTGGCCGATGCCAGGCGCCCGATCGAAGCCAACCTGTTCATCAGCCATAGCCACTGGGACCACATCCACGGACTGCCCTTCTTCTCTCCCCTGTTCCTGAAAGACAGCCGGGTGCGCCTGCACGGCGCCGGCGATCCGGCCAGCGGCAAGGGCATCGAGCACGTGATGGGGGTCCAGCTGCAGTACAGCTACTTCCCGGTCGGCGAAGCGCAGATGGGCGCAACCATCGAGTACCGCACGCTGGAGCCGGGCGATGCGGTCGAGGTAGGCGATGCCCGCGTGCGCCACGCGCTGATGAACCACCCGGTGACGGACCTTGGCTACCGCATCGAGTGCAACGGCAAGTCGCTGTTCTTCACCGGCGACCACGAGCCGCCCGGCAGCGCCGAACACGTAGCCGCCATCGATGCCATGGTGCAGGGCGTCGATGCGCTGATTGCCGACTGCTCCTACACGCGCGAGGAATATCCGTCCAAAGTAGGCTGGGGCCACGGCACTTTCGACAGCGCCCTGGCGCTGGCGCTGCGCTGCGGCGTGCGCCGCCTGTACTGCACCCACCACGAACCGACCCGCAGCGACGACGAGCTCGAAGCCGTTTTCGCCGACGCCATGGCGCGCCACGCCGGGCAACTGGACGGCCTGCAAGTGTTCCTCGCCTACGAGGGACTGGAAGTCAACCTTTGAGCCCGCAAGCATGAGCGAAACCGACCAACTGCCTGATACCAGTTCCAGCGCCGAAACCGAACGTCGCCTGGCCTTCTTCCGCAAGCTGCAAGCCGTCACCACCAAGATCCACGCCACCAGCAACCTGGACGAAATCATGCTCGACCTGGGCATGGAGTTCTGCGACCTGTTCGAATGCGACCGCTTCACCCTGTATGCGATGAACGACGAGAAGAACTATATCGTCTCCAAGGTGAAGACCGGCATGACCAGCTTCCGCGACCTCAAGCTGGCCATCAACGCTTCCAGCATTGCCGGCTACGTCGCCATGACGCGCCAGACGCTGAACATCCGCGACGTCTATGACGCCGACGAATTGCGCCGCATTTCGCCCGAATTGCACTTCCAGCAGGGCGTCGACCAGCGCACCGGCTACCGCACGCGCCAGATGCTGGTGGCGCCGCTGGTGGCGATGGCCCATGACCGCCTGCTGGGCGTGGTCCAGTTCATCAATACGCGCAACGGCCAGCCCTTCTCGTCCATCGCGCTGGAAGGCGTGCGCCAATTGGGCGACACCCTGGCCGTGGCCTTCAGCCAGCGCCTGAAACCGGCCCCGCTGCCGCGCACCCGCTACGATGCGCTGGTGGCCGACAGCGTGCTGTCGGCGCAGGAACTGGAGCAAGCCCTGCGCACCGCGCGCGAGAAGGAAGCCGATGTGGAAGCGGTGCTGGTGCAGGACTTCCACGTCAAGCCCGCCGTCCTCGGCGCAGCGCTGTCCAAGTACTACACCATCCCGTACGAGCCGGCGCGGCCCGACCGCGTGCGGCCGGTCGACCTGCTGAAAAAGCTGCCGCTGCAATACCTTGAGGAGTCGGGCTGGCTGCCACTGGAGGAGAACCGCGACGGCCTGCTGGTGCTGACCATCGACCCAGACCGCGTGATGCAGTCGCACATCGTCAACCAGGTGTTCCCGCGCGTGCACGTCAACTATCGCGTCACCACGCGCGCCGAATTCACACAGACCCTGGGGCAGTTCTTCGGCACCGGCGATGCCACCAGCGTGGACGAACTGCTGTCCGGCATGGGCGAGGATGGCGACAGCGACGTCGAGGCGCCGCAGGAGGTATCGGAAGCGGTCGAGAACGAGCTGGTCAAGCTGCTCAACAAGATCATCGTCGACGCGCACCGCCAGGGCGTGTCGGACATCCATATCGAACCGCTGCCGGGCAAGGGCAAGACCGGCATCCGCTTCCGCAAGGACGGGGTGCTGGTGCCCTACATCGAAATCCCAGCCTCCTACCGGGCCGCCATGGTGGCGCGCATCAAGATCATGTGCGACCTCGATATTTCCGAGCGCCGCAAGCCGCAGGATGGCAAGATCAAATTCAAGAAATACGGCCCGCTCGACATCGAATTGCGGGTGGCCACCATCCCTTCGGCCGGCGGCGTCGAAGACGTGGTGATGCGTATCCTGGCGGCAGGCGAGCCGATCCCGCTCGACAAGCTGGGCGTGCTGCCGGCCAACCTGGACCGCCTGCGCGCCACGGTGGAAAAGCCCTACGGCCTGTTCTTCGTATGCGGCCCGACCGGTTCCGGCAAGACCACCACCCTGCACTCGGTGCTGAACTACCTGAACACGCCCGAAACCAAGATCTGGACCGCGGAAGACCCGGTGGAGATCACGCAGAAAGGCTTGCGCCAGGTGCAGGTCAACCGCAAGGCCGGCCTGGAATTTTCCACCGTGATGCGCGCCTTCCTGCGCGCCGACCCGGACATCATTATGGTCGGCGAGATGCGCGACAAGGAAACCGTCAGCATGGGCATCGAAGCTTCGCTGACCGGCCACCTGGTGTTCTCCACCCTGCACACCAACAGCGCGCCGGAATCGGTGGTGCGCCTGCTCGACATGGGCATGGACCCGTTCAATTTCGCCGATGCGCTGCTCGGCATCCTGGCGCAGCGCCTGGCCAAGCGCTTGTGCGGCAATTGCAAGGAGGCTTACCAGCCGGGCGAAGCGGAACTCGACCTGCTGCTGTCTGAATACTGCGAAGAACTGCAGAACACTTCCGCGTTCCAGCGTGACGCGCTGGCCGCGCGCCAGCAGGTAGTGGCCGGCTGGCGCGAGCGCTATGCCGACGCCGAAGGCCGCTTCACGCTATACCGGCCGGTCGGCTGCGAACAGTGCAACAAGGGCTACCGCGGCCGCGTCGGCCTGCACGAATTGATGATCGGCACCGACCGCGTGAAAAAGCTGCTGCAGGAGCATGCGCGCGTCGCGCAGTTGCTGGCGGCCGCGCTGGAAGACGGCATGCTGACTTTGAAAATGGACGGGATCGAAAAGGTCCTGCTGGGTATTACCGATATCAAGGCCGTGCGCCAGGTGTGCATCAAATGATCTCCCACATCTTTCTGGGTGCCGCCGATTTCGAGGCAGCCTTCCGCTTCCATGGCGCCGTGATGGCGGCCTTGGGCCACAAGCTGCGCTTCCGCGACGATACGCGGCCCTGGGCCGGCTGGCAGCCGGCACAAGGCGGCCGTCCGCTATTCCTGGTCGGCCGCCCGTTCGACGGCCAAGCGGCAGGCGCCGGCAACGGCCAGATGGTGGCCCTGGCGGCGCCATCGCGAGCGGTCGTCGACGCCGCCTACGCCGCGGCGCTGGCCCATGGCGGCAGCTGCGAAGGGCCGCCCGGCCTGCGACCGCACTACCATCCCGACTATTACGGCGCCTACTTCCGCGACCCGCACGGCAACAAGCTGTGCGTGGTCTGCCACGACCCGGCCTAAAGCGTGCGGCCGCTGTCGCCGGTGATCGCCTGCAGCGTGCCATCCAGTTTCGCTGTCAACGCCAGCGCATCCGCCTCGCCCGGCAGCAGCTTGTACATGAAAGTCGTCGCGCCAAGGCGCCCGTCCGGCATGGTGGCGAATTGCGGGATCTCGCCGCAGCGCTCATAGCCAAGCTTCAGGTACATGCCTTCCGCCGGTTCACCGCTGCAGGTGTCGAGCACGATCAGGGTGCGGCCCAGGGCACGCGCTGTCGCCTCCGCGTGACGCACCAACGCCTGCGCCACGCCTTGGCGGCGGGCGCGCGGGTGCACCAGCATCTTGGACAGTTCTGCGCGGTGGCGGCTGTTCGGCATGGCGGCCAGCACCAGTTGCAGCGTACCGTCGATCCGCCCGTCCGCGCCGCGCACGATGAACAGCCGGCGCTCGCCGCGCCCCACGGCGTCATGCAGGCCAAGCCAGAACGCCCGCGCCTCCTCGCGCGGGCATGGCAGTTCGAATCCTACGCTGGCGCCGGCCAGCACGCAGGCACGCAGCACTTCCGCCAATTGATCGGCGTGCGCCAGCAGTCCGGCGCCATCCAGTTGTTCTATGGTTCGCATATCGCAATCAGGTAATGGGCCTGGTCCGGCCCGGGACAGGAAAAACGCGTCGCACCATGCAGGTGGAAGCGCAGGCAATCGCCCGGCTGCAGCCGGTGCAGGCTGCCGTCGATGGTGTAGTCCAGCACCCCCGACAGCATCCACATATGCTGCTCCAGGCCATTCACCGGCGGCTGCGCGTATTCGATCACGGCGCCGGGCGGCAGCCGTCCTTCGATCATCTCCGCCCGGAAGCCGCGCGCCGGCGGCGACACCATGCGGCGCACGAATCCGGTGGCCGGATCGTGCCACTCGGCCTGCTCGGCGCGGCGGATCAACTGCACCGGCGCCTGCTCCACTTCCGCGATCAGGCGCGACATCGGCATGCCGTAAACAGCGCACAGCTTGCCCAGCATTTCCGCCGTCGGGCTGGTTTCGCCGCGCTCCAGGCGCGACAAGGTAGCGCGGCTGATGCCGCTCTGCGCAGCCAGTTCCTCCAGCGACAGCATGCGCTCTTCGCGCAAGCCGGCCAGGCGCCGCACCAGGCGGTCTTCGAATGAATTTCCCATAATTGAGAATATATCCCAATTTTGAGAACTTGTGAGCAAAATAAAAGGGCGCCGCAGCGCCCCTTCGGGAATTACATGATGTGCTTGCCGACCCACCATGCCACCGCCGCCACGAAGGCGGAAGCAGGAATGGTAAAGATCCAGGCCCACACGATATTTCCTGCCACGCCCCAGCGCACGGCCGACATCTTCTGCGCCGAACCCACGCCGACGATCGCGCCGGTGATGGTGTGGGTGGTGGAGACGGGAACGCCCCAGAAGGACGCCATCAGCAGGGTGATCGCACCGCCGGTTTCGGCGCAGAAGCCGCCCACCGGTTTCAGCTTGGTGATCTTCTGGCCCATGGTCTTGACGATACGCCAGCCGCCGAACAGCGTGCCGAACGAGATCGCGCCGTAGCAGGCCACGATGACCCACACCGGCGGCGCCGCGTCGCCGGCAGCCACATGGCCGGAAGCGATCAGCAGCATCCAGATGATGCCCATGGTCTTCTGCGCGTCGTTGCCGCCGTGGCCCAGCGAGTAGCCGGCCGCGGACAGCAGCTGCAGCCGGCGGAACCAGCCGTCAACTTTGCGCGGGGTCGATTTCACAAAGACCCACGACACGATCAGCATGATCAGCGAACCAAGCACGAAGCCCAGCAGCGGCGCCACGACGATGAACACCACGGTCTTGATCAAGCCGCCGGAGATCAGCGCGCCGGTACCGGACTTGGCCACCGCTGCGCCCACCAGGCCGCCGATCAGGGCGTGCGAGGACGAGGATGGAATGCCGTAGTACCAGGTGATCACGTTCCAGACGATCGCCCCTATCAGCGCGCCGAAGATGACGTAATGGTCGATCACCGAGGGTTCGATGGTTCCCTTGCCGATGGTGGTCGCCACTTTCAGGCCGACCACGAATATCGCGATGAAGTTGAAAAAGGCAGCCATCATCACGGCGGTCTGCGGTTTCAGCACGCCGGTGGACACCACCGTGGCGATCGCATTCGCGGCGTCGTGGAAGCCGTTCATGAAGTCGAACACCAGTGCGAGGAAGACCAGTGCCCCCAGCGCCCAGATGCTAATTTCGAGGTTGCTCATGAAATGATCTTTTTAATTATGCGTTTTCGACGATGATGCCTTCGATGATGTTGGCAACATCTTCGCAGCGGTCGGTGACGGTTTCCAGGATCTCGTAGATAGCCTTCATCTTGATCAGGTTGCGCACGTCCGGTTCGTCGCGGAACAGCTTGGACATGGCAGCGCGCATCACGTGGTCGGCGTCCGATTCCAGGCGGTCGATCTCTTCGCAGATGCCGACGATCCGGGACGCATTGTCCATGTTCGACAGCAGGGCCACGGCATCCTTCACCTTTTCGGTGCAGGCCAGGACCAGTTCGGCCAGGCGCTTGGCTTCCGGGGTGACGGAGTGCAGGTCGTACAGCGACACGGTCTGGGCGGCGTCTTCCATCAGGTCCAGGATGTCGTCCATCTTGGTGATCAGCTTGTGGATGTCGTCGCGGTCCAGCGGGGTGATGAAAGTCTTGTGCAGCAGGTCCACCGCCTGGTAGGTGATCTTGTCAGCCTGCTTTTCGATGCTTTCGATGGCGTGGACACGGTTTTCCAGGTCGTCGAAATTGGCCATCAGGCCCAGCATCTCTTTGGCGCCCTTCACGCAAAGTTCGGCATGCTGGTTAAACATGTCAAAGAATTTGCCCTCCGAGGGCATCAAGCGTCCAAACATTTTTGTTCTCCGTTGGTTGATTCGTAGATACTGCAGCATGGCCACCCAGCGTGGCCCGCCTGGTAATCAGTCGCCTTGGTAGATCGACAGGTTACCGGTGTAATTGCCAAACTTGGTGTACGCACCGATCCAGGTCAGGCGCACCGCACCGATTGGACCGTTACGCTGCTTGCCGATAATGATCTCGGCGGTACCTTTATCCGGCGAGTCCGGGTTATAGACTTCGTCGCGATACAGGAAAATGATCACGTCCGCGTCCTGCTCGATAGCGCCGGATTCGCGCAGGTCGGACATGACGGGACGTTTATTGGGACGTTGTTCCAGCGAGCGGTTCAGCTGGGATAGCGCAATGACGGGGCAATGCAGCTCTTTGGCCAGTCCCTTCAGGGAACGCGAGATCTCGGAGATCTCGGCCGAGCGGTTGTCGCCCGGCTGGCTGCCCTGCATCAGTTGCAGGTAGTCGACCACGATCAGGCCCAGCTTGCCGCATTGGCGGGCCAGGCGGCGCGCACGGGCGCGCATCTCGATCGGGTTCAGTGCCGGGGTCTCGTCGATGTAGACCTGGGCTTCATTCATTTTCTGGATGGCGTGCGTCAGGCGCGGCCAATCCTCGTCGATCAGTTTGCCGGTACGCAGGCGGTGCTGGTCCAGCAGGCCGACCGAGCCAAGCATACGCATGGCCAGCTGCACGCCGCCCATCTCCATCGAGAACACGGCGACCGGCAGGCCCGCCTCCACCGCCACGTTTTCGGCGATGTTCATGGAAAATGCGGTCTTGCCCATTGATGGCCTGCCAGCAACAACCACCATGTCGCCAGGCTGCAGGCCGGAAGTCATTTTATCCAGGTCGGTCCAGCCGGTCGGCACGCCGGTGATTTCGGAGCTGGAGTCGCGCGAATACAGTTCGTCGATACGCTCCACCACCTGGGTCAGCAGCGGCTGCACCGGCAGCCAACCGGCGGCGCCGCGCGAACCGGCTTCGGCGATGGCGAAAATCTTTGCTTCCGCCTCGTCCAGGATCTGCTTCACGTCCTTGCCCTGCGGGCTGAAGGCGTTGCCCGACACTTCGTCGGCCACGGTAATCAGCTTGCGCAGCACGCCGCGGTCACGCACGATTTCCGCATAGCGGCGGATATTGGCGGCCGAAGGGGTGTTCTGCGCCATGGCGTTCAGGTAGGCCATGCCGCCCACCTCTTCCGCCTTGCCCAGCATGCTGAGGGCCTCGAACACGGTCACCACGTCGGCCGGCTTGCCCGAGTTAATCAGGCGAATCATCTGCTCGAAGATGATGCGGTGGTCGTAGCGGTAGAAGTCTTCCGCATTCATGAAGTCCGCAATACGGTCCCACGCCGCGTTGTCACGCAACAAACCACCGATGACAGATTGCTCTGCCTCGATCGAGTGCGGCGGGATGCGGAGGGAATCGACTTGTGGGTCGGACTGGGGTGCGGCGTTCATGGCGCGCATTATACCTGCTTCGGCAACGCCGTAATAATCCCTGAAAATAAAAAAAGCCGGGCGAACCCGGCTTTCTTGCTGTATTTACGACGCTGATTAAGCAGCTTCGCCAACAACAGCCACGGTCACTTCTGCGACCACGTCGGTGTGCAGGGCAACAGCCACTGGGAACTCGCCGGTGGTCTTCAGAGGACCGGTTGGCAGGCGCACAGCGGACTTTTCCACTGCGAAGCCGGCTTTGGTCAGGGCTTCAGCGATGTCGAAGTTGGTCACGGAACCGAACAGGCGGCCGTCAACGCCGGCTTTCTGCGACACGGTCACGGTCATGCCGTTCAGCTTCTCGCCTTGGGCTTGGGCAGCAGCCAGCTTGGCGGCAGCAGCTTTTTCCAGTTCGGCGCGCTTGGCTTCGAATTCAGCAACAGCAGCAGCGGTAGCGCGGCGTGCCAGTTTCTGAGGGATCAGGAAGTTACGGGCGTAGCCGTCTTTCACTTTCACCACGTCGCCCAGGTTGCCGACGTTAACAACTTTTTCCAGCAGGATGATTTGCATATTAATTCTCCAGGATCTCTGATCTGATCGCTAATTAAGCGTGGTGCAGATCGGTGTATGGCAGCAGGGCCAGGTAGCGGGCGCGCTTGATCGCGGTGTCAACTTGACGCTGGTAGTGCGCCTTGGTGCCGGTCAGGCGTGCTGGCATGATCTTGCCGTTTTCCTGGATGAAATCTTTCAGGGTGTCTACGTCTTTGTAGTCCACTTGCTCAACGCCAGCGGCGGTGAAGCGGCAGAACTTCTTGCGCTTGAACAGTGGGTTTTGTTGCTTGCGCTTTTCTTTCAGCTTGAGCTTGTTTTTGTCGAACTTTTTACCGAATGCCATTTTAGGCTCCTGTATTTAAAAATTGCGCTGTTTAGACAGCACGAAAATCAATGATGTGAAACACCAGGGTTCTGCTATTGCGGTTCTTCTTGGCCAGGAAACCGGTGAACTCGTACAAGCCTCCAAGGGGCGCCTGACTGAATCGTTTTGACAACTCACCTGCCGCAACGGCAGGGACTTCAAACTCGGTCAGTCGGGCAATGCCTGCCTCTGTCTGCTGCGAACTGTGCTGCAAGCTTGCATTCACAATCGGCAGGCCGGCCGGGGTGTATCGAATCTCATCCCGTTCGGCGATCAGGGCGGTAACCCGGAGCTGGTTGTACAGACCGTCTCCTGTCAGGAATTACGCCGCTACAGGAGCTGCTGGGGCTTCGGCGCGATGGCTCTTGGCCGCGTCTTCACGCTGGACCGACTTCATCATCGGGGAAGGAGCGGTTTCCGCTTTCTTCATCTTGACGGTCAGGTGACGCAGCACGGCATCATTGAATTTGAATGCGGTTTCCAGCTCAACCAGGGTCTCGTTGTCGCATTCGATGTTCAGGCAGATGTAGTGTGCCTTGGCCAGTTTCTGGATCGAGTACGCCATTTGACGGCGGCCCCAATCTTCAACACGGTGCACGTTACCGCCGCGCGAGGTCACGCTGGTCTTGTAACGTTCGATCATCGCGGGCACTTGCTCGCTTTGGTCCGGGTGGACGATAAATACGATTTCGTAGTGACGCATTAATAACTCCCTTAAGGACTGTGAATATAGCCCACCCCGGCGTCAAGACGGGTGTGGGAAGAGGTAAGCCCGCAAGCATAGCAGACTTTGCCGGCCGGCTCAAGGTTTACTGATGGCGCGCAAAGCCCCCTGCCCGCTGGGCTGGCATGCCGGGGCATGGACCAGTCGACGCCGCCTGGAAGCTGCGCCCTTGCATTGCTCCGGGTAAGAACGCTGGATGACGCGCTGCTTGCCTGCGGCTTAATCGCCTGAGGCTTCGCCCCTCGCCGCCATGGCAGGCTGCGTCGCCTCAGACGATTGCAAGATCCCGGCGAGGAACCCGAGCCCGGCCGCCAGCCAGACCAGGGAGGCGACCACATCAAACGTCCACACACGATCGGGGAATTTGTACAAGTAAGGCACCACCAGCAGCCCGCGCAGCAGGCAAATCGCAGCAATCGTGCCCTGCGCCATTTGCGCAAATGGCAACCAGCGCAAGCGCCCTGCGCCAGCCAGCGCATACAAGGAGCAGATCAACATCAAGGCCCCTATGACTACCGCGCCAGCCGGCGCGAACCACGTCCCGGCGCGGGCTGATGCAACGACCTTGGGCGGCGCCTGCAGGAAGGCATACCACTCCGGCCCCAGCCAAGGCGCCGCGAAATGAATCACGGCACCGAACAAGGAAATCCCCGCCGCCAGCAAGAAAGCAAACCGTCCCATCCTGCCCTCCAATGGTTGTCGAAACATTATTAAGCCGAATATTTTCTGTCATTGCAACAAATTTGCTTGCAATTCCTTTCATACTGTACAAAAATACAGACTGTCTATATCCACAGTTCACCATAGCGCCATGATCAAGCTCACAGCACGACAAGAACAGATCCTCAACCTGATCAAGGATGCGATCGACAGCACCGGCTTCCCGCCTACCCGCGCCGAAATCGCGGCGGAGCTTGGCTTCAAGTCCGCCAATGCTGCAGAAGAACACTTGAAAGCCCTGCAACGCAAGGGCGCCATCGAAATTACCGCCGGCACCTCGCGCGGCATTCGCCTGACCGGCAACTTCGGCGGCCCGGCGACCGGTGCAGCAGCGCCGCGCCCGGCCGCTCGTGCCAATGTCGAATTCGACGACATGCCAGCCGTCCCGGCCGGCATGCTGGTTTCCCTGCCGCTGATCGGCCGCGTCGCCGCCGGCTCGCCCATCCTGGCCCAGGAAAACCTGGAGACCACCTACAGCGTCGACCCCAAGCTGTTCTCGGCCAAGCCGGACTTCCTGCTGAAGGTGCGCGGTGAATCGATGCGCGACATCGGCATCATGGACGGCGACCTGCTGGCCGTGAAAAAGACCGACAGCGCCCGCAATGGCCAGGTCGTGGTGGCCCGCATCGGCAACGATGTCACCGTCAAGACCTACCGCAAAACCGGCAGCAAGATCGAACTGCTGCCGGAAAATCCGGACTTCAAGGTGATCACAGTGACCGAAGAAGACGACTTCGCCCTGGAAGGCCTGGCCGTTGGCCTGATGCGAACCTGGCACTAAGACCGTCCTGCGCTCGGGGTGCGACGTGCGCCCTGGGCCTTTCTCCCGCGCTGGCCCGGCTGGCGCAATCCCTGCCCCTCCGCTGGCCCGCGCGCCGTTTTAAGCCAGCCTGCGCCCCCATTTCTGCATTCTGTCGCACTCGGGTTCCAAGACAAGGGCCGCTCGAGTTATCCTTCTTGCATCGAAAAAAGGAGAGGAGATCACATGCACGTCCGCCGTATCAGCTCGATCCTGTGCGCCTTGGCGCTGTCCATTTCCACCGCATACGCCGCCGCCCCGCAACAGCAGTTCGCCAACATGGGCGACCTGCAGCTTGAAAACAAAGCCACCATCAACGATTGCTCGATCGGCTACCGTACTTTCGGCACCCTGAACGCTGACAAATCAAACGTCATCCTGTTCACGACCTGGCACACCGGCACCAGCCGCGATGCGGCAGGGATGCTGCAAAGCGGCGCCCTGTTCGATCCGGCGCCATGGTACGTGATCGTGGTCGATGCACTGGGCAATGGCGTATCCTGCTCCCCTTCAAACAGCAAGACCCAACCCGGCCCCTCCTTTCCGCAGTTCTCGGTACGCGACATGGTCGCCAGCCAGCACAAGCTCCTGACCGAAAAACTGGGCATCAAGCACCTTCACGCCGTCATGGGCTACTCGATGGGCGGCATGCAGGCCTTCCAATGGGCCGCCAGCTACCCGGGCTTCATGGACGTAGCCATTCCCATCGCGGGCACACCGCGACTGACATCGTCCGACATGCTGTTCCTGCGCATCGTTGAAAAGTCGGTACTTGACGAGCCAGCCTACGCAGGCGGCCGCTATGCCCAGAACCCGGCGCTGCCAATGTATAACCTGCTGTTCGCAATGAACTTCGACAGCCCGGCGCATCGCAGCGCACGCACCGCGCCGAAGGACTTTGAAAAATTCTTCCGCGAGAGCCAGGCCTCCGATCCTGACGGCACTGACGCCAACAATTCCCTCTGGCAGATCCGCGCTGTACTGGGCCACGATATCGCCCAGGGCGGCAAGCTGGAAGACGCGGCGCCGCGCATCAAGGCGCGACTGGTCCCGATCAATGCAGCCCAAGACCACTTGGTCAACCCTGGGCCGGCAATCGCCTTCTCCAAGCTGCGCAAGGAAGAAGCCACCGTGCTTGACACCGACTGTGGCCACGCAGCGCTGCGCTGCGCCATGCCTGCCATGAAGGCCGTTGTGGAAAAAGCGCTACGCTAAACCTGCAGCCTGTCTAGCCAATCCTGCATTTCGTCGCAGCCACGCTCCCCGGGTGGCTGCGCTCACTTACAGTCACAAAAAGCACACCACAACCGGGGAGATTTGATGTTCAAGCCTTTCTGCATCGCAGCTGCGATGCTGGCGGCGCAATCCGCGTTCGCCTTCGACAACCAGGCCAACCACTACCGCCTCAGCATCGACAAGGATGCCAAACGCGCCCACGTCGAAGCCGACGTCTGGGTCGAGGGCCGCGACCTCGCGCTGTTCAACTGCATGCCGATACCGCAGCTCAAAAACGGCCAGGCCGACCTGATCGAAAAACTGCAAGTGCACGACATGGCCGGCAATGCCGTCGTCCTGAAAGACAAGGGCGAAGGCGAATACGACGTGGACGGCGACCGCCGCCTGCGCCTGTCTTACGACATCCGGCTGGAGCACGACAAATACCAATGGCCGGGCGGGAACGAAGAAGTGTCCTATCACACCGACGAAGGCTTGATGTCGGTCGGCTATCCCTTGTTCATCGTCCCCGGCGAGAAAATGCTCGGGCAAACCGAAGTCACATTCGACCTGCCGATAGGATGGAAAGCCAATACGCCTTGGCGCAGCACCGGCAAGCCGGGCACCTTTTTGGTCGAGTCGCGGCGTGAACTGGTGAACAACGCCTTCTTCTTCGGCACGGCTCACGCGGAAACCTTCAAGGCGGGCGGTGTTGAAATGACGCTGGTGATGGGCAAGCAGTACTGGAAGCGGCGCGACGCCTTCATCTCCATGATCGACAAGCAGATGAACAGCTACCAGAAGCTGTATGGCCGCGGACCGGTCGCCGACCGCTTCCTGATCGTGATCAACCAGGGCGATAGCGGCGACGGCGGTGCGTTTGCCGGCTCCTTCAGCCAATACCTGAAAGACGACGGCAGCGAAGTCGCCCGTCCGATCTGGGGCAAGGTAATGGCGCACGAACTGGCCCATTTCTGGGATGGCCACTCGCTGGTGCCGAAGAACGAAAGCGAAGAGTGGTTCAAGGAAGGGGTGAACGACTACGTCACCGTGATCACCATGGCGCGCAACAAGCTGATGGACCGCAGCATGCTGATCCAGCAGCTGGAAAATCTCGCACGCGGCCAGAACGTCGCGCGCAACGTGCAAGGCTTGACCGTCACCGTACGCGAAGCGGTGAAGGACAAGCACCGCAACTGGCTGCTGGTCTACGGCGGCGGCACGATCGCCGGCCTGGCGATGGACGTCGAACTGCGCAAGGCCAGCAAGGGCAAGGTCAGCCTCGACACGCTGCTGAACGAGATGTACAAGGAGTTCGGGCGCAAGGGCAAGCAATACGACCAGGCCGATATTGTCCGCATCGGCAAGGCGATCAGCGGCGTCGACCTCGACCCGCTGCTGAACAACATCGTCGCCACCAGCAAGGCGCCGGATCTGAGCCCGCTATTCAAGGAGATCGGCCTGCGCCTTGAGCAATTCGGCATGCTGGAAACCTACCTGCTGCGCGATCCGGCCGCGACCGCCGAACAAAAGGCCCGCTTCAGCGCCATCTTCGGCGTCCCGTACTAAATAAAAGTCGGGGTCAGGTCTGGCAATCCGCCACGTTTTTCGCATGGCGAAAAACGTGGCGGATTGCCAGACCTGACCCCGACTTTCGTTTCTTAATCCAATGCGTTCTTGAAGTCGGCGATCAGGTCGGCGGTATCTTCGATGCCGACGGAGACGCGAATCAGGCTCTCGGCGATACCCATCGAAGCGCGGCGTTCGGGGCCCATCTCGTAGAAGATGGTGTGCGAGACCGGGATCACCAGCGTACGCGTGTCGCCGAGGTTGGAAGTCGGGATCGCGAGCTTCAGCTTGTTGAGGTAGTCGAAGCAGTCGATGCCCTCCTTCAGCTCGAAGCTCAGCAACGAGCCGAAGTCCTTGAACAGCTCCGCTGCGATGCCATGCTGCGGGTGCGATTTGAGGCCCGGGTAGTACACGGCTGCCACGCGCTCGTCGGCTTCCAGCATTTCGGCCAGGGCGCGCGCGTTGGCCGACGTGCGGTCCATGCGCAGTGCCAGCGTTTCGGCGCCGACGGCGATATGGTGTGCAGCTTCCGGCGCCAGCGATGCGCCGAAATCGCGCAGCGCCTTGGCGCGGATTTGCACCAGGCCCCACTGCACCGCTGGATTTTTCTTGTAGTTCTCGAAGATATTCGGGAACCTGGTCCAGTCGTAAGCGCCGGTGTCGGTCAGCGCGCCGCCCAGAGCGTTGCCATGGCCGCCGATGGATTTGGTCAGCGCATTCACCACCAGGCCCGCGCCCACGTCCTTCGGCCGGAACAGGTAGGGCGACGTCATCGTGTTGTCGACGATGTACAGGATACCGCGCGCGGCACACAGTTCACCGATGCGTTTGAGGTCGGCGATCTGGGTGCGCGGGTTGGCGATGGTCTCCACGAACACCATGCGGGTTTCTGGCTTCAGCGCCGCGGCTACGTTTGCCACGTCGGTGGCGTCGACAAAGTCCACGCCCACGCCCTGCCCCGCCACGGTCTGCCACAGCGAGTTGGTATTCCCGAACAGGAACGACGACGACACGACATGGTCGCCGGCACGCAGCAGCGCCTGGAACACGGCGCCGATGGCGCCCATGCCCGTGGCAAAGCAGATCGTGCCCACGCCCTGCTCCATCTTGCTGACCTTGTCCTCCAGCGCGGCAACCGTCGGGTTGCCCTGGCGGCCGTAGCGGAAGCCCGGCTCCTTGCCCTGGAACACCGACGCCAGCTGGCGCGCGTCGGCGTAGCCGAACGTCACCGAGGTATGGATCGGCTTATGCAGGGAGCCGTGTTCGATGCCTTTCTGGCGGTCGTTGTGCAGGATGGTCGTCGTGAAGCCGTAGTTCTTCATCAGGATTCCGTCGTAGCAGTGTTCAGGTTCAGTTGCGTGCGTGCCGCGTCTTCGGCAACCTTGGCCTTGGTCGGGTTGTGGCGCGCCTGTTCGATGCGGTCCAGGTACTCGGCCGACACGTCGCCGGTGATGTACTTGCCGTCGAAGCAGGAGGCCTCGAACTCGGTCAACGCCGGGTTCACGTCGGCGATCGATTTCTTCAGATCTTCCAGGTCCTGATAGACCAGCGCGTCGGCGGTGATTTCCTTGCAGATTTCGTCCAGCGTGCGGCCGTGGGCGATCAGTTCGTCGCGGGTCGGCATGTCGATGCCGTACACGTTCGGGTACAGCACTGGCGGTGCGGCGGAGGCGAAGATCACTTTCTTGGCGCCGGCTTCGCGCGCCATTTGCACGATCTCGCGCGAGGTGGTGCCACGCACGATCGAATCGTCCACCAGCAGCACGACCTTGTCCTTGAATTCGTCGCCGATGGCGTTCAGCTTCTGGCGCACGGATTTCTTACGCATTGCCTGGCCCGGCATGATGAAGGTGCGGCCGATGTAGCGGTTCTTGATGAAGCCTTCGCGGTAATCCACACCCAGGCGCATCGCCAGCTGGATCGCGGCAGGACGCGAAGAGTCAGGGATAGGCATCACGACGTCCACGCCTTCGGCCAGGCCTTCGCGCTTGATCTTGTCGGCCAGGTATTCGCCCATCTTCAGGCGGGTGTTGTAGACCGAGGCGCCGTCAATCACCGAGTCGGGACGCGCCAGGTAGACATATTCGAACACGCATGGATTCAGTTTTGGCGCAGCGGCGCAGATCTGCGCATGCAGCTGGTTGTCGTTGTCGATGAAGATCGCTTCACCCGGCAACACGTCGCGCACGAAGCGGAAGCCCATGCCTTCCAGCGCGACGGATTCGGATGCGATCATGTATTCGGTGCCGTCGGCGGTTTCGTTCGCCCCCAGGCACAGCGGGCGGATGCCGTTCGGGTCGCGGAAGGCCAGCATGCCGCTGCCTGCGATCTGCGCCACCGCGGCATAGCCGCCGCGCACGCGCTTGATCAGCACCGTCACCGCCTGGAAGATGTTGGCCGGGGTCAGGGTGACGTCCGTGGAGGCTTTCTGGATCTCGTGCGCCAGCACGTTCAACAGCACTTCCGAATCGGAATCGGTGTTGATGTGGCGGCGGTCGTTCTTGAACATCTCGTCCTTGAGCTGTTCCCAGTTGGTCAGGTTGCCGTTGTGCGCCAGCGTGATGCCGAACGGCGCGTTGACGTAGAACGGCTGCGCTTCTTCTTCGCTGGAGGAACCGGCGGTCGGGTAGCGGCAGTGGCCGATACCGGAATTGCCGTTCAGCGAACGCATATTACGGGTACGGAACACGTCGCGCACCAGGCCATTGGCCTTGTGCATCGAGAACGTGTTGCTTTGGTTGGTTGCGATGCCTGCCGCATCCTGGCCGCGGTGCTGCAACAGCAGCAGCGCGTCATACAGCATCTGGTTGACTGGTTGGTGGGATACGACGCCGACGATGCCACACATGGTGTGCTCCTAAACTTGGTGCTGCGGATTTAAAGAATTCTAAAAATGGACATGCTCCGCCATCGCGGCGGGCAGGAATGGTTTTACGGTACGCACGCCGGATTCCGCCATGGGACTCAACAGCGCGCCTTTCCAGAATTCCTGCTTGGGCATGGAGGTCATCCCACACAATATGACGCCGGCCAGCACAATCACAATGCCCCGGCCGAGCCCGAACAGGGCTCCCAGGCCGCGGTCGGCGAACGACAGGCCGCCGGCTTCGATCAGCGCATTGATTGCCATGGTCAACAAGGCCATGAGGATGAGCACTCCGATAAACAGCGCAATGAAGGCAACGATCAGGCGCACCACCTCGCCCGGCAGGGCTTCCGGCAGCATGGGCGCAAGCCATGGACCGTAAACGTTGGCGATGACGAAGGCAACGATCCAGCCAGCCAGCGACAATACTTCCTTGACCAGGCCGCGCATGGTACTGATGACGATGGATGCGATCAGCACGAAAATAACCAGGTAATCGAAAATCGTCACGTCAGCGCAGCCTCAAATCGTCAGTCAGGCCGGGGTCACGTTGCCGCTAAGGCCCAGTTTGCCCAGCTTGGCTTTGACCTTTTCGGCCTCTTCCTTGTTCGGGAATGGACCGACTCGCACGCTGGTCAATTCGCCGTTGGCGGTGTTGACTTTCTGCGCATAGGACTTGATGCCGGCTTCGCCAAGCTTGCGCTGCAGCTCGTCCACTTTGTCTTTGGTCGCGAAGGCGGCGACCTTGACCACGTATTTGGTCGAAGGCGCTGCTTCGGCTGGCTTGCCTTCCAGGATAGCCATGGCGCGCGCATCGTCAGTGTGGGCAGGCTTGGCTTCCTGTTTAGGTTCCGGTTTCTTTGGTTCAGGCTTCGGTTCGGGATGCTTCACCTCGGCCTTGGCGACTTTCTGCTCGGTCGCTTTCGGTTCGGCCGCTTTTGGCGGCTTCGGAGTTTCGGTCACGGCCGGCTTGGTCGGCACGTGGACAATCTCTTCGCCTTTATCCAGCGACGCGCCCGCTGCGGCAACAGGAGCCACGGTACGCGTCGATGGCGACGCGGAGACTGGCTTGTTGGCCGCCGGAGCTGGCGCCGGGGCAGGCTGCTCGAGCGCAGGCGCCACGGCAGGGCCGCCATTCAGCGGTTCGCCCGGCTTGTCCTTCGACGGCATGCTGATGGCGATATCGGACACCGATGATTTCGGCTCCGAGTCGAGCAGCATCGGCAGGCCGATGGCAACGGCCAGCGCCAGCGCGATCGCGCCTACCAGGCGACGGCGGGCGCGTTTCTTCTCCGGCAGGACCGGATCGGGGGAATTTTTGCTGGAATTGCGGCGCGGCGCCGCGTCGGCGCCAGCGCTGGATGCGCGCTTGGAACGGGCCTTTTCGTCCAGGGCCCTGTCGTCCTGCGCGCGGTAGTAGCCGCTGTCTTCACCAGCAGCATCTTGCTTGTTTTTGCCAAATTTCGATAACAAGCCCATGCGGAATGTTCTCAGTGGAGTGAGGATTTTTTCGCCGCCATGACGCCGGCGACAGTCAGAAATGATCCAAAGACCACAATTCTATCATTCTCGCCTGCCCTGCTCATCGCATTTGCGAATGCCTGGCCTGGATCATCGAAAATATTGACGGTTTTTTCGTCCATTTTCGGCTCAATTAGCTGCACCTTGGCAGCCAGCTCGGAAGCGGCGGCTGCGCGCGGCGATGGCAAATTGGTAAGGCACCAATGGTCCACGCATGGCGCCATGGCCTTGATGACGCCATCGATATCCTTGTCGTGCATGGAACCGAACACCGCGAAGGTAAATGGGCTGAAGCCCATATTGCCTACGTTCTGCGCCAGCGCCGCCGCCGCGTGCGGGTTGTGCGCCACGTCGTAGATCACCGTCGGACGGCCTGGCAGCACCTGGAAGCGGCCCGGCAGCTCTACCATCACCAGCCCGGTACGCACCTCCTGCGCGCCAACCGGCAGTTCCATCTTCAGCGCCTCCAGGGCCGCCAGCGCCGCGCAGGCGTTCAGCAACTGGTTGGCGCCGCGCAGGCCGGGATAGGCCAGCGAATTGCGGCGCTGCGACCGGCCGCCGTAGTTCCACTGCTGCTTGTCGCCCGCATAATTGAAATCGCGGCCCATCAGCCAGAGGTCAGCGCCGATTTCCATGGCGTGGTCGATCAGGGACTGCGGCGGCACCGGGTCGCTGCAGATCGCTGCCTTGCCGGTGCGGAAGATGCCGGCCTTTTCAAAGCCGATCTGTTCGCGCGTACCGCCCAGGTAATCGACGTGGTCGATATCGACGCTGGTCACGATCGACACGTCGGCATCGATCACATTGACCGCATCCAGGCGGCCGCCCAGGCCAACTTCCAGGATGACCACGTCCAGCGTCGCCTGCGACATCAGGTGCATGATGGCCAGTGTGGTGAACTCGAAATAGGTCAGCGAAATATCGCCGCGCGCCCGTTCCACGAAATTGAAGCTCTCCACCAGTTGCTCATCGCTGGCCATGTCGCCGTTCAGGCGCGCACGCTCATTGAAGTGCAGGAAGTGCGGCTTGATGTACAGGCCGACACGGTAGCCGCCTTGCAGCAGGATCGATTCCAGCATGGCGCAGGTCGAGCCCTTGCCGTTGGTGCCGGCCACCATGATGACCGGGCACTTGAAGGCAAGCGCCATGCGTTCCTTGACGGCGCGCACGCGGTCCAGGCCCATGTTGATGACGGTTTCGGCATGGCGCGACTCGATCAGCGCAAGCCATTCAGGGAGGGTATTCGGGAGATTGGACATTATCGCCAGGGAGGGATTTTTGGGCGCGCAGCGCAGGAGGCTGCGCGCGCCGGTGATACTTAAAACTCGACGTAAAGCTTAGGCCAGCACTTCCGCGGCCTGGTTCTGCATCAGCGCCAGCAGGCGTGCGATTTCTTCGCGCATCTGGCGGCGGTCCACGATCATGTCGATCGCGCCCTTGGTCAGCAGGAACTCGGAACGCTGGAAGCCTTCCGGCAGCTTTTCACGCACGGTATTCTCGATCACGCGCGGGCCGGCAAAGCCGATCAGCGCCTTCGGCTCGGCCATCACCACGTCGCCCATGAAGGCGAACGATGCCGACACGCCGCCCATGGTCGGGTCGGTCAGCACGGAGATGAACGGCAGCTTCTTCTCGGCCAGCTTGGTCAGCATGGCAGTGGTTTTTGCCATCTGCATCAGCGACAGCAGGCCTTCCTGCATACGTGCGCCGCCGGTGGCGGTCACGCAGATGAACGGCACCTTCTGCTCCAGCGCCACCTGGGCCGCGCGGGCAAAGCGTTCGCCCACCACGGAACCCATGGAGCCGCCCATGAATTCGAATTCGAAGCAAGCCACCACAACCGGCAGGCTCATGATCGAGCCGCCCATCGCGATCAGGGCGTCGGTTTCACCGGTGGCTTCCATCGCCTGCTTCAGGCGATCAGGGTATTTCTTGCTGTCCTTGAACTTCAGCGTATCGACCGGCAGGGTCTCCTGGCCGATTTCATAACGGCCGCCGGCGTCCAGCAGTGCATCCAGGCGCTCGCGGGCGCGGATACGCATGTGGTGGTCGCACTTGGGGCAGACGTGCAGGTTCGACTCGAGGTCGGTACGGTACAGCACTGCCTCGCAGGATGGGCATTTCACCCACAGGCCTTCAGGCATTGTCTTGCGAGCGGCAGCTTCCGAGCGCTGGATGCGCGGTGGCAGCAATTTTTCCAACCAGCTCATAAATTTCTCCTCTTGCACTAACTTAGGCCGGAAGTGTAGCCGGTTCTGCCTGTCCTGTCGAACAAAACAGGCAGAACATTGCTCTCAAATCAACGGTTTTCGTCGAGTGCCTGGCGAATGCCGGAAACGAACGATCGTACTGATTTTGCAGCATTTTCCGGGCCGGCCGCTTCGATTTCCTGGATGATGCGGCTGCCGATCACCACCGCATCGGCCACCGAAGCCACAGCCTTGGCCGTGGCGCCGTCGCGGATGCCGAAACCGACGCCCAACGGCAGCTGGACGTGCTTGCGGATCATGTCCAGCCGGCGCGCCACGTCTTCGGTATCGATATGGCCGGCGCCGGTGACGCCCTTCAGCGACACATAGTACGTGAAACCGCTGCCGACGCGCGCCACTTGCTGCACGCGCTGCTCGGTCGACGTCGGGGCCAGCAGGAAGATCAGGTCCTGCCCTGCCGCGCGCATCTTGGCGGCGAATTCCTCGCATTCTTCCGGGGGGTAATCGACCACGATCGCGCCATCGGCACCGGCGGCGCGGCTGGCGTCGATGTAGGCGTCGGCGCCGAGGCGCTCGATCGGGTTGGCGTAGCCCATCAGGACGACTGGGGTGGTCGTGTTGGTTTTGCGGAATTCGCGCACGAAGTCGAAGCAGTCGCGGATGCCGACGCCGTTGGCCAGCGCACGCTCGCAGGCGCGCTGGATCACGGGACCTTCGGCCATCGGGTCGGAGAATGGGATGCCGAGTTCGAGAATGTCGGCGCCACCCTCGACCAGGGCGTGCATCAGTTCCACGGTTTTGCCGGGCTGCGGGTCGCCTGCGGTGATGAAGGTGACCAGGGCTTTCTTGTTTTGCGCTTTCAGGGCGGCGAAGGTTTGTGCGATACGAGTCATGTTTTTTCCTTTCAAACCGGTAAGGCAGTGTCTGACCCACGGGGTCAGACACTGGTACGCGGCGGTCGCTGGCCAGGTGCCTGACCCTGCGGGTCAGGCACCGGTTTACCGGTTTTAGAACTGCAGGCCGGCGCGCTGGGCGACGGTGTGCATATCCTTGTCCCCCCGGCCCGACAGGTTGGCCAGGATGATCTTGTCCTTCGTCAGTGTCGCCGCCAGCTTGGCCGCATAGGCCAGCGCATGCGAAGACTCCAGCGCAGGAATGATCCCCTCGATATGGCAGCAATCATGGAAAGCCTGCAGCGCCTCATCATCGGTGATCGACACATACTGCGCACGTCCCGAATCCTTCAGGTAGGAGTGCTCAGGGCCCACGCCCGGATAATCCAGGCCCGCCGACACCGAGTGCGTCTCGATAATCTGCCCGCCCTCGTCCTGCAGCAGGTAAGTGCGGTTGCCGTGCAAAACGCCCGGATAGCCGGCCGTCAGCGAAGCAGCGTGCTTGCCGGTGTCCAGCCCCTCGCCTGCCGCCTCCACGCCCACCAGCGCCGTCGCAGCCTGGTCGATATAAGGATAGAAAATACCCATCGCATTCGAGCCGCCGCCGATGCAGGCCACCACATAATCCGGCTGGCGCCCGGTCATCTCAGGCATCTGCTGCAGGCACTCCTCGCCGATCACGGACTGGAAGTCGCGCACCATCATCGGATACGGATGCGGACCCGCCACCGTGCCGATGATGTAGAAAGTGTTTTCAATATTGGTGACCCAGTCGCGCATCGCCTCGTTTAGCGCATCTTTCAGGGTCTTGGAGCCGGATTCCACCGGCACCACGGTCGCGCCCAGGAGCTTCATGCGATACACGTTCTGCGCCTGGCGTTTCACGTCCTCGCTGCCCATGTACACGACGCATTCCAGGCCGAAGCGCGCGCAGATGGTGGCGGTAGCCACGCCATGCTGCCCGGCGCCGGTTTCGGCGATGATGCGCGGCTTGCCCATGCGCTTGGCCAACAAGGCCTGGCCGATCACGTTGTTGATCTTGTGCGCGCCGGTGTGGTTCAGGTCTTCGCGCTTGAAGAAGATCTGCGCGCCGCCCAGTTGCTCGGACCAGCGCTTGGCGTGATACACAGGCGATGGACGGCCGACGAAGTGCTTCAGCTCATAGCGGAACTCTTCAAGGAACAGTTCGTCCTTGCTGTAGCGGTCATAGGCTTCGCGCAGTTCGGCCAGCGCGTAGCTCAGGGTTTCGGCAACGAAGGAGCCGCCGTAAGGGCCGAAATGGCCGGTGGCGTCAGGCAGGTGGTAAGACGAGGCGTGGAACAGGTGCGCAGGAGGCGCATCAACCGGGGTTTTCATGGTGCGGATCTTTCTCAATAGTGGCATCTGCTGCCCGCACGCCGCGGATGAAGTCCGCGATCAGGCGAGCATCTTTGATACCCTTGGCGCGCTCGACGCCACTTGAGACGTCAACCGCGTAAGGGCGAACGCTGGCCACTGCGCCAGTCACATTTTGCACGCTCAAGCCACCACTCAAAACGGCCCGATGCGCGAGATCTTTTGGGATTAGGGACCAATCGAAAACCTTTCCTGCGCCGCCATATGCATCCACGAAGGTGTCGAGCAGGAGGCCCGAGAACAAGCCACTGGATGCGCGGCAAAGTTGCTCATATTCTAGCAGCTCAGCGCCGCTTGTGTCGGGTTTGACGCGGAAGACACGCACAAATGCCCTGCCCGCCGCACGCGCCGCTTGCGCGCACTGCTCCGCGGTCTCATCGCCATGGAATTGCAAAAGTGACACTGGCGCGACTGCCACGGTGTCAGCCACCTGCTGCGCCGTGTGATTGACGAACAGGCCGACCGGCGTCACGAAGGGCGGCAGCAGCGCAATCAACTCGGCCGCGCGGGCGGGCGCCACATAGCGCGGGCTCTTCTCGTAAAACACAAAACCCACCGCATCGGCGCCTGCAGCGACAGCTGCCTGGACGTCTTCTTCGCGGGTCAGGCCGCAGATCTTGATGCGCGTGCGTGGCATGTGTGAATTTCCTCAGAAAGCAGGCAGGATGCTGGGCTCCTCGTACGGCAAGCCCCATTTTGCGTCGTATTCGATCCGGGACAGGTACAGCCCGTCCGGCATGAAGGTCGGCGCCGCCTTGGTGCGGTCCTTCCCTTCCAGCAGTTCTCCCATCCAGTCGGTATTTTCCCGTCCCTGGCCAACGTAGACCAGCGAGCCGACCAGGTTGCGCACCATATGGTGCAGGAAGGCGTTGGCGCGCAGCGTGAACAGGATCATGTCGCCGTGGCGCTCGATCTCGATCATCTGCATTTCCTTGACCGGCGTTTTGGCCTGGCACATGGAGGCGCGGAAGGCCGTGAAGTCGTGGGTGCCGATCAGCGGCTTGACGGCTTCGCGCATGCGCTCCACGTCCAGCTTCCAGTGGGTGAAGCCGGCGCGGCCTGCCAGCAGCGGCGAACGCACCTGGTGGTTGTACAGCAGGTAATGATAAGTACGGGACCGGGCGCTGAAGCGCGAATGGAATTCCTGCTCCGGCGTCGGCGCTTCCGGCAGGTAGCGCGCCCAGCGCACGCCGATCGATTCGGGCAGGAAGGCATTGATGCCGCGCACCCAGGCGTGTTCGGCGCGATCGAGTTCGGTGTCGAAATGCACCACCTGGTTCAAGGCGTGCACGCCGGCGTCGGTGCGGCCGGCGCAGGTTGTGCCCAGCCTGACGCAGGCGAAACGCTCGATGGCTTCCTCCAGCTTGTTCTGCACGGTCTGGCCGTGCGGCTGGATCTGGTAGCCAAGCCAGTCGGCGCCGTTGTACTGAACCCCTAATGCAATGCGTTTCAAAATAAAAAATGCCCGGTCAGATTGATCTGTGACCGGGCATTATACGGCGAATCAGGGATTAGCCGAGCTGGGCGCGCATTGCCGAAGCACGGGAGACCTGGTCGTCGCTGCCGCCGCGGATCACTTCATCCAGCAGCTCGCGGGCGCCTTCCTTGTCGCCGATTTCCTGGTAAGCCACAGCCAGGTCCAGCTTGGTGTCCATTTCCATGTGGAGGGCGGACATTTCTTCCTCGTTCTTCGGTGCCTCGGCCACTTGGGCCGCGCCGCCGAGATCAAGGTCGATGCCGGACAGGTCGAAGTCCGCTGCTGCCGGCGCCGGTGCCGCGGCAGGTGCGGCTTCCATTGGCAGGTCCAGCGCAAAGTCGGCCACCGACAGCGGTGCTTCTTCCACCGGCGCTGCTGCTGGCGCGCTTGCCGCAGGCAGCGAAAAGTCCATGCTGCTCAGGTCTGCCAGCGGATCGGCTGCCGGTGCCGCCGGCTTGGACTCGCTTGGCAGGTCCAGGTTGAAGTCCATGCCGATATCGGCCATCGCATCAGGCACTGGGGCTGCTTCCACCGTTTCCACCTTGGCAGCCGGGGTATCCAGGCCCAGGTCGAAAGACAGGTCCTGTACTTCTTCCGCAGCCGGGACAGGCGCCGGCGCAGCTTCAGCCACGACTGGCGCCGCAGGTGCAGGCTCGTCGAAGCTCAGGCCACCGAGGTCGAAGTCCAGGGTGTTGCTGTCGGCAGCTTTCGGGCTTGGTTTGGATTCTTCAGCCAGGGACGGCAGCGCACCTGCGTCGCGGTCCAGGTCAAAGTCCATCACGCTGGCAGCAGCCGGTGCGGCGTCCTGGCTCAGGTCCAGGTCCAGGCCATCGGCAGCAGTTTTGGCTGGTGCAGCGGGCTCAGCAAACATCGCAGCGAAGTCGTTGAGCTCATTCGACTCGCTGGCTACGAAAGGGGCTGCACCGGCGGCAGCGGCGGCGCCGCCCATGCCGGCAGCGGCCTTGGCTTGCGCTGCACTGACGTACAGTGGATTGTCAGGATCGATGCTGACACCCAGCGCAGCAGCTTGCGCCCACTCATCGCCCACGCCTTTGGTCATCGAGTACAGCTCGCTGGCCTGGGTTTCGAAGGAACGTGCATCCTTGCGGCCGGCATAGATTTCCAGCAGCTTCAGGCGCACTGGGTGGCGTTCCGGATGGACGCGCAGCGCCTCCTTCAGGATTTCCTCTGCCTGGGCATCGCGGCCGTAAGCGATGTACACATCGGCTTCCGCCACCGGATCGACTTCATTGGTATCGAGCTGGCTGGCCGAAGGTGCGAAGTTGGAGTTGAACACGCTGTTGCTGGTGTCCACGCTCTGGCCGCCGGTTTCGGCGAACAGCGAGTGCGCGGTGGTGCCAGGATCGCCCAGCACGCTGGCTGCTTCCGTATTCGGCAGCGCCAGTTCTTCGGCAGCTTTGCGGCGGCGGACCACCATCAGCGCTGCGATGCCCAGCAGCGCAGCAACGCCGGCGCCGATCACCTTAATGTTCTCCATGATCATGTCGACCAGGCCCGGCTCGACCTTCGCAGGAGGAGGCGCAGCTACGGAACGCTTCGGCTTGGCTGGCTTCTCTGGTGCGGCTTCCGCCGGCGCCGAGGCTTCCGGAGCCGGTGCCGTAGCTGCTGGAACTGGAGCCGGGGCTGGAGCGGATGCAGCAGGCGCAGGCGTCGGTTCGGACAGCTTGACAGCCGGGCTGGCAGCCGGTGCCGCGGCCGCCGGCGCAGGGGCTGGAGCGGGTGCCGGCGCGCTGGCCTTCGCTTGCGCGCTGGCGGCTGCCTTGCTCTTCACCTCCATCAGCTTCTCGAGATTGTTGACGTTCTTTTCCAGCTCCTTCACGCGGGCGCTGGCGTCCGCCATCTGGCGGTCCTTGGCGATCTTGTCTTCCACCGCGCCGGTCTTGCCTGGCTTGCTGGAAGTTTCGCCTGCCTTGGACAGTTTCAGCTGGTCTTTCGACTCGGTGACGGCAGTCGGGCGTTCCTTGACCTGGGCGGTGATCTTGCCGGTCTGGCTTTGCTGGGATTCCGCTTCCTTGGACGGAGTCGCCGCAGCCACCTGGCCTGCCAGCTTGGAGCGGTAGGCGTTGAAGTCGGCAGCATGCGCCACCACCACGCCGTGGGCTTCGCCCTGGCTGGTGCCCTTGACGGTGCTGGCATCCGGCACGGACAGGATGGTGCCGGACTTCAGGCGGTTCATGTTGGAGCCGTTGAACGCATCCGGATTGGCGCGGTACAGCGCAACCAGCATCATGTCCAGCGACACGTCGGCCGGTTTCAGGCGGCCGGCGATCTTGCCCAGCGTATCGCCCTTCTTGACTTGATAGCTGTCAGCGGCACCGTCCTGGGCGGCAGCGGCGCGCGGCGCAGCGGCCGGCTCCGGTGCACGCGACGGGGCGGCCGCTGCCGACGGCGCGGCGCTTGGCGCAGCTGCTTGGGCCGGTGCTGCAGCAGCAGGCGCGGCCGCAGGGGCCGCTGCCGGCTTGGCGGCAGGACGCGAACGCTGCGCCGCCACTTGCGCCGAATTGGTCGTGCGCAGGTCGGCCGGGTCCAGCAGGAAGGTGTACTCGCGTACCAGGCGACCGTTAGTCCAGGTCAATTCCAGCAGCATGTCAACGAAAGGCTCGTTGATCGGCTGGGACGAAGTAATGCGGATAAATTGGCGCGAGCCACGGGCTTCGACCTCGAAGCGCAGGCTGAGCAATGCCGAATTGAAGTCGATATTGGCGGCACGGAAGGCATCCACCGAGGCCAGCTTGGCCACCAGTTCGGATGCTTCTTCAGGGGTAACGGCAGTCAATTCGATTTCGGCGCGCAGCGGCTGCCCCAGCGAGGAGAGCACAGTGAGCTTGCCAAGGCCTGCTGCGTTGACGGAAATAGGTGCGAGCACTGCACCGCTGAGCATGGCAGCGGTCAGTGTTTTCAACGCGAACGAAGCGACCTTGGAAGGTTTTTGAACAGGCATAGTGAGCGACGAAAAATGGTTAACGTGGAAACAAAGTTACTTTTCCAGAGGTCTCAACATAACATCATGCTTTGGAGCATGCAAGCATTGTCCCACTATTCTTCCTTTAAAGGAACTATTCTGTTTCGTTCATGCCGAAAATATTCCTTCGCCCAAAGAAAAAGCCGGAATTTCCTTTGAAATCCGGCTTTTAGAAAATACTGTTTAACTTGTTTATTATTCAGTAGTTATTAGCTGATTAATAACAGTTTATTTATCCAATACGATGCGCAGCATGCGGCGCAGCGGCTCGGCCGCGCCCCACAGCAGCTGGTCGCCCACCGTGAAGGCCGACAGGTAGTCGCCGCCCATCGACATCTTGCGCACGCGGCCGACCGGGATCGTCAGGCTGCCGGTGACGGCGGCCGGGGTCAGTTCCTTGACCGAGGCCTCGCGGGTGTTCGGCACGAACTTCACCCACTGGTTGTCCTTGGCGATGATGTCGTTGATCTCGTCCAGCGGCACATCCTTGCGCAGCTTGATGGTCAGCGCCTGGCTGTGGCAGCGCATGGCGCCGATGCGCACGCACAGGCCGTCGACCGGGATCGCGGAGGCGGAGAAGCCTTCGCCGCGGCCCAGGATCTTGTTGGTCTCGGCGCCGCCCTTCCACTCTTCCTTCGACTGGCCGTTGCCCAGGTCCTTGTCGATCCACGGGATCAGGTTGCCGCCCAGCGGCACGCCGAACTGCTTGGTTTCTTCCGGCGACAGGCCGTGCTGGGTGGCCAGCACCTGCTTGTCGATTTCCAGGATGGCGGAAGCCGGGTTGTCCAGCAGGTGCTTGACGGAGGCGTTGATGGTGCCGTACTGGGTCAGCAGCTCGCGCATGTGCTGGGCGCCGCCACCCGATGCCGCCTGGTAGGTCATGGAGGTCATCCACTCCACCAGGTCCTGCTTGAACAGGCCGCCCAGGCCCATCAGCATGCAGGACACGGTGCAGTTGCCGCCGATGAAGTTCTTCACGCCCTTGGCCATCGCGTCCTTGATCACGTTCAGGTTGACCGGATCGAGCACGATCACAGCGTCCTTGTCCATGCGCAGGGTCGACGCGGCGTCGATCCAGTAGCCGTTCCAGCCCGCTGCGCGCAGCTTCGGGAATACCTCGGTGGTGTAGTCGCCGCCCTGGCAGGAGATGATGATCTCGCAGCGTTTCAGTTCGTCGATGTTGGTGGCGTCCTTCAGGGTAGTCTCGTTCTTCGCCATCTTCGGCGCAGCGCCGCCGGTGTTCGAAGTGGAGAAGAATACCGGCTCGATATGGGCAAAGTCGCCCTCTTCCTGCATGCGCTGCATCAGGACCGAACCGACCATGCCGCGCCAACCAACCAGACCTACGAGTTTCATTTTGCTTTCCTTTGGGGTTAATTCGTTTCAATTCTAAACCGGTACCCCGGTGTCTGACCCTGCGGGTCGGACACTGGTTTACCGGTTCTAGAGCGCCGCCACCACCGCATCGCCCATCTGCTCGGTGCCCACCTTGTTGGTGCCCTCTTCGTAGATGTCAGGCGTGCGCAGGCCTTGGGCCAGCACCTTCTTGACTGCGTTTTCGATGCGGTCGGCCTGCTCCGCGCGATTCAGGGAGTAGCGCAGCATCATGGCGGCCGACAGGATCGTGGCCAGCGGGTTGGCGACGCCCTTGCCCGCGATATCGGGAGCCGAGCCGTGCGATGGTTCATACAGGCCCTTGTTGTTGGCGTCCAGCGAAGCCGATGGCAGCATGCCGATCGAGCCGGTCAGCATGGCCGCGGCGTCGGAGAGGATGTCGCCGAACATATTGCCGGTGACGATGACGTCGAATTTCTTCGGCGCTCGCACCAGCTGCATGGCGGCGTTGTCGACGTACATATGGTCCAGCGCCACGTCCGGGTATTCCTTGTGCACGTCGGTGACGATGTCCTTCCAGAACTGGAAGGTCTCCAGCACGTTGGCCTTGTCGACCGAAGTCAGGCGCTTGGCGCGCTTTTGCGCCGCCTGGAACGCCACGTGGGCGATGCGGCGGATCTCGCCTTCCGCATAGCGCATGGTGTCGAAGCCTTCGCGCTGGCCCTTGAACGGGCCGTCCGGGCATTCGCGCACGCCGCGCGGCTGGCCGAAGTAGATGTCGCCGGTCAGTTCGCGCACGATCAGGATGTCCAGGCCCGACACCACTTCCGGCTTGAGCGTCGAAGCGCCGGCCAGTTCAGGGTACAGGATGGCAGGGCGCAGGTTGCCGAACAGGCCGAGGTTCTTGCGCAGGCCCAGGATCGCCTGCTCCGGGCGCAGCTGACGCTCCAGCGTGTCGTACTTCCAGTCGCCGACGGCGCCGAACAGCACGGCGTCGGCCGCCTTGGCCAGCGCCAGGGTGTCTTCCGGCAGCGGGTGGCCCTTGGCTTCGTAGCCGGCGCCGCCCACCGGCGCGGTTTCCATCTCAAACTTTTCGTCGAGCGCGTTCAGGACCTTGACGGCCTGGCTGACGATTTCCGGGCCGATGCCATCGCCCGGCAGGATTGCGATTTTCATTATTCGATCTTCTGTTAGATAACGTTGGCCAGCCAGGGCTGGCTTGCAAGACGGCGCTCCTCGAACGCGCGGATCTCGTCGGCATGGCGCAGGGTCAGGCCGATATCGTCGAGACCATTCATCAGGCAGTATTTGCGGAAGGCGTCGATCTCGAAGGGATAGGAGACGGAGCCGTTGCTGGTGCCGACACGCTGCTGTTCAAGGTCCACTACCAGGCGGTAACCCGGGAAGGCCTTGACTTCGTTGAACAGATGATCGATCTGCGCTTCAGTGAGGACGACCGGCAGCAGGCCGTTCTTGAAGCAGTTGTTGAAGAAGATGTCCGCAAAGCTTGGCGCGAGGATGGCGCGGAAACCGTACTGGTCGAGCGCCCACGGCGCGTGTTCGCGCGAGGAGCCGCAGCCGAAGTTCTTGCGGGTCAAAAGAATCGAGGCGCCCTGGTAGCGCGGCTGGTTCAGCACGAAGTCCGGGTTGAGCGGGCGTTTGCTGTTGTCCATGCCCGGTTCGCCGTGGTCCAGGTAGCGCCACTCGTCAAACAGGTTGGGGCCGAAGCCGGTGCGATGGATCGACTTCAGGAATTGTTTCGGGATGATCGCGTCGGTATCGACGTTGGCGCGGTCAAGGGGTGCAACTAGACCTTCGTAGACGGTAAATTTTTCCATGATTCTCAACGAGGTGGCGACAGCGGGCCGGCATGCTCGGCGCAGCCCGCAGTGCGGCGGTTATTTACTGCCCGCGCCTTCCATTTTCTGGCCGACTTTCTGGACATCCTTGCCGAAGCCTGCAACGGTATTGCAACCGGTCAGGGCGAAGGCGGTGATAGCAATGGCGATGGCGAATAGTTTCTTCATGATGTGTCTCTGGCAGGTTATGGTTAGCGGATGGATCGAACATCCACAAAATGGCCGGCGATACCGGCAGCCGCCGCCATGGCGGGAGACACCAGGTGGGTGCGTCCGCCCTGGCCTTGACGGCCTTCAAAGTTACGATTGGAAGTGGACGCGCAGCGCTCGCCCGGATCGAGGCGGTCGGCGTTCATGGCCAGGCACATTGAGCAACCCGGCTCGCGCCACTCAAAGCCGGCGGCCTTGAAGATCGCATCCAGGCCTTCACGTTCGGCCTGCTCTTTCACCAGGCCGGAACCCGGCACCACCATCGCCAGCTTCACGTTGGAGGCGCGCTGCTTGCCGCGCACGACAGCAGCGGCGGCACGCAGGTCTTCGATGCGCGAGTTGGTGCAGGAGCCGATGAACACCTTGTCGATGCGGATGTCTTCGATGCGGGTGTTAGGCGTCAGGTTCATGTACACCAGGGCCTTTTCCATGGCGTCGCGCTTGACCGGGTCTTTTTCCTGGTCAGGATCGGGTACGCGGCCGTCGATTGAAGTCACCTGCTCCGGCGAAGTGCCCCAGGTCACCTGCGGCAGGATCTGGGCCGCATCCAGCGTCACCACGAAGTCGAACTTGGCGCCCGGGTCGGAATGCAGGGTGCGCCAATAGGCCACCGCCTGTTCCCATTGCGGACCTACCGGCGAATAAGGACGGCCCTTGACGTAGTTGATGGTGGTCTCGTCGACAGCGACCATGCCGGCGCGCGCGCCCGCCTCGATCGCCATGTTGCAGACGGTCATGCGGCCTTCCATCGACAGCGAGCGGATCGCCGAGCCGGCGAATTCGATCGCATAGCCGGTGCCGCCCGCAGTGCCGATCTTGCCGATCACGGCCAGCACGATGTCCTTGGCGGTCACGCCGGCCGGCAGCACGCCGTCGACCTGCACCAGCATGGACTTGGACTTCTTGGCCAGCAGGGTCTGGGTCGCCAGCACGTGCTCCACTTCCGAGGTGCCGATGCCGTGCGCCAGCGCGCCGAACGCGCCGTGGGTCGACGTGTGCGAGTCGCCGCACACCACGGTCATGCCCGGCAGGGTCGCGCCCTGCTCCGGCCCGATGACGTGCACGATGCCCTGGCGCTTGTCGTTCATGTTGAAATAGGTCATGCCGACCGACCTGGTGTTCTTGTCCAGGGTTTCCACCTGCAGGCGCGAGACCGGGTCTTCGATGCCGTGCGAACGGTCCGTGGTCGGAACGTTATGGTCGGCCACGGCCAGGTTGGCCGACAGGCGCCATGGCTGGCGGCCGGCGTCGCGCAAGCCGTCGAATGCCTGCGGGCTGGTCACTTCGTGGACCAGGTGGCGGTCGATGTACAGGAGGGCGGTGCCGTCTTCCTCAGTGCGTACTACGTGGGATTCCCAGAGTTTGTCGTAAAGCGTTTTCATGATGCTGCCGTAATAGGTGATCCGTTTGATTATGCCATATTTTGTGCAATGCAAAACCCGGCTGTTTTCCGCCTTGTGAGCAATCCAACGTAGATTTCGAGCGATGGCGCCAAATAAAAAAAGCCCGCAGCCCCTTTTTGGGAGGCTGCAGGCTTGTGTTTTCTTTATTTTTCGAAGGAGGCTTTAGGCCGCCATTCGTACACTTCCCCTGCAACCGTCCATCAGGAACGATAGGCCAACCACTAGGACCAGGTCGCCCTCCGCGGAACGCGCGGTACCGGTAATGCCGTCCACCGACAGCGCGGTCATCGGTTTGATGACCAGGTCGGCAGTGCCGTCCACGGCCGCTACGGCCAGGATGTATGGCTGCGGCGAGTTGATGACGATGCCCACGCGCTCCGAGCACGGCTCGTAGCCCAGCGCACCGGCCAGCGAACGCACCGGCAGCGGACGGCCCTGGTCCTTGAGGACTGGCGCGCCGCCCACTTCCATGAATACTTCCGGCAGTTCGACCACGCGCTCGACCACCGCCATCGGCAGCGCCAGCAGCGCGCCCGAGGTAGAGACCAGCATGGTCGGCACGATCGACAGCTCGATCGGCAGGCGGATGGCGAACTTGGTGCCCTTGCCCAGTTGCGATTCGATGTGGATGGCGCCACGGTTCTTTTCCACGGCGGTCTTGACCACGTCCATGCCGACGCCGCGGCCGGACACTGAGGACGCCACTTCCTTGGTCGAAAAGCCCGGCAGGAACACCAGCTGGTAGGACTCGTCGTCCGACAGGTTGGCGCTTGGCGAGATCAGCCCCTTTTCCGCTGCCTTGCGGCGCAGCGCCACCGGGTCCATGCCCTTGCCGTCGTCCTGCAGCACGATCATGACGGAGTTGGCCTCCTGCCACGCCTTCAGGGAGATGTAGGCTTTCGGCGGCTTGCCGATGGCCATGCGGGCGTCAGGCGCTTCCACGCCGTGGTCCAGCGCGTTGCGCAGCATGTGCACCAGCGGGTCGTACAGGCTGTCCACCACTACGCGGTCCACCTCGGTTTCCGCGCCTTCGATGGTCAGCTCGACTTCCTTGCCCAGGTCCTTCGCCAGTTCGCGCACCAGGCGCGGGAATTTCTGGAACAAGCGGCCGACCGGCTGCATGCGGGTCGCCAGCGTGGCGCGCTGCAGTTCGGTGGAATAGCGCGAAGCGCGTTCCAGCGTCTCGGTCAGGGCCGACATCAGGGTCGCAGCCTGGCCTTCGAATTTGAATTGCTGCAGGCGCTCCAGCAACACGGCTGCCTGGTTGGCGGCCTGCACCGACTCGCCGGCCACTTCGAGCAGCGCGTCGAGCTTGACGGCGTCGATACGGATCGATTCTTCCTTGGCCGGCGCGCTGGTCGGCTTGGCTTCGCCGGCCGGACGTTCGCGCACTTCCGGCGCCGCAGCGGGCGTGGCGGCCGGCGCACCGGCTGCGGCGTGGGCCGCAGCCACGCCTTCGGCACGCGCATCGACAGCAGGCCGCACGTAGGTGCCAGGTGGCACCACGGCTTCGTACATGCCTTCCCAGTCAAGGCCATCGGCCGACGGCGCGGCAGCTGGCGCAGCGCCCGGTGCGGCGGCGGCAGGGGCAGCCGCGGGAGCGGCGGCAACCGGCGCGGCGGCCGGCTTGGCCTTGCCCGCAGCGGAGCTGGCCTTGCCCTCGATCGCATCCTTCAGGATCGCTTCCAGGTCGGCCGGCATCGGCGCCAGCTGGTCCGGCGCGGTGCCGTTATTCAGGTCGGTCAGCTGGTCGGCCACGAAGCCGGAAGCCTGCAGCGCCGCTTCGATCGACAGCGGCGTGACCGGCGCAGCGCCGGTGCGCAGCGCATCGAACAGGTTCTCGGTCAGGTGGCAGGCCGACACCAGCGCCCCCAGGTTCATGAAGCCCGCGCCGCCCTTGATGGTGTGGAACGAGCGGAAAACTGCGTTCAGCGTTTCCTTGTTGTCGGGGTCACGTTCGAGGCGCAGCAAGTGCTCTTCGACGTTGACGGCCAAGTCCATGGCCTCGACAACGAACTCCTTGAGCATATCGTCCATTAGAACCCCAGGTCGGCAAGCAGGTCATCGACGCTGTCCTGATTCAGGGCTTCCGATGGGACGGATGGACCCGACATCAGCGACACCTCTTTCTGCGCAATCTTCTCGCGCACATCGGCCGGCGCATTGTCCTTCAACAGTTGCGCCAGCTCGGACTCGACCTTCTTGGTGATGGCGACGACCTTCTTGATCAACTGGCCGGTGATGTCCTGGAAGTCCTGGGCCATCATGATTTCCAGCAGGCGGGCTTTCTCCGCCTCCGTTGCTTGCGCTACCTTGCTGGCAAAAGCGCGCGAATCGCCCGCCAGGGCCTTGAAGTCCTCAATGCTCAGCTTGCCTGCGAACAGGTCGGCCCAGCGGTCTTCCATTTCCTTGGCCTGCTTGGACAGTACTTCCTGCGCCGGCATGCCGTCGTCCAGGGTATTCAAGACCTTGTTGGCAGCCTGCTCGGTCAGCGAGGCGACATATTCCAGGCGGTCCTGCGCGTCCACGATCTGGGTCGACGCTTCAGTCAGGGCCTTGTCGTAGCCCAGTTCACGCAGCGAGTCGTGCAGCAGGCGCACAATGCCGCCCAGGCGCTCGAACATGCCCTCGGCGTGCTCGCCGCCTTCCGCGGGCGTCTCGCCCGCCGGGGCCGGGGCCGCTGCCGGCGCTGCGGCAGGGGCTGCCGCTTTGCTGGACGCTGCTACGGAATCAAACAGGCTTTCCAGGTCATCAGAATCGCCCGACTCGGATGCCGCAGCGGCCGGAGCCGGCGCTGGAGCAGGTGCAGGCGCATTGGCCCGTTGCGCGGATACTTCCTCAAATAATGCATCGAAATCATCAGCGGCGTCGGTCATAATTCCTGCTTCTCCATTACGTTTCAAATTGCCAAAACATTGTCAAATTTAACGCTCGGCAATAAATTGGGTTCTCTCGCGAGTGTAACAGGGGCAGCCCCCACAGTTCAATCTCTTAGGTGAAGCCGGATGGCCCTCCAAGTGTACTGTTGTATTTGCGGATCGTGTGAAATACACGCTGCAAGCCCCTGAAATAACGGGAATTTGCGCCATCTGCGATGTTCTCGTGACAGTTTCTTGATAATTATCAACTCTTTACAGCAGAACAATACTGGCAAACGGGGCTACAATGAAGGCAGGAACTGGCTCTTTTAAATAGTTAAAGGAGGCTGAGATATGTATCGGAAAATCCTGATTACGACGGACGGCTCGGCCGTTTCCAGCAAGACCGCTTGCGCCGGGGTCGAATTTGCCCAGCAGCTCGGGGCGGAAGTGCTGGCCCTGTTCGTGGCACCGGAATACCAGTACCCGATTTACGTGGAGATCATCCCGCCCAGCTATCCGAGCGAGGAAGAGTACCGGGCGGCAATGCAGCGCGCCGGCAATGAGCATGTTCAGTCTATCCTCGAGTCTTGCGCGAAAAAAGGCGTGCGGGCGGAAGGCATGACAGCTTTTGCCGAAAGTGCTGCACTGAAGATCGTGGACGTGGCCAACCAGTGCGGCTGCGACCTGATCTTCATCGGTTCGCATGGCCGCAGCGGCTGGGGTCACCTGCTGCTGGGCAGCGTGACCAACAAGGTGCTGTCCCATACCAAGATCCCGGTGCTGGTGCACCGGCTGATCAAAGACCCGCGCCCGGCCTGAACGGCCTGGCGTTACGACGCGCTCCGGCCTGCCGGGCTGGGGCGTGAAGACCAGTATTGCTAACTATTGAGGAACCATGATTCGAATTGTCATTGCCGACGACCACACCATCATGCGCGAAGGGCTCAAGCGCATTCTTGACGGGGCACCCGACATCGACATCGTAGGCGAAGCCATCGACGGCTTCGAAGTCCTCACCCACATCCGCCAGGGCGGCTTCGACCTGCTGCTGCTCGACCTGTCCATGCCAGGGCGCAGCGGCGTTGACCTGATCCGCCAGATCCGCAGCGAATCGCCCAAGCTTGCCATCCTCATCCTCACCATGCACGAGGAAGAGCAGTACGCGGTGCGCGCCATCCGCGCCGGCGCCCAAGGCTACCTGACCAAGGAAAGCGCCGGCACCCAGCTGGTGGGCGCCATCCGCAAGGTTGCCTCTGGCCGGCCCTATATCTCCACCGAAGTGGCCGAGCAACTGGCGCTGAATATCATGCAGCCAGCCGAAACCCTGCTGCACAAACAGCTTTCCGACCGCGAGTTCGAGGTGTTTTCGCTACTGGTGTCGGGAAAATCCATCACTGAAATCGCCAACGGCCTGCATTTGAGCGTCAAGACCGTGAGCACCCACAAGACCCGCATCATGCAGAAGATGGGCATGGCTTCGCTCTCAGAAATGGTTCAGTACGCAGTGGCGCACAAGCTGCTGACCCCGTTCAAGGCATGATTGACAAGGTTGATTTTAGGATAATTCCTACATCGCCCCACTACCCTCCTACGGGTATATTCAGCAACGACTGATATTTTTCCCACATTCACGTTGGCATACTGAAACCATTCCGTTTGGGAACCAGGAGATCAGCATGCTCTCAACGCAACCCGTGTCCCATGAGGCCGGCCGTCAGCGGCAAGGCCGTTTGTGGTCCAACCTGAAAGAAGTGTGCGAACTGCTGCACTTGCCGCCGGTATCGCTCAATTCTGAAGAGCTGCTGTTCCAGCATGTGCAGTTCAAGACCGGCCAGCGCGTGCATACGATTGGCCAGCCGTTCGACATGCTGTACGTGGTGAATTCCGGCTTCATGAAAACGGTGCTGATTGACGAGTTCGGCAACGAGCAGGTGCTGGCCTTCCCGATGAAGGGCGACCTGATGGGCGTAGACGGCATCCACAGCAAGACTTACGCCTCGGAGGCGGTGGCGCTGTCGGACTGCGACCTGATCCTGCTGCCGTTCAAGAAGCTGACCACGCTGGGCCGCACCCACGTGGAGTTGGAGAATTTGATGTACGGCGTGATGAGCCGCGAACTGGTGCGCGAGCAAGCCATGATCGGCATGCTGGGCGCCCTGAGCGCGGAGGCGCGGGTGGCGCGCTTCCTGGTCACGCTATCGGAAAAGTTTTCGCAGATGGGTTATTCGAGCAAGCTGTTCAACCTGCGCATGACGCGCCATGAGATCGGCAGCTACCTCGGATTGACGCTGGAAACGGTCAGCCGCACCCTGTCAGCCTTCAACGAGATCGGGCTGATCAGCGTGGACCAGCGCACCATCGGCATCAAGGATGTCGACGCCCTGAAATCGCTGCGTCGCCTGCCGCCATCGCGCACGCGCAGCAAGCTGCCGTCGCGCGCCAAAGCCGCCGCCAGCGAAGCTGCCGTGCCGCTGCTGGCGACTTTGTAAAGAGTACTACTCACCCAGCTTTGGCCCGCTTCGGCGGGCCTCTTTTTTTCTTCAATAATTTATTTGACAAGCTTTGCCGACCTGAGCATAATGCAAATGCGAATCATTCTTATCTGAGGAAAAATAACAATGTCTACTGCCACTATCGACGCCCCCAAACCCAAGGCTGCTGTCGCCCCTGCCGCGCAGCAGCCGACCCAGCCCCTGCGCCGCTACACCACCGCCGGCCTGATGGAAGATCAGCGCGAAATCGAAATTGAACATGCCGGCCGCATCTACCGTCTTCGCATCACGCAGTTGAACAAGCTGATCCTGACTGCCTGAAGCTTACCCTCCCCAATCGCCAGCCAGCCGTCACACGCGGCAGCCAGCCACCCCTGAAACTTTGGAGTGAATCATGGCTATCGACCGCAACGACCCGATCTTCACGCACAGCGCCGCTGCCCGGCAGCCGGAACTGATGCTGTCCGCCGTGCTGCACCTGATGTCCCACTATACGGCCAACGCCGCCGACAATGGCGGCTGCGTCAAGCTGGCATCGGTCATCGAGCGCCACCTGAAAGCGCTGGCGGCGCTGCCGGACCTCTCGCCCGTGCTGCGCGCCACCTGCCAGCAACTGTGCGAACAGTGGGGCGCCGTGGTCGAACATGCCCGTCCTCCGCAGGAACGCGCCAATTTCCTGGCGCGCCTGATCGGCCGCCCCCGCCCTGCCCCGCTGGCGGCCTGAGGGCCATCATGTGCGACAAGCACGACACTCCAGCCGCCAAGGCCGCGGCGGCCGAACCGGCGCGCCGCCGCCGCATCTGGGACCTGCCCCACACCTGCCACTGCCCCCTGGTCGGCGTCGGCCTGCCGCTTGGCGTGCTGCGCAAGATCGTCACCAAGGCAGTCGGCGGCAAGGTGCTGGCCGACGACTATGAAGTCCACGTTGGCGCCGTCAGCGAATGCAGCAACCGCAACCGCCTGTCCGAAGCCGTGCAGAAGGAATTGGAACGCCGCTATGCAGTGGTGATCCAGCGCTTCCGCCACGCCCGCGACACAGCGGCCCTGGAAGCGTTGTGGGAAGCTGCGGTCGCCAGCGGCGACGTGCCGGGCCCGTTCTGGGCCGGCCTGAGCCACCCGCACTGCACGCTCGAACTGCAGGAACACATGTGCCGCGACCTGCACATGATCCAGCACCAGGCCGGCGCCGCCACGCGCGCCGACATCAGCCGCCTGCAGGCGCTTGAACAATCGAATGCCGCGCTGGAGCGCGAACTGGCACGCCAGCAGCAGCGCAGCGCCACCTGGCAAGCCGAGCGCCACGCCGAACAGGAAGCCCATGCAGCCGCCATGATGCAGCTGCGCGCGCAACTGGTAGGCCGCGACAGCGTGCTCGCCTCGCTGCGCCAGCAACTGGAAGAACTGCACGCCACCGTTCCCGGCCTCGCCACGCGCGAACGCCTGGCGCGCCAACTGGCCGACACCGAGCAACGCGTGCATGACTTGCGCGCCGAAGCCGCCGCCGCCCGCGCCGAAGCCAGCGCCCTGGAACGCCAGCTCAGCGAAGCACGCGCCGCCTTGGCCGCAGCCGCGGCGCAATCATCGCCCGCCATGCCGGCAGCCGCCACCGCCGCAACGGGCGGGCCGGCTGTCCGTGCGGGCACCACCTCGCAACGCATCACGCTGCACGGACTGCTGGCCGAGCGCGTGCTGTGCGTAGGCGGCCGCGCCGGCAATGTGGCCGGCTACCGCAGCGTGATCGAAGAAGCCGGCGCCGAATTCCTGCACCACGACGGCGGCCTGGAAGACAACGTCGCCCGCCTCGAGACCAGCATGGCCGCAGCCGACCTGGTGATCTGCCAGACCGCCTGCATCAGCCACAGCGCCTACTGGCGCGTGAAAGACTTCTGCAAGCGGCACCAGAAGCGCTGCATCTTCGTCGACAACCCCAGCGTCACCACCCTCCAGCGCGCGCTGGAACCACAATAAAAGTCGGGGTCAGGTCTGGCAATCCGCCATTCCGCTGCGCGGAATGGCGGATTGCCAGACCTGACCCCGACTTTTAAAAAGAAACGCCCCGGCGCTTGCGCGCACGGGGCGTTTTGCTACTTGCTACTGAGGGCGGCGATTAGAAGGTGTAATTGCCGGTCAGGTAGAAGGTGCGGCCCATTGGGTCGGCGTAGCGTGGGTCGAAGCCAACCTGGTGGCCCGAGGAGTTACGCAGGGACAGCGGTGGGTTGCGGTCGGCCAGGTTCTTGATGCCGGCGCGCAGCGCCAGTTGCTTGTTGACAGCCCACTTGCCTTGCCAGTCGAAGGTCAGGTGCGACGGCACGTGGATGCGCACATCTTCGGAGGCGTTGGTACCCAGGTTCCACACAGTGGTCTTGGCATCGGTGTAGCCGTTGCGGTAGTTGGCGATGATCGAGTTGCTGAACGCGCCGGTTTCCAGGGTGTTGGTCCAACGTACAACGTGGCGGAACGACACGGCATTGTTGATGCCGAAGAAGTTCATGCTGTTGGTCCACTGATCGTCAGTGCCTGGCTTGGTGTAGTCAGACTTGATCAGGTAGGTGCCTGCCAGGGTCGACGAGAAGCGACCGAAACCGAAGTTGTGGCGGCCGGTCATGTCCCAGTCGATACCCTGGTTGTGGGTCTTGCCGATGTTGATCGACAGGCGCTGGAAGGCGTAGGACGTCTTGCCGCTTGCCACTTCGGTGAAGGTGGTGAACAGCTGCGGGTAGTCCGCGCCACCGTTGGCAAATGCCAGTTGCTCCGATACCGACGATACGGCGTCGCGAATCTTCACGTCCCACAGGTCGGCGCCGGCGGAGAACCAGTTTGCTGGCTCGACGCGGAAACCAACGGTGAACTGCTTCGACTTCTCAGGCTTCAGGTTCACGTTGCCACCCGACATAACCGGGTATTGCTCCAGGGCGCCAGATTTGCACAGGCTGCTGTTGCCTTGCACGTTCGGGCAAGCATACTTGGACGCGGTCACGCCTGCCGGCACCAGCGGCTGGCCGATGTTCAGCATGTCAGGTGCCTTGAAGCCGGTACCGTAGGAAGCGCGCACCACGGTGATGGAGTTCGGCTGCCAACGGGTGCTCAGCTTGTAGGTTACAGCCGATTCCTTCTTGCCCATCTCGGTGCCGGTTACGCCATTGTCGATCGCGGTGTAGGCGTCGTAACGCACGGCGCCGGTCACTTCAAAGGACTTCACCACTGGCACCAGCAACTCGGTGAACAGACCGTAGGTCTTGCGGGTCATGTCGTAAGTCGCAGGGCTGCTCAGGTTGTAGATCAGACCATTCTTGGCAGCATCGCTCGGGGTTTGCTCGTAGTGGTAGCGACGCAGGTCACCGCCCAGTGCGATCGAGCTGGAGCCGCCGCCCAGGCCCAGGTCGAACAGCTCGCGCGATGCGCGGCCATCGATGCCGGTCATGGTGGTCGATGCATTGCGGATCGCGCCGCGGTAGGTCGAACCATCGATCAGCGCGCGGGTAGCGTCGCTTACCGGGCCCAGCGGTGCGAACGGATCGAGGGAACCGTTGGCCATCATGCTGCGGAACTCTTTGTTCAGTTGGTAGCCGCCAACATAGCGCTCTTCGTACTTATTGCGCGACCAGGTCAGGCCACTGCTGAAGTTCCAGGCGCCGATGTCGCCTTCCAGGCCGGTCACAAAGTGCTGGGTGTCGGTCACGGTCTGGCTATCGCGGGTGCCCCAGTCGAAGCTGCGGTAGGTCGCGTTCACTGGCGAGACGCCCGGCTTGGTCACCGCCAGGTTGGCTTGCTGGGCTGGGGTCAGGAAAGGCTGTACGTAGTTGGTGTAGAACGCCGAACTGACTGGCACCGAAATCGGCATGGCGTTAGGCGCGATACGTGCGGTCAGGTCGAAGCGGCCAATGACGGTTTCAGCGAACAGGTTGACGTTGTCGGTCAGCTTGAAGGTGGCGTTACCGAAGAAGGTGTCGCGCTTGCTTTGCGGGACGATTTCAACGGTCGAACCGGAGTCGAAGCCGCAAGTCTGCTGGTTGGTCGGCACCACCACGTTCATTGGTGCGCACTTGCCGTTCTTCAGCAGGTATGGGTTGAAGGTGGTGCTGGTCTTGTCGTTGAAGTCGACGGTGACGTTGCCCGGCACAGCGGAGCTGCTGGTGCGGTCCATGACGTAGCTGTTGCCGTTGTAATTGAACGGAACGAACGAGGTCTTGGCGAATTCACGCTCGGTTGCGCGCAGCTGGGTGCGCTCGTCGTGGCGGTAGGTACCCATCAGGGCCAGGCGGCCACCCAGCAGGTCGTTGCTGCCGAAAGTGATCGCGGCATCAGTCTGGCGACCGGAGCTGCTTTCGAACGGCTGGGAGAAGTTGGCTTCCAGGTTTACGCCATTGAAGTTCTTCTTCATGATGAAGTTGATCACGCCGGCGATCGCGTCGGAACCGTACAGTGCGGATGCGCCGTCGGTCAGGATCTCAACGCGCTCGATCGCGCTCATCGGGATGGCGTTCAGGTTGACGGTCGAGCCATCATTTTGCGGAGCAATGCGGCGACCGTTCAGCAGGACCAGGGTGTAGCTCTCGCCGATATCGTGGATGGACGCGGAGACGCGGCCACCGGAGTTGGAGCCGGCAGCAGTTGCTTCAATGGAGAAGCCCTGCATTGCTGGCAGGGCCTGGATCAGTTCGGCAACGGTGTTGGCGCCGGTCTTCTTGATCGTTTCGGCGGACAGGCGCTGCACTGGCAGTGCGCCTTCGACGGCGATACGCTTGATCGCGGAACCGGTGATTTCAACGCGCTGCATTGGCGCTTCTTGCGCGGCGGCGTGGCCGGCAGCAATCAGGGCCAGGGCGGACATTGCCAGGCGCACGGAACGCACACCGACTTTTTCTTGGAAAGCCATTCTCTACTCCTTCGGGTTTCTAAAAACGTTCGAATGAGCAAAGTTTCTTTTTTGCATTTTGCTCACCGACCGCGGATTATGGGGGGAGCAAACAAGCAATTTCATGCCGGAGTATTACATTTCTAAAAGTTAAAGGGAAAATTCGCAAGATAGCGAAAGTATCGGAATTAAATTTGCCAAAAAACTGTGCAAATGTAGTTTTAACACAACAACACTAGAATCTTATTCAATCCAAATGGATTTCTATCAACCAGAACTTGCAACATCCGAGAAAGGTGTGCTTGTAATGAATTGTACTGATACTTAATTGAAATGTATTTATACTTGACTGAAAGAAAAAAACGCCCCGACGCTGACGCGCGCGGGGCGTTTTTGCAACTGCCTGGCTGACTTAGAAGGTATAGCCGCCGGTCAGGTAGAAAGTACGGCCCAGCGGATCGGCGTAGCGTGGGTCGAAGCCAACCTGGTGGCCGGACGAAGCGCGCAGCGAGAACGGTGGGTTGCGGTCGGCGATGTTCTTGATGCCGGCGCGCAGCAGCACGTTGCTGTTGACCTTCCACTTGCCCTGCCAGTCGAAGGTCAGGTGCGACGGTACGTGCACGCGGAAAGTTTCCAGCTGGTTGGTGGCAACGTTGCGGCTGGTCGCTTCGGCGTCGGTGTAGCCGTTGCGGTAGTTGGCCACCAGCGAGTTGGAGAACGCGCCGGTATCGAGGGTGGTCGACAGGCGGACGATGTGGCGGAACGACACGGCATCGTTGACGCCAAAGTAGTTCATGCTGTTCACCCAGTCGTTGTCCGTACCTGGCTTGGTGTAGTCGGACTTGATCAGGTAAGTGCCGTTCAGGGTGGTGGTCAGCTTACCGAACGAGAAGTTGTGGCGATAAGTGGTGTCCCAGTCGATACCCTGGTTGTGGGTCTTGCCGATGTTGATCGACAGGGTCTTCTTGGCCCAGTAGGTCTGGCCGTTGCCCGGATCGACGAAAGTGGTGAACAGTTCGCGGTACTTGACCGGATCGCCGAAGATCAGCGCTTCCGACACGCTCGACACGGCGTCGCGGATCTTCACATCCCACAGGTCAGCCTGCACCGAGAAGTTGCTGGTCGGTTCGAAACGGAAGCCGATGGTGAACTGCTTGGACTTCTCTGGCTTCAGGTTTTCGTTACCGCCGGACAGCACGTTGTACTGGCGCTTGCCCACCTGGCAGTAGTCCGCATTCTCGGCCTTCAGATTGGCAGGGCAGTCCCACGAGTTGGAGGTGAAGCCGGCCGACACCAGCGGCTGGCCGATATCGAGCATGGAAGGAGCCTTGAAGCCGGTGCCGTACGAACCGCGCATCAGGAACGATGGCGTAGGCTGCCAGCGCGCCGACACCTTGTAAGTGGTGGACGATTCCTTTTTGCCCATGTCGCGGTTAGCCAGGTTGTTCTTGACTGCTTCGAAGGTATCGTAGCGTGCGGCGCCGTTCACCTCGAGGCCCTTGATCACTGGCACGTTAACTTCGCCGAATACGCCGTAGTTGTTACGCTCCATGTCGTAGGCTGGCGATGCGCTGAAGCCGAAGATGTCCGAGCTGGTGGCGTGCGGGGTCTGCTGGTAGTGGTAGTTGCGGTAGTCGCCGCCCAGTGCAATCTGCGCGGCGCCCGCTGGCAACTGGAACAGTTCGTGCGAAGCTTTCGCATCGATGCCCTTCAGGGTGGTCGAGGCATCGCGGATCGAACCGTTGAACACCGAGTTGGAGATCAGCTGCTTGGTCGCATCGGATTGGCCGCCAATGCCCAGGAACGGGTCGAACTGGTTCTTGGCCAGCATGTCGCGGAATTCGGTGTTCTTGACGTAGCCGCCAACATAGCGCTCATCGATAGCGTTCCGGGACCAGGTCAGGCCGGTGCCGAAGCCCCAGGAACCGATTTCGCCTTCAGCGCCGAGCACCAGGTTCTTGGACGTGGTGATGGTTTCGCTGTCGCGGGTGCCCCAGTCGTAGGTACGGTAGCTGGCGGTCACGCTCTTGATATCGGTATCTTGCGCAGCGGTGATATATGGACGTACGTAGGTGTTGTACAGCGGCGAGCCCTTGGCGATCGAGACCGAAGCGGTGTTCGGCGCGATGCGCGCGGTGAGGTCCAGGCGCGAGTATGCCGCTTCCACGAATACATTGATCTTGTCGGTGGCTTTCACGGTAGCCTTGCCGAAGAAGCTGTCGCGGCTGTTTTCAGGCACGATCTCGATGGTTTGCACGAAATCGAAACCGCAGTTCTGCACCAGGGCGGTATTGCTCAACGAGAGCTGGTTCATGGCGGCGCACTGGCCGTTTTTCTTCTGGTACGGGTTAAAGCCGATTGGCGCGGCGCCGGACTTGAAGGTGGCCGACACGTTGGCAGGGATGGCTGCCGGGCTGGTGCGGTCGTAGATATAGCTGTTGCCATTCCAGTTGAACGGCACGTAGGCGGTGTCGGCGAAATCGCGGTCCAGCGCGCGCACCTGCTTGGTTTCGTCCTTGCGGTAGGTCAGCAGCACATTGTAGCGGTCCGAATCCAGGTCGCCCATGCCGTAGGTCAGGTTGAAATTGCTGGTGCGGCCTGCGCTCGATTGGGTGGGCTGGCTGTGGGTGGCTTCGATATTGAAGCCCTGGTAGTTCTTCTTCAGGTTGAAGTTGATGACGCCGGCAATCGCGTCGGAGCCGTACAGGGCGGACGCGCCGTCAGTCAGGATGTCGACGCTCTCAACCGCGCTCATTGGGATGGCGTTCAGGTTGATGGTCGAGCCGGAACCTTGCGGGGCAATGCGGCGGCCGTTCAGCAGTACCAGGGTGTAGCTGGCGCCAATATCGTGGATCGAAGCGGTCACGTTGCCGCCGGAATTGGTGCCTGCTGCAATGGCGGCAACCTGGAAGCCCTGCATGGCGGGCAGTGCCTGGATCAGGTCGGCGACGTTGGCCGCGCCGGATTTGGCGATCTGCTCGGCGTTCAGGCGCTGTACTGGCAGCGAGCCTTCCGCATTGATACGCTTGATGGCGGAACCGGTGATCTCAACGCGCTGGATTGGCGTTTCCTGCGCAATGGCAGCGCCAGCGGCAAACACGGCCAGGGCCGACAAGGCCAGGCGTACCGAGCGCACGCCAATTTTCTCCTGGAAAAACATTCCCTACTCCCCTTTTGTTTATGGATGAACAGACTTCACTTTGAAAGTCGGCTCGGGAATTATGAGAGCTAAGCTGTTACCAAGAATTCATACTTGTTACAAGTTTGAAATATTGAGAGAAAATTTGAAGCACCGATCGATCGTCCGAATTTAATTCGACAAAATCAAAGCCCTTCGTTGTTTGGACGCGACAGTAAAAAATTATTAATTAATAGACATCACGCCGATAGCGGCCGGAACTTGCCATTTGAACCACAACTGTTTCCGTTAATATCTCGCGCAGGGCACGATCCACGCCGGCCGCCATGCCTTCCAGGCTACCGCACACGTAGATTGCCGCGCCCTCGTCCACCCAGGCGCGCACGGTGGCGGCGTGCCTCAGCAGCAGGTCCTGCACGTACTCCTTGCCAAGCGGGCCGCGCGACCAGGCCAGGTCCAGGCGCGGCAGCATGCCTTCATGCTGCCAAGCGTCCAGTTCATCGTGGTAGAAGGCGTCATGCGCCGGGTCGCGTTCGCCAAACAGCAGCCAGTTGCGCGACTGGCCGGCCGCGGCACGCGCCTTCAGGTGGCCCCGCAGTCCGGCGATGCCGCTGCCATTGCCGATCAGGATCAGCGGGCGCGCGGCATTTGCCTCGAGCCGGAAACGGCGGTGCTCGCGCAGGCGCAGGCGCACCATGGCGCCCGCCTCGGCCTGCTGCGTCAGCCAGCCCGAGGCCAGGCCGTGGCTGCCGTCGCCATGGCGGTGCAGGCGCACCAGCAGGTGCACCCTGCCATCGGGCGGGATAGAGGCGATCGAATATTCGCGCGGGCGATCGGGATCGGCTGGCGCCGCGACCTGCACCAGGTCGCCCGATTGCCAGGCCGGCAGCGGCTGGCCTGGCATCGGCTCCAGTTCAAGGTGGTAGATCGGCGCACCGGCGCTGCCAGGATTAAGCTGGCGCCGCTCGGCCAGGCGCCATTCCGCGAAATCGGGCGCATCCCAGTCCGGCGCATCGCTGGTGCCTGCCAGGTGGCTCAATTGCTGGCGCCAGGCCGCGATGGCGGGCGCGGCGCTGCGGTCGACTTCGATGCGCGGGAACAGCGCTTGCGCGCCGCGTTCCGCCAGCCAGGCGTCGAGCGCGCGGCCGAAGCCGCAAAAGCTGCCATAGGCGCTGTCGCCCAGCGCCAGCACGGCGTAATGCATGCGCCCCAGCTGGAGGTCGCTGCGCGCCATCAGGCGCTGTGCAAAGCGCGCTGCGGCGTCGGGCGGATCGCCTTCGCCGTAGGTCGACGCCAGGAACAGCACGCGTTCGGCCGCCTGCAGCGTCGCCGCGTCGAGTTCGTCGAAGGCGCACAACTGGTTCGCAATGCCGGCCACGCGCAGGGTTTCGCTGGTCTGGCGCGCCAGCAGCTCGGCATTGCCGGTCTGGCTGGCGTAGGCCACCAGCCAGGGCGAGTCGCCCGCCGCCGCGCGCGCAGCCTGCGTAGCAGCGCGGGCGCGCCGCGCGCGCAGCCAGGGCAGCAGGCATACCAGGCCATAGCCGGCAATCATGGCGGCTGTCAGGCCGAGGCGGGTCGGGTCGTTCGTCAGGATCATTCTTCTTCAAGCATTTTCTGGAAGCGGCTGCTGAGGATTTCGCGCAGCCCCTTCCGTTCGCGCAGCAGGAAGCGCGCGGCCAGGCCCCTGCGTTCTGCCAGTGCCAGCCCTTGTTCAGGGCCAAGCACCGTCAGCGCGGTGGACCAGGCATCGGCGGCCATCGCGCTTTCGTGCACCACCGTGACCGAAGCCAGCGCATTGGAGATCGGCATGCCGTTGCGCGGATCGATGGTATGCGGTCGCCGCTCGGCATCCTGCATGAAATACTTGCGGTAGTCGCCGGAGGTGGCGACGGCCAGCCCATGCAGCGCGACGGCGATTTCACCCGCGCGGCTGGCGCCTGGCGCCGGCGGTTCTTCCAGCGCTACCCACCAGGGCTGGCCATCGGGCTTGAAGCCGGCGCCGCGCAGCTCGCCGCCGACTTCAACCAGATAGTGGCGGCAGCCCTGGGCTTCGAGGTATTGCGCCAGCCTGTCCACGCCGAAGCCCTTGGCCACTGCCGACAAATCAAGCTGCACCCCGCCGGGCTGGAAGGCGCGCTTGCGCGCGGCATCCAGTTCCACCGTGCGACCCGCCATGCCGGCGCGCACGGTCGCCACATCGCGTGCACTGGGCGGCACGAAACCGGCTTCGTCATGGCGGCCGGTCGGGCCGAAGCCCCACAGGTTCACCAGCAGGCCGGCGCAGGGATCGCAGGCGCCCCCGGTCTCGCGCGCAACCTCGAGCGCGTATTTCAGCACTTCGAAAAAGCCGGCTGGCAGCACATGCCAGGTACAGGCGCCGGCGCGGTTGAAGCGGCCCAGGTCGGAGGCCGGATCCCAATGGCTCATCTCGCGCACCACCTGGTCCAGCTGCTCCTGCAAGCCGGACTGCAGGCCGGCGGCCCGCAGCGGCACGCCGGCGGCCATGGCGCCAGGCGTCAGCGCTACCCGCGCCGACCAAGTGGTCCCCATGCTGGCGCCGCCGAAATCGACGATGCCCGCCCCCGCCGGCGCTGGCTCGGCGGAGATGGTGGGCGGCAGCAGTACCCGGCGCACCTGCTTACTGCGGCAGTACTTCCACCGTCGCTGCGTAAGTCACGCGGCGCGGCGGCATCTGGCGCGGCCCCGGCTGCTGGCCGGCTTGCGGCGCGGCGGCTGCAGGCCAGCTGCTGGACACCAGGTACATGCCCGCTTCCGGAATCTTGAAGCTGATCTCGCCCTTGGCATCGGTCGCCATGCGGATCTCGCCCAGCGTGCCGCGATAGCGCACGCCACCCGGAATCAGGCTGAAGGCCTGGTTGGCCGCCGGCTTGCCGTCCAGCAGGAAGCGCCAGGTGGCCTGCTCGCCCGCGCGCATATCGTTCGGGTGCGTCACCGGCACCAGTTCCAGGCCAACGCCGCTCGGCTTGAACACCGCTTCATCGGTCTTGTTGGCGCTGACGAAGGTCTCCAGCCGGCTGGCTGTGCGCGACACATTGAGTTCTTCCGCATTGGCCGGCACGTTGGCCGCCAGTTCCGCCTCGGAACCGCGCCAGCGCTTCATTTCGCCATTGACCTTCCAGCTCGCCATGACAGACTGGCTCACCAGCGCGATCTTGTAAGTGCCCGGCTTGGCCATCTTCACATCGAAGGTGGAACGCAGGCGGCCGGTCAGCGCGTTCAGCATCTCAACCTTGGCGCCATCAGGGCCGGTAATCGAAATGCCGTCGAGCTTCAGCGGCTGGTGGTCGACGTCGAACAGGCCTTCGGAAATCGCGGCGTCCACGGTCACCCAAGGCTCCTTGGAATCAACCAGGGAAGACGAAGGCAGCAGCCACGGCTTGTGCGCCTGTGCACTGAAAGCGGCGCCGGCCAGTGCCAGCGCGATCAGGGATTTGCTCAGCTTCATGGCGGCTCCTTATGGTTTGACTTGCACGGTCACGTCGCCCAGTTCTTCCTTGCCCTTGGCGGAGAAGGACTGCGCCGACTTGGGCGGCCATGCCACCGGCACTTTCACCAGCTCGCGGCCGCCCGCTTCGCGCGCAGCTTCCACCACCAGCTGGTAATTGCCGGCCGGGAGCTTGTTCAACGCATCTTTCGCGACCGGGAAGCTCAGCGAAACTTCGCCCGGTGCGCGGGTGGCGCCGCTCACGCCATCCATCGGCATTTCGACGTCGCGGCCCACCTTGCGCCACCACTGGCGCATATCCTTCAGCCACTTGGTACCGGCATTGTCCTTCTTCTTCACGTCGTACAGCACGGCCAGGTTGGTCACGACCTTCTGGTCCGCGTTCTCCAGCCAGGCCGCCACATATGGGCGGTGGTATTCAGCGACGTTCAGTTGCGGGAGTTCGAATTTCAGCGTCAGGTCGGCCGCCATCGCGGACGCGCTCACCAGCGGCAAGCCGACGGCGATGGAATAGCGAAGTTTCATACAGAGGTCCTTAATGAATGTAGAGCAAAGCGATAACACAGGGAATAACGACACCCAGGCCAACCATCGGCCAGGTGAACGGCCGCTTGGCCGCGTGGAATTTCAGGATCAGCAAACCGGTAATGCAGAACACCAGGCAGGCCGCCGCAAAGATATCGATGAACCAGTTCCAGGCCGCACCGGTATTGCGGCCCTTGTGGACGTCGTTCAACCACGAAATCCAGCCGCGGTCCGTGTTTTCGAATTCCGCAGCGCCATCCTCCAGGCCGATGCGCACCCAGGCATCGCCGCCCGCCTTCGGCATCGGCAGGTAAACTTCGTCGGCCGACCATTCGGCCTCGCGCCCGCCGGCCTTGATGGACCACGTTTCGCGCAGCCAGCGCTCGCCCGCTTCCGGCAACGGCGCTTTTTCGCCGTCGTGCTTTTCGGCGAAGGCATGCAGTTCGCCGACCAGGGAGTCTGGCGCCGTGGCCTGCTTGCGCACCACAGACGGCTTGGCCTCGATCTGGCTGGCGTGATTCAGGGTGATGCCGGTGATCGCAAACAGGAACATGCCGAGCAGGCACATGGCCGAACTGACCCAATGCCATTCGTGCAGGAGTTTGAGCCAAACTGCGCGCTTGGCCTGGATTTCTGGACTGCCCAAGTTGTTACTTTCCATAAGTGAATACCGGATGATAATGCACCGGGCTTGCCAATGCAATTGAGAATCGTTATCATTTACATTGCTTTACATACCCGCTATCGCCAGCCACCTCCAGTTTGACGGATGCAGCCAGCCGCCAAACATCAACTGCATCAAATCTGGAGAGAATTTTGACCATCCGTAGCCGCAAGCACACGCTGGCCGCCCAGCCGCTGCTGAACCAATCCCTGCTCGCCATGGCCGCCATCGGCCTGCCCCTGTCCGTCCAGGCCCAGGCACAAGAAAAGACCATGGCCGAAGTCAAGGTCGAAGCCGCCGCCGACGTCGCATACAAGGCCGACCGCGCGTCTTCGCCAAAACTGACTGCCCCGCTGGTGGACACCCCGCAAACCATTACCGTCATCAAGAAGGAATTGCTGCAGGAGCAAGGCGCTGCGTCCGTGATGGAAGCACTCCAGAACACGCCGGGCATTACCCTGCAACTGGGCGAAAACGGCAACACCAGTGCCGGCGATACCTTCCAGATGCGCGGCTTCTCGGCCCAGTCCTCGATCTTCGTCGACGGCATCCGCGACCTGGGCGCCGTCTCGCGCGACGCCTTCAACCTGGAACAGGTGGAAGTGGTGAAGGGCCCGGCCGGCGCCGACATCGGCCGCGGTGCGGCCGCCGGCTATATCAACCTGGTCTCCAAGACGCCGGTACGCGAGGATGCCGTTTCCGGCACCGTCGCCTTCACCCAGGGCGGCGTCAAGCGCCTGACCGCCGACGTGCAGCGCGCCTTCGGCAGCAGCGGCGCCTTCCGCCTGAACCTGATGGGTTCCGACGGCTCGCAAAAAGGCAGCCGCGCACTGGACCGTGAAAGCCACGGCATCGCGCCTTCCGTCGCCTGGGGCCTGGGCATGCCAACCCGCCTCTACCTGTACTCGCAGCACATCCGCCAGGACAACGTACCTGACGGCGCGATCCCGAGCGTGGGCATGGCCGGCTTCTACAATGGCACCTATCCATGGCTGGCGAAAGCGCAGCGCGTCGACCGCAACAACTGGTACGGCCTGGATGGCGACTATGAGGATGTGAAGGCCGACATGGTGACCGCCAAAGTCGAACACGACCTGACGCCGAAGACCAAGCTGACCAACACCACCCGCTATGGAAAATCCAAAATGGACCGCATCCTGAGCGGCGTGAACGCCGTCACGGCGCTGGATCCGGCCAACCCGGCCAGCTGGACCGTCGCACGCACGCGCCAGAGCGTGCTGCAGGAAAACCGTATCCTGGCCAATACCACCAACATCGTGTCGGAGTTCGATGCCTTCGGCGTGCAGCACACCATCTCGACCGGTCTCGAGTTGCTGAACGAAGAACAGTTCACCCCGACCCGCGTCGGCCTCGGCACCGCCAGCGCTGCCAACCTGTACAACCCGAACCCGAAAGATCCGCTGACCGGCTTCGCTCCTTATCTGAACGGCGCGTTCAGCAAAGGCGAAACCACCACCGTCGGCGCCTACCTGTTCGACACCATCAAGCTGAACGAACAATGGCTGGTGAACGCAGGCCTGCGCTACGAGCGCTACGACACGGAGACCAATAGCGCCACCGTGACCGCGCCAAGCACCGTGCCGGTCGCCGCCCACCTGGAAAAGTCCGGCAACCTGAGCAGCTACAAGACCGGCCTGGTCTACAAGCCAACGGCCGATGGCAGCATCTACCTGGCCTATGCCAACTCGAAGACCCCGCCGGGCAGCGCCAACCTTTCGCTGGCGGCCCAGGGCACGAACGCCAACATCAACAGCGCTGCCCTGAAGCCGCAAACCACGACCAACGTGGAACTGGGTACCAAGTGGGACGTGATCCAGAAGCAGCTGGCCCTGACCGCCACCCTCTACCGCACCACCAACAAGGATGAAATCCCGGTCAAGATCGATGAAGTGACCAACACCTGGGGCCAGTTGGGCAAGCGCCAGGTGCAAGGCGTGGAGCTGGGCGCCGTCGGCCAGGTTACCAAGGCCTGGAGCGTGATCGCCGGCGTCGCTTTCATGGACACCGAGATCAAGGAAAGCAATACCGGCGCCGGCAACAATGGCCTGGGCGCGGCAACTCGCTGGTCGCCGAAAAAGACCGCTACCCTGTGGACCAACTACAAGCTGAACGACAAGCTGAGCTTGGGCGGCGGCGCGCGCTACACCGGTACCCAGTACCGCCTGGTCGATCCGACCGGCGACGCGGCCAAGACCAATATGCCGTCGATGCCATCCTACACCGTAGTCGATGCCATGGCGGCCTACCAGCTGTCGAAGAACGTGTCGCTGCAGCTGAACGTGTACAACGTGTTCGACAAGTTCTACCTCTCCAGCCTGAACAACGGCGGCTCACGCTTTGTGATCGGTGCCCCGCGTATTGCCAAGGCGACCGCATCCTTCCAGTTCTAAGGATCGCGGCAAAAAGAAAGGCGGGCTCGCAGCCCGCCTTTTTTATTCAAACGCCGGAACTTGCATCCGGCCCTGGCGCACCGCCTTCGGTGCCCAATCCACTGCCGCCCTGCCGCGAACCGCTTTCCGTAGCACTTTGCCGGTTACCCGGCAAAGGTCGGTCGGCGCGGCGGATCTGCCCTTCCGGAACCTCGGCGTTGGCTATTTCCGGATGCTCTGTATCGACCAGCACAAAGTTTTGCTGGTTCTCCGTGTCCTTACTGGGTTTGTCAGGCCTTCCCATGCTGGCCTCCTTACATCAATGAAACTTAGTACTTATCGCCACCCTGCTTGTTGCCCTGGTAGTCCTGCTGGTAGTCCTTGCTGAACTCTTGCTGGCCCTGGCTGGGTTGCTGCTCGGTACGGCTGGCGTTGCCACGCGAACCGCTCTGGCGGTTGCCATCGTTCTTGTGGCTCATGCTGCCGGCGCGGCGTGCTTCCTCGGAAGTGAATTCGTGTGCCGTGCCCTTCTGGTGGGCTGCGCGGCCGCCTTCGGAAGCAATTTCCCTCTGGCGTTGTGGGTCCATGGAGGCAAAGCCACGTGCACTTTGCTTGCTGCCGGAAGGACTGTCCTGCCGGTTGCCGCGTTTGTCGCCTGGATTGTTCGAAGCCATGATTCGTCCCCCTGCTTGGTTCGGTGGAAAAGACCCCCGCCCCTTACCGTAGGCGCGGGAGAACTCATGTTAGTGCAAGCACTGTACAGGTAATATAGGACGTTCAGCGCGACAAATGTAGGATATCGCCTACCTTTTTTCTATTGGGAAAACCGCATCATCGGCCACAACATACACCCTGTCCGTGGTTTCCGGAATCAAAGAGTGCCCGCCAGTAAAGGCGCCAAAGGCCGGCAAGATGGCGCGCGTAGTGCCAAGCAGAAAGCAAGGCAAGCGCAACGACTCGCGCGCGGTGCGTAGGTGAAACACGGGATGCACGTGGCCAGCAACGGCATAGCCTTCGCAAGCCACATCGGGATGGTGGCACAGGGCGAACGGGCCGCAGGCATACGGCTCGTCGGCCATCGTTACGTCGAGCAGCGTGGATGGATCGCCCGCGTGCCAGTCATGGTTGCCGCGCACCAGCAGCAGCGCCAGATCGCGATGCCGGCTGCGCCAATCTAGCATGGCCTGCAATGTTGCCGGCGCCTGCGCGGCCCTCGCGTGCAGGAAGTCGCCGAGAAAAATGATGCGTTGCGTGTCATGCGTCGTTAGCAAGGTTTCGAGCACGGCAAGGTTTTCGCTTGTCGTCCCGCGCGGCACCGGTACGCCCAGCGCGCGGAAGCTGGCCGCTTTGCCGAAATGGACGTCCGCCACCATCAAGGTTTTCGCAGCCGGCCAGTACAGTGCCTTTTGCGGCAACAGCAGCACGCGCTCGCCTGCCAGTTCGGTTGCGACGGAATTCATGGACCGGCGGCCTTTTCCAGCTCACGCAGCATGCGGGCGACGCGATCGGACAGCCTTTCGGTCGTCAGCTTCTCGCGGAAGCGTTCCACCATCAACGCGAAGCCGAACGGCGTGGCGCGGCGCACTTCATGGAAGCTGGGCCGGCGCCGCTGCAAGTCCTGCAGCGTGGCACGCAAGCGCCCCAGTTCAAGCTCTTGCTCGAGCACTTCGCGCTGGGCCTGCGTCAGCAGCAGGTTGTTGGCGTCGTGCTTGCGAAAGACTTCAAAGAACAAGGACGAAGAGGCCTGCAATTGGCGATTGCTTTTCGGCTGGCCCGGAAAGCCCTGGAAGATCAATCCGGCGATGCGCGCAATCTCGCGGAACCGCCGCTGCGACAACTCGCTGGCATTCAGGCTGGCCAACACATCTTCCAGCAAGTTCTCCGTCGTGAAGGCGCCGCCCTCGTCCAGTGCCTCGCGCCACGGCAGCGCCTCCGGCGCCAGCAATTCAAAACCGTAATCGTTGACGGCGATCGAAAACGTCGCGGGCCGCGCGCGGGCAATGCGATACGCCAGCAACGACGCCAGGCCGATGTGCACCGAGCGCCCGGCGAAGGGATAGACGAACAGATGGTGTCCCTCCCTGCTTTCCATCGCCTCGATCACGGTAGTATCCGGTGTTGGGAGCGCCGACCAGCGCTGCTGGATATCGAGCAGCGGCTTGATGGCCTGCATTTCCGGTCCCGCGTAGCAGCCCTCCGTGGCACGCCGCAACTGCTCTAGCGCGGCGTGCGCCAGCTCGGACGACAATGGCATCTTGCCGCCCTGCCAGCGCGGCACAGCGCCCTTGGCTCCCGTAGCGCGCCGCACGAAGGCCGTCATTTCATGCATGCGCACGAATTCGAGAATGCGGCCGCCGAACAGGAAGTGGTCGCCTTTGGCCAGGCGTGCAATGAAGCCTTCCTCCACGCTGCCAAGCGCGGAGCCGTTCATGTATTTCACCTGCACCGTCGCTTCCGAAACAATGGTGCCGATGCCCATCCGATGGCGGCGCGCGATGGCTGCATCGGGCACGCGGTAAATGCCCTCCTCGTCCGCCAGCACACGGCGGTATTCGGGATAGGCGGACAGGCTTTGCCCGCCGCGCGCCACGAAGTCCAGGGCCCATTGCCATTCCTCCTGGCTTAGCGCGCGATAAGACCATGCCGTTCGCACTTCGGCCAGCAGTTCCTCACTGCGGAAGCCGCCGCCCAGCGCCACCGTCACGAGGTGCTGGACCAGCACATCCAGCGGCTTTTCCGGCGGCGGCCGGGGTTCCACCCGGCGTTCGCGCACCGCCTCGATGGCGCCTGCAGCCTCCAGCAGTTCCAGGCTATGCGTCGGCACCAGCGTCGCGCGCGAAGTGCGGCCTGGCGCGTGCCCCGAGCGTCCGGCGCGCTGCAGCAGGCGCGCGATGCCTTTGGCGCTGCCGATCTGCAGTACCCGCTCCACCGGCAGGAAGTCGACGCCAAGGTCGAGGCTCGATGTACAGACCACGGCTTTGAGCTTGCCCTGTTTGAGACCCTGCTCTACCCATTCGCGCACTTCCTTGTCGAGCGAACCATGATGCAGGGCCAGGACGCCCGCCCACTCGGGTCTCGCATCGAGCAGGTTCTGGTACCAAAGTTCGGCCTGGGAGCGGGTGTTGCAGAACACCAGCGTGCTGGCGTGTTGCGCGATCTCGTTGGCGACCGGTTCCAGCATCTGCAAGCCCAGGTGGCCGGCCCAGGGAAAGCGCGATGGATGGTCGGGCACCAGGGTATCGACCAGAACCTCCTTGCGCAGGTGGTCTTCGACGATTGCCCCATGCGGCGCCAGCACGTCGCGCGCCTGCTGCAGGTTGCCAAGGGTGGCCGACAGGCCCCACACCACCAAGGCAGGCTGCCAGCTGCGCAACCGCGCCAGCGCAAGCTGGGCTTGCACGCCGCGCTTGTTGCCCATCAACTCATGCCATTCGTCGACCACCAGCATGTCCAGTTGCGCAAACAGTTCGCTCGCTTCCGGGCGGCTAAGCAGGACGCTGAGGCTTTCCGGCGTCGTGACCAGCGCATGCGGCAGGAGGCGCGCTTGCCTGGCTCGGGTTCCACTGTCGGTGTCGCCGGTGCGCGATTCGATTTGCCAGGCGGGCAACAAGTCGGCGGCGGAGGTCTGCAGCGCGCGCAGGGTGTCTGCCGCAAGCGCCCGCATCGGCGTGACCCAGAGCAGGCGCAAGCCGGGCTTGCGACTGGCCCTCGCGCGCTGCAAAGCCGCCAGCCAGACGGCCAGCGTCTTGCCGGAGCCGGTCGTGGCATGCAGCAGGCCGGACTCGCCGCGCCGTGCCGCATCCCATACCTCGCGCTGGAAAGGAAAGACCGACCAGCCGCGCGCTGCAAGCCATTCCTCCACTATCTCGCGTGAAGGGCCTGCCGGTGAGCCGGAGGCAGGCAGCCGTGCGGGCATTGACGCCTCGCCGGGTGGCACTGGAGGCTGGTGGCGCGGCAAGGGCCGCGGACGGGGGAAGGCAGGACTCATGGCGGCGCCTGTGCCAGCAGGCCGCGCAAAGTGTCGAGCGTATCGGCATCCTCGACGGCCTTGTCGTCGCGCCGCCGCAGGATGCGCGGGAAACGCACCGCAATGCCAGACTTGTGGCGCGGCGACAACGCAATGCCTTCGAACCCGATCTCGAACACCATGGTCGGCCGCACGCTGCGCACCGGCCCGAAGCGCTCGACGGTCGTGCGGCGCACTGCGTTATCCACCTGCGCGATTTCGGCATCGGTCAGGCCGGAGTAGGCCTTGGCAAATGGCACCAGCTTGCGCTCGCCCTCCCCGTCGCTGTCCCATACCGCAAACGTATAGTCGGTGTACAGCGAAGCGCGCCGGCCATGTCCGGCCTGTGCATAGACCAGTACCGCATCAACGCTGAAAGGGTCGATCTTCCACTTCCACCAGGTGCCCACGTCCTTGGTGCGGCCGACGCCATACTGAGCATCCTTCGCTTTGAGCATCATGCCTTCCACGCCCCGTGCCCGCGATTCCGTGCGGACCTGCGCCAGTTGCCCCCAGTCCTCCGCCAGCACCAGCGGCGACAGGCGCAGCTGCGGCTGCGCTACCTGCGCCACCAGCTGCTCCAGCAAGGCGCGCCGCTCGTACTGCGGCAACTGGCGAACGTCGACGCCGTCGAGCTCCAGCAAATCATACGCCACCAGTACTGCAGGAAGTTCGGCCAGCAGCTTCGCGCTGAGCAGCTTGCGACCGATGCGCTTCTGCAGCGCTGCGAAAGGCGCCGGCGCATCGCCTTGCGGCCAGACAAGGATTTCGCCATCGATCACCGTGCCCTGCGGCAGGTGCAGGGACGCCAGTTCAGGGAAGCGTTCAGTGATCAGGTCCTCGCCGCGCGACCACAGGAAATTCAGTCCTGCGCGTGACACAAGCTGCGTGCGCATGCCGTCGTATTTCCACTCGACCTGCCAGGCCGCCAGGTCGCCCAGCGTAGCGGGATCGGCCTGCAAGGCATGGGCCAGGAAAAATGGGTAGGGCTGCCCGCCGCGCTCCGCATGCTCGGTCGCGGACGGCGCCGCAATCAGCTGCAGGAAGCCTTGCGCCGTCGGCCGCACCCTGCCATCGGTCCAGCCCATGAGCCGCTGCGCCACCAGCTTGCTGTCCACCGCTGCGATGGCGCTGAGCGCACGGGTGACCAGCAGGCGCGACACGCCAACACGGAAACCGCCGCCGATCAGTTTCACCAGCAGGAACCGTTCGCGGGTCTCCAGTTCGTCCCAATAGCGGAACAGGGCGGCCCGCACCTCGTCCGGTGCAGCACCGCGCAAAGGCGCGATGCGCTGCTCGATCCACTCCGCCAGGCCGACCTCGCTCTCCAGGTTTGGCGCCGGCAGGATGTGGGCGATCGTCTCTGCCAGGTCGCCGACCGCGTTGTAGCACTCATCAAACAGCCATTCATCCAGTCCCGCATACTCCGTCGCATACTGGCGCAGCAACTTGACCGGGACCGCTTGCCGCGGCTTGCCGCCGGCCAGGAAATACACGGCCCACGCCGCATTCTCCGGTGCTGCCTTGCTGAAATAGGCTTGCAGCGCTTCCAGCTTGCGCTTGGTGGACGTGGTTTCATCCAGTTCCGCATACAGGCGGGCAAACTCACGCATCGCCCGCCTCCCCTGCCTCCTCGTCGCCGTATTCGGTATCGAAGCCCTTGGCGTCATAGCCGTTCTGGCACAGCCAGCGCACCATGACTGGAATCGAGCCATGCGTGACGATCACCCGTTGCGCCCCGGTGGCGCGAATGGCTTGCATCAAGCCCGGCCAGTCGGCATGGTCGGACAGCACGAAACCGCGGTCTACCGCCCGCCGCCGGCGCGCGCCGCGCAATTGCATCCAGCCGCTGGCAAAGGCATCGCTGAAATCACCGAAGCGGCGTATCCACGGCGACCCGGCAGCCGATGGCGGCGCCAGCACGAGCGCCTGGCGCAGCGCTGCCTTGTCCGCATCGCCCACCATCACCGTCGGCGGCAGCGCAACGCCGCCCTCGCGATAGATCCGGTTCAAGGGCTCCACCGCTCCGTGGCAGACAACGGGACCAATCGAAGGATCGAGCCCGCTCAGGATGCGCTGCGCCTTGCCAAACGCGTAGCACAGCATGACGCTGCATCGCCCTTCTTGCGCATTGCGGCGCCACCAGGCATTCATGTCGTCGAAAATCGCCTGCTGCGCCTGCCAGCGGTAGATTGGCAGGCCGAAAGTGGACTCCGTGATGAAGCAGTGGCAGCGCACCGGTTCGAACGTCGCACAGGTGACATCCGGCTCCACCTTGTAGTCGCCCGAGGCAACCCATACCTCGCCCTGGCATTCCATGCGCACTTGCGCCGAGCCGAGGACATGCCCGGCCGGGTGTAGCGAGATGCGCACGCCATGGTGCTCCAGCGCCTCGCCATATTCGAGACCCTGGACGTTTACCTGGCCCAGGCGAGCGCGCAAGATGCCGATGCCCGGCGCGGCGCACAGGTAGTGCGCGTGACCGGGACGTGCATGGTCGCCATGGCCATGCGTGATCACGGCGCGTTCCACCGGGCGCCAGGGGTCGATATAGAAGCCGCCCGGCACGCAATACAGGCCCTCTCTGCGCACGACTACCATGTCGGCCATCGCTACCCTCCTGAGTCGATTGTCGGCGGCGACCTGCAGTTATCGCAGGTACCGCAGCGCTCTATGCCGGCTGACTCATCGCCGAAATAGTCGAGCAGAAGCTTCCAGCGGCAGAAGCCGCTCTGCGCGTAAGACACCATCTGCGCCAGCGCCTCGCGGTCGTGCTCCTGCTTCTCGCGATAGCGTTCCGCCAGGCGCTCAAGGTCGACCGGGCGCGGCGCCTCGCCTGCCGCCCGGTATTGCAGCTTGCGATCCTGTTTCAGCCAGCCGCCTTCCTTCAACAGCTTGAGCGCGACCTGGCTGCGCTTGTCGCGCGGCCGCTCGCCGCCTGATGCAGCATCATACGCCGCGCGCAGCAAGGCCGCGTCGGGATAGCTGCGCGCAAGGAAGAACTGCTGCACGCGCTTGTCCTCGTGGAAGTACAGCAAGGTGCATTCGGCCGACTCGCGGTCGCGCCCTGCCCGCCCCGCCTCCTGGTAGTATGCTTCCAGGCTGGCCGGCACCTGCAGGTGGATCACGAAGCGGATGTCGGACTTGTCGATGCCCATGCCAAAGGCATTGGTCGCCACCATGACGCGGCGCGCGCCGGACATGAACATTTCCTGGTTCTGGCGGCGCTCGGCGGCATTCAATTTGCCGTGATAGAGCGTTACGCTTTCGCCGGCTCCCTCCAGCGCGGCCAGCATGTCTTGTGCGGCCTTGATGGTAGCGGCATACACAATGCCGCTGCCCGGCGTGTCGCGCACCAGGCGCAACGCCTCGGCCGCCCGTTCGTCGGCATTGGTCACCTGGCGCACGGCCAGGTGCAGGTTGGGCCGGTAGATGCCGGTGTTCACAATGCGCATTTCCGGCGCGCCAAGCTGGCGCCGAATGTCGTCCACCACTTCGTCGGTGGCAGTGGCGGTCAGCGCCAGCACCGGCGGCCGTCCCAGCGCATCGAGAGCCGCACCGATATCGAGGTAAGCCGGCCGGAAATCATGGCCCCAGCGCGAGATGCAGTGGGCTTCATCGACCACCACCAGGCCAATGTCGGCCTTGTGCAGCAGGGACATGAACTCCGGCGTCGCCAACCGCTCCGGCGTGCAGAACACAATGCGCTCCTCGTTGTTGCGCAAGCCTTGCAATGCTTCCTGCTGCTCGTCAGCCGGCACTTTGCTGTTGAGCTGCGCGGCCTCGATGCCGATATCATCGAGCTTCTCGGCCTGGTCCTTCATCAGGGAAATCAGCGGCGAGACGACCACTGTGCTGCCTTTCAGGATCGAGGCGGGGATCTGGTAGCACAGCGACTTGCCGCTGCCGGTCGGCATGATGGCAAGCGTGTCATGCCCCGCCAGCACGCTGTCGATCACTTGTCGCTGGCCAGCGCGCAAACGGTCAACGCCGAACACGTCGCGCAGCAGGGTGCGGATTTGATGATGAGTAGCCATGGCCGCAACTTAGCGCGATTGCTGGTAAGATGTCGGCGTCCTAAGTAACATACCGAGCGGCAAAATGTCTTTCTCCCTTAGCGAAACCACCTACAGCACTGACACTCCCGAAGCCAAACGCGCCATGTACGAAGACTTGCGCGCGCAACTGGGCGGACTGGTGCACGGCGAACATGACTGGATCGCCAACACTGCCAATGCCAGCTCGCTGGTGTTCAACACCATGCCGGGCTTGAACTGGGCGGGTTTCTATTTCATGCAGGGTCCGGATGAACTGGTGCTCGGCCCGTTCCAGGGCAAGCCAGCCTGCATCCGCATCAGGAAGGGCCGTGGCGTATGCGGCAGCACTGTCGAAAAGCGCGCCACCAGCGTAGTGGAAGACGTGCATGCCTTCCCGGGCCATATCGCCTGCGATGCTGCCTCGCGCTCCGAGCTGGTGGTGCCGATCTTCGGCAAGGACGGCGAAGTGATCGGCGTGTTCGACCTCGACAGCCCTCTGCCGGGCCGCTTTGACGCTGTCGACGCTGAAGGCATTGAATCGCTGGTCCGCATCCTCGAACAAAGCCGCGCCTGATCCATCTCAAGAACCGTGGCGGCGCGCTTTGCATCGAAGCTGCCGTTCACGGTTGACGAGCTCTCGATTTCGATGTTGAGCCTTGGGCAAGCATGTGGCCAGTTTTACGCCAATGCTGGCCAGTACACCCAGCGTTCCAATCGTTTCCAGCAATGCGTCAAGCATGGTTGCCTCCCAGGCAGGCCTTCACAAAGAACATCAAGGTGATGCAGAACGTGGTGAGCAGCGTGAATGCGCGGATTACCTCAGCTGGTGCGCGGCGCCCGGCGCGAGCGCCGCCATAGCCGCCGATGACCGCGCCGGCCAGCATGGCCAGCGTGAGCGGCCAATGCACTGCATGTGCAAACATGAATGCAGCCACCGCCACGCCATTGGCTGCGCTGACCAGCAGCGTGCGCGGCGCATTCAACTCCTTCAGGTCGCGCTTGTCGATCAGGCCCCACATGGCCATCATCATGATCCCGACCGCGCCGCCAAAATAACCGCCGTACACGCCGAGGGCGAACTGCAGCGCCAGCACCGCAGGCGCGCCCACCTGCCAGCGCGCTCGCAGTGCCGCACCAAGGCGCCGCCCGAACGCCAGCGCAATCGACGCCAACAGCAGGAGCCATGGCAGCACAAAGGTAAATGCCGCTGATGAAGTCCGCAACAGCAGCAGGGCTCCGGCCAAGCCGCCGCACAGCGTTGTCGCCAGCATCAGTCGCAGTGGGACGCCGCCGACCGGCTGCAAGCCGTCGCGGTAGGCCCAGGCGCTGGCCAGCCCGCCCGGGAACAAGGCTACCGTGCTGGAAGCATTCGCCTGAACCGGTGGCACGCCAGCGGCGATCAGTGCCGGCAGGCTGACAAATGAGCCTCCGCCCGCCAGCGCGTTCATCGCTCCAGCCAGCATCCCCGCGGAAAAAGTCAGAATCATCGAATCCATGCCGCCGATGTTAGACGGCCGGCCCGCTGCCCGCAATCTGGCAATTCCGGTGCTACACTTCGGAAATTCCGAATGCTGGAGACTTGGCAATGCGCTTCGACCTGACCGATATGCGGCTCTTCCTCACTGTCGTGGAATGCGGCAGCCTGACCCAGGGTGCACGCAGCATGCACCTGGCGCTGGCCTCGGTCAGCGAGCGCATCGCCGGCATGGAGGCGGCGCTGGGCGCGCCGCTGCTCGAGCGCAACCGCCGCGGCGTGCGGGCCACGGCGGCGGGCGAAGCATTCGAGCGCCATGCACGTTCCATCCTGGGCCAGGTCGAACAGATGCGCGGCGACCTGCGCACCTACGCCACTGGCCTGAAGGGCCGTATCAGGGTGCTGTCGAACTCCGCCGCCATGGCTGCTTTCCTGCCGCCGCACCTGTGCCGCTTCCTGGCCACGCACCGCGACCTCTCGATCGACTTGCTGGAGCGGCCCAGCGCCGAGATCGTCCAGTCCATGGTGGACCGGCGCGCCGACCTTGGCATCGTGGCAGACATCACCGACTTCGGCCCGCTGCAGACCCACCTGATCGCCAGCGACCAGCTGGTCGTCGTCACCCACCGCCGTCACCGGGTGGCGCGGCAAGGCGATGCGACCTTTGCCGACATCCTTGGCGAAGCGATCGTCGGCATCGCGGACACCGCGCTGGAAACCCACCTGGCGGAGCGCGCTTCGCGCCTGGGGCGCCAGCTCGACTACCGCATCCAGCTGCGCAATATCGAGCACGTGGCGCTGCACGTCGAAGCGGGTATCGGCATCTCGATCATGTCCAGCGCGCTGGCCCGGCAAATCCGGCGCGACCTTGCCGTGGTGCGCCTCTCCGAACCATGGGCCACGCGCCGGCTCTTTCTCTGCGCGCGGGATTTTTCAGCCTTGACGCCGCACGCCGGCCTGCTGGCCAAACAGTTGCTGGAGGATGCGCCGCCGGGCGCTTCAGGCCAGTAGCGCCACGCCCATCGAGCGCGCTTCGGCAGCGGCAACGTCAAGGAGCTCGGCAAGGTCGGGGAAGCTTTCCAGGCATTGCACGATGTCGGAGCGCCGCACCAGGTAATCGTCCTGCGGCGCAGGCAGCGGCGACAGCACGGGGCACAGGTGACGCGCCAGCAGCAGGGTATCGCGCAGGCCGGCGGGCGGCAGGCTGATGGCGCCATCGCGCAGCGAAATGATGGCGGCGCCGACTGCCTCCGGCACCTGCAGCTTGCGCAGCACTTCGCGCGCCACGATTTCCTGCACCGGTCCCAGGCGGTGCCCCATGTCATCCAGCAAGCCGGGAACCTGGTCTGCTTGGGACAGCAGGAAGAAATTACCGGCCTCATGCACAATGCCGGCGAACAGCGCCGTGTCGGGATCGGTGCTGGTGATATGGCGCGCCACCTGGTATGCGATGGCCGCCACGTGCGCGGAATACTTCCACAATTGCTCGGCGCGTTCGCGCAACTGCGGGTCGCGGATGCGGGCGCCGAACTGGCGCACCACCATGGCAGCGGCCAGCGAGTACAGGTTGCGGTAGCCAAGTCGCATCACGGCAGCGCGCGCACTGGTGATGGGCGGCGCGCCATGGCGCCGGAACACCGCGGCATTGGCCAGGGCGACAGCGCGCGTCGCCAGCACCGGTTCGCCCAGCACCTTGCGCGCTATCTCATCGTCGTGGCAATCAGGATCAGCCAAGGCAAGCTGCAATGCCAGTGCGGCATTGACGCTGGTGGGGAATACCAGTTCCCCACGCTGCACTTCCGAAATAATGGTGGCTAAGTCCCTGAGCTTTTCCATGCAAGAAATTATACCGAGGCCGCCCGCAACGCGCGCACATTGCTCGGCATGCGGCGCGAAGCAGCCGCCTTGCGCACCACCGGTGCGGCCGCATCTTCATTCCCCAGCGTGAAGATGCTGATCGATTTCACCAGCATCTGCGCCTGCTCCTGCAGGCTGGCCGACGCGGCTGCGGTCTGTTCCACCAGCGCCGCGTTTTGCTGCGTGGTGTCGTCCATCTGCGTCACGGCCATATTGATTTGCTCGATACCATTGCCCTGTTCGGCCGATGCGGTAGCGATCTCCTGCATGATGGCGGTAATGCTCTGCACGCTCTTCAGCACCTCCTGCATTGCCAGGCCGGCTTCGCCGACCAGGCGGTTGCCGGTCTCGACCCGGTCCACGCTGTGGTTGATCAAATCCTTGATTTCCTTGGCCGCCGAGGCCGAACGCTGCGCCAGGTTGCGCACCTCGGAAGCCACTACCGCAAAGCCGCGCCCCTGCTCGCCGGCGCGCGCCGCTTCCACCGCGGCGTTCAGGGCAAGGATATTGGTCTGGAAAGCGATGCCATCAATCACGCCAATGATGTCCACGATCTTGCGCGAGCTGTCATTGATTTCGCCCATGGTCTGCACCACTTGCGACACCACTTCGCCGCCCTTGCCGGCCACGCCGGCCGCGCTGTGCACCAACTGGTTGGCCTGGCGCGCGTTATCGGCATTTTGCTTGACGGTGGAAGTCAGTTCTTCCATTGAAGATGCGGTTTCTTCCAAGTTGGAGGCCTGCGATTCCAGCCGCGACGACACATCGGCATTGCCGGTGGCGATATCGCGGCTGGCCGCATTGATCTGGTCGACACTGGCGCGCACATCGGACACGATGCCGCGCAAGCTCTCGCTCATGGACTTGAGGGAACGCAGCAACTGCCCTACTTCATTGGGCGGACCAACATCGATGTCGTTATCGAGCTTGCCTTTCGCCACTTCGTCCGCCACCGCAATGGCATTTTGCAGCGGCACCGTCACCGAGCGGGCGATCAGCATGCAGATCCAGGCAGCCAGGGAAAACAACAGCACCATCGATACAACCATGATCCAGCGCTGCTCGGTGAAGCCCTTGATTTTCTGTGACAGCATGGCGTCGATCTCTTTCGCAGCAACTTCGTTGACGGCAAACTGCATATCAATTGCCGCCGTGGTCTTGGCCACCCACTCTTCGCCGGAATAGGTCAGCGGATCGGCTTTCACGATCTGCTCCGTGCCCAGGTCGACGATCTTGCGTGCTGCATCGCCCGCCTCGCGCAACTGCGCCCCAAGCTTGGCCTCAATGGCAGGATTTGCGGCGGCGGCCTTGCCGAAGGCCGTCAGGGTCTGGTCCAGGCGATCGGTCACGCGCGACATGATGGCTGCCTGCTGCATGCGGTCCTCGGGCGTGGCTTCCTTTTTCGCCAGCAGGCCGGCGCCCTTGGCGCGCGTCTTGCCGGTTTCTTCGGTCAGCCATGGCAACTGGTAGAACATCGACTGGATGAGCTGGTAAGTATCCTTGTCGGGATCGAGGCTCAGGCCGTACGCGTCGCCAATCAGCTCGTTCACCTTGAGCAGCTTGGGCACCAGGCCGGTATGGCCCGCATAGCTTTGCGGCACGGTGATCTTGCCCTCAGCTACATTGTTGCGCAGCGTCTCCCACTCCTGCTTGGCGGCAGCGAAGGCGTCGATGATGGCTTTGTCGCCCAGCTTTGCCGCCGCCTTCTCCAGCCGGCCATACGCCGCGTCCGCCTCAGCCTGTTTGGCGCGGCGCTTTTCCGCCACGCTGGTCACGCCGCCCAGCACCAATGCCGACAGGCCGCGATGCTGCTGCGTGTACTGCACAACCTTCAGTCCATCCACCACGATCGGCAAGCCTTCATGCTCACCTTCATATGCAGCGAGAACCTTGCCAGCCTCGCTCATGTAGAGGAATGCAGGAATGATAGCCAGCAGTGCAGCAATCAGGCCGAGGATCATGAACTTGTGGCTCAGCTTGAGCTGGCCGAGAAGAGAGGTAGGATTCATGGCAGTTTCCCAAAGAAAAGTTCAGTAAAAGGTGCGTTACAGCACCGCGATACCTCTTGCTTTGATCATATGCCGATTTATGGCCCCACGTTACAATTCGTGAGAATTAACGACAAAAATCTCTTTCTCCATCACCATTTGTGTTGCAGGCGCGCGAAACAATTGCCATTGAAGAATTTAACTTTCATGATGCAAGTGCAAGCGCTTTGTTATAGTGCCCTTATGAAATTTATTACGCCGCTGTTGACGCTGATTGTTACGCTGCTCTTGCCAGTCGCGCAGGCAGAAACCGTCACCGTCTACACCAGCGCTAACTTTGCCCCGCTCGTCATCGATGGCACCCGAGGTATCTATTACGAAGCAATCGACTACCTGAACAAACAGGCCACGGACGGCACCAGCTACCGGCTGGCCTACCTGCCGCGCAAGCGCTTGCAGATGCGGCTGGAAGACGGCACGCTGGACGGCATCGTTATTGGCATGATGCCCCAATGGTTCGATGACGTCGCACAGAAGAAATACCTGTGGACCACGGCTTTCGCCATCGACCATTTCGTGCTGGTGTCGCGCATCGACCATCCGGTGCAGATGGATGCCGGGCAAGGGCTGGCCGGCAAATCGATTGGCTTGACGCTGGGCTACGTCTACCCGGGCATTGAGGAATGGATCCAGCGCCACGGCTTGCTGCGCCAGGATGCCATCAGCGAGGAAATCAACCTGGAGAAGCTGCGCCGCGGCCGCATTGATTGCGTGGCCGTTTCGGAATCGGCGGCGCGCTATTTCGTACGGCTGCATGGCTTGCACGGCAGCCTGACTTTCGTGGATTTGCCGGGCCGCGCGACGGAGCGCCGCTTCCTTGTGCCGCTGGGACGCAATGACCTGTTCGACAAGGTTGCTCCCATCGTCAAGCGCATGCGCGAAGATCCGCAATGGCTGCGCATGACGTCGAAGTATCAGTAAGTGAATTTCACCTGCACGCCGTAGCTGCGCGGTTCGTTGACGACACCGGTGAAGTTGTTGAAGTCGATGGCTGCCACCGCCACGAGCCTGTTCGCCGCGTTGCGTACGAAAGCCGCTACCTCGAAGCGTTCGCCCCTGTCCCGGTAGCCAAGCCGCAGCCCGCCGTCCAGCAGCGGGCGCGCCTTGTACTCCACCGCCTCGTACAGGAAGAAATTGTATTTGCCGCGATAGGCCCAGTCGGCATACGCGAACAATTCACCGTTGCGCCAGGGCCGGCTGTAGCGCAGCGTGGCATTGGCGATCCAGCGCGGTGAACGCGGCAGCGGATTGCCGTCGATGAAGACGTTGTTGGGCGCCGTGCCGCGCGGATCGAGCACCGTGCAGCCATTGCCGCAGGGGAGCACGAACAGGCCGGCATCGCGGATACTGGTGGCGTTGTAGCTGGCGCCCACACTGGCTGTCCATTCGCTGTTGGGACGCATCAGCCATTCGACTTCGGCGCCCTGCCCGCGCACCCTGGCCGCGTTGACCAGGCGGTTCTGGTTGACGACGCCGCTGCCGGCCGTAAGCTGCATGTCGTCGATCGTGTAGCGGAACACGGCCAGGCCGAGGCGCGCGCGGCGCTGCATGAGATCCTGCTTCCAGCCCGCTTCCCAACTGCGGGCTTGCTCGGCGCGCGCGACGGACAGGCTGTTGCCGAACAGGATGCGGCCCTGGATCGACGGTGCGCGGTAGCCGGTCGCAAGGCGCGCGTACACATGGCTGTCCGGCGACAGGGCCTGGGTGGCGCCGAGATCCCAGCTGAAGTCGTTGCCGCGCGGAGCGGCTTCCAGCCTGGCGATCGGCGACGCGCCGGGCGCCGCTTGCGGGCGCGCGGCGACGAAGTCCTTGCGGTCCTTGGTGTAGCGCAGGCCGGCGCGCAGCAGCAGGCCCGGGCGCGCGCGCCACGACACGGCGCCGAAGGCGGCCAGCGAACGGCTGTCCTGCTCCTGCCAGGCGTAGGCGTTCTGGCGATTGCCGTTGAAGGTGTCGAAGCTGAAGCTGTCGACCCTGATCTTCTCGCTGAAGCCGTACACGCCGGCCAGCCAGCTCCATACCTGCGCCGGATCGGACTCGAGCCGGACCTCCTGCGTCAACTGCCTGTGCTTCGGCAACGCGTCGGCGGTCTCGGACGGGAAAGGAATGCGGCCCGGTCCCATGGGAGGATGCGCCAGCGAGCCAAAGCCGGCGTCGACGTCGGCACGGCTGTAGAAGCGCGCCCGCTCCCAGCCCGAGATGGCATGCAGGGAAAGGCCGTCGAACTGCCAGCGCAGGCGCAGGCTGGCACCGTTGGTTTTCAGGGACTGATGGTTCATGCCGTCGGTCGGCAGGCTGGCGTAATCAAAGCCCGGCGCCAGTGCGTTGCTGCCCTTTTGCAGGATATTGGCGCGGAACAGCGTGGCACGTCCTCCCATGCGGCGCCCGTGCCCGTTCAACAGCGCGCTGAAGGCGGAGTTCGGCTGGTACAGCAGCTGTACCCGCGCGGCATTGTCATGATAGCCCTCGAATTCCGTGGTGGCTGCGTTGGGGCGGTCGTTGAAGACACGGTTGCCGCGGTGCTGGCTAAGCAGCGACACGCGCAGCGCCAGCGTTTCGCCCAGCGGCGTATTGAATGCGCCATCCAGGTTGCGCATCTCGTCACTGCCGTAAGCGGCATTGGCGTAGCCTTCGGTCCTGAAGGCAGGCCGCACCGAATCGAACTTCACCACGCCAGCCGGCGCATTGCGCCCGAACAGGCTGCCCTGCGGCCCGCGCAGCAGTTCCACTTGCTGCAGGTCGAACAGGGGGAAGGACTTGAGCAGCGGATTCTCCTGCACGACGTCGTCGTACACGATGCCGACCGGTTGCGCGGCGTTCAGGTCGAAGTCGGTATTGCCCAGGCCGCGCAGGTAGAAACGCGGGAACGATCGGCCAAAGTCGGATTCGATGTGCAGGCTGGGCATGCGCGATGCCAGGTAGCGCAAGTCGCGGCCGCTGGCGGCCAGCACGTCGAGCGCTTCTCCGCCAAGGACCGACACGTTGAACGGGACTTCCTGCAGCGGCTCGGCGCGGCGTTGCGCCGTGACGTAGACGCTGGGCAGCGCGCCATCCTGCGCCTGCTGCGCCAAGGCCGGCGGCAACGCCGCCAGGCCAGCCACACCGATCGCCCACCATGCGCGCATGCTGCCTCCCGTGTGGCTTCATGCTAGCAGAGATAGCTGATCATGGCATAATGATAGTTTCAATTTGACCATCTCCTGGCAATGCGTGCGCTGCTGCGGTCCTCTCTGTTCGCCTGCCTGCTGGCTGCAGGCACTATGGCATCGGCGCAACAACGGCCGGGTGTAGTCTCGTTCCAGCGCGTCGCCATGCCGGACCAGGTGCCGGCCCACCTCAGCACCGTGATGGCGCAGGACGCCCAGGGCATGCTGTGGATCGGCACCCAGGACGGTCTGGTGCGCTACGACGGCTACGGCTACAAGGTATTCCGCCCGCACCCCGGCGATCCCGCATCAATCGGCGGCAGCTACATCCGCGCCTTGCACGCTGCGCGCGATGGAAGGCTGTGGATCGGCACCATCAGCGGCGGCCTGTCGGTGTTCGATCCGCGCACCGAACGCTTTACCCAGTACCGGCACGACCCGCAACGCAAGGACAGCCTGGCCAACGATCGCGTGGAAGGCATCGCGGAACTGGCCGGCGGCGTGCTCTGGCTGGCCACCGACAACGGCTTGTCGGTCCTTGATCCCGCCAGCGGCCGCTTCACTCAATACCGCCACGTGGAGGGCGACAGCAACAGCCTGGCCAACAACCAGCTGCGCTCCGTCCTGCTGGACCGCGAAGGCCGCCTGTGGGTGGCCAGCGACGCCGGCTTGCAGCGCTGGCTGGGCGACGACCGCTTCTCGGCGCCGGTCGGCCCGGCCAATGCGATCCGCCTGTTCCAGGACGGCCGTGGCCGCATCTGGATCGGCAGCTCGCGCCAGGGCGCCGCCGTGTACGATCCTGCCAGCGGCCAGTTGCATGCACTGGCAGGGCTGAGCCACTTCTGGATCTATAGCATTGCCGAACCGCTGCCGGGCGAAATCTGGCTCGGCACTTTCGGCAAAGGCATCGACGTGATCGACGGCGCCAGCCTGGCCGTGGTCGACCGCTTGCAATACGACAGCACCAGCACGTCCAGCATCGGCAACGATCGCATTGGCGCGCTGCTGGTCGACCGTTCCGGCCTGGCCTGGGCCGGCACCTGGGGCGGCGGCATTGCGCACCACGATCCCGCCAGCCGCGCCTTCCTCAAGCTGCGGCACAGCCCATCCAACCCGCTGGGCCCGAGCCACCCGGCCATCGTGCGCGCGCTGGAAGCGGCCGACGGCAGGCTGTGGCTCGGCACCAATGGTAATGGCGTCGACGTGCTCGATGCCAACGGCCGGCTGGCGGCAGGCTTCCGCCCCGACGCCAGCCGCGGCGACGCGCTGTCAGACGGCGCCATTTCCTGCCTGGCCCAGGGGCCCGATGGCAGCATGTGGGTGGCGACACTGGATGGCACGCTGCACCGCCAGCGCCCCGGCCAGCAAGGCTTCCAGCGCTTCGGCAGCGCGCATGGCTTGCCGGGCGGCCCGATCCGCACCATGGTTTTTGGCGCCGACGGCGCGCTGTGGGCCGGCGCCCAGCAAGGCCTGGCACGCATCGGCAAGGACGGTGCCGTGAGCGCCTGGCGCCACCAGCCCGACGATCCAGGCAGCCTGTCCGGGCGCGAAGTCGAAGCGCTCGCCTTCACGCCGGACGGAACGCTGTGGATCGGTACCAATGACGGCCTGAATGCATTCGACACCAGGAGCGGCAAGGCGCGCCGCATTGTGCGCGATCCGGCGCGCGCCGACAGCCTGCCCGACAACTGGGTGCCGGACCTGATGGTCGACAAGGACGGCCAGCTCTGGCTGGCCACCCAGTCCGGCGCTGCCATCCTGCGCTCCTTCGACGGCCAGGCCGCGCACTTCGACGTGCTGTCAACGCGCCTGAAACTGCCGCCCCACCCGCCCGAGTCGCTGCTGCAGGACGCGCAAGGCCAGGTGTGGCTGGGCAGCCGCGTGCGCATCGACCCGCTGACCTGGCGCTGGCGCAGCTTCGACCGCGCCGACGGCAATGAATTCCGCACCTTGTATTACGCCAGCCGCGCGCGCATGCGCAACGGCGACCTGCTGTTTGGTTCGCCGGAAGGCTTGCTGCGCGTGCGCCCGCATATGCTGCGGCGCTGGGAATACCAGCCTGCCGTGAGCGCGACCGCACTGACCATCGACGGCGTCGAGCAGCCCGGCGCCGGCGTGCTCGCCGAGCGCACGCTGTCGCCCAGCCAGCGCGACCTGCGCCTGGAGTTTGCCGCGCCCGACTTCAGCGCGCCGGAACAGCAGCAATACCGCTACCGCCTGGACGGCTACGACGCCGGCTGGGTCAATGTCGATGCGCGCCAGCGCGTGGCCGCCTATTCCCACCTGCCGCCGGGCGACTACCAGCTACGGGTCCAGGCCAGCAACCGCGCCGGCCACTGGAGCCCGCAGGAATGGGCGCTCAAGCTGCACGTGCAGCCGGCCTTCTACCAGACGTGGTGGTTCCGTACTTCCATGTGGGTGCTGGGCGCACTGGGCGTGGCCTTCCTGTTCCGCCTGCGGCTGCACACCTTGCGCCGCCGCGGCGAACGCCTGGAGCGCCTGGTGGCCGAGCGTACCGCCGCCCTGGAAGCGGCTTCGCGCCGGCTGGAGCAAGCCAGCCTGACCGACCCGCTGACCGGACTGCACAACCGGCGCTACCTGGAACAGACCATCCAGGCCGACTTCGACCTGGCGGCGCGCCGCCATCGCAGCCTGCCGCCCGAGCCGCATGCCGACCTGGTGCTGTTCATGCTCGACCTCGACCACTTCAAGCGCGTCAACGACCAGCACGGCCATGCCGCCGGCGACGCCGTGCTGCAGCAGACGGCCAGGCTGCTGCGCGACTGCATGCGCAGCTCCGACCACATCGTGCGCTGGGGCGGCGAGGAGTTCCTGCTGGTGGCGCGCTTCATCGACCGCAACGACGCCACCGCGCTGGCGGAAAAGATCCGCTTGGCCATCGCCGCCCACGAATTCCTGATTCCCGGCGGCCAGGTGCTGCGCAAGACCGTCTCGATCGGCTTTGCCACCTTCCCCGGCATGCCGGGCCGCCCCAGCGCGCTGACGCCGGAATCGCTGCAGCGCCTGGCCGATGCCGCCCTGTACGCCGCCAAGCATACCTGGCGCGACGCCTGGGTCGGGGTGCAGGCGCGCAGCGGGGAAGCCGGCCTGTCGCGCTTCCTGGCCGACCCGAGCAGCGCGGTGGAAGCCGGCGACGTGACGCTGCTGGTGCCGCAGCAGCGCGGCCGCGTGGTGGGCATTAACCCGGGTTAATTACGCGCGGACCACGCCTCGCTAAGCTGTCCTCTTTCAAGGAGGAAGACATGTCATTGCAAGCGAACGCGCGGCTGATCGAACGCTATTTCGAAGAAGTCTGGAACCAGGGCAAAGTCGAGGTGCTCGACGAACTGCTGACCAGCGACTACCGCAACCACAGTCCGGGCCTGCCCGATCCGCAACCCGGGCCGGCGGGCCTCAAGCCCATTGTGCTGATGATGCGCAGCGGGATTCCCGACCTGCATTACGCCATCGTAGACCTGGTGGTCGCAGCAGACCGCGTAGCGGCCTACGTCCACATGACCGGCACGCACACCGGCAGCTTGTTCGGCATCGAACCGACTGGCAAATCGATCGACGTGCGGCAGATGCAGATCGAATGGATCAGGGATGGACGCATCTGCCAGCACTGGCGCATCACCGAAGACTTGAAGATGATGCGCCAGCTCGGCGTCATTCTATAATCGCCTGCATGGAACATTTGACGCTGGTGCGCGCATTGCGCCGACTGGAACAGGCTGCCGGCCTGCAGTTGCCCGAGGTGGAGCAACTGGCCGCCTCCGTGCAGCTGCTGCAACTGCGCGAGCGCGAGTTCGCGTTCCACGAAGGCGATGCCTGCCCGCGCCTGTTCGCTGTGCGCACCGGCCTGCTCAAGCAGTTCTACACCACGGCCGACGGCAAGGAGTGGATCAAGAGTTTCACGGTGGAAGACGAGCTGTTTGCCTGTCCGATTGGATTCCAGCCGGGCGGGCGAACCAGCTTTGGCGCGGCGGCGCTGGAGGCCAGCGTGCTGGAGGTCATCGACTGGCGCCTGCTGGACGACCTGGGTGGGCGCCACCTGGCATGGCAGAAAGCGATCCGTTTCGGCTTCCAGGCTTTGACTCAGCTGAAAATGGTGCGCGAGCGCGACCTGTTGATGTACTCTCCGGAACAGATGTACCAGCACTTGCTGGAAAGGCGCGCCGGGCTGGTGCAGCGCGTGCCGCAGAAGGAATTGGCCGCTTATCTCGGCGTGACGCCCGTGGGCCTGAACCGGATTGCGCGCCGGCTCGAATGAAGGTTTAGAAACCCACTTCGCCGACCACCCGCAAGTCCATTTGCACTTCGCTGTGCACGGCGATGCGCCCGATATGGGCTGGATGGAAAAGCACTTGCTGCAACGCCGCCAGCATCGCTGCTTTCTCTTCCTCATTGGCGTCGCTGTGAACCAGATGTACACGTATCACATCGCCCATGTCGTTGATCCAGAAGCGCACCGTGATGTTGCCGCTGGCAGCCCCCGGCAACACCAGCCAGCGACGCCTGGCCAGGCCACTGGCCACGGAAGGCTGCTCGGTCAATTCATCCTGGAGGAAATAGCGCGGCGTAAACGCCGGTTCCGCCGACGGTTCGGCCTGCGCCAGGGGCGCGGCTGGCGCGGCCGGAGCCGGCGCTGGTCGTTGCACCGCCCCACTGCCACGAGCCGGCGCCAATGCCGGCGCCGGCAGCAAGGTAAGCACCAGCATGGGGGAGGCAGGCTGCGGCGCGGATTCACCAGGCGTGCCCTGCCTGCCCACGCTGGCCAGGACAGCCAGGTGGGCCAGGACAGTCAGCAGCAAGGCCAAAGCATTCGCCCTGCCTGCCGCCCGGGTATTACTTGACCAGTTCACGCCACTGCAGTCGCCTGGTGACAGGCTCGCCATTGTTTGAGTCACCGTCGCCGCCCCCGCTGTGCGACGGGGTATTCAATGGAATCGACTTCGGACGCTTGCCGTCGGCAGTAATGGCGAAGACCACCGCCTTGTCGTTCGACAGCCTGCTGAGGGTCGTGCCGACCACAGGCGACACCAGCCTGGTGCCGACGGGCACATCGCGTTTGGCACCCGCGGTGCTGAACTGGTACAACCAGCTGTAACCACCAGGCTGGCAAGCCGACGCTGTTGGCACCACGCTCGGCACAAGGAAAATGCCGTCAAACACATGCGGGTCGATGGCAACGCGCTCGCCCTTGCTTGGCAATTCAAGGTACCAGCCCTTGTCCTTGTCCCAGTCAACCGCTTTATCCGTGGTGCCCTTGCGGGTATCCGCGCCTTGATCCATGGTCTGAACGGCCAGCGATTCCAGCTTGATTGGGCCGTCCGTCACCACATCCTTGACGGCGGCAACGATTTGCGTAGGCATGCTCCCCTCGGGAACCACCAGGTCGGAGGCGCCCAGGAAGCGCCCTGTGCCGAAATACACGATGATGGTGCCGTCGCCGCGACGGGTCAGGTCCGGTGCAGCCGTGATCGGCCGGGTGTTACCCAGTTCCATCACCTTGGTGGCGGTGCGCTGCTTCAGGTTGAAACGCCACAGATTGCCCTGCAGGTCACCACCGTAAGCCCTGTCTTCCGTGTTGTCCGTGTAGAAGTCCTTTACAGCGGCAATATTGATGCGCGCCAGCCCGCTTGGGTTCAGCCTATCACCGGCGCCGGTGGAGATATCCACGACATTCTTCGGATCGGCCAGGTCAAGGATGAACACGTGGCCCTGTCCATCGCCGTCATACTTGCCGTTTTCCGCGATGTTGTTGTAGCCGGAGGTCAGCACCGCCACCCATTTGCCTTCGAGCTTGGTCACTTGCGCAGGGCCAAAGCTGTACCCCAGGTTAGGGTTGTCGTCAGCCGTGTAGGTCCACAATACTTTCGGCGGCTGCTTGGGGTTGGTGATGTCAAGCGCATAGTAACCGCGGCCGCCCTTGCCCATCGCGCCGATCAGGATAGTCATCCACTCCTTGCCGATCTTGACGTCGGACACGATGATCGCGCCGTCCAGGTAGTAGCGGTGGCGATCGGCGTAATCCTTGTTGGCCAGCTGCCACAGGTCCGGCAGCACCATCGGCGGAATGTAAGCCCAGCGCTCTTCACCGGTTTTTGCATCAAAGGCGTGCAGCATGCCATCGTTGGCGGCAGCGTAGACGATGGCGTCCCGGTCCGTTTTCGTGTACGCGGCGTAGCCCTCGTCCAGGAAGCCGAACGGCGGATTCTTGACGTAGATTGGCTGCGAATGGATGAAGTCGCCAAGCACCTTGTCGCGCTCGCGGTACAGGCGCATGCCATCCTTGTCCAATGGATCCTGGCCGCGCAGGAAGTTCACCAGGGTCGTTTCATCAGCCGCTTCGACTTGCTTGCTGGTCCAATTCTTAAATTGGCTCAGCGACCGCTGCACCGACTTCGAGAAGAACGCCAACTGGCTCTTATCCAAGTTTGCGGCCTTGAATGGCACCAGCCTGTTGCTGGCGTCCGAGGTCCAGATGGTACGGCTGTCGCTGCCGTCCGACGCGAACCTGCTACGCAGCAGCGTCCCAGCCTGCCACTTCGGGTCGCCGGTAATTTCGCCGGTCTGGACGTTGATCGCATAGGCGCTCAGCTCGCCATCCCAGAGCTGGGTTCGATAATTCGCCAGATAGATGAAATTATCGCCTTCGACCGGGTTCAGGTTACTGGTCGCCGCGGCTGCGCCGCTGCCGTCCGACTGGCCGATACTGCCCAAGGCCTGGTGCAGGCTTTCCTGCAAGGTGGTCGGGTCCTTGGCACTGAAATAGCTTCCACGGCCGCTGACGGCGGCATGCCATAAGTCGTCGATCGCGGTCGGGTCGTTAGGCAATGGTGCTGGCCATTCCTTGGTGCCCCCTTGCAGGATCTTATAGTAGTCGCCCGTCTTTGCAGTCTTGTAGTCCTTGCTGTAAGCCAGCGTACCATCCACGCCCAGGCCAAGGGTAAAGGTGGTCATGTGCTGGTGGTTGGCGACATCGTTGATGTTCTTGTTGCCGCCGGCGCTGGGGACGATGTTCTCCATGTCCGGACGCAGGTCGTTGTTGTAGTAGTAAAACGCAATGTCAGCCAACGACACCTGGTCACCTGGGTTGTTCCTGGTACCGTCACCGGCTTTGTATGGCGCGTATGACGGCCGCGGCGCTTTTTTGATGTCGCCGTCCTGGTCCTTCAACAGCGTGCTCTTTGGGTCGTCAGTGTAGAGCGCCTGATTCCCGTTCCAGTAGCCGTCCGTTGCCAGGATGACGAAGTTGCGTTGGCAAGCAGCCTCGATCGGGTCATTTTTCCCATCCGGGAACGCGTCGTTCTTGCCAAACTTGTACAGACGGCCGACCTCGTTCAGGGCGTTACGCAATGGCGTGCTGGTATTGGGGTAGAGCTTGTACAGTTCGTCAAAGAAGGTCTGCTTGTGCACACCCTCAAAAGGCGCGATCGGCACTGCAATGGTCTTGTTATCGATCGTCATCATCCCAAGGCGCGTATGGAAATAGCTTGGGTCGGTCTTGTCTTCCGCCATCGACTTGGGATTTCCCCGTACGTCCTTGAATGCCAGGCCAATGGCCGTCTTGGTCATCTGGGTCCGGGTCCGGTACCAGGCATACCACGTCGCGAAATTGGTCATCTCGTTATCGTAGCTGCAGCTGACGCCGGGGCAATCGGTGCGCGTGGGCGCTTTCGGGTAGCTGCTACGGGTCGGAACAATGTCGACCCGTTCCCATTTGCCGAACACAACGGTCTTGTAAGTGTTGTCACGCAGGTCCGCACAATTTGTGGCGGAATTATCCGTGCACCATTTGACGGTCACATTGTAGTAATAGGGCGCGCCCTTCACTTCCTTCGCAACCGAGTAATCTCCGGTCGGATAGGCGTAGCTGGTCCCCTCGACTGCACGCTTGCAGTCCTTTTCCTTGGACGACGAATCAGGGCACCAGACACGATCGGGATAGCTGGCTTTCACGCTGCCGTACGTCTGCAAATTGACGGTCTCGTTAGGCCCCTGCGACTTGCAATCGATGGTTCGCCCTGTATAGGGATTGGTGACCCCGCAAGGGTACTCTCTATACAGCGGTTCCGAATACGTCTTATCGATATCCTGGATGCCATAGCCGTCGCTCGGGATGTTCGACCATGGCGCCAAGTATTCAGTCCGGTGCTCAGTGGTCGCATCGGCCAGGCGTTTGCCGTCGGCCGTGGTCGGCCAGTCATAACGCACCGCCGGGTTGTAGTAGACCTTGTTGAAAGCGCTGGCCGCAAAAGGCGGATCACCGTCATGGCAGATCACTGCCAGGCTGCCATTGGAGTAACGGCAAAACGTCAGGTAGCTGCCGTTCGACTGCACGCGCACATAGTCGGGCATGTAGCTCCACAGCATGCTGCCCGAGTTGTCCAGGTCGAGCATGATGTTAGGCAAGAGCTGCACGGTGGTGGAGTTTGCCAACGGCTTGTCTGCCAGGTCGGTGCTGGCAGCACGCGACAAGGCGGCGCCCAGCACGCTGCCGGTGAACAGTGCCGCCAGCATCAATTGTTTAAAGAGTGGCCTCATTGATAGGTCTCGCATACTCATTGTGAAATAATTGCCTGCACGAAGCTGACGTTGGAACGCGGCCCGGCAACCCGCACCGTGATCCGGTACAGTCCAAACGGTGACGAACGACCGTTGCTGCTGTTGCCTGGCGATGTCTGGTAAGTCAGCATCGGAAGCAGAATGCCAACGCTGTCGTCAGTCGGCCCCCCTGCCGTATCGCGAGGCGTGCTGGCGCAAATGGCCGGATCCAGCACACCAGCCGTTTGACACATGCGGTGGATCACGTAGGACACCTGGTTGCCGGCCGAGTCGACCGGCAGTTTCTTGACGAGCGTGGCTTTGCTCCAGTCGAGGTCATCGTCTGCGTCCACCGTGTTATTACCTGTCAGGTCCAGGTCGTCCTGGCTGCTGGCCGAATAACCCTCGCTGTCATGGTCCTCGTTAAGTAACTTGGGGTTGCCATGCAGCCAAGCAATGGCCGCCTCCACGCCGGCGTCGGCGCTGATGGACGCACTCTGCTTGAACGCCAGGTTGCCGGCAACCAGGGACGAGCCATCGACCGAGCGCATCATGGCCAGCCCGGCCAGGGTCATGGCCACCAGCACGATGAGCGCCATGATCAGGGCCACCCCCTCCTGCTGGCGGCGCCACGCGGAAATGACTACGGATTTCATATTTTCCCCCAGATCACGTTACGCAGCGGGATGACCGTTTCAAACACGCGATAACGGTAGCAACCCCAGTCGCTTGGATATTTATCAGTTTTGAATGCGGCCCAGCTGGACGACAAGGCGGTGGTCGCTGTGCAACCTTTGTCGGCGCTCTTGGGCCGCTCATACTGGACACCACGCGTGACCATGGCAACGCGGATCGCCTTGATGCGCTGCCAGTCGGTCCAGGAAGGTTCCTTCCATGGCGAGGAGGCGGCGCTGACCCAGGTGTCAATCGTCTGGCTGCCCGCCGGGGCGACGCCATACTCAGCCTGCATGTCCACCACTTCGGACATGACCAGCTCATTCGTGACGGCCGGCGCTTGCGAGTTATCGCTGCGTTCCAGCTGCTTGGTGGCAGTATTGACCGAGTAGGTCTTGCGGAAAATCGGGTGGCCATTGGCCGGCTTGAAACAAGTGACGCTCGCGCCTGCGGGATATTTCGGCCAGGCATTCGCTCCGCTTTCGAAATACGATGCCGGCGGATTGTAGCTTCCGCCAGCGCCAGAATTATGCTGCAGCTTCGAGGCTTGGGCCTGGACCTCGGTGATCTTCATGATGGTGCAGTTGCCTGCCTGCGATACCAGCGCAAGGTCGCCATCCTGGCAGACAGCGGCATTGCCCACGTCCAGTTCTGCCGACGGCTGCGGCATCGCCCTGCGTATCGTAGTGCTGCCGGATGGCTGATAAGAGGACTGGCTTGGATCGGCAAAATACTGGACCGAAATGCTGTCCGGCCCATCGCCGCCATCCTTGATCAATGCCGGCGCAAAATTCACATCGGTCAGCGCGCCTTCCTTGCCGCCGCAGTCCGCGCTTTTGTCGCAATAGGCAAAGATGTTGCTGCAGCCGACGTAGGATTTGGGGCTGGCGGTCATGCCCCAGCCAGCCATCTTGGTATCGCGCTCCAGCATGTACAGCGCAATCGCGCCATTGGCCTGGGCGTCGCCGCCGCTGGTGGTGGTGCGCTTGCGCGCTTCGTTATTGGTGAAGGCCTGGGCCACGATCAAGGTGCCCAACATGCCGACGACGAGACCCACCATGATCTCGACCATCGTAAAGCCTCTCTGGGAGCTCTGCATCATTTTCCTCATCCGTTGATCTGCGCCACCGCCTGGTAGCTGTGGGCCTTGGATTCGCCAGGACTTTTCCAGCTGATGGTGACGGTCACCTGCCTGCCGTTGAGCGCCACCGTACGCTTGCCCGCTGGCAGGGTTGTCACCGGCACGTCAGTTCCCACGTAGGCGGTCCAGTCGTCGGGATGCACCCACATCTCGCCCAATATCTGGTTGGCAGCAAAGCTGGCCTCCAGGCGGTACTTGGAGTCGGTAACCTGGCGCGTCGCCGAGGCTTGCATCCAGAGGAAGGCAAGAATGCCGAACGAGAAAACCAGGATGGCCGCCAACGCTTCAAGCAATACGATGCCATCCTGGCGGCCAGGTGTTAAATTGCGAATCATGGGATTACTCCTTAAGTACAGCCCTGGGGGGTGCCATTCAGTTTGCTGTCCGGATCGCACATGCGAACCTGGCCGCCGGAGCCAACCGTCACCACATAGCGGCGCGCGTAACTGGCCTTGGCGTTGGTAACGTCAATGCGGCTGATTTCGGTGCCTGCGGCAGCGCTAACCCGTCCGAAACTGTCGAACGTGACCACGGCGGTCTTGTCGAGGCCGGCGCCGGCAGCCAGCACACCGGCAAAGGTGTCAGGCTTGAGCGGTCGCGGAAGGGCATCGGTGGTGACGCCAACCCGTGCGTTGCCGCCGCCTTCTTCCGGCGCGCGTTTCTGGATCTCCGCCGGACAGAGGTTGGCGTTCACGCAGCCAACCGTCCAGGCCACCTTGCCATCCGCGTCGGTCAGGCTGAAGCGCACCTGCGTGCTGCGCCGCAGGGCTTCGGTGCGCGCCAGTTGCAAACCGTTCAGCACGGATTCCGCGGCAGTCCGGTTTTGCGCATCCTGGATCATGCGGGAAAAACTCGGCATTGCGAGCGCCAGCAGGATGCCGAGCACGCTGATGGCCACCAACAACTCGATCAGGGTCACGCCATTTTGCTTACGCATCAGCAGCGCCCGCCCTTGGCGGTTACCCAGCACGAGTCGGAACCAGTCCATCCGGTCGGCGCCGTCGTCTTCTTGGCATTAGCCTCGTTCAGCTCATAGGTAAAACCGGCCATCGGCCCCTTGCCTGTGGCCTTCAATTGATAGCTCATGCCGTCGGCAGCGATGGTGCAGGTAAAGGTGAAATCAGGGCTCGTCGGCGGTGCCGCTGCTGCCCCATCGGCGCAGGCGCCGGCGTAGGTACGGGTGTCCTGGAAGAACTGTTCCAGTCTGATGCGCATGTCCGACAATCCATTGGTGGCCTGCGGAATGTGGCCGCGAATGATATAGTCTTTATAAGATGGCAACGCCACGGCCGCGAGGATGGCGATGATGGCCATCGTGATGAGGGCTTCGATCAGGGTAAAACCGCTGTTGCGATTATTGAATACACGTTTCACAAGGATTCCTTAAGCAGCAGAACATATCTTGCCGAAAAATAATTTGACGGAAGTTTAACTGCATTTGGGCAAGAAGTCCCGCACAATACGTTGCCAGAATGCATCATTAGAGCGGTTTATCTATGAAACCGGGCGGCTGTCGCACACCCGCCCCGTGGGGTAAAATGCAACGTTTTACCGCGCCCGGCGCGACGCCCGAACGAAATTCCGAAAAATGACCACCCTGCCCTCAGAAATCAATCCTGACGCCGTCAAGAACAGCCCGGCCGAAAAAGTCACGCCAATGATGCAGCAGTACCTGCGCATCAAGGCCGATTACCCGAACATGCTGGTGTTCTACCGCATGGGCGATTTTTACGAGCTGTTCTTCGACGATGCCGAGAAGGCGTCGCGCGTGCTGGGCATTACGCTGACGGCGCGCGGCACCCAGAACGGCGTGCCGATCAAGATGGCGGGCGTGCCTTTCCATTCGCTGGATGGCTACCTGGCCAAGCTGGTCAAGGTCGGCGAGTCCTGTGCGATCGCGGAGCAGATCGGCGACCCGGCACTGGCCAAGGGCCCGGTCGAGCGCAAGGTGGTGCGCGTGGTCACGCCGGGCACCCTGACCGATTCGGACCTGCTGCCGGAAAAGTCGGAGCGCCCACTGCTGGCCATGACCATGATCAGCAACCGCAAGGTGGTCACTTGCGGCCTGGCCTGGCTGTCGCTGGCCTCCGGTGCGCTGCGCCTGATGGAATTCTCCGGCGACCAGCGCAGCGTCAACACGCGCCTGGGACAGGAGCTGGAGCGCATCGCGCCGGCTGAAATCCTGCGCGGCGACGACGCCGACATGTTCGACGACATCGCGATCTGCCACGTCAACAACGTGCCGGCCTGGCACTTCGACGTGGTGCACGGCCACAAGGCCCTGCTCGACCAGCTGGCTGTCGCCACCCTGACCGGCTTTGGCGCCGAAGGCCTGGGCGCGGCATTCGGTGCAGCCGGCGCCCTGCTGCGCTATGCGCAATCGACCCAGGGCCGCGGCCTGCAGCACGTCAAGAGCCTTTCCTGCGAAACGGAAAACGAATACATCGGCCTGGACGCCGCAACGCGCCGCAACCTGGAGCTGACGGAAACCATTCGCGGCCAGGAATCGCCTACCCTGTTCTCGCTGCTGGACCACTGCCGCACCGCCATGGGTTCGCGCCTGCTGCGCCACTGGCTGCACCATGCGAAGCGCGACCAGGCCGTGGCGCGCGCGCGCCACGACGCCATCGCAGCCCTGATGCAGCACGACACCACAGGCTCGCTGGCCTACCACCTGGCGCAGGTGCCGGATATCGAACGCATCACCACCCGCGTGGCCCTGCTGTCGGCACGCCCGCGCGACCTGTCGGCCCTGCGCGACGGCCTGCAGCAACTGCCGAAACTGCAGCACGCCATGCTGCGCGCCCTGGGCCACGACAATGCGCAAGGCCTGCTGGCCAAGCTGCACTTCGGCTTGAATGAACCGAAGGAATGCGTGGACCTGCTGGTGCGCGCCATCATGCCGGAACCGGCCACCATGGTGCGCGACGGCGGCGTGATCGCGCGCGGCTACGATGCGGAGCTGGACGAACTGCGCGGCCTGTCCGAAAACGCCGGCCAGTTCCTGGTCGACCTGGAAACCCGCGAACGCGAACGCACCGGCATCGCCAACCTGCGCGTCGAATACAACCGCGTGCACGGCTTCTACATCGAAGTCACCAACGGCCAGGCAGACAAGGTGCCGGAAGACTACCGCCGCCGCCAGACCCTGAAGAACTGCGAGCGTTACATCACGCCGGAACTGAAGGCCTTTGAAGACAAAGCCCTGTCGGCACAGGACCGCGCCCTGGCGCGCGAGAAGATGCTGTACGACGAGCTGCTGGCCGCCCTGGCCCCGTTCATCGGCCCGCTGCAGTCCATCGCCCAGGCCCTGGCCCAGGTCGACACCTTGTGTGCACTGGCCGAACACGCGCTGCGCAACAACTGGTGCGCACCGAACCTGGTGGCCGAGCCGTGCATCCATATCGTGGAAGGCCGCCACCCGGTGGTGGAAAACCAGATCGAGCGCTTCATAGCCAACGACTGCAAATTCATGGCCGACCGCCGCCTGCTGCTGATCACCGGCCCGAACATGGGCGGTAAATCGACCTTCATGCGCCAGGTCGCCCTGATTACCCTTCTGGCCTACGTGGGCAGCTATGTGCCGGCCGCCAGCGCCACCATCGGCCCGATCGACCGCGTGTTCACCCGTATCGGCGCGACCGACGACCTGGCCGGCGGCCGTTCCACCTTCATGGTGGAGATGACGGAAGCAGCGACCATCCTGAACGGCGCCACCGAGCATTCGCTGGTGCTGATGGACGAAATCGGCCGCGGCACCTCGACCTTCGACGGCCTGGCGCTGGCGTGGGCGATTGCGCGCCACCTGATCGAAAGCAGCCGCAGCTTCACCCTGTTCGCGACCCACTACTTCGAACTGACCCAGTTGCCGGAAGCGCATCCGACCGCCGCCAACGTCCACCTGTCTGCCGTGGAGCACAAGGATTCCATCGTCTTCCTGCACGCGGTGCAGAACGGCCCGGCCTCGCAAAGCTACGGCTTGCAGGTGGCGCAGCTGGCCGGCGTGCCGCAGCCGGTGATCAAGGCCGCCCGCAAGCACCTGGCGCGCCTGGAAGCGCAAGCGCTGGACGCCACGCCGCAACTCGACCTGTTCGCCGCGCCGGTGGCCGATGCTAACGACGACGCGGCGCCCGCGGCTGCTCCTGCGGCCGATCCACGTGCCGAGGAACTGCTGGCAGCGCTGGACGACATCGATCCGGACGCCATGACTCCGCGCGAAGCGCTGGACCGCCTGTACCAGCTCAAGCGCCTGGCGCAGGCATGAAACGGCGGCTCGTCCTAAGTTCGCTGGCCGGTGGGGCCGCGCTGGCCGCCGCCATGCTTGCCATGCCTGCGGCGATGGCACGCAACGACAAGGCCGCGCCACGCAAAGGCGAATTCTCGTTCGCCCTGCTCGGCCACAACTTCCCCAAGGGCGAAGGCGACGCCGAGTTCCGCCGCATGCTGGCGGAAGCAAGCCGCAACGAGCCCGCATTCCTGATTGCCACTGGCCTCAAGTCCGCCAGTGAGCCCTGTTCCGACAGCCTGTACCAGGAGCGCCGCGACCTGATGAGCAGCGCCGAGCGCCCCTTGGTGTTGCTGCCGGCAGGCAGCGACTGGACCGAGTGCCGCAATTCGAATGGCAAGTCGAACGCCATCGAACGCCTCAACCGCATTCGCGAACTGTTCTTCCGCGAGCCCGAAGCACTCGGCAAGGGCAAGCTGCCGCTGAACCGCCAGTCCAGCATCGCCAAGTTCCGCGACTACGCCGAAAACACGTATTGGGAGTACGAGAACGTCCTGTTCGTCACCCTCAACGTGCCGGCCAGGAACAACCACTACCTGGTCGAAGCGGGCCGCAACAGCGAATATGAAGACCGCATGGTGGCCAACCGCGGCTGGCTGCACCGCGCCTTCCTGCACGCCAAGCGCAAGAATATCGCCGGCATCGTGCTGGTGATGGATGGCGACATCGGCGCCCATGTGGAACAAGGTTTTTTTGAACGGCTGGCGCAAAAGCGCGACGGCTTTACCGAAATCCGCCGCATCGTGCGCTCGCAGGCCGACAAATATCCGGGGCAGTTGCTGCTGGTGGATAACCGCAAGCAGGACAAGGCCGCCCCGGCAATCGAATGGAACAAGAACGTCGGCCATCTCGCGTTGGGTGCCGAATGGGTCACGCTGCGCGTGATACCGGGCAGTGCGGCGCTGTTCGTCCTGGGCAGCGAGTGACGTAAAAAAGCCCCGCTGTGCGGGGCTTGGGACCTTAGTGGATCGGGTGGCTGCGGAAGTGATCGCCTTCCTCGCCATCGTCGCCTTCATCGTCGCCGTCGTGGTGGTGATGGCCATGCGGGCCATGCACGTGCTCGTGGGCGATTTCTTCTTCGGTGGCGGCGCGCACGTCGATCACTTTCAGCTCGAAGCGCAGGGCCATGCCGGCCAGCGGATGGTTGCCGTCCAGGACCACTTTATCTTCGGCGATTTCAGTCACGGTGAAAATCATTGCGTCATCGTCTTCGCCGCCTTCAGGCAGGCCTTCGAACTGCATGCCGATTTCCAGCGGCTCCGGCAGGCGCGCACGCTCTTCCACTTTCAGCAGGTTCGGATCGTAATCGCCAAAGGCGTCTTCCGGTTCAATCTGGATCGTGGTGGCGTAGCCGTTTTCCTTGCCGTCCAGTTCTTCTTCGATTTTCGGCAGGGTGTTCTCGTAGCCACCGTGCAGGTAGACCATAGGCTGGCGACCGTCTTCGATCAGATTGTTCTGTGCGTCGGACAGTTTGTACTCCACCGTCACAACGGTATTCTTGGCGATCTTCATTGAGCTTCCTTTCATATCTAAGCTGGAAGGATTATACCGCTTGCTATAATCGGCCCCATGAAAAAACTGACACTCCTGGGCGACATCACGCCCGAACAATTCCTGCGCGATTACTGGCACAAGAAGCCGCTGCTGATCCGCCAGGCCATTCCCGGCTTCAAACCCCTGCTGCCTTTCGACAAGCTGGCTGAACTGGCCACCAAGGACTACGTGGAAAGCCGCCTGGTCACCAAGAAAGACGGTAGCTGGGACATGCAGCACGGCCCCCTGAAAGAACTGCCTTCGCGCAAAGAACGCGCATGGACCATGCTGGTACAGGGCGTCAACCTGCAGGACGACCAGGCGGATGCGCTGCTGCGCCAGTTCCGCTTCCTGCCCGATGCGCGCCTGGACGACCTGATGGTGAGCTTCGCCACCGATGGCGGCGGCGTCGGCCCCCACTTCGATTCCTACGACGTGTTCCTGCTGCAGGCCGAAGGCCAGCGCCGCTGGAAGATCAGCGCGCAGAAGGACCTGACCCTGGTCGAAGGCCTGCCGCTGAAGATCCTGAAGAAATTCAAGGCCACCGAGGAATTCGTTCTGGAACCGGGCGACATGCTCTACCTGCCGCCGCACTACGCCCACGATGGCGAAGCAATCGGCGACTGCCAGACCTATTCGATCGGGTTCCGCTCCCCGTCCTACCAGGAACTGGGCGAAGCCTTCCTGCAATTCATGGCCGACTCCATCGACCTGCCGGGCCGTTATGCGGACCCGGACCTGGAGCCGACCAGCAAACCTGCTGAAATCCCGAAAGCCATGCTGGGCAAACTGGCCGACGAATTGAACAAGGTCAGCTTCACCGAAGACGATTTCGCCATTTTCCTCGGCGAGTACCTGTCCGAACCAAAGCATAACGTCTTCTTCCAGCCCCTTGAAAAGCCGCTAACTGCCGGCAAATTCCAGCAATCAGCTGAGAAAAAAGGCGTTTCCCTCTCGCGCAAGACGCAAATGCTTTATCGCGGCAAGAATGTCTTCATCAACGGCGAGTCCTTTGCCATGAACAAGTCCGACAAGGCGACGCTGGAAACCCTGGCCAATACCCGCGGCCTGGACGGCGCAGCAGTGGCCGCAGCTTCCGAAGACGTGCTGGAAGCGCTCTTCGCCTGGTACACCGACGGCTGGCTGGAACTGAACAAATAATCGGAGATAGCATGGAGAAGCAGCTTTTTGACAATCGTACCCAATTCCAGTCCCTGCTACTGGACTGCATCTCCCGAGGCCGCCTGACGCTGCAGATGTTCGACCCGGACTATGCCTGGTGGCAGCTGGGCCATTCGAAGACTGACGCCCTGCTGCGCCACTTCCTGCAGCACAAAGGCCGCATCCAGCTGGTCGCCCACAGCAATGGCCATCTGGAGCGCAATGAACCGCGCTTCCTGAAGCTGCTGGAAGATTACAGCCACCAGATTGAATGCCGCCTGACCAGCCGCAGCATCAGCACCCTGACCGATTCCTTCTGCGTGGCGGACGGCGTGCACATCGTGCGCCGCTTCCATTGCGACCACTTCCGTGGCGAAGCGGATTTTGATGCTCCATCGTCAACCCAAACCAGTTTGGAGCGTTATGAAGCTATCTGGGCCGAAACCCAGCCGGGCCTGAGACCAGGAACGACTGGATTGTAAGCCGGAAAAATGTAAAATGCTGCGGTTCGAGGTATGACGGTAATCGCTGCAGTTGCCAGCAGATCGGCGCGGGAAAAAAATATTGCGCTTTCGCAAAATAGTTGTGTAAACCGCCCGATTTGCTATTGCGACGCAGCAGAAAACGCTATAATATCCGGTGTGTTTCCGTGTCTGGTCGACCTTTTTCTGAAGGTTGGAAGGGCCGACGAAACGCCGTACGAGCGATAATTACCGGTAATTATTCATCGCAACATTGTTTAATTTTTGTTGTTATTTAAGGAAAACAAATGAAAAAATCCCTGCTGATCGCCTCCCTGCTGGCTGTTGCCCTGGCTGCTTGCTCCAAGAAAGAAGAAGCTCCTGCTGCTCCAGTAGCAACCCCAGAAGCAGCTGCTCCAGCAGCCGCTCCTGCAGCTCCAGCAGCTGACGCAGCTGCTCCTGCTGCTGCTCCAGCCGCTGACGCTGCTGCTGCTGCCGCTTCCGCTGCTACCGACGCTGCTGCTGCTGCTTCCGCAGCTGCTTCGGCTGCTTCGGCTGCTGCTTCCGCTGCTTCCGCTGCTGCTAAGTAATTCCTGCGCAGGGAAAAAAACCAGCCTTCGGGCTGGTTTTTTTTCGCCTATAGTTTTATGAAAGTCGGGGTCAGGTCTGGCAATCGGACATTAATGTCCGATTGCCAGACCTGACCCCGACTTTTAATAAAAAAGCCGGCTTGCGCCGGCTTTTGATTTATTGGCTTCCACCCTTATTTCAGCTGCTCTTGCAGCAGGGTCAGGATTTTCTGCCCGACCGGCGAAGCTTCTGGCTTGTTCTGGTTATTCCACACCGAAACCTGGGTGGTGTTGACCGAATCCGAACGCACCGAGATGCGATAGCGCTGCGCTTCCTTCTCTTTATCCGATGCGCCGAAGCTGAACAGCTTGCTGAACCAGCCGCGGGTATCGGTGGCATCGTTCACGAAGCGCACGAAGTACACACCCTGCACGCGGTCGCGGTCTTCCACGGTGAAGCCGGCACGGTCCAGCGCCAGGCCCACGCGGCGCCAGGTACGCTCGAAGCCTTCGTCGGTCTTGATGAAGGCATCGGCGCCCTCGCCCACCAGCACGGCGTGCTGCGCCTGGACTGCCGCATTGTCGACCGAAGTACGCGCGGTCGCCTCGTCGGTCGTGCCACCCAGCTTGGTCATCAGCTTGGCCAGGAAGATCGCTTCCAGGTTCGGGTCGCTATTGCGGTTGGTCCACATGGTCGACTCGTTCTGCGCGCCGGTCACGACTTCCTTGGTGCCACGATGGCTGATGTAGATCTCGGTTCCGCCGGCTGGATTGCGCTCCAGGCGGGTGCGGTACTTGTCGCGCTCGCCGCTCGAGTACAGGCCGTCGAAGACCTTGCCGATCGTGCTGCGGATGAAGTCCTGCGGGATCTTGGCGCGGTTTTCATTCCATTCGGTTTCCATCACGCCGGCAGTGGCATCATCCACCGCCAAGGTGAAGCCCGACTCTTCCCAGAACGTTTTCAGCTGCGGCCACAGGGCTTCGGGGGTCTGCTGCACCACCAGCCAGCGCTGGTTGCCGGAACGCTCGACGCGCACGGCGCTGTTGCCGGTGCTCGCCACTTCGTTGCTGCTTGCCGCTGCGCCTGGGGTGGTTCCGCGCGCAGCCTGGTAGCCGGAAGCAGTCGCCACGCCGCGGTCATTGCTTGGCAGCGAATAGCGGTTGTCCTTCGACAGCTGGGTCAGGTCCGGCGGCACGTCCAGCGTGCTGGCCTTCTTGGCCGATTTGTAATCTACCTTGGTTTCGCCGACAACGGACTGCACCATGCCGCAACCGGTCAGGCTCAGCATCAGGGCGCCAACGACGAGCCCGCGCTGCGGGGTCTGGGAAACGATCTTGCGAATAGTCATGTGAAAAAGAAGATTAGTTCAGCACACCGGATTCACGCAGGGCAGCGCGGACGGTCTCGTGATACTGCTCTGCCAGCGACACCAGCGGCAGGCGGATACCATTCGGCATCTTGCCCATTTCCGCCAGCGCCCACTTGACCGGCACCGGGTTCGGTTCGATGAACAGGTGCTGATGCAGCGGGAGCAGTTGGTTGTTGATGGCAGTTGCCTTGGCGGCATCGCCAGCCATCGCGGCTTCGCACAGCTCGTGCATCTGGCGCGGCGCCACATTGGCCGTCACCGAGATATTACCCTTGCCGCCGGCCATCATCAGGGCGATGGCGGTCGGATCGTCGCCGGAATACACAGCGAAATCGGCCGGCGCGCGGCGCAGCAGGTCGTAGCCGCGGGCGATATTGCCGGTCGCGTCCTTGACGCCGATGATGTTCTTGATCTTGGCCAGGCGCAGGATGGTGTCATTGCTCATGTCGGCAACGGTGCGGCCCGGTACGTTGTACAGGATCACCGGCAGGTCCACCGCTTCAGCGATGGCCTTGAAGTGCTGGTACATGCCTTCCTGGGTTGGGCGGTTGTAGTAAGGAACCACTTGCAGCGAGGCGTCGGCGCCGGCGTTCTTGGCGAAACGGGTCAGCTCGATGGCTTCCGCGGTGGAATTGCCGCCGGAACCGGCGATCACCGGGATACGGCCGCCAACGCGCTCCACGGCAGCCTTGATCAGCTCGCAATGCTCGGCCACGCTGACAGTGGCGGATTCGCCGGTGGTGCCGACGATGACAATGGCGTCCGTGCCTTCGGCGATATGCCAGTCGATCAGCGCGTTCAGGCCTGGATAGTCGAGGCTGCCGTCCGCGTGCATCGGGGTTACGATTGCTACAATGCTACCCTTAATCATAGGAAACCAATTGCAATAAGAATTAAAACGACGATTGTAGAGCATACCCTGCACCCGTGGTGCATTTTGGTCGCTCAAAATGACGGCAACAGCGCCGCCTCCCTTGGAAACTCCCCTTTCACGGCACAAATCCTCTGCACCATGCCCGGTTTCGGAGTATTAACGACGCCATCTTCGAATGCGATGACACGCAAACCATGCATTCTAGCCAATTCCAACAATTCTCCCGGCTGTAACAAAAAGGCCGGGTTTGATGGTTTGCCGAAGGCCGCATTGCCATCGGCGAAAGTCTCGTAAATCAGCATGCCGTTCGGCGCCAGGCTGCCCAGCATATCGGCCAGTAGCGGACGGTGCAGGTAGTTGGTAACGACGATGCCGGCAAAGCGCGCCGGGCCAAAGGGCCAGCAGGCGCCCTCCTCTTCCAGGTCGATCTGGCTGGTGACGATGCCGGCGCCGGCCGCGGCAGCCAGCGCCTCCCCGTCGCGATCCACCGCCACCACGGCGTGGCCAAGCGCAGCCAGGTGGCGCGAGTGGCGCCCGCTGCCGCAAGCCAGGTCCAATACCTCGCCATTGGGCACCAGCGGCGCAAATCGTTCCACCCAAGCTGAAGGTGGGGTTAAAACATCAGCCATAACTCAATCCCATTGCTTCGCGCACATCGCGCATCGTTTCCTGCGCCAACTTGCGCGCTGCTTCATTGCCGTCCGCCACGATGGCGCGCACCAGGGACGGGTCGTCCAGGTAAGGCTGCGCACGCTCGTGCATCGGCTCCTGCTCTTTGACAATGGCATCGATGACCGGCTGCTTGCATTCGATACAGCCGATACCGGCCGATTTGCAACCCTTCTGCACCCATTCCTGGGTCGGGCCGTCCGAATACACCACGTGGAATTGCCACACCGGGCAACGCTCCGGCTCGCCCGCATCGGTGCGGCGCACGCGCGCAGGGTCGGTTGGCATGGTGCGGATCTTCTTCGTCACCGATTCCTTGTCCTCACGCAGAGCGATCGCGTTACCGTAGCTCTTGGACATCTTGCGGCCGTCCAGGCCCGGCAGGCGGCTGGCCTCAGTCAGCTTCGCTTGCGGCTCAACCAGGATCAGCTTGCGCGCGCCTTCGAGATAGCCGAACAGGCGCTCGCGGTCGATCATCGACAGGTTTTGCGCATCATCCAGCATGGCTTTCGCCTGTTCCAGTGCGGCGTCGTCACCCTCTTGCTGATAGGCGGTGCGCAATTCGTTGTACAGCTTGGCACGCTTGCTGCCCAGCTTCTTGACCGCGTCCTGCGCCTTTTCCTCGAAGCCCTTCTCTTTGCCGTACAGGTGGTTAAAGCGGCGCGCGATCTCGCGCATCATTTCGACGTGCGGCACCTGGTCGTCGCCAACCGGCACTTCGCTGGCGCGGTAGATCAGCACGTCGGCAGCCTGCAGCAGCGGGTAACCGAGGAAGCCATAGGTTTGCAAGTCCTTGTTGGCCAGGTTGTCGATCTGGTCCTTGTAAGTTGGCACGCGCTCCAGCCAGCCGAGCGGCGTGGCCATCGACAGCAGCAGGTGCAGCTCGGCGTGCTCCGGGATTTTCGACTGGATGAACAGCGTGGCCTGGGTGGGGTCGATACCGGCGGCGAGCCAGTCCACCAGCATGTCCCAGGTGGATTTTTCGATGATGGACGGGTCGTCGTAATGCGTGGTCAGCGCGTGCCAGTCGGCCACGAAGAACAGGCAAGGCTGCTCGGACTGCATCCTGATCCAGTTCTTCAGCGCGCCATGGTAGTGGCCAAGGTGCATGCTGCCCGTCGGGCGCATGCCGGAAACGACGCGGTCGGGGTACATGGTGTCAGCTCAGGAATGGTCGGAACGGCAGTTCGATCAAGGTCATCACAATTCCCACCAGTGCTCCTACCATAGCGCGGAATGGGCCGGTGTTCAGCAGGAGGATAATGCCGATGAAAATGATCGGTCCCAAGCGCTCGATGCTGGCGAATTTATACGCCAGGTCGCGTGGAAGCAGCGAAGTCACGATTCGGCCGCCATCAAGCGGTGGTATCGGGATCAGGTTAAAGGCGCACATAACTGAGTTCGCAATAACACCAGCCTTGCACACTTCAATCGGAAAACGCTCGGTTACGCCCAAATTGATCATCAACACGAGCAACAGCATCCAACCGAGACCCATTGCAAAATTAGCTGCAGGCCCTGCAGCGGCTACAAAGCCCATTTGCTTCTTCGGATTGCGCAGGCGATTGAAGTCGACCGGGACCGGCTTGGCGTATCCGAATGCCATATTCAGCGGCGACAGCAAAAGAAGAACCGGCAAAATGATAGTGCCGAACAAGTCAATATGACGCATCGGATTTGGTGTCAGACGGCCCAGCTTTTCGGCAGTGTTATCGCCAAAGTAGCGGGCCACATAACCGTGCGCAGCTTCGTGTAGAGAAATCGCAAATAGGACAGGGATCGCGTAGACCGCAATGTTGCGGATAACCTGGTCAAAATCGTTCATAACTGGGATTCTATCAGAGGGCTTCGACCGCTCCGCCAGCCACCTGCACTGGGGGCGAATTGAGGAATGAAGGGTTCAAAGTCCGAGGGCGGCGCAGTCGCCGCAGCCGCGCCGGATCAGTTCTGGCTCGTCGCCAGTCAGGTCCACCACGGTGGTCGGCTCGAAGCTGCAGGCGCCACCGTCAATCACCAGTTCGACCTGCTTGCCAAGCCGCTCCAGCACCATATCCGGGTCGGTGAGCGGTTCGTCGTCATCCGGCAGGATCAGTGTGGTGCCCAGCAGCGGTTGCCCCAATTCTTCCATCAGCATTTCGGTGATGGTGTTTTTCGGCACCCGCAAGCCGATGGTCTTGCGCGAGGGGTGCGACAGGCGGCGCGGCACTTCGCGCGTCGCTTCCAGGATGAAGGTGTACGGGCCGGGCGTCACTGCCTTCATCAGGCGGAATTGTTTGTTGTCGACCCGGGCGTAGGTGCTGATCTCGCTCAGGTCGCGGCATAACAGGGTCAGGTGGTGCTTCTCGTCGATGCCGCGGATGCGGCGCAGCTTTTCCACCGCCGCCTTATCGTCCAGGTGACACACCAGCGCATAGCAGGAATCGGTCGGCAGGGCGACAATGCCCCCGCCGTGGATGATTTGCGCCGCTTGCTTGATCAGGCGCAGTTGCGGATTGTCTGGGTGTACCTGGAAGAATTGGGTCATGTTTTAGCGCAGCTGTTGCAGGGCTGCGATGCGTTCTTCAATCGGAGGATGGCTGGAGAACAGCGCCGCCCAGCCACTCGGCGAGGTGATGCCCGATGCCGCCATCCCTTGCGGCAGTTCGCCCGGATGTACGCCGCCCAGGCGCGCCAATGCATGCTGCATCGGCACCGTGGAACCCAGCAAACGCGCTGAACCGGCATCAGCACGGAATTCACGCTGGCGCGAGAACCAGGCAACAATCATCGAGGCGACCAGGCCAAACAGCAGCTCGCACACGAAGACGGTGACCATATAGCCAATCCCCGGGCCGCGGCGCTCTTCATCCTTGTTCAGCATGCCGTCCACCACCGAGCCGACGATACGTGCGAGGAACACCACGAAGGTATTCACCACGCCCTGGATCAGGGTGAGCGTCACCATGTCGCCATTCGCGATGTGCGCCACCTCGTGGCCCAGCACAGCCTCGACTTCTTCCTTGTTCATCGACTGCAGCAAGCCGGTGGAAACCGCCACCAGCGCGTCATTCTTGAAAGCGCCCGTGGCAAAGGCATTGGCGTCGCCTTCATACACGGCCACTTCCGGGCGGCCGATCCCAGCCTTGTCCGCCAGGGCATGTACGGTAGTGACCAGCCACTGCTCAGTGGAATCCTGCGGCTGCTCGATGACACGCGCGCCGGTCGACCATTTGGCCATGGGCTTGGACATCAGCAGCGAAATGATCGAGCCGGTGAAGCCAACCACCACGGAAAACGCGAGCAAGCCGCCCATGCTGGTGCCGGAGCCAGGGCGTCCGATGCCCAGCAGCGACAAGACAATCGACAGTACTACGACAACCGCAAGGTTGGTGGCAATAAAAAGGATGATGCGTTTCATAGAGTGGGCCTCCGGACAACTTTACCGAACGTTAATCTATGGTCAGCAGTAGGGATTTACAAGCCCCCGAGTTCAGAACCAGTCGTGCCACACCGGCGTCACATTGCCAGGCAGCGGCGGCAGCAAGCGAAAATCTACCCGTGCCTCGCCTGGCGCATGGAAATCGGTCCCGCGCGAAGCCAAAAAGCCATAGCTATTGGCCAGGTTGGCATATTTCGGATATTGGTCCGGCGTATGCGAGCCGGTGACGACCTCGATCGCCGTCCCGCCAAGCTGCTTGAACTCATCGAACAGGATACCTTCCTGCATCGGCGTAAATTTATAGCGCCCCGGATGCGCAATCACCGCGATCCCGCCCGCGCCCAGGATCCAGCCCACTGCATCCTGCAGCGTTGCCCAGCGATGTTCAACATACCCCGGCTTGCCCGGCGACAGGTACTTGCGGAACACTTCCGACACCGACGAACAAACGCCCTGCTCCACCAGGAAGCGGGCGAAGTGCGTGCGCGACATCAAGGCCGGGTTATCGACGTAAGTCAGCGCGCCTTCATAGGCGCCAGGAATGCCCGCCAGCTCAAGCTGACGCCCGATCTCGCGGCCGCGATTGTCGCGTCCCGAGCGGGTCTCTTCCAGCCCCTTCACCAGCGCGGGGTTGTTTTCATCGATTTGCAGGCCGACGATATGCACCGTCTCACTGGCCCAGGTAATGGAAATTTCCACTCCCGTCACGAAGCGCATCCCGTAAAGCTGCGCGGCTGCGCGAGCAGCAGCGACACCGCCCACTTCATCATGGTCTGTCAGGGCCCAGACATTCACGCCCGCCTTATGGGCATGCTCGGCCACTGCCGCAGGGGGCAGCACACCGTCGGACACGTTCGAATGGCAATGGAGGTCTACGTTCAGCATACTGGTTGCAATGTTGCGAAGGTTTCATTGTACGCTGAAAGCTCAGGCCAGGAATTCCTCCAGCATTTCCGCCAGCATTTCCGGCTGGTCGTGATGCAGCATATGGCCGGCATCGGGCATCATTTTCGGCGTCACCCGCGCCAGGTGGCCCAGACGGCGGTCGATTTCGGCGCGCGCCTCGTCCTTGGGGCCCATCCACAGCCACATATTGGTGTCTTCCGCCTCCACCCACAGTACCGGCGCCGTGATTTTCTTCCAGCAGGCCAGCACTTCTTCAACGCGGTACAGCGAAGGGCCGGGGCGCTTGTGCACCGGGTCGCCCAGGATTTCCCAGCGGCCGTCGGCATTCTGGGCCGACCAGTGGCTGGCCAGGAAAGCGGCACGTTCGTCCGACAGGCGCGGGTTGGTTTTTTGCAGGCGAGCCGCCACGGCCGCCTGCGAGTCGTAGGTGCGCATTTCAGGCTCCACCAGCAGTTCATCGAGCCATTTGCGCATGCGCGACGGCGCCTGCTCCGGCACGGTCGCTTTCAGGCCGAAGCCTTCCAGGTTGACCAGGCGGCGGATGCGTTCCGGGCGCACACCCGCGTACAAACTGACAACATTGCCGCCCATGCTGTGGCCCAGCAGGTTGACTTCCCCCTCCGGCTGGTAATGACGCAGGATGGCATCCAGGTCAGCCACATAGTCGGGGAACCAGTAGGTATCCGTGCCATTGCGTTCGGTCAGGCCAAAACCGCGCCAGTCCGGCGCGATCACATGCCAGTCGCCCTTCAGGCAGTCGACCACGAACTGGAAGCTGGCGCCCACATCCATCCAGCCATGCACCATGAAGACCTTGGGCGCACCTTCTCGCCCCCAGTGCAGCACGTGGGTACGCTTGCCGCGCACGTCGATAAAGTCGGAACGGGATGGAATCATGGTGCCTGCCTCGAAATGGGTGAAACAGAATAATAGCACGACCGTTCTAAAATCTGCTTGGCGTACAATAGCGCCACTTCCCTCCTACCGGACCATCCATGACAATTTACCAGCTTGGCGAACATGCGCCAGAGATTGATGCTTCCGCTTTCGTGGCGGAGAATGCGACCTTGATCGGCAAGGTGACCTTGCACGCGAACAGCTCCGTCTGGTTCGGCGCAACCATCCGCGGCGATAACGAGCGCATCACAATCGGTGAAAACAGTAATGTGCAGGAAGGTACGGTGATGCACACCGACATGGGCTACCCGCTCACGGTGGGCAAGGATGTGACCATCGGCCACCAGGCCATGCTGCATGGCTGCACCATCGGCGACGGATCGCTGATCGGCATCCAGGCGGTAATACTGAACGGCGCAAGGATCGGCAAGGGTTGCCTGGTCGGCGCCGGCGCCCTGGTCACCGAGGGCAAGGAATTTCCCGACAACTCGCTGATCGTGGGCGCTCCCGCCAAGGTGGTGCGCCAGCTGACAGAGGAAGACGTGGCGCGCCTGATCGGCAGCGCCGACAGCTATGTCAAACGTGGCCAGCTGTTCAAGTCGCAACTGAAAAAGATTGGATAAAAACAATGACGAACACCCCCGATACCCTGCAGAAGTTTGTTTTTGAAGACGCCGCCGTGCGCGGTGAGCTGGTCGATATCTCCGCCACCTGGCGCGAAATCGTCGCCCGCCACCACTACCCGGTCGCGGTCAAGCGCCTGCTGGGGCAAATGGTGTCGGCGGCCGCCCTGCTGTCGGCCAACCTCAAGTTCAACGGCTCGCTGATCATGCAACTGCACGGCGATGGCCCGGTACGCCTGCTGGTGGTGGAATGCGATTCCGACCTGCGCATGCGCGCCACCGCCAAGATGAATGCCGAATTCGCGATTGCGGAAGATGCCGGCCTGCAGGCGCTGGTTAATGCCCAGGGCCACGGCCGCTTCGTGATCACACTGGACCCAGCCGAGAAAGTGCCAGGCCAGCAGCCATACCAGGGCATCGTGCCGCTGGACGGCGACGACGTGGCAACCGTGATCGAACATTACATGCTGCGTTCCGAGCAGCTCGACACCAAGCTGTGGCTGGCGGCCGACGACCAGGTTTCGCGCGGCCTGCTGCTGCAAAAGCTGCCGCTGCATGGCGGCAAAGCCGAAGCCACCGCGCACGCCGCCGAAGTATCTCAGGAAACCTGGAACCGCGTGGTGATGCTGGGCGACACGCTGAAGGAAGCGGAGATGCTGGAGCACGGCATCGATGTACTGCAGAAGCGCCTGTTCTGGGAAGAGACCCTGCGCGTGTTCGAGCCGTTGCATCCGCAATTCCACTGCTCCTGCACCCGTGAAAAGGTCGGCAATATGCTGAAGATGCTGGGCCAGCAGGAAGTGGAAGACGCCCTGTCCGAGCAAGGCAAGCTGGGTATCAACTGCGACTTCTGCGGCAAGCACTACGAGTACGACGCCGTCGACTGCGCCCAGCTCTTCGTCACCGACGCCCCCGCCGAAGCCCTGATCCACGGCTCGGAAGCCAAGCACTAAACCGGTGAAGCGGTGTCTGACCCGCAGGGTCAGACACCAGGCCCGTGGCCGCCGCGTTCCAGTGTCTGCCCCCGCGGGTCGGACACTTAGAGCGCCCGCGTCAAATCCACCCACGCTTGCGGCTGCGGCTTGGCGCGCTCGCGAACCCCGAAGAACGTCACCACCAGCTCCCCGTCCTTGTCGAAGAACTCGACCGACGTCACGCCCGCCCGCTGCACCACGTACCCGCTCTTGAGCGCAGTCTCGCGAATGTGCAGGTTGAACTCCGGATCGAGCACGTTATACCAGTCACCGCTCGCAGCTGTCTTGCTGATCTTGCCGCTGTAAATCTGTGTCGCCGCGCCATTCCCCAGGAAAGCCATGATCGGCAGCTGCTGCTTCGCTGATTCGTCCAGCAGCTTGCGTAAAGCCTGCGGGCCAATCTTCTGAGCCAAGCCTTCCGGCGCCAGTCGCAATGCCTGCTCACGGCTCATTTTGAACTCGCTGACGATGCGGTTGAACTGGTGAACATCGGTCATTTCCTTCCATGCGAGCTGGAATTCCTTCACGTCTACCGCGCTATCAGCCAATTCCGCCGCCTTCGGCGCAGCAGCAACAATCTTCAGCTCCCCCGTCTGCTGCGGATGCCTGAAGTCCGCCACAATCTTGTCGAACACCGCCACGCCGGCCTCGCTCTTTACGTAGACCTTGTGCGCCGCATTGCCCTGCGCATCAAAGAACTGCAGGCTGCGGCTGGTCGTACCATCGCGCCCCGGCTGCACCACCGCGAATGCATGCTTCCAGTTCGCGAAATGGAAGCGCATGTCGATCTCACCGCCCAGGTAGCCGCCGGCCACTGCGCGGAAGCGCTCCTTGTCGCTGAACGATTCCGGCTTGGCCTTGGTCGCGACGCCGGTGCGTTCCAGCACGCCGTTCTCATTGCGGGTCAGAGCCAGAACGGTGCCAAGGTCCAGCGCGCGGATCATGATGTCGTTCACCGCGTGGTCCGCATCCGACAGTCGCGTCACGGTCTTGCCGATGCCAGTCGCCAGCAGCTCCGCTTCGGAAGTCCCCAGCGTGCGCGCCGCGTCGCGGATCTGCAGCTTGGGCTGCTCGGCACGCAGCGTGGTCCAGCGATCGGCCAGTGACGCCGCGCTTACAGTCCCGGCAGCAATTGCGATGAGGCCGGTCAACACCAGCAGAGCGTATATCTTCTTCGTCTTCATGTTCTTCTCCTTATCAGTACATCAGTTTGAAATTGACGGCTACGTGACGGCCAGGGCGCGCCTGTCGTTCGATCTCGGCCTGCGTGGCTGCCGTGGTGCCGGCAGCCAGCGTGCGTACGGCTGCGTAGTCCCAGTACTTCTTGTCGCCCAGGTTGTAGATGCCGGCGTTTAGTTCCGCATGTTTGCCAAGCTTCCAGTAGCCGGCCAGGTCGACCACCGTTGCAGCAGGGACAGCGAAATAAGCTGCCGGCTGCGACTGCGCTGCGGCCACCTCGGTCTCCGCCTGCTTGCCACGCGTGTGGAAGGCCGTCAGCGACGCGCCGCCGCGCTTCTGCGGGTCATCCCATGCCAGACTGGCCGTGGTTTTGTAGGGCTGGATCGAGTTCATGCCGGCCTTCTTGCCGGTGCGCTGGTTCTCCAGCGAGCCGCGCGATGCGCCGGACGCCAGCGAGGCGCTGAAGCCTTGCAGCGCGGGCGTCAGCTTGCCGAGCTCCGCGACCGCAGAGAGCTCGCCACCCCAACTGCGCGCATTGCCGATATTCTCCGGCCGGAACAGGCCAAAAGTGATGGTCGGGAAATTGATCGGATCGGCCGGCTGGGCCACGTACTCGATGAAGTCCTTGTAGCGGTTGTAAAAAGTCGATGCGCTCACGGTCAGCCAGCCTGCCGCCCGGCCGCGCATGCCAAGTTCGAAGGCATTGCTGCTTTCCTTGCCCAGGTTCGGGTTGCCCAGTGTCGCGTAGCCATTGCCGGCACCGGTGTAGCTGAACGAGTCATAGGTGCCGGTGCGTTCCGCGGCGGTCGGCATGCGATAGCCACGCGTGAATTTGCCGTACACGTCGAAGTCAGGCGTCACCGCTACCGTCAGGCCGAGGCTCGGCGACAGGTAGCTGTCGCTGTCCTCCTTGATCTCCTTCGCCGCACCCGGTACTGCGATCACATAGCGCTGAAGGTTCTTCGGCTCGAGCTTGCGGTATTCCGCGCGCAAGCCCGGCGTCAGTGTGGCACGCAGGCCACCCAGGGGGAACACGTATTCGCCGCGCACGAAGGCCGACAGCTTCAAGGTGTCCATGTCCGCCATGCGGTTCTTGTTGGTGACCTGATGCGCGCCGGTCGCAAGCACCACGCGGTCCTCGCGCCAGGGGCGGCGCGATTCCTGGTCCTCCACTGTCGCACCAAACGCAAGGCTGTCGCTGCCGAACTGTCGCGTGGCGTTGGCCGCCAGCCCTTTGCTCTTATTGAGGAATGCGGTGTCAATGCTGCGCGCGTAGCGTTGAGAGCCAACGACGTAGGCCGCATTGGTGTGATCCTCCACCCGGGCATCCTGCACGTAGGCACGGCTCTCCACCAGCCACGGGCCTACTGCCAGTTCATGCTCCACGCTGATGCGATTGCGGCGCGTGCGGGACGATTGCATGGCGCCTTGCGGATAAGAGGCGCCCAGCTTGTTGTCGAACGCTCGATCATGTTCGGCGCGGAAGCCGTCAAAGGTGAAACCCAGCTTCTGGCCCGGTGCCAGGCGCCACGCCAGCTTCGCCAGCAGCGCGTCCGAATTCCAGTCGTCCGGATTGGGCGCCACACTGCCTTCGCTTTCTGTCTGTTCGCCGCTGCGGTGCACGGCCACAGCCAGTGCCTGCAAGTCGCCAAATTGCCCCGCACCGGTCAGCGCATGAAGGCGCGCATTGTTGGCGCCATGGTAGCCAGCCTTGTATTCCGCGTACGCCGGCTTGTCGGCGCTGACGTAATCCGACGGCGACTTGGTCACGAACGATACCTTGCCGCCCAGGCCCTCGCTGCCGCTATCGGCCGACGTGCTGCCTGCGCCAATCCGCACTTCGCGAAAAGTCTCTGGGTCAAAGTAATCACGTCCCACGCCGAAGCTGTTCAGCGTCGAGCTGTCTGGCCGTGGCGCGGCATCAGGCAGCGCAATGCCATCGAGGTCGAGGCCTATGCGGTTGCCTTCCACGCCGCGGATATTGAAGCCGGTATTGCCGGCGCCATCCCAGACATTGGCGCCGCCGCTCAGGGCAGCCGGCACGGTGACCAGCGTTTCGTAGCGGGCAATCTGCGACATGTCGGTCACGCCGCGTTTATCCAGTTCGCGCGCGTCGATGGTCTTGGTTTCTTCAGGCTTGGCGGTGACGAGGATTTCGCCGAGGCGGGTCGTCTCTTGTGCCTGGGCGTGCGCGCCCAAGGCAGCAGCGAGCAACAGCGCAAGGCGCTGTGGCCGCAATACGGATGCATTCATGATGTTCCAGTCGTGAGTCAGTCAAATGCTGGCTCAAGGCTGGCACGGGGAATCTGTATTTTAATGCGAATAATTCTCATTCGCAAGAGACGTTCCGCCAGGGGCGGAATTTTGGAGTATCCTGAGCGCCTTCTGTTTTTCCCAGGGAATCCAATGCTGCCTATCCGTCTTTCGACCGCAGTTCTTGCCGCCAGCCTGCTGGCCTCTCCTCTCGCTTTCACCCCGGCCCTGGCAGCACCGGCCGCCAAACAGCAAGCCGGCCAAGCCAGCCGCCAACTGGCGCAACTGGCCAATGACTTCCACGTCGCCCGCGCCCACTTCGACCCGCTGCTGTTTGCAACCGCCAACGGCGACCCGCGCTACAACGACCAGATCGGCATGGCGATCTCGCCTTCCGTTCGCGCCAAGCAGTTCGCCACTTATCGCCAGATGCAAAAGCGCCTCGCGAAAATCCCACGCGCGCAACTGGCCAGCCAGGAGCAGATGACACTGGACCTGCTGGCTTACGAACTCGATGCCGCGCTGGCCCTGGCGCCGTTCCCTGAACACCTGCTGCCGCTGAACCACTTCGACAACATCCCCAGCACCCTGGCGAATTACGCCGGCGGCACCGGTTCGCAGCCGCTGGGCACCGTCAAGCAGTACCAGGACTACCTGAGCCGCGTACGCCAACTGGCACCGTGGATCGACCAGGCCATCGCCAATATGCGTGAAGGCATCAAGCAGGGCATCGTGCAGCCTAAGCCGATCACGCAAGCGATGCTGCCGCAAATGGCCGCCCTGCGCAGCGCAACCGCGGAAGCCAGCGTGTACTACTCGCCGATCAAGCGCATGCCCGCTGAGTTCAGCGCCGCCGACAAGGAACGCCTCACGCGCGACTACCGCGCCGCCGTGGAAAAGCTGAACCCAGCGCTGGAACGCCTGGTAAAATTCCTGGAATCGGAATACCTGCCTGCCAGCCGTGACAGTACCGGCTGGAGCGCCCTGCCGAACGGCGCTGCATGGTACAAGGCCCGTATCAACGACAGCACCACCCTGCCGCTCACCCCGCAAGAAGTCCACGACCTCGGCCTGAAAGAAGTCGCCCGCATCAGCGCACAAATGCAAACCCTGATGGGCAAGCTCGGTTACGACGGCCCTGCGCAAGCCTTCCCGCAATGGGTGCGCGACCAGAAACAGTTCAAGCCCTTCACCACCGAAGCGGAAGTACTGGCCGAGTACCGCAAGATCTACGACACGGTGCAAACCAAGCTGCCTGCTTATTTCACCCTGGTGCCGAAATCAAAGCTGGTTGTCGACCTGGAGCCCGAACTGACGCGCGCTACGGCCTCCGACCATTACACCCCGCCTGCGGCCGACGGCTCGCACCCTGGCGTATTCTGGGCCGTGGTCAACGACCCGAAAGACTACAGCCGCACCGGCATGGCCAGCCTGCTGCTCCACGAAGGCGTGCCGGGCCATCACTTCCACGCCGCCCTGTTGAAGGAAATGCCGCTGCCCGACTTCCGCATGTTCAGCACCGAAAACCAGAACAACGCCGCCTACACCGAGGGCTGGGCCCTGTACTCGGAAACCCTGGGCAAGGACTTCGGCCTGTACGAAGACCCGGTCTGGTACTACGGCCACCTGAACGCCGAAATGCTGCGCGCAGTGCGCCTGGTGGTCGACACTGGCATGCACTCCCTGGGCTGGAGCCGCGAAAAAGCCATCGCCTACATGGTGGAGAAACAGGGCGTCTCCGACACCCGCGCCAAAAACCAGATCGAGCGTTATATGGTCTGGCCAGCGCAAGCCCTGAGCTACAAGATTGGTTCGCTGAAAATCCTGGAACTGCGCGACAAGGCGCAACATGAATTGGGCGCCAAATTCAGCTACCCGGCTTTCCACGCAATCGTCTTGGGCGAAGGCACCTTGCCGTTGCCCCTGCTGGAGAAACGCGTCAACGCGTGGATCGAGCAAACCAAACGTTGAGATCAGGTATTTGGCTCTCAATTGCTGACCAATACCTGAAATCTCTAAATCCATCCAATTAAGTATTGTTTCAAGCGATGCCCAAAATCTTGGAATCACGCGGACGCCTTGTGGAAAACGTGGAAGGACGGCCTTCCAATTATTTGGGCATACGGTCCAGACATGCCAGCGGAGGAGACGCGTCGCGCTATCCCCTGGCTGACCGTCGTACGTTGGGAATATAACGGATGCGAAAACAATGGCATGCCTCCGGCGGAGGAGAACAAACGAATGATGATGCTTGAGTCGGCACTTGGACGTATCGAGCGTCCGCATTTTTGTGTTGAAAGCTATCGCCGGGTCGGTGCTGGGGTGAGGGAATTTGTGTACTACATCGCAGACCGTGACAAATTCCTTGCCGAACTCAATGGCCACGTTGCCGGCGAAGCGCGTTTCCCGATAGAGATCAAATTCTACAAAGACGAAACATGGTCCGAACTACGAGATCTCATCAAAGACTTCAATACTGCCAGCGCCGCGAGCTGAGTACACTGAGAGTTGAGATATCGAGATCGTTAAACCTAACTGGAAGTATTTTATGTTCGAACGGATGAAAAAAAGGTTCAAAAGCAGTCGAAAGCCGAGCCAAGAACGAATGAAGGGCTGAGCAGTTCTCTACCTTTCAGTAATGACGAAGGTCGCGTTCTCGCTGGTGAGTATGCGATGTGGTTTCCGACCCCGGAAGAGAGTCTGTTTTCCAATTCGTCAGCGCTTGGGCAGATAGAAAGGCTGTATCTGGCATGTAGTGGGATTGAAGAGGTCCTGTATGCGGCGATCCTCTGTCGCATTGGAGCGATAGATGGCAAAGTCACACAACTGGCGCTTCCGGAAGACGGTGCTATCTTTCCGGTCTTAAGTACGTTGCACTTGGAAGAGTGGAAGCAGAGCAACGGGGGCGTATCTATTGAACGACAGTCTTCGCCCTATTATTCTGGATTAGATTGGTGGACGATGATGAAGCGAGCTGCGTCTGAGATAGAAGCTCGACATGAGCCACTACTTGGAGTAGGCAAGATTTTGTACCAAAGCCATCAGCTTGAAGGCGAGTCAGCCGGACCAAGCTGCTAACTCACAGCGATCCCTGAGAATGGATGTGGCGGAACCGGCGGTTAAGGCTTCGAATCGGCGGGGGCCGGCCTGGCCTGGTCCTTGCCCAGGATCTGAACGTAGATTTCGTTCTGCTTGATCATGCTTAGCTCGAAGCGGGCACGTTCTTCGACGGCGCCGGTGCCGTCCTTCAGGTCGTTCACTTCAGAGGCCAGCTTGGCATTACGCTGACGCAGGCCTTCGTTTTTTTCCTGCGCCACCGCGACCTCTTTCTCCAGCTCCGCCACGCGTAGCCAGCCGCCCTTCCCCAGCCAAAGCGGGTATTGGATCAGCAAGAGCAACAGGGCAAGGGCTACAGAAATCAGGCGCATTGGGTCAAAACTGAACCGGCCGGGGAGTCCCGGCCGGTGGGATTGCAATTACTTCAGATTATAGAACGCATCGCGGCCTGGGTAGGAAGCGATATCGCCCAGGTCTTCTTCAATGCGCAGCAGCTGGTTGTACTTGGCCATGCGGTCCGAACGGGACATGGAGCCAGTCTTGATCTGCAGCGCGTTGGTGCCGACAGCGATATCGGCGATGGTCGAATCTTCGGTTTCGCCGGAACGGTGCGAGATCACGGCGGTGTAGCCGGCGCGCTTGGCCATTTCAATGGCGGCGAAGGTTTCAGTCAGGGTGCCGATCTGGTTGATCTTGATCAGGATCGAGTTGGCGATGTCCTTCTGGATGCCTTCTTTCAGGATCTTGGTGTTGGTGACGAACAGGTCGTCGCCTACCAGCTGCACTTTCTTGCCCAGGGCCTGGGTCAGGTGTGCCCAGCCGGCCCAGTCGCCTTCGTGCATCGCGTCTTCGATCGAGATGATCGGGTACTTGTCGCACCAGGTGGCCAGCAGGTTGGTGAACTCTTCAGCCGACAGCACCATGCCTTCGCCTTCCAGGTGGTACTTGCCGTCCTTGTAGAACTCGGACGCAGCGCAATCCAGGCCGATGGCGATCTGGGTCCCTGCTTCGTAGCCGGCTTCTTCGATCGCTTGCATGATCAGCTTGATCGCTTCTTCGTGCGAAGCCAGCGAAGGAGCGAAGCCGCCTTCGTCGCCTACGGCGGTGTTCATGCCGTTCTTATGGAGGATCTTCTTCAGGGTGTGGAACACTTCGGCGCCGTAACGCACGGCTTCCTTGAAGGATGGAGCGCCCACCGGGATGATCATGAATTCCTGGATGTCCAGGTTGTTGTCGGCGTGCGCGCCGCCGTTGATCACGTTCATCATCGGCACTGGCATCTGCATTGCGCCCGAGCCGCCGAAGTAGCGGTACAGCGGCAGGCCGGCTTCTTCGGCTGCGGCCTTGGCGACAGCCATCGACACTGCCAGCATGGCGTTTGCGCCCAGGCGGGACTTGTTCTCGGTGCCGTCCAGTTCGATCAGGGTGCGGTCCAGGAAAGCCTGCTCATTGGCGTCCAGGCCCATGATGGCTTCCGAGATCTCGGTATTGATGTTTTCGCAGGCTTTCAGCACGCCCTTGCCGAAGTAGCGCTTGGCATCGCCGTCGCGCAATTCGATTGCTTCGCGCGAACCGGTGGATGCGCCGGACGGCACTGCGGCACGGCCCATGACGCCGGATTCCAGCAGGACGTCGCATTCCACGGTCGGATTGCCGCGCGAATCAATTACTTCGCGGCCGATGATGTCAACGATTGCACTCATGTGTTTTCTCCAAAGTTAAAGCGAATATCGGGGGCAAAATTGTTGCAAGAATAACAGACGGGACTAGAACCGGTAAACCGGTGTCAGACCCACGGGGTCTGACACCTGCATGTCGTAGCCGCTGACTGCGGATTTGATGGTGTCTGACCCTGCGGGTCAGACACCGGTCTACCGGTTTCGAAAAAAAAGCCGCAACAAGTTGCGGCCTTTCCGGGCAAATCTTAGTTGAAGTTGGATTCGAGGAAGCCAGCCTTCTTGGTGACGCGATCCAGTTCGATCAGAACGGACAGCAGTTCTTTCATGCGGCCGAGCGGCACGGCATTTGGGCCGTCCGACAGCGCTTGTGCAGGAACCGGGTGGGTTTCCATGAACAGGCCGGCCACGCCCACTGCCACGGCAGCGCGCGACAGCACAGGCACCATGTCGCGCATGCCGCCCGACGAGCCGCCCTGGCCGCCCGGCAGCTGCACCGAGTGGGTGGCGTCGAACACCACCGGTGCGCCGGTTTCGCGCATGATGGCCAGCGAACGCATGTCCGACACCAGGTTGTTGTAGCCGAAGGAAGCGCCGCGCTCGCATGCCATGAAGTTGTCTTCATTCAGGCCCTTGGCCTTGGCGGCGGCGCGTGCCTTGTCGATCACGTTCTTCATTTCGTGCGGCGACAGGAACTGGCCCTTCTTGATGTTCACCGGCAGGCCGGATTCGGCGCAGGCGGTGATGAAGTCGGTCTGGCGGCACAGGAAGGCCGGGGTCTGGATCACGTCGACCACGGACGACACGGCGGCGATTTCTTCCACGGTGTGCACGTCGGTCAACACCGGCACTTCCAGCTCGCGCTTCACGTCGCCCAGGATTTCCAGCCCCTTTTCCATGCCCGGACCGCGGTACGAGGTACCGGAGGTGCGGTTGGCCTTGTCGAAGGACGACTTGTAGATGAACGGGATGCCCAGTTCAGCAGTCATTTCCTTCAGCGCGCCGGCGGTGTCGAACGCCATCTGGCGCGACTCGATCACGCAGGTGCCGGCGATCAGGAAGAATGGTTTGTCCAGGCCTACATCGAATCCACACAGCTTCATGCGACGTTCTCCTTGGTTTCGACTGCCTTCAGGGCCGGCTTGCCTGCGGCGGCTTTATGCGCCAGGGCGGCCTTGATGAAGGAGGTGAACAGCGGGTGGCCGTCACGCGGGGTCGATTTGAATTCAGGGTGGTACTGCACGCCCATATACCATGGGTGGGCGTTGGCACCAGTGCGCGGCAGTTCCATGATCTCGCACAGGTTCTCGTTCGGGGTGCGCGCTGCCACCACCAGGCCGGCTTCTTCAACACGGGCCAGGTAATGGTTGTTCGCTTCGTAGCGGTGACGGTGACGCTCGGTCACCACGCTGCCGTAGATCTCGGAGGCCAGGGTGCCCGGCTTCACTTCGCAGGTCTGCGCGCCCAGGCGCATGGTGCCGCCCAGGTCGGAATTGGCGTCGCGCTTTTCGATCTTGCCGTCTTCGTTCTGCCATTCGTCGATCAGGGCCACCAGCGGCTGCTCGGTGTCCGGCTCGAACTCGGTGGAATTGGCCTTGCTGAAGCCGGCCATGTGGCGCGCGTATTCGATCAGCGCCACCTGCATGCCCAGGCAGATGCCCAGGTAAGGCACCTTGGATTCACGGGCGAATTGCGCCGCCTTGATCTTGCCTTCCACGCCGCGCTTGCCGAAGCCGCCCGGCACCAGGATCGCGTCGAACTTGGCCAGCTCGGCGACGCCCTTGGTCTCGATCTCTTCGGAATCGATGTACTCGATGTTCACGCGCGACTCGGTGTGCAGGCCGGCGTGGCGCAGTGCTTCGGTCAGCGACTTGTAGGATTCGGTCAGTTCGACGTACTTGCCCACCATGCCGATCGACACTTCCGCCTTCGGATTTTCCAGGTTGTGGATCAGCTTTGCCCACATGGACAGGTCGGCCGGCGCCGGGTTCAGGTCCAGCGCCTCGCAGATGATCGCATCCAGACCCTGGTCGTGCAGCATCTGCGGCACTTTGTAGATGGTGTCCACGTCCCATACCGAGATCACGGCGCGTTCTTCGATGTTCGAGAACAGCGAGATCTTCGCCACTTCGTCTTCCGGAATCTTGCGGTCGGCGCGGCACAGCAGTGCGTTCGGAGAGATACCGATTTCGCGCAGCTTCTGTACCGAGTGCTGGGTAGGCTTGGTTTTCAGTTCGCCTGCCGATGCGATGTACGGCACCAGGGTCAGGTGAACGAAAGCGGAATTCTTGCGGCCGGCGCGCAGCGACAGCTGGCGGGCGGCTTCCAGGAATGGCAGCGATTCGATATCGCCGACGGTGCCGCCGATTTCGCACAGGGCGACATCGTAGCCTTCCGCGCCACGGCGGATGTAATCCTGAATTTCATTGGTGATGTGCGGGATCACCTGCACGGTCTTGCCCAGGTACTCGCCGCGGCGTTCCTTGCGGATCACCGATTCGTAGATCTGGCCGGTGGTGAAGTTGTTCACCTTGCGCATGCGAGTCGAGATGAAACGCTCGTAGTGACCGAGGTCCAGGTCAGTCTCAGCACCATCATCGGTAACGAATACTTCACCGTGCTGCATTGGGCTCATGGTGCCTGGGTCCACGTTGATGTACGGGTCCAGCTTGAGCATGGTGACTTTGAGGCCACGCGATTCGAGGATCGCGGCGAGGGAGGCGGCGGCAATCCCTTTACCAAGGGACGACACAACGCCACCAGTGACGAAGACAAATTTGGTCATTGCGAGATCGGCGCCGGGGAGGCGCGCAGCGGGAAATTGAAATTATAGCCTATTTTGACCCCGAATGCGTGCGGCACCGAACAGACCCTGGCCCCACCGGGAAGCAACAATATCTTTATTTCAACAGGAGGCCACCATGAGTCTGGATCGCGACGAATATGGCAATTATGTCGACACTGGCCACCAGGGTCCAGGTCCCCGCCTGATGGGCGCGGACACCCTGATCGGCGACCATGTCCATAACCTGCAGAATGAACACCTGGGCACGGTCAAGGAGATCATGCTCGACATGCAAACCGGGCATATCGCCTATGTGGTGATGGCGTCCGGCGGCGTGCTGGGCATCGGGGAAAAGCTGTTTGCGGTGCCGTTCGAAGCGCTGTCGCTCGACACCTCCAACCACCGCATGACGCTGAATATCGAGAAGGAGCGCATCGAACAGGCGCCCGGCTTCGATAAGAACCATTGGCCGGACATGGCCAACCAGACCTGGGCGACTGAGCTGCACAACTTCTACGGCACCAGCAGCACGACCAGCGGCCCGAGTCATCTGGACCAGAGCTCCCGCTAAAGCTCCAGCCGCATCGGGACAAACCTGATGCCATGCATTTCCGCCACCGGGCCGGTAGCCGTGAAGCCCAGGTGGCGGTACATGGCTTCGGCAAAGGTCGAGGAATTGACGGTGAAGTTGCCAGGGTTGCCGCGCGCCAGCGCACCGTCGCGCGCTAGCTCCCACAGGCGCTTGCCCACGCCCCGCCCGTGCCACGGCGCCCCTACATAAAGGCTGAACAGGTGCGAGTTATCGCGCACAGCGACCACGCCGGCCAGCACGTCACCGTCGAAAGCCAGCTGGTAGCGGTAGTTCTCGTCTTGCAGGTTGCGGCGGATGATATCCGGCGACAGCGATACCAGGAATTCTTCCGCCCCGCTGCCATCGGCTTCAATGGTCAGGTAGGGCTGCAGCGACAGGATCAGCACACTGATCGCCGATGCATCATCGGCCAATGCTGGCCGAATCTCAAACTCCCGGGACAATGTTCTCTCCTTCCACCAGCACGTAGCGGCCGTCACCGAATTTGTAGCGCGCCATTCCGGTGACGTCCTTGCGCTTGCGCACCGCAGTTTCCGGTGCGTTTTCCGGCTTATCCTCCTCGTGTCCGCTAAAGCGCACGACCAGGTCGTCATAAGCCGAGCCTTCGCGCTTTTCGAACTGCCATTTTCCGACGACCGACCAGCAATGCGTCCGGTCCTCTCCGCAGTCGCCGTCATTGTTGGAGAACATTGATACGCCATTGTCGGTGAGGTCGTGCATGGAGCCGTCGCTCAAGTCGAAAATGGACAGGGAGCCGATCTCGTTGCCCATCCATACCCCGCCGTGCATCACGATAAATCCGGGTTTCCCCACGCCCAGGGTTACCCACTGGACTTCGTCAAAGCGCCCGCTTGAACCAAGCGCCGCAATGTTTTCATGCCGCGCGTCGACCTGCCACTTGTCGCCATCTTTGCGCAACACGTAGGCGCTGAGCAGACCGGGCGAGCTGTGACCAGTCATCACCTCGCCATCATCGCCCAGCAATTCCGCATTTGCCACGACAACTACCCGCCCCTCCGGCAATTCCTGCATGGCGACCGGTTGCAGCAGGTACTTGCCCGTTTCGTTGCGCTGCTCAGGATCGGGCATATCGACTTCCATATAAGCCACTTGCTCGTTCCGACCGCCGTATACGACGCGCAGCAATTCCATCATACGCAGGACTTTCGGGTCGACCGGCTTTTTCTCCTCCGCCACCACTTGAGAGGCCTGTGCAGGCGCGGGTTCGGGCGCCGCCTGGAGCGCCTCTTTTTTGGCGCAGGCAGCGAGAATCAGCGCTGCGCAGAACAATGCCAGCTTATTCAACATCAGATGCTTCCGCAGGATTTTCGCCGCTGGCGAGGAGCATGCCCTTCTCGCTCAGGGAATAGCGCGCAGTTGATTTGACCTTGCGCTGGTCGCGCGGCCCGAGGGCGGCGATGTATTCTTCATAAGACGGCTCGGCTCCGGCAGCGTTTGCCTGCGCGTCGGCCTTTTGCCTGGCCTCTTCCGAACGTAGTTCGTCTACGCCTGTGAAGGCAATTTCCAGATCCGCAAAGGCCTGCCCCTGCTTCTGCACCAGGCGCCATTCTCCGCTGATATTCCAGCAATGCGGGCGTTCGCCTTCGCAGTCGCCGTCATTGTCCGAGTGGACGAGGATTTGCTTGCTGGCCAGGGTGCGCATGTCTTTCGCTGTCAAGTCGAACAGCGCCAGCGAACTCACGGACTGGCCGCGATTGCCGCTTTGGCCGACGATTGCAAAACCAGGCTTGCCGGGCCCCAGCGTCACCCAAGTCAGTTCTCCGGCAAAACCATTGCTGCCCATGTCGGCGAGCGATTCGTGGCGCCGGGTGACACTCCATTTACCATCGAGCTTGTCCAGCAAGTAGGCGCTGATGGTCGCCTGCAGCGCCATATCGCGCATGCCCGGTTCAGGACTGTCGGGAGGAATTTCGCTGATGACCAAAGCCGCCTTGCCGCCCCCCAGGTCTTTAAAGCCCAGTATCTCGCGGCCGTTGACAAGCGCGGCATCGCCGAACACAGCACGCGACAAGGCTTTCTCAAGATCCTGTTCTTCGTTGGGAGCGGCCGCTGCCAGGTCTTTCGGGGCAGCCGGTTTGGTTTCCGGAATTCGCTGGCAAGCTGCCAGCAGGCATACAGCAAGAAGTGATATCAATTTTCCATTCATGCAAAAATTTTATCACCATCCGCCCACGCACATTGTCATCAAAACTCACTGGAAGTCGCGGCTGGCGGTTGGAAGGCGGCCTAGCAGGTGGGACAAGTCGACCAGGCGCCGCGCAACCAGGTGGCGCACGATGCCTTCCTGCTGCCACACGCCATATACGCCAAGCAGCGAAGAGCCCAGCACTTCGCGCCGGTATTTTTCCACCATATCGGGCCAGACGATCACGTTGACGTAGCCGGTTTCGTCCTCGATGGTGACGAACAGCACGCCCTTGGCAGTACCGGGCCGCTGGCGGCCAGTGACGATGCCAGCACCGCGCGCCAGCTGGTTGTTGCTGAAGGTGTTCAGCACCTCGGCCGGCAGGAAGCGCTTGGCCAGCAGCGCCGGGCGCAGCAGCGCCAGCGGATGGCGGCCCAGCGTCAAGCCTTGCGAACGGTAGTCGCCAAGGATTTCTTCGCCCTCGGTTGGCGGCACCAGTTGCGGAGTTTCCTCCTCCACTTCGGTCGGGCGCAGCAAATCCTTGTCCGGCACAGCGCCCGCCGCATCCCACAGCGCCTGGCGGCGATTGCCGGCCAGCGAGCGCAAGGCATTGCCGCCGGCCAGTACTTGCAGGTCGTGGCGATTGAGGTCGGCGCGCCGCGCCAGTTCAGTCACGCTGGCAAAAGGCTTGATCGCGCGCGTTTCTTCGATACGCAGCGCGGCTTCGACGCGCATGCCGCGCAGCAGTGCCATGCCGAGCCGCACCGCTGGCTGCGCCTCCCCTGCCTGCTCTTCCAGCGAAGATTCCCACCCGCTGCAAGTGATGTCGACCGGCCGCACCTCAATGCCATGGCGCTTTGCATCCTGCACCAGTTGCGAAGGCGAATAAAAGCCCATCGGCTGGCTGTTCAGCAGCGCACACAGGAAGGCGGCCGGTTCGTGGCACTTGATCCACGAGCTCACATACGTCAGCCATGCAAAGCTGGCTGCGTGCGATTCGGGGAAGCCGTATTCGCCGAAGCCTTGAATCTGCTGGCAGATCTGCAGGGCAAAGGCTTCGTCATAGCCACGATCCACCATGCCTGACACGATGCGCGTCTGGTATTTTTCCAGGCCGCCCTTGCGCTTCCACGCGGCCATCGAGCGCCGTAACTGATCCGCTTCGCCTGGCGTGAAACCGGCGGCATCGATCACCACCTGCATCACCTGCTCCTGGAAGATCGGAACGCCCAGCGTGCGGCCAAGCGCTTTCTCCAGTCCCGGCGGGTAATCAACCTTTGCCTTGCCCATGCGCCGCTGCAGATAAGGGTGCACCATGCCGCCCTGGATCGGGCCGGGTCGCACGATGGCTACTTCAATCACCAGGTCGTAGAACACTTGCGGTTTCAGGCGCGGCAGCATGCTCATCTGCGCCCGCGATTCGATCTGGAACACGCCAATGGTGTCGGCCTGGCAGATCATCTCGTAGGTCGCGCGGTCTTCGCGCGGCACATCCTGCATGGTGAAGATTTCACCTCGGCGCGCACTGACCAGGTCAAAGGCGCGGCGCAACGCGGACAGCATGCCCAGTGCCAGCACGTCCACTTTCAGCAGGCCCAGTTCTTCCAGGTCGTCCTTGTCCCACTGGATCACGCTACGCTCTTCCATGGCCGCGTTCTCGATCGGCACCAGCCGTGACAGCTTGTCCTGCGAGATGACGAAGCCGCCGACGTGCTGCGACAGGTGACGCGGGAAGCTGAGGAATTGCAGCGCCAGGTGGGCCCATTGGTGCGCCACCGGCGATTCCGGATCCAGCCCGCATTCGGCAAAGCGCTCCATCAGCTCGTGCTTGCGGTCAAACCAACGGTGCGACTTGGCGACCTTCTCGACAATTTCCAGGTCGACGCCGAGCGCCTTGCCGCTGTCGCGCAGCGCGCTCTTGGTGCGATAGCAAATGACTGTCGCGGCCAGCGCAGTGCGGTGACGGCCGTATTTGCGGTAGATGTACTGAATGACATCTTCCCGCCGCTGGTGCTCGAAGTCGACGTCGATGTCGGGCGGCTCGTCGCGCTCGATCGACATGAAGCGCCCCACCACGCTGTTGCCCAGCGCAGGGTCGACTTCGGTAATTCCCAGGCAGTAGCAGACGGCCGAATTGGCAGCCGAGCCCCGTCCCTGGCACAGGATTTCCTGTGAGCGCGCATAGCGCACAATGTCGTACACCGTGAGGAAAAAGTACTCGTACTTCAGTTGCGCAGCCAGCGCCAGCTCTTCCTCGATCTGGTTTTGCACATTGGCCGGCACGCCGGCCGGATAGCGGCGGTGGGCGCCGATATAGGTTTCCTGGCGCAGGAAGCTGGATGGCGTATGGCCAGGCGGAATCAGCTCATTCGGATATTCGTAGCGCAGCTCTTCCAGCGAGAACTTGCACATATCGGCAATGCGCATGGTCTCCTCCAGCGCCTCCGCCGGATAGACGTTGGCCAGCCGCAGCCGCGAGCGCAGATGCTGCTCGGCGTTCTGCCCCAGCTCATAACCGCACTCGCTGACCGGCTTGCCGAGCCGCACCGCCGTCAAGGTGTCGTGCAACGGCTTGCGCGAGCGCACATGCATGCACACGTGCCCGGCCGCGACCACCGGCAAGACATGCTGCAGCGAGACTTCCTCGATCGCCGCGCCGTGCGCCTCGTCGAAGGCGCGGCCCAACATGGTCGTGGCGAGCCAGGTGCGCTCGCCAAAAGTGGCCGCCATCCAGGAAGCCTGCTGGTGCAGGCGCTCCACCTCGGCCGGGTATTCCGGCAGCAGGAGCAGCAGGCAATCCGGCAGGCCGCGCAAATGTTCGCGCTCCGGCGGCGGATTGGCGAAATCGTCCGGATGCAGTTCGTAGCTCCCCTTGTCGGCACGCATGCGGCCAAGGGTGATCATTTCCGAGAGATTGCCGTAGCCATTGCGGTTGGTGGCCAGCGCCAGCAGGGAGAGCGCGCGCCTGCCATCGGCATGCGTCAGGTGGAAATGGGCGCCAATCAGCAGCTTCAGGCCGGCCTGCTTGGCCTCGCCATGCGCGCGTACCACGCCGGCCAGCGAACATTCGTCCGTGATGGCCAGCGCGCCATAGCCGAGTTTTACCGCGCGCTCGACCAGCTCTTCAGCATGGGAGGCGCCATGCAAGAATGAAAAATTTGTCAGGCAAAACAGCTCCGCATAGGCGGGCAGCCCGGCGCGTGATGACTGTATATCCATACAGTATTCTACACTGACTCCAGCCATCCGTGCCACCCGCCTCGCCGCCGTTTCCCTCACCGTCCCTCCCGGCGGCGCTATGGACTACGTAGGATCCGCAGCCGTGGCGTAGTTGCAACGTAAACTTGTCATTTGTGAACGCTGTACAAATGAAGTTCAGCTAGAATCAAAGGCAATTTTTCCCAGGAGCAAAAAATTGTCAAGTCCTTCGATTCTGCGTAAAGCCGTTCTGACCGCCCTGTATGGTGCGAGTGCCCTGTCTGCCCTGCCTGTGGCGGCACAAACCCAGGCCGATTCCGGCGACATGACCGTGGTCAATGTGGTCGGTTCGCGCCGCGCGACCAGTTCCCTGACCGATACCGTGGCGCCGGTCGATGTCATCTCCCTGACCAAGGCTTCCGAGCAAGGCGCGCAGTTCGACCTGGCACAGACCCTGACCTTCATTTCCCCATCGTTCAATTCGACCCGCCAGACCGGCGCGGACGGCGCCGACCTGGTGGACTCCGCAGCGCTGCGCGGCCTGAGCTCGGACCAGACCCTGGTGCTGGTGAACGGCAAGCGCCGCCACACCTCCTCCCTGGTCAACATCTTCGGCGCGCGCAACCGCGGCGCCACCGGTACCGACATGAACGCCATCCCCGTGATGGCGATCAAGGACGTGCAAGTGCTGCGCGACGGCGCCGCTGCCCAATACGGCTCCGACGCGATTGCCGGCGTGATGGACATCGGACTGAAAAAGAACGTGGGCTGCGAATCGGCGGTCGGCTACGGCCAGTACGGCGCCGGCGACGGCAAGAACTGGCTGGCATCGGCCTACTGCGGCTTCGCCGTGGCAGGCGGCACCGTCGGCATCACCGGCGAATACCTGGACCGCGGCCGCTCCAACCGCGCCGAGGACGGCAACCCGCGTACCATCGGCGATTCCAAGTCCAAGAACAAGACCGTCTACGTCAACGGCGAAATCCCGGCCGGCCCTGGCCGCGTCTACTTCACCGGCGGCGTACAGCAGCGCGACGCTTCCAGCGGCGCCTGGGCGCGCAACGGCACCGACGACATCCCGACCCGCAACTCGGCCGCCATGTACCCGAACGGCTTCGTCCCGTTCATCAACGGCGACCTGGACGACCGCTACGCCATCTTCGGCTACAAGCAGAAGGTCGGCGACTGGAATGCCGACCTGTCGCAAACCTACGGCTACAACCGCCTGAAGTACAACATCAGCAACACGCTGAACGCCTCCATCGCCAACCTGGACCTGCTGAACGGCGGCCAGGGCATCAGCCCAAGCTCCTTCAATGCCGGCGGCTTCTCCTTCCAGCAGTCGACCACCAATTTCGACATGAATCGCTACTTCGAAGGCCTGGTTGGCGAAGGCCTGAACGTGGCGTTCGGCGCCGAATACCGCGCCGAGAAATACAAGATCTTTGCCGGGGAACCTGGTTCCTACATCGATGCCGACGGCGTGGGCATCGGCGGCAATGCCGGCAGTCAGGGCTTCCCGGGCTTTCGTCCTGGCGACGCGACCGACGCCAAGCGCCATAGCAATGCCGCCTACATCGACCTGGAAGCGGACCTGACCCAGAAAGCCCGCCTGCAAGGCGCCCTGCGCTGGGAGAAGTACAGCGACTTCGGCTCCACCGTCACCGGCAAGATCGCCGGCAGCTACCGCGTCGCCGATCCTGTGCTGCTGCGTGCATCGGCATCGACCGGTTTCCGCGCACCATCGCTGCAACAGGCTTACTTCTCTTCGACCTACACCGACTTCGTGGGCGGCGTGCCAACCGATATCTCGATCACGCCGGCCGTGGGTCCGGTAGGCAAGGTGGCCGGCCTCGATCCCCTGAAGGAAGAGAAATCGCGCAGCTTCACCCTGGGCGCCACCTGGACGCCGAACTCGGACCTGTCGGTCACCGCCGACCTGTACCACATCAAGATCAAGGACCGCATCGTGCTGTCCGGCCAGTTCAACCAGGAGAACTACCCTGCCCTGGCGGACAGGCTGGCGACAATGGGCGTGGGCGCCGCGCAATTCTTCGTCAACTCGGTCGACACCAAGACCCAGGGCCTGGACCTGACCGCATCGCACAAGAGCACTGTGTTCGGCAACAAGCTGACCACCTTCCTGGCCGCCAACTTCAGCAAGACCGAAGTGACCGACATCCATGCCCCGGCCGCGCTGCAAGGCTTTGAAGACGTGTTGCTGTCCGAACGCGAACGCCTGTTCCTGGAACAGGGCGGCCCGCGCCGCAAGGCCACCCTGGGCTTCGACTACGTGACCGGCGCGCTGGAGACCAACTTCAAGATCATCCACTTCGGCCCGCAGACCCTGGGTACCTGGAGCGGCACCGCAGCCGGCGTGCCGAACCAGAAATACGAAGCGAAGACTTCGGCCGACCTGGGCTTCACCTACGCCTTCAGCAAGAATGCCAAGCTCAGTTTCGGCGCCGCCAACATCTTCGACGTACACCCGACGCCGCAAGATCCGAACGAAACCGACAACGGCTTCAAGTACGAGAGCGTGCAGTTCGGCCTGAACGGTGTCGCGTATTTCGCACGCCTGCACGTGAAGTTCTAAGCGCCACTACGGCCCGGCCCGTGTCACCTTTGGGGTGTGACCCCAAGGTGTGACACGGGCTCTTGCGTATGGTTTGATGTAGCGCAAAGACTGCTGCGGTCAGTTGATGCAATGTGGAATCACATTCCACTCGGAGGAGGTGCTATGGCTGCAATGACGATCCACCTGGCTGGCGACGTTATTTCTGCAATCGCCAAATGGGCGCCGATAGAGCATATGTCGGCGGAAGAATTCATCCTCAGCGCCGTTTCCGAAAAGTGCGCGAAAGCGACCGCGCTGGAGGAAGTGGAGAGCTTCTGGCGCGACCTCGCCCTCCCCTTGCCCTCCCTACCTGTTCGAAATTAGGGCCAGCTCGGCGCCCATGTTCGCAATCGCCGCGCCAGTGTAGGTATCCGTGAAATAAGGATCGGCGAACAGCGTGCCTGCTTCTGCCTTGCCGCGCAAATGCGCGAGGATCTGCGCGCGCTGGCTGTTGTAGCGTTCTTCCGGCACATGGGCGTATTCGGCGCGGATGCCGCGCGCATAGGCTTGGTACACCTCGGCTTCCTGGCCGAGGATGGCCAGGTCGACCGACAGCATGGTGTCTTTCAGCGGATGCGCAATCGCGCCGCCCTGGAAGTGGTCGGTGGCACGGACCAGCGTCGCCACTTCGTCGGCGCGCGCGGCGTCCGGCTCCAGGCCGCTGCCCAGCCACAGGCGTGCGCTGGCTTCTTCATTCGTGATGTCGCCGGCGCCGTGGGCATACACGGCGTCGTGGAACCAGAAGGCGGCTTTGACCAGTGCCACGTCGGCTGGCGCCGCGCCGGTATTGGCGGCCCAGGCGCGAATCTCCGCCAGGCCGTGCACCAGGTGGTCGAGGTTGTGGTAATGGCGGTCGGCGCCGCCGTAGGCCGACGCGCCGGTCACGCGGTCAAACCAGTCGGCAGAATGGGGGCGCTCGCGCCACAGGCTGTCCCACTCCTTGCGCAGCCAGGCCAGGATCCAGGCCTGGTACGCCGGCGCGGGGACGAATTTCTTCATGGTCCAGTTCCAGCCCACCGGGCCTTCCAGCGCCTTGACGAAGCTGGAGCTCACCGAACCCAGGTCGCGCGGCGGCATCACGAACAGCGTCTTGGCGCCGCCGATCACTTCCACATTGGTTTGTTGGATCAGGTTTTCGTAATCGAAATCGGCGGTGCTGCGAATGCCGCGGATCAGGTAGTCGACGCCGTTGCGCTTGGCCACGCGCGCCGTGTATTCGCTCTTGACGATCTGCACGCTGACATTGCCCCAGCCCCGCTCCGCGCAACTGGCCAGCACGATGGCCTTGCGTTCGTCGGCCGAGAATTTGGGCGCCTTGGTGGAGTTCTCGGACAGGAAGACGACCACTTCTTCCGCGAGTGAACGCGCTTCGCCAATGACCCACATATGGCCGTTGGTGATAGGGTCCAGAGTCCCCGAGAAACCGATCTTCTGCATGCCCTGCTCCGCTTGTCGAAAACAACATTCTAGCGCGGGGCAAACTCCACCGTCACTTTCAGGCCGCCAAGGCGCTCCGAGGCGTCCAGCGCCAGCTTCGCACCATGCCGTTCGGCGATGGCGCGGATGATGGCCAGGCCAAGTCCGCTGCCCTGCGCTTCGCTGCCCGGCACGCGGTAGAAGCGGTTGAACACGCGCTCGCGTTCTTCCGCTGCGATGCCGGGGCCGCTGTCTTCCACCACCAGCCGCGGCCCGCCTCCGCCCGCTTCCCCCGCGCCCAGTACCGAGACGTCGACCGTGCCGCCGGCCGGCGTGTACTTGACCGCGTTGTCGACCAGGTTGCGCAGCAGGATCACCAGCGCGTCGCCCTGCCCTTGCACCGTCGCCTCGTCGGCCTGCTCCAGCCCAAGGTCGATATTGCGCGCTTGCGCCGCGCCAGCCATGTCGCCCACCGCGCGCTTGGCCAGGTCGGTCAGGCTGACCGGCTCCAGCTTGGCGTCGGCCGCTTCGGTGCGCGCCAGCACCAGCAATTGCTCGACCAGGCGCGATGCCCGTTCCACGCCAGCGGACAGGCGGCCGATCGCCACGTCGCGCGCTTCGCTGCAGTCGGCGCGGGCCAGGCTGAGGATTTGCAGCTTGAGCGCGGCCAGCGGCGTGCGCAGCTCGTGCGCGGCGTCGGCCACGAAGTTCTGCTGCGCTTCGAAGGCTGTCTGTACGCGGGAGAACAACAGGTTCAGTTCCTGCACCAGCGGCCGCACCTCGTCGGGAAGGTCGGCATCGGACACTTCGGACAGGTCATCGGCCTTGCGCGAGGCCAGTTGCCGCTGCACGCGCGCCACCGGCGCCAGCGAACCGGAGACCACCCACCACACCACCAGCATCAGCACCGGCGCCATCAGCGCGATCGGCCCCACGGTGCGCAGCGCCAGCGTTCCCGCCATGCGCTTGCGCACCGCCAGGTCCTGGGCGATCTGGATGGTCTGGGTCGCGGTCTGCGCCGAGAACACGCGGTAAGTCGTGCCATTGGCGCGCACATTGGAGAAGCCCAGCACCGCGCGCTGCGGCAGTTCGGCGCGCGACAGCGAACGGAATACCTGGATGCCGTCCGGCGTCCACACCTGCACCACCATCTCGTCGTTGCCGGGATCGTTGGGGTCGCGGTTGCCGGTGGCCGCCATCGGCGCATTGGAGCGCAGCGACATGGCCATCTGCTGCATGTGGTAGTCGAAGATCTGGTCGGCGTCGTTCAGCGCGGAGCTGTAGGCGATCATCGCCTGCGCCACGGCCGCCATGGTGATCGCCGCCAGCAAGAACCATAGCAGGCGCCCACGCAGCGAGTGCGTGACGTTGACCTTCGGGACCGCCATCATCATGCTTTAGGCACCATGTAGCCGAGGCCGCGCACGTTCTGGATCAGTTCCGACCCGAGCTTCTTGCGCAAGCCGTGGATGTACACTTCAACCGCATTGGAATTGACTTCGTCCTTCCAGCTGTACAGCTTTTCTTCCAGCTGGGCGCGCGACAGCACGATGCCGGGGCGCGCGATCAGCGCTTCCAGCACCGCCCATTCGCGGGCCGACAGGCTGACCGGCTGGCCGTTGGCAATCACTTCGCGCGTTTGCGGGTTGATCGACACGCCCTTGTGCTCGAACACCGGTTCGGCCCGGCCGGCCGCGCGGCGCAGCAAGGCGCGGATACGCGCCAGCAGCTCGTCCAGGTCGTAAGGCTTGAGCACATAGTCGTCGGCGCCGGCATCCAGGCCGGCAATGCGCTGCTCGACCGCGTCGCGCGCGGTAGCCACCAGCACCGGCGTCAGCTCCTTGCGCGCACGCATCGAGCGCAGGACTTCCAGCCCGTCCTTCTTCGGCAGGCCCAGGTCCAGCAGCACCAGGTCGTAGGTTTGGGTCTGCAGGGCCGTGTCGGCCATGGCGCCATCCTTGACCCAGTCGACGGCGTAGTGCTCTGCCCTGAGCAGGTCGAGCACTACCTCGCCGATCATCGTGTCATCTTCTACCAGCAGGAGGCGCATTGTCTTACCTTTCTTGTTTTGTTAGCCGAGGCGCACCGGGATAAAGATGCGGTCCTCGCCGCGCTGGATCAGCAGCGCTACGGATTTCGTCGATTTTGCCACGAGGTCGCGCACATCGTTGACAGAAGTGACAGGACGGCCATTCACCGACAGCAGCACGTCGCCCGGCTGCACGCCGGCGCTGGCAGCCGCGCCGCCGGCATCCTCGATCAGCAGGCCCGATGCCAGGCCCGATTCACGGCGTTCCAGCGGGTCGAGCTGGCGCAGCGACAGGCCGAGGCGCAGCTTGGCGGCTGCTTCATCGTTCTGCACCGCCGCCACATTACGCTCGGAAGCATTGCCCAGCTTGCCTTCCAGCGTGATGGTCTTACCCTGGCGCCAGACCTCGAGCGCTACTTTATCACCTGGCATGGCCAGGCCCACCAACGCCGGCAGGTCGCCCGAGGCGATAATCTTCTGGCCATTCATCTTGCGGATCACGTCGCCCGCCTTCAGGCCGAGCTTGTCGGCCGGGCCGCCGCGCTCGACGTTCGACACCAGCGCGCCTTCCGGCGACTCCAGGTCGAAGGAATCGGCAAAGCCCTGGTTCACTTCCTGCACCATCACGCCCAGGCGCGCATGCACCACCTTGCCGGTCTTGACCACCTGGTCGCGCACGCGGGTCGCCACGTCGATCGGGATCGAGAAGGACAGGCCCTGGTAGCCGCCGCTCTGGCTGTAGATCTGCGAGTTAATGCCGATCACTTCGCCCTTGGTGTTGAACAGCGGGCCGCCCGAGTTGCCAGGGTTGATCGCTACGTCGGTCTGGATGAAGGGCACGTTGGAGTCGTCCGGCAGGGAGCGGCCCTTGGCGCTCACCACGCCGGCGGTCACCGTGTTTTCCAGGCCGAACGGGGAACCGATCGCCAGCACCCACTCGCCCACCTTCACGTCGGTGGAGCGGCCCAGCGGCACGACCGGCAGGTTCTTGGCCTCGATTTTCAGCACGGCCACGTCGGTTTTCGGGTCGGAACCCAGTACCTTGGCGCGGAATTCGCGGCGGTCGGTCAGCTTGACCGTCACCTCGCTGGCGTCGCGCACCACGTGGGCATTGGTCAGGATAATGCCGTCGGCGCTGACGATGAAACCGGAACCGACGCCGTGGGTCGGGCTGGGCGCCCCGCCACGGCCACGCTGGCCGGGAGACTGGAAGCGGCGGAAGAATTCGTAGAACGGATCGTTTTCAGCATCGTCGTCGCCACGGAACTGCGCCTTGGTGGTGCCGGTGGTGCTGATATTCACCACGGCCGGTCCATTGCGCGACGCGATCACGCTGAAGTCAGGCAGCGAGATCATCGGCGCGGGCACCGGTGCCGGCGCGCCCTGGGCAGCATTGGCCGGGACGGTGGCGGTGATGGCGGGTTGCGGCGAAGCGAAGGCCTGGCTCTGCTGGACAGCGATGGCTGCACCGGCACCGATAACACCGGCGGTGGCCAGGGCAAGGAACATGGTGGTGGCGTTGCGCATGATTAAACTCCTGAAGAAGATTGCTTTCTCAACGGCTCTAATATGCGGCATCAAACTTAGACGCGTCTTAATGCAAAAAAGGCCGGAAATCCGGCCTTTTCGGGGTGCTACGCGCGCTTAGGCGGCAGCTTTCTGCTCCAGGGCAGTGTGGTTGACGACGCCGTCGATCGCGATCTTGCGAGGCTTCAGTGCCTCGGGCACTTCACGCACCAGTTCGATGGTGAGCATGCCGTTGTCGAAGGAAGCGCCGGTCACCTTCACGTGGTTGGCGAGCTGGAAGCGCTGTTCGAAGTCGCGAAAGGCGATGCCACGGTGCAGGAAGGTCTTTTCCTGGCCGTCTTTCTGCTTGCGGCCAATCACCACAAGGGAATCGCGCTCGGAAGTAATGTCTATCTCGCTACGATCGAAGCCGGCCAGCGCCATCACGATTCGGTACTGGTCTTCCGACACCAGTTCGATATTGTACGGAGGGTAGCTGGGCTGGTCGCCGCGATGCGAGTCGTTCAGCATCTGGGCCAGGCGGTCAAAGCCGATAGCGGAACGATACAGTGGGGTCAGGTCAAAAGTACGCATTTTCATATCCTTTCAAGGTTAAGCGATATAAGGTCCGGCGGTCCCCGGCTGGGCAACCGCTGAATCCGATATAGGAGCCCCAAAAAGGATTTCAAGACCTTTTTTTCACGTTACGTTCCGAAACAATTTGACCACCCCTGCGTGCTAAACTCGCCCGTCACACTTTCCCCATTGAAATAAATGAAACTGTTTGCCAAGTCCGCTCTCGCCCTGCTGCTGGGCGCCGCCTTCAGCGCCCACGCCGGCCAGGCGATCCCTGCCCCGGCCGACCAGCCTTATCCAGGCACCATCGTGATGAAGGTCGATGCCTCGAATACCGCCCAGAATATCTACCGCATCCAGCAGACCATTCCCGCCAAGGCGGGCAAGATGACGCTGCTGTTCCCGCAGTGGGTGACGGCCCAGCATGGCCCGACCGGTGCGCTGAACCAGTTCGCCGGCTTCAAGGTAAGCGCCAACGGCAAGACCCTGGCCTGGCGCCGCGACAACGTGAACGTGTACGCTTTCCACATCGACGTGCCCGCAGGCGCCAAATCGATCGACGTGGAATACCAGCACCTGGCGCCGACCGAAAGTGCGCAGGGCCGCACTTCGATCACGCCTGACATGCTGGGCATCCAGTGGCAGTCGCTGACCATGTACCCGGCCGGCTACGCCACCCGCCGCATCCCGATCCAGGCCGCGCTGACGCTGCCGGCGGGCTGGCAATACGGCTCCGCGCTGGAAGAAGCGGAACGCAAAGGCGACGTGGTGACCTTCAAGACCACCGACGTGGAAACCTTCGTCGACTCGCCGTTGTTCGCCGGCCGCTACTTCAAGCGCTTCGACCTTGATCCGGGCGCCAAGGCGCCGGTGCACCTGAACGTGGTAGCCGACAACGCGGAAGCGCTGGAAGCAAAGCCGGAGCAGATCGAACTGCACCGCAACCTGGTCAAGCAAGCCTACAAGGTATTCGGTTCCCAGCACTACAAGCACTACGACTTCCTGTTCGCGCTGAGCGACGAATTCGGCCGCGTTGGCCGCGAGCACCACCAGTCCAGCGAGAACGCGCTGAAGACCGACTACTTCACCGAGTGGAACAAGACCGAATCCGAACGCGGCCTGCTTCCGCATGAATTCACCCACTCCTGGAACGGCAAGTTCCGCCGCCCGAAAGGCCAGGACGTGCTGAACTTCAACCAGCCGCTGCAAAACGACCTGCTGTGGGTGTATGAGGGCCAGACAACCTACTACGGCGAAGTGCTGGCGGCACGTTCTGGCCTGATGAAGGGGGCCAGCATCAAGGACGTCATCGCTTCCACCGCCGCGCGCTACACCATCCAGAAGGGCCGGGAATGGCGTTCAGTGCAGGACACCACCTACGATCCGATCATCAACGCGCGCCGCCCTATCCCATGGTCGAACTACCAGCGCAGCGAGGACTACTACACCGAAGGCATGCTGATCTGGCTGGACGTGGACACCAAGATCCGCGAACTCTCTGGCGACAAGCGTTCGCTGGATGACTTCTCCACCAGGTTCTTCGGCGTGGAAGATGGCCGCGTGAACGCGCTGCACTACACTTTCGAGGACGTGGTCAAGGTGCTCAACAGCGTGCAGCCGCACGACTGGGCCACCTTCCTGCGCACCCGCATTGAAGACCTGGGCCCGGTGCCGATGGACGGCATTACCCGCGCCGGCTACAAGCTGGTCTTCGCGGAAAAGCAGACCGAGTTCCTGAAGGCGGCGGAAGACCGCAGCAAGTCCGCCGACTTCACCTACTCGCTCGGCTTCAACGTCGGCGGCGAAGGCAAGATCGAAAGCATCCAGTGGGACGGCGTAGGCTTCAAGGCTGGCCTGTCCGGCAACACCACCCTGCTGGCAGTCAATGGCCGGGCCTACAAGGCCGAGCTGCTGCGCAAGGCCATCACTGAAGCCAAGTCCAGCAAGCAGCCGATCGAACTGCTGGTGAAACACGGCCAGCAATACAGCACCGTGGCGCTGGCCTACTACGAGGGCCTGAAGTATCCGCGCCTGGAACGCATTGAAGGCACGCCCGACCGACTGGAAGCCATCCTGTCGCCGCGACAGTAAGTCACCCTGGTGCGGGCGCACTGCGGTGCGCCCGTTTTCCCTTGGCCGCGCTAGAGTGGTGGCCATCATGGTCACCGTCTACACATGGACTACGCCCAACGGGCGCAAGCCGCTGATACTGCTGGAAGAACTTGACCTGCCTTATGAGGTGGTGCCGGTCAACTTGCGCGAGCATGAACAGTTCGCCCCCGAATTCCTCGCCATTTCGCCCAACAACAAGATTCCCGCTTTGAAGGATGGCTCGCTCACGCTGTTCGAAAGCGGCGCGATCCTGACCTACCTCGCCGAAAAATACGATCGCTTTCTCGCTTCCGAGGGAACGCAACGCTACCGCACCTTGCAGTGGCTGCACTGGCAGGTTGGCGGCCTGGGCCCGATGCTGGGCCAACTGGGCTTCTTTGTGAAGGAAGGCATCGCGCTGCCGAAGGAACACTTCATCGCCGAGGCGGAGCGCTTGCTGAATGTGCTCGATCGCACCCTGGCCGGCAGCCCCTACGTGGCCGGCGATCACTACACGATTGCCGATATCGCCTGCTATCCCTGGACGGAAGCCGCCGCCTCCCACCTGGAACTGAACCTGTCCGGCAAGCCCGCCGTGCAGCGCTGGCTCGCCCAGGTCGGCGATCGCCCTGCCGTCAGGAAGGCGATGGCGTGGAAGCCTGGAAATCCTTGAGGTAGCGTGCGCTCCAGGCGGCAATCAGGCCCGCCACATACGCCGCATCCTCGCGAACGGTCAGCAGGTGGTCGGCCGTATCGAGCGAAATAAAGCTCTTGGGGTGTTTCGCTGCCGAGAAAATCTCCAGCGCATTGTTGATGCCGACCGTCGTATCGCCCGGCGCGTGCATGACGAGCAAAGCCTTGCGCATATTGGCGATCTTGTTGCGCAAGCTGTTCTCCGCCACGTCTTCCAGGAATTGCCGCTTGATGCGGAACGGCCGCCCGGCCAATTGCACCATGGCCTCGCCCTGCGCCGTGATCGCATCGACCTGGTCGCCGAACAAATGCGTGACGTGCACCGGGTCGCTCGGCGCGGCAATGGTGACCACGGCTTGCACCTCCGGCACGGTGCCGGCGAAAGCCAGCGTGGCAGCACCGCCCAGGCTATGCCCGATCAGGATGCGCGGCGCCTGGAATTCACGCCGGAGAAAGTCGGCAGCCGCCTGCAGGTCGGCCACATTGGAGGAGAAATTGGTGTTGGCAAAATCGCCTTCGCTGGCGCCCAGGCCGGTGAAGTCGAAGCGCAGCACGGCAATGCCACGTTCAGCCAGCGCCTGCGCAATGCGGCTGGCCGCGAAAACATCCTTGCCGCAGGTGAAGCAATGCGCAAACAGGGCGTAGGCACGTACGCCGCTCTCCGGAGAGTCCAGCCGTGCCGCCAGCAGTTGTCCGTTTGCGCCAGGGAATTCGAGTCGTTGTGCGTACATACGTCCCCCTTTCGTGATAATGATACGTCAGGCGAACAATCCATGCAGGTACCAGCGCGTTTCCTCGGTGCCAGGCGTGCGTTCGCGGTACACCCAGTAGTAGGCATGATCCTCGCCCTCGGCGATGAAATAGTCGCGAGTTTGCGTCTCGCTCCACCAGCCGGCTTCGATGCGTTCGGCGCTCGACACCATGCGCAGCGGCGAACAGTAGAACGGGCGATGGTCGCGCATCAGCAACTGGATCGGCTTGGGCAGCAGGAAGGCCGGGCGCGGCAAGGCGCGCGGCGGCATCTGGGCTGCCACGTCGGCCGGGCGTACCTTCTCATGCAGCGGCACCCAGCGGTTGGCCACTTCGGGCCTGTAGTCGGCCTTGGGATATGGCTGCAGCACGTTTTCCGCACCGAGGCGAGCCACCAGCACTTCGAACAGGCGCTGGCGCTCCTGCGGACTGCCGCCGGGATCGGGAAACAGCGAGTCGCTGAGCGGCGCCATCGGCTCGACCTGGGCCGCTTCCAGCGCCAGCCCGATCGCCGGTGCCGGCAGTTCCACCTTGGCCAGGCGTTCCTTCAGCAGGCGCACGATGTGTTCGTCGCGCCAGGTGGGTTCGGCCAGCACCACTTCCACCGGCGTCGGCGGGCAGGCTTCGCGGCCGCGTTCATGTTCCAGCAACAGGCGGATGCGCGAGACGGCGAACTGGTGGGCGCACAGCCAGCCGGTCAGCTGCTGCAGCAGGCGGCAGGCGCCGGCCAGCAGCAGGTCGGTGTTCTCGATGCGGCCGAACAGTTCCAGCTTGGCCTTGAAGCTGGGCGGCGCTGCCAGCCATTCGTGCATTTCAGGCGCCAGGCCCTGCGCGGCATCGAGCATGTCCAGCACTTCGATACCGCAGCGGCGCTGCAGGCCGGGGCGGGGCAGGCGCACCAGGTCGCCGATGCTGACACAACCAATACCGTCCAGCCAGCGCTGGTGGCGCTGCAGCGGCGGCAGCAAGCCTACCGGCAGGCGATGCAGGCGGCGATGCAGGCTATCGAGCTTGAGCGCGCGGCCGCCGCCAGCACGCGCCAGCAGCCAGGCGCCGCGCGCGGTGGGCGCCACGCCCAGCACGCCGCTGAAGCCGAGCTTTTGCAGGCTGCCCCGCACCAGGCGGCACAGGCGGCGGATGCCGCCGAACAGGCGCAGGCTGGCGCCCACGTCCAGCAGCAGGGTGGCGCCCTCGCCTTCCGCCACTTGCGGCGTGTATTGCAGCATGGCCATGGCGACTGCGTGCAGTGCTTCTTCTTCCTGCTGCGGGGCGCGTTCGTGCATCCGGACTTCCGGCGCCAGCATCAGGGCGCCGCTGCGGCGCATGCCGGGACGCACGCCCATCAGGTGGGCGCGGTAGGAAACCGCGAGCACGCTCTCCTGTTCCAGCACCACGCTGCACAGGTCATCCGACCAGTTCGGACAGAACACTTCGAGCGGTAGCCGGGGCAGGTAGAGGCCGATCCACAGGCGCATGACGTTGCAACAAGGTTGGGGTTAAGGGCAGGAATAGCGGCGTGTCGCGCTGCGGTCCCCGGCGTTTGACGAATTCGATACTGATGCCTCCGGGAGCCGGCCGCAGCGCCAGCCGCAACGGCGCGGGGGAGGAGTCCTGGGCGGCGGCAATCGGCCGCAGCAGGAAGAACAGCGCTTCGCCGCACTGGGCAGCCAGGTGCAGGCGGCGCAGCGATTCGTTGCGGATGTGCTGTTGCCACAGCAGCACCGCCCCGCAACTGCCGCTGCGCAGGATCTGCTCGGCCGCCCACAGGCTGTCGGCGGCCTTGCCGGTGTTGCGGATCCACAGCAGTTGCTCTGGGGGCAACTCAAAACCCAGGGCTTGAGGTGCGTACGGGGGCTGCAGCAGGGCCGCCGGACGGTTCAGCCTGGCCAGGGTGGATTTCAATAGGCGCAATTCGCCAACACCAGGTTGTTGAAGCAACAACTCGGTCAGGACACCCGTAGGCCAGCCGCCTCCAGGCAACTGGTGGGAGAGGACGGGAATGCCGGTATCCACACAGGACGTGGCTCCCTTGGTGAGCTGGGAGGCCAGCCAGAGGGCCGGGTGCAGGGGTTGGGGGTCAAAGAGCGCCATGCTGAACAATACTGTATATGCATACAGTATAATCCTACGAGCGCGAAGAGAAAACCTGTTTCAGCGTTCGGGCATCCAGCACGGCCTCGCTCCATTGGGCAAGCTGTTCAGGGCTGGCTTTGGCGAGGCGTTTCTGGACAGTTGGCGACAATGCCCCAAAGCGCCGATGCAGCTGGCGCTCAAGCAAGTCAATCGCTCCCTCGCGCCGTCCTTCCTGCCGCCCTTCTTGCCGCCCTTTTTGCTGCCCCTCCCGTAGCCCTTCTTGCCTGCACAACTGAAACATGGGGCTAATCCATTCCACGTCACGCCTCCTTTCCAGCCGGACGATGTTGCGTCGCAGTCGCTCTTGCAGTTCAGGCGGCAATGCCATCAATCCGTCTACCACTTTAAACAAATTAATGATACGCTGCCTGCGCCACCCGCGTTCGTACAACAATCTGACGACACGCCATTTCTCCGCATAGCGCCGTTGCGGCATCCCGTGCGTCCGTTGAGCAAGAAGGTGAGCTGCAGCAACCCAGGCAAAGATGCAGGAACACGCTGACTAACAGGTCGGCAATCAGGGTGCGTGGCCGGCCATCGCGGCGGAGTTCATTGAGTTCTTTGTCACGCAGGCACTGCGGCTGGCCCCAATCGATTTCATCCGAGAACTGAGGAAAAAAGAACGCCACGAAGTCCGCGAGGTCGCGCCTGAGTACGCTCTTCCATAGTGGGTCGAAAGTATCAGCCATCAAAACAGCCTATCCGCGCGCCGCTCCTTGGCATACCGGTTTGCGCAAGATATGGGCGGGTTAGCTAGCGGCTGATAGAATCGGCAATATTGCCAACTTAACTCCCGTCACCATGCAATTGATCGGCGCCCTCCTGTTTGCCCTTGCCCTGCTGCACACCTTTAGCGCGAAAGCGTTTGAACGGTTGTCGCACAAATTCCCGCGCCATGGCGGTTTGCTACACCTGCTGGGCGAAGTGGAAGTGGTGTTCGGCTTCTGGGCCATGGTGCTGCTGGTGGCGATGGCTTTCGTAGCCGGGCCGCAGAACGCCATCGCTTATGCAGAAACGCAGCAGTACACCGAGCCGCTGTTCGTGTTTGTGGTGATGGTGGTGGCGGCATCGCGGCCAGTGCTGGACTTCGTGCAGCGGCTGGTCAACACGCTGTCCGGCGGCCGTCCGCTGCTGCAGGCCTGGATGGGCCTTGCACTGGTACCTTTGGTTGGTTCGCTGATCACCGAACCGGCCGCAATGACACTCGCAGCCTTGATGCTGGCACCGCAAATCTTCCGCGATGGCGTACCGGAATGGCAGAAGTACGCCGCGCTCGGCGTGTTGTTCGTCAACGTCTCGATCGGTGGCACGCTGACCGCATATGCAGCGCCGCCTGTGCTGATGGTGGCGACAACGTGGCAATGGGATTCTGCCTTCATGGCCTCCCACTTCGGCTGGAAAGCCACGCTGGCAGTGCTGGTCAATGCCACTGCCGTCACCTGGCTGTTGCGCGAACACTTGCGCGTGCCGCGTGAAGCGCCTGCACCGAGTGCCCAGGCACACGCCCCGCTGTCGACCAGCATCATCCACCTGGCCTTCCTGGCTGCCGTGGTGCTGCTGGCGCATCATCCGGTCCTGTTCCTCGGCCTGTTCCTGTTCTTCCTCGGATTTACCGTGGCCTATCCGCAGCACCAGTCACCGCTGATCCTGAAAGAAGCCTTGCTGGTCGGCTTCTTCCTCGCCGGCCTGGTGGTGCTGGGCAGCATGCAGCAATGGTGGCTGCAACCAATTGTCGAAAGCCTGCAGCCACTGGCGCTCTTCTTCGGCGCGCTGGGCCTGACCGCCATCACCGACAATGCCGCCCTCACCTATCTCGGTTCGCTGATCGACGGCATCACGCCGCAAGCACAATACATGCTGGTGGCTGGCGCCGTTGCCGGCGGCGGCCTGACCGTGATCGCCAACGCACCGAATCCGGCCGGCGTTGCATTGCTACGAAAAGGATTCCGTGATGAATCGATCGGTGCACTTGGCTTGCTGGCGGGAGCCCTTGCGCCAACTGCAGTTGCTGCCATCGCGTTCTTCTTGTAGGACTACGCCGCGCTAGCGTAGCGCGCGCCTTGCACACGCGGCTTGGGCTATTCTGGCCTCACTCGATCACACTAATGAGGAGAGGCAGAATGAGCTATCTAGACCGCGACAAATTCGGCATCTATCGCGACCGTGACGATAATGATGGTCCAGGCCCACGCCTGATGGGCGCCGACACGCTGATGGGTGAAGACGTCTATAACCGCCAGGAAGAAGATCTTGGCGATATCAAGGAAATCATGCTCGACATGCAGACCGGCCAGATCGCTTATGCGGTACTGTCCTTCGGCGGCGTACTGGGCATGGGCGACAAGCTGTTTGCCGTGCCATGGCAGGCATTGCAGCTTGACACGGTGAACAAGCGCTTCGTGCTTGACTGCACCAAGGAAAAACTGGAGAACGCGCCGGGCTTCGACAAGGACCGCTGGCCAGACATGGCAAGCCCCGAATTCGGCACGCAGATCCATAATTTCTACGGCACCACCGCCACCGGCATGCGCACCTCGACCGGCAGCGTGATGGGCGCTGGCACCAGCACCATGCAAAGCTCGACCGGCGGCAGCAGCTATAGCGGCGGTTCGACCGGCAGCGAAAGCGGCAGCAAAGGTAATTATTGATTGGCAGGATTTGACTGCTTTCTGTCAGTCAAATCCATCACCTTCCGCAGACAATCGGCTGCTGATCCAACAGCCGATTGCCTGCCATGCGTTTATTGCTTGCCCTTCTCCTGTTCGTACTGTCCTGCGCCCACGCCGGCGAGTTACCGGAATACCAGCCGCGCCCAGGCCACGAACGCCCCGTGATCGCCATCCTCGGCGACAGCGTATCGACTGAAATCACCGACTTCCTCCTGCCCTACGGCGTACTGCAACGCGCCGGTGTCGCGCAAGTACTCGCCGTCGCGGCCGAAGGGCCGTTGATCACCATGAATACCGGCCTGCGCGTGCAGGCCGACCTCGATACCAGCGCCTTCGATCAGCGCTATCCGGAAGGTGCCGACTACGTGATCGTGCCTGCCATGCGGCGAGCACAGTTGGCGCCGATGCTGGCCTGGCTGCAGGCCCAGGCGGACAAGGGTGCCACCATAGCCAGCATCTGCGATGGCGCGCTGGTGGTTGCCAACAGCGGCTTGCTGAAAGGCCGGCGCGGCACCGCACATTGGGCCACCTACGAATATCGTCTCGAGAAATACCCGGGCACCGAATGGTTGCAGAATGTGCGCTACGTGGCCGATGCCAAGGTGATCTCCAGTGCCGGCATCAGCGCCGCCCAGCCGCTTTCGCTGGCCCTGGTGGAAGCCATTGCCGGCCGCGAAAAAGCCGCAGCCGTTGCCGCAGGCCTCGGCGTCGGCGACTGGAGCAGCCGCCATGACAGCGGCGCCTATGCCCCCAGGTTCGGCCACAACCTGTCCGTCTGGCTCACGCACTATACCGACCAGTGGCTGCATGGCGTGAACGACACCGGATTGCCATTGGCTGAAGGCTTCGACGAAATCGCCCTCGCCTATACCAGCGACGCCTACACCCGCACCCATCGCAGCCGCGTGCTGGCGGTCGGTGCCAGCGACGCGGCCGTGGCCAGCCGTCACGGTTTGAAAATATTGCCTGACCGCGTTGCTGGCGCCGCCGACGCGCCGGCTGTCATGCTGCCGGCTGCGGACGGCTCTCTCGACCGCGTACTGGCAAACATCGCTGACGCGTTTGGATCGCGCACCGCCCGGCGTGTTGCGCTGGAATTCGAATACCCCGGCTATCCGGTGAGGTAAACTGGCGGCATGCCGCCTCCTCGTTCCCGCCACATCGTCCTGCTCGCATATGAAGGCATGAACCTGCTGGACCTTACCGGTCCGCTGCAGGCTTTCGCCAGCGCCGCCCGCCGCCATTCGGCCGGCGGGGCGACTTTGTATGAACTTATCGTCGCCTCCGCCGAGGGCGGCCTGGTCGCCAGCAGCGCCGGACTAGCCTGCAGCACGGTCCCCATCTCCTCGCTCGAAACAACCGATATCGACACCTTGCTGGTGGCAGGCGGCTGCCCTGGAGACACCTACTTCGCCCCGCCGGTATTGGTGAACTGGATACGCCAGCGTGCTCCCTACGTGCGACGCCTGGCATCGGTCTGCACCGGCGCATTCATGCTCGCCGCTACCGGCTTGCTGGACGGGCGTCGCGTGGCAACGCATTGGGAGTGGGTCGGACGCCTGCGGCGCCAGCATCCCCTGGTACAGGTGGACGAGGACAAGATCTACATCCGCGACGGCCAGATATGGTCCTCGGCAGGCGTCAGCGCCGGCATCGACCTGGCGCTGGCATTGATCGAAGAAGACTACGGCCACCGCGTTGCCATCGAGACGGCCAGGCAAATGGTGGTGTTCATGAAGCGCGCCGGCGGCCAGTCTCAATTCAGCGCCCCCCTCTCAGCGCAAGCGCGGGAAGACGGCCGGTTTGCGGAACTGCATGCCTGGATGGGCGCCAACCTTCACGCAGACCTTTCGGTCGAACGCCTGGCGGAACAGGCAGCAATGAGCGCGCGCACCTTTGCGCGCGCTTATGTGGCGCAGACCGGCTCCACGCCGGCCGCCATGGTGGAATCCATGCGGCTGGAGGCGGCGCGGCGCGCGCTGGAAGACACAACGCAGCCGGTCAAGGCCATCGCCGCCGCTACCGGACACGGTAGCGAACAGAACCTGCGGCGCGTATTCCTGCGCCGCCTTGGCACCAGCCCGGGCGAGTATCGCAAGCGCTTCAGCGCTGCATCGACTCCCACACCTTCATCAGTCGCTTGACGGACACCGGCATGGGTGTCCGCAGCTCCTGAGCGAACAGCGATACGCGCAACTCTTCCAGCATCCAGCGGTACTCGACCAGTTTCGGGTCGGTGTTCTTGCCGGCCGACTTGTCGCGCATCAGGCGCTGGTAAGGCGCCGCGGCCTGGTTCCACTCGGCCATGGCCTTGGCGTCGCGCGCCGCATCGGCGCGCAGCTTTTCCAGGCGCACGTTCATCGCCTTCAGGTAGCGCGGGAAGTGCGACAGCTGCGAGAACTCGTTCTCGATCAGGAAGCGCTTGTGCACCAGGCCTTGCAGTTGCTGCTGCATGTCCTGCGCCACCTGCTGGTTGATGCCTTGCAGGCGCTTGGGCAGTCCGTGGTATTCGGTCAGCACTTGCGACACAAGACGGGCGATCTCGTTCACCAGCAATACGATGCGCGACTTGCCCTCGTCCTTGCGCTTGATGAAGCTCGCTTCGTCTACCGGCAGCGGGTCCTGCAGGCAGGCGATGTCGATGGCCTTGGCGATGATCTGGTCGCGCAGCTCTTCCTGCGTGCCCATGGACATGAACTGCATGCCCATCTGCTGCAGGTTGGGGATCGATTTCTCGACGAACTTGATCTGGTCGCGCATCTGCAGCATGAACAGGCGGCGCAGCCCGATGCGGTGAGTGCGCGCGGCCACATTCGGGTCGTCGAACACTTCCAGGTCGCAGTGCGTGCTTTTGTCCACCAGGGCCGGGAAGCCGATCAGGCTTAGCTTTCCTTGCGTGATTTCCAGCAGCTCCGGCAGCTCGCCAAAGCTCCAGGTGGTGATATTGGTGTGCTGCGACGCAGCGCTCGACGCGGCAGCAGCTGGCGCACTTGCCGCCGCGCTGGAGGGGCTTGCGCCGCGCGCAGCATCGGCTGCGATGCCGCCGTGCTTTGGCTTGGCGCTGCCGCCGCTGCCGATGCCGATGCCGCCGCCCGCAAGTTGTGCGAGTTGCGCGGCGGAGGCTGGCGTGTTGCCGCCTTCCGCCATGCGCTGGAAGCTCTGGCGGGCCTGCAGTCCGTACTCCGCCTGCAGCGTAGCCAGGTTGCGTCCCATGTCGAGCTGGCGGCCATGCTCGTCGACCACCTTGAAATTCATGAAGTGGTGCGCCGGCAGTTGCTCCGGCTTAAAGTCGGAAGTCAGCACGCTGATCGTGATCTGCTTGCGGATGTCGGCAATAATCGCGTCAATCAGGTCGCCACGCGCAAACTCGGTTCGCTCGCAGAATTTGGCAGCGTAGTCCGGCAGCGGCACCAAGTGACGGCGCTGCTTTTGCGGCAGAGTCTTGAGCAGCAGGTGCACTTTCTCCTTCAGCATGCCCGGCACCAGCCACTCGCAGCGCTCACGCGAAAGCTGGTTCAGGGAATACAGCGGCACAGTGAGCGTGACGCCATCGCGCGGCGTGCCTGGCTCGAAGTGGTAGGACAGCTGCATCTCCAGCCCTGCCGCCATCATCTTTTTCGGGAACAGGTCGGTCGTGATGCCGGCCGCTTCATGGCGCATCAAGTCGTCGCGGATCAGGTACAGCAGCTTCGGATTGTCGGCAGAGGCGTCCTTGTACCATTTCTCGAAACCGGCGCCGTTCACCACGTCGGCAGGAATCTGCTCGTCGTAGAACGCCTCGATCAACTGGTCATCCACCAGCACGTCCTGGCGGCGCGACTTGTGTTCGAGGTTTTCGATTTCGCGCACCAGCTTGTGATTGTGTGCGAAGAACGGTGCACGGGTGTCGTAATCGCCACCGACTAACGCGTCGCGAATGAAGATCTCGCGCGCTTCCACCGGATTCTTCTGCCCGTAGTTGATGCGGCGCTGGCTGTAGACCACCAGGCCGTACAGGGTGGCGCGTTCGGATGCTGTGACTTGCGCGGGACGTTTCTCCCAGCGCGGCTCACCCCAGGATTTCTTCAGCAGGTGGCCGCCGATCTTCTCGATCCATTCCGGCTCGATGCGCGCCACGCAGCGGGCGTACAGGCGCGTGGTTTCCACCAGTTCGGCAGAGACAATCCACTTGCCCGGCTTCTTCGACAGGTGCGAGCCAGGCCAGACGTGGAACCTGATGCCGCGCGCGCCAAGGTAGGCGCCGCCCGGTTCGTCCTCGCCCTTGAAACCGATATTGCCCAGCAGGCCGGTGAGCAGCGCCATATGCAGCTGATCGTAGGTGGCCGGCAGTTCGTTGGTGCGCCAGCCCTGCTCTTTCACGATGGTGAGCAGTTGCGAGTGCACGTCGCGCCACTCGCGCAGGCGCAGCTGGTTCAGGAAGGTGGCGCGGCACGAATCCATCAACTGGCGATTGGACTTCTTGTGCTCGATTGCGTTTTCGAACCACTTCCAGATTTTCAGGTAGCTGAGGAACTCCGACTTTTCGTCGGCGAACTTCTTGTGCGCTTCGTCGGCGGCCTGCTGGTGCTCGACCGGACGGTCGCGCGGGTCCTGTACCGACAAGGCGGAAGCGACGATCAGCACTTCGGTCAGGCAGTGGTACTCCTGAGCGGCCAGGATCATGCGGCCCACGCGCGGGTCGAGCGGCAGCTTGGCCAGCTTGCGGCCCAGCGGGGTCAGGGCGTTGTCGTCGTCGACTGCGCCCAGTTCCTGCAGCAGTTGGTAGCCGTCTGCAATCGCGCGGCCCAGCGGCGGCTCGATGAAGGGGAAGCTCTCGACGTCCGTCAGGTGCAGGGACTTCATGCGCAGGATGACGGAGGCCAGCGAGGAGCGCAGGATTTCCGGGTCGGTGAACTTTGGGCGCTGCAGGAAGTCCTGCTCGTCGTACAGGCGGATACAGACGCCATCGGCCACGCGGCCGCAGCGGCCGGCCCGCTGGTTGGCCGCCGACTGCGCCACCGGCTCGATCTGCAGTTGCTCGACCTTGTTGCGGTAGCTGTAGCGCTTCACGCGCGCCAGGCCGGCGTCCACCACGTAGCGGATGCCCGGCACGGTCAGCGAGGTTTCAGCCACGTTGGTCGCCAGCACGATGCGGCGCGCGTTGGTGGTGCGGAACACGCGGTCCTGCTCTTCCACCGACAGGCGGGCAAACAGCGGCAGGATTTCCACGTGCGGCGGGTGGTGCTTGCGCAGTGCTTCGGCGGCGTCGCGGATTTCGCGTTCGCCGGGCAGGAACACCAGCACGTCGCCGCTGCCGATGCGGCAGACTTCATCGACGCCGTCGACAATGGCTTCCATCAGGTCGCGCTTGTCGCGCGCGGCGGCGGTGCGTGCGCCCTTGGCGTCGGCGCCTTGCTGCGCGCCGGGCGCCGCGACCTGGTCGCGCTCCACGGGGCGGTAGCGCACTTCCACGGCGTACAGGCGGCCGGAGACCTCGATCACCGGCACCGGCGGCTTGCCCTCCTGCGTGAAGTGGCGGGCGAAGCGTTCAGCGTCGATGGTTGCCGAGGTGATGATCACCTTCAGGTCCGGGCGGCGCGGCAGGATCTGCTTCAGGTAGCCAAGCAGGAAGTCGATGTTCAGGCTGCGTTCGTGGGCTTCGTCGATGATGATCGTGTCGTAAGCCTTCAGCAGCGGGTCGGTCTGGGTTTCGGCCAGCAGGATACCGTCGGTCATCAGCTTGACCGAGGCGCCCTTGCTCAGGGTATCGTTGAAGCGCACCTTGTAGCCGACGTGCTCGCCCAGCGGGGAGCCCAGTTCGACGGCAATGCGTTTCGCGGTGGACGAGGCGGCGATGCGGCGCGGCTGCGTGTGGCCGATCAGGCCTTTCTGGCCCCGCCCCAATTCCAGGCAGATCTTCGGCAGCTGGGTGGTTTTACCGGAGCCGGTTTCGCCGGAGACGATGACCACCTGATGCTTGGTCAGGGCTTCCGCGATTTCCGCGCGGCGGCCAGAAACCGGCAAGTCTTCGGGGAAGGTGATCGGCGGCAGCGGATTGCGGAACGCTGCCGCGGCCTCGCGGGCCGCGCGCTGTTCAGGAGTTTCGCGCTCGCGGCGTTCGCCACGGCGCTCCTCCGCGCCCTCTCCACGCTGCTGCGGACGTGGCGCCTCGCGGCGTCCTTCGGCCTGCGCCGGGCGTGCGCCTTCCTGGCGGCCTTCGCGGCGCTGGGTAGCGCCAGCGGGCGGCTGCGCAGGCGCGCGGCGCGCCTGTTGGCCAGGCTGGCTTGCCGGGCGGCGTTGTTCGCCTTGCGGCCGCTGGCCTGCTGGTTGCTGGAGAGGATTCTTCTTGCTTGCTTCAGACATCGTTTTTTACATAGATTGGGCGCGAAAACCGCGCAGCGCATTATAATGCGCGAATAATGGAAAACCCTATCCAATTCGTCTCCTGGCTGCGCTCCGTCGCCCCCTACGTCCATGCCTTCCGCGGCAAGACCTTCGTGGTCGCGTTCCCTGGTGAACTGGTTGCTGCTGGCGCCCTCCCGGTGCTGGCCCACGACCTGTCCCTGCTGCACGCGCTGGACATCAACGTCACCGTGGTTTACGGCTCGCGCCCCCAGGTCGCCGAGCAGCTCGCCCTGCGAAACGTGGAAGGCCGCTTCCACAACGGCGTGCGCATCACCGACACGGCCGCCATGGAATGCGCCAAGGAAGCAGCCGGCGAACTGCGCCTCGACATCGAGGCCGCCTTCAGCCAGGGCTTGCCGAATACGCCGATGTCGCATGCCGCGATCCGTATCATTTCCGGCAACTTCATCACCGCACGCCCGCTGGGCGTGATCGACGGCGTCGACTTCGAGCTGACCGGCCTGACCCGCAAGGTGGACGCGGAAACGATCCACTCCATCATGGGCTCGGACGGCGTGGTGCTGCTGTCCCCACTGGGCTTCTCCCCAACCGGCGAAACCTTCAACCTGACGATGGAAGACGTGGCCTGCACCGCCGCCATCGCCCTGCACGCCGACAAGCTGGTCTTCATCACCGAAACCGAGATGATGACCGACGCCGGCGGCACCGAAATCCGCGAGCTGTCCTCGCACCAGGCCGAAGCCGTGCTGCAGGCAGGCTTCCTGCCCGACGCCACCGCCTACTACCTGAAGCACTGCGTCAAGGCCTGCAACAACGGCGTCGAGCGTGCCCACATCGTGCCGTTCGCGATGGACGGCTCGGCCCTGCTCGAGCTGTTCACCCACGATGGCGTGGGCACCATGATCTCGCACGAGAACTTGGAGTCGCTGCGCCCGGCCACGATTGAAGACGTGGGCGGCATCATCAAGCTGATCGAACCGCTGGAAGCCGACGGCACCCTGGTCAAGCGTGGCCGCGAACTGATCGAACGTGAGATCGAGATGTTCTCGGTCATCGAGCACGACGGCGTGATCTTCGGCTGTGCGGCGCTGTACGTCTTCCCGGAAGAAAAAATGGCCGAAATGGCATGCCTGACTGTCAACCCTGACGTGCAGGCCCAGGGCGACGGCGAGCGTATCCTCAAACACATGGAAAACCGCGCCCGGGCGCAGGGCATCAGCAAGCTGTTCGTGCTGACCACCCGCACCGCGCACTGGTTCATCAAGCGCGGCTTTGCTCCCGCCACTGTCGACGCGTTGCCGAAAGACCGCCAGCGCCTCTACAACTGGCAGCGCAAGTCGCAAGTCTTGATCAAGACCTTATAATCGATTTTTTTAGGAGCATCGAAGATGGCACGTACCGTCCACTGCATCAAACTGAACAAGGAAGCCGAAGGCCTGGACTTCCCGCCTTATCCGGGCGAGCTGGGCAAGCGCATTTATGAATCCGTCTCCAAGGAAGCCTGGGCTGCCTGGATCAAGCACCAGACCATGCTGGTCAACGAAAACCGCCTGAACCTGGCGGACGTGCGCGCGCGCAAATACCTGGCAGCGCAAATGGAGAAACATTTCTTCGGCGAAGGCGCCGACCAGGCAGCCGGCTACGTGCCGCCTTCGGCCTGACATTAAATGGGGACATACCCCATTTATTCAGTTGCTAATTAAATGGGGTACGCCCCCATTTAATTTAGCGGCTTGTCACATCCCCATTCATCGGCTTGCACTGGCGCAGTTCGCAGCGCGCCATGAATACCTTGCCGTTGGCGCAAGACATCCGGTAAATCTCCACCGGGCCACGCTCAGTCACCAGCCCTGCCCCGCGACCGCCGCGGCATTCTTCCGCATTCGCCAGGCGCTCCACCGTTGCCGAGGAAATACCTGGGCGGAATTCCACCTTTTCCACCGGCACGCCATCGATCATCGATCGCTTGGCAATAGCTTCCGCCTCCAGCACAGATTTACGCTTCACAGGCGCCTGGGCCACCTGTTTTTTGGTTGCACAAGCACTCAGTACACCAGCAGCAAGCAATAGCAGGAACAGTCGTTTCATGGGTTCTTTCTAAGGGAAGAATCAGTATTTGACGGTGCGCACGCCGTCGGGAGTACCCAGCAGGCACACATTGGCGCCACGGGCAGCGAACAGGCCAACGGCGACCACGCCGACGATCTGGTTGATACGGGTTTCCAGCGCGACCGGATCGGTAATCGACATGCCTGCTACGTCGATGATATTGCCGCCATTGTCGGTCACGAAGATCTCGTCGGAACCGGCCTTGGTACGCACCTTCGGCTGGCCGCCCAGGGCCGCCAGCTGGCGCATCACCGCGTTACGGGCCATCGGCAGCACTTCCACCGGCAGCGGGAACTTGCCCAGCGTTTCTACCAGTTTGGAACCATCGGCGATGCAGACGAATTGCTTCGATACCGAGGCCACGATCTTTTCGCGGGTCAATGCCGCGCCGCCGCCTTTGATCATGTGGCCTGCCGCATTGATCTCGTCGGCGCCGTCAATGTACACCGCGATTTCCGAAACCTCGTTAAGATCGTAGACAGGAATGCCGTGACCGGCCAGGCGCGCTGCAGTCGCTTCCGACGAGGCAACAGCCCCCTTGATGCGGTGCTTGATCTTGCCCAGTTCATCAATGAAGAAATTCGCAGTGGAACCGGTGCCAACGCCGATGATTTCGCCGTCGATCACATACTCGATCGCCGAAATAGCAACAGCCTGTTTCAATTTGTCTTGCGTCATAGTTACAATGGATTCAATAAAGGTTGCCTATTTTATCCGAACTGCCAACTAAGCCGGGAAAAACGACATGAAGCCAAGTACCGTATTAATCGTGGATGACAGCCGCGTGTCGCGCATGCTGACGCGCCAGCACATCCAGGTGCGCCATGCCGACTGGGTGGTGGAAGAAGCCGCCAACGGCGACGAAGCGATCGCCAAGGCCCAGGGATTGCAGCCCGACCTGGTCTTGCTGGACGTGAACATGCCGGGCATGAATGGCGTTGATGCCGCCGCCGCGCTGCGTGCCATGCTGCCCAATGCCCACATTTCCTTGCTGACTGCCAATGTCCAGGCCGCAACCCGCCAGCGGGCGGAAGAAATCGGCGTGGGTTTCATGGAAAAACCGATTACCGCCGAGCGCATTGCGCAGCTGATTGCGCCGCTGGAAGCCTGACCATGGTCCGGCTCACCGAACTGGAGCACGACGCCCTCGTCGAGCTGTTCAATATTGGCGTCGGCCAGGCTGCTGCCGCCATGAGCGAGATCGTCAACGAAACGGTCACCATGTCGGTGCCTGCCATCAGCTTCCTCACCCGTGCCTCCGCCGCCAAATTGCTGGCCAGCCGCAGCACCGGCAACGGCCGCCTGTGCGGCATCAGCCAGCACTACAGCGGCGCCTTCGACACCGAAGCGATCCTGATGTTCCCGGAAGAGAAGAGCCAGGAAATCGTGCGCCTGATGGTGGGCGAAGCGATGCCGCTGGCTGAACTGTCGGCCATGGAACAGGAGGCGATGAGCGAGATCGGCAATATCCTGCTGAACAGCTGCGTCGGGTCGCTGGCCAACCTGCTCGGCCACGAGCTGCATGGCTCGCTGCCGGATTACCACCTCGGCTACGGCGAAGAAATCCTGGCGCTGGCCGGCAGCGGCGAAACCGCGGTGCTGATGCTGCATATCGAATTTGTCATCGAGCGCCAGCAGATTGCCGGGGACGTCGCCTTCATCATGGACATGACGGCGCTGCACGACCTGAAGCAGCATGTGGCAAACTTCCTCGACCGGTCCATCGGCGGAGCGCAGCCATGAAATCTTCGATCGAGTCCCTGCCGCTCCTGCAGGGCGTTATCGATTGCATCGACGTGGGTACCCTGGTCCTCGACGCCAGCGAACGCGTAGTGTTGTGGAACCGCTGGATGGACCAGCACTCCGGCGTATTGGGCCCCGAAACGCTGGAACGCAGCTTCTTCGACCTGTTCCCCGAGCAGCGCGGCAAGCGGCTGGAGGCGGCCATCGGCCAGGCGCTGCGCAACAACCTGCCTTCCCTGCTGTCGCAAACCCTGAATCGCTGGCCATTGCCGCTCTACGCCAACAAGTCCGCCGCCGAAAAAGGCGAGCGCATGCAGCAGCAGATCACGGTCACGCCGCTCAACCTGGGCAACAACGAACGCTATTGCCTGATCCAGGTCAGTGACGTGACAGCCGCGGTACAGCGCGAGAACCTGCTGCGCGAACAGGCCGTAGCCTTGCGCTCGCAAACCTTGCTGGACGACCTGACCGGCGTCGCCAACCGCCGCCACTTCGACATGGCGATCGACCGCGAAACCCGGCGCGCGCGGCGCATGGGCACGCCGCTGTCGCTGATGATGCTCGACATCGACTATTTCAAAGCCTATAACGACCATTACGGTCACCAGCAAGGCGATGCCTGCCTGGAAGCTGTGGCTTCCGCGCTATCGACCATGCAGCAGCGCCCGGCCGACCTGTTCGCGCGCTACGGCGGTGAAGAATTCGCGGTAATCCTGCCCGACACGCCCGCCGATGCAGCGGTGATGATGGCCAACGCCATGTGCCGCAAAGTGCGCGACTTGCGCATTCCACACCAGGCCTCGCGCACGGATGAACGCATCGTCACCATCAGCATCGGCGTTGCCAGCAGCGACAGCAGCAATGCCGGCGAAGTGTATGACCTGATCAACGCAGCCGACCGCGCCCTCTACCAGGCCAAGGCATGCGGCCGCAACCGCGTGCACTCGTTATGAGCGTATCGGCCTGATCAGAGCAGTTCGATGCCGAAGCGCCGCACGCACACGGCAAACAGGGCAAAGCAGGCAATCGTCAGCAGCACGCTCGCGCCCAGCGTCGGCCAGAACCCCAGGCGCGGCAGCAGCCAAGGGAAGACCAGGAACATCGGCAGCGTCGGCACCACATACCAGAAGGTGTACCAGGCGTGGTTGGCGATCTTTTCCTGCGGTTGCCGTTCAACGTACAGCCAGACCAGCGCCAGCACGGTCACCATCGGCAGCGCGGCGATCAGGCCGCCCAGGCGGTCGCTGCGTTTTGCGAATTCCGACACCGCAACCACGACACCTGCCGTGACCAGGTATTTGAAGATCAGCCAGGCCATGATGCCCTCCTACTGTGCAAAAACAAAACGAACCAGCGCCAGGGACAGCGCAAAGACATAGCCATATGCGAAGCGGTCGATGCGCAGCAGGGTGTCGCCGCGGCGCGCGCGCCAGGCCCCCATCAGGCACATCAAGCCGCCGGCCGCCAGCGGGGTGACCAGCAAGTTAACCTTGCGCAGGACTTCGTTGCGTACCAGGTGATCCGGCAGCAGCCAAAGCGTTATTCCGCCGGCAATGGCGCCGAACAAGGCATAGCCAACGCCGGCCAGCCACGGGTTGGCCTTGTAGCTGCGCGCATCGGACAGCGAATGCATGCCTGCCTCCGCTGCCGCTTCAGCGATGAACTGGATGATGATCTCGCCAATCAGCTCAAACAGGAACTCGATCATGGTGTGAACAAGGCATGCTGGCTGGCGGTATGAAAATCGCGCCAGACGCGGTTGATGTCGGAGTCTTCTTTCGCGGCACGCAAGCCGCAATAAGGATAAATATCGCCCACCGACCGGCGCGCAGAAAGCACCAGCGCCATCGATGCCTCGCGCAGCTGGGCGTCAAGCTCCCCGGCAATGCTGCCTATCTCGCCCTCTGCCTGCGCCCAGGCCTGGTCAAGCAGGGCGTACATGCGTTCACGGGCGCCTTCCAGCGCCACGGCAGCTTGCGCCACCGCGTCCTGCGCACTGGCCGACGGCTGGCGGCGCGCAGCAACGGTCTCCTGTGCCAGCTGCAGGAAGTGGCGCGCCAAGCCGGACAGGTTGGCCGCCAAAGTCATCCACGCCAGCAACATGAAGGGGAAGCGATACAGGGTACCTGGCGCCGTTGCATGAGCGGGATCAATCGTGAAGCCGGAGCTTGCCGGCACCCAGGCCCCTTCGACGCGGTAGCTGTGCGACGCAGTGCCCTTCATGCCAAAGCTGCGCCAGGTCGGCTCAACCACCACTTGCGCGGCAGGCACGATAAAAGCGCGTATCCGCGGCGCACCATCTTCCCCGGCCAGAGCCTGGCCGTTCTCACGCAACACTGCATTGAGCGTGAAATGCGTCGCCATTGGTGCCCCGCTGGCGATGTCCCAGCGCCCGGCAATGCGATAACCTTCGCCTTCCTTGTCGGCGAAACCGGTCGGTGCGCCGCTGCCTGCGAGGCAAACATCCGGGGTCGAGATGATTTCGCGCGCCGTTTCGGGCGGCAGGAAGCCGGCAAACCAGCCGGCGCCGGCGCACAGGGTGACCACCCACCCCATGCTGCCATCCGCTTCCGCAATCGCCTCTTCCAGCCGGACCACTTGCGGCAAGGGCATCTCCGCCCCACCCGCGGCGCGCGGCGCTAGCATCTTCAGCCAGCCCTGCCGGTGGACCAGCGCCTGCTGGCCGGGCAGCAGGAACCCAGCTGCTTCAGCGCCGGCGGCATCGCCGGCAATCAAGTTCTTCTGCTGCTCATTCAACATTTCGCGATCAAATCCAGCTCGTAGTGCAAGACGTCCCTGCTTCCGTCAAACAGCCGTTCCAGCGCTTGCACCATTCCGGGGGCGAGCAGGCGATCTCGCTGCCGCTCGTCCGGGCGCTCGTAAGAATGGCCGGCATGCGCCAGCCAACGCACCATATCAATATGCAGCGCGTCCCACGCCATGCTTCCTCGCTCGGCTTGCGCCGCCTCAAGCGCAATCGTCTCCAGCCAATCCCACTTCCTCAGGCGCGCAAAAGCCAGCAAGATTGATAGATCCGCCTTGTCGCGCAAGACTTCCTTTACTCGTTCAAAGGGAACGTACGCGCCTTGCCGTGTCGCCATCTGCGCCGCCAGCCTGCGATTCGCGCGCCCCTCGTCAGAAAGCGCCGCAAGCGCGATTGCATCCTTGTCAGAGGGGGCCAATTTCAGCCACGCGAGAAATGCAGCGCCGCGTATCGATGGGAACGGCGACTCGCTCATCTCCCGCAACAAGGCGATATCCCCCGCCCCTCCCATGCTTCCCAGTGCGGCAAGGGCCATGCAGGCCTGATTGGTCCTGGCGTGCCTGTCCTGCAGGAGCTCACGATAATAAGGCGCGAGATCCACTCCATTGCTGCGCAAATAGTACTGGGCGAGAGACCTTGCCGACCCTTGCGGGTCCAGCAAAGCGCCGCGGGCAATTTCCGCCGCGTCGGGAGCACACCCCAGCAGGCCGCGCAAGGCATGGGTGCGGACCACGCCGAAATGGGATTTCAGGCCGCCCCGCAAGACGGCAATCCGGTCTTCTTCTAGAAGCGACAGGGCCAACACGGCAGCCTGGCGCGACATGACGATGTCCTTGCCCGATTCGACAGCAAGGGTCAACAGTTCAACGCGCGGGATGAGTTCACGCTCCAGGAGCATGAAGAAACTGCCGCGAGCGACCATGGGATGGCGCGAGCATAAGGCTTCACGCAATTGATCGAACGTGAGCCGGCGGGCAAGTTCGGCCTGCGCGCTGGAAATCCAGGCAGAATGATTCAGCCTTGAGAAATGGCGTAACCGCCATGTGAATCCGACGACCGCCAGCAAGTCTTCGTGTCCGGCGGATGGCAGTAAGGCCTGTATAGCCCGGCGTGCAGCGGCGCGTACCTCCGGCACGAAATCGTTCAAACGGGGCATGATGGCCGGTATCGCACCGTCACCGCCTAAAGCCATCACCCTGTCAATCGCAGCTTCGCGCGCATACCCCGATCGCTGGGCCAGCAAAGCCTTCAATTCTTCAAGGCTGGTGCAAGCGCTGGCCTGAAGTACCGGATCGTCGCGCTGGAGTGTCGTAAACAGGCTCACGTTGCAGACAGCGCCAACACGACCAGGGCGTACATGGTCAGCACAATGACTGTCATGAACAGCAGGAAGCAGGTGCGCCACAAGGCGCCGTAGCGCGACAGGCCGTAGGCGCCACGCAATTGCAGGAACATGTGCACCGGCGGGATGAAGGCGAACAGGCAGCCTGCCAGGCCGCCGAATTCAAAGTAGCTCAGGGTCGCGACAAGGGTGAACAGCAGCGACATGAACGACAGCGAATACAGCGAGAACACGGCGTGGTCATACATCGTGACGCCACGGCGCCAGAAGAACATCAGCCAAAGGAATGGTAGCGAGATCGGCACCAGCAGGAAGGAGTATTTGTATGCCGCGTTCTTCAGCTTGTACTGGGCCAGTTCAGGATTATCGACAGCGTGCCGGATGCCCTTGCCAATCCAGCCGGAGCTCGAATGCCCGGCGTCCCTGCCGCCAGCCGCATCCGCGTCGGTCATCCCTTTGGTAACGTCCTGAACTATTTCCTGAATGATGCCCGGCTCTTTCGTATCCGCGCTTTCCTTACCCTCGTCGCTCGCCCCCTCCTTGCCGGTATTCCTGGCAGCGGGCTTGATCGTTTCAGTAAACTTGGCGGTGCCGGTCATGGCAACTTTGCCGGCTGCCAGGGCGCTATTCAGGCCGTCGAGCGTTTTCTTCGCTTCATCAAGCCGGTGTTGGGCCTTCGGCACTTCCGCCGTGCCTGGCTCCGCTTCCTTGAGTTCTTCCTCTGCTTCGGCGATCAGCTGTTTCTGGTCGGAGATCTTTTCATTCATCTTCTGCTCGAATGCGGCCTTGCCATTCTTGCCTTCGACGACCTTGCCCGTACTCGGGCCGGAGCTGGTGCCCATCGTCAGCGAGAAGACGAAGAACATGAAGAACATCATGAACAGGAACAGCGCCAGCGGCGATACAAAGCGCGTCCGCTGGCCGTCGATGTAGCGGCGCGTCAGCTGGCCCGGGCGGGCAACCAGCAAGGGCAAGGTGCGCCAACCCTTGGTATCGAAGTGAAGCAGGCCATGGATCAACTCCTCGCCCAAATGCAGCACGGATTTGTGCAGGTGGCCCTTCTGGCCGCAGTTGCCGCAATAATTGGCGGTGACTGGCGTGCCGCAGTTGGCGCATGCTGCGCCGTGGGCGTGCTCGCCGGTCTTGCCGGCATCGCCTTCAACTTCCCTGGCCGCCAGGCTGGCTGTCACCAGGTCGCCTGCTGCTTCGATCTCCATCCCCATCGTTTTCCCCGCTCGCTTATTTGAATAGTAATTGTGAAATGGCGTCCTGCGCCTGGATGACGGTGGCATATTCCCCGTGCAGGTTGGACAAGGCCATTGCATGAACTTCCTGCGGGCTGCGCCGCACGCCGTCGAAATCGGTCTGTGCATAGGCATAGCAGCCATCTGCCGCAACAAACGTCTTGAAGCCGAGGTTGCCCGCCGTACGCGCTGTCGCTTCTACCGAATTATTGGTGCTGACGCCAAGCACCAGCACGGACGAAATGCCGCGCGCATGCAGCCAGCGTTCCAGCCCGGTATTGATAAAGGCGTCCGGCACATTCTTTTCCACGATGTGTTCGCCCGCAACCGGGGCCAGCGCCGGCTGGAATTCAGCTCCTCGCTGGCCCGGCCAGAATGGCGATCCCGGAGTGCGCGACATATGGCGGATATGGACTACCGGGGCGCCGTGCTCGCGCCACCGCCCGAGCAGGCCGGCGATGACCTGCTCCGCCTGATGGTTGTTACGCTCGCCTGGCGCCGGCCAGCTCATGCCGACCTGCATGTCGACGATGATCAGCGCAGTGTTCTGCATTGAGAGTGATGTGGAATCTACGGGGCAATAAAGATATCACATCATTGGCAAATCAACAGCCCCGGGGGCCGGCGGCGGCAATCCAATCGCTCATCAGCTCTTTCGCTCCAGTTTCACGACGACGGTGCCGGCCAGGAAGTCATGCACGGCGCGGCGGCGCGAATTCAGCAGCATGACGATTGCACCAAGCCAGGTCCATCCCTGCATGCTCCAATTGACCGCCGTCAGCCAGCCAGGGCCCGATGCCATCAAGGCTTCGCTGCGCGCCAGGAAGCCGTAGTTCAGGTAGGTGGCGTCATCCATCGACAGGGCCGAGAGGCCAAGGCCCAGATTGATCACGGCACCCAGAAGCATCACCGGTGCTTCCCGAATCAACGCTGCCGTAAGCGAGACTGGCGCACCATCTTTCATCTGGACGCGCAACTTCATCACGAGCTTGCCTGGCGTGCCGCCATAGCGACGCACCAGGTAGACCGAGTAGAGAAGGCCGGTAACGATGCCGGGAACGATCCAGGACAGGTAGAAACTGCGAGAAATGGTGCTGAGCCAATACGTCAGCCCAACCAAGGGCAGCATGATGACGAAGTCCAGAAGCTTGGCAGCAACGCGCAGCCAGAAGCCGCCAACCTGCGGGTCTGCATTGCTGCCGTCTTGCACAGGGAGATCGAGGTTGGCAACTGGTGCCTGGTATGGATTGGTCATGGCTGGTAAACGTGTGCTTTAAAGCAACTACGATAGCACACTGTTAGCAAAAAATATACGCGGCAGGTTGTCGCGGGATGAGGGATCGCGCAGGAAATCGCGCAGCATGTCGCGATAAAGGCCGGCCTCCTGTTTGTGCAGGCAGGCCATGGCGAAGTAGTCGGCCAGAATTTCGGCCTGCGCCTCCATATTGAAGTCGCACAAACGCCGCTCGGGCGACACTTCGTAGTCATAGCTCAGGCCAAGCCGGATCGCGCCGCGCCACATCACGGGGTAGCCAAGCTGGTATTGCCATACGTGGGCCATCTCGTGCATGAACCAGTGCTGTTCCGCCTCGGTAGCGAGCGAGAAGTCCGGGCGGTAGCGGGAGATATGGAAATACAGTTCGCCGTTGGGCGTGATGCAGACGTCTTTACGCTGCAGGAAAGGAATGAAGCGGGTGTTGTGGATGCGCACCCGCTGGTAGTCGATCGCGCCGCCGAACACCAGCCGGGCCAGCGCGATCTCACCCGACGTCAACGGCCGGGCGATGACTTCCATCAGTGGCGCAGTGCGCTGGCCGCCTTGGCGATGGCGGTGATGCGGTCCCAGTCGCCCGCCTGCATGGCGTCCTTCGGCGTCAGCCAGGAACCGCCCACGCAAGCCACGTTCTTCAGCGAGAGGAAGGCAGGCGCCGTATCTTGCGAAATGCCGCCGGTCGGGCAGAACACCACGTCCGACAGCGGGCCGGCAATCGCATTCAGCATGCCGACGCCGCCGGCCGGAACCGCCGGGAACAGCTTCAGTTGCCTGAAGCCCTGCTCGCGCGCCTTCATCACTTCCGAAGGGGTCATCACGCCCGGCAGCAGGGGCAGGCCGCTGGACTTGGCGGCGCCGATCAGCGCATCGGTCAGGCCCGGCGACACGCCGAACACCGCACCCGCATCGCGCGCAGCGGCAAATTCCTCAGGCTGGGTGAGCGTGCCGACGCCGACGATGGCGCCCTCCACTTGGCTCATGGCGCGGATGGCGCCCAGGCCGTGCTGGGTGCGCAGGGTCACTTCCAGCACGCGGATGCCGCCTGCCACCAGGGCTTTCGCCAGCGGCACGGCGTGGTCCGGGTCGTCAATCGCGATCACAGGGATCACGGCCGAAGTACGCATAATCTCGAGCAGGGTCATATCAGGCTTTCTTTGCGAGGAAATCTTCATCGGAACCGGGCATGGTGTTGCCCACATTGTCTTCGCCGTGCAACGGCACGGTCGTCTGGATCGGCGACGGCAGCGGGAAGCTGGTCGCGCCCTGCTCCGCTGCGCACACGGTATTGCGGAACATGGAGAACAGTTCGCGGCCCATGCCGATCTGGTTTGGCGACAGGTCGGCTTGCGCCATCGAACGGCCATGCCAGACATCGGAGGAAACCAGCGCTTCCAGCGTGCCCGAGGCAGCGTCGAGGCGGATGATGTCGCCGTCGCGCACCAGGCCCAGCGGACCGCCCGCCAGGATCTCGGGCGAAACGTGGATCGCGGCAGGCACCTTGCCCGACGCGCCGGACATGCGGCCATCGGTCACCAGCGCCACCTTGCGGCCGGCGTCCTGCAGGTTGGCCAGCGCCGGGGTCAGGGCGTGCAGTTCCGGCATGCCGTTGGCTTTCGGCCCCTGGAAGCGGATCACGGCCACAAAGTCGCGATCAAGCTTGCCGGCCTTGTAGGCTGCCATGAAGGCTTCCTGTGAATCGAACACCAGCGCCGGCGCTTCCACCGTGCGGTGCTCTTCCTTGACGGCGGACACCTTCATGATGGCCCGGCCCAGGTTGCCCTGCACCAGCACCATGCCGCCATCTTTCGAGAACGGGTCGGCGGCGCCGCGCAATACTTTCTCGTCGGCGCTCTTCAGCGGGGCTTCCTTGAAGATCACGCCGGATGCATCGTCGTTCAGGAACGGCTCGGCGCAGTGCGCGCGCAAGCCCTTGCCCAGGATGGTATTCACATCGTCGTGCAGCAGGCCGGCATCCAGCAGTTCGCGGATCACAAAACCGGTGCCGCCGGCAGCGTGGAAATGGTTCACGTCCGCATCGCCGTTAGGATAGATGCGGCACAGCAGCGGCACCACGGCCGACAGTTCGTTGAAATCGTCCCAGTCGATCACCACGCCGGCCGCCTTGGCAATCGCCACCAGGTGCAGGGTGTGGTTGGTCGAACCGCCGGTGGCCAGCAGGCCCACCACGGCGTTGATGATGGACTTCTCGTCCACGATTTGGCCGACCGGGATGTACTCGCTGCCCATCTCGGTGATCTGCGCTGCACGCTGTGCGGCGGCGGCCGTCAGCGCATCGCGCAGCGGGGTGCCCGGATTGATGAAGGCGGCGCCCGGCAAATGCAGGCCCATGATCTCCATCAGCAGCTGGTTGGAGTTGGCAGTACCGTAGAAGGTACAGGTGCCGGCGCCGTGATACGACTGGGCCTCCCCTTCCAGCAGTTCTTCGCGGGTCGCCTTGCCTTGCGCGTAGCGCTGGCGGATCGCCGCCTTCTCCTTGTTCGACAGGCCGGAAGTCATCGGGCCGGCCGGCACGAACACCGCAGGCAGGTGACCGAAGTGCAACGCGCCGATCAAGAGGCCCGGCACGATCTTGTCGCATACGCCCAGGTACAGCACCGAGTCGAACATATTATGGGACAGGCCGATCGCCGCCGACATCGCAATCGCATCGCGCGAGAACAGCGACAGTTCCATGCCCGGCTGGCCCTGGGTCACGCCATCGCACATGGCCGGCGTGCCGCCCGCGTACTGCGCCACCGCGCCAACCTTGCGCACCGCATCCTTGATGATGGCGGGGAAGGTTTCGAACGGCTGGTGCGCCGACAGCATGTCGTTATAGGCGGAGATGATCGCCACGGAAGGCTGCTTCACCTCTTTCAGGATCAGCTTATCGTTCGCCGGGAACGCGGCAAAACCGTGCGCCAGGTTGGTGCAGGACAGGGTTCCGCGCTGGGTGCGGCCTTTGACGCGGGCCGCCTGGAGGTGCGCCAGGTAGGCCCCGCGGGAAACGCGGCTGCGCTGGATGACGCGTGCGGTGACTTTTTCCAGGACTGGATGCAACGGCATGATCGTTCCTTTTCAATGAATTTACGGAAATTTTACTACAAAATTTCCGACTGCGAGCGCTCCCATCGCGCCCATTCACGCTCAAAAGCCCCGCAATTCACCAGCGCGACAAAAGATTTGTAGTGAATTTACCTGTTTTTGCTGTATAGTTAAACACAATTCATAAAACCATATGCCACCGGACATTATGCGCTTGCCCGCCCTGACTTCCACCGCGGCCTACCAGGCCCTTGAAATCCACGCCCACGACGCCCGCGACTGGCAGATGCGCCAGTTGTTCCAGAAAGACCCCGGCCGCTTCCCGCGCATGACGGTCGATGCGGCAGGCCTGTTCCTGGATTACTCCAAGAACCGCGCCGACGACGAGACCATCAGGCTGTTGGTGCACCTGGCCCGCACGCGCGGCGTGGTGGAACAGCGCGATGCCATGTTTGCCGGTGAAAAAATCAATATTACCGAACGCCGTAGCGTACTGCACACCGCCCTGCGTATGCCGCGCGGCAAGGCGCAGAAGGTCGACGGCCAGGACGTGAATGCCGACGTGCATGCAGTGCTGGACCGCATCAAGGCCTTCACCGACAAGGTGCGCAATGGCGGCTGGCTGGGCCACACGGGCAAGCCGATCACCGATGTGGTGAATATCGGCATTGGCGGCTCCGACCTGGGTCCGAAAATGGCCGTACTGGCCCTGCGCTCCTACTGCCACCCGCGCCTGAAGATGCACTTCGTCTCCAACGTGGACGGCCACGATATGGACGCCGTCCTGGCGCAAGTGAATCCCGAAACCACGCTGTTCATCGTCGCATCGAAAACCTTCACCACCGCAGAAACCATGCTGAACGCGCAGACTGCGCGCAACTGGTTCCTTGGCCGCGCGCGCGAGGCTGACTTGCCGCGCCACTTTGTCGCCGTATCCACCAATACCGATGCGGTGCGCGCCTTCGGCATCGATCCGGAAAACATGTTCCCGTTCTGGGACTGGGTCGGCGGCCGCTATTCGGTATGGTCGGCCATCGGCCTGTCTGTTGCGATCGCGATCGGCTTCGGCTACTTCCAGGCCTTCCTGGAAGGCGCGCACGCCATGGATGAACACTTCCGCGAAGCGCCGCTGGAAGCGAACATGCCGGTGCTGCTGGCCCTGATCGGTTTCTGGAACCGCCAGTTCCTCGGCGCCAGCTCGCTCTCCATCGCCCCTTACCACCAGGACCTGAACCGCTTCCCGGCCTACCTGCAGCAGCTCGACATGGAAAGCAACGGCAAGCGCGTGACCAGGAACGGGCAGCCGGTGGACACGCCGACCTGCCCCATCGTCTGGGGCGAGTGCGGCACCAACGCGCAGCACGCCTACTTCCAGCTGCTGCACCAGGGCACCGACGCGACGCCGATCGATTTCATCGCCGCCTTGCGCGCAACCCACGACCTGCCGGGCCACCACGACGCCCTGCTGGCCAACTGCTTCGCCCAGTCGGAAGCCTTCATGAAAGGCAAAACCGAAGACGAAGTGCGCGCCGAGCTGAAAGGCGCCGGCCTGCCGGCTGCGGAAATGGAGGAAATGGTTCCGCACAAGACCTTCCCCGGCAACCGCCCGTCCAACACCATCCTGATGGACCAGCTCACGCCATCCACCCTCGGCGCGCTGATCGCGCTGTACGAACACAAGACCTTCGTGCAGGGCGTGATCTGGAATGTCGCCAGCTTCGACCAGTGGGGCGTGGAACTGGGCAAGGTACTGGCCAGGAAGATCCAGGCAGAATTGACCGGCAAGGTCGATCCGGAAGCGCATGACAGCTCGACCAACGGCCTGATCGTGATGGCCAAGGCGGCGCAAATCCAATGAACAGCTACCAGATCGAAGTCGCCTGCGACGCCACCATGACCGTGGGCGAAAGTCCGTTGTGGGCGCCGGACGAGAAAGCCCTGTACTGGGTCGATATCGAAGGCTTTGCCATCCACCGCCTGTGCACGGCTACCGGCCAGCACGAACAGTGGAAGGTCGACAGCGAGGCGTCGTCGCTGGCGCGCGCCGCGAAAGGCGGCCTGATGGTCGCGCAACGCCGCGGCTTCTCCCATTTCAATCCCGATACCGACGAATGGAAGCTGGTGGCCGAAGCGCCGTTCGACCAGTCCACCACCCGCTTCAACGACGGCAAATGCGACGCGGCGGGCCGCTTCTGGTGCGGCACCATTTACGAGCCGCGCGACAAGCCGGCGGCGGAAATGTACGTGCTCGAACGCGGCCAGGTCCGCAAGGTCTGGTCCGGCGGCATGGTCAATTCGAACGGCCTGGGCTTCAGCCCGGACAACAAGACCATGTTCCACGCCGAAACAGCCAGCCACCGCGTGACGCGCTTTGCCTTCGACCTGTTGTCCGGCACTGTCAGCGACGAGCGCGATGTGCGCCGCTTCAGCACCGACAAGTCGGCAGCCGATTACGGCGGCCGTCCGGACGGCGCTGCAGTCGACAGCGAAGGCAATTACTGGATCGCCATGTTCGAAGGCGGCCGCATCCTCAAGCTGTCGCCGCAGGGCGAGCAGTTGGACGAGATCCGCCTGCCCGTGCGCTGCCCGACCATGGTGGCGTTCGGCGGCCCCGACCTGCGCACCCTGTACATCACCACGGCCGGCAAGCGCCCGGCCGAGGAGCTGGCGGCCCACCCGCTGAGCGGCAAAGTGCTGTCGGTGCGCATGCCGGTTGCCGGCCGCATCGAACCTGCTTATGTAGACTGAAGTAAAACCCTGTAACTCACCTGAAGACGATTATGGCTCTCTCTGATTTCGACCTGGTTCTGTTTGGCGGTAGCGGCGACCTCGCAATGCGCAAATTGCTGCCTGCTATGTTTAGCCGCGATATTTGCGGCGACCTGCCGCCGACCGCGCGCATCGTCTGCGTCGGCCGCCAGGAGAGCACCCAGGACGAGTTCATCAATATGGTGACGACCACCTCGCGTCCCCATATCAAATCAGCCAAGGCCACCGACGAAAACTGGGACCGCTTCATTGCGCGCATCGTCTACGTGTCGCTGGACGCCACCGATTCCGCCACCTACAAAGGCCTGGTCGAAGCCCTGCGCACCGATCCCGCCATCACCCGCGTCTACTATCTGGCCACACCGCCGGCCCTGTTCTCGCGCATCTGCGACAACCTGAAGGACAACGGCCTGGCCACCGCCAACTCGCGCGTGGTGCTGGAAAAGCCGCTGGGACGCGACCTGGCGTCGGCCAAGCAGATCAACAAGGAAGTGGGCAAGGTCTTCGAAGAACAGCAGATCTACCGTATCGACCACTACCTCGGCAAGGAAACCGTGCAGAACCTGCTGGCCCTGCGCTTCGGCAACATCCTGTTCGAACCGCTGTGGCGCCGCGAGTGGATCTCCGACGTGCAGATCACCATCGCCGAGAAGCTGGGCGTGGGCAACCGCATCGGCTACTACGATACCTCCGGCGCGCTGCGCGACATGCTGCAGAACCACCTGCTGCAGCTGCTGTGTATCGTCGCCATGGAACCGCCGACCTCGATCGCGCCGGACGCAGTGCGCGACTCCAAGCTGCAGGTGCTGCGTTCCCTGAAGCGCTTCACCCCGACCACGCTGGCGCAGAACATCGTGCGCGGCCAGTACCGCGCCGGCCACGTGGAAGGCAAGGCCGTGCCAAGCTACCGCGACGAACCGGAAGCGCCGCAGAACTCGAAGACCGAAACCTTCGTCGCCATGAAAGTGGAAATCGACACCTGGCGCTGGGCCGGCGTGCCGTTCTACCTGCGCACCGGCAAGCGCATGGCCGACTCGCTGGCCGAGATCGTGGTGCGCTTCAAGCAGATCCCGCACTCGATCTTCAACCAGCCGACCTCCAGCTTCCAGCCGAATTCCCTGGTGATTCGCCTGCAGCCGGACGAAGGCCTGCGCATGAACCTGATGGCCAAGACCCCGGGCGAAGGCATGCGCCTCAAGCCGGCGGAGCTGGAACTGGACTTCCGCGAAACCTTCAAGATGCCGCGCATGGACGCTTACGAGCGCCTGCTGCTGGACGTGCTGCGCGGCCAACTGACCCTGTTCATGCGCGGCGACGAACTGGAAGCGGCATGGGATTGGGTCGAACCTATCCTGAACAACTGGGAGCAGGACGATTCCGCGCCGCTGCCATACGCCTCCGGCACCTGGGGCCCGGCTGCCGCCAGTGCCCTGATCGGCCGCGACGGGCTACAATGGCGCGAAGAAGCGCTCCCGGAAGACTAATGCTGCTCGACTCCATCCGCACCCAGCTCGACTCGCTCTCCAAATCGGAGCGCAAGGTCGCGCTGGCCGTGCTCGACAACCCGGCCCGCACGGTGGGCGCCAATATCACGGCACTGGCCAAGAGTGCGCAAGTGTCGGAGCCGACCGTGGTGCGCTTCTGCCGCACGCTCGGCTACGACGGCTGGCATGAATTCAAGCTGAAGCTGGCGCAGGGCCTGGCCCTCGCCCTGCCCGGCCTGAACGACCAGCCGGCGCAGGACGACCTGGCGTCCGACCTGGTGAACAAGATCTGCAGCCGTTCCATCAACACGCTGCTGGACTTGCGCAACAACCTGAATGCGGAACCGGTGCAGAAAGCCCTCGACATCCTGTCGCGCGCGCGCAAGATCGAGTTCTACGGCCACGGCACCTCCGGCATCGTGGCGGCAGACGCGCAGCACAAGTTCTTCCGCTCCGGCGTGCCCACCGTGGCCTACGCCGACCCGGCGATCCACAGCATTTCAGCAGCCCTGCTGCACGAAGGCGATGCGGTCGTGGCGATTTCCCAGCGCGGCAACAGCCCGGCCCTGGTGCGCTCGGCCAAGCTGGCCAAGGAAGGCGGCGCCGACGTCATCGTGCTCGCCCCCTCCGGCACGCCGCTGGCGGAAACGGCCACGGTACTGATCCCGATCGACCTGATCTTCAACACCGACCCCTACACGCCGATCTCCGCCCGCCTGGCCTACCTGGTGGTAATCGACGTGCTGGCCGTTGGCCTGGCCCTGAAACGCGGCCCCGAATTCCGCAAGAAAATGCAAAACGCCCAGAAAGCGCTGCAGGAATTCGACATGCAGTTCGACTCCTTCATCGGCTGACGCTGCATTGCGGCCGAGGCAGAATGCCGCGCAAATGGGCGTCGGCGACGCCGATGGGCTAGAATTGCATAATTGCAATTAATTTCCCAAAAATGAAGCTTTCCAAACCCCTGCTGGCCGGCGCTGGCCTCATCGCCTTGGCAGCGGCAGTCGGCGCTCTCTATTTCAAACCAGGCACGCAACCGCGCGGCACTCCTGCGGCAGCCAGCGCTGCCGCTCCCGTCGAGGCGCATGCGCCGCTGCAGGCCGAGATGAAAGAGATCCTGGCCAATTACCGCAAGATCATCATCCTGCTGGCCGACGAACAATCGATGTCGGCGCTTGACCGCAAGGCCGCTGGCCAGGTCGGCCAGTTGCTGTTCCACGAGAACGTCGAACGCCTTGGCAAGGCGCGGCAACTGCTGGCCCAGCTGCAGCAAGCGCCATCGGCCCAACGCGATGCGGCCTACGACACCCTGCTCACATATATCGAATCCGCCTCCGACCTGTTCGACGCCGACCGCCTCGCCTTTCGCGAATTGCTGGTCGAAATGAAGGCGCAGGCCGCCGCCAACCAGACCCTGCCCGGCATCAAGCTGCACAAGCGCGTGAGCGAAGACCTGACCGCGCTGGACGACATTGAGCGCCAGTACGACAAGGAGTTGAGCGGCATCTTCGCCCGCTTCGACCAGCGCGCCATCCTGCCCAAGCGCGAGCGCTGGGAAGACTATGTCGCACACCTGAAGCAGCTGTTCAGCCGCGACCAGATCATGAAGGACTACGGCGTGATCGTGCCGTATCCCGAAAAGCCAGGCGCCGACGAAGCGGAGAAAGAGATCTTCGGCAAATCGCTGCCGCCAAAAACCGTGGTGCTGACCTTCGACGACGGCCCGCACGCCACCTATACCGATGAAGTGGCGGCCATCCTCAAGCAGTACGGCGTGCCGGGCGTGTTCTTCCAGGTCGGCAAAAACCTCGGTGAAGTCAGCGCCCAAGGCAAGGAGGCACTGAACAAGCAGTCTGCCGCCAGCCGCCGCCTGCTCGAAGGCGGCAACGTCCTGGCCAATCACAGCTACAGCCATGCCCTGCTCTCGAAGGAAAAAGGCGAGCAGTTGTACGGCGAGATCGCCCAGGCCGACCAGTTGCTGAAGGCGGTCGACGCGCGCCGCTCGGCATTGTTCCGCTTCCCCTATGGCGCGCACAATGCCGAAGGCCTGGAATTGCTGAAGAAACTGGGCCTGCGCTCGGTGATGTGGAATATCGATTCGCTGGACTGGGCCGACCCGGTGCCGACCTCGATCGCCAACCGCGTGCTGGGCTCCCTGGAAAAGGAAAAGCGCGGCATCATCCTGTTCCATGACATCCACGAGCGCACCGTCAAGACCCTGCCGCTGGTGCTGGACAAGCTGGTCGCCGACGGCTACAGCTTCGCCACCTGGGATGGCAACGACTTCACCATCGCCAAGGCCGGCAAGCCGGAACCGGACAAGGTTGCCATCAGCTCCGGCTATGCCAACAGCTACGCCGTGGTCATCGGCATCAACGATTACCAGAAATGGCCCAAGCTGCAGTATGCCGTGCAGGATGCGAAGGCGATCCGCGACACCCTGGTCAACCGCTTCGGCTTCGATGGCGCGCGCGTGTTCACCCTGACCAATGGCGATGCAACCCGCAACAACATCCTCGCGCTGTTCCATGACAAGCTGGCGGAAGCCAAGCTGAGAAAGGACGACCGCATCTTCGTCTTCTTCGCCGGCCATGGCGCAACACGCCAGCTCAGCTCCGGCCGCAGCCTGGGCTACATCATCCCGGTCGACTCCGATCCGCAGCAAGTGAGCGTGGACGCGATTCCGATGACGGACTTGCAGAACATCGCCGAAAGCCTGGATGCCAAGCACCTGCTGTTCGTGATGGATGCCTGCTACAGCGGCCTGGGCCTGACACGCGGCGGCGGCACCACCGCCTTCCTGCGCGACAATGCACGCCGCATCGGCCGCCAGATGCTGACCGCCGGCGGCGCCGACCAGATGGTGGCCGACGGCGGCCCGAACGGCCACTCGGTCTTCACCTGGACCCTGCTGCAAGCGCTGGGCGGCAAGGCCGACCTGAACGGCGACGGCATGATCACCGCCACCGAGCTGGCCGCCTACGTGGCGCCCGCCGTGTCCAGCGTATCGCAGCAGACGCCGGCCTTCGGCAGCCTGCCCGGTTCCGAAGGCGGCGAATTCGTCTTCCAGCTGCCTGCCGAAGCGGAATTCCTGAGCGAGAACAGCACCCAGCTGTCGCAGGAGGCGATCGCCCTCAACAAGAAGCTCGATTCCGGCCGCAATAGCCAGGCCGAAGGCAACGCCACGGTCGTGAAAGACCTGCAGGGCGAAGAGCAGAAGCTGGCCGCGCCAAAGCCGGTCGACGCTTCCAGCCGCCAACTGGCCCAGCGCGCCAACGACCGCGGCCTGCAGCTATATAAAGAAAAGCAGTACGCGCAGGCAGAAGCAGCCTTCACCGAAGCGTTGAAATACCGCCCCGACTTCGGCCTGGCCGCCAACAACCTCGGCTTCATCTACTTCAAGCAGGAGAAATACGCGGAAGCCGCGCGCTGGTTCGAAAACACCATCCAGATCGACGCCTCCCGCGCCATCGCCTACCTGAACCTGGCAGACGCGCGCCAGCGGCAGGGCGAGCAGGAAAAGGCCAGGAAAGCCTACACCAGCTTCCTCGAGCTGGCGCCGAACCACCCGAACGCCGCCTATGCGCGCGAACAGTTGAAAAAACTGGGGTAATACATACCCGCCCGACCACAACCGGTGCGTGCATTGGGCACACCGGAAGGCGGAGCGCTGACCGCCGTCAAGGCAGTCAGCGTGAACGCGACAGTCCTGTCAGAGGCCTTCGCGCAGCATCTTCTCCATTGCCGCGCGCGAAACGTGCGGCGTGTCCTTGCCGGCTTCCACCGACCACTGGCCGCCCTTCTGCTGCACCACATATTCGACTTGCGCGCTGCCGCCTTTCGGATGCGGCACGGCCTGCTCCATGTCGAGGCCCGTGGTCGGGGTATAGGTAAAGGTCACGGTTGCCTTGCAGCGCGCGCCGTCGCAGCTCACGGCGTCGGTCTTCCAGCCGTCGACCAGGTGAACCTGTTCGTAATAGCCTTCCGTATCGTTGTGGAGGCGTCCGCCATCCAGTTCGAACTTCAGGAATTGATCGAGCGCCGCTTGCGGCGTGGCTTCCGCGGCGTGCGCGGAGATGGCGGCGCACAGCGCGGCCAGAATAGTAAGTTTTTTCATGCCGGTATTATATTTTTCTGTAGAGCAATCACTCAACACGAAAATCCGACGCAAGGCTCTAAAATCCATATAATGCCTTTCATGCAAGAATCGACACTACCCGGGCGCATTCTCGGCCTCGCCAACCTCGGCTTGATGGTACTGGATGCCGACCAGCGCATCATTTTCTGGAATCAATGGCTGGCCAGCCGCTCCGGCATGGCTGCCTCCCGCGTGCAAGGACTGACCCTGGTGGAAGCTTTTCCCGAGCTGTCCGGCAAGCGCATCGAGCAGTCGCTGCACACCGCATTGGCCAACAACCTGCCATCCGTGCTGCCGCAAAACCAGGACCGCACGCCTTTCCCGCTATTTGCCGCCGGCACCTGGGGCGGCGAACGGATCGAGCAGGCTGTCAGCCTGACGCCTTTCAACGAAGGCAAGGAACGCTTTTGCCTGGTCGAAGTGGCGGACGTCAGCAACACCGTGGGCCGTGAACGCCAGCTGCGCGGCCAGGCGGAAGCCCTGCGCGCGCAATCCTATGTGGACGGCCTGACCGGCATCGCCAACCGCCGCCATTTCGACGTAGCGCTGGACCGTGAACTGCGCCGCGCGCAGCGCCAGGGCGCCAGCCTTTCGCTGCTGCTGATGGATATCGACTCCTTCAAGGCCTATAACGACCATTTCGGCCACCTGCAGGGCGACGCCTGCCTGACCATGGTGGCGGAAGCCTTTGCCTCGCGCCTGCAACGCCCGGCCGACCTGGCCGCCCGCTACGGCGGCGAGGAGTTTGCCGCCATCCTGCCCGACACCACGCCGGAGCAGGCCGCCCGGCACGCCGAAGTGATCCGCGCTTACGTGGAATCGCTGAACATGGCGCACGCGCCCAAGGCCGTGCATTCGCACGTTACCCTGAGCATTGGCGTCGCCAGCTTCGACAAGGAGCGCCTGAACGACGCCAAGTCCTTGCTGGAAGCTGCCGACCGCGCGCTCTACACCGCCAAGCGCGAAGGCCGCAACCGCGTGGTCGTCGGGCAGCCCGCCTAACCCTGGTAGAAATAGGGGTCGAGCGCGGTTACCTGCGTGATCTTGTCCACCGGCAGGTGGTTCATTTCCGCCGTCTCGCGGATCGCTTCCGGCGATGGCGCCTCGTACAGGCAGTAAGTCTTGCGCAAGTCGTCGCTCACATAGGAGTGGATCCAGGTGACGCCGCTGCGGGCATTGGTGCCGATGACGAGATCGCAGGCCTTGGCGCCGTCTGCATTGACGGGAATGTGCAAGCCTTCCGGGAAAGTGCGCTCAACAATATAGCGTGGCATGGTGGTCTCCTTGAGGGTCCGTGGTTCGCGGCCGAGCCGCCAGTCTTCACCATAGACCATCCTGCCGCACTGTCCAGTCAAGCCGCCACGGGTGTACCCCTGCGCTGCACGCCCGGCACGAGCGCCGCCTCCACTGTTCCCGCGATGAGCTCAGCAGTAGCGGCCGACATGGTCCAGCCCAGGTGGCCATGGCCGGTGTTGTAGAACACGCCAGGGCGCCTGCCCGGCCCGACGCGCGGCATCAGGTCAGGCATCATCGGGCGCAAGCCGGCCCACGGCACCACTTGGCGCGTGCAGACGCCGGGGAAGCACTGCTGCACCCAGTTCACCAGCGGCGCAATGCGGTCGGCGCGGATATCGCGGTTAAAGCCGTTGAACTCCGCCGTGCCCGCCACGCGGAAGCGGTCGGCGCCCAGGCGGCTGCTGACCAGCTTGGTGGCGTCATCCACCAGGCTGACTTTCGGCGCCGCGGCCCGGCTTTGCGCATCCTCCAGCATCACCGTGATCGAATAGCCTTTCACTGGGTAGACATTGACCCGGTCGCCCAGCATGGCGGCAAACTCGCGGCTGGCCGTGCCCGCGCAAATGACGAGGGCGTCGAAACGCATCGACTCCTGCGTTTCGTCCAGCGCGAAGGTGACGCGGGCGCCCCCTTTCCCCGCGTCCAGGCCAAGCACATCGGCGCCGCACAGCATTTGCACGCCGCGCGCTTCAGCCGCCTGCGCCAGCCCAACCGTGAACTTGTGGATGTCGCCCGTGCTATCGCTCTCGGTAAAGAAACCGCCGTAGAACTGGCCTTCGAGCGTCGGTTCGATGGCATGCATTTCCTCGGCCGTCACGGCGCGCCGCTGCAAGCCGCCCTGCGCCAGCAGCCCGGTCACCTGCGCCGCATGGTCGAAACCCGCCTTGTCGCGGTAGACATGCAGGATGCCTTCATGCCGCGCGTCGAAATCGATGCCCTCTTCGCGCGCCCAGCCAAACAAATGCTCGCGCGCTGCAATTGCGAGGCGCGTGCTGGCGATGGTATTGCTTTCATAGCGGGAAATGGCGGCAAGGAATTCGGCGAACCAGGACAGCTTGTGCCAGCCCGGCCTGGGGTTGACCAGCAGCGGCGCATCGCTGCGCAGCATCCATTTCAAGCCTTTGCCGACGGTGCTCCAGCTGTTCCACGCCTCGGCATGCGAGGCCGATAGCTGCCCCCCATTGGCGAACGAGGTCTCCATTGCCGGGTAGCGGTGGCGTTCAAACAAGGTGACCCGCAGGCCGCGGCGCGCCAGCGCATAAGCTGTCGTGACGCCGGTGACGCCGCCGCCGATCACTGCGACTGATTTCATGAACAGGCCCGCTTCTTACTGCGCCGCCACCCTTCCGTGCGAAGCGGCGCCGGTAGCGCCCAGCACACCGGCAATCAGCAATACGTACCACAGCGCACCAGTACCGCCATGCAGCGCCATCAGGGCAGTGGCATCGGCCACCAGTGCAGCAGCGCAGCCCAGCGCCAGCAACAGCAAGGCGATCGACACGGCAAACGACAGCGCGCGGAAATTGGCCACGCGCGCGCCGGTGGCGAACAACAGGTAGCCCGCCACGCTAAACAGCGGGAACATCAGCCACAGCGAAACGCCAGCGGCCAGCCCGCCTACGCCCAGCTGGGCCAGTACCAGCGCGGCTCCGGAAAACAGGCCCAGCGCCAGCAGCAGCGCTCCAACAATTGCCAAAATCATGGCTAACTCCTCAGACCAAAATATGAGAATACTAATAATCCCCATTGTAAACGCAACATGGCGGGCCGCGCCGATTTAGTACAATAGGTTTTTTCGTCCCCCACATCCAGGACTGCAATGAATCAGCTCGAACAGCTCAAGCAATACACTACCGTTGTTGCCGACACCGGCGATTTCCAGTCGATCAAGGCGTATGCGCCGCAAGACGCAACCACCAATCCATCGCTGATCCTGAAAGCGGTGCAGAAGGATGAATACAAGCCGCTGCTGGAAAAGGCAGTACGCGACAACCCGAATGCGTCTACCGGCGAGATCATCGACAAGCTGCTGATCGCCTTCGGCACCGAAATCCTGAAATTCGTTCCAGGCCGCGTTTCGACCGAAATCGACGCCGCGCTGTCCTTCGACGTGGCCGGCAACCTGGCCAAGGGCCGCGAGCTGATCGCCCTGTACGAGCAAGCCGGCATTCCACGCGAACGCGTGCTGATCAAGATCGCCTCCACCTGGGAAGGCATCCGCGCTTCCGAGCAACTGGAGAAGGAAGGCATCCGCACCAATATGACCCTGCTGTTCTCGCTGTGCCAGGCCATCGCCTGCGCCGAAGCAGGTTCCCAGCTGATTTCCCCGTTCGTCGGCCGCATCTACGACTGGTACAAGAAGTCCACCGGCATCGACTACCAGGGCGCGGAAGATCCGGGCGTGCAGTCCGTCAAGCGCATCTACAACTACTACCGCAAGTTCGGCTACAAGACCGAAGTGATGGGCGCGTCGTTCCGCAACACCAGCCAGATCCTGGAACTGGCAGGCTGCGACCTGCTGACCATTTCGCCGGACCTGCTGCAAAAGCTGGCCGACACCCAGGCCGCGGTCGAGCGCAAGCTGTCCCCGGCCGATACCGGCACCGCCGTCAAGATCTCGATGGACGAAAAGACTTTCCGCTTCATGCTGAACGAAGACGCGATGGCGACCGAAAAGCTGGCCGAAGGCATCCGCGCCTTCGTGGCCGACTCGAACAAGTTGAAGCAGATGATCTCGGCCATGCGCTGAACACGACCCGTTTCACTGCGGAAAAGGACGCTTCGGCGTCCTTTTTTGTTATTTGGGCCTATACAAAACGTTACAATTGACAGTGTTATACAATTTTCGGCGCAGTCCCCCTTCACAGAACGAGACGCCAATGAAACCTGTATTGCGCACCCTGCCGCTGGCAATTGCCCTGTCGCTGCCGCTCACGGCATGCGGCGATAAAAAAGACGCCAGCAAGGCGGCCCCGCCCCCTCCCACCGTTTCCATCATCACCGCCGCCAGCGGCGAAGTCACCATCACCAACGAGCTGCCGGGCCGCGTCGAAGCTTCGCGCATTGCCCAGGTGCGGGCGCGCACCCCAGGCATCGTGCTGCAGCGGGTGTTCAAGGAGGGCGGCGACGTCAAGGCGGGGGAAGTCCTGTTCCGCATCGATCCCGCGCAATTCCAGGCCAATGTGGAAAGCGCCGATGCCGCCATTGCGCGCGCCGAGGCCAACCTGGCGCAAGCCGACCTGAAAGCCAAGCGCTACAAGCCGCTGCTGGCGGCGCAGGCGGTCAGCCAGCAGGAATACGACGACGCGGTTACCGCGCAAAAGCAGGCCGGCGCAGAACTGCAGTCGGCCCGCGCCGCGCGCAAGAACGCCGGGCTGACCCTGGGCTATGCCACCGTTACCGCGCCCATCTCCGGCCGCGTGGGCCGCGCCCTGGTCACCGAAGGCGCGCTGGTCGGACAGAATGAAGCGACGCCAATGGCGACCGTGCAGCAGCTGGACCCGATCTACGTCACCATTACCCAGTCTTCCGCCGAGCTGCTGCGCCTGAAGCAGGCGCTGGCCGCAGGCACGCTGAAAAGCGCCGGCAAGGACCAGGCGCGCGTTACCCTGCTGACCGAGGACGGTCAGGAATATGCGCGTCCCGGCAAGCTGCTGTTCTCCGATGTCGCAGTCGACGAATCGAGCGGCTCGGTATCGATGCGCGCCGAATTCCCGAACCCCGAACGCAACCTGCTGCCGGGCATGTACGTGCGCGCCCGCCTTGAACAAGGCGTCAACGAATCGGCCATCACGGTGCCGCAGCAGGCCGTGGTGCGCGGCGCGGAAGGCGCCTCGGTGCTGGTGGTCGGCGCCGACAACAAGGTCAGTTCGGTGCCGGTCAAGGCCGATGCCGCAGCCGGCGGCAAATGGGTGGTCAGCTCGGGCCTGAAAGGCGGCGAGCGCATCATCGTGGAAGGCTTCCAGAAGACCAAGCCAGGCGGCACCGTCAATCCGGTGCCGTGGAAAGGCCCGGCATCCGGCCCTGCACCGGCGGGCGCCGCGCCTGCCGCATCCGCCCCGGCGGCCAGGTAAAGGGGCCGCCACATGGCAAAGTTCTTCATCGACCGCCCCGTATTTGCGTGGGTGATCGCCCTCTTCATCCTGCTGGGTGGAGCGCTGGCCATCACCACGTTGCCGGTGGCGCAATATCCCACCATCGCACCGCCATCGATCGTCGTCAGCGCCACCTATCCTGGCGCAACCGCACAGGTACTGGACGACTCCGTCACCTCCGTCATCGAACAGGAGATGAATGGCGCCGACGGCCTGCAATACGTCGAGTCGCAAAGCGATTCGAGCGGTTCGGTCAGCATTACCGTCACGTTCCAGCCGGGCACCAATCCGGACCTGGCAGCGGTGGACGTACAGAACCGCATCAAGCGGGTGGAATCGCGCCTGCCGCAAGCGGTGATCCAGCAAGGCGTGCAGGTCAACAAGGCGCGCTCCAACATCCTGATGTTCGTCGGCGCCTACTCGACCGACGGCAGCATGGACCCGACTGCGATCGGCGACTACCTGGCGCGCAACGTGCTCAACGAGATCAAGCGACTGCCGGGCGTGGGCCAGGCCCAGTTGTTCGGTACCGAGCGCTCGATGCGCATCTGGGTCGATCCCGACAAGCTGACCGGCTACAAGCTCAATATGAGCGACGTCACCACCGCGATCCGCCAGCAGAATGCCAACGTGGCCGGCGGCACGGTGGGCGATCTGCCCAACACCCGTGCCCAGGCCTGGTTCGCGCCGGTGGTGGTAACGGGCCAGCTGACGTCCATCGAGGAATTCGGCAAGATCGTGCTGCGCGCCAACCGCGACGGCTCCCTGGTGCGCCTGCGCGACGTGGCCCGCATGGAGCTGGGCGGCTCCAGCTACAGCATCAGCGCGCGCCTGAACGGCCAGCCTTTCGTTGCCATCGCCGTGCAGCAGTCGCTGACCGGCAATGCACTGGCCACCGCCACCATCGTGCGCGAGAAGATGGACGAGCTGCAGAAGTACTTCCCACCGGGCCTGAAGTACACCGTGCCTTACGACACCTCGCTGTTCGTCAAGATCTCAATCGAGGAAGTGGTCAAGACCCTGCTGGAAGCGGTCGCCCTGGTGTTCCTGGTGATGTACGTGTTCCTGCAGAACTTCCGCTACACCCTGATCCCGACCATCGTGGTGCCGGTGGCGCTGATGGGCACTTTCGCCGCCATGCAGGTGTTCGGCTTCTCGATCAACGTGCTGACCATGTTCGGCATGGTGCTGGCCATCGGCATCCTGGTGGACGATGCGATCGTGGTGGTGGAAAACGTCGAGCGCATCATGAGCGAGGAAGGCCTGTCGCCGCGCGAGGCGACGCGCAAGGCCATGTCGCAAATTACCGGCGCGATCATCGGCATCACGCTGGTGCTGATCGCCGTGTTCATCCCGATGGCCTTCTTCGGCGGCGCCGTGGGGGCGATCTACCGCCAGTTCTCGCTGTCGATGGTGTCGGCCATGGTGTTCTCCGCGCTGATGGCGCTGTCGCTGACGCCGGCCCTGTGCGCGACCATGCTGAAGCCGGTCGAGGCGGGCCACCATCATGCCAAGACCGGCATCTTCGGCTGGTTCAACCGCGGCTTTGCCGTCACCGCGACCCGTTACCAGGGCTGGGTGGCGAAGATCCTGACGCGCACCGGGCGCTTCCTCCTGGTCTTCGTGGCGCTGCTGGGCATCGTGGCCTGGCTGTACGTGCGCCTGCCCTCCTCCTTCCTGCCGAACGAGGACCAGGGCTATATCATCGCCAACGTCCAGTTGCCGCCGGGCGCCTCGCGCAACCGCGCCGAGGCCGTGCTGGCCGAAGTGGATGCCTACTTCCGCGCCCAGCCGGGCGTGGCGCGCACCATTGCAGTGGCGGGCTTCAGCTTCTCCGGCAACGGGCAGAACGCCGGCCTGGTGTTCGTGCCGCTGAAAGACTGGAAAGAACGCGGTCCCGACCAGTCGGCGGAAGCGATTGCCGGCCGCTCCTTCGGCGGCCTGGCGCATATCCAGGATGCGCAGGTGTTCGCACTGAGTCCGCCGCCGATCCGTGAGCTGGGGAACGCCACCGGCATCACGGCCCGCCTGCAAGACCGCGGCGGGCTTGGCCACGAAGCCTTGCTGGCGGCGCGCAACCAGCTGCTGGAGCTGGCGGGCAAGAGCAAGATCCTGACCGGCATGCGCCCGGAAGGACTGGAAGATGCGCCGCAACTGCAGGTCGACATCGATCGCGAGAAGGCCAACGCGCTGGGCGTGTCGTTCGCCGATATCACCGCCACGCTGGGCACCGCGTTCGGCTCGTCGTATGTGAACGACTTTGCCAGCAGCGGGCGCCAGCAGCGCGTGATCGTGCAGGCCGACCAGCAACGGCGCATGCAGCCGGAGGACATCCTGCGCCTCAACGTGCGCAGCAGCACCGGCACGATGGTGCCATTTGCCTCGTTCTCCAGCACCCGCTGGGTGACCGGCCCGATCCAGCTGGTACGCTACAACGGCTATCCTGCCTACCGCCTCAGCGCCGGCGCCGCACCGGGACACTCCACCGGCGAAGCCATGGAGGAGCTGTTGCGCCTGGCCGAGCAACTGCCGCCGGGCTTCGGCATCGAATGGACCGGCCAGTCAGCCGAGGAACGCCTGTCCGGCTCGCAGGCGCCGGCGCTGTTTGCGCTGTCGATGCTGGCCGCCTTCCTGGTGCTGGCTGCGCTGTACGAATCGGAATCGATCCCGGTCGCCGTGCTGCTGGTGGTGCCGCTGGGCGTGCTCGGCGCCCTGCTCGGCGCGCATATCCGCAGCCTGCCGAACGACGTGTACTTCAAGGTGGGCCTGATTGCGATCATCGGCCTGTCCGCCAAGAACGCGATCCTGATCATCGAGTTTGCCAAGGACCTGCAGGCGCAGGGCAAGGGCCTGATCGAGGCGACACTGGAGGCAGTGCACCTGCGCTTCCGCCCGATCATCATGACCTCCCTGGCCTTCATCCTCGGCGTGCTGCCGCTGGTGATTGCCTCCGGCGCCGGTTCGGCTTCGCAGCGCGCCATCGGTACCGGCGTGATGGGCGGCATGATCACTGCCACCGTGCTGGCGGTGTTCCTGGTGCCTGTGTTCTTTGTGGTCGTGCGCCGCATCTTCAAGGGCAGCGAACGCCAGCGCCGCCTTGCCGCGCATGAACTGGATCTTCCGGAGTCGAAGCAATGATGAAGCCCATCCCTTCCGCCCAACCGGCCTTCCGCGCGCTTGCCGCTGCCCTGCTACTGGCTGGTGCCGTGTCCGGCTGCTCGATGGCCCCAACCTACCAGCGTCCAGCGGCACCGGTCGCTGACGCTTTCCCCGCCGTGCCGCCTGCCGCGGGCGCTGCCGGCAGCGAAGCATCCACCGGCGCAACGCAATCCGCCGTCGAAACCGGCTGGCGCAGCTTCTTCCCTGATGGCCGCCTTCAGCAATTGATCGCGGCAGCCCTGGAGAACAACCGCGACCTGCGCATCGCCGCCCAGCGCATCGAAGAAGCGCGCGGCGCTTACCGCATCCAGCGCGCCGACCGCCTTCCGACGCTGAACGCCACGCTCAGCGAATCGCGTGGCCGTACGCCCGGCTTCGCCAACGCCAGCGGCCAGCCCCAGATCGGCGAACGCTATGACGCCGGTCTCGGCATCTCCGCCTTCGAACTGGACTTCTTCGGGCGCGTCAAAAGCCTGAGCGATTCCGCTCTCGCCGCCTACCTGGCCACCGAAGAAGCCAAACAGGCCGCCCAAATCAGCCTGGTCGCCGAAGTGGCCAAAGCCTACTACACCGAGCGCGCCTTCGCCCAACAGCAAGCGCTGGCCGAAAGCACCTACGACGCCCGCAAGCGCACCTTCGACCTGACGAAGCAGCGTGTGGAAGGCGGCGCTTCGTCGCGTCTCGACCTGCGCTCCAACGAGCAGCAGATGGAAACCGCGCGCGCCTCGGCCCTGGCCCTGGCCCGCCAGCGCGCGCAAGCGGCCAACGCGCTGGCACTGCTGGTCGGTCGGACACTGCCAGGCGGCAGTGGGCAAGGCAGTGCACAAGGCAGCGCGGCGCCGATGCCGGCCACGCTGGAGGCGATGAGCGACGCAGAGGCCGACGCCATGTCTAGCCTCACAGCGGGCTTGCCTTCCGACCTGCTCGCCAACCGCCCCGACATCCGCGCCGCCGAGCAGCGCCTGAAGGCCGCCAACGCCAACATTGGCGCCGCCCGCGCCGCCTTCTTTCCACGCATCTCGCTGACCACTTCGATCGGCAGCGCCAGCCGCGATTTCAGCGGCCTGTTCGACAGCGGCAGCAATACGTGGAGCTTCGCCCCGCAGCTGGTGCTGCCGATCTTCGACACCGGCCGCAACCTGGCCAACCTCGACGTCAGCCACGCCCGCAAGAATATCGCCGTCGCCGATTACGAGAAGACCATCCAGCAAGCCTTCCGCGAAGTCGCCGACGCCCTGGCCGCCCGCACCTACCTCGGCGAGCAGGTCGCTGCCCAGCGCGCGGTGCAGGACGCCCAGGCCGAACGCCTGCGTCTATTACAATTACGCTTTGAAAACGGGGTCGCCAGCTCGCTCGACGTGCTGGACGCCCAACGCGAATTGTTCACCGCGGAGCAGGCCCTGGTCCAGGCACGCCTGCTGCGCACAAGCAGCGCCATCGACTTGTACCGGGCGCTTGGAGGAGGCTTGAAGTAGTGGATTCACCGATCAGTATCCGTCTTGGCCAGCGCGCCCGCCAGCGCATCGAGCGCGAAGGCTTGCAGGCCGCCGACATCGCCATCATCCCCGCCGCCGCGGGCGGCCCAAAAGGCCTGATCCTGAACGGCATCGACCAGTGGATGTTCGGCGAATGGCTGAAACAGGCGCCGCGCCAGCGCCGCCTGATCGGCGCCTCGATCGGCGCCTGGCGCATGGCAGCCGGCGCCTTCCACGACCCGGTGGCCGCGCACAAGCGACTGGCCCACCACTACACCCACCAGACCTACCCGGACAAGGTAGATGCCGCCTATGTCAGCCGCGTCATCCGCAGCCTGCTCGATAGCGTGCTTGATGGCCGCGGCGGGGAAATGCTCACCAATCCCGACTACCTGCTGTCGGTGATCACGGTACGCGGCATCGGCCCGCTGGCCCGCACGCGCGGGGTCCGCTGGCGCGAAATGGCAGGCTTCCTGCGTGCTGCTGCCGGCAATGCGCTCTCACGCAGCCGCCTGGCCGGCGCGATGGAACGGGTGGTCTTCCACGATACCCGCGACGATGCAACCTGGCTGCGCGCCAGCTTCGACGCTTTCGCCTCGCATTACGTCGGCCTGTCGGAACAGAACCTGCGTTCCGCCCTGCTGGCCTCCGGCTCGATCCCGCTGGTTCTGCAGGCGGTCAGCGACATTCAAGGCGCACCGCCGGGCGACTATTGGGACGGCGGCCTGATCGACTACCACCTGCACCTGCCCTACCAGCGCGACCAGGGCCTGGTGCTGTACCCGCACTTCACCGACCACATCGTGCCGGGCTGGCTCGATAAATCGATGCCTTGGCGCCGCGCCCGCGATAGCGCGCTTGAGAATGTGATCCTGGTCTCGCCGTCGCCATCCTTCGTGGCGCGCCTGCCCAACCGCAAACTGCCCGACCGCACGGACTTCAAGCACTACGGCCAGGACCATGCCGCCCGTATCCGCGACTGGACCTACGCCATCGGCGAAAGCCAGCGCATGGCCGACGCGCTGGCGCAGTGGGCTGAGAAGCCCGACCTGCGTTTAGCCCAGCAGTTCTAATCCTCTGCTTCCTGTTGCAGCCTTGCAACGGGATATCTACCACGCAACTATTAGGTGCATACTAGTGCCCTAACCTACTGGAGGTTTGTATGCAATTCCTGTCCCAGCTCCGCATCGGGCCCCGCCTCGCGGCGGGCTTCGGCATCGTCCTGCTGCTGTCGGCCATCGGCACCAGCTATGCCCTGTACCACTCCAACGATACCGCCAACGCCACGCGTGCCATGATGGAGCGCCCGCTGGCCAAGGAGCGCATCGTATCGGACTGGTATGTGCTGATCTATTCGGCCATCGCGCGCACGCAACTGATCGCGCGCAGCAGCGATGCTGAACTGTCGACCACCTTCGCTACCGTGATTGCCGACAGCGCCAAGCGCGGCGCCGAGCTGCTGAAGTCCGTCGAAGGCCTGCTGGAGACGGACGAGGAACGCAAGATCTACCAGGACGCGGTCGCCATCCGCAACAAATACCAGGACGCGAAGAACCAGGTGATGAACGCCAAGAAGGCCGGCGATGCGGCAGAGGGAGAACGCCTGTACCGCGAAGTCTTCGAGCCTGCCGCCAAGGCCTACCAGGAAAAGGTCAATGAACTGCTGGCGCAGCAACGCAAGTCCATCGACGCCACGGCCGCCAGGATCAACGAAGCCAACGCCCGCAGCACTCGCCTGATGCTAACCCTCGGCATCTTGCTGCTGGCCTTTGGCGCCTGGGCCGCCTGGGTCATCTCGCGCAGCATCACCGTGCCGCTGAACTCCGCCCTCGGCATCGCCAACACCGTGGCCGAAGGTGACTTGACCACGCACTTCGAAGAGCAGACTGCACGCGATGAAATCGGCGACCTGATGAAAGCCCTGCGCGGCATGAACGACGCGCTGCGCCGCGTGGTGAGCCAGGTGCAGACCGGCACCACTGCCATCGCCACCGCCTCCAGCGAAATCGCCGAAGGCAACCTTGACCTCTCCTCGCGCACCGAACAGCAAGCCAGCTCGCTGGAAGAAACGGCGTCCTCGATGGAGGAATTGACCTCCACCGTGCGCCAGAATGCCGACAACGCCAACCAGGCCAACCAGCTGGCGCAGGCCGCTTCCGACGTCGCAGCACGCGGCGGCGAGATCGTCGGCCAGGTGGTGGAAACCATGGGCTCCATCGACGCCTCCTCGCGCAAGATTGTCGACATCATCGGCACTATCGACGGCATCGCCTTCCAGACCAATATCCTGGCGCTGAATGCCGCCGTGGAAGCGGCACGCGCCGGGGAGCAAGGCCGCGGCTTCGCGGTCGTCGCGTCCGAAGTCCGCAACCTGGCACAACGCTCAGCCGCTGCAGCCAAAGAAATCAAGGAGCTGATCGACAACTCCGTGGTGCAAGTGAATGCCGGCACCTCGCTGGTGCAGCAGGCCGGTACCACCATGGGCGAAGTGGTGACCAGCGTGCGCCGTGTGACCGACATCATGGGCGAGATCACCTCGGCCAGCCGCGAGCAAAGCGTCGGCATCGATGAAGTGAACCAGGCCATCGGCCAGATGGACCAGGTGACGCAGCAGAACGCCGCCCTGGTGGAAGAAGCCGCCGCCGCTGCCGCCAGCATGCAGGAACAGGCCGCCCAGCTCGCGCAAGTCGCCGCCTCCTTCCGCCTCGGAACGGAAGCAGTGGCGCGCTGGAGCGCCCAGCCCCGCCGTGTCGCAGGCGACAGCAGCGTTGTCGCGGTAGAAGCTGCGCCTGCAAAACGATTGGTGGCGCCGGATGCCCGCACCAAGCCGCGTGCCGCGGCGCGTGCGACGACTGACGACGCGGCGCCCGCGGATCGCAGCAGCGAGCGCCGCACGAAAACCGAACGGCGTGCCCCCGTCGCGAGCAATGACGAATGGGAAGAATTCTGAGCGGCGCCCCGTTCAGCCAGCCCTGCTAAATAGTCGCGAAAACAGACTGTTCTTGCGCGTAATACCGACTTCGCCTAATGCCGGGCTTGCCCTTTGCACCAGGCGGTCATCATAAGGCCAAAGGTCGTCGTGTGGCTTTCCGCACCTGACAAAGCAGCGATGCGTCACGAGTTCAACCCGCTCACCATGGGTCAGGCCGGACTCGTCATCATCATCATCATCATCGCTCGCCAGGTCTTTCTTGCCATCGACATTGAAATAGAAAGTATCGCCTACGACAAAATCACGGCGAAATTCCGTCCGCCATTGCGAGTTGCGCCCCCAACCATGTGATAAGTCCTGGTGGGGCCGATTGCTCCGCAAGTACGTCCAGTACAGTGTCGACGCATCCGCGATTCCCGCGACAAGCAACTGGGCTCCGGCAGAGACGCGGACACCAGCCCTGGAAACCATCATGTTCCCGAGCATGACACACGGCCATTCGAATTCCACGATGGCGACGGGACTGAATGGCGAGGCGGCCCGCTCGACCCGTACCACCTCATGGTAGAAGGGCGAAAATTGCTGCGGCTTGAGCACAGTCATGCCGAGTGCTTCAGCGAATGCAGCATACTCTTCGAGGGAAATCGGAACCTCCTCCCGCAGCAAGAGATCAAGCCCCCTGGCGAGCGCATACAAGGTCCACGATTCCTCAACCTCGATTGGTGGAACGGGATTGCCCTCGCGCTGCCCAAGCAATAGCAGCCACTCCCGCGCGTCGTTATGCTCGCTTAACCACGGTTCCAGTACCTCCGCAAAAACGGCATGCCCCTGGTAATTCGACAAGGCATGAAACAGCCGGTGGAAGGCATTCCAGGCATCCATCTCAAAGGAACATCTGCTGCAGGTCGTTGAGGAAGCGCTGGCCCAATTCGGTCGGCTTGATCAGCATGTGGTCGCGGTACAGCAGGCCTTTGGCTTCGGCCGCATTCAATTGCTTCTCGATGGTGTTCAACGCCACGCCGGTGCGTTCGGCGAACAGGTTCGGCTCGAAGCCGCCTTGCAGGCGCAGGGCGTTCAGCATGAACTCGAAGCCCATTTCGTCGCGCGACAGCTCGCGTTCTTCCTGCACCGGATTGCCGGCGGCTACGGCATCCATATACGACTTGGGCTGCTTGTAGCGCGCCTGGCGCAGCACACGATGCGGGAAGGACAGCTTGGAGTGGGCGCCGGCGCCGATGCCGAGGTAGTCGCCGAACTGCCAGTAATTCAGGTTGTGGCGTGCCTGGTGGCCCGGCTGGGCGTAGGCCGACACTTCGTAGTGGCCATAGCCGTTCGCGGTGGTCAGCTCGGCGATCATGTCCTGCATGTCGGCGCTCAGGTCGTCGTCCGGCAGTTGCGGAGGATATTTGGCGAACAGCGTGTTCGGTTCCATCGTCAGGTGGTACAGCGAGAGGTGCGGCGGCTTGAAGCCGATTGCGGTCTCGATATCCTGCCGTGCCTGCTCCAGCGTCTGGTTCGGCAGCGCGTACATCAGGTCCAGGTTGAAGTTGTCGAAGTTCGCCAGTGCGATTTCCACTGCGCGCTTTGCTTCGCCGTCATCGTGGATGCGGCCCAGCGCCTTCAGGTGTTCGCTGTTGAAGCTCTGGATGCCGATCGACAGCCGATTGACGCCGCTGTCGCGGTAGGAGCGGAATTTCTCCGCCTCGAAGGTGCCGGGATTGGCCTCCATCGTGATCTCGCAGGCGCCATCCAGCGGCAACAGGCTGCGCAGGTCCGACATCAGGCGGTCCATGCCGGCTGCGGACATCAGGCTCGGCGTGCCGCCGCCGATGAAGATGGTGTAAATCTTGCGCCCCCAGATCAGGGGCAGCGACATTTCCAGGTCGCGCCGCAGCGCATCCAGGTATTCCTTCTCGGGTACCTCGCCCTTCGCCTCGTGCGAATTGAAGTCGCAATAAGGGCACTTGCGCACGCACCACGGCCAGTGGATGTAGAGCGACAATGGCGGCAAGGCTTGCAGGTTCAGGGCGCCCGGGCGCAAATAGGTTGCAGCGACGCCGGCGGCGCTGTCGATGGTGCGGCTTGGTACGGCATTGCCGACCGGCTTAATCGGAATCATTTCTTCAGCTTCTCTACCAACGCACGCAGGGCCTGGCCGCGGTGGGACAGGCGGTTCTTCTCTTCCGGGGCCAACTCGGCGACGTGCTTGCCCAGCGACGGGATCAGGAAGTAAGGATCGTAGCCAAAGCCGCCTTCGCCGCGCGCTTCGGCCGAAATCACGCCCTCCCAACGGCCATCGGCGATCACGGGCTGCGGGTCGTCGGCATGGCGCACGAACACCAGCACACAGTAATAGTAGGCTGATTTGTCGGCATGTGCAGCCAGGTCGGCGATCAGTTTTTCGCTGTTGCGCGCATCGGATTTCGGCTCGCCGGCATAGCGCGCCGAATATACGCCAGGCGCACCGCCCAGCGCATTGACGCACACGCCCGAATCGTCGGCCAGGGCCGGCAAGCCGGTCAGGCGAGACGCGTGGCGTGCCTTGGCCAGTGCATTTTCGACAAAAGTGTGGAAAGGCTCTTCCGCCTCCGGGACGTCGAATTCGCCTTGCGGATGAACGGAAAGCCCGATGGTCGAGAGCAGCTCGTTGAATTCCTTGAGCTTGCCCTTGTTGTTCGATGCGAGAACGATGCGCTGTGTCATGAATGTCGGCTCTTTTAAGGGAGCCGACATTTTAAACCACTTGCAGCACCAGCTTGCCCTGGTTGGCGCCCGTGAACAGCTTGGCAAAAGTCTCGGGGAAGGTGTCCAGGCCCTGCACCACGTGCTCGCGGGTCTTCAGCGTGCCGGCCTGGATCCAGCCGCCCATGGTGGTGATGGCTTCCATGGCACGGGGATAGTAGTCGGCCACCATCACGCCGCGCATGGTGGCGCGCTTGACCAGCAACTGCAGGTAGTTCGACGGGCCGGACACCGCTTCGGTACTGTTGTACTGCGAGATCGCGCCGCAGATCACCACGCGGGCGCCGTGCGCCAGGTTAGCCAGTGCGGCGTCCAGGATGGCGCCGCCGACGTTGTCGAAGAAGACGTCGATGCCCTTCGGCGCATGCTGGCGCAGCGCGGCTGCCACGTCTTCCGACTTGTAATCGATAGCAGCGTCAAAGCCCAGTTCTTCGACCAGGTAGCGCACCTTGTCCGCGCCGCCGGCAATGCCGATCACGCGCGCACCTTTGATTCTGGCGATCTGGCCTACCAGGGCACCCACTGCACCGGCAGCACCGGAAACCACCACGGTATCGCCTTCCTTCGGCTGGCCCACATCCAGCAAGCCAAAATAGGCGGTCAGCCCCGGCATGCCCAGCGCGCCGAGGAACAGCGGCAGCGGCGCCAGCGCTGGATTGACCTTGCTCAGGCCAACACCGTTGTGAATAGCGTATTCCTGCACGCCCAGCAGGCCGCTCACATGCTCGCCCGCCGCAAAACCGGGATTGCGCGATTCGACCACGCGGCCGACAGCGATGGCCCGCATGACCTCACCCAGGGCCACTGGCGGCATATACGACTCGGTGGAGGCGTTCATCCAGCCGCGCATGGCCGGGTCGAGCGAAATGTGCGACACGTGGATCAGGACTTCTCCCTCTTCCAGCGCCCGCAGCGGCACGGTGACGAAGTCGAAATCGGAACGCTGGACGGCGCCGTTTGGGCGGCGGGCCAGCAGGAAATGACGGTTACTGGTCATGTTGCTTCCAAAAGAGTGTTGAATGCTGCCAGTGTACGGAGCCGAGGCTTGCTTGATAAGTCAACGATCAGGCATTACATTGTTGATCATGGAGGAACAATGAACCCGCAACGCCTTGCCATTTTCACCAACATCATCCAGGCCGGCAGCATCAGTGCCGCCGCGCTCAAGCTGGGCTGCGGCAAGTCCGTCGTCTCGCGCCAGCTCGCGCAACTCGAAAAAGACCTTGGCGCGCGCCTGATCCAGCGCTCAACGCGCCAGCTCGCGCTGACGGAAGTGGGCCAGCTGGTGCTGGAGGAAGCCCGCCAGATCGAGCGCTCGCTGGACAAGATCGCTCACCTCGCCGACAGCTACCAGCAGCAGGTGCGGGGCCTGCTGCGCGTGTCCTGCTCCCTGGCCGGACGCCGCGTGCTGGTGCCCTTGCTGGCCGAATTTACCGCGCTGTACCCACAGGTGAAGGTGGCGCTGCAACTTGACGATGCGATGGTGGACCTGATTGCGCAGCAGGTCGACGTGGCGATCCGTACCTCGGCGCTGGTCGATTCGACGCTGGTGGCGCGCAAGCTGGCCGAGAGCGCCAACGTGGTGTGCGCCGCCCCGTCCTATCTGGCCAGGTGTGGTACGCCGCGTACGCCGCAGGAACTGCAGCAGCATGCCTGCCTGCTGTACGCGGTGGGCGCCCGTGTGTATGACGAATGGAATTTCGGCGAGGCGGGCATCTTCCGCGTCGACGGGCCGCTGCAGATGAATGACGGCGGCGCGCTGGTCACGGCTGCGGCTGGCGGCGCGGGCATTATCAAAGTGCCTTTGGCCATCGTCGCTGACGAACTGGCCAGCGGGCAGTTGGTGCGCATCCTGGAAGATGTGGTGCTGCCGCCGGGGCCTGCTACCTATGCGGTTTATCCGGCGCGGGAGTTTCTTCCGCTGAAGACTGCGGCGTTTGTGGAATTCTTGCGGGAGCGTATGGGCCAAAACCGGTAAACCTGGGTCTGGCCCAAGGGTCTGCCCCTGTTACGCGGCGGCCGCATGGCGGGTCTGCATTACAGGCCGAGTGCCTGCTTCTGCAGCTTGACCAGGTCGCGGATGCCGCCTTCTGCCAGGTCCAGCAGGCGGTTCATCGCCGCACGGTCGAAGGCCGCGCCTTCTGCCGTGCCCTGCACTTCGACGAAGGCGCCGGCATCGGTCATGATCACGTTCATGTCGGTGTCGCAGTCCGAATCTTCCAGGTAGTCCAGGTCCAGCACAGGAACGCCCTGGTACACGCCAACCGAAATCGCTGCGACGAAATGCTTGACCGGGATGGTTTCGATCATGCCCCGTGCCTTCAGTTTGGAGAAGGCGTCATAGGCCGCCACCATCGCGCCGGTGATCGAAGCGGTGCGGGTGCCGCCGTCGGCCTGGATCACGTCGCAGTCCAGTTGCAAGGTGCGCTCGCCAAACGCTTCCAGGTCAAAGGCAGCGCGCAGCGAACGGCCGATCAGGCGCTGGATCTCCTGGGTGCGGCCGCTTTGCTTGCCTTTTGCCGCCTCGCGGTCCATGCGTGAATGGGTGGAGCGCGGCAGCATGCCGTATTCCGCCGTCATCCAGCCCTGGCCCTTGCCCTTCAGGAAACCGGGCACGCGCTCTTCGATGCTGGCCGTGCAAATCACCTTGGTGTCGCCGCACTCGATCAGTACCGAACCTTCGGCGTGCTTGGTGTAGTCGCGGGTGATGCGGATATTGCGCAGCGCATCGACAGCGCGGCCGCTCGGGCGGTTCACAGTGGTCATGGAATTCCTATTTCAGTAACTGGGTAGATTTCTCGATGGCGCCGCGGATTTCCGCGATCGCCTTTTCAATTTCGTCATCGTCGAACACGTCGACTTCGGTCTTGGCGCCGTGGATGGTGGTGCTGACCACATCGTCCGGCAACTGCTCGGTCGAAATCACGGTCGAACCGCCGTGGGTGGTCGGCGTGCCATCGGCCACCAGCGCTCCCTGCCACATGATCGCCAGCGCCGTCACATTGTCGCTAGTATCGCCGGCACGGCGCAGCGCGGTGGCCAGCATGTCAGGCACCGCCCGCACCACGGTCTGGGTGGTCAGCATCTGCACCAGTTCTTCATCGGTGCACATCGACCACAGGCCATCGGAGCACAGCATCAGCGTATCGCCCGGCAACAGGTTGGCGCGGCCCGAGATCTCGATGCGTGGCGCGCTGCCCGCGCCAAGGCAGGCATACAGCTTGTTGCGGTCCGGGTGGGTATTGCGTGCCGACGCCGGGATCAGGCCCTTCTCGATCATGTTCTCGACATGCGAGTGGTCGCGCGTGCGGCCGTGCACCTGGCCATTGCGCACCCAGTACAGGCGCGAATCGCCGCAATGCGCCCACACGGCGGTATTGTGCTGCACCAGGCAAGCCACAATGGTCGTGCGCGGGGACTCCGGCATGTTGTGGGTCATCGTGTAGGTGTGGATGTCGTTGTGCGCAGCCGCCAGCGCCTCTTCGAGGAAGCGCTCCGCCCCTTTCACGTAAGGCGTGGCCTGCTGCTGGAACATCTGGGAAATGGTGCGGGTGGCGATGGAGGCGGCGATTTCACCGCGGGCATGGCCTCCCATGCCGTCGGCCAGCACCAGCAACAGCGCGTCGCGCGTGAAGCTGTAGCCCATCCGGTCCTGATTGACCTTGCGCCCCCCGATATGCGTTTCCTGGTAAACGGCGAATTGCATGGCATGGGCTCCTTATTTCGGTGTGCGCGGGGCCGCGTGGCGGCCGAATCCGAGCTTGCCTGCCAGCTTGCCCAGCTTTTCCAATGCCCCCGGCGGAGGCGGCGGTTCTTTCGGTGCGGGCGCCTGCGCCAGCAGTTTTTGCAGTTCGAACAGGCTTTGCGGACGGGCCAGCGGATCGATGTCCAAAGTCCATCGTACCAGCTTCACCAGCTCCGGCGAATAGAGGATTTCCAGCTTCTGGAAATGCGGCTCCATCTTGTCCTCCTTGCGGCGCTGGTCTGCCGGCTGCGGGGGTTGGCCGAGCATGCAGGCAAACATCGAAGCGCCGATCGAATAGACGTCGGTCCACGGGCCCAGCGCCTCAGTCTTCGAATACAGCTCGGGCGGCGCGAAGCCGGGAGTGTACATCGGCATCAGCTTCGGGCTGTCGGTATTGACGGTCTGGCGCGCCGCGCCAAAGTCCAGCAGCATGGGCGTGCCGTCCGTGCGCAGGTAGATATTGGCCGGTTTCAGGTCCAGGTGCAGCAGCTTGTTGGTGTGCACCTCCCGCAAGCCTTTCAGCACCTGCGTGAAGATCTGGCGCACGAACGCCTCGCTGCAATTGCGGCCCTTGCTGCGCTGGCGCTGGATGTGGTCCTGCAGGGAATGGCCCGACTCGTAGGCCATTACCATATAGACAGTTTCGTTGGCACGGAAGAAATTCAACACCCTTACAACATTTGGATGCGAAATCTTTGCAAGTGCACGACCCTCTTCAAAAAAGCACTTCAGCCCGATCCTGAAGACCGGCAAGTTTGCTTTTGTAACCACAGGCACCATCTCGCCCTCTTGACGCAATGCAAGGCTGCTTGGTAAATATTCTTTAATTGCTACTGCATTACCTTCGGCGTCGTAGGCCAGGTACACAATACTGAACCCGCCTGACGCAATTTTCTTTACAATGCGGTATCCAGCAATTTCCAGACCATCCGGTAATGGAGCGTTGTTCTGAGCTGCCATAAGTTTCCTCGCTTCAACTAAACCGGATTGTGTGGGACAAAGCAATATATTGTAAAGACAAAGACAAAATCGGGGATATCCTTTGAGCATTTCCAGCATGACTGGCTACGCAGTGGCCACCAGCGAAAGCGCGGCGGGCACGCTGACAATTGAGATCAAGAGCGTCAATTCCCGCTTCCTTGACCTTCAATTCCGAATCAACGACGATCTCCGCGCGCTCGAACCCGATTTGCGATCTGCCATCATGGGCGCCATCACCCGCGGCAAAGTGGAGCTGCGACTGAGCTTCGGCCGCAAGGCAGTAGCAGCAGGCACCCAGGCCCTGAATGTAGCCCTGCTCAACGAACTGGCGCGCCTGCAAGGCGAAGTCAGCCAGCATTTCAGCGGCGCGACACAGATGAGTGTTGCTGAACTACTTCGCTGGCCAGGGGTTGTCGAAGAAGCACAAATCGGCCAGGAGTCGCTTCAGGCCGATGTTTCCGCCCTGATGACCCGGACCCTGGAAGCCTTTGTCCAGAGCCGCCAGCGCGAAGGCGCGGCGCTGGAAGCGATGCTGGTTTCGCGCATCGAAGCGATGGAAGCCATCGTTAAACGAATTACCCCACTAATTCCTCAGGTAGTTGCACAATTCCAACAAAAAGCCGTGGAGCGCATGCAAGAGGCGCTCGGTTTGGCCTGCCAGGGATCAAACACCGCCATGTCGCGCCAGGACGCGATGGAGCGCATCCGCCAGGAAGTGATCCTGTACGGCATCCGCATCGACGTGGCCGAAGAGCTGGGCCGCCTGTCGGCCCACCTGGGCGAAACCCGCCACATCCTGAAAAAAGGCGGCCAGGTCGGCAAGCGCCTGGATTTCATGATGCAGGAGCTGAACCGCGAAGCGAATACCCTCGGCGCCAAAGCCTCGGTCAAGGAACTGGCCGACGCCTCGATGGAGCTCAAGCTGCTGATCGAGCAGATGCGCGAACAGGTCCAGAACCTAGAATAAAGAAAGTCGGGGTCAGGTCTGGCAATCCGCCACATTTTTCGCTATGCGAAAAATGTGGCGGATTGCCAGACCTGACCCCGACTTTTATCTTGTGAGGCGGTACAGCAGTATCGCCGTCCGAATCGCTCCCTGCTCGATCGAGCGCACTTCCAGGTCTTCTCCCGGCGCGTGGGCGCCTTTGCCGGTGGCGCCGAGCCCATCCAGGCTGTCGACGTAGGGTGCGACGAATTGCACGTCGCCTGCGCCACGCAGGCCGGGTGGCAGCGCGGCGATCGGCCCCTGGCCGGCATCGGCGCTGGCTTTGGAATACATCTCCAGCACTTTCAGGTTGCCTTCGGTTGGCGCCATGGGTGGGTAGCCGTCTTCGAAGCGGATCTCGGCGCTGGTGCCGGGCAAACTCTGCGCGACGATTGCGCGCATGCGGGAGCGTGCCTGCTCGCCCTGTTCCGCCGTCAGGAAGCGCAGGTCGCCTTTCACGATCGCGCTATTGGCGATGACATTCGATTTGCCGAAAGCCGTGCCTTTGGCTGCGGCGCCGTCATAAGTGACTTCGGTTCCACCCAGGATCAGGCCGGGGTTGTAAGTCAGGTTCGGTTCCTTCAATTGCTGGCGGAAGGCGTCCAGGATGCGTGCCGTTTCGTACACGGCGCCATACCCGGCATTGGCGTTGAAGATGCCGGAAGAGTGGCCTTGCTTTCCCTTCACTTCCAGCCGCCAGGACGTCGAAGAGCGGCGGCCGATGGTGCCGGTGGCCTTGCCGTTTTCGTCGAGCACCGTCGCCTCAAACGCCAGCGCGACGTCGCTGCGCTTGGCCAGGTTGACCATGTCGCGCCGCGAGATTTCTTTCGGGTCTCCCGCGTTTTCTTCGTCGCCGGTGAACATCACGCTGATGGTGGTATTGTCCAGCGCGCCCGCCGCATGCAGCGCGCGCAGCGCTTCGATGATGATGACATCTCCGCCTTTCATGTCGTTGACACCCTGGCCAGTGGCCCGGTCGCCCTGGCGCTCCCATTTCTGCATCGGTGTATTCGCTTCAAACACCGTGTCAAGGTGGCCGATCATCAGCACTCGCTTGCCTTGCTTGCCTTCGCGCGTGGCGACCAGGTGGCCGGCGCGCTGCATCGCTTGCGGCATGTCGACCCACTGCGTCTTGAATCCCAGCTTGTCCAGTTCAGCCTGGAAGACCTTGCCGACTTCGCGCACGCCTTTGTGATTCATGGTGCCGCTGTTGATGTTGACCGTCTTTTCCAGCAGCGCCAGCGCCTTGCCCGAATTGGCCTTGACCAGGCCGACGATGCGTTCTTCTTCAGGTGACAGCGATTGCGCGGCGGCGCCTCCCATCAATCCGGCGGCGAGCAGCGAAACGAACAGGCGGGATATTCGCATTTCTGGCATCCTCCTTGAAGTGTGTTCGAAACTCTACTACGGAAAATCGAAATGAACATCCGCGTTGGCATCGGCGGCTGGGACTACGCTCCCTGGCGAGAAACCTTCTACCCTCCCGAGGTGCCGCTCAAGCGCGCGCTGGAATATGCAAGCAGCGTGCTGACCAGCATCGAGATCAACGGCACCTTCTACCGCAACGCCAAGCCGGAGCACTTTGCCGGCTGGGCCGAGCGCACGCCGGACGATTTCGTGTTTGCGGTGAAGGCTTCGCGCTACGCCACCAACCGCAAGGTGCTGGGCGAGGCGGGAGAGTCGATCGAGCGCTTCATGGATAGCGGCCTGGCCGAGCTGGGCGACAAACTGGGTCCCATCCTGTGGCAACTGGCCGCCACCAAGCGCTTCGATCCGGACGACCTGGAGGCTTTTTTCAAGCTGCTGCCCAAGAAGCTGGGCAAGCGCAAACTGCAGCATGTGCTGGATGCGCGGCATGACAGCTTCATGTGCCCTGAGTACCTGAAGCTGGCGCGCAAGCACAAGGTCGCAACGGTCATTACCGATTCGCCGAAGTACCCCAACTTCGCCGAAGTGACGGGCGACTTCGTCTACGCACGGCTGATGGATGCGCAAAGCGACATCACTACCGGCTACACCAAGCCCGCATTGAAGAAGTGGGCCGCACAGGCGCAGGAATGGGCCGAAGGCGGCAAGCGCGACGCCTTCGTCTACTTCATCAACGGCGCCAAAGAGCGCGCGCCGGCCGCCGCACAGGAATTATTGCGCGTGTTGGGCGCGAGGCGTTAACGTCCAAGGCCATCGAACCACTCCAGCGTGCGCGCCCACAAAGGCTCGGCGTGCTGGCGGAAGTAGCCCATGTGCCCCAGTTTGCCCAGCCCTGCGGCGGCCGGGTCGATATCCACGCCATGCCACGGCGCGTTGCGGTAGCCGGACATCAGCGCATCGCGCGACCGCGGCGGCGCCCACAAGTCGTCGGTAGCATTCAGCGCCAGGATCGGCGTGCGCACCTTGGCGAAACCGTCCGCAATTTCCGGCACTTTGGGGTCATCGAGGAAGTAGCGCGGGAATTTGCACCAGTGCTTCCACTGGCGATACACGCCCATCGGCAAATCCTCGCCCATGCCAAGCTTGCTCCAGGCCAGGCGCCCTTTCCAGCGCGTGACAATCGGGCCAACCACATGCCACATGGCCAGTACGCGCAAACGCTCCAGCCGCGGCATCCACCCATGCCAGCCGGCGCCGACACCGAACAGGTAGACGCCGGCGATCTTCTCATGGTTCGGCACCAGTCCCAGTGCGTGGCCGCCATAGGAATGCCCCACCATGTACAGCGGCGTGCTGTCGGAAGGCGCGAAGTATTCGATCACCGCGTTCAGGTCCAGCCGCGCCCAGTCGAGAAAGCTGGCCTCAAAGCCGCGCAGGGTTTTCGGCGCCGAACCGCCCACGCCGCGGTAGTCGAAAGTCAGCACGGTGTAGCCCTGCCCCGCCGCGAATTCGGCAAAGCGACGGTAGAAGCCTTGCGGCACGCCAGTGGCGCCGGCCACCAGCAGGCGAGCTTTCTCCGGGCCGCGGGCGCGATAGCACATCGCGGACAGCGGATAGCCGTCGACTGCGCGCAGTTCCAGTTTTTCCGCCAGGAGCAAGGCGGCGGCAGGCATATGGCTCATGTTTTTTTCTCCACTTTCAGCATTGGCATCAGAGCGTCCATGGTCTGCACCATCGGCGCGGTGTCGCCCGCCACGCGGGCTTGCAGCAGGCCGCCTTCGTAGGCGGCAAGGATCAGGGCGGCGATGCCCTCGGCACGGTGGCGTTCGTGGCCAGCCTGCACAAGGGCATCGGCCATGCGGCCACGCAGGTTGGCGAAGCCGGTTTTCAGCGCGTCGCGGATTTCGACGTCGTCCGCAGTGGACTCGAGCGCCACGGCGGCCAGCGGGCAGCCCAGTTCGAACTCGCTGTCGTCCAGGCCACGCAGCGCGCGCAGGATCCACGCTTGCAGCGCGGCCAGCACGTCGGGTTCGCGCTCCATGTAAGAGTCGAGCTTGTGGAGCAGGAAGCTGAAGGTGGCTTCGATGGCGGCCACGGCCAGTTGGTCTTTACCGCCGGGGAAATGGTGGTACATCACGCCTTTCGGCGCCTTGGCCGTGGCCAGGATCTCGCTCAGGCCTGCGCCGTGCAGGCCGCGATGCTGCAGCGTCGTGATCATGGCGTTGATCAGGCGCTCGCGGGTGGTCAGTTGGGTGTTCATGCGGTTTACTCTATAGACCGGTCGGTCCAGTGTCAAGAACTGCCTGCGCACCCGGTTTCAACTCTGCTTGCTCCTTGGTAAAATACCTCTTTGGGCGACAGCCCAGCTTTTGAGAATTGCAAATGAGCCAACATTTTTCCGGCAGCCTGTTCATGGTTGCTGCACCATCCGGCGCCGGTAAATCTACGCTGGTCAATGCCCTGCTGGCACAGGAACCGGCCATCAAGCTGTCGATCTCGACCACCACGCGCCAGCCGCGTCCGGGCGAGCAGCATGGCCGCGAGTACTTCTTCACCAGCGCCGAAGACTTCCGCAAGCGCGCTGCCGAAGGCGAGTTCCTGGAGTGGGCCGAAGTGCACGGCAATTACTACGGCACCTCGCGCATCTTCGTGGAAGAGCAAATGAAGGCCGGTACCGACATCCTGCTGGAGATCGATTGGCAGGGCGCGCGCCAGGTCAAGAAGCAGTTCCCGCAAGCGGCCGGCATCTTCATCCTGCCGCCATCGTTCGCGGCCCTGGAAGAACGCCTGCACAAACGCGGCCAGGATGAAGTCCACGTGATCAACCGGCGCCTGCTGGCGGCCGGCGGCGAAATCGCCCACGCGCCCGAGTTTGAGTATGTTATTATCAACGAAGAGTTCCCGGTCGCCTTGTCGGAGCTAAGCGCGATCGTCCGATCGGCCCGTTGCCGGTTTGCGCAACAAGCCGCCCGCAATGCCAGGTTGATGTCCGAACTGGGCATCCACGCCGACCACGCAGAATAATCACCGACGAATCAATACCGAATTTATCCAGGAGTTAAGCATGGCCCGTATCACTATTGAAGATTGCCTGAAGAATGTCCCTAACCGCTTCCAGCTGACCCTGGCAGCCACCTACCGCGCACGCCAGCTGCTGCAAGGCCACACCCCTAAGGTCGAAGCCAAGGACAAGCCAACCGTCGTCGCCCTGCGTGAAATCGCTGCAGGCAAAGTAGGCCTGGAAATGCTGAAAAAGGTCCCTATGTAAGCTGGGAACCTTCTTGTTCCCGATATGAACCTGACTTCCGCAGATCCCAACATCAGCGAACAGCCCGCACGGCGGGCACGGCGCCCGGCTAAGCAACAGCCGGGCGTTGACGTTTCTGCACCAACCGTTTCCACTTCTGCACTGGCGGCGCCTACCGTGGCCACTGGCGTCGCAACGATCACCCACCTGACCGAAAAGCTGTCCGAGTACATGGGCGAGGCCGACCTGAAAAAGGTCAAGGAAGCCTATCGCTTCTCGGACGAGATGCACCTGGGCCAGGTACGCAAGTCGGGGGAACCGTACATCTCGCACCCGATCGCGGTGGCCGAGATCTGCGCCGACTGGAAACTGGACGCGCAAGCCATCATGGCGGCGCTGCTGCACGATGTGATGGAAGACCAGGACGTCAAGAAGGACGAGCTGATCGAACGCTTTGGCGCGCCGGTGGCGCACCTGGTGGACGGCTTGTCCAAGCTGGAAAAAATCGAGTTCCAGAGCCAGATCGAAGCGCAGGCGGAAAACTTCCGCAAGATGCTGCTGGCCATGGCCTCGGACGTGCGCGTGATACTGATCAAGCTGGCCGACCGCCTGCACAATATGCGCACGCTGGAAGTGATGATCCCGGCCAAGAAGCGCCGCATCGCCGCCGAGACGATGGAAGTCTACGTGCCGATCGCGCACCGCCTTGGCCTGAACAACATCTACCGCGAACTGCAGGACCTGTCCTTCTCCCACCTGTACCCGGTGCGCTACCACGTGCTGGCCAAGGCCGTGAAAGCGGCACGCGGCAACCGGCGCGAAGTGGTGTCGAAGATCCTCGACGCGGTGAAGAACACGCTGTCCATGGCTGGCATCGAGGCCGAAGTCTATGGCCGCGAAAAGACCCTTTACGGCATCTACAAGAAGATGCGCTCCAAGCACCTGTCATTCTCGCAGGTGCTGGACGTGTACGGCTTCCGCGTGGTGGTCGACAGCTTCCCCAATTGCTATGTGGCGCTGGGCACCCTGCACTCGCTGTACAAGCCGATGCCGGGCAAGTTCAAGGACTATATCGCGATCCGCAAGCTGAACGGCTACCAGTCGCTGCACACCACCCTGATCGGCCCGTACGGCACGCCGGTGGAATTCCAGATCCGCACCCAGGAAATGCACCGCACCGCCGAATCGGGCGTGGCCGCGCACTGGCTGTACAAGAGCAACGACGCCAACATCTCGGACATGCAGCAGCGCACCCACGCCTGGCTGCAATCGCTGCTCGACATCCAGCAGCAGACCGGCGACTCGGCCGAATTCCTGGAGCACGTCAAGGTCGACCTGTTCCCCGATTCGGTCTATGTGTTCACGCCGAAGTCCAAGATCATCGCCCTGCCCCGCGGCGCTACGCCGATCGATTTCGCCTACTCGATCCACACCGGGATCGGCGACCACACGGTGTCGGTCAACATCAACGGCGAAGCCGCCCAGTTGCGCACCGAACTGCGCAACGGCGACATCGTCGAAATCGTTACCGACCCGAACTCCCGCCCAAGCCCGACCTGGCTGTCCTTCGTCCGCACCGGCAAGGCGCGCTCGGCGATCCGCCACCACCTGCGCACCATCAACCTGCCGGAATCGATCCGCCTCGGCCAGCAACTGCTGGCGCAGGCGCTGGATGCGATCAGCGTGCCGGGCGAGCTGCCGCCGCCGCTGATGGAACGCCTGCTGAACGAATCGTCGGCCAAGTCGATGGAAGAACTGTATGCCGACATCGGCATCGGCAAGCGCATGGCCGCGCTGGTGGCGCGCCACATCTTCGGCCTGCTGGGCGGAGAGTCGGCCAGCGCGCCGATCGAGCACACCAGCCCGAAAGAACTCGACCCGGTCACGATCTACGGCAGCGAAGGCGTGTCGGTGCAGCTTGCGCCATGCTGCCTGCCGATCCCGGGCGACCATATCGTCGGCCAGTTGCGCCGCGACCAGGGCCTGCAGGTGCACACCGGCGACTGCTCGGTGGCCAAGCGCTCGAAGCAGAAAGAGCCGGAGCGCTGGATCGCCGTCAAATGGGGCACCGAGATCAACCGCCGCTTCGACAGCCGCATCCGCCTGATCATCAACAATGAGAAGGGTATTTTGGCCCGGGTGGCCGCCGAAATCGGCGAAAGCGACGGCAACATCACCTTTGTCGGCATGGATGAAGACCGCGACCATGTGCTGCACCAGCTGCGCTTCACAATCCAGGTAAAAGACCGCGTCCACCTGGCAGCATTAATCCGCAACGTAAGAAAAGTGGCAGGCGTCAACCGCGTCACCCGCGAGCGCGCGTAGAAGGTGTCAGACCCTGCGGGTCTGACACCGGTTTACCGGTTTTAAAGCGGCATCCCCCAAAGTTGCAAACCGAATCCGCTCCAGGTCTTTTTCCGAAAATGGGGTATCAAAAAGCGCCCGATAAGCGCGCTGCCGCTCCAATGCATTCATCCCCAAGCCAAGATAAACCGAATGCTGGCACAGCAAATCATCCCTGACACCTTCTGCATTTGCCCGATAGCTCGACCACTTATAACCACCAGCAAACTCCACCATTCCAGCGCGAACTGGATTGAGTTCAATATAGCGCTGACACAAGAGCAAATATGCTTCGCTGTCGATTTGTGACGAGTGATATCGACCATCCCACATTGGACCTGTACCACCATGCCTGACGTGCCGCCAAAGTGCAGTGCGCTGCGCCAGCAACTTCATCATGTTCGCTTGCGCATTGCGTTCTCGCACTGTCACAAGTAAATGGAAATGGTTTGTCATCAACACATAGGCATGAACATCGCAGTGGGCTTTAAGACTATGTTCCTTGAGCAGGGAAAGGAAACCTCGCCGCTCGTCATCGTCATGAAAGCAACACTGGCCGTTGTTGCCACGCTGAACCAGATGGAGACAGGTGCCTGGTGGGTAATTGCGCAGTGGGCGGGGCATTTTCTCTCTCCTTTAAACCGGCAAACCGGTGTCTGACCCGCCGGGTCAGACACCGCCAGTTCAAAGGATAGCGATGTGGCGGGCGTGGGCTTTGTGCGGGCGCAATCAGCCTATTCGTAGCGCAGGGCTTCGATCGGGTCGAGCTTGGCGGCTTTGGCGGCGGGCAGCACGCCGAAGATCACGCCGACGCCGGCGGAGAACATCACCGACAACGCGACCGCCCACCAGGGCACGTATGCGCCGGGGAAGTCGGGAATCACGCTGGCGATCGCGTGGCCCAAGCCATAGCCGAGCAGGACGCCGATCGCGCCGCCCAGCATCGACAAGGTCACCGCTTCGATCAGGAACTGCATCAGGATGTCGCGGCTGCGCGCGCCGATTGCCTTGCAGATCCCGATCTCGCGCGTGCGTTCGCTGACCGACACCAGCATGATGTTCATGATCCCGATTCCGCCCACCAGCAGCGCGATGCCGACCACGCCGCCCATCACCAGCGTGACCGTGGTGGTCACCGTCTCAAAGCTCTTGAGGAACTGGTCGGAAGACTGGATCTCGAAATCGTCCTTCTGGTCCGCGTGCAGGCGATGCGCTTGCCGCATCACCGTGGCAATGCGCGCCTTGAGTTCTTCGGTGCGGCCAATGTCGCTGATCGACACCGTGATCGACATGCTCGGCTTGCGGGTGTTGCCGATGACGCTTTGACCGGTGCGGAACGGTACCAGCACCTGGTCGTCCTGCGACATGCCGAGGATTTCGCCCTTCTTCTCCAGCACCCCGACAATCTTGAACCACTCGCCCGAGAACTGGATGAACTCACCCAGCGGATTGTCGGGAAGGTGCAGCAGCTCGATCATCTTTTCGCCGATCACGCACACCCGCCTTGCGCTCGCATTATCGGACTCGCTGATGAAACGCCCCAGGCGGGGATAGCTGCCATTCACTTCCATGAAGGCCGCCGTCACGGCCAATTGCTGGCGGCTGGACGCAGTCTGGTTGCCGTAGCGGATTTCACTTCCGGGGAACATGAATGCCGGGCTCAATTCGCGGATGCCTTCCACGTGCCCGCGCAACTGTTCGACGTCTTCGAACTGCAGGTAATTGATCTTGCCCCGCATGACGTCCTTGAAGTCGTTCTTGGCATGCACCGTCAGCGCATTGCCGCCCAGGCCTTCGAACTGGCGCGTGATCGACTGCGACAAGCCCTGGATCAGCGAGATCACCGTAATCACCGACGCCACGCCGATGATGATGCCCAGCGAAGTCAGGAAGCTGCGCATGCGGTGCGCGCGGATGGCCGCCATCGCCGAGCGAAGCGCTTCGATAAAAATGTACATCGGCTAGCCTCCTGCCACGCGATGGTCGGACAGCACGCGCCCATCCTGCAGCCTCACGATGCGCTGGCATTGTTCCGCAATGTCAGGTTCGTGCGTCACCATCACGACCGTCTGGCCGTTCCGGTGCACGTCCTTGATCAAGGCCATGATTTCGCGCGTGGTGGCCGAATCCAGGTTGCCGGTCGGTTCATCGGCCAGCAGGATCGATGGCTTGCCCACCAGTGCCCGCGCGATCGCCACCCGCTGCCGCTGGCCGCCGGACAGCTCGTTGGGCCGGTGATGCATGCGCTCACCCAAGCCGACGTGCTCCAGCGCCTCGCGCGCCATGCGCTTGCGCTCCGATGGCGGAATGCCGCGGTAGATCAGCGGCTGCGCCACGTTATCCAGCGCAGTGTGGCGAGGCAGCAGGTGGAAGCTCTGGAAGATGAAGCCGATTTCCTCGTTGCGCACCTGGGCCAGGTCGTCGCTGGCCATGGTCGCCACATCTTTGCCGTTCAGGAAATAGGTGCCCGCGCTCGGCCGGTCCAGGCAGCCGACGATATTCATCATCGTCGATTTGCCGGAGCCCGAAGCGCCGATAAACGCCACCAGTTCGTTGCGCTCGATGTGCAGGTCCACACCCTGCAAGGCATGCACGGTCTGGTCGCCCATCTGGTATTGCTTGGTGATGCCGGTCAGCGTGATCACGGCTTGCTTCCATCGGCGACCTTGAGGGCCTTGGACTCCGCCGCCTTGGCCTTGACGGCAGTTCCTTCACGCAGGTCGCGCAAGGTGCGCGCCGGCCCCACTGCAACGGTCTCGCCGAGCGCCAGGCCCTTGGTGATCTCCTGGTTGCTGTCGTCAGACAAGCCCAGTTCCACGGCGCGCTTCTTCGCCACGCCGTCGACAATCGCGTAGACATAATTGCTGCGCTTGCCCTTGCCTTCCGAAGCCTCGGTCAGTTGCACGGCCTGCAGCGGAACCACCGGCCGCGGCGCGCCGTCGCCGGTCACGATCTCGGCACGGCAGGTCATGCCGGAGCGCAGCGCAAGCTGGTGCTGCGCCAGCTTGACCTTGACCACGTAGCTGCGGCCCTGGCTCGTAGCCTGGCCCAGGCCCTGGGGCTTCGGCGCCAGCGAGACCGATTCCACCCTGCCGCTCAGCGGACGGTCGGCATAGGCCGAGGGGAAGATGCGCGTCTTCAGTCCTGGCGCGACGTTGGCGATATCGCCTTCGTCCACGTTTACCTCCGCGATCATGGAGCTGACGTCGGCGATCGTCATCAGGCTGGAGCCGGCAATCCCCGTAGCGCTGGCCACGGCCGTTTCACCGGCCTTGATCGAAACGCTGGTGGCGGTACCCGAAATCGGCGCCCGCACCTCGGTCTTGGCCAGGCGCTCCTGCGCCAGCGCCAGCATCGCCATCGCTTGCTGACGGCTTTCACGCGCACTGCGCAGCGACACCACCGCCAGGTCCACCGCCAGCTTCGCATCATCGAGGCGCGACACATCGATGAACTTGGCAGCGGCAAGCTGGCGCGAGCGCTCCAGCTTGCGCTGCTGGTTTTCCAGGTCGATCTGGGCGCGGTCCACGCTGACGGCCGCGTTGCGCACCGCCGCTTCCTGCTGCGCCACATCGGCTTTGTAGGTGCTCGGATCGAGGCGCAGCACGACCTGCCCTTTTTCGATCTTGTCGCCCTCCTTCACCAGCACTTCCGACACCTTGCCGATCACTTCCGGCGACAGTTGCACCTCCTGGCGGAACACCAAGCTGCCGGACGCCAGCACCGCAGGATAAATCGCCTTGTTCTCGACCTTGGCCAGTTCGGCTTCGACCTTCGGCGGCGAGCCGCCGAACTTGACGGCGACAGGAATGCCGATGAAGGCCGCCACCACGGCCAATGCAATCAGTTTGCGTTTCATGCGCGCCTCAATTCTTGAACAGGATCCAGGCGGTCCAGCAGCCGTAGATCACGACATACGGCAGCGCCGCGATGATGGCGCAGGTCGTGGTGCTTTTACCGGTCCAGGTACGCAGGCCGATCGCAGCCAGCAAGACCACCCAGATATCGGTGAGCTTGAGTGCGCTGGCGATGCCCGCCCATGGCGTATGCGGCGCAGCGTGCACCAGCAGGAAGTTCAGCGACAGCATGTCCGCTTGTTCGAGCGCCAATTGGCCCTTGCTGGTGATGATCTGCAGCGCCATCAGCGGCACGCCGATCAGGCCTGGCAGCGAGGCCCATGCCGCCAGCGAGAAGCCGGACTTGAAGCTCAGGTCCATGCTGGCCAGTTTCCCCGCCAGCCAGTAATACAGTCCCAGCAGGCAGTAGATGAACAGGGTGCCCACGATGATGCCCGCCACGCCCATTCCCATCATCACGCCGCGTGTCATGGTTTTGCTGGCCGCCTCGCGCTGGTCGGCGGGCATGTCCGGCGGGAAGGTGTTCATCATCATCCAGTCCCAGTCGACGGTCTGGAAATACCAGACCAGGATGCCGATACTGCTCACGTAAAGCAGCAGCAGCGGCAACCACGCCCGCGGGCGCTCCTTCAGCGCCGCGAACGCCGCGGATGGATCATAGAAGACCTGCGTCAGTTGAGCGAAAGCCATGCGCACACCTTGCCATAAAAGTAATTAAAAATTTATTATAACAACTTGGCAAAGTTGCACTGATAATACTTTGGCGATGAATTGCTGCTGCAGGCCGCTATTGCGGTATCCCCGCCTTGCTCAGGCGTTCGGGGAGGGGTAGCTGACTTCCAGGATTTCCAGTTCTTCGGCGCCATTCGGCGTGTGCAGCAGCACTGTGTCGCCCTCGCGTGCTTTGGTCAGCGTGCGGGCGACCGGGCTGATCCAACTGACCTTGCCCTTCAGCGGATCGAATTCGTCGATGCCGACGATGGTGATGGTGTGCTCCTCGCCGTCGCGCCTGGCGTAGGTGACGGTGGCGCCGAAGAATACCTGGTCGTTGCCATGGTGGATGCTGGGATCGACTACTTCGGCCAGGTCCATGCGCTTGGTGAGGAAGCGAATGCGGCGGTCGATTTCGCGCAGGCGGCGCTTGCCATAAATGTAGTCGCCGTTTTCGGAACGGTCGCCGTTCGATGCGGCCCAGTGCACCACCTTCACCACCTCGGGACGCTCGACATCGATCAGCTGCAGCAGCTCATCCTTGATGCGCTGGTAGCCAGCCGGCGTAATGTAGTTCTTGGAGCCGGGAGGGATCGGCGGCGCACCTGGCGGCAGGTCGTCGTCATCGTCCTGCTCACCCTCTTTGACAAAAGCTTTGTTCATAACCGTTTTCTAATTATTTGGTGCAATAATGGCACTCACATGAAGCGATTGTACACACTCAGGCGGCGCCTGTTCGCCCCCCTCGTCTACTGCGCAGCCCTGTTCCTGATCTTCGAGGAATGGCTGTGGGATCTCGGGGCGCGCCTGATGGCGATACTGGCTCGCTTCCCGCCGTTGCGGGCATTGGAGCGCATCATCTGCAGCCTCGGCCCCGCTGCCGCCATGGCCGTGTTCCTGCTGCCGGCACTGATGCTGTTCCCGGTCAAGCTGCTGGCCCTGTTCGCCATGGCGCGGGGCCATGCCTTCATGGGCATCAGCGTATTCGTGCTGGCCAAGGTGGCTGGCGCCGCCGCCGTGGCGCGGCTGTATGCCCTGACCCGCCCGTCGCTGCTGCGCCTGCGCTGGTTCGCCTGGCTGCACGGCCGCTTCATGGAATTGAAAGAACGCTGGATCGCGCGCCTCAAAGCCACTGCCGCCTGGCGTGAATGCCGCGCCCTGGTCGACCATGTGCGCGAATGGCTGCGCCGCTGGCGCGCCGGCTGGCGCCGCGGCCGTTTCGCCGCCCGACCGATGCGCGTGCTGCGCCGCTTCAGCGCGTTCTGGCGCATGCGCCGCCGCTGACAATTCAACCACATATGCGTCCAGCCTTGCCGACCGCCCTCCACCATATCGCCGCCAACGCTCCCGGACTGGTCTACCAGTTCCGCCGCCATCCTGACGGCAGCGTGTCCTTCCCCTATTTGAGCGATGGCTGCCTGGCCCTGCTGGGCATCAACGCCGCCGAACTGCAGGCCGAACCTGAGCGTTTCCTGTCGCTGGTGCTGCCGGAAGACCGCCCCGCCTACCTGGAGTCGATGCAGTCCTCGGCCAATTCCCTGTGGAGCTGGAACTGGGAAGGCCGCATCTGGGTCGAGGCCTGGAAAGACGTCAAGTGGATCAACCTGCGCAGCACCCCGCATGCCCTGCCCGATGGCGGCGTGCAGTGGGAAGGCATCATGTCCAACATCACGGAGAGCAAGCAGGAGCAGCTCGAAGTGCGCGCCAGCCGCGCCCGGCTGGCCGAGCTGACCGCCCATATCGAACGGGTCAAGGAGCAGGAACGCGAACGCATCGCGCGCGAAATCCACGACGACCTGGGCGGCAACCTGACTGCCATCAAGATGGCCCTGGCCATGCTGGCCGCGCGCCTGCCGGAAGGCGATGACACCCTGCAGCAGAAGGCGGCCTACGTCGACTCCCTGGTCGACCGTACCATCGATGCCGTGCATCGCCTGACGCTCGACCTGCGCCCCTCGGTACTGGACTTCGGCCTGCTGCCGGCGCTGGAATGGCAGGTCAAGGAATTCGAAGCCCAGGCCGGCATCGCCTGCACCCTGCAGGCCAGCATGAAGGAACTCGAACTGGACCCCGAACAGGCGGCAGCCCTGTTCCGCATCGCACAGGAAGCGTTGACCAATATCGCCAAGCACGCGCAAGCGAGCGCGGTCACCGTCAAGCTGACGCGCAGCCGCGGCGTCCTGACCCTGAAGATCATCGACAATGGCCGCGGCATCCGCCCGTCCGACCGCGCCAAGCCCGACTCCTTCGGCCTGCGCGGCATGGCCGAGCGCGCGCGCGCGCTGGGCGGCACGCTCAACCTGGGTCATGCAGCCGGCGGCGGCACCGAAGTGGCGATCAAAATCCGCCTCCCGGCCCACGCGCCAGACGTTACAATGGGTCATGAGTGAAAAAGCCGTCATCAAAGTATTTATTGCCGACGACCATGCCATCGTGCGCGAGGGCCTGAAGCAGATCCTGGCTGAAACCAAGGACATCGTCGTCGCCGGCGAAGCGGAAAATGGCCTCGATGCCATCAAGCTGTTCCGCAAGTCCGGCTGCAATGTCCTGCTGCTCGATATCTCCCTGCCCGACCGCAACGGCATCGAAGTGCTGAAACAGGTCAAGAAAGACAAACCCGAGCTGGCCGTGCTGATGCTGTCCATGCATCGCGAAGACCAGTACGCCATCCGCTCCCTCAAGGCCGGCGCTGCCGGCTACCTCACCAAACAAAGTGCACCGAAAGAGTTAGTAAATGCAATCCGCCAGTGCGCAGCGGGGTTAAAATATGTTAGCCCGGCACTGGCCCAGGAATTGGCCAACCATGTCGGCGAGGACCATCAGGCTGCGCCGCACGAAACGCTGTCCGACCGCGAGTACCAGACCCTGACCATGATCGCCTCCGGCAAGACCGTAGGCACCATTGCCAAGGAGCTATCACTCTCGGTCAAGACCGTCAGCGAATACCGCTCCCGCCTGCTGGCCAAGATGAACCTGAAGAACAGCGCCGAACTCACGCACTACGCCATCAAGAACCAGCTGATCGATTAGAAAATGATGCCAAGAAGTAAGCACATTTTCTCCCGTTTATCATTGAATCATGCGACTGGACAGTGGCTTAAGATGCTGGTAATCGGTAAACCTTAATGAAGGCTGTACGTCAGATGTCTAGCAAACCCACCAATCCAGCCGCGGCGGACATGAATCCGGCTGATATCGCTCGCGAGGCATTCCGCCGCCTCGCTGTGCGCCGGATTGCCCCTACGCCAGACGCGTATCGCGACATCTACAATGAAATCGCCGGCATCGTGCCGGTGCCGCCGGCCCCGGTCGTGCAGGAGAGCCCGGCAGAAGCCATGCTGGTCCAGTTCGCCGCCCGCCTGACCGACCAGCCGGGCGACCTGGCCGACTTCGGCCGTCGTTTCAACCGTGCCGTCAAGGCGCGCGACTGGGATACCTACGCCCGCACCCTGGCTGCCCTGGCCGAACGGCCCCTGGTCAAGGTCGGCGCCGGCGGCCTGGTGCCTGAAGAAAACAACGAACAGGCGCGCCTGCTGCGCGAACTGCTGAGCCGCACCCTGACCTTTGCCGTCGCTTCCTTGCTGTCCGACAGCCCGAACCTGGTGGCCGAAGCCGAGTCGCTGGGTGCCGCCACCAAGGAAGCCCATACCGAGGCTGCGCTGACCGAGATCGGCAGCCGCCTCAAGGAGCTGTGTTACCAGATCGAGATCCGCAGCGGCGACACCGCCGAGCAGCAAGAACTGCTGCTGCGCCTGTTCCGTCTGCTGCTGGAAAACGTCAGCGAATTGCTGGATGACGACTCCTGGCTGCGCGGCCAGATCGACGCCGTGCAAAACCTGATTGCCGGCCCGATCGACCAGCGCGCGCTGGAAGAAGCCACGCGCAGCCTGAAAGACGTCATCTACAAGCAGAGCCAGCTCAAGCACTCGATCACCGACGTCAAGGCCACGGTCAAGAACATGATGATGACCTTCATCGACCGCCTTGGCGCTGTAGCGACCTCGACGGGCGACTTCCACGAAAAGATTGGTGGCTATTCCGACAAGATCCGCGCCGCCCGCGATATCGGCGAGCTGAACCAGATCCTTGACGACGTGCTGAAGGAAACCCGCCAGGTACAGAGCGAAGCCCTGAAGGCGCGCGACAATATGATGGTGGCGCGGCAGGAAGTGCAGGATGCCGAAGCGCGCATCCACGCGCTGGAAGCGAAGCTGCAGCACCTGAGCGAACTGGTGCGTGAAGACCAGTTGACCGGCTCGCTGAACCGGCGCGGCCTGGACGACGTGTTCGAACGCGAAACCGCGCGCGCCGACCGCCGCGGCACGCCCCTCTGCATCGCCGTGCTGGACCTGGACGATTTCAAGAAGCTCAACGACACCATGGGCCACATCGCCGGCGACAACGCACTCAAGCACCTGGTCAAGGTAGTCAAGGAGACCCTGCGCTCGATGGACGTGATCGCCCGCTTCGGCGGCGAGGAATTCCTGATCCTGCTGCCCGAGACGACCATCGAGGCGGCGGAAGCCACCATGACCCGCCTGCAGCGTGAACTGACCCGCCACTTCTTCATGCATGAAAACGAAAAGGTACTGATCACGTTCTCGGCCGGTGTCGCCCTGCGCCGCCCGCACGAGGGTCAGTCCGACCTGGTCAAGCGCGCCGACGAGGCCATGTACAAGGCCAAGAAGTCGGGCAAGAACCGCGTGGTGGTTGCTGAATAGCAGGCTCAGGGCCTGAGCGAAAGAGCCCGCCCATGGCGGGCTCTTTTCTATTTAGCGCACGCGCCGGGCCGCCAGGTTTCGTGCCAGCGCCAGCATCGCCAAGCCCAGCAGCGTGAGCATGCCGGCGCCTGGCGCCGGCACATCGGAGGCCGGATCCGTTGCGGCAGGGTCCGGGATCATCCAGGTGGTGAAGGCCAACGAGCGGTCGGTTCTCCGCATCGGGAAATCCGAAAAGTTGTTCTTTTCGTACAGCGGCCCCAAGCCATGCTGCACCATGAATGCGCTGCCACCACCGCCAACATCAAAGACGATGTCGTCACCTGCATTCACGTGCAGCTTAAAGCCTGTCAAATCGACCAGCGTCCCGTCCAGGCGAGACGTAAACGGTGCAGTCCAGCCATCGGTCTGCCAGCTGTCGCCGCCGCCAATCTTGATCTTGACGCTGGTCGTCTGCCAAGTGTAGCCGGGGGCCGTGAATATGCCCAATCCCGACAGGAGTCCGGTTTGGGTCGCGAAAAAATGCTGTTGGTAATGACTATGGATCGCATCGACCGCGGCGCCCGGCCAACTGACCGGGTTATTGACGTCGACGACGGGCAGGACGCCGGCGCACGCCTGGGTACAAGCCACGGCGCATAAGGCGGCAGCCAAACGTTGAGGGAGAATATGCATTGTGATTAACAAAGAGTTATCGGAATTGCATAGTACTCAATATATTTCCAAATGCAAACGTTAATTACCAAGCATAAACATCCCTATTTCTCCGCCCGCCGAACTTTTTTTGCGCGTGAAAAATATTTTTTTTCGGCCTAAAGTTCATGAAAAGCCCGCCGACTAAGCGGCACTCCGTAGGCAACTTGAGGGGTAAAACAGGGGGATTTGCCGGCTAAATCGCCCTAAAGGTTCCCGTGCGGCAACCGTTACCCAAAACAACAGCGGCTTGATCGTCACAAGAACAGCGTGGCGGGCCAAAGTGAATGAGCAAATTGCCCAATCAGTAGTACCGAATGGAGAAATACCATGGCTTCCGTAATTAACACCAACATCTCGTCCCTGAACTCGCAGCGCAACCTGAACGCATCCCAGAGCAGCCTGTCGACCTCCCTGCAACGTCTGTCCTCCGGCCTGCGTATTAACAGCGCTAAGGACGATGCGGCTGGCCTGGCAATTTCGGACCGTATGAATTCCCAGATTCGCGGCATGAACCAGGCAATGCGCAACGCCAACGACGGCGTTTCGCTGGCTCAAACCGCTGAAGGCGCGCTGGCTTCCTCCGGCGACATCCTGCAGCGTATCCGTGAACTGGCAGTGCAGTCCTCCAACGCAACCAACTCGGCTTCGGACCGTCAGGCGCTGCAGACTGAAGTTGGCGAACTGGCATCCGAACTGAACCGCGTTGCCCAGACCACCAACTTCAACGGCAAAAACCTGCTGGACGGCTCGATGGGCACCGCCACCTTCCAGGTCGGCGCTGACGCCAACCAGACCATCCAGGCTGTTGGCGCCAACTTCCTGACCAGCACCTACGGCGACAACCGTATCGAAGGCGCGCCTGCTGCCGTGACCGCTGCCAACACCTCGGCTGCCACCACCGCGACCATCAACGGTTCCCGCGGTTCGGCAACCATCACCACCTTGGCCGCTACCAGCACCGCCAAGTCGGTCGCTGCCAGCATCAACGCACAGACCGCCAACACCGGCGTCACTGCATCGGCCAAAACCGACGCTGCACTGACCCTGGGCGCTGAGTCCTACACCATGACCGTCGAAGGCGACAACGCTGGCTCCCCAGTGACCGTGTCCTTCACCATCGGTACCGGTGCCAACTCGGCTGACGACTATGCTTCGGCGATCAATGCCTTCAATGCGCAATCGTCCAAGACCGGCGTGACTGCCCAGTACGACGAGACCAACAACAAGCTGAAACTGTCGCATTCGACCGGCTCCGACATCAAGCTGACCAACACCAAGACCGGTGGCAACACTGTCCTGAGCGCACAGAACTACAACGCCGCTGGCGCGCTGAACGGTGCAGCCAACGCGATGACTGCAGCAGCTGCTGTGTCGACCGTGATGGGCCGCGTGACCATGGACTCCGAGAGCTCGTTCTCGGTGACGGAAGCCGCTGCAACTGGCTTCAGCCTGGCTGGTGGTTCGACCCTGAAGTCGGTGGCAACCCTGGACGTGACGACCTTCGACAACGCCCAGCTGGCAATCAAGATCGCTGACGCCGCCCTGGCTTCGGTGAACAGCCAGCGCGCATCGTTCGGCGCACTGCAGTCCCGCTTCTCCTCGACCATCTCGAACCTGAGCGCGACGACCGAGAACCTGTCTGCATCGCGCAGCCGTATCGTGGACACCGACTTTGCTGCAGAAACCGCAAGCCTGACCCGCGGCCAGATCCTGCAACAAGCTGGTACCGCGATGCTGGCCCAGGCTAACTCGCTGCCTAACGGCGTGCTGAGCCTGCTGCGCGGCTAATCGCCAATAAGCTAGGTAAAAAAGCGGTTCCCCGCTCCGGTTCGCCGGACCGGGGAATTTTCCGTAGGAGGTCTGTATGACTATCGATTCAATAACTGCTACTGTGCCGCGCGCTGACCGCGGCATCGCGGTCCCGGATTTCGTGGCCCTCCCGGTGGCAGGCCGCAGCCCGGCTGCTGCGGTGGAAACCATCGATGCGGTCAAGGCCAAGGAAGCAACGCCTTCCAAGAAGGATGTGGAAGAAGCCGTTGCAAAGCTGAACAAGTCGGTGCAGCAGCGGGCCCAAAGCCTGCTGTTCTCGATCGACGATGACAGCCACCGCACCGTCGTCAAAGTGATTGACCTGCATACCCAGGAAGTGCTGCGCCAGATTCCGACTCCGGAAGCCCTGGAGATCGCCAAGGCGATCGACGCCTTCAGGGGTTTGCTGGTCGATCAGGAAGCCTGACCACTAGCAACAGCGTTCCCGGCCCGGCCCTGCCCTTGCGGCAGCCCGGGCTTTTTTGCGCTATGCTGGCCGCAGGGAAGCTTGTCATTTCAGACAAGAATAAACAGGTATTTCCCCCTCTCAAGTCCCCTTTGATTCTGCCGTAAACAAGTTAGACTTATCTTGTTTCCTCAGGAGTTTGCCGTGGCCCTTTCCAGCACCCCAGCACTATCATCTCCCGGTATCGGTTCCGGCTTGCAGGTCAACGACATCGTCGACAAACTCATGGCGGCCGAAGCGGCGCCACTGGCGGGCTACGACCGCAAGACCGCGTCCTACCAGGCCAAGGTGAGCGCCTTCGGTTCACTGACCGCAGCGGTCGGCGTGTTCCAGAGCGCCCTGGGCGGCCTGACCTCGGCCAACTCCTTCAAAGGCTTCTCTACCACGGTAGGCAACAAGGATTTGCTGACTGCCAGCGCTTCGGCCAAGGCAGTGGCGGGCAATTACAAGATCAATGTCAGCCAGCTGGCGCAGGCGCAGACCCTGATGACCACTGGCCTGGCGAGCAAGACGTCGACTATCGGCCTGGGCGGTTCGACGACCCTGTCCTTCCAGTTCGGTACGGCCAGCGGCAGCTTCGGCTTGCAAGGCACGGGCCTGAGCTCATCGATGCTGGCCAACGGCTTGGCCAATGGCTCGCTCAGTATCAACGGCACTGCCATTCCAACCTCAAGCGGCACCAATAGCGCCACGGCACTGGCAAATGCCATCAATGACAAGACCAGCACGACCGGCGTCACTGCCACGGTGGCGAATATTTTCTCCACCTTTGGCGACGTGGCGACCGATGGCACGGGCTCTTACGCGCTGAAAGTCGGCAACGTCACGATCGCCAGCCAGGGAGCAGGCGTCGCGGCGGGCGCCGGCGTCACGGCTGCTTCCCTCGATGCCGACCTGGCCAATGCGGGCGGCACCACCGCTACCGCACTCGCTGCTGCCGGCATCACGTTTACCGGCAGTGCCGCCGCCGGCACCCTGGAATTCCGCAGTGCCAGCGGCGCCAGCGTGGCCATCACCGAAACCGCCAGCGGCGTCACCGGCGGCGCCAAGACTGCGGCGGGCGCCGCGAACGCCGGGGCCACCTACGCTTCGGCCAGCAGCGTCACCCTGACCTCGGCCAACGGCAGCCCAATCACCATCGCCGGCAACAATCCTGCCGCCGCCGGCCTGACTGCCGGCACCGGCGGCAGCATGTTGGGCGGTGGTTTCAGCCAGGATGCCAGCCAGCCAACGGGTTCCGTCGTCATCGACAGCACCAACAACACCCTGCAAGGCGTGGCTGACGCCATCAACAAAGCCAGCCTGGGCGTGACCGCCACCATCGTGTCCGACGGCAGCGCGTCCCCGTACCGTCTGGTGCTGACGTCGAACAAGACCGGCGAAAACGCGGCCATGAAGATCAGCCTGAGCGGTGACGGCAGCAACCCGCCGGACGCGGCCCTGAGCAGCCTGCTCAGCTATGATCCGGCCGGCACCCAGTCGATGCAGCAGACCAGTGCTGCCCAGGACACCAAGCTGACTGTCAACGGCATTGCCGTCAGCAGCCACTCCAACACTGTCAACGAATCGATCCAGGGCGTGGGCCTGACGGTCAACCAGGTCGGCAGTACGACGCTGAATGTTGCCCGCGACACCAACAGCGTCAAGACCAACCTGACGGCCTTCGTCAAGGCGTACAACGAACTCAACGGCGCGCTGAAAAAACTCACCGCCTACGACCCGGAAACCAAGAAAGCCGGCGCGCTGCAAGGCGACCCGACCGCCCAGTCGATGCAGGCGCAATTGCGCCGCATGATGAGCGGCCAGATCACCGGCCTGTCCGGCAGCCTGACCAATATGGGCCAGGTAGGCATTTCCTTTGCAAAAGACGGCACGCTCAGCCTCGACGACGCCAAGCTGAACAAGGCAATCGAAAAGAATTTCGGCGACATCGCCGGCCTGTTTACCGCGATCGGCAATGCCACCGACCCGAACGTCAGCTTTGTCAGCTCGACTGCAAAAACCAAGCCGGGCAGCTATGCGCTGAACATCACGGCACTGGCCAGCCAAGGTGCATTGACCAGCTCGGCAGCGCTGGGCAGCACCACGATTGCCGCCAACACCACCTGGGCGGTGACCCTGAACGACACCACGCCCAGCAACTCGAAAAATATCGCCAATGTCACCATCCCGGCAGGCACCTATTCGCCCGCCGAACTGGCCAAGATCGTACAGTCATCGATCAACGGCACAGCAGCCTTCTCGGATACCGGTTCCAGCGTCACCGCAGCGATCGACGGCAGCGGCAAATTGGTGCTCTCGTCCAGCAAATACGGCTCGGCCTCGAATATCGCCCTGACCAGTGTCAGCGGCAGCACCGTGGACAGCGTGTTCGGCGGCGCAACGCCGGTGGTCGGCACCGACGTGGCCGGCACCCTGGGTGGCAAGGCAGTGGTCGGAACCGGACAGACCCTCACCGGCGCCGAGGGCACCGATGCGGAAGGCCTGAAAATCGACATTACCGGCGGCGCCCTCGGCGATCGCGGCACCGTCTCCTTCTCGCAAGGCTATGCCTACCAGCTCAACAACCTGGCCACGTCATTCCTGGGCAGCAAAGGCTTGCTGACGACCGTGACCGAAGGCTTAAACAAGAGCATCAAGGACGTGGCCAAACAGCGCGACGCCTTCTCTTCCAAGCTGGACGACATTGAAAAACGCTACCGCACCCAATTTACGCGGCTTGATGCGACCTTGGCGAAAATGCAGAGCACGCAAGCGTATTTGACTCAGCAACTGGCGGCTATTGCCTCCAACAGCTGAGCGCAGGAATAAGGAGAGATTATGTTTGGAACTACTTCACGCGGCGTCAACGCCTACGCGAAAGTCGGTCTGGAAACCGGCGTCAGCTCCGCTTCGCCGCACAAGCTGATCGTCATGCTGTACGACGGCGCCCTGGCTGCGATCATGACTGCGCAGACCCAAATGAATGCAGGTAATGTGCAAGAAAAAGGCAAAGCCATCTCCAAAGCCATCCGCATCATCGACGATGGCTTACGTGCCAGCCTGGACAAGGAAGCCGGCGGCGAGATCGCCCGCAACCTGGATGCCCTGTATGACTACATGAGCCGCCGCTTGCTCGAAGCAAACATAAAGAACAGTCCGGAAATCCTGGACGAAGTGCGCGGCCTGCTGGCCGACCTGCGCGATACCTGGAACCAGATCGGCGGCAACCCTGCCGCGACCACCAATGCCCAGCCTGCTGCTTTGTCCAGCATGTAATCGAGGATGACAATGACGAACGTGGAAATTTTGACCGCCTACACCGCCATGGCCGCACTGACCCACAAGATGGTGGCGGCAGCAACGATGTCCGACTGGGACGGACTGGAAGTGCTGGAAAGCCAGGTAGCGGCCCAGGTGGCCCTGCTGCGCGGCAATGAGGAAGCAGTCGTGCTGGACGCCGCCGAGCGCCAGCAGAAGCTGGGCCTGATCAAGCAGATGCTGGACGACGACCGCCAGATCCGCGACCTGACCATGCCCTGGATGGCCCAGCTGTCCAAACTGATCAACAACAGCGGCACTGAACGGCGCCTGGCCGCCGCCTACGGCGCCGTCTGAGCGGGGCGGCTGCCATGCTGCCCCCGCGCCTGGATGTCCGGGGCGTCAGCGCCACCAGCGCGGCTTCGGCCGCGCCAGCGGTTGCCGCACCGCGCCAGGAAGCCTTCCAGCGCGCCCTCTCGCAAATGGTCGGGCAAACCCTGCCCGCCCAGGTCCTCAGCAAATTCTCCGATGGCAGTTTCCTGGTGCGCGTGGCCGATACCAATGCGCGCATGTTGCTGCCAAACGGCATCAATGCCGGCGATGAACTGCCTCTGACCGTCGTCAGCGGCCAACCGCGCGCCACGCTGCAGGTGGGCGCCGGCAGTCCGCAAGCGGGCCAGATGGCGACCTTCGTGTCGGGCGACCAGATGCCCGACATGCCGGCCCAAGGGCGCCTGCCTTCGCAGGAAGCGGCCATCCTGAACCTGAGCGGCAAGCAACCGCAGGCAGCCGGCGGCGCAGAAGCCGGCCAAACTGGCGCCGCGCAAGCCCAGGGCCGCGCGCTGAGTGCAGGCGCTGCCCTGCTCAGCAAAGCCCCGCTGGTGCCGTCCGACCAGTTGCCCTCGCTCGGCAAGGACACGCCGCAGGCCGCGCTCAGTCCCGCCGCACGCGCCATCGCCAGCGCACTGGCCTCCGCCTACACGACGCCGGGCATGCCGGTCACCATTAACGGCAAGGCGCCGCTCAGTGCCGGCGGCCCGCCCGATACGGGAAAACTCAGCCAGGGCTTGCAGCGCGCCCTAGGCGACAGCGGCCTGTTTTACGAATCCCATGTGGCCGAATGGGCCTCAGGCAAGCGTTCGCTGCAAGACTTGCAGCGCGAGCCGCAAATGCAGCGCCAGGCTGCCGCGCAAGGTGCGGGACAAAGCCAGGCTGATGCCGTGGCGAAAGCGTTGGCAGGCCCCGATCTGTCCGCCGCGCAAATGATCAACCAGCAGTTGCACACCCACGAACAAGGCAAGGTCATGTGGCAAGGCGAAGCCTGGCCCGGCCAGCAAATGCAATGGCTGGTCGAGCGCGACCAGCAAGGCGAAGCCGGCGGCAAAGGCAGCCGCCGCGAGGGGCGCGACGGCGAAGCCGATCCCGTCTGGCGCAGCGGCGTGCGCTTCCGTTTCCCCATGCTGGGCAAGGTCGCGGCCAACGTCACCCTGGTCGGCGACCAGGTGCATATTGCTGTCCAGTCCGGTTCGGAAGACACGGCTGCCACCCTGCGCGCCTGGGCCAGCGCCTTGCAGCAAGCCATGGATGCCGCAGGCGCACCGCTGACCTCCCTCGCCATCAACGCGGAGGGCAACGATGGCGCCGAGTGAGCAGAACGAGCAGCCGCGCAAGCCGCTGCAAAGTGCCGTCGCCCTCGCCTACAAGAGCGGCGAAGCGGCACCAAAAGTCGTCGCTAAAGGACGCGGGCTGGTGGCCGAGCAAATCATTGCCGTCGCCGCCGAACATGGCGTGCACATCCACGAGTCGAAAGAACTGGTATCGCTGCTGATGGAAGTGGACCTGGACCAGCAGATCCCGCCACTGCTCTACCGTGTAATTGCGGAACTGTTAGCGTGGCTTTATCATATTGAAGCAGCGCAAAAGACTGGCCAGCCTCCGCCCCCGGCGCCCGATCTCAGCGTACCGAATGAATCCCCAGAAAACGGACTTTGATGCACAGCTATATTTCGGAATCGGACATGGAAAACTGGCATGATTTCGAGGTCGCATCGCGCCGTGAGATCACTGCGCTGCTGCGCAGTATCGGCGAGAAAAACCAGTTGATCCGCATGCTCATCAAGGGCGAGTCCGATGTCTGCGTCACGTCGATCCTGGAAGTCGATGCCGAGGGCGGCAACGTCATCCTCGACTGCTCCATCAGCCCCGACCAGAACCGCCGCATCCTTGGCGCAAAAAGGCTTTCCTTCGAAACCACGCTGGACAAGATCCGCATCATGTTCAGCGGTGAGCACATCGAATCGACCACGTTAGAAGGCAGCCCGGCCTTCAAGATGCCGCTGCCGGCCAGCCTGGTGCGCCTGCAGCGCCGCGAGTTCTACCGCATCGCCACGCCGGTCACCAACCCCGTGCGCGTCCTGATCCCGCAGCCGGCTGAGCTGGGCGGCGGCAGCAAGCCGTTCCCGCTGTCCGACATCAGCTGCGGCGGCATTGCGATCCTCGACAACAGCCTGGAATTGGGCGACACGATTGGCAAGGTCTACAACGACTGCCGCATTGAACTGCCCGAAGTGGCCACGATCACCACCGGCCTGCAGATCCGCAACTCGCTGGACCTGACGCTTTTAAACAACAAAACCAACCGCCGCCTCGGCTGCCAATTCGTCGACATGCCGCGCTCCTCGCTGACCGCCGTACAACGCTACATCACCAAGCTCGAGCGCGAACGCAACGCCCGCATCGCCGGCCTGGAATGATGAAAGTCGGGGTCAGGTCTGGCAATCGGACAAATCGCGTCGCGATTTGTCCGATTGCCAGACCTGACCCCGACTTTCAAACCTGCATGTTCATGATGTCGTGGTAGGCCTGCACCAGCTTGTTGCGCACCTGGACGGTGGCCTGGAAGTTGATGCTGGCTTTCTGCATCGAGATCATCACGTCCGACAGGTTGACCGAATCGTCCCCCATCTGGAAACGCTTGGTCAGTCCTTCGGCCTTGTCTTGGCTGGCCTGCACCGCGTCCAGCGCGCCTTTCAGGGCGTTGGTGAAGTCGGGCTTCTCAGCCACTTTCTCGGTCTGGATCACCGGGGGCGTGGCTGACGGCCGCGTGGCCGCCGCATGCAGCTGGGCGATCATGGCCTGGATTTGGCTAGAATCAATTCCGCCTGTTCTCATTAGTTGACTCCAAGATACAATATTCCTGTTTTCAGGCTTCCAGAATACCCGTGTGAAAGCAAGGGGATAGCCTTGAGCAGCAAGGCAAACGGCCTCCTGTTCACGCATTTAAAGGACGCAACATCGCCTGATAATGTGCAACAGGCCCATTAACCCACAGTGATTACCCATGGCTGCAGCCGCCGAACAAATCGATATCGACGATCCAGAAGCCCAACAGGCGCCCAGGGGCCGCTTCGCCTTCTTCCAGACCCCTATGGGCAAGATGGTGATTCGCGGCGCTGCCGTGGCAGGCGTCCTGGCGCTCATCCTGATCCTGTGGATGTGGAATAAGGAACCGGATTACAAGGTCCTGTTCGCCAATTACACCGACAAGGATGGCGGCGCCATCACCGCTGCACTGGACCAGATGCAGGTCAAGTACAAGCTGGCCGAAGGCGGCCAGGCCATCCTCGTGCCCGCCGAGCAAGTGCACAATGTGCGCCTGCGCCTGGCCCAGCAGGGCTTGCCGAAAGGCGGCAATGTCGGCTTTGAGGTCATGGAAAACCAGAAGCTGGGCGTATCCCAGTTCCTGGAACAGGTCAATTACCAGCGCGCCCTGGAAGGCGAACTGGCGCGCTCCATCCAGTCCATCGGCGCGGTGGAGTCGGCGCGCGTGCACCTGGCCCTGCCGAAGCCTTCGGTCTTCGTCCGCGACCAACAGAAGCCCACCGCTTCGGTGATCTTGCAACTGCACGCCAACCGCATGATCGATCCGGCCCAGGTCAGCGCCATCGTGCACCTGGTCGCTTCTTCCGTGCCGGAGCTGTCGCCGGCCAATGTGACCGTGGTCGACCAGGCCGGCAACCTGGTGTCCGACATCAACAAGAACGGCAACGCGGCCAACAACGCCAAGAACCTCGACGCATCCCAGCTCAAGTACGTGCAGGAGATGCAGAAGCAAGTCATCAAGCAGGTCGAGTCGATCATCACCCCGATCGTGGGCGAAGGCAATGTGCGCGCCGAGGCTGTGGCCGACGTCGACTTCTCCGCCATCGAACAAGCCGCCGAGACCTACAAGCCGAACTCGCCGCCCGCCGCTTCGGCCATCCGCAGCCAGCAAAGCAGCGAGACCAGCGGCAATGCCAACGCCAACCCCGGCGGCGTTCCTGGCGCCCTGTCGAACCAGCCGCCGGGCGTTGCCACGGCCCCGCTGACGACCACGCCGCCAGGCGCTGCCGGTGCGCCGGGGCAGCCAGGCACAGGCGCCGCGACTGCCGCGGCCGGGCCAAGCCATAAGGAATCGACAACCAATTATGAAGTCGACAAGACGGTGCGCTATGAACAGAAGGCAATGGCCGGACTGAAGCGCATGACCGTCGGCGTCGTAGTAAACTATCGTCGGACCATCGATAAAAACGGCAAGGTCGTCGTCAAGCCGCTCAGCGCTGACGAAATGGCCAAGATCAACAGCCTGGTCAAGGAAGCCATGGGCTACAACCAGGACCGCGGCGATTCCGTCAGCGTGGCCAACGCGCCATTCGACGGCGTCGACAGGGAACCGGAGGCACCGCTCGAATGGTGGCGCGACCCGGCCAACCTGCCGCTGGCCAAGGAACTGGCGAAGTTCCTGATTACGGCCCTGATCCTGCTGTACATCCTGCTGCGTATCGTGCGTCCGATGATGCGTCCGGTATTCAAGAAGATCGACCAGATCAACGAACCGGAACCGGAACCAGAACCGGAGCCTATCGTGGAACCAGTCGGCCCGACACCGGAAGAATTGCTGGCGGAGGAGATCGCCAAGATGGAAGAAAACACTGCCCGCACCTACCGCGACAACCTGGCGCTGGCGAAGAAACTGGCTGCGGAAGATCCGCGCATCGTCGCCAACGTCATCAAGGAATGGATAGGCAACAATGACTGAGAATACCGGACTGCAAAAGGCCGCCATCCTGATGCTGGCCATGGGCGAAGCCGAGGCGGCCGAGGTGATGAAGTTCCTCGGCCCGCGCGAGGTGCTGAAGCTGGGCGCATCGATGGCCACCATGAAGAACATCCCGCATGAAATGGTGGTTGACGTGCTGGACGATTTCCGCGACCAGTACGCGGCCGCTTCCACCGTGGGCCTCGATTCGGACGAATACATCCGCCAGGTGCTGACCAAGGCGCTGGGCGACGACAAGGCGTCGGTCCTGCTGTCGCGCATTTTGGGCGGCAAGGATGCTTCCGGCATCGAATCGCTGAAGTGGATGGATTCGCAATCGGTCGCCGAATTGATCCGCAACGAACATCCGCAGATCATCGCCACCATCCTGGTCCACCTGGAGCGCGACCAGGCCTGCGAAATCCTGGGCCACTTCACCGACCGCCTGCGCAACGACGCGGTGCTGCGGATCGCCACGCTGGATGGGGTGCAGCCGGCCGCCTTGCGCGAGCTGAACGACGTGCTGACCAAGCTTCTGTCCGGCAATGAAAATATCAAGAAATCGACCCTGGGCGGCGTGCGCGCCGCGGCCGAGATCCTGAACTTCATGTCCGGCGAACAGGAACAGAACGTGATGGACAATATCAAGAACTACGACAACGACATGGCGCAGAAGATCATGGACGAAATGTTCGTGTTCGACAACCTGATCGACGTCGATGACCGCGGCATCCAGCTGCTGCTGCGCGAAGTGCAGTCCGAAATGCTGATCATTGCGCTGAAAGGCGCTTCGCAGGACTTGCGCGACAAGATCTTCAAGAACATGTCGGCGCGCGCCTCCGAAATGATGCGCGAAGATTTGGAAAACAAAGGCCCGGTACGCCTGTCCGAAGTGGAGACGCAGCAGAAGCAGATCCTGCAGATTGTGCGCCGCCTGGCGGATGAAGGCCAGATCGTGCTGGGCGGCAAGGGTGAGGATTCCTTCGTCTGATGACAAGCATCCCGAAAGAAAAACAGACGGCCTACCAGCGCTGGGAGTTGCAATCCTTCGGCGACGCGCGCCCGAGCGTGGTGGCCCAGCGCGAACGCGAGGAGGCGGAAGTGCGCGCCGCCCTGGCCGCCGAAGCCGCCGCACAGGCGGAAGTCGAGCAAGCCGAATACGCGGCGGAACCGGCTCCTGCCCCGGAATATCCAAGCGAAGAAGAACTGGCCGCGATCCGCGAGGAAGCACGCCAGCAGGGCTATGACGCCGGCTTCAAGGCCGGCCACGACGAAGGCGCGGCGCAGGCCCTGGACGAAGCGCGCGCCGCCACCGAGCAAGCGATTGCACCGGTGCGCGAGATCGCCGACAACTTCAGCAGCGCGCTGCGCGAAGCCGACCAGGCCATCAGCAATGAGGTGCTGGAACTGTCGCTGCACCTGGCCAAGGGCATGATCAAGACTGCCCTGCGCGTGAAGCCGGAACTGATCCTGCCGATCGTGCGCGAGGCCATCGAATACCTGCCGGTGCTGCAGCAGCCGGCACTGCTGATCCTGAATCCGGAAGACGCCGCCGTGGTGCGCGAGAGCATTGCGGAAGAACTCGACAAAGGCGGCTGGCGCGTGATCGATGACCCGACCGTCGAACGTGGCGGGTGCAAGGTCGATACAGCCTCCAACCAGATCGATGCCACCGTGGCGTCGCGCTGGCAGCGCCTGAGCCTGGCGCTTGGCAAAGACATTGACTGGATCGATTGAGATGGGCGCCCCCGACCCACAGGTGCACGCGGGCCGCTGGCGTTCTTACCTGAACGATTGCGCAACGCTGGTCGATTTCGTCGAACCGATGCAAGTGTCGGGCCGCGTCACCCGCGTGGCGGGCCTGGTAATGGAAGCAGTCGGCTTGCGCCTGGCGGTCGGCGCGGCCTGTACCGTGCCCCTGCCCTCCGGCGGCAAGGTCGAAGCCGAAGTGGTCGGCTTCGAGGGTGACAAGCTGTTCCTGATGCCGCAAAGCGACGTCGAAGGCATCATCCCCGGCACCCGCGTGTTCCCGGTAGAACAGAGCGTGCCGAAGCCCGGCAGCGTCAACCACCCGCGCCGCCGCCCCAGCGACCGCGCGCGCCATTTGCCCGTTGGCCCCGAGCTGCTTGGCCGCGTGGTCGATGGCGCCGGCCGCCCTCTCGACGGCCTGGGCCCGATCCAGACCAGCGATTCGGCGCCGATCAATGTGCGTCCCGCCAACCCGCTGGGCCGCGCACCGATCGTGGAAACGCTGGACGTCGGCGTGCGCTGCATCAATGCCATGCTGACGGTGGGACGCGGCCAGCGCATGGGGCTGTTTGCCGGCTCCGGCGTCGGCAAGTCCGTGCTGCTCGGCATGATGGCGCGCTACACCGAAGCCGACATCATCGTGGTCGGCCTGATCGGCGAGCGGGGACGTGAGGTGAAGGAGTTCATCGAGCAGATCCTGGGCGAGGAAGGCTTGCGCCGTTCCGTCGTCGTGGCAGCACCGGCCGACACGCCGCCGCTGATGCGCATGCAGGGGGCGGCGTATTCCACCGCGATCGCCGAGCACTTCCGCGACAAGGGCCAGAACGTCCTGCTGATCATGGATTCGCTGACCCGCTACGCGATGGCGCAGCGCGAAATCGCCCTGGCCATTGGCGAGCCGCCAGCCACCAAAGGTTACCCGCCTTCCGTGTTTGCAAAATTGCCAGTGCTGGTCGAGCGCGCCGGCAATGGCGAACTGGGCGGCGGCTCGATCACGGCTTTCTACACCGTATTGACCGAGGGCGACGACCAGCAGGATCCGATCGCCGACTCGGCGCGCGCGATCCTGGACGGCCACATCGTGCTCAACCGTCGCCTGGCGGAAGCCGGCCACTACCCGGCAATTGATATCGAACAGTCAATCAGCCGTGCCATGCACTCGATCACATCTCACACCCACCAGAACCAGGCGCGCCGGCTGAAACAGTTGTTTTCGCGCTACGAACGCAGCCGCGACCTGATCGCTGTCGGGGCGTACACGCCGGGCACCGATCCGGTGCTTGACCAGGCCATCAACCTGCACGATAAGATTGAACAATTCCTGCAACAGCAAATTACGGAGCAGGTGAACATGCCCGAGAGCTTGGGGCAGTTAACCTCTCTATTCGACTGATTGGTGCGTTTGGCCTTGCATATAATTGACTATCATGGCCTCTACCCAGCAACTTGAAACCCTGATCGACCTGGCGCAGCGGGAAACCGACGACGCTGCCAAGCGCCTTGGCGCGGCCTTGAAAGCCGTGGCGGACGCGGAAGAGAAGCTGAACATGCTGGTTGGTTACCGCGACGAATACGGCCGCCGTTTCGACGCTTCGCAGCAGCAAGGCATCACGCCGATGGCGTATCGCAATTTCCAGGCTTTCATGGAGAAACTGGATACTGCGATCCAGGGCCAGCAGGAAGTGGTCCGTCACAGCAAGGCACGCGGCGACAAGGAGAAGCAGTTGTGGCAGGACGCCGAACGCAAGCGCATGTCCTATTCCACCCTGCGCGACCGGGCCGAAGCCCAGGAGCTCAAGAAGGAAGCCAAGCGCGACCAGAAGGCCATGGATGAACACGCCTCCCGCCAGGCATTTTTCAAACGCTAGACCGATTCGATCATGCAAACCCAGACTGTCCAGAACTCCCCTCTTCTTTCCGGCAATTCGGCTGGTAGCCGTTCGTCCAATGGCGCGCAGGAAGACAAGCAGTTCGCACAGGCCCTGAACAGCCAGATCGAACGCCAGGCCAGGGCCTTGCCGCCATCGCTGCAGCCGCAAGCGAATGCCGCGCCGCGCCGCGCCGAGGCGCCGAAACCTGCCGCGCAGCAGCCAAGCCAGCAAGCGAAACCGGCATCCAGCGCGCCAGCGCCAGCCAACAAACCGGCCACGCAAGCTCAGGCGCCTGCCAAGGCCCAGCAAAGCGAGCAGCCAAACCAGGCCAATCATGCCGCTGCGCCTGCGGACGCGCAGCCGGCGCCGGCCGACGCGGCATCTGCCAGCTCTGCCACTGCCGCCAACGCCTCCAGCAGTGCCGGCGCGGCCAGCGACGAAACCGATAGCCAGCAAGCGGCCAACGATGCCGTCGCCGACATGCTGGCCATGATCCAGGGCCTGGCCCAGCCAACCGCGGCCGACGCGGCCAGCGCAGCAAGCGCGGCAGCCGCTGCGGCAGCAGCCTCCACCAAAGACGGCCGGGCCACCGAGGCCGAACTGGCCAGCGATGCCGTACTGTCCGGCAAAGGCGGCAGGAACGGCATTGCCGAGCGCCTGCCAGCGGAAGGCATGCCCGTCGACCAGGAGGCATTGCTGGCAGCGAAAGCTGCGGCAGAAGGCGCCGGCAAAGCACAAGATCCATCCCTGGCAGACGCGCTGGCGAAGGCACGCCACGGCGCAGCCGCCGAAACCGGCGACGCCAGTGCATCGTCCGCGGCTGCCGGCGGCAGCGACAAAGCCGCCGCCCAACCGCGCAGCGATTTCCAGGCCGCCCTGCAACAGGCCAGCGCCGACGCCGGCAAGGCCGCCGATGCCGCCGCGCTGGACACCAAACACGCCATCCAGCCGCAGGCCAGCGCCCTGCAGGCAGCCGCTACCGCCCTGGCGCCAGCCGGCGCAGCGAATGCACAAGCCGCCCAGGCCCTGGCCAGCAACCAGCTGCACGCCCGCGTCGGCAGCCAGGGCTGGGATCACCAGCTGGGCCAGAAAGTTGTCTGGATGGTCAATGGCGGCGAGCAGAGCGCCACCCTGACCCTGAACCCGCCCGACCTCGGCCCGCTGCAAGTGGTGCTGAGCGTCTCCAATGACCAGGCCAGCGTGGCCTTCACCGCTGCCCAGCCGGAAGTGCGCGAAGCGCTTGAGCAAGCACTGCCGAAGCTGCGCGAAACCATGGGTGAAGCCGGCATCACGCTCGGCGACACCAGCGTTTCCTCTGGCAGCCAGGACCAGCAGCAAGCGTTCGCTGATATGGCAGCCGCCGGGCGTGGCCGCGGCGTCGCCGATGGACAGAATGACAATGCGGAGCAGGCCCCGCAAGCAGCCCCTCAAGTGCGGCGCAGCGTGCTCAGCGCTGTCGATACATTCGCCTAAGGCAGAGATAGCCCTGCTTCCTGCCTCTTTTCGGCGCATCGCTCCCCGAAAGCTTTCGCGATAATGACATAATGGCGTCATGATCCAACTCTTGCATCCAAGGCAGCAGAATTGAAAGCGAATCCAAAAATGAAGGCTGATGCTAAGGCAGAAGCAGCACCGCCGGCAGGTGGCGGTAAGAAAAAGCTGATCATCATCCTGGCAGCCGTGCTGGTGCTCGCACTGGCCGGGGGCGCCGGGGCCTGGTTCATGCTGCATGGCGATAGCGGCGACGAACATTCTGAAGAAGCCAAGCCCAACAAGAAAGCCAAGAAACCGGCCAAGAAAGCCGGCCCGCCGGTCTATATCCCTGTGGACCAGTTCACGGTCAACCTGCAGCCGGAAAATGGCGACCAGTACCTGCAACTGGCGATCACGCTGCAGGCCAGCAGCCTGGAAGAGTCGGAGGTCATCAAGACCAATATGCCGAAGGTGCGCAGCCGCATCCTGCTACTGCTGTCGAGCAAGCACGCATCCGAGATCAACACTCCGGAAGGCAAGCAGCAGTTGAGCAAGGACATCATGGAAGCGGTCAACCTGCCGTTTGAAAACGGCGGCGAGCCGCAGGAAGTCTCCGAAGTGTTGTTTACCGCATTCATCATCCAGTAAGGCCCGGGTGAAGCATGGCTGATAATTTTCTCTCCCAGGAAGAAGTCGATGCCCTCCTGAAGGGCGTCAACGGCGACCAGGACGACGTCGCTGCGCCGGAGGAGACCTCGGGTGTCCGGACCTACAACCTGGCGACGCAGGAACGCATCGTCCGGGGCCGTATGCCGACCCTGGAAATTATCAACGAGCGCTTTGCGCGCCTGCTGCGCGTGGGCCTGTTCAACTTCCTGCGCCGCAGCGCGGAAGTGTCGGTGGGCTCGGTGCGGGTCTCCAAGTATTCCGAGTTCATCCGCAACCTGGTGGTGCCGACCAACCTCAACCTGGTGCACATGAAGCCGCTGCGCGGCACCGCCCTGATGGTGTTCGACCCGGGCCTGGTGTTCCTGCTGGTCGACAACCTGTTCGGCGGCGACGGCCGCTTCCACACGCGCGTGGAAGGCCGCGACTTTACCCAGACCGAGCAGCGCATCATCCTGCGCATCCTCGACATCGTGTTCGAGGCCTATACCAAGTCGTGGGAACCCGTGTACCCGGTGGAATTCGAGTACATCCGTTCCGAAATGAATACGCAGTTTGCCAACATCGCCACGCCGAACGAGGTGGTGGTGGCGTCGACCTTCACGATTGAACTGGGGTCCGTATCGGGCCAGATCCACTTCTGCATGCCGTACTCGATGATCGAGCCGATCCGCGACGCGCTGACCTCCTCGCTGCAGGGCGAGGCGCTGGAAGTGGACAAGCGCTGGATTCGCCTGATGACGCAGCAGATCCAGATCGCCGAAGTGGAACTGGTGGCCAAGCTCGGCACTGCCAAGGTCAATTTCGACGAAATCCTGAACATGAAGGTCGGCGACGTGATCCCACTCAACATCCCGGACACCATCGAGGCGACCGTGGATGGCGTGCCTGTGCTCGATTGCACCTACGGGGTGTTGAACGGGCAATACGCATTGAAGGTGGAGAAACTGCTGGCAAACGCGGATAATATGAAATAAAGCTAGGAGAGAAACATGGCGGATAATCAAGACGACGATACAAGCATGGATGACGATTGGGGCGCCGCGATTGCCGAGCAGGCCGCTGCCGAGGCTGCCGCGATGCAGAACCAGGCTGCCACTGCTGCCGTGTTCAAGGACTTTTCCAAGCAGCCGAACAAGACCGAAACCCATAACGATATCGACTTCATCCTCGATATCCCGGTCCAGCTGACTGTGGAGCTGGGCCGTACCAAGATCGCCATCAAGAACCTGCTGCAACTGGCGCAGGGCTCGGTGGTGGAACTGGATGGCCTGGCCGGCGAACCGATGGACGTGCTGGTCAACGGCTGCCTGATCGCCCAGGGCGAGGTGGTGGTGGTGAACGACAAGTTCGGTATCCGCCTGACCGATATCATCACGCCTTCCGAACGCATCCGAAAATTGAATAAATGAAGCAGAGCATTCCTGCCTTTTACCTGCTGCGGCCGCTGACCATGGCGGCCGTCTTCTGTCTCGCCGGCGCGCCTGCGCTGGCGCAGCAAGCGTCCGCCCCAGACACCATTTCCACCAGTTCGCAAGCTGCCCCGGCCAATGCCGCCAGCCCAGTTGCGCCTGGCGCCGCGCAAACTACTGCACCGGCCGCCGCGCCAGCGGCGACACCCGAACAGCAGGCCGCCATGGCCGGCGCCCGTGCCGCCAACGCCCAGGCGCCGAGCAATGTGCTGGCGGCACAAGCACCGTCCGCTGCCGGTTCGCTGTTCCAGACCATCCTGTCGCTGGGCTTTGTCATCGCCCTGCTGGTCGGCCTGGCCTGGCTGCTGAAGCGTTTCGGCCCGAAACACATCACGGGCGGCAGCAAGCTCAAGCTGGTCGGGGCGCTGAGTGTCGGCGCCCGCGAACGCATCCTGCTGGTGGAAGTCGGCGAGCAATGGATCGTGGTCGGCGCCTCGCCTGGCCGCATGAATGCCCTGGCGACCATGCCGCGCCAGGAAAGCGACGAAACCGAACTGGCCGGCGCCCAGCCGGTGCCTGGCGCGAATTTCGCCGAATGGTTCAAACAGACGATTGAAAAGCGCAATGGCAAATAAACGCGCGTGGCGCATGGCCGGCTGCGCGGCTGCCGGCGCGGCGCTATTGCTGCCCTTGCTGGCGGCGGCCGAACCGACCATCCCTGCCTTCACCAGCACGCCCGCCGCGGGCGGCGGCACCAACTACGGCCTGACGCTGCAAACGCTGATCCTGATGACGGCGCTGACCTTCATCCCGGCAGCGCTGCTGATGATGACCGGCTTTACCCGCATCGTGATCGTGCTCTCGTTGCTGCGCCAGGCGCTCGGCACGCAGTCGGCGCCGCCCAACCAGGTCATCATCGGCCTGTCGCTGTTCCTGACCTTCTTCGTCATGAGCCCGGTGTTCGACAAGATCTACACCGACGCCTGGGTGCCGCTGCAGGACAACAAGATCACCATGCAGCAGGCGATGGAGCGCTCGGCCGCGCCGCTGAAGACTTTCATGCTGAAGCAGACGCGCCAGTCCGACCTGGCCCTGTTTGTCAAGATATCGCGCAGCCAGGAACTGCAAGGGCCGGAAGACGTGCCGCTCAAGATCCTGGTGCCGGCCTTCATCACCTCCGAACTGAAGACCGCCTTCCAGATCGGCTTTGCCATCTTCATCCCCTTCCTCATCATCGACATGGTGGTGGCGTCGGTGCTGATGTCGATGGGTATGATGATGATGTCGCCCGCCGTGATTTCACTGCCGTTCAAGCTGATGCTGTTCGTGCTGGTCGATGGCTGGCAATTGCTGCTGGGCTCGTTGTCCCAGAGCTTCTATTAGGGAGGCTGGCAATGACGCCTGAAACAGTCATGACCATGGGCCGCCAGGCCATGGAAGTCACGCTGATGGTGGCCGCGCCGCTGCTGCTGGTGGCGTTGCTGATCGGCCTGGTGGTCTCGATCTTCCAGGCCGCCACCCAGATCAACGAGGCGACCCTGTCCTTCATCCCGAAGCTGGTCGGCGTGTTCGTCACCCTGGTGGTGGCGGGACCGTGGATGATTTCGGTGATGGTCGACTATATGCGGCAGGTGCTGACTGGCATTCCTTCGCTGGTCTCGTGACCGATGCTGGTCGTCACCGCCGCTGAACTGAACACCTGGATCGCCGCCCTGTTATGGCCGGCAGCTCGCATCCTGTCGCTGATTGCGGCCTCCCCCATTTTCGGCAATGCCCGCATCCCGCAGAACGTCAAGCTCGCGCTGGGCGTGCTGATCGCCATGGTGGTCGCACCAGCCGTGCCGGCCATGCCGGCGCTCGATCCTGCCGGCTGGGCCGGACTGTCGGTGCTGGCGCGTGAAATCGTGATCGGCGCCGGCATGGGCTTCGCGATGCGCCTGGTGTTTGCAGCAGTGGAAATGGCGGGCGAGATTTCCAGCCTGACCATGGGCCTCGGTTTCGCCAGCTTCTTCGACCCGATGTCGCAAGGCCGCTCCTCGGCGGTGTCGCAATTCCTGGTGTGGGTGGTGACGTTGGCAGTGCTGGCGGTGAATGCCCACCTGGTGCTGATCGAGGCGCTGGCGGAAAGCTTCTACACGCTGCCGGTAGCCGCCATCGCCTTCCATAACGATGGCTTCTGGGACCTTGCGTTGTGGGGCTCGAAGATCTTCACGGCAGGCCTGCAGCTGTCGCTGCCGATTGTCGCGGCCCTGCTGATCACCAACGTCGCGCTGGGCATCCTGACGCGCGCCGCGCCGCAACTGAACCTGTTCGGCATCGGCTTCCCGATCACCCTGGGCGTGGGCTTCCTGACGCTGACCATGACCCTGCCCTACATGAGCATGCCGATCCAGTCGCTGGTCAACGAGGGCATAGAAAAAGCGCGGCAATTGCCGCGCGAGTGGGATAGCAGGAAAAAAGTCGGGGTCAGGTCTGGCAATCAGACACGGCCTCAGCCGTAGGCGACGCCTACGGCTGAGGCCGTGTCTGATTGCCAGACCTGACCCCGACTTTTTTAACGCAAGCCTCAGATCAAGTTAAACAACGACAAACCAGTCAGCGCCTTGTAGGATTTCTGCGCTGCTTCCAGCGTGGTTTGCTGCTGCGTGAAGCGGGAAATGGCTTCCACCGGGTCCAGGTCGACCAGGTCGGACAACTGGCTCGCATATTGCAGGTTCAGGTCGTCGCCAGCGCTGTCGAGGTGATCCAGCTCGCTCAGGCGGGCGCCGACGGATGCGCGTACCGACAGCACGTTGTCCAGCGAGTTGGTGATGTTCTGGTTGGCCAGGTTCAGCGCGTTCGTCAATGCCGTACCTGCCTGCGGCGTACCGCTCGGGCCGCGCAACGCGGCGATCAGGGTTGTCATGGTTTCGAACACCGACTGGTTCTTGCTCGGGTCAACGTTGAACACGTCGCCGTTGGCCGGCGCCCCGGTGATATCCATCTGGATGCCATCGAAAGCAATCGGCTGGCCGGACACATAGGGGACGTTCGACGCGACGGCAGTGCCAGCAGTGACGTCGTTGACGGTATAGGTAGTCACCGCCGGCGTGCCGGTCACGGTGAAATTCAGAGTGTAGTTGTGGCCAGTCACTGCCGAAGGGGTCTTCACCACGCCCGGGGAAATGATGCCGGTGCCGCCACGGGTATAGTTGTTCGGGTCGACGCTGGTCTGGAAGGTGCCGTTGCCGGTGATATTGCTTTCGAAGATGGCCGAGCCAGTCTCGCTGGTCGCCAGCTTGCGCGACGAGGCCACCTGCAGTTCGCGCTGGCCCTGGTCGCCGTTATAAGTGGCGCCGGTAGCGGAACGGGTAAATGGCTGGATGTCGCTCTTGTAGCCGGAGAACAGGTAGGCGCCGCTGCCGTCGGTAGCGTTGGCCTGGCCCAGCAAGTCTTCCAGGCGCCCCTCCAGTTCCTTCGCCAGCGCTTCGCGGTCGGCGAGCGTGAACCCTGGGTTGCCTGCGGCGACGATCTTGCTCTTGACTTCCTGCAGCAGGTCGTCGGTGTTCGCCAGCGTATTGTCCACCAGCGACAGCGAGGCATTGGCGTTCGTGCGATTGGTGACGTACTGGGTGTTGATTGATTTCGACTGCGACACTTCCAGCGCGCGTGCCGACGCGACCGGGTCGTCCGACGGTGTCACAACGCGCCGCATGGTCGATAACTGCAGCTGCGTCTTCTGCAGTTGCGCCTGCAGCGTGTTCAGCTGGCTGACGCCGTTCTCGTAAATCGTCCGGGTGGCAATACGCATGACCATGATGCTATTCCTTCAAAAATCTTACCTGCCCAGCGAAAGCAGGGTATCAAACAGTTCGCTTGCCACCTGGATCACCTTGCCGGATGCCTGGTAGGCCTGCTGGTAGCGCAGCAAGTTGGATGCTTCTTCGTCCAGGTTCACGCCGGAGACCGAATCGCGCGCGGCCTGGGCCTGCTCCACGGTGGTATCGGCCGCAGCACCGGCGATCTGCACTTCACGTGTCTTGTTGCCGACAAAGTTGACCATCTGCGCGTAGCTGGCCTGGAAGGTGGCGTGGCCATCGTCCAGGATGTTCTTCGTTTGCAGGCCTGCCAGCAGCACGCCATTGCGCGCGTCACCCACGCCGCTGCCAGGCGAGATGGTGAACTTGTCGTTGTTGGCAGGGTTGCCGGTGATCTCGATCTCGATGCCCTGGAACGTCATCTTGGCGCCAGCGGTGTACGGCACCGGGGTGCCGGCCGGATAGTTCGTGGTGGTGCCATTGACCGTGACGTCGACAGCCGTCGGGAAGCCGCTAAGCTGGTTGGTCGCGCTGTTGTAGGTCAGCGTGACCGGCGCCGCCAACTGGTTGCCCGGCAACAGGTAGTTCGAGTTCACCGCACCGGCACTGATCTTGCCGGTGCCGGTATTGGCGGTCGGCACCGAAGTGCTGATCGGCGCTCCCAGCGCAATCTTGTTGCGGTCTTTCAGTTCGACGCCGAAATCCTGCGCCGCGTTATAGGTCGGGCGCACCAGGAAGTGGTCGGGGCCGCCGGCCGCACCGGTGATGGAGAAGGCGACGCCATCGATCACTTGCGGCTGGGTCTGCGGATAGGGCGAAATGGTCGTGGTCACGCCATCGCTGGCGCGCGTCACGATGAAGTCGGTGCCGTTGTAGTTAATGTCGTAGTCCGACGCGGTCAGCTTGGCCGCGTCAACCACTACCGCATCGATTTTCACCGTGCTCGATGGCGAGTTGCGCGTGTCGTAGCCGACATAGGCGTGGATGTCCTTGAAGAAGTTGCCGCCCAGGTTGCCATCCAGGTCGATGCCCAGCTTGTGCTGGTCATTGAAAGCATCGGCCAGGCCGGCGGCGATCTTGCCGAGGTTGGCATTTGCCACGTCCAGGCCGCTATTGCGGAAATCGATCAGGCCGCCCAACTGGCCGCCGGTCAGCACGCTGTCGGGCAGCTGCGAGAAAGTGCCGCCCTGGGTGCGGTAGCCGACCACGATGCGCTCCGGGTCAAAGGTCGAAGGCGCCGTGGCCAGTTCCTGGCTGCGATTACCGATCACCAGCGGCTGGCCGGTGCCGAACGAAACGTTCAGCATATTGTTCTCGGCCGGCCTGACAGTCACCTGGACCTGCTTGTTCATCTCCGCGATCAATGCGTCGCGCTGGTCCATCAGGTCGCTCGGCAAGGCCGATGGGTCGACCGACAGGCCGGCAATCGTATTGTTCAGCTCGGCGATACGGCGCGCGAAGGAATTGATTTCGTTGACGCTGGCGGCGACGCCGGTGTTGACGCCCTCGTTCAATTCCTTCATGCGGCTGGACAGACCGTTAAAGCGCGATGCCAGCGATTCTGCCGCGGACAGCATGGCCTGGCGCGCCGCGGTCGACTGCGGGTTCGAGTTGGCATTCTGCACGCCGCTGAAGAAGCTCTGCAGTGCCGGTCCCAGGCCGACCGTGGTATCGGCCAGCAGGTTGTCGATCTGGCTGACCTGGTTGAAATAGGTGTCGAGCTGGGCCTGGTTGGTCTGGGCGCCCAGCAATTGGCGGTTCAGGAAGTCGTCATAGACGCGCTTGATCTGCGCCACTTCGGTGCCGGTGCCGAGAAAACCTTCGCCGGTCTGGATCGGCTGCGTGGTGCTCTGCACCACCACCTGCCGGTTATAGCCGAGCACGTTGGCGTTGGTAATGTTGTGCCCAGTGGTGGCCAGGCCCGTCTGGGCAGCCAACAAACCACTTTTACCGATGCTGAGTAAGGACATTTTATTAATTACCTTCGCTAGATATTCAGTTTACGGCACATCCCGACAAAACTTGATGTTCGTCAGGCAAGAGTGCGCTTGATAATGCCGGCCAGCTTGCTGGCATAGTTGGGATCGGTGGCGTAGCCGGCGCGCTGCAAGCCCTTGGCAAACCCGGCGGCATCGGTGCCGTTGGCTGCCGCCAGCGCTTTTTCATAGCGCGGATTGCTGCTCAGCAGGCGGGCGTAGTCCTTGAAGCTGTCGGCATAGCTGTCGTAGGCGCGGAACTTCTCGACGCGGGTCTGCGGCTTGCCGTTGATATACTCAGTTGTAGCCGTTTCGACAACACGGCCCTTCCAGTCCGGGCCGGCCTTGATGCCAAACAGGTTGTGGCTGTTGCTGCCGTCGCGGCCCTTGATTTCGCGGCGGCCCCAGCCGGTTTCCAGCGCGGCCTGGCCGAGCATGAACTTGGCCGGGATGCCGGAAGCGCGGCTGGCTTCTTCCGCGTGGCTGGCCAGTTTGTCCTGGAAGCTGCGCACGTGGGCCGGCTTGTCGCTGGCCGCTGCCGTGCTGGTCGCCGCCTTGGACATCGCCGCCGCCCCGCCGCTGGCTTCGATCGAGCGCTGCAACCTGGCCTGCTCCATCAGGGCGCGCGTCATGGCCGGATCAGTCGGCACACCATCCACCGGCGGCAAGGTTTTCGACAGCTGGCGCACCAGCACGTCGGCCAGGCCCAGGCCTTTCTTGGCGATGTCCTGGCTGGTCTGCTGGTCGAGCATGGTGGTGAACATCTTCGTTTGCTGGTTGTCCATCAAACCGTCTTGCGGCGTAGCATCGCGCATGCTCTTCATCATCATGTTGACGAACATCGCTTCGAACTGGGTGGCCGCGGTTTTCAGCGCCTCGGGCGAACCGGCACGCGCCGACTGGCGCAGCTCGGACATGCCCTTGGTGTCGATGGCAAGATTGGCGCTCAGGTCGGTGGCAGCGGAGGCTGTGCGGGGGATCATGGCGGCATCCTCAAATGATTTCCAGCTCGGCGCGCAGCGATCCCGCTGCCTTCATCGCCTGCAAGATGGCCAGCAAGTCTTGCGGGGAGGCGCCGATGGCGTTGAGGGCTTTCACCACGTCGGCCAGCGACGCACCGCCCTTCAGCATGATGACCTTGCCGGAGTCCTTCTTGATGTCGACGCTACCCTGCTGGGATACCACGGTCTGGCCACCGCTGAGTGGATTCGGCTGGCTGACCTGGGTGTCGGCACTGACCGATACTGACAGGTTGCCGTGCGAAATGGCGCACGTCTCAAGCGTGACTTCCTGGTTCATCACCACCGAGCCGGTGCGGGCGTTCATGATGACCTTGGCGGCCTGGCGCGCCGGGCGCACGTCCATGCTTTCCAGTTCGCCGATAAAGGCCACCCGCGCATCGCTCGACGAAGGCGCGGTGACGCGAATGGTACGGCCGTCCTGCGCATAGGCCACGCCGGCGCCGTATTTGTCGTTGATGGCGTTGACCACGCGGCTAGCCGTGGCAAAGTCGGTATTGTTCAGTTCGAGGCGAATCTGGTTGCTGTCGCCCAGCGTGGTGGGCACCGCGCGTTCCACCGTGGCGCCGCCGGAAATGCGGCCGACCGACAGGTGGTTGACGACGACAGCAGCGCCGCCGCCCGGCGCCTGCGCACCCACGCCACCGACCAGCACATTGCCTTGCGCCATGCCGTACACCTGGCCATCAGCGCCTTTCAATGGCGTCATCAGCAGCGTGCCGCCGCGCAGCGACTTGGCGTTACCCATCGACGACACGGTGACATCGATCTGCTGGCCCGGTTGCGCGAACGCCGGCAGGTTGGTGGTGACCATGACTGCCGCCACGTTCTTCAATTGCAGCGTGGTGCCGGGCGGCAGCGCCACCCCCATCGACTGCAGCATGGAAGCCACCGATTGCACGGTGAACGGGGTTTGCGTGGTCTGGTCGCCGGAACCGTCGAGGCCGACCACCAGGCCATAACCCATCAACTGGTTCTGCCGCACGCCGGCCACGCTGGCCAGGTCTTTCAGGCGTTCAGCCTGCACGGCCGGCGCCAGCAGCAAGGCGGCGCAAAGAGTGAGGAGCTGAAAAGTCTTCATGATCAGAAAGGCAGCAGGCTGAGGAAGAAGCGCGACAGCATCGACTGCACTTCGGCGCCATCGATATTGCTCTTGGTGCGGTATTCGACGCGGGCGTCGGCGATCGAGGTCGACGCCACCGAATTGCCGTTGATCGAATCCGGATTCACCATGCCGGAAATGCGGATGTATTCGGTCGCCTTGTTCATGCCGACCTGCTTTTCGCCGGCAATGATCAGGTTACCGTTGGACAGCACTTCCACCACGGTGGCGCCAATGGTGCCGCGGAAGCTGTTGCTCAGCGACTGGCTGTCGGCATCGGCAAACTTGTTGTCGGCACTGGTGGCGACGTTGGTGCCGAAGCGGTTTTGCAGCACGCCCGGAATGCCGAAGTTGACGCTGCCGGACTTGCTGCCCGCGCTGGCGCCGTTCTTGACGGCAGACGTGCTCTCCGTAATGACGACATTGATCACGTCGCCCACGTGGCGTGCGCGGCGGTCTTCAAAGGCCGGGCGGAAAGTGCTGGCCTGGTAGATCGCACCATTGTTCTGCGCCACCGGCGGATACGGCGGCGGCAGCGGACGGGCGCTGGTCGGGCCGTTGACGATCGAGGTTGGCGCACCGGCGCAGGCGGACAGCAGCGCGGCGGCGATGATGGTGGCGGCAAGACGGAATCGCATGGCGGGCTCGCTTGATTACAGCTGCGACAGGCGCTGCAGCATCTGGTCGGAGGTGGTAATCGCCTTCGAATTGATTTCGTAAGCGCGCTGGGTCTGGATCATGTTCACCATTTCCTCGACCACGTTGACGTTCGAGGTTTCCACATAGCCCTGCAGGATCACGCCCGTGCCGTTGGTACCGGGCTGGTTCTGGGTCGCTGCACCGGACGAACCGGTTTCCACGTACAGGTTCTCGCCCTTCGATTCCAGGCCGGTCGGGTTGATGAAGGTCGCCAGCTGGATGGCGCCGATCTGCTGCGGGGCAGCCTGGCCCGGCAGGGTGACCGAGACGATGCCGTCGCGGCCGACCGTTATGCTGGTGGCATTGATCGGGATCGTAATCGCCGGCTGCAGCACGAAGCCGCTGGAAGTCACCATCTGGCCATTGTTATCGCGCTGGAAGGAACCGTCGCGGGTATAGGCGGTGGTACCGTCCGGCAGCAGCACCGGGAAGAAGCCGTTGCCGTTGACCATCAGGTCCTTGTCGTTGCCGGTCGACTGCGGGTTGCCCTGGGTATGGATGCGCTCAATGGATACCGGGCGCACGCCGGTGCCGAGCTGCATCCCCGACGGAAGCTGGGTCTGCTGCGAGGACGCGGCGCCCGGCTGGCGGATGTTCTGGTACAGCAGGTCTTCGAAGACCGCGCGCGACTTCTTGAAGCCGTTAGTGCTCACATTCGCCAGGTTGTTGGACACCACGTCCATCTGGGTCTGCTGCGCTTCCATGCCGGTCTTGGCAATCCACAGTGATCGAATCATTTGCTGCCCCTTAAACGGTAAAACCAAGCGGTTTTTCTATACAGGCATTATCCCGTGGCAAGGATCAACTCAAAGCTTCGATCTGGCTGGTTTTCCCCCGCCTATTCACGCGTGTGGCGCGAATTGTTCAGCTCTGCTATTGTTTGCGATTTGATAATTATTGCTGTATGCCGCACGACCAAGAAGCCCCATCTGCCGGAAAACGCCTTGTCGCGTTCGTGTTCGCCCTCCTTGCCGCGTGTGGAAACTGCGCTGCCGCATGTTTCCAGGCCAACCCAATGGTTCCGCCATCAAATGACATCGGCGTCTACACGGGCGAAACGCCGGAGGGCCTCATGGCATTCGGCGAATCCCCTTACGGGCGGACTCGCGCACCGTATCCGCCGCCACCGCCTGCGGGCATAACGAAACAGGATCAACAGCGTTTGCCAGGCGAGGCCGGCACGGTAAAGCTGTGGTACTTCGAGGCCAGTCCCAAAGACCGCTCGCTGCGTGTCTGCAGGGTTGATGTATGGTTGCCGCGCCAGCATCTGGGACAGGGGCAAGGGATGTTTGAGCAGATAGCACGGCATTCCAAAGGGAATGCCCTATCCCGCAGCCTGCTGGACCAGGACTTGACGCTTGCGTACAGCACCAGCTATTCCTACGACAGCAAAGGCCGGATCGAACAGATTATCCAGGCCGATTTGTCAAAAGACCTTCCGGTCGACACAACTGCACAACATTGCAACCGCTACGATGACAGCGACCGCGTGATCCTGTGGGTGAATCCGGAACATACGAAGAAGTGTCCGATAGGCGAGCCGTCCCTGCGCGATGAATGGCGCGAGTTCAGGTACGCAACAGTCGATGGGAAGGAAGTCCAGTTACGTTCGCGCTGGCATCTCCCCAAGTCCACTGCGCGCTGGCGGGAAGAATGGTCGCCATTTCAAATCGATCCGACTCCCGATTCGGTGTGGGGAAATGCATTTGTCGACTCGCGGCGCGGCGTGTATGAGATATTCGGCTCAACTTACGGAAAGCTGGACAATAACGCGGCCAATATGGTCGTCGACGTATTCGGTCGGTGGAACGGGTCCAACTATACTTTCCTGAAGCCGCCGGTTCGCATTTCCCTACTCGAGAATCCGGACGAGCTTTACAAATACGAACGGCGCCGCATGACACGCCTGGATGGGCACATCCGTTTATACGAGCTGTTCAAGGCGAACGAGCACATTTCCCGGCACCGCTTTTACATTCTGGAGGGATACGTCCTGCGGCATGAGCAACTCGATGCGAAGGGCAAGATCAAACGCATCATCACGGTCAACGACTGGCGCCAGCCGCGCCCTGGGCCCAATCCGGATTTCGACGACAGGCTGTTGAAGACGAGTGCTCCGCTCCTGATTGCCCACCAGGTGTACCACCGTGTCTACGAGATAGATGCGAATGGCCGGCCAACCCTGGTTGCCTTGAGCTGGAATCGATCCGTGCGCAACCCTTTAAAGAGGACTCCGCTGACGATGGCTGACCTGGTGTTCGGAACGCCAGACGGCCAGGAAAAATGGAAGACTCGCGAAGAGTTCGACAAGGCTTTTGATACAAGCGAATACGCCCTTCAAATCTTCCCCGAACGACCGATGGACGACGACGAATAGGCAAGCAACTCAACCCCAAAAGCCGACCAACTTTCGATTCTTGAAATGACAAAGACTCCTGCGATCTTCTTTACCACGGCGCTGCTTTACTCGCTGCCACTGGCTTCCTTGGCACAAGCAGGCTTCGCGCTCACCGATCAGGAGAATCGCTATATCAGCGCCCTGCTTGAGTACCAACAGGCAGCTGACTTGCCCGCGCCAGCCAGGCAGTTCATGGCGGCGCGGGCACACGAGTATGGCGGCGACCTCGAACGGGATGACGAGCGCGCGCAGAAGCTCTATATCCTTGCAGCCGATGGTGGCCACATCGGTGCGCAGAAGCAGCTGGTAGCGGCCCACAAGCAAAACAGTTCCGGTTCGACGCCAAGCGCAAAGCAGGTGGCAGCATGGGAGGCAAACATCAAACGGAATGAAGGAGCCGCCCGCGCTTTGCCTTCCATATCGGCTCCCTCGCAGCAGCAGGCACTTGCCCTTCTTGAAAAATCTGCGGAATCCGGGCACATACAGGCCCAGCTTCAACTGGCAAACACATACCGGCGCGGCCTGGAAGGCGTCAAACGCAACGCCGCCAGCAGCAAGCAATGGTATTTGAAGGCTGCCGAGCAGCTCTGGCCAATGGCCGACAGAGGAAATCCCATCGCTGCCAGTATCCTGGCCGAATTGAGCCTGCAGAACAAGGGCTTGCCCTATGACCCGGAACTGGCGGGCCTCCTGCTGAAAGTCTCGCAGCAGCGCTTGGCCGGAAATGAACGCGACGCGGAGGCATTGGACAAGCTGGAACGGGAGCTTGCGCCCGAACGACTCGCTCGCCTGAATGCCACGGCAGCACAATGGCGGCCGGGGGCGGAGCTGCCGCGTGACCTGCGGCAGGCAATTTGTACCTCGTCCGACTTTGTCCAGCCGAATTTCGACCGGCCGAAAGCCCTGGCGGAGTTTGCCGACTTCCAGGCACGCCTGCGGAAGGCTATTGATGACGTGAGTGCAGTCGAGCCTTCGCTTATTGGCCAAACTGCCGCACTCAACACCTTGCGTACTGCATTTGCGGGAACCATCGCGGCTGGGGCAAAAGGCGAGGCGTTGCTGGCCGACTTCATCCAGCCATCGCCCAGGGGCGTGGTGTCGCCGCTGGGATCCATGTTTGAGAAGATCAAGGGGAAATCGTGCCCGGTGGGATACGGCGGCAGCTTCACTGAAGACGGAAATACGGTGGAGCTTTGGTATGTGGATCTCGATCCGGCCGACCGCGGCGCACTCCAGGCGTTCTCGCAAGCGGCGTTGCCCGCACACGGAAGCCTGGTGCGCAGAAAATTCCCTGCGCTTGTTTTTACGAGAAACGAGAGCGGGAAACTGCAGCTTTACGCGATGTCGCAGGAGATGGCGAAGGTCATGCAATATTGGTGGGGCATACAGCTGATGTAAGCGCCAGGGTCAGAGCGCAGCTTCCTTGTCCGCCTGCCGGGCTGCCTGCAGGGGCTCGGGCCGCCCTACACCATATCCCTGGGCAAAATCGACACCCATCGCGCGCAGGCAGGCCAGCACTGCGTCGTCCTCGACGAATTCGGCAATGGTCTGCTTGCCCATCACGTGCGCGATCTGGTTGATCGATTCGACCATGGCACGCTCGGTTGGGCTGTGCAGGATGCCTTTAATGAAGCTGCCATCGATCTTTACGTAATCGACAGGCAGGTGTTTCAGGTAGGCGAAGGAGGACATGCCGGCGCCAAAGTCGTCGAGCGCGAAGCGGGCGCCCTGTGCCTGCAGGTCCTGGATCAGCGTTGCCGCCTGCGCCAGGTTGGCCACCGCCACCGTTTCCGTGATTTCAAAGCACACGTCCTCCAGCGCCACGCCGGTCCTGCGCTGCTGCTCCAGCACGAATTCCAGCAAACCCTCGTCGCACACCGAGGCGCCGGACAGGTTGATGGCCCAGCTCGTACCGGCAGCTTGCTGCGCCAGCGCTTCGAAGGCGTGGCGGATGACCCAGCGATCAAGCAGCGGCATCAGGTCGTAACGTTCCGCGGCCGGGATGAAGGCCATTGGCGGCACCAGGCCGCCCTGCTCGTCCAGCATGCGCACCAGTACTTCGGCATGGGCGCGGCCGCCGCGCAGCGGGGCGATCGTCTGCAGGTGCAGGCAGAAGCGGTCGTTTTCCAGCGCGGCGCGGATGCGCGACACGGCTTCCATCTCAGTCTGGCGCACGGACAGTTCGGCATCGTCGTCGCTGTACAGGTGGATGCGGTTGCGGCCTTTTTCTTTCGCCATGTAGCAGGCGGCATCGGCTGCTTTCATCACTTCCTTCAGGCTGCTGCTGCGGCTATCGAGCAGCACCAGGCCGATGCTGACGCCAATGCGGTAGCTGCGCACGCCCCAGGCGAAATGCAGGTCGACCACGGCCTTGCGCACTTTTTCCGCGACGCGCAAGGCGTCCTCGTGGCTGCACTGGGTCAGCATGATGCCGAATTCGTCGCCGCCCAGGCGGCCGACGATATCGCGTTCGCGCAGCGTGGCTTGCAGGAGCTGGCTGACTTGCTTGATCAATTCGTCGCCGGCTGCGTGGCCGCTGGTGTCGTTGATGATCTTGAAGCGGTCCAGGTCGAGGTATAGTACGGCATGCTCGCCGCCGCTGCCCTGCCGTAAAGCCGCCAGCAGTTCGCGCAGGCGCCGTTCGAATTCGCGCCGGTTAAGGATGTCGGTCAGCTCGTCGTGCGTGGCCTGGTAGCTCAATTGCGCGGCGTGCCGGCGCGCTTCGCTGGCGTCGTGCAGCACGATGACCTGGCCGATGGCAGCGCCGTCCGGCGCGTGGATCGGCGCCACCGAGCGGTCGACTGGCAGCAGCGTGCCGTCGGCCGCCAGCAGGTGCAGCGCTCCGCCCTCGCCTTCCAGCCGGCACACTTGATCCAGCGGGCGGCCGAGCATGTCGGCGCCTGGCATGCCCAGCATCTGTTCGGCATTGCGGTTGCTGTAGCTGACGCGTTGCTCGCGGTCGGTCGTGATGACGGCGTCGGCAATCGAACCCAGGGTCACCTGCACCAGCTCTTTCTCGGCGAAGGCTTCCGCCTCGCTTTGGCGCAGTTGCTGCAGCAGGCGTTCGCGGCGGGCAAAGGAACGGCGCAGGTAGCTGTTGCCGCTCCAGGCCAGCACGGCCGCTGCCAGCAACAGCACGGCCAGCAAGGCCGTCGAGACCTGGCGCGCGGCATCGTTGATGGCGGCGGCAAAGCCGATGGCAAGCGGAGTCAGACGGCGGTCGATTTCCTGGATTTCCAGCAGCACCACCGGTGCTCGGCGTGCAGCCGGCGGCATCCCGTGCACGCGCTCGCCCAGTTCACGCAGGCGCAACAGGTGCTCGTCGCTATGTTCCCAGTAGGTGATGGCGCGCGCCATCAGGTAGATATCCTTGAAATTACGGTACAGCCAGACCATGCCGCGCACGTCTTCTTCGGCATTACGGCCGCCCAGGAAGCCTTCGCGCACCACTTCCCAGTCCATCTGTTCCTGGTCCATCTCGCGCCGCGCGCGCATGTCCGATAGCGGCACGGCCAGTTCGGACTGGAATTGGGCGTAATCCTGTTCGTCAGCGGTAACGAGATAGCGCTGCAGCGAGGCGATGGCGGCCTTCTGCCCTTTGGACCAATGACTTTCGCCGCCGACGTAGGCGCGCAGCGTGGCGGCAATCGACAGGCTGAACACGGCCACCAGGGTGAGCGCTGCCACGGCCAGCACAAACGGCAGGACCACAGTGGCGTAACGTTCCTCGGGACGAGCCATAACCTTGTACTGCTGAGATGAAAGGTCCCATGATGGGGAATCCCGGCGCAGTGCGCAATGGCGCAGGCGTGATTCGTTGCCTCAAAGCAACAACATTAATGCAATATTAATTCAACGCCAAGATTTGCGTGGCCTTGGCAGCATTGTTTTCCGCGTTTTTCAGCAAACTCATTTGCGTTTCGAAAGAACGTGCCAGGGTGATCATATTGACCATGGCGTCGATCGGGTTGACGTTGCTGCCCTCCAGCGTGCCGTCGGCCAGGCGCACGTTCTGGTCGGGATCGGCCGGCAGGCCGCTTTGCTGGCGGAACAGGCCGTCGTCGCCGCGCACCAGGCCTTTGACGTCCGGATTGACCAGCTTGATGCGGCCCAGCACATTCGATGGGCCGGGCTGGGTCTGGGTGGTGTCGATGGCCGACACGGTGCCGTCGGCGGCAATGGCCACCTGGGCGTCGGGCGGAATGGCGATCGGGCCGTTTTCGCCCACCAGCGTGAGCCCGGCCGCCGTTTGCAGCATGCCGTTTTCACTGACCTTCAGGCTGCCGTTGCGGGTATAGGCTTCGGAGCCGTCGGTCGATTGCACGGCAATGAAGCCGTCGCCGCGCAGGGCCACGTCCAGCGCCCGCCCCGTGGTCTGCATCGCGCCGGCGCGGAAATCCGAGCCGACCGTGTTGTCGACCACGAAGGTACGGGTCGGCAAACCTTCCGCCACCACCGGCACGGCACGGAAGGAATCGAGCTGGGCGCGGAAGCCGGTCGTGGTGGCGTTGGCCAGGTTGTTCGACGTGGTGGCCTGCTGCTCCAGGATATGGCGCGCGCCGGTGGCGGCGGTGTAGACAAGGCGGTCCATCGCTTGCTCGCTTTATCCGATTAACGCAGGTTGACCAGGGTTTGCAGCACCGAGTCCTGGGTCTTGATGGTCTGCGCATTGGCCTGGTAGACGCGCTGCGCGGTGATCATGTCGACCAGTTCCTTGGTCAGGTCCACGTTGGACGATTCGACCGAGGAGGAGCGCAACTGGCCCAGGTTGCCCTCGCCCGGCGTGCCGACCTGCGGTGCACCGGAGGCCGAGCTTTCCGCCCACACGTTGTTACCGAGCGGGATCAGGCCGTCCGGGCTGGCGAAGTTGGCCAGCACGAATTGCGCCAGCGGCCGCGACTTGCCATTGCTGTACTGGCCGATGATGGTGCCGCTGGCATCGGTCGAGAAGCGCTGCAGGCTGCCCGAGGAGTAGCCGTTCTGCGTCGATTCCTTCTCGCTGGTCGGCGAGCCGTACTGCGTGGTGCCGACGAAGTTGGTGGTAATCGTCATCGTCAGGTCGGCGCCGTTGTCCGGGAAAATCGGCAGGTCGATCGAGAACGGCAAGGTCTGAGGCGGCGTCAGCAGCGCCATGCGCGCTGCGCTCAACTGGCCGTTGGTGTCGAAAGCCAGGGTGCCGGCCTTGACCGCTGGGACCGTAATTGCCGCCGCCAGTTTCTGGTCAATGATGTCGGGCGTATTGCCCGGGACGGCGCCAACGTCGGTCGGCGGCGTGTACACCGCCGCCAGCCTCGCCAGTTGGGCCGGCGTAGCGCCCGCTGCCGTCGCGGCAGCGGTCATGGCCGCACCGGCAGCAGCGGAATACGCTTGCTGGGCCGCCAGCATGCCGGCGGCATTGCCCGCCGCCGCCGCGGTGTTGTAGGCGGCGCGCGCCGCCAGCGAAGCCGGGTCGGTCAGCACGGCTTGCGCGATCGCCTTGGAGTCGACCTGCACGCCATCGCTACCGGCGTACACATCCCATACGCCGCTGCCCTTGTTCACGTAGAACACCGACATGGTGTGGGCATTGCCCAGGCTGTCGAACACATCCATCACGGTCTGCTTGGTGTAGGTCAGCGGATCGGTGGCGTCGAACGGCACCTTGGTCGGTACCGGCGAGGTGGACGACAGGTTGATCTTGAAGTTCGCTTCGGTGGTCTCGACCGGGGTCAGGTCGGCCGTATCGATCTTGATCGGCACTGGCGCGCCTGCCAGGATCACACCTTGCTGGTTGGCCAGGTAGCCGGTGATGGCATTGCCCTGGGCATTGGTGATGATGCCGTTCTTATCGAGCAGGAACTGGCCGTTGCGCGAATACTGCACTTCGCCGCTGGGCGCCACGGTGCGGAAGAAGCCGCCGCCGTTGATGGAAACGTCCAGCGGGTTGTTGGTGGTCTCGATATTGCCCTGCGTGAATTGTTGCGCGATGCGCGAAATGCTCACGCCGATACCCGGGTTGTTGCCCGCCACGCCGTTCAGCGAGTTGGCATACAGGTCGGCAAACTGCGCCTGCGAACTTTTGAAGCCCACCGTGCTCGCGTTGGCGATATTGTTGCCGATCACGTCGAGCGACTTGCCTGCGGCGTTCAGGCCGCTGAGACCTTGTTGAAACATGGTATTTCCCCTATCAGGTTGGGCTTACAAAACTTGCTTGATATCGTCCATGGTCAGTTGACCGATGGCTGGAACATTGAGCTTGGTGCCGCCGGCGCCGGTGGACACGCTGGCCACGGTGCCGAAGGTCAGCGCCTGCACGCCTTCGGCCGCCTTGCCGCCCAGGGTGCCGCTGACGCTGACGGTGTACATGCCGTCCGCGGCGGTGGTGCCGTCTTCCAGCTTGCCGTCCCAGCCTAGTGGCAGCACGCCGGCATCGACCGCCTGCAGGGTCTGCGTGTGCACCACCTTGCCGGCGGCATTCTTGATGTCGATCTGCAGCGAGTCGACGGCGTTCTTCAGCTCGACACCGAACAGGCCCTTGCCCGACACCAGTTGCAGGTTCTTGCCGGCCGCGAGCACGCCGTGGTTGATCAGGTTGGTCGCCTGCAGCGAAGCCGAATTGGCGTAATCTTTCTTCAATGATTCGATCGTCTCGTTCAGCTTGTTGATGCCGGTGACGGTCTGCAGTTGCGCCAGCTGGCTGGTCACTTGGGCGTTGTCCAGTGGATTCAGCGGATCCTGGTTCTTCAGCTGCGTGATCAGCAGCGTCATGAATTTGTCCTGGTCGGCCGAGACGCTTTTGTCCGAGCCGGTGGTGCCGCGCGTGTTGACTGCGTTGAGCAGGGCTTGCGACGGCGCGCCGCCGCCAGTGACGGGGGTGTTGGTGATGGCCATGGTTACTGTCCGATCGTCAGGGTTTTCAGCAGCATGGTCTTGGCTGCATTCATGGTTTCCACATTGGTCTGGTAGGAGCGCGAGGCCGACAGCATATTGACCATCTCGTCGACCACGTTCACGTTTGGCATCGTCACATAGCCCTTCTCGTCCGCCAGCGGATGCTTGGGGTCGTAGACTTGCTTGAGCGGCGACGGGTCTTCCACCACCTGGCTGACCTTCACGCTGGTGGCGGCGCCATTGGCGGTCGGGGTGGCTTCGAACACGACCTGCTTGGCGCGGTAGGCTTCGCCGCTGGCCGAGGTGGCGCTGTCGGCGTTGGCCAGGTTGGAGGCCACCACGTTCAGGCGCTGCGCCTGGGCGCTCATGGCCGAACCGGAAACATTGAAGATGCTGAACAAGGACATTACTGGCCTCCCTGGATCGCGGCCAGCAGGCCTTTGATCTGCGAATTAATAAAGGTCACGCCGGCTTCGTAGCGCAAGGCATTGTCGGCAAAGTTGTTACGTTCGACATCCATGTCGACGGTATTGCCGTCCACCGCGCCCTGCGCCGGGTGGCGATACAGCAGCGGCGTGCCGTCCGGCAGGGTGCTGCCGTCTTGCGGCGGGCGCGGGAAATGCTTGTTGGCAGTCGTATTCAGCGGCTGCGGCGTGGCCGCCCGCTGCATGGCTTCCTGCAGGTTGGCGGAAAAGTCGATGTCGCGCGCCTTGTAGTTTGGCGTGTCGGCATTGGCGATGTTCGACGCCAGCACGGCCTGGCGCTTCTCGCGCAGGCTGAGGGCGGTTTCGTTGAACAGCAGGTAGTTGTCGAGTTTGCCTAACATGGCACTTCTCCGCTTGATGACAGGTTCGATGATACGGAGCAATGTGCTTGCTTGATCGGAAGAGAAAGGCGGGGTTTTTGCCCCTATTCGCGGCTTGCGGCTGTCGCGCGAGGGCTAAGATGGGCAGCATGAAACAAATCCTCATCATTGCAAGCTTGTTGGCCGCCAGCGTGGTCCAGGCCGCCCCGGCCCGCATGGAGCCGACGGCCCTGCGCCAGGTCGCCGAGCAATTCCTGCAAGTACAGACCGCCGGCCTGCCCGGCAAGGTCACCGTCAACATCGGTGCGGTGGACCCGCGCCTGAACCTGGCGCCCTGCCCTGCGCCGGAAGCCTTCCTGATGCCAGGCGCGCGCGCCTGGGGCAAGACCACCGTGGGCGTGCGTTGTGCGGCGCCTTCGCCGTGGACGGTATATATTCAGTCTCAGGTATCCGTGTTGGGCAGTTACGTGGCCGCAGCCGTGCCGCTGGTGCAGGGCCAGTCCATCGAGGATGGACAGTTGGCGATGATGCAAGGCGAACTGACCGCCCTGCCGCCCGGCATTGCCACCGACAAGGCGCAACTGGTCGGCAAGTCCAGCAGCATGTCGATTTCGGCCGGCACCCCGGTCCGGGTGGACATGGTGAAGGCGAAGCCGGTGATCCTGCAGGGCCAGCTGGTCAAGCTGGTCACCCGCGGCAACGGCTTCTCGGTTTCGGCCGAAGGCAAGGCGGCCGGTTCGGCGGCCGAGGGGCAGGTAGTGGCAGTTCGCACCGGCAATGGCCAGCAAATCAGCGGGATTGCCCGCCTGGGCGGACTGGTCGAAGTAGCTTTTTGAACAAGTTTCACGATGCCAGCTAAAGTTTGGCCGCAGGTTGCCGTAATAGACTCGTATGCCGGGGTAAAGTACTCCAACCAGACGAGGATAATGCTGTGAAGATCAACGATACATTGAAGAACACGCCGGGCTTGCCGAGTTCGCCCGCGACGTCCGGCAACGCGCGCAGCGCGGACAGGACTGCCGCAGCGACTTCCACCGCACCACAGGCAAGTACCGACAATGTGCGCCTGTCCCCGCAAGGACAGGCAATGGCGGCCAGTGGCGCAGCAGCCAGCAATGCCGTGTTCGACACCAAGAAAGTCGAACGCATCAAGATGGCAATTGCTGACGGCCAGTTCCAGGTCAATTCGGAAAAAGTGGCAGACGGTTTGCTGGACACGGTCCGCGACCTGCTGCACGCGCGTAAGCAACGCTAAGGAAGCATGATGGCCGCAGTCTCCCCCAAACACAGCCTGCAGGCTGAGTTAAGCAAGATCACGGAATTGCTGGAAGTCCTGAAACAGGAACAGCAAGACCTGGTAGCGGCCGACATCGACCACCTGACCTCGCTGACCCCGCACAAGTCGGCCCTGGTCAATGAAATGGCCACCCTGGCCACCGCGCGCCACCGCGCCCTGGCCGACGCCGGTTATCCAGCGATGGAACTGGGCATGGAGTCCTGGCTGGAAGCCCAGCATGACGATGCCGCCAATATCCTGTGGCAGCAGTTGCTGGACCAGACTCGGGCGGCAAAGGAACTGAACCGCCTGAACGGCGTACTGATCAACAAGCACCTGGGCCACACCCAGGGCGCGCTGCAGGCCTTGCGCCCGCAGCAGACCACGGTCTACGGCCCGAGCGGCATGACGACCACCGGCACGACGCGCCGCGGCTTCATCGCCGGCTAGGCCTTTGCGCAACCGGCACGGTGCCGGAACTTTCGAAATGTGTGACTTTTTATGCAACCTTCTGCATAATGGGCGCATGCGTACATTTCTCTCAGGAATTATTCTGGCGGCCACGACCGCCCAAGCTGATGCTGCCTCCGTTCACTCCGCCCTTGGCGGGGAACAGTTCGGCTTGCAGCCTGCCGACAATTATCAACTGGCCAATGGCCGCTGCAAGGACTGCGGCCAGAAACAGGCCTTGTGGTATTTCCAGGACGAGCTGATCGCCCTGCCGCCCGCCAGTGCCAAGGATGCGCCGGGCCTGGTCTGGCTCGGTTCGCCGCAACTGGTGCCGCAGGCGCGCTTTGACGGCAAAGCGCTGCATACGGCCGATGGGACCACGCTCAACTTCCGCCTCGCGCCAAAGATCGCCACCAACCGCTCCTATTTCAACGCGAGCTCGGAAGCCTTCTTCCGTCAGCGCGAGGTGCGCGTGCGCGGCCAATGGGATGAGGCCGGGCAGCAGTTCGTGGCGCGCACGATCTGGCCGCGCGACTATGTGATCGATGCCGGCAAGCTGCCGGTGCAGCCGCTGTCCGGCGCCGACGACCTGCAGGGCTTCGTACGGCATGCCGAGGGCGGCGCGCGCGGCGAGTACACGGTGCGCAAGGTGTGGCAGCGCCCCGGCGCCACGCCGGCCGAGCTGTCCGGCAAGCCGGTGCTGGCCATGATGCTGAGCGGCGCCCAGGGCGACGACGACGAAGCTTACGGCGGCCATTTCGCCATCGCCACCGGCCGGCTGGGGCCGCAAGGCGAGTGGTCCGACTGGCTGGTGAATAACTTCTACGGCCTGGATTCGTACAGCGAAAAAGGCATCGTGGCGTCGGCACTGCCGATGGATAACTACCTGATGGACCTGAACAGCGGCCAGCAGTACTACCGGCCGTCGTACATGCTGGTGGCCGTGCTGAAGGATCCGCGCACGGCGCAGGCTTACCAGGCCAACGTGAACCAGGTGTTCCGCGATTTCTATGCCCATCATTTCAGCTACCAGCATGCGGCTGCCAACTGCACGGGGATCAATGTCGACGTGCTGCGCAAGCTGGGCTGGCAATGGCCGCTGCAAGGGCCGACCAATCGCCTGAAAGCCGTTGGCGCCTTTGCGTATATGGCGGCGAAGGAGATGAGCATTGCCAGCGGCAAGAAGGCCTACAGCTATTTCACCGAGGAGCAGACCCGCTTGCACCCGGCGGTGGCATTCGATGTGCTGGGCAAGGATTTGCTGAACGTGCTGGGCGGGCAGGCTGGACGCCAGTTGAGCGGCTTCGAACAGCAGTTGCAGTCGGATGTGGAGGCTGTGATGCTGGTGCGGATTCCGCAGGTGCCTTCCAGCCGGGCGTTTGGTTCGGCGCCGGCGTATTCGATCGATGAATTCATGGCGCGTGCGCCGGAGGATCGCAGCAAATGGCAGGTGGTGCCGACGGAGCCAAGGCCGTTTCCTGAGGAGTTGATGGACGAGCAAGCCAGGAAGAATTTGCAGACGTCGGCCTGGCCGATGGCGGCGCTGGTGTTGCTGGTGGCGGCGATCGGGACTGCGTGGCACTGGCGGCGCAGGCAAAAGCTGCGGCAGCAGGTGCCGCATCCGGAGCGGCTGCGCGCGTAAAACCGGCAAACCGGGGTACGACCCGCAGGGTCGGACCCCAGCCAGCGACCGCCGCGTACTGGGGTCTGACCCTATGGGTCTGACCCCGGTTTACCGGTTTAAGGGTTTAAGGGCTTGGAATTTCAGTAGCAGGATCCGGAATCCCGGACAGGATCGTCACCGCCACCCGCCGATTGCGCGCCCGCGATTCCGGGTTGTCATTCGACGCCACCGGCTGGTTGTCCGCATGCCCCACCGCCGTCATGCGTGAAGCAGCAATCCCCGACTCGATAAACAGCCTGACCACGCTGCCCGCCCGCACCGCAGACAACTCCCAGTTCGACGGAAAGATCGCATTCCTGATCGGGACATTATCGGTATGCCCCTCTACCTGCACATTATGCGGGTCGTCCTTGAGCAGCGTCGCCACAGCCGTCAGCGCCTCGCGCGATTCCTCGGTCAGGCTCGCATCGCCAGCCCTGAACAGCACCGAAGCATTGATTTCCACGCTCACCCCGCGGCTATTCTGGGTCACCCGCACCTTGCCCTCCTTGACGAGGGGCGCCAGGGTGCTGGCCAGGTCCTTGGCCAGGCGCGTCATCTGCTCCTTCTCCTTCTTGATCGCCTCATTGCGCTTGCGCGAAGCCGGATTCGGAATCGGCAGACTCTGGACTTCGGTATTGGTCGGCGGCGCAGCGCCGGCGCCGCCAAACGCATCGCCCAGCGCATCGGAAAACACCTTGTACTTGCCGGTATTGATCGAGGAGACCGCGTACATCACGACAAAGAAGGCAAACAGCAGCGTGATGAAGTCGGCGTAGGAAATCAGCCAGCGCTCATGGTTCTCAGGATCGTCGTCGAACTTGCGGCGTGCGCGGCGGTATTGCATGTCACGGCTCCCGCATCAGGGTCGCGATCCGTTCGTCGATGACGCGCGTGAAATCGCCGGTGGCGATATCGTAGAACACCGACGCCGTCAGCTCCTGCAGGTAGACCTGGCGCGTGACGATGGTCTTCAGCTTGTTGGCAATCGGGTAAAAGAACAGGTTGGCCAGGCCGACGCCGTAAATGGTCGACACGAAGGCCACGGCAATGCCGGAACCGAGCCTGCTCGGGTCGGTCAGGTTTTCCATCACATGGATCAGGCCCAGCACGGCGCCCAGGATGCCGATGGTCGGCGAGTAGCCGGCCGCCGATTCCCAGATGCGCACCGCCTGGCGTTCGGCCGTTTCGAAAGCGGTGATTTCCATGTCCAGCAACTGGCGCATCTTGTCGGGGTTGATGCCGTCGACGATCATGCGCAAGCCCTTGGCGACAAACTTGTCCTTGGCGCCCAGCATGGGGCGCTCCAGCGCCAGCAGCCCGTCGCGGCGGGCCAGCATGCTCCAGTTGTTGATGTCGCGCGCCAACTGGGCGCGATTGTCTGGTGGAGGCTTGAACACCCAGCGCAGCATGGTCAGCCCGCGGCGCAGGGTTGGCCGGGTGGTTTGCAGCATGACGGCGCCGAACGTGCCAATCACAACAATCGCGAAGGCAGCCGGCTGCAGCAAGGAAGTCACCTTGCCGCCTTCCAGCCCCTGGCCGACGATGATGCCGGCCAGCGCCAGCAAGACGCCGGCTACGCTGGACCAGTCCATGCCTGCTCCCTGAGCGAGGCACGCAGGCGCGCCACGGCTTGTGTGTGCAATTGCGATACCCGGGACTCGGACACGCCCATCACCGCGCCGATCTCCTTCAGGTTCAGCTCTTCCTCGTAGTAAAGGCCCATCAGCATTTTCTCACGTGGGGGTAGCGCTTCAATCGCATCGATCACAGCCTGGCGGAAGTCGGTGTCGAGCAGCGCGCGCAGCGGATCGGCATCTTCATCATGGGCATAGCGGTCGAGGAAGCTGTCGTTGCCGTCTTCCTCGTGAAAATCTTCGTAGTACACCAGTTGGTGGCCGCCGCCTTCGGACAGCATTTCCTGGTAATCGGCCAGCGACAATTTGAGCGATTTCGCCACTTCCGACTCGGTCGGCGGGCGGCCCAGGCGCTGCTGCAGCGTGGCCATGGCGTTTTCAATCTTCCGCATGTCCTGCCGCATCGAGCGCGGCATCCAGTCGGAAGAGCGCAATTCATCGAGCATGGCGCCACGGATACGCATCACCGCGTAGGTCTCGAACTGGGCGCCGTGGGTTTCTTCATATCGATTAATAGCGTCAAGCAAGCCGATCATGCCGGCCTGTACCAGGTCATCCACTTCCACACTGGGCGGCAATTTTGCCTTCATATGGTGGGCCAGGCGCTTGACCAACGGCATGTGCGTCGTCAGCAAGGAATCCTTGTCCACCTTCCCTTTGACCGTGTACATAAAGGTTCTAATTCTTTTCAGGCTCTAAAATGGTTGCAGCTCCCCATCGCAAAACGCCCTGCCAGCTGGCGGAAGGCCACTGAAGCCCCGGCCAATGGGAAGGCGTCCACCACCGCACGACCCAGGCGGGCTGCACGCTGCAGGTATTCGTCAGCCGGCACAGAACCCATGGAAACAAGGTTGACTGCCAGGTAACGGCTTGCCGCATGTGCCATATTATCGTAAACCACCCTTGCTTCGGCCTCCGAAGCGCCGGTGACCAGGATGCCGAACGGCCGGCGGCCCAGTTCATGGTTGAGCCGCTTGATCATCATATAAGCATTCTTGATCGAAGTGGCGCTATTCGACACCTGTACCACGATCTCGGAACTGGCCATCAAGGGTACCGGGAAGGCTTCGCCGTCGAACTCGCCGTCCACCAGCACGATGCCGGCCTGGCTGGCCAGCACGCCGAAGGCCTTGGCCAGGCGGCGCCCTTCGTCCGGGCCGCGGCGCGCTTCGCCGCGCGTCATCGACACCACATTGAAGCCTTGCGGTGCAGCATGCAACACCTGGTTCAAGCCGCAGCGCTGGCGCGCCACGTCGAGCAGGCTGGCGCCGTGGTCCAGCCCAAGGCGGGACACCACCCCGTGGGCACTGGCGCAGGCATCGACCAGCAGCACGTCGTTGCCGGCCTGCGACAGCGAGGCGCCCAGGTTAACCAGCATGGCGCCCTTGTCGTCCTGCGGCGTGGCCGACAGGAAGGTGATGATGCGTGGCCGGGGCCCGGCCAGCATCCGGCGCAGGCCTTCGGCCTGGTCGAAGTCAAAATTAGCCAAAGCGTACCTCGCGCAGCATTGGGTCATGGGCGGCACCGGCTACCAGCAGCGGCAGTTCGGCATCGCCGTATTTCGGGGCGGACTGGCCACCGAAAGCGCGCCCTACCAGCGCTGCCGGGTCGGCCAGGTGCAGGTCTTCCGGCACGCGCTGGCCGTTGGACATGTAGAACAGGCGCAGCTTGTGGCGAATCACCACGTCCAGGGCGGAGCCGATCGAGGCAGCTTCGTCGAGCTTGGTGATGATGGCACCGGCCAGGCCGCTGCCCTGGTAGGCGCGGACTACTTCGGACAAGGTTTCCTGGGTCGAAGTAGCGTTCATGCACAGGATGCGCTGCACGTCGGTGCCGACGCCCTGCAGCATGGCGACCTGTTCGGCCACCATCTGGTCACGCTGGCTGACACCAACGGTATCAATCAGTACGGTGTGCTTGTTGCGCAGCTCGTTCAGGGCGATGCGCAGGTCCGCTTCGTCCTTCACCGAGTGCACCATCACGCCCAGGATCTTGCCGTAGATGCGCAGTTGTTCGTGGGCGCCGATACGATAGGCGTCGGTGGTGATCAGGGCCAGCTTTTCCGGGCCGTGGCGCATCACGCAGCGCGCAGCCAGCTTGGCGGTGGTGGTGGTCTTGCCGACGCCGGTCGGGCCGACCAGGGCGAACACGCCGCCCTTTTCCAGCAGCGCGTCTTCGTTGTTCACGGCATTGATGTTGCGCGCGAGGACAGTGCGCATCCATTGCAGCGCTTCGGCGCTGTCGCGGGTGGCCGGCAGCTTGTCGGTCAGGTAGCGCGCCAGGCTGGCGGAGAAGCCGGCTGCCAGCAGTTCGCGCAGCACCACGGTTTTGTGCGGTTCGCGTTGCTGGGTGTTGGCGAAGGCCAGTTCGTTGAGCTGGGTTTCCATCATGCCGCGCATGGCGCGCAGCTCGCTCATCATGCTGGTCATCTCGGCGGCGGCGCTGGCTTTGGCGCTGGCGACGGCTTCGGCGACCAGGGAGGAAATGCGGTCCATGTCCACGGCTGGCGCAGCCGCTACCGGTGCGATCGGGCGGGCCGCTGCACGCGGGGCGGCCGGCGCCGCGCGTGCGGTGGCGCGCACCACTGGCGCTGCCGGCTGGGAGACCAGGGCCGGCGCCAGGTCCAGTTGCGGCGCCGGTGCGGCCATCGGGGAATCCGGGGAGTGCGGGGCCAGCGCGGCGGCATCGTCGCCGCCCAGGGCCAGGATTTCCACCGCGCCGTCGACGGCGCGGTTGGACAGGATCACCGCATCCGGGCCGAGCGCTTCGCGCACCTTGCGCAGCGCTTCACGAGATGTTGGGGCGGTAAATTTTTTAACGTTCATTTCCTGCTACTCCGACAGATTCGCACATGGTCAGATTATTGACGATGCGTGGAGGTAACAATCGGTGGAATAGCTTGGGAAATGCGGCTTAATTCAAAACCCGGTAAACCTGGGTCTGACCCGCAGGGTCAGACCCTGTCTGTTCGACGGCCGACAGGTGTGGGTTCGAAGCTTTTGACTTTTGACGAAGACCAACGGCGCACAACCAACCCCGTTGGCCGCGCCGCAGACAGGGTCTGACCCTGCGGGTCAGACCCTGGTTTACCGGTTTACTGCGCACCCACCAGCGAAGTCACCCGAATCGTCTTCGTCTCCGGAATCTCCGAATGCGACAGCACTTTCAGCTGCGGCAGTGCGCGGCGCAGGAACTTGGACAGCAGCGGACGCAGTGCGCCCGGCACCAGCAGCACCGGCGTCATGCCCAGCGCCTCCTGCTGCTGCGTTGCCGCAGCAGCCTGCTGGGCAATCGTATCGGCCAGCCCCGGCTCAATGCCCGCCGCATCGCCGGCACCACTCGTCATGGCCTGCATCAGCAAGCGCTCGAGGCGATTGTCAAGCGTCATGACCGACAGCTCCCCGCCGGCCGGGAACAACTGCTGCACGATCGCCCGGCCCAGGGCCACACGCACCTGCGCAGTCAGCTCATTCGGATCCTGGGTATGCGGCGTGAACTCGGCCAGCGTCTCGATAATGGTGCGCATGTCGCGGATATGCACGCCCTCTGCCAACAGGTTCTGCAGCACCTTCTGCAGCGCCGACAGCGACAGCATCTTCGGCACCAGGTCCTCCACCAGCTTCGGCGAATCCTTGCCCAGGTGATCCAGCAAGGACTGCACTTCTGCGCGACCAAGCAATTCGGAAGCATGCGATGTGATCAGGTGATTCAGGTGGGTGGCCACGACGGTGCCCGCATCGACCACGGTATAACCCATGCCGGTAGCCTGGTCGCGCAGCGAGGCGTCGATCCAGATGGCCGGCAGGCCGAAAGCCGGATCGGTAGTGACCATGCCCGGCAGCGTGCCGCTTGCCATGCCCGGATTGATCGCCAGGAACTGGCCGTTGAATGCCTCGCCGGTACCGACCTCTACGCCCTTCAGCGTGATACGGTAGGCAGAAGGCTTCAACTCCAGGTTGTCGCGGATGTGCACCGGCGGCGCAAGGAAGCCAACTTCCTGCGCAAATTTCTTGCGAATGCCCTTGATACGCTTCAGCAGTTCGCCCCCCTGGGTCTTGTCGACCAGCGGGATCAGCCGATAGCCCACTTCCAGGCCGAGGGTATCGACCGCCATCACGTCCTGCCAGGTCGCCTCTTCCTGCTCTGGGGCCGCCTGCGCACCGGCCGCGGCGCCGGCCGCACCACCACCGCCAGGGCCGCCGGCCTCCTGGGCGGCAACCGTTTCCGCCTTTTCCTTCGCGCGCTTCTGCAGCATGTAGCCGGAGCCGATCAGGACCGACGCCAGCAGGATGAACACCAGGTTAGGCATGCCGGGAATCAGGCCGAGACCGCCGATGATGCCGCCAGTGATGAACAGCACTTGCGGCTTGGCGAACAACTGGCTGATCACCTGCGTGCCGATGTCGGTCTCGGAGGCGACCCGCGACACCACGATACCGGCTGCAATCGAAATCACCAGCGAAGGAATCTGCGCCACCAGGCCGTCACCGATCGCCAGCAGCACATAATTTTTCAGCGCGTCGGCAAATCCCATATCGTGCTGGATCATGCCCACCAGCAGGCCGCCCACCACGTTGATCACGGTCACCAGGATGCCTGCCACCGCGTCGCCGCGCACGTATTTCGAGGCACCGTCCATGGCGCCGTAGAACTCGGCCTCCTGCGACACTTCATTGCGGCGGCGCTTGGCTTCCGGTTCGCCGATCAGGCCGGCATTCAGGTCGGCGTCAATCGCCATCTGCTTGCCGGGCATTGCGTCCAGGGCGAAACGGGCGCCCACTTCAGCGATACGGCCAGCACCTTTGGTCACCACCACGAAGTTGATGATGGTCAGGATTACGAACACCACGATACCGACGGTGTAGTTACCGCCGATCAGGAAGTGGCCGAAAGCCTCGATCACCTTGCCGGCAGCATCCGGCCCGGTGTGGCCTTCGGTCAGCACGACGCGGGTCGAGGCCACGTTCAACGACAGGCGCAGCATGGTCGAGACCAGCAGCACGGTCGGAAAAGCCATGAAGTCCAGCGGCTTGACCGTGTACAGGCTGGTCAGCAGCACGATGATCGACAGTGCGATATTGAAGCTGAAGAACAGGTCGAGCACGAACGCCGGCAAGGGCAGGATCATCATCGCCAGCAGCATGATGATCAGGATCGGCGCAGCCAGGGCTTGCCCGTTACCGGCAATGCCTCTCATCCATGGCGGCATGTTCAGGGCGTTCATTCTCTACTCCGTTTATTTCTTGTTCAGTGGGTCCATGTCGTCCGGCACATCGAGCCTGGTCGGACGATCCGGGTAGCGCAGGCCTGGACGATAGGCCTTGATCTGGTACACATAGGCCAGCACTTCAGCCACGGCGGCGTACAGGCGCGGCGGGATTTCATCGCCGATTTCGGTGTGCTTGTGCAGGGCACGCGCCAGCGGCGGCGCTTCCAGGATGGCAACCCGGTGCTCTTTGGCCAGCTCGCGGATCTTGGCCGCCACTTCGTCGGTGCCCTTGGCCACCACGCGCGGCGCCCCCTGCCCGCCTTCGGCGTATTTCAGCGCCACCGCATAGTGGGTCGGGTTGGTCACCACGACGTCGGCGGTCGGCACTTCCTGCATCATGCGTTTCTTCGCCATTTCGCGCTGGAGCTGGCGGATCTTGCCCTTGATTTGCGGGTTGCCGTCCGACTCCTTGGATTCCTGGATCAGCTCCTGGCGCGTCATCTTCAGCTTGTTCGCGTAATGCCACATCTGGTACGGTGCATCGATCAGGGCGATGAAGCCCAGCGCGCCGACGATCACGATGAAGCTGAAGCCCAGCATATTCATGACATGCGTGCTGCCGGTGTGCAGCGGCTCGAGCATCAGGCCGATTGCCTCCTGCTGCTGGCGCGAAATGACCATATAGGCCACCACGCCGACGATGATGGACTTGATGATGGCCTTGACCAGCTCCACCAGCGAGTTGGTGGAGAACATGTTGCCGATGCCCGTGATGGGATTCAGCTTCATGAAATTGGGGGTGAAGGCCTTGGCCGAAAACAGCCAGCCGCCGACCAGCAGCGGCGAGGCCAGGGCCACCACCATCACGGCGACGGCGATCGGCAGGCAGGCCAGCATCACGTGCACCACATCGACCAGGATGCGGGTCACCAGGACGTCGGGGTTGTAGACTTGCTCACGCGTCAGCGACAGCCCCGAAGTGAGGCTGCGGCTCAATTCGCGCACCAGGCCGGAGCCGGTCATCCACAGGCCGGCACCCGCTGCCATGAGAACGGTAAAGGTCGCGACTTCGCGCGACCTGGGTACGTCCCCTTCTTCACGCGCCTGCTCGAGGCGCCTCTGTGACGCGGGTTCTGTTTTCTCGGCTTCGCTGTCTTCAGCCATTGACCGCTCCTGTTATCGACCGTGCCATTATCGCTGCGGCCGAGCAAGAGCTATCGATGGAAAAAGCGGGGAAAACCTGCCTTACTCGGCCCCGTCGGCGGCTGGCGCCGCCTCTGGCACGGCTTTCGGACGGCCCAATTGCCAGACCTGCTGGTCGATGGCGCCGAAGATGGACTTGCCGTCGGCATCCAGCATTTCGATCTTGATGGTGTCGCCGAAGGACATGAAGGAAGTTGTCGGTTTGCCATCGGCGATCATTTCCAGGCAGCGCTTTTCGGCGATGCAGGAATAGCCCTTTTTCGCATCCTTGTTGGACACGGTGCCCGAACCGACGATGGTGCCGGCGCGCGCATTGCGGGTTTTCACCAGGTGCGAAATCAACTGGGCGAAGTTGAACACCATGTCCACGCCCGCATTCGGCTGGCCTACCAGCTTGCCGTTCCAGGTCGAGCGCAGCGGCAGGTGGACCTTGGCGTCGCTCCAGGCTTCGCCCAGTTCGTCCGGCGTCACGGCCACTGGCGAGAAGCTGCTGGCCGGCTTGGACTGGAAGAAGCCGAAGCCTTTGGCCAGCTCCTCCGGGATCAGGTTGCGCAGCGAGACGTCGTTGACCAGCACCAGCAGGCGAATCTGCTGGAAAGCCAGGTCGGGCGTGGCGCCCATCGGCACATCGTCGGTAATCACGGCGATTTCCGACTCGAAGTCGATGCCCCATTCTTCATGCTTCAACTCGATGTCGTCGCAAGGGCCGATGAAATCGTCACTGCCCCCCTGGTACATCAGCGGATCTTCCCAGAACGAGGCCGGCATCTCGGCATTGCGTGCCTTGCGCACCAGCTCGACGTGATTGACGTAGGCCGAACCGTCGGCCCACTGGAAGGCGCGCGGCAGCGGTGCCATGCAGTTCTTCGGCTCGAAGTCGAAGCTGCGGCGGGCCTTGCCCTCGTTGAGCTGGCGATACAGGTCGTCAAGCTGGGGCGAGATGAAGGTCCAGTCGTCCAGCGCGCGTTGCAGGCTGCGGGCGATGCCATCGGCGACCACGGCGGTTTTCAGGTCGCGGGAGACGACGAGCAATTGGCCGTCGCGGGTACCGTCTTTGAGGGTGGCAAGTTTCATTTCAGGAATGCTATCGATTCGGTAGAGATAATCAATTTTACCTCCTGGATGCGAATCATTACCATTTGGCTCAACTAGAAAGGAATTCGATCATGGCAATCGCAGCGAAGAAAATGAGCCAAGTCACCGCCCACATGGGCATCGCCTTCGGCCTGATGTATGTATTGACTGGGTCGGTGGCATTCGGCGGCCTGGCTGCCGTGCTGGAACCGGTGATCAACGTCGTGCTGCTGCCATTCCATGAACGCGCCTGGCACGCGCTGCGCCAGCGCTTCGCTCACCGCCGGCTGGCATTGATCGCAGCCGAGAAAATCTCGCAAACCGCAATGCATGCGATCATTGCCTTTGGAACCTTATACGCTGCCACTGGATCAATCGCGTTCGGTGGCCTGGCGGCAGTGTTGGAACCGATCATCAATGTGATCGCCCTGCCCTTCCACGACCGCCTGTTCGACCGCCATCTAATGCGAAGCGCCGCATCGCCGATGGCTGCCTGACAATAATCGCCTGACTTGCCATCGGATGCATCCTGGCCGCTACCGCGATAACAACTCCGGCGGCACGCTCGCGCTGTCAATGAGGACGTGAATCCAGTCCAGCAGTTGCTCGGGCGCCGCTTGCTCCAGAACCTGGGCACCGGCCTGGGATAGTGGCTTTCCAGCATGCTCGAGCAGTAATCTCACAGTATTGCGCCGCTCAGCCAACAGGGCGTTTTTCGCCCCTTCCTGCTGTCCCTCATGCCAACCTTCCTGCAAGCCTTCTTGCCGGCCTTCCTGCCGGCCTTCCTGCCGGCCTTCCTCCCGCCCCTCGCGTCGACCGCGGAGCAAGGTTCGGTACTCGAGTACCTCTGTGTAGTTGCGAAAATCATGTTCGAACATCATGGCGATTTTCTCCATAGTTAGCGCCTGGGCCATGTCCGCATCGGGGAACTGGGCAGAAAGACGCATTTGCACCCAAGCAGTGAGCGTCCTCGACAACAAATCATTGTGCTGGCGCTCCAGCCACACCGACAACGTTCGAGTCAGCGCTGGAATATCGCTGGCCTCGTCATCGGCCCGATCAAGTTCAAGCAAGGCTCCGATGACACCCTGTCCGATGCTTCGATCGACCAGCACATAATTTAGTTCCGGCTGCAGCGATTCCAGGCCAGGTGGCGCCTGCGGCCGGAATGCCCCCAGGGACCGGCTATACGGCCATGCCTCGCGGCCACTATAGAGAACGATGGGGAGCAGCAGCGGTTCCTTTCCGTGGGTCGCCCTGCGCGCCTTGATGAGGTCATCGGAAAGTAGCGCTGCATAACCCTGCATGCGTGTCGCCATCCATTTGTCCGGGATCGATTGGAATTCGATAAGCATATGGATGCTCGGACGACGAGATCGATGCACACACCACACGACGTCATCATGACGATGCGTGCCATTCGGCGATACATAGCTGGCATTCAGGCGTACAAAGTCGTCTGGGCGGACCGCTCTCGTCCATTCCTGCGGCACAGCCACGCACAACAGCTCGCGCGCCAACTCCGGGAACGAAAACAGCTGTTTGTAGCCGGTATCACTGGGGGAAGCCATGCAGGAAGTCTATGCGGCCCCTGTTTAAGCACTTTGGGCAAGCGCAAGCTGTTGCGACAAACCGGTCAGCCCCGGTGTGCGACAGCGAACGGACGCTTAGCGCCCAGGGGCCTAATCTCCACGCATCGAGTTCAAGCCGGGAGGCGAATATGCTGGCAGACAAAGATGCTATTGCGATGATCGCAGTAAAGAATCTGGATGCGGCGGCGAAATTTTACGGTGAAGTTCTCGGCCTTGAGAAGCTCGACAGCCCCGAACAGGAAGTGCTGGTCTTCCGCAGTGGGACCAGCACGATCAACGTCTATCGGTCGCAGTTTGCCGGTACAAACAAGGCAACCAATGTCATGTGGAACGTGGGCAGCGAACTGGAAGAAATTGCAGAACGCTTGAGAACGCAAGGTGTCATATTCGAGCACTACGATATGCCCGGCCTGAAACGCGAGGGCAACGTACACGTTGGCGGCAGTATGAAAGTGGCATGGTTCAGGGATCTCGATGGCAATATCCTCAGCATTGTTAGTGGCTAGGAGGCCAATATGAAAGCACTTAGCTTCATCGCAGGCGCACTAATCTCGGCACAGGCAATCGCCGGACCTGAGGTCGATAAGGAATTCAATTCCATGGATGCCGACCAGAATGGCAAGGTATCGGCGGCTGAACATGCGGCCGGTGCGAAGAGGATGTTCGAGCATATGGATGCCAACCATGATGGCAAAGTGGGTGCTGCAGAAATGACTGCTGCACACAAGGCCATTACGGGACAGGCAACGAAAAAGTCGGACATGCCGGCAGCCGACAAGATCAAGGCCGTCGATTCTGACGGCGATGGCGTGCTTACTGCCGAAGAGCACGCCAAAGCGTCGGCATCCATGTTTGCGAAAATGGATACCGACAAGGACGGATTCCTGAGCAAGCAGGAAATGGCCGCGGGACATGCGGCCATGATGAAGAAACAGTGATCAGGCCGGCGCCAATAACGCGAGCTGTTCGGGGGTGAGATAGCACCATTCCCCTTCCTGCAAGCCCAGAGAATCGAGTTGCAATTGGCCGATGGCGGAGCGGTGCAGCGCAGAGCAATGATTGCCGGCAGCAGCGAGCATGCGCTTGACCTGGTGGTATTTGCCTTGTTCGAGCACGATCTCGAGCTGGTGCTCGCCGCGCTTGATGCAGGTGACGGCAGCCAGGGGAGCGGGCTCATCATGCAACTGGACGCCGGCCAGCATCTGGGCCACCAGCTCGTCGGTCACCGGTTCGGCCGTGGTGGCCAGGTAGACCTTGGGCACGTGGCGCTTGGGCGAAGACTGCGCATGGATGAACGGGCCGTCATCGGACATCAGCAGCATGCCGGTGGTGTCATGGTCGAGGCGGCCGACCGGCTGGACTTCGCGCCAGGTGAATTGCTCAGGCAACAAGGTCAGCACGCCCGGGTGGTGGCTGGGCTTGCGGGAGCATTCGTAGTCGGAAGGCTTGTACAGGGCAATATAGAGGTGCTCGCGATACACCCACTCTTCGCCGAACACTTCCAGCACCAGGCCGTCGGTTTCGATAGTCGCTTTATAGTTGTCCTGCACTTCGCCGCCGATGGCAACGTCACCGTCTTCGATCAGGGCGCGGCAGTATTTACGGGTGCCGAAGCCTTGCGACTGCAGGATTCGGTCCAGGGATAATTTACTCATGGGGCGGGATTTTACCGGATTTACGCTACCGCAAGCCTCCCTATTGATGCAGATCAAAGGGCGTGACAGTCGAGTTGGTACACTTAAATAGCATTAGGAATCTGCTGACTGGGCTATAGGAATTTCTTTGGGAGATCTCAGCAATGAAGCTCTACATCAACCGTAAGTCGTTGGCACAGGCCCATGCCGCTTCGCTGGAAACCAAATTGGCAGTCGCGCGCTGGAGCGGCCAGGCAGGGGCAATGCCGCAAGCGTTGTGGCGGCGTCAACAGGGAGCGGAGCTGCTCGAGTGGCTGCTGCAAGGCGGCTTTTCAACCGAAGACCAGGGCGCAGAAACGAAAACAGCGGCCAGGGGCCGCCGTTCTCTTGCCTCCCAAAGAGACAGTGACGAGGAATGTGAATTCACTCAAGTCCGCATCCGTAATGCGGCTGCGTAGTCTGCCTCAAGAATTGATTGCTAATCGCCCTCCCCTTGAATCGAACTACACCGTCAATATAGTCCACGTCGGGGAAATGGCAAGCAAAAATGCCAATGTTGACTGCTGAGCCAAGTTTCAGCGCAAGCTCGGCTTGGCAGCATCGGCGGCGGCCTTGATGGCGCCATAACCAACTGCTGCGCCAAACTTCTTCAGCACGCGCTCTGGCAGGTTTTCATGCTGGGTATAGTCGACGATGTCTTCCGCTTTCACGATGTCGCGCGCCACGCTGTCGACGCTGCCCAGGTCATCGGCCAGCCCCATGTCGATGGCCCGCGCGCCAGTCCAGTACAGGCCGGAGAACATGTCGGGAGTTTCCTTCAGGCGCTTGCCGCGGCCGGTACGCACCACGTCGATGAATTGGGCATGGATTTCCTTGAGCATGGTCTGCGCATGCTGCTTCTGCTTGTCCGACTGGGGGCTGAACGGATCCATGAAACCCTTGTTTTCGCCAGCGGTGAGCAAGCGGCGTTCCACGCCCAGCTTTTCCATGGTGCCAGTGAAGCCGAAGCCATCCATCAGCACGCCAATCGAGCCAATGATGCTGGCCTTGTTGACGTAGATGCGATCGGCGGCCGAGGCGATGTAATAGCCGCCCGAGGCGCAGATTTCATCGACCACCACGTATAGCGGCTTTTGCGGGTAGCCGTGGCGCAGGCGGCGGATCTCGTCCACGATCATGCCGGCCTGGACCGCGCTGCCGCCCGGGCTGTTGATGTGCAGGACGATGGCCACCGAGCCGGTATCCGAGAAGGCTTTGTTCAGCGCGGGAATCACCACATCCGCCGCACCGCTGCCTTCCGACTCGATACTGCCTTCGATTTCGATCAGGGCGGTATGGCGGCCCAGGGCCTCGGCATCGCCGCCCATCAGGTTGACGCCGAAGTAGCTGGCCAGGGCGAAGAAAATGATCGCCAGTGTCGACACCTTGAAGAAAATGCTCCAGCGGCGATTGGCGCGCTGCTCCTTCAGCGTAGCGAACACCAGCTTTTCCAGCACTTCACGCTCCCACTTGATGGGAGGATTCTCGGCCGAGGGCGCTGGCTGGGTGTTATTGTTGTCGTTGATATCACTCATGGTCGTGGGCGCACGTAATCGTCAGGCTGCCAGTAAATGTTTTCGTCTCGCTCAATCACGGCAATCGGACGCAGTCGACCGCCGCGGCATGGGCCGCCGGCACATTGGCCATTCTCAGGCATATAAATGGCGCCGTGTGTGGAACACATGATATAGAGGCCGCTCGATTCAAAGAACTCGCCCTCAGCCCAGTCCAGCTCGATCGGCACGTGGGCGCAGCGGTTCAGGTAACCATAGACCTTGCCGCCGTAGCGCACCACGAAGCCGGTGCTGTCTTCGCCACCGGCGCGCAAGGGAAAACGGATTCCCTTGCCGCCTTCCAGCAAAGCCTCGGCAGCGCAAACCAGGATGTCAGCATCCATCAAGCGTTCTCATTCAGCCATTGGTGCAATTGCGGCACAGTCCGCGCCGAATACACCGGGTTGCAGGCAGCCAGTTGTTCCAACGGATGGGCGCCATATTCGACGGCGATGCCGGAAGATCCCGCATTTTGCGCCATCATCAGGTCATGTGTGGTGTCGCCAATCATCACGGTCCTGCGCAAATCCTGGCCCAGTTCGCGGGTCAGTTCCTGCAGCATGGCCGGATGCGGCTTGGAGAAAGTCTCGTCGGCGCAGCGCGTCGCATCGAAAGTCGACAACAGTCCGGCGGCGTTCAGGGAACGATTCAGGCCGACCCGGCTCTTGCCGGTCGCGACAGCAAGAAAATAGCCTTGCTGGGACAAGTCCTGCAACATTTCGTGCACGCCATCGAACAGTGTCAGCTCGTGGTCTTTCGCCAGGTAGTGATAGCGGTAGCGCTCCATCACGCGCGGATAAATCTTCGGGTCGAGGTTCGGCATGGCGACCTGCATGGCTTCTCCCATGCCCAGCCCGATCACGTGGGCGGACTGTTCCCTGCTCGGGATAGGCAGGCCCAGGTCCTTGGCGGCAGCCTGGATGCACTTCACGATGGTGGCGGTGCTATCCATGAGCGTGCCATCCCAATCGAAGACGATCAGGTCAAATTGCTTGCGCGGCATTATTTTTTTCTCAATTCAATGGTTTCCCCAAGCTTACCAAGAATCGCTGGCATTCGGCGGCCAAAGGCGCATTCAAGGTCATCGGCTTGCCCGTTTCCGGATGGGTAAACGTAATCTGGTGGGCGTGCAGGAACATGCGTTTCAGCGCGCCACGCGTTTCCGTGGCTTTCTGCAGCGCCTTGTTCAGTGCAAAATCGCCGTATTTATCGTCACCTGCAATCGGAAAGCCCGAAGATTGCAGATGAACGCGAATCTGGTGGGTTCGGCCGGTCTTCAGCTCGGCCTCCAGCAGCGCAAAACCATCAAATTTCTGCAGCAGGCTGAACACGGTATGCGAAGCCTGGCCGTCGGCTTGCACGCGCACGCGGCGCTCGCCGTCCGGAAGCGTGTATTTATGCAATGCCAGCTTTACGTGCTGGCGCTTGTTCTTCCAGTCGCCCACCGCCAGGGCCAGGTAGCGCTTGTCGGTCAGTCCGTCGCGCATCTGGTCATGCAGGTTGGTCAGGGCAGTACGCTTCTTGGCGATCAGCAGCAGGCCGGACGTTTCCCGGTCCAGGCGGTGCACCAGTTCCAGGAACTTGGCGTCCGGGCGGGCTGCGCGCAACTGCTCGATGACGCCAAATGAAACGCCGGAACCGCCATGGACGGCAACGCCGCAGGGTTTGTTGATCACCAACAGGTTGGCGTCTTCAAATATGACGTCGAATTCGGCGGCCGGAACGGTTGCCTCTTGCTTTTCAGCAATGCGAATCGGTGGAATGCGCACCAGGTCGCCGGCATTCAAGCGGTACAACTGGTCGATGCGGCCCTTGTTCACCCGCACTTCACCCGAGCGCAGGATACGATAAACGTGGCTCTTCGGCACACCTTTGCAAACACGCAACAGGTAGTTATCGATCCGCTGTCCGGCCTCTTCTTCAGTGATTGTGACGAATTGTGCTTGCGGCAGGACCTGTTGGGGGGAAGCGGAATCGGCTTTTTGCGACTTGTTTTGGCCCGGCTTCCCAGAATTTCTCTCTAAGTCCTTCATTTTGAATATATAATCGTTATGCCGCGGTTTAATCTGCTGCAAGTGTAAAGAATTAAACGTACATTTTACACAGGGGCGTATCTACTGGCCTCGCCAAACGCAAATTCGGTGGAAAAAATTGTATACGCACATTCGTGCGCCGATCAGGGTCGCAACCGCTGTTGCCATCGGCTCGAGCGCTCGTGTGCTGAATTAGACTGGCTGGATTGTTAGGATAAGTCCGGCGAGCAAGCACTACAGTCGTTGCTCGCTGGTTGATGAAGTGGATAACGCTTGCCGTTTCGCCAAGGCACCATACAAGATGCCCTGGCCCGACGATGTGCGCACGCCTGCATTCTCCCGCCACCCGGCAACGCTCGGGCCGTTGGATGATGTTGCACGCAGTGCGCAAACTCGGCATGACGATTTGCTTCATGCGCCCAATGCGGCGGCAGCGCTTCGCGCCCGCCGCATGACGAGGCATTTCCCCCTACAGCCTCCTTAATTCACGCGTATATCCTTGTACTTCGCCGTCTCCACGGAGGCGGCTTTGACATGGCCCAAGGGTCGCGGAGTTAATAAAAATGAAACGCATGTTGTTTAATGCTACGCAGCAAGAGGAGTTGCGCGTAGCAATTGTCGACGGTCAAAAATTGATCGACATCGACATCGAGACCGCCGGACGAGAGCAGCGCAAGTCCAATATCTACAAAGGCGTCATCACTCGAATCGAACCCTCCCTCGAAGCTTGCTTCGTCAGCTACGGCGAAGACCGCCACGGCTTCCTCCCCTTTAAAGAAGTTGCCCGTTCCTATTTCCGCGAAGGCGTCGACGTGCGCAATGCATCCGTCAAGGAAGCGCTGCGCGAAGGCCAGGAAATCATGGTGCAGGTGGAGAAGGAAGAGCGCGGCAATAAGGGCGCGGCACTGACCTCCTTTATTTCGCTGGCTGGCCGTTACCTGGTCCTGATGCCGAACAACCCGCGCGGTGGCGGTGTTTCCCGCCGTGTCGAGGGCGAAGAGCGCCAGGAGCTGCGCGAAACCATGGACAAGCTGGACCTGCCGCAAGGCATGTCGGTGATTGCCCGTACCGCCGGCATCGGCCGTACCGTGGAAGAGCTGCAGTGGGACTTGAACTACCTGATGCAACTGTGGCGCGCCATCGAAGGCGCCTCCAAGGCAGCCTCCGGCGCTTTCCTGATCTACCAGGAATCGTCCCTGGTGATCCGCGCCATTCGCGACTACTTCCAGCCTGATATCGGCGAGATCCTGATCGATACCGACGAGATCTACGAACAGGCGCACCAGTTCATGTCGCACGTGATGCCGGACATGGTGCACCGCGTGAAGCGCTACAGCGACGACGTGCCGCTGTTCTCGCGCTTCCAGATCGAACACCAGATCGAAACCGCGTACTCGCGCACGGTTCCGCTGCCATCGGGTGGCGCCATCGTGATCGACCACACTGAAGCCCTGGTCTCCATCGACGTCAACTCGGCCCGCGCCACCCGCGGCTCGGACATCGAAACCACCGCCTTCCACACCAACTGCGAAGCCGCCGACGAAGTGGCCCGCCAGCTGCGCCTGCGCGACCTGGGCGGCCTGATCGTGATCGACTTCATCGACATGGAAGTGTCGAAGAACCAGCGTGAAGTCGAACAGCGCCTGAAAGACGCCCTGCACCACGACCGTGCACGTGTCCAGATGGGCAAGATTTCCCGCTTCGGCCTGATGGAACTGTCGCGCCAGCGCCTGCGCCCTTCACTGTCGGAAGGCTCGCACGTGACCTGCCCGCGCTGCTCGGGCACCGGTCACATCCGCGATACCGAATCGTCCGCCCTGCAGGTGCTGCGCATCATCCAGGAAGAGGCGATGAAGGAAAATTCGGCCGCCATCCACGTCCAGGTGCCAGTCGACGTGGCTGCCTTCCTGCTGAACGAGAAGCGCGGCGAAGTGCTGAAGATCGAGACCCGTCACCGCATCACCGTGATCCTGATCCCGAACAAGCACCTGGAAACCCCGCACTACAAGCTGGAACGCATCAAGCACGACGATCCACGCCTGGAAGACCACGCTGCCTCCTACACCATGGCTGAAGCTGCCGAGACCGACATGTCGTTCTCCAAGCGCCACAAGGAAGAAGCCAAGCCGCGCCAGGAAGCCGTCGTCAAGACCATTACCCCAGAGCAACCAGCTCCAATGGTGGAACATAAGCCGGAAGCTGCCAAGCCAGCCGCCGCCGCTCCACGCGCGGCTGCTCCAGCAGCCCCGGCTGAAAAGGGCTTCTTCGCCAAGCTGATCTCCTTCTTCACCGGTGGTGAGAAGGAAGAGCCAGTGCAGCCGAAAGCGCCAGTCATCGTCACCAAGGCGCCAGCCAACGCAGAACGCGGCGACCGCAAGGATCGCGGCCAGCGTGGCCGTAACCGTGGCGGCAAAGGCGGCCGCGGCGAGCGCGAAGACCGCGAACCAGGCACCCGTCCAGGCGCCGAGGAAGCGAAACCGGCAGCAGAAGCCCGCAAGCCGCGCGAACAGCGCGAGCCACGTGAACCGCGTGAGCCACGCCAGCCGCGTGAACCACGCGAGCAGCGCGAAGGCGCCGAGGCGGCCCAGGCCCAAGGCCAGCGTGCCGAGCGCGAACCACGCGAGCAGCGTGAGCCACGTGAACCGCGCCAGCCTCGCCAGCCACGCGAGCCGCGCGCCGAGAAAGCAGTTCCAGCGGAAGCCAAGGCCGAGGAATTGGCACTGGCAGCAGCAGGCGTCGGTCCAGTTGGCACCGGCACCGGCGCGCCTGAGACGCCAGTACTGGTGAAAGCAGCCAGCAACACCGGACCAGAGGGTGAAGAGCATGAAGGCGCGGAAGGCGGCGACGAGCCACGCCGCCGCCGCCGTCGCGGTGGCCGCAACCGTAACCGTCGTGAGCGTGAAGGCGCTGAGGGCGTGGAAGGTGCGGAAGGCGCGACCGAGGCAACGTTCACCGTTGCGCCGGCTGAAGGCGAAGCAGTTCCAGTGGCCGCCGCTACCGAAGCTGTGTCGGCCCCAGTTGCTGCCCCGGCTGCTGTCACCGCCGAGCAGGCATCCACTGAAGCTGCGAGCGCTGCCGCTGCCGAAGGCGCCGCTGCGCACGCCGCTGCAGCCACGGCTGTCGAGGCGCCAGCGCTTGCTGAACCGGTTGCCGTAGCCCCTGTAGTAGCTGCGCCAGTCGAGCCCGCACCGGTAGCTGTCGCGCCAGTCGAGCCAGCCGCCGTGGACTTGCCAGTCGCTGCTCCAGCAGCCGCTGAGCCAGTCGCAGCGGAGCCTGTGGTCAGCGCGCCAGCATCGCCACAAGGCGTGCTGCCTTTCGCTGAAGCCGCGCCGGCCGCAACCGAACCGGCAACTGCCGAAGAAGTTGCTGCCGACGTCGTCGAGCCAGCGGCTGCCGCAACTCCAGCTCCAGCCGAGGCAGCGGCAGTCGCCGCCGCGCCGGCACCGGCCCCAGTTGCGCCAGCACCAGCTCCTGCCCCGGCAGCACCCGTGCCGGCCGCTGCCAAGGCAGACGTCGATGCCATGCTGGCTGCCGCCGGCCTGTCGATGGCAGTGACCGACCCGGCCAAGGTACGCGCGGCGCAGGAAGCTGCCGCCGCCGCCGCGACCACCCAACCGATCCGCGTGCCACGCGAGCGCAAGCCGCTGCCACCGGTTGCCAGCGAGCCGCTGGTACAGGTTGAAACCAAGGCGAATGGCTAACCGGCCTTTCGCAGACGAAAAAGGGAAGCCAGGTGCTTCCCTTTTTCATGTCCCATTGTGGGAAGCATTCCTGTATTGGCTCAAGCTGGGCTTCATCAGCTTCGGCGGCCCGGCCGGACAGATCGCCCTGATGCACACCGAGCTGGTTGAGCGCCGGCGCTGGATTTCCGAACACCGCTTCCTGCACGCACTGAATTACTGCATGCTCCTGCCCGGCCCGGAAGCCACGCAGCTCGCCATCTACATCGGCTGGCTGATGCACCGCACACTGGGCGGCATCATTGCCGGCGTACTGTTTGTACTCCCCTCGCTGTTGCTGCTGATTGGCCTGTCCTGGGCCTACATGGCTTACGGCAGCCTGCCCGCCGTCGCCGGCATCCTGTACGGCATGAAGCCCGCCGTAGTCGCCATTGTGCTGGCTGCCGCATGGCGCATCGGCAAACGCACACTGCGCAACCGCCCATTGATGGCCATCGCACTGGCTGCCTTCGTCGCCATCAGCTTTATCAAGCTGCCATTCCCGGCGATTGTCGGCGCGGCCGCCCTGCTGGGCTGGGCCGGCGGCCGGCTTCGTCCCGAACTGTTTGCCCTGGGCGGCGCCGGGCACGGCCCTGCCGCCACGCAAGCCGCCCACCCTCCCGCCCTGATCGACGATGACACGCCAACGCCGCAGCACGCGCGCTTCAGCTGGACCGGACTGGCGCGCGTCGCCGCTGCCGGCATCGTATTGATGGCTGGCGGCTGGCTGCTGCTCGCCTGGCTGTTCGGCATCGACAAACCGCTGGCGCAGATGGCCTGGTTCTTCAGCAAAGCCGCCATGATGACTTTTGGCGGGGCCTATGCTGTCCTGCCCTATGTCTACCAGGGCGGTGTCGAGCACTTCCACTGGCTGACGCCTGCCCAGATGGTCGATGGCCTGGCCTTGGGAGAAACCACGCCTGGCCCTCTGATCATGGTGGTGGCGTTCGTCGGCTTCGTCGGCGCCTGGACGCAGCAAGCCGTGGCCGGCCACCCTGCCCTGGCAGGCATGCTGGGCGCCGCTGTCGCCGCCTGGTTTACCTTCGTGCCGTCCTTCGTCTTCATCCTGGCCGGCGGCCCGCTGGTCGAATCAACGCGCGGCAATATCCGCATGACCGCCCCGCTGACCGCAATCTCTGCCGCCGTGGTGGGAGTAATTGCCAGCCTGGCACTATTTTTTGGCATCCACGTGTTCTATCCAGCCGGCCGCTGGGAGTGGCCGGCCGTCGCAATCGCCGCTACCGCAGCCATAGCCTTAATGCAGTACAAGCAAGGAACAATCCGCGTATTGCTGGCCTGTGCAATTGCTGGCATCGTGCTATCGTACCGGGTGTAACCACGCACCCAGCATGACCGAAAAAATCATCCTCCTGAACGATGGCCGCAGCCAGGCGCCGGCCATCCCCGCAACGTTAGAGGCGCCAACCGGCCGCCTTCAGGACAGGTTCGCCCGTCCGCTGCACGACTTGCGCATTTCCATCACCGACCGCTGCAATTTCCGCTGCGTCTACTGCATGCCGAAGGAAGTGTTCGACAAGGACTACCAGTACCTGCCGCACAATGCCCTGCTCACGTTTGAGGAGATCACGCGCATTGCGCGCCTGTTCGTCGAACACGGGGTTGAAAAGATCCGCCTGACCGGCGGCGAGCCGCTCTTGCGCAAGGACCTGGAACGACTGGTCGCCATGCTGGCCGAACTGCGCACCGTGAGCGGCAGGCCGCTCGACCTGACCCTGACCACCAACGGCTCCCTGTTGGCGCGCAAAGCGCAATCGCTGAAGGACGCCGGCCTGCAACGCGTCACCGTCTCGCTCGACGCGCTGGATGACGCCACCTTCAAGCGCATGAACGATGTCGACTTCGCAGTAGAGGATGTGCTGCACGGAATCGACGTGGCGCACAGCGTCGGCCTTGGTCCTGTCAAAGTGAACATGGTGGTCAAGCGCGGCATGAACGAACAGGAAATCCTGCCGATGGCGCGCCACTTCAAAGGCTCGCCTTCCATCCTGCGCTTCATTGAATTCATGGACGTCGGCACGTCCAACGGCTGGAATATGCACGACGTGGTGCCATCCGCCGAAGTGGTGCGCATGATCAGCGCCGAAATGCCTTTGGTACCGGTCGATCCGAACTATACCGGCGAGACGGCCGAACGCTGGCGCTACGTCGATGGCGGTGGCGAAGTCGGCGTGATCTCCAGCGTGACGCAGGCCTTCTGCAAGGATTGTTCGCGTGCCCGCCTGTCGACCGAGGGCAAGCTGTACACCTGCTTGTTCGCATCGCGCGGCCACGACTTGCGCGCACTGCTGCGCGAAGGCCGCAATGACGCAGAAATCTCATCCGCCATCACTGCGCTGTGGCGCGTTCGTGCCGACCGCTATTCGGAACTGCGTACCATCAATACCGAAGGCCTGGCGCTGGGCGCCGACCGCAAAGTCGAAATGTCATATATCGGGGGCTAAGCTGGCGATGGAACAAAACATCAGTGGATTGATCCTGGCAGGTGGCCGCGGCACCCGCATGGGCCGTGTGGACAAAGGCTTGCAGCCCTTCCGGGGCGGCACGCTTGCCTCACATGTGCTGCAGCGGCTTGCGCCGCAAGTGGCCAGCGTCGCCATCAACGCCAACCGCAATCTGGGCGCCTACGGCGCGCTCGGCGTGGAGGTGCTGCCGGACGAACTGGAAGGCTACGAGGGCCCGCTGGCCGGTCTGCAGACGGGCCTGCGCCATTGCACGACGGACCTGCTGCTGACAGCGCCCTGCGACTCCCCTTTCCTGCCGCCCGACCTGGCGCAGCGGCTTTACGAGGCGCTGAACGCGCAGGGCGCCGACCTCGCCGTGGCATCTACGCTGGAAACCGACGACGATGGCAAGACGCGCACGCAACTGCATCCTGTTTTTTGCCTGGTGCGCAAAAGCGCCCTGCCGGCGCTGGACGATTACCTGCAGACCGGCTCGCGCAAGATGGATGGCTGGTACAAATCGATCAAGGTGGCCGAGGTGCTGTTCAACGAGGCCGCTGCCTTCCGCAATATCAACACGTTGACCGAGCTGCAGAACGAGGAAGAAGCTGCCGCCAACCCTTCACTGAAAGATGTGGCGAGTTGCCTGTCCGGCTACGACCCCGACGCCCTGCCTGTGCGGAATGCACAGCGCATCATCCGTGAATTCATCCGGCCCGTGCGCTGCATCGAAAAGGTCGCGCTGCGCAGCGCCCTGGACCGCGTGCTCGCTGCCGATGTGATCTCGCCGATCAACGTCCCCGCGCACGACAACTCCGCGATGGACGGATTCGCGTTTGCCGGCGGGCAGCTCAAAGCCGACGGCAACACCACGCTGAAGGTGATCGGAACAGCCTACGCGGGCCGCCCTTCGGCGCTGAAGCCCGGCCCCGGCGAGTGCGTGCGCATCATGACCGGCGGCGTCATGCCGGATGGCTGCGACACCGTGCTGCCGCAGGAGTTGGCGGCGGACCTGAGCGACGTCGCCGTCACAATCTCGCCGAACACCGTGCGCACTGGCGACAACCGCCGATTCAAAGGCGAAGACCTTGCAGCCGGCACTCCCGCACTTCGCAAAGGCAAAGTATTGCGCCCGGCCGACCTGGGCCTGCTTGCCTCGCTGGGCCTGGCCGAAGTGCCGGTGCAGCGCCGCCTGCGCGTGGCCTTCTTCTCCACGGGCGACGAGCTGCGCTCGATCGGCGAACCGCTGGCGGAAGGCTGCGTCTACGACAGCAACCGCTACACCCTGTTCGGCATGCTGCAACGCCTTGGCTGCGACATCGTCGACATGGGCATCGTGAAGGATGACGCGGCATCGCTCGAAGAAGCCTTGCGCACTGCCTGTGAATGTGCCGACGCCGTGATCACATCCGGCGGCGTATCGGTAGGCGCAGCGGATTACACCAAGCAGGTCATGGCCACGCTGGGCGATGTGCATTTCTGGAAGATCGGCATGCGCCCTGGCCGCCCGATGGCGTTCGGCCGCATCCGCTCGAACGGCCACAGTGCCTACCTGTTTGGCCTGCCTGGCAATCCAGTGGCCGTCATGGTCACCTTCTACTTCTTCGCGCGCCACGCCCTGCTGCGCATGATGGGCGCCGATGCACCAGGCGACCAGTTGCTGCGTGTCCGCTCGGCCCAGGCGATCCGCAAGAAACCCGGCCGCACCGAATATCAACGGGGCATCCTCTCCACGGCGCTGGACGGCACGCGCGAAGTGCGCATCACCGGCTCGCAAGGCTCCGGCATCCTGCGTTCGATGTCCGAGGCAAACTGCATGGTGGTGCTGCACGACGAGCAAGGCAATGTGGCGGAGGGTGACCTGATTGACGTGATAGTTTTTGAGGGGCTGGTCTGACTCGCCTGACCTGCATCAGCCCGGCCCCAGAAAGACTCAATAGCGGTAGCAGTGCGCTTGCTGCGGCTCGCTGCGCATAAGAGCCGTCGTCCAGGCGGGGTTGGTGGCTTGCTGGCACTTTATCAGGACTTCCGACCATGCTTTCAAATTCGCTTCGGAAGCATCCTTCTTCCATGCCTCGTTCATTGCGCGCGCCAAGGGCGTTTGGCTGCCTGGGACACCCAAAGGCCGGCCGAAGCTGTCGCGGGCGGGTTCTAAATCAAGCTGTGTTCGCACAACAGGCTTCGCGGCAGGGAGTTCCAGTTCGCCGGCCCATACGCCAGTTGATGCTGGCAGCAGCAATGCTAGCGCGAAGTGGGCAGCGAGCTTCATCGCTCAGTTGGGGCTGTCGGTGTCCGCGTCAGCGCCGTCGGATGCGCCCAGCATCAACAGGGCCGCTTCGGCAGGTAGCGCTTCCACTGATTTCAGCTTGCGCGCCATCTGGCGGCTGCGTACTTCCGCGTTTTCGATGTTGCGGGCGGCTTTTTCCAGTGTCATCTTGGTCGTTGCAAGGACGTCGCCGAATTTGGCGAATTCGGTCTTTACAGCGCCCAGCACTTGCCACACTTCCGACGAGCGTTTTTCCAGCGCCAGGGTACGGAAGCCCATTTGCAGGCTATTCAGCAGCGCGGTCAGCGTGGATGGGCCGGCGATGCTGACCCGATTCACACGCTGCAGTTCATCCGCCAGGCCGGGGCGGCGCATCACTTCTGCATACAGGCCTTCGGTCGGCAGGAACAGGATGGCGAAGTCGGTGGTCAGCGGGGGCGAGACGTATTTTTCAGCGATCGTCTTCGCCTCGCCGCGCACGGCGCGTTCCAGCTCACGGCCGGCAGCGGCAACTGCATCGGCATCGGCGCGGTCGGCCGCTTCCAGCAGGCGCTCGTACTGCTCTTTCGGGAACTTGGCGTCGATCGGCATCCATACTGGCGCGCCGCCCTCTTTCTGGCCCGGCAGCTTGAGCGCGAATTCGACGCGGGCGTTGGATCCCGGGATAGTTTCGACGTTCTTGGCGTATTGATCCGGCGTGAGGATCTGCTCGAGCAGCATCTCGAGCTGCACTTCGCCCCAGGTGCCGCGCGTTTTCACATTGGTCAGCACGCGTTTCAGGTCGCCAACGCCCAGCGCCAACTGCTGCATTTCGCCCAGGCCCTGGTGCACGCGCTCCAGGCGTTCGGACACCTGGCGGAATGATTCAGTCAGGCGTGTTTCCAGCGTTTCGTGCAGCTTTTCATCGACAGTCTTGCGCATCTCTTCCAGCCGCGCACCGTTGTCGGCCTGCAGCTCGCGCATCCTGGTTTCCAGCGCCACGCGTACTTCCAGCAGGCGGCGCGTGTTGGATTCGGTCAGCACCTCGATCTGGCGGCGCATTGTTTCAAGCTGCTGGACTGTCGCTGCGTGCGACTGCGCAAGGATATTGCCCATTTCCTGGCGCTGCGCCTGTGCCGTGGCCTGAAGCTGCAGGCGCACTTCGCGTTCGACTCGGTCCAGTTGGTCGGCGACGTCGCTGCCGCGGCTGCGCAGCAGCGCGACAATTTGCAGGACGATGATGACGGCGGCCAGCGCCAGCAGGATGGTCAATTCCATCAATCGGCCTTGTTCCGCATCCAGTCGGCGGTCTGATAGAACGACTCCATCAGCCGCAGCCGCAAATCTTCGGCGATGCCGACGTCCTGCATCGCCCACGCCATGCAGCGCAGCCACTGGTCGCGTTCACTCGAACCGACAGCGAACGGCAGGTGGCGCGCGCGCAGGCGCGGGTGGCCGAAACGCTCGATGAACAGGTCCGGGCCGCCCATCCAGCCGCTGAGGAACCAGAACAGCTTGTCGCGCGAGCCGTCGGTGCTGGGCGGGTGCATGGCGCGGATGCCGGCGAACTCCGGCTCCAGCTCCATCAGGTCGTAAAAACGGTCAACCATCTCGCGCAGCTTGGTTTCTCCGCCGATGACTTCGTAAAGGGTGCGTGCTTCATCATTCATAAAGCAATGATAGCGCATGGACGTATTGATGTGGATCAAGCATAGTGCTGATTTCACGCAAAAAGCGCCAACAAACCGCCATGATTGCCAGATGATCCGACGCCTTATCCGAACCCGACTGCACGCCCGCAGTGCCGGGGAAATCGCCGACCTGCGCCTCGCTGCCCTGAGCTGGCTCGGAATCACCTGCTTTCCGCTGTATTACGCGATTTTCGGCTGGCTGGTGCCGCAGCCGTATGAAAACCTGATGGCGCGCGCCGTCGGTACCGCGCTTGGACTTGGCGGCCTGTTGGCGCGACGCCTGCCTGCGCGACTGCGCGACCGCTACACCCTGGTGCTGGTGACTTACGAGCTGCCCTTCTTCTGCACCTTCATGTTCCTGATGAATCACGCCAACGTCACCTGGTCCCAGGTGATGCTGGTGATGCTGGTTGCGCTGTTCCATTTCGAAGTTCGTCTCGCTTTGCGCGCCGGCGCAATCGGCATTTGCGCCGCCGTGCTGCTGGCGATTGCGCTGGGGGCCGGTGAGGTCATCGCCTCGGCGGCGGTGCTGCAATTGCTGCCGGTGCAGTTGTTCCTGGTCGGCTGGATGTGGGTGTTTTCGCAAAGCCGCAAGGCGCTGGAAGAAGAAAAGCTGGAAGGGCTGGGCGAAGGACTGGGCGCTGTGGCGCACGAGATGCGTACCCCGCTGGCCAGCCTGGACGCCAATGTGCGCGGCCTGTCGCGCATGCAGCAGCGCGCGGGACAGGATAATCCGGCAATGCGCCAGGCACTGGGCCGCATGCAGTACGAAGTGCGCCATATGAATCATATGATCGACCTGTTCCTGCTTAGCGCGCAGGCGGTGCGGCAGAAGCTGGATCCGCACGAAACCGTGTCCATGCTTGATACCGTTGAATCGGCGCTGCGCCGCTATCCCTTTACCGGCGAGGCCCAGCGCCAGCTGGTCGCGCTGCAGGTCCGCAGCGATTTCCGCTTCGGTGGGCAGAACGAGCTGGCCATCATGCTGCTGCTGAACCTCCTGCGCAATGCCATGCAGGCGGTGCAGCGCGCCGGCAAGGGGCGGGTCAGGATCGTGATCGATGGTTGCCGGCCGGTGCCACGCGTCCTGGTGATCGATACGGGCTGCGGTATTGCACCGCACCATCTGCCGATGATTTTCCAGCGTTTCTTCACTTATCCGGAGCACAATGGCGCCGGCATCGGCCTGGCACTGTGCCGCCAGGTGATGCAAGCGTGGGAAGCGAAACTACATTGTGTCTCCCGCGAGCACGCATATGCTATCTTTGTGCTTGAATTTCCCTTACAAGCAAGCCGTTGAACCATGAAACTGCCCGTTTACGCCCACCCAACCATGACCGTCCTGGTGGACGACAGCGATACCTTCCTTCACAGCCTGGTATTCCAGCTCGATCCGATGCAGGCCAGCGTGTGCTTCCACGACCCGCTGCAGGCGCTGGAATGGTTCAAGGCCAATGCCCGCAGCAGCGAACTGCCGCTGCAGGTGGATTTCGATAATCCGAACCAGTCGGCGGAGCAGCGCAACGTGGCGGTGGACCTGGAGCAGATCTACCGGATTTCCGCCCAACGCCAGCGTTTTTCCATTCCATCGGTGCTGGTGGTCGATTATTCAATGCCACAGATGAACGGCGTGGCGTTTTGCCAGGCGATCCAGCACCTGCCCTGCAAGAAGATCCTGTTCACCGGCCAGGCCGATGAAAAGATCGCGGTCGACGCCTTCAACCGCGGCCTGATCGACCGCTATATCAAGAAAAGCGCAGACGATGCGCTGGACCGGCTGGAGGAGGAAGTGGCTGCGCTGCAGAAGGCGTTTTTCCAGGAGCAGTCGGAGACCCTGCTGGACATGCTGGTGCTGCACGAATTCAGCTTCCTGCGCTGCGGTGCGCTGGCCAAGGTCGTGCAGCAGCTGTACCAGGAGCACGGCTTCGTCGAGCACTACCCTTTCCCGAGCCCGAGCGGCATCCTGTTCTTCAAGGCCGACGGTTCGGCGCAGCTGATGGTGGTGGAAACCGAACGGGGCTACGAATCGCAGGTGGAAATGGCTCGTGACAGCGGCGCCCCGCAATCGCTGGTGGAAGCGCTGGAAGAAAAGCGCATGCTGCCCTTCTTTCCGCCCGACGGCATGTATTCCGACGAAGTGGGCCAGCATTGGCACCGCTACTGCAAGGCGCCGCAGGTGTGCAAGGGCCTGGAAACCTACTACTGGGCCCTGTTCGAGGTCGAACCGACGCTGCTCGATATCCAGCCCACCCCTTACGCGGAATTCCTGCGCCAGCATACCCCGCCGCTCGCAGCGTGACGGTCCAGCCCGTGTCACACTTGGGGTGTGACCCCAGGGTGTGACACGGGCCCAGCCTTATGCCTCGCGCAGCGTTTGCAGCGGGGGGTGGTTCAGGACGTTGCGCAGGCCGAGCCAGCCGCCGATCACGGCGCAGATCGCGCCTGCCAGCAGGCCTGCCAGCCAGACCCAGGGACTGAAGGTCCAGGCGAACTTGAACTGGTAGGTTGCCAGGCCCCATCCCATCAGGCCGGCGCCGGTGGCGGCCAGCAGGCCTCCCAGGCCGCCGACCAGCATGAACTCGATCAGTTGCGCTTGCGAGAGCTGGCGGCGGGTGGCGCCGAGGGCGCGCAGCAGGCCGGCTTCGCGCCGGCGTTCGTCCTGGGAGCCCATCAGCGCGGCATAAAGCACCAGCACGCCGGACAGCAGGGTGAAGGCAAACAGGAATTCCACCGCCTGGATCACCTGGTCCAGCACCGATTGCACCTGGCGCAGGATGCCGCCAACGTCGATGATGGTCAGGTTGGGGAATTCGCGCGACAGCGCGTTGCCGGCAGCCAGGGCATGCTTCGGCAAGTGGTACGAGGTAATCCAGGTTTGCGGCGTGTCGGCCATCACTGCCGGGTTGATGATGACGAAGAAGTTCACCCGCATCGATCCCCATTCGAGCTTGCGCAGGCTGGTGATCTTCGCTTCCACCGGCGAGCCGGCGATATCGAAGCGCATCGTGTCGCCCAGTTTCAGGCCCAGCGTCTTGGCGATGCCCTCCTCGACCGAGGCTTCGCCCGCCGTGCCCCCCATCGCCCATTTGCCGGAGGTGACCTGGTTCTGCGCCGGCAGTTCCGTCATCGTCGACAGGTTGAATTCGCGTTCGGCCAGTCCTTTCGCCCGTTCGTCGGTGTAGGTCTCGCTGGTGATGGCCTTGTCGTTCACCGCCACCAGGCGGCCGCGGATCATGGGGAACATCGGCACGTCCTTCACTCCGGCTGCCTTCAGGCGCGCAGCGATGACGTCCTTCTGGTCTGGCTGGATGTTGATGATGAAGCGGTTCGGGGCATCAGGCGGCATGGTATTGCGCCAGGCCGACATCAAGTCGCCGCGCACCACGGTCAATAGCAGCAATGCCATGAGGCCAAGCGACAGCGATACCACCTGCACCACGGTGGCGCCGGGCCGGCGGCGCAGGGAGGTCACCGCGAAGCGCCATGCCTGGTGCGGGAATGCATTGCGCAGCGGACGCAGGGCTTGCAAGCCGAGCCAGCCCACCAGGGCAAACAATGCGAAACCAAGCAGGAAGCCGCCGCCGGTCACGCCGGCGAGCTTGACGTCATTCGATTGCCATAACAGCAGCGCGCCGAAAGCGGCGATGCCGAGCCCGTAGGTGGCCAGGGCGGCAGGCTTCGGCGCGGCGGCCTCGCGCCGAATCACGCGGTTGTGCGGCACGTTACGCAGCTGCAGGATCGGCGGCAGCGCGAAGCCGGCCAACAGGATCATGCCGGTGGCGAGGCCCTGCAGCGCCGGCAGGATGGTCGGCGCCGGGATGTCGGTAGCGACAAGGCTGCCAAGCAGTTGCAGCAGAACATAGTGGGCGCCAAAGCCGACCAGGACCCCGAGCAGGCTGCCCGCCAGCCCGACCAGCAGGAATTCGACGAGGTAGATCAAGGTCACCTGGTTCTGCGTCAGCCCCAGGCAGCGCAGCATGGCGCAGGAATCGAGATGCCGCTGCATGAAGCGGCGCGCAGCCATCGCCACCGCTACCGCAGCCAGCATGGCCGACAGCAGGCCGACCAGCGACAGGAAGCGGTCGGCGCGGTCGAGGGTGGCGCTCATTTCCGGGCGCCCCTCTTCCAGCGATTCGAGGCGCACCCCGCGTACATTGTCCTTCCTGATCAAGGTTTTCAGCCATTCGCCATATTCCTGCGTCGCCCTGGAGCTGGCGCCGGGGCCGGCCACCAACAGCCGATAGCCGACGCGCGACCCCTCCTGCACCAGATTGGTCGCCGGCATATCGGACAAGGCAAGGAAAACGCGCGGGGCAAAGTTGATGAAACCGCCGCCGCGATCCGGTTCCGCGGCAATCAGCTGCGTTACGCGGAACTGCTTGTCCCCCAGTTGCACCGTGCCGCCGACTGCGACGTCGAGCGACGTCGCCAGCGCCGGGTCGATCCAGACCGTGCCCGGTTCAGGCGTGGCCGGTGCCGGAGTGCCGATGCTTTCGTTCGCTTGCGCGACGTCGGTATTGACCTTGACGCGGCCGCGCAGCGGATAGCCCGGGCCGACGGCTTTCAGCGTCACCAGCACGGAGCGGGCGGCATCGCCCTGCCCTGCCTGCGCCATGCTGGGGAAGGCCAGCGTATCGGTCACCAGCAGGCCGCGCCGCAGCGCTTCTTCGCGCCAGGCGCCGGGCACCGGGTTGTCGGCGACGATCACCAGGTCGGCGCCCAGCAACTGGTGCGCATCGCGATTCAGTCCGCTGCGCAGGCGATCGATGAAGAATCCGGCGGCCGACAGCGCCGCCACTGCCACAACCAGCGCTACCAGCAGGAAGCGCAACTGCCCGGCGCGCCAGTCGCGCGCCGTCATCCTCAGGGCTTGTTGAAACATTGATTGTCAGACCACGTTAAAGGCAGAGAAATAGGTATCGACTTCGTCCAGGAACTTCTGCTTTTCCTCGGCGGGCAGGAAGGCTGCTTCGAAGCTGTTGCGCGCCAGCTGGTGCGCATGGGCCAGGCCAAGCGGCAGCGCGTCGAACACGGCGACGAAGTTATCGTTCATATAGCCGCCAAAGTACGCCGGGTCGTCCGAATTCACCATCGCCACCAGGCCCGCGTCGAGCAGCGCCAGCAGGTTATGGTCCTTCATCTGGTCGAACACGCGCAGCTTGGTGTTGGACAGCGGGCAAACGGTCAGGGGCATGCGCAGCGCGGCCAGGCGCCGTGTCAATGCAGGATCTTCCAGGCAGCGTACGCCGTGGTCGATGCGCTCCACCTTGAGCAGGTCGACCGCCGTTTCGATATAGGCTGGCGGCCCCTCTTCGCCGGCATGCGCCACCAGGTGCAGTCCGAGGTCGCGGGCGCGTGCGAACACGCGGGCAAATTTCTCCGGCGGGTGGCCGACTTCGGAAGAATCGAGGCCGACGCCGATGAATTTGTCGCGGTACGGCAGCGCCGCTTCCAGCGTGGCGAGCGCGTCTTCTTCGCTCAGGTGGCGCAGGAAGCACAGGATCAGCTTCGCGCTGATTGGCCCTTCGGTGCAAGCGCGATGGATACCATTAATCACATCGCCAATCGGCACGCCGCGCGCGGTATGGGTCTGGGGGTCGAAGAAAATTTCGGCATGGCGTACATGATCGGCCCTGGCGCGCTGCAGGTAAGCCATGGTCATGTCATAAAAGTCCTGCTCTTTCAGCAGCACGCTGGCGCCGGCGTAGTAGATGTCGAGGAAGGATTGCAGGTTGGTGAAGGCATATGCCGCGCGCAGTGCTTCCACCGACGGGTAGGCCAGCTTGACGCCATTGCGTTCGGCCAGCGCGAAAATCACTTCCGGCTCCAGCGAGCCTTCAATGTGAATGTGCAGTTCTGCCTTCGGCATATTCTGCACGATGGAGCGCATTTGGGTAGTCATTTTTTGTTCTCTTTCACCGCTGATAAGTAGTTGGCATCTTACTCCAAGATAGTGTGCTGCAGAGTCGGGCCAGCCGTGCTACTGTGGTGCCATAGGCGAGGGGATCGAGCATTGGCGGTACTACTGGCTTTACTTCTAGATCCAATAGAGCAATAATAAATTTCATCAACGTAAGATGCGTTTCGAGCCCGGCAACCATCCCCCCGCCGGCTAATAATGATCCAGCTCCGAGCCTCGGGCAATCCCTGGCAACTCAGGCAAGCTGGCAAAGCATTGAGCAGGCCTGCAGCCCACGCTACGACTGCCGACCATGTGACTAGTAGATTTTTCATTAAAGGACATTCACATGACCATTTTTGACAACTACGCAGCACGGTATGAGCGCACCAAGGAAGAGGAAATGTCCCTCTCCGAGTATCTCGCGCTTTGCAAAAAGGACCGCCTGACTTACGCTTCGGCGGCGGAACGGATGCTGGCTGCGATCGGCGAACCGACCCTGGTTGATACGCGCAACGATACGCGCCTGTCCCGCATCTTCGCCAACAAGGTCATCAAGATTTATCCCGCCTTCCGTGAGTTCTACGGCATGGAGGACGTCATCGAGCAGGTCGTTGCCTACTTCCGCCATGCCGCCCAGGGCCTGGAAGAGCGCAAGCAGATCCTCTACCTGCTGGGCCCTGTCGGCGGCGGCAAATCGTCGATTGCGGAAAAGCTCAAGCAACTGATGGAAGAAGTGCCGTTCTACTGCCTGAAAGGCTCGCCGGTGAACGAATCGCCGCTCGGCCTGTTCAGCGAGGCGGAAGACGGCACCATCCTGGAAGAGGATTACGGCATCCCGCGCCGCTACCTGCGCAATATCCCTTCGCCATGGGCAGTCAAGCGCCTGCACGAATTCAATGGCGATATCAACCAGTTCCGCGTGGTCAAGCGCTACCCTTCCGTACTGAAGCAGACTGCCATCTCGAAGACCGAGCCGGGCGACGAGAACAACCAGGACATTTCTTCGCTGGTGGGCAAGGTCGATATCCGCAAGCTCGAAGACTACGCCCAGGACGACCCGGACGCCTACAGCTATTCCGGCGGCCTGTGCCTGGCCAACCAGGGCCTGATGGAATTCGTCGAGATGTTCAAGGCGCCGATCAAGGTGCTGCACCCCTTGCTGACCGCCACCCAGGAAGGCAACTACAAGGGCACGGAAGGCTTCGGCGCCATCCCCTTCGAGGGCATCATCCTGGCCCACTCGAACGAGTCGGAGTGGAAGAGCTTCAAGAACAACCGCAATAACGAGGCATTCCTCGACCGTATCTATATAGTGAAGGTGCCGTACTGCCTGCGCGTCACCGACGAGATCAAGATTTACGAGAAGCTGCTGCACAATTCCTCGCTCGACAAGGCGCCTTGCGCTCCCGGCACGCTGCGCATGATGTCGCAGTTCGCCATTCTGTCGCGCCTGAAAGAGCCGGAAAACTCCAGCATTTTCAGCAAGATGCTGGTGTACGATGGTGAAAACCTCAAGGATACCGACCCGAAAGCCAAGTCCATCCACGAATACGTGGACTATGCCGGGGTCGACGAGGGCATGAGCGGCCTGTCGACGCGCTTCGCCTTCAAGATCCTGTCCAAGGTCTTCAACTTCGACTCGACCGAGGTGGCGGCCAACCCGGTGCACCTGCTCTACGTGCTCGAACAGCAGGTCGAGCGCGAGCAGTTCCCGCCGGAGACCGAGCAAAAGTACTTCTCCTATATAAAAGAGCACCTGGCCCAGCGCTATGTCGAGTTCATCGGCAAGGAAATCCAGACCGCCTACCTGGAGAGCTACTCCGAATACGGCCAAAACATCTTCGACCGCTACGTGACCTTTGCCGACTTCTGGATCCAGGACCAGGAATACCGCGACCCGGATACCGGCGAAAGCTTCGACCGCGAATCGCTGAACAACGAGCTGGAGAAGATCGAGAAGCCGGCCGGGATTTCGAACCCGAAAGACTTCCGTAATGAGATCGTCAACTTCGGCCTGCGGGCGCGCGCCAATAACGGTGGCAAGAACCCGGCCTGGACCAGTTACGAGAAGTTCCGCACGGTGATCGAGAAGAAAATGTTCTCCAATACGGAGGAACTGCTGCCGGTGATCTCCTTCAATGCCAAGGCCAGTGCCGAGGACGCCAACAAGCACGCCGACTTCGTGGCGCGCATGGTGGAAAAGGGATACACGGCCAAGCAGGTCCGGCTGCTGTGCGAATGGTATCTGCGCGTGAGGAAGTCGTCCTGATAGAGAAGTGGGATAATCAGGACGCGCCAATCAAGCAGGCAGGAGGCACATGACTTACCTCATCGACCGTCGTTTGCAGGGCAAGAACAAGTCCGCGGTCAACCGCGAACGATTTTTGCGGCGTTACAAGGGCCAGATCAAGGATGCGGTCGGGCGCGCCATCAAGGGGCGCTCGATCACCGACATCGAGAATGGCGAAAAAGTATCGATTCCCGTCAAGGACGTGAACGAGCCCTCGTTCGGCCACGCCCATGGCGGGATCTGGGAAGTGGTTAATCCCGGCAACGAGGAATACCAGAAAGGTGATTTGATCAACCGCCCCAAGGGCGGCGGGGGCAGCGGCCGCGGCCGCGCAGGCAACAGCGACCAGACCACCGAGGATGATTTCATCTTCGAACTGTCGCGCGAAGAATTCATGAACTACTTCTTCGAAGACCTGGAACTGCCGCACATGATCAAGACCCAGCTCACGGCGACCACGGAATTCAAGCCGCAGCGCGCAGGTTATACGGTATCGGGCACGCCTTCGAACATCCACGTGCTGCGCTCCCTGCGCGGCGCCCTCGGCCGCCGCATTGCGGTGGGCGGCAGTTCACGCAAGCGCCTGATCGAGGCGGAACGCGAACTGGAGGAACTGCTGGTGGCCGGCGCGCCCCTCGACGACCCGCAGGTCATCGAGCTGAAAAAGCTGATCCACCACTTGCATACGCGCTTGCTGGCCATTCCCTACATCGATCCCTTCGACCTGCGCTATTCGAACCGCATCAAGGTGCCGAAGCCGATGACCCAGGCCGTGATGTTCTGCATCATGGACGTGTCGGGCTCGATGGACGAGCAGCGCAAGGATACCGCCAAGCGCTTCTTCATCCTGCTCTACCTGTTCCTCAAGCGCGTGTACGACAAGATCGAGGTGGTGTTCATCCGCCACCATACGGCAGCGTCGGAAGTGGACGAAAATGAATTCTTCCATTCGCGCGAATCGGGCGGTACCGTGGTGTCCTCGGCCTTGCACCTGCTGAACAAGATCATTGACGAGCGCTTCGGCGGCGGCAGCTGGAACGCCTACGTGGCGCAAGCATCCGACGGCGACAACTGGGACAACGACTCCGTGCTGTGCCGGCAGCTGCTGGTCAACACCATCATGCCCAAGGTGCAGTACTACACCTATGTCGAGATCACCGACGGCCCGCCGCAGAACCTGTGGGAGCAATACGCCCAGATCCCCGAATACCACCAGCACTTCGCCATGCAGAAGATAGTCACGCCGGCCGATATCTACCCGGTGTTCCGCGAACTGTTCAAGAAGCAGCCAAAATGAACCAGATGACCAAGCGCCCCCCGCATCCACGCGCCCTGCCGGAGCAATCCGAATGGACGTTTGAACTGATCGAGCAGGCGCACGAAGAAATCCGCCGCGTAGCGCAGAACTTCGGGCTGGATACCTATCCGAACCAGCTGGAGATCATTACTGCCGAGCAAATGATGGATGCCTACACTTCAGTGGGCATGCCGGTGTCGTATGCCCACTGGTCGTTTGGCAAGCACTTCCTGGCGACAGAAAAAGGCTACAAGCGCGGGCAGATGGGGCTGGCTTACGAGATCGTCATCAATTCCAACCCCTGCATTGCCTATCTCATGGAGGAAAACAGCCTGACCATGCAGGCACTGGTGATCGCCCACGCCGCCTATGGCCACAACTCCTTCTTCAAGGGCAATTACCTGTTCAAGACCTGGACCGATGCCGATGCCATCATTGATTACATGGTGTTTGCCAAGAATTACATCACCGAGTGCGAACAACGGCATGGTATCGATGCCATTGAATTGCTGCTCGACTCCTGCCACGCGATCCAGAACTATGGCGTGGACCGCTACAAGCGTCCGGCCAAGCTGTCGCTGGCGCAGGAACAGATGAAGCAGAAGGAGCGCGAAGCCTACCTGCAATCGCAGATCAACGAACTGTGGCGCACCGTGCCGCGGCGCGAAGAAGAGGCCGTCGACAAGCCGGCGCCGCGCTTCCCGCCTGAGCCGGAAGAAAACCTGCTGTACTTTATCGAGAAGTACGCGCCGCTGCTGGAACCCTGGCAGCGCGAGATCGTGCGCATCGTGCGCAAGATCAGCCAGTATTTCTACCCGCAGCGCCAGACCCAGGTCATGAACGAGGGCTGGGCCACGTTCTGGCATTACACCATCCTCAACCAGTTGTACGATGAGGGCGTGGTCAGCGATGGCTTCATGATGGAATTCCTGAAGAGCCATACCAATGTGGTGTACCAGCCGCCGGTGCACAGCCCCTACTACAACGGCATCAATCCGTATGCACTGGGCTTTGCCATGATGTCTGACATCCGGCGCATTTGCGAGAATCCGACGCCGGAAGACCGCGAATGGTTCCCCGATATTGCCGGCAGCGACTGGAAGAAGACGCTTGACTTCGCCATGCGCAATTTCAAGGATGAAAGCTTCATTGCGCAATATCTGTCGCCGCGCCTGATCCGCGAGTTCCACTTCTTTGCTGTATTAGATGACGACAAGAACGACAAGCTGGCCGTCTCGGCCATCCACGATGAGCTGGGCTACCGCTATGTGCGGCAAATGCTGGCCGACCAGTACAACCTGGGCAACCGCGAGCCGAATATACAGGTATGGTCCGTCAATACCCGCGACGACCGCGCCCTGACACTGCGTCACACGCAGTACAACCGCCGTCCCCTCAACCAGCAGGCCAATGAAGTGCTGAAGCACGTGGCCCGTCTCTGGGGATTTGACGTTCACCTGGATACGGTTTCGCCGGATGGCCAGGTGATCAGCACCATCGAGTGCAAGCGCGAGAAGCGCAACCGGGTGATCTGACCGCCGCTTTTGACAGAGTTACGTCGAAGCAACACACTTCGCCAAATTTCCTTAGCCTCGCCAGGGTCGCTGGCGAGCAATATTTCGTCTTGAAGAAAAAGTGATGAAGATCAATCGCAGGGGCGAAAAAATGGTCAATTTTCTCTTGCTTTTTCTGCCAGACCACTTTGGCACAGCCTGGTAACAGCCTGCCAATATGGGGCTAAGGGCATGAAATTTAAACGGTTTTCGGGACAAAATTCTATGCAAAAATCCAAAATTCGTATGTATAATTCGCCGACGTCCCGGATGCGGCTGTAGCTTTGTGTCGCCATTTTGGGGGTTTAAAGTAGCAACACAAGAGTTGGTATTGGAGAAAGCAGGCATGAATTTCAGTGATAACGAGAAAATTGCCGGGAAGAAGAACTATACGGGCATCGTGTTCGTCGTAGTCCTGCACATAATTGCTGGTTACGGTATTGTTTCCGGCTTGGGCAAGAAAATGATTAGCAAGATGATCGAACCGGTGGAGACCAAGATCATCGAGGAGGTTGCCCCGCCTCCGCCAAAAGAACTGCCACCACCGCCACCGCCACCAGAGATGAAGGCACCCCCACCGCCATTCATTCCTCCGGTCGAAGTGAACGTGCAGCAACCGCCGCCAGCGCAGAACGTGATCGCCAACGCGACCAACGTGAAGCCAGCAACCACCGATATTCGCCCAGCCCCTCCGGCACAACCTGCACCTCCAGCCCCTGCGGCAACCGGTGTACGTACCCCGGCTGTGGTCGACTTCAGCACCTGCGCCAAGCCAGAATGGCCGAAGTCGTCGCTGCGTAACGAAGAGACTGGCACTGTGACCATGTCCTTCCTGATCGGTGTGGACGGCCACGTAGCTGAGGCAAAAGTAGTGAAATCTAGTGGTTTCCGTGACCTGGACAAGGCCGCACAAGTTGGTATTTCCAAGTGCAAATTCAAGCCTGCAACGGTCGACGGCAAGCCGCAAGAAGGCTGGCAACAGATGCAATACGTCTGGACGCTGGAATAAACCTGAGACAGAGCACCGTCTCGCAACTAAGTAAGTCCGTTGTCGTTTAAGCCAGCGAACTGATTATTTTTCAAATTTGGAGGAAGCATGTTTAAGAATACCCGTTTGTCCGCTGTACTGGCCGCTGTGCTGTTCTCGGTGACCGCAGCTACCGCCCTGGTAAGCGCCCCAGCCATGGCTGACGCGCCTGCCTCGGCAGCCGCTTCGGCTCCAGCCGCTGACGCACCTGCAGCTCCAGCAGCTGACGCGGCAGCCGCTCCAGCAGCAGAAGCAGCCGCTCCAGCTGCTGCCCCAGCTGCTCCAGCCGCTAAAGAAGAAGTCGAAAACCCATTCGGTATCTCCGCTGTGTGGGAAGCCGGCTTCGTGGCTCGTGCTACCCTGATCATCCTGTCGATCATGTCGATCGGTTCCTGGTACATCATCGTGACCAAGATCATCGACCAGCAGAAGATCTTCAAACAGCAGAAAGAAACCTCTGCCAAGTTCTGGAAAGCATCGTCGATCGCTGCCGGCACCGCGACCCTGACCGAAGGTTCCCCATTCCGCTTCATCGCTGAATCCGGCACCAAGGCCACCGCTCACCACGACGGCGCCCTGCTGGAACAGATCGACCTGTCGACCTGGGTGACCATGTCCATCCAGCGCGCTGTTGACAAAGTGCAGTCCCGCCTGTCCGATGGCCTGTCCTTCCTGGCAACCGTTGGTTCGACCGCTCCGTTCATCGGCCTGTTCGGTACCGTTTGGGGTATTTACGGCGCGCTGACCAACATCGGTATGACCGGTAACGCATCGATCGACAAGGTTGCAGGTCCAGTGGGTGAAGCGCTGATCATGACCGCTTTCGGTCTGCTGGTCGCAGTTCCTGCCGTTCTGGGTTACAACTGGCTGCTGCGTCGTAACAAGACCGCAATGGAAGATGTACGCTCCTTCTCCGCAGACGTGCACTCCGTGCTGATCTCCGGCGCAATGTCCACCTCGAACGCTGCTGCTTCGTCGAAAAAAGTAGGTTAATACCATGTCGATGTCTGTAGGCTCCGATACCGGGGGAGAAGAGCAGCTTAACAGTGAGATCAACACGACTCCGCTCGTGGACATCATGCTGGTTCTGCTGATCATCTTCCTGATCACGAGCCCGGTCGTTCTCAAACTGCAGAAGATCAACCTGCCGGAAGAGATCAACCAGGCAATCCAGACCAAACCAGAGAACGTCAACATCGTTGTTAACAAAGATGGCGACATCTACTGGAACCAGAAGAAAATGCGCGACGCGAATGAGCTGTTCGATTTTCTGAAAGAGGAAGCTGTGAAGGTGCCTCAGCCTGAAGTTCATGTCCGCGGCGACAAAGACGCGAAATATGAATCGATCGGCCGTGTGATCTACACCACCCAGCGCGCTGGCATCCAGAAGGTCGGTTTCATCACCGAACCGCCTGATAAGATGTAAGAACAAGCCGCCCCTGGCTGTAGCGGGGGCGGCCTTCTGAAAAGGAACACATTTCATGAGTATGAGCGTAGGCAGTTCCGGCGGTGAGTCGGAACCGATGATGGAAATGAACATGACGCCGATGATCGACGTCATGCTGGTTCTGATCATTCTGCTGATCATCACCATTCCAAAAGCGAACCACTCGGTCAACCTGAACATGCCGGTCGGCACCCCGCCACCGCCAACCAAGGAACCAGTGGTCGTGACCATCGACGTTGACTTCGACGGCACCATCCTGTGGGACAATGTGGTCGTTCCTGACCGCCCTGCCCTGGAGAACAAGCTGATCGCCGTAGCGGCACAGGCTGACCAGCCTGAAGTGCACCTGCGTCCGAACAAGCTGGTTAACTACAGCGTGGTTGCAGGCGTCATGGCTTCGGCACAGCGTCTGGGCGTCACCAAGATTGGCCTGGTCGGCAACGAGCAGTTCCAGTAAATAATTGGGCCAAAACACCCTTTATTTTCCTAAATAGGCAGGTTATCCTGCCTATTTCGCATTTTGAAGAAAGAAAATCACCCCATGATTAAGTTTCGTCTCGCACACCTCGGCCTGGTAATGGCCGCTATCGGTTTCAACGCTGCTGTCCCGATGGTGGGCCTGTCCTCGATCGCGTATGCCGAGGCCGTGCGCGCAGAAGTTGGCAAGCCACTGCAAGAAGCCCAGAAACTGGCCTCCTCCGGCCGTTACAAGGAAGCCCTGGCGAAACTGAAGGAAGCAGACGCTGTCGGCGGCAAGTCCGAACTGGAAAAATTCCAGATCGAATACACCCGCGGTTCCGCTGCTGCCGCTGCCGGCGAGAATGAGACCGCCGCCCGCGCCTTCGAGCAAGTGCTGGCATCCGGCAAGCTGTCTCCAGCCCAGGCACCAAAGATCACCGAAGCCCTGGCCAGCATCTACCTGCGCGCCAAGGATTATCCAAAAGCCATTACCTACATCCAGAAGGTCCTGAAGGATAATCCGAACAACTCCCAGATGCGCGAGCAGCTGATCCAGACCTATTACCAGAGCGGCAAGCTCAACGAAGCCGCCAAGGAACTGCAAGGTGCCAAGTCCGAAGGCAGCCTGCAAATGCTGGCCAACATCCAGCTGAAGCAGAACGACAAGGCTGGCTACGTGCAGACTCTGGAAAAGCTGGCTGCATCCTATCCAAAGGCATCCTACTGGGCCGACCTGCTGAACCGCGTGATCGGCAAGCCAGGCTTCTCCTCCTCCCTGAACCTGGACGTGATGCGCCTCAAGCTGGCCCTGAAGCAGATCACCAAGCCGTCCGAATTCATGGAAATGGGCCAGTTGGCCCTGCAAGCCGGCAACCCTGCTGAAGCCCTGAAGATCGTCGACGAAGGCTACAAGAAAGGTGCCCTGGGCACCGGCGCCGACGCCGGCCGCCACCAGCGCCTGAAAGACCTGGCAACCAAGACCCTGGCCGACCAGCAGAAGAACGCTGCCACCCAGGAAGGCAACTTCCGCAAGGAAAAGGATGCTGACGGCCTGGCCAACCTGGGCTATGCCATGGTTTCCGACGGCAAGGCCGATGGCCTGAAGCTGATGGAAGAAGCGATCAAGCTGGGCACCGGCCGCAAGCCTGAAGAAATGAAGCTGCACTATGGCGTGGCACAGTACATCGCCGGCAAGAAGGCTGCTGCCATCAGCACCCTGAAGTCGGTGAAAGGCACCGCTGGCGAGCCTGAACTGGCCCGCTACTGGACCATGTACATTAACAACCCGGTCTGAACAAAGCCGGGCTGAGCCAAGAAAAGCGCTGCCTGCACCCGCAGGCAGCGCTTTTTTACATTGAGAACGTATAATCAAGCATTTGAGCCTGATAGCAAGATAAATGAAGGTATTTCGCGGACTTCCCAATGCAGCGGCGCGTGCGCCCTGCGCCCTGACGATCGGCAACTTCGACGGTGTCCACCGCGGCCACCAGGCCCTGCTGGCGCGCGTGCGCGCGGCCGCCGATCGCCTCGGGCTGGAATCGGCCGTGATGACCTTCGAGCCCCATCCGCGCGAATTCTTCGCCCACAAGATGGGCGATATGTCGAAAGCCCCGCCGCGCATCGCCAACCTGCGCGACAAGCTGCAGGCCCTGGAAAACAATGGCGTGGACCGGGTGATCGTCGAGCATTTCTGCGATGCCTTTGCCGGCCAGTCGCCGCAAAGCTTCGTCGAAAAGGTGCTGGTCGACGGCCTGCACGTGAAGTGGCTGATGGTGGGGGACGATTTTTGTTACGGCGCCAAGCGCGCCGGCAATGTCGCCATGTTGGCCGAAGCTGGCAGGCAGTATGGCTTCGAAGTCGAAGTACTGCCGACCGTGCGCAATGGCGAAACCCGTATTTCCTCCTCCGCCGTGCGCAGCGCGCTTTCCGAAGGCGATTTCCCGCATGCGCAGGCCTTGCTGGGCCATCCCTACTCGATTTCCGGCCACGTGATCCACGGAGCCAAACTGGGGCGCGATATCGGCTTCCCGACGCTGAACCTGCGCGTGCCGCACCGTCCTGCCCTCTCCGGCATCTTTATCGTGCAGGTGCACGGCCTGGGCGACAGGCCATTGCCGGCCGTTGCCAGCCTGGGCGTGCGTCCCACGGTGGAAGACGCCGGCCGCGTGCTGCTGGAAGTCCATGTCTTCGACTTCGCCCGGAACTGCTACGGCAAGGTGGTGCGCGTCGAATTCCTGCAAAAGATACGTGACGAAGAAAAGTTCATTGACCTGCCTACCCTGGTCAAGGCCATCGAGCGCGACGCCGACCAAGCGCGCGCCTTCTTCGCCGCCAACTCCGTCACCGACCGAATTTAGGCCTTGCCCAACTTCGCAAGCGCCAACCGAAACACAAACTTAAAGCATTCATCATGTCTGACAACAAACCAAAGAAGCAAGAGAGCAAGTACCCGGTCAATATGACCGAAACCCCATTCCCGATGCGCGGCGACCTGGCCAAGCGCGAACCGGGCTGGGTCAAGCAATGGCAGGACAAGAAGATCTACGAACGCGTGCGTAAGGCCGCCAAGGGCCGCCCGAAGTTCGTGCTGCATGATGGTCCTCCCTACGCCAACGGCGACATCCACATCGGCCACGCCGTCAACAAGATCCTGAAGGACATCGTAGTGAAGTCGCGCACCCTGGCCGGCTTCGACGCGCCTTACGTGCCGGGCTGGGATTGCCACGGCATGCCGATCGAGATCCAGATCGAAAAGCTGTTCGGCAAGAACCTGCCGACCGCCGACGTGCTGACCAAGGCGCGCGCCTACGCGCACGAGCAGGTGGAGCGCCAGAAGAAGGACTTCATCCGCCTGGGCGTTCTGGGCGAATGGGACAATCCTTACCTGACCATGAACTATGGTAACGAAGCCGACGAGCTGCGCGCCCTGGGCAAGCTGCTGGAGAAAGGCTACGTCTATCGCGGCCTGAAACCGGTGAACTGGTGCTTCGATTGCGGCTCCGCCCTGGCGGAAGCGGAGGTGGAATACCAGAACAAGCGCGACCCGGCGATCGACGTCGGCTTCGCCTTCCATGAACACGACAAGCTGGCAGCCGCCTTCGGCCTGCCTGCCCTGCCGGCCGGCGACGGCTTCGTCGTGATCTGGACCACCACCCCCTGGACCATCCCGTCCAACCAGGCCCTGAACATGCACCACGAGGTGACCTACGCGCTGGTGCAGACCGAGCGCGAAGGCAAGCCGCTGCTGCTGATCCTGGCCAAGGACCTGGTGGCCTCCTGCCTGGAGCGCTACAAGCTGGAAGGCAGCGTCATCGCCACCGCCACCGGCGACAAGCTGGCCGGCATCGCCTTCAAGCACCCGCTGCACGCCAGAGACGCGTTCTACGACCGCCTGTCGCCGGTCTACATCGCCGACTACGTGACCACCGAAAGCGGTACCGGCGTGGTGCACTCGGCCCCGGCTTACGGCCAGGACGACTTCATCTCCTGCAAATCGCACGGCATGAAGGACGATGACATCCTGAAGCCGGTGATGGGCGACGGCAAGTACATCCCGTCCCTGCCGCTGTTCGGCGGCATGAGTATCTGGGAAGCCTCGAAGCCGATCTGCGAGGCGCTGCGCGAAGCAGGTGCCCTGTTCGAACTGAAGATGTTCGACCACAGCTACATGCACTGCTGGCGCCACAAGACCCCGATCGTCTACCGCGCCACCTCGCAGTGGTTCGCCGGCATGGACATCCAGCCGCTGGACGGTGGTTCCACCCTGCGCGAGACAGCGCTGGAAGGCATCGAAGCCACTGAATTCTTCCCGGACTGGGGCAAGGCGCGCCTGCACGGCATGATCGCCAACCGTCCGGACTGGACCCTGTCGCGCCAGCGCCAGTGGGGCGTGCCGATGGCGGTGTTCGTCCACAAGGAAACCGGCGAGCTGCACCCGCGCACCGCGGAACTGCTGGAGCAAGTGGCCAAGCTGATCGAGCAAGGCGGCATCGACGCCTGGCAGGCACTGGACCCGGCTACCCTGCTGGGCGCAGAAGCCGAACACTATGTGAAGAACAAGGACACGCTGGACGTGTGGTTCGACTCCGGCTGCACCCACCAGACCGTGCTGCGCGGCTCGCATCCTGAGCAATCGCACTTCCCGGCCGACCTGTACCTGGAAGGCTCGGACCAGCACCGCGGCTGGTTCCACTCCTCGCTGCTGACCTCTTCGATGCTGAACGGCCGTCCGCCGTACAAGGCGCTGCTGACCCACGGCTTCGTGGTCGACGGCGAGGGCAAGAAGATGTCGAAGTCGATCGGCAACACCGTCGCGCCGCAGAAGGTGTCCGACACCCTGGGCGCCGATATCCTGCGCCTGTGGGTGGCCGCCACCGACTACACCTCCGAGCTGTCGATCTCCGACGAGATCCTGAAGCGCGTGACCGAGTCCTACCGCCGCATCCGCAACACCCTGCGCTTCCTGCTGGCCAATACCTCGGACTTCGATCCGAAGGCGAACGCCGTGCCGGTCGCCGATCTGCTGGAAATCGACCGCTACGCGCTGGCCAATATGGCTGCGCTGCAGGCCGACCTGTCGCGCCACTACGAGCGCTACGAATTCCACCCGGTGGTGTCCAAGCTGCAGAACTTCTGCTCCGAGGACCTGGGCGGCTTCTACCTGGACATCCTGAAGGACCGCCTGTACACCAGCGCCGTGGATTCCAAGGCGCGCCGTTCCGCGCAAACCGCGCTGTGGCACATCACCCAGTCCCTGCTGCGCCTGATGGCGCCGGTGCTGTGCTTCACCGCCGAAGAGGCGTGGGCTTCATTTGCCGGCGAGGAATCGTTCAAAGCCAGCGACGAAACCATCTACACCCAGACCTGGTGGCAGCTGCCGGAACTGGCGGACGCCGAAGCCCTGATGGCCAAGTACGCGACCATCATCGCCGTGCGGGCCGACGTGACCAAGCAACTGGAAGAACTTCGCGGCTCCGGTGCGATCGGCTCCTCGTTGCAGGCGGAACTGGAGATCAAGGCCGCCGGCGACAAGTTCAAGGCGCTGGCATCGCTGGACGAGGACCTGAAGTTCATCTTCATCACGTCGCTGGCCAAGGCTGTCGAAGTGGCCTCCGAAGCAGATGAAGCCGTGAACGTGGCAGCATCGACCGCGCAGAAGTGCGAGCGCTGCTGGCACTACCGCGCAGACGTGGGCTCGCACGCCGACCACCCAGGCCTGTGCGGCCGTTGCCACGCCAACCTGTTCGGCGCCGGCGAATCCCGCAAGTACGCCTAACCCAAGCCTGCGGCCGCCGCAGATGAGTGTCTGACCCTGCGGGTCAGACACTGGTTCCCCGGTTCTGGCAAGCACAAAGAAAAAGCTATTTATGGCCACCAAAAAGACCACCACCTTCAGCAGCAAACCCGCCTCCGGCAGCATGGCCCCTTGGCTGGGCATCGCCTTCATCATCATCCTGCTGGACCAGCTAAGCAAGATCACGATCAACAAGCTGTTCGTATACGGCGAAGAGAAAGTCATCACCAGCTTCTTCAACCTGGTCCTGGCCTACAACAAAGGCGCCGCATTCAGCTTCCTCGCCAACGAAGGCGGCTGGCAACGCCACCTGTTCACCGCCATCGGCGTGATCGCCGCGCTGTACATCGTCTACCTGCTGATGCGCCACAGCGGCCAGCGCATGTTCTGCTGGGCCCTGTCCCTGATCCTGGGCGGCGCAGTGGGCAACGTGATCGACCGCATCTGGCACGGCCACGTGATCGACTTCCTCGATTTCCACTGGAGCGGCTTCGGCCACTTCCCGGCCTTTAACATCGCCGACACCGCCATCTGCATTGGCGCCGCACTGTTCGTACTGGACGAACTGCGCCGCGTGAACAAGTAGGAGCAGCAAAATGGAACTGACTGGCAAGAAAATCGTCCTCGGCCTGTCCGGCGGCGTAGCCTGCTACAAGGCCGCTGAACTGTGCCGCGCGCTGACCAAGGAGGGCGCTTCGGTGCAGGTCGTGATGACCGACGCCGCGACCCACTTCATCACCCCGGTGACGATGCAGGCGCTGTCCGGCAAGCCGGTTTTCAGCAGCCAGTGGGATCCGCGCGTGAACAACAATATGGCCCACATCGACGTCACGCGCGACGCCGACGCCATCCTGATCGCCCCCTGCTCCGCCGACTTCATTGTCAAGCTGGCGCACGGCGTGTGCGACGACCTGCTGTCGACCATGTGCCTGGCCCGCCCAAGCCGTGTGCCGCTGCTGATCGCGCCCGCCATGAACGTGGAAATGTGGTCCAATCCCGCCACCCAGCGCAACGTGGAGCAGGTACGCGAAGACGGCATCACCGTGTTCGGTCCCGCCACCGGCGACCAGGCATGCGGTGAAGTGGGACTGGGCCGCATGCTGGAACCGGAACAACTGCTGGCGGAAATGATCGCCGCCTTCCAGCCGAAAGTCCTGGCCGGCAAGCGCATCCTGGTCACTGCTGGCCCGACTTTCGAAGCCATCGACCCGGTGCGCGGCATCACCAACCTTTCCTCCGGCAAGATGGGTTACGCCGTGGCGCGCGCCGCGCGGGAAGCGGGCGCCGAAGTGACCCTGGTGTCCGGCCCTGTCGCGCTGGAGACGCCGTACGGCGTGGAGCGCCACAACGTCAAGAGCGCACAGCAGATGTTCGACGCCGTAATGGATCATATCGGCGGCCAGCACGTGTTCATTTCCGTGGCCGCGGTGGCGGACTGGAAGGTCGTGAACCCGAGCGCGCAGAAGGTCAAGAAAACCGGCGACGGCAGCGCGCCGGAACTGAAATTCGAACAGAACCCGGACATCCTGGCCAGCGTGGCCACCCGCACCAGCCTGGCCGGCTGGCCTTATTGCGTGGGCTTCGCCGCCGAATCGGAAAACCTGATCGAATACGGCGCCAGCAAGCGCGAACGCAAAGGCATTCCCCTCCTGGTCGGCAATATCGGCCACAACACCTTTGGCCAGGACGACAACACCATCATCCTGTTTGACGAAAACGGACACACCATCCTGCCGCGCGCCGACAAGCTCACGCTGGCGCGCCAGCTGATTTCCGAAATCGCCAAACGCATCGACAAGAACTCGCTATTCCAATGAAAACTGTAGACGTCAAAATCCTCGATCCGCGCATGAAAGACCAGATGCCGGCCTACGCAACGCCTGGCAGCGCCGGCCTCGACCTGCGCGCCTGCATCGATGCGCCGCTGGTCATCGAACCCGGCCAGACCGTGCTGGTGCCGACCGGCCTGGCGATTCATATCGCCGATCCGGGCTATGCCGCCATGATCCTGCCCCGCTCCGGCATGGGCCACAAGAACGGCATTGTTTTGGGGAATCTGGTAGGCTTGATTGACTCCGATTACCAGGGACAATTGATGGTGTCTACCTGGAACCGGGGCTTCAACACGTTTACGCTGAATCCAATGGAGCGCCTGGCGCAATTGATCATCGTGCCCGTGCTGCAGGTTGGCTTCAATGTTGTCGAAGACTTCGAGGCCAGCGACCGCGGCGCCGGAGGTTTCGGCAGCACAGGCAAGCACTGAGGAAATATTTATGGCAGTAGAGCAACGCTACAATTCAAATTCGCCGCTTACCTGGCCCGCGATTGCGGCCTCGCTCCTGCTCTCAGCCTGTTCAACTTTTCAATCCGGCAGCGAGCCGGCCGCCCCGGTGCAGCCAATGCCGCCGTCGGCGCCAGTTGCTCCGGTGGTGACGCCGCAGATGCAGGCCGCACGCGACAACCTGAAGGTGATCGCAAGCCTGCAGGAACGCCTGTACCGCATCGCCGCCCCGCTGTTGATCAATAACGCTGACCTGTGCAAGGCGCAGGCGCGCAACCTGCTTGGTTTCACCGCCAAGAACAAATACTCCTATCCCGGCGAATACGGCGACGCATCGGCCGCCGTGCTGGGCTACGACGATGTGCTGCAAGTATCCGGCGTACTGGCTGGCAGCGGCGCCGCCAAGGCCGGCCTGCGCAAGGGCGACGACCTGATCGCCGCTGGCGGCAAGCCGCTGCCGAAAGGCCACGATGCCGAAAGCAAGGCTGCAGCCGTCTTCGGTCCTCTGACCGCCAACAGCGCCACCTTGAGCATGACCATTGCCCGCAATGGCAACAGCCAGACGCTGAACGTGCCCGTCACCCGCGCCTGCGCCTTCCGCGTCGACCTGGGCAACTCGGACAATGTGAACGCCTACAACGACGGCAGCCGCGTCATGCTGACGCGCGGCATGATCAACTTCGCGCAGAACGATGAAGCCGTGGCTTACGTCATGGCGAAAGAACTGGCGCACAACATTCTCGGCCACGCCGGCACCATGCGCAGCACCGCCACCATGGCCAGCATCATCGACAACCTGGCATCGGTGCGGCCTGACCTGACCATGCTGGTCGGGACAGCCGGCGTACGGCCAATGCCTGCCGATTACGACGTGGCAGCCGACAACCTGGCGCTGTACATGCTGGCGCGCGCCGGCTACAACATCGGCAATGCACGCAACTTCTGGCAACGCCTGTCCGGCCAGTATCCAGCGACGGCGCTGAATGGCTACACCGCGATCCACCCGAACGTCACCGTCCGCCTGGCCGCGATAGACCGCAGCGTTTCCGAAATCAAGGCCAAGCAGGCCGCCAAGCGCCCGCTGCTGCCATGAAAACAGCGGTCCTGTTGCTCGCCCTGGCGCCCGGCGTGGCGCTGGCGGGGCCCTGGACCACTGTCTCCAGGGACAAGGACAGCACCCTCCTGCTCGACAGCAAATCCGTGCGCAGCGCTGCCGAAGGCCGCAAGGCCTGGACCATGGAAACCTTCCGCAAGCCGCAAACCGCGCCCGACGGCAAGATGTATCTCTCGGTGCGCTCGCTGCACCTGTATGCCTGCGAGGCCGGCACCCGCACCCTGCTCAGCCAGACCTTCCACGCCGACGTCCTGGGCAAAGGCGAGCCGGTAGGCACCTTCAAATACGAAGCCTACGATCCCGAAACGATCGCCCCCGACAGCCTGCCGGAAAAGGCCTTCAGGGCCGTCTGCAAAAAGCGCTGACCCTTGCTATAGTTCGATGCATGGACAGCATCGACCTCGAAGTACTCAAGACTTGCTCCGCCTGGCTGGCCGCGGGACACCGCTGCGAACTGGTCACGGTCATCCGCACCTGGGGCTCCAGCCCGCGCCCGATCGGCGCCACCCTGGCCATCTGCGACGATGGGCGCGTAGTCGGCTCGGTCTCCGGCGGCTGCATCGAAGACGACCTGATCGAGCGCGTGCGCAAGGAAGGCATCGTGCGCCAGTTGCCGGAGGTCGTCAGCTACGGCATCACGGCCGACGAAGCCCACCGTTTCGGCCTGCCCTGCGGCGGCACCATCGAACTGGCGCTGGAACCCCTCGGCCCGCACAGCCGCATTGACGAGCTGCTGGAACGACTGGCGGAGCACCAGCTGGTGGCGCGCACGCTAGACATGGGCAACGGCGCCGTCACCCTCGAACGTGCCCGTCCCGGCGCGGTGCTGGAACGCAGCGGCGATTTGCTGGTCACCCAGCATGGCCCGCGCTGGCGGCTGCTGATCATTGGGGCCGGGCAGCTATCGCGCATGCTGGCACAGATCGCCACGGCCATGGACTACCACGTCACCGTCTGCGACCCGCGCGAAGAATACCGCGCCGGCTGGGCCCTGCCCGAAGTGCCGCTGGTGCACGCCATGCCCGACGACCTGGTGCTGGAGATGCAGCTCGACTCGCGCAGCGCCGTGGTCGCGCTGACGCACGACCCCAAGCTGGACGACATGGCATTGATGGAAGCGCTCAAGTCAGACGCCTTCTACATCGGCGCCATTGGCTCGCGCGCCAACAACAACAAGCGGCGCGAACGGCTGTTGCAGTTCGACCTGACCGAGAAACAGATCGCCCGCCTGCACGGCCCGATCGGCCTGTACATCGGCAGCAAGACACCGCCCGAAATCGCGATCTCCATCCTGGCCGAAATGACGGCGGTAAAAAACGGCGTTCCCGAAGTCCTGCAGATCAACCACGCCGCCGCCCTGGCCACAGCCCCCGGCCCCGCCTGCCCGACATGAATTCAATAGCAAGAATCAGCTTGCCACAGCCCAGCCCGTGTCACACCATGGGGTCAGGCACCATGGTGTGACACGAACTGAACAATATGAATACTGCGAACCTTCTTAAACTGATTTTGCTGGCTGCCATCTGGGGTGGCTCCTTTCTATTCATGCGCATTGCGGCGCCGGTGCTGGGGCCGGGTGTGCTCATCGAGTACCGGGTGACGTTCGCGGCGGTCTTCCTGGCCGCGGTGGCGCTGGTGCTGCGCAAGCGGCTTGACCTGGGCCAGCATTGGAAGCATTACCTGGTGCTGGGCTTCTTCAACTCTGCCCTGCCCTTCCTGCTGTTCGCCTTTGCGGCGAAGACGCTGACCGCTTCCGTGCTGTCGGTCTTGAATGCGACCGCGCCGATCTGGGGCGCTATCGTCGGCGCCGTGTGGCATCGCCATATGGTTTCGGGGCGAGTAATGCTTGGGCTGGCTTTGGGCACGGCAGGCGTGGCGATACTGGTCGGCTTCGACCATGTGAGCAGCAAGGATGGCGCCGGATTGGCTATCGCCGCAGCTACCCTGGCTGCCTTCAGTTATAGCATCGCCACTACCTATACCAAGGTGGCCAGGTCGGCGCAGGGCGTTGAGCCTTTCGCCAACGCTCACGGCAGCATGTGGGCTGCGGCCTTGCTGACCATACCGTCCCTGGCGATCTTCCCGCAACCGGGCGAGCCGACCATCGGCATCATGGGCGCTGCCCTGGCGCTGGGCGTGCTGTGCAGCGGCATCGCTTACCTGCTCTACTTTGGACTGGTGCGCGATGTGGGGCCGACTTCGGCGCTGACCGTTACCTTCCTGAATCCCTTGTTCGGCATCCTGTGGGGCACGCTGTTCCTGCACGAAGTGGTGGGCTGGTACACGGTTGCCGGCGCGGCCATCGTCATTGCCGGCACCATGCTGGTCACCGGTTACAAGGTCAAACTGCCCTGGATGCGGAATACCGAGGCTGCATGAAGCATACATTTTCACTGGCCCTGCCCGCCGCGTACCGGGTGCAGGACGTACTGGCCTTCCATAGCCGCGATGCCGAAAGCGTCGCGGAACAAGTGAGTCCGGATGCGATCCGCAAAGGGATGTTGCTGGATGGCGTGCCGGTGCTGCTGGCCATCGCGTTGCCCAAGGGCCGCGCACGTTCCGCCGTGTGCGATGCCGACATTGACCTGCCGCGTGCCCGTAAGGTTCCTGCGGCGCTGGCGGCGCGCATCGAAGCCGCTGCCCGCAACATCCTCGGCCTTCACATTGATCCCGCACCGTTCGTTGCGTTTGCTCGCGGGGACGAGCTGCTCGGCCCGCTGGTCGCCCGCCAGCCTGGCCTGCGGATCGTGCAGTCGGCAACCGTGTTCGAGGCGCTGACCTGGGCCATCATCGGCCAGCAGATCAACCTGTCCTTCGCCATCGCCTTGCGCCGCACCTTCATCTTGCAGGCGGGGCGCCAGCACAAGGCCGGCCTGTGGTGCTATCCCGAGGCGGCGGATGTGGCCAGGCTCGCCGTGGAAGACCTGACTACCCGCAAATTCTCGCGCGCCAAGGCTGAAACCCTGCTCCGCTTCGCCCAGCTGGTCGCGGCCGGGGAGCTCGATATCGAGGAGCGCGAGGACAATCCGATCCCGGCGATCTGTCAAAACCTGCTGGCGGTGAAAGGCATCGGGCCGTGGACGGTCAACTACGCTCTGCTGCGCGGCTACGGCTTCGCCGATTGTTCGCTGCATGGCGACGTGGCCATCCGCGCAGCGCTGCAACGGTTGCTGGGCGAAGAGAGCAAGCCTGACATGGCGCGTACTGAGGCCCTGCTGCAGCGCTACTCCCCGCACCGCACGATGGCGGCGGCCCACCTGTGGGCCAGCCTGGCGTTCGAGGGCTAGCCTCAGTAGTAGTATTTGGTTTTCCTGGCCCAGTCGCTGTTCGGGTACAGCTTGTGCAACATGGCGAAAGCTTGCCTGGAGTACTTGTTGCGCAACTCCGTTTGAGCAGGCAAGCGCTCCTCGGCAGCATAGACCCAGGGGCTTTCGTTGCGCATCGATGCCACCAGCAGATGCAAGGCCTTCGGCGCCTCCGCGTCATTCGGCTTGGCCGAAGCCCATGCCATCAGGGTCGGGGCCAGGAAAATCGAACGCAATGAGAGTTGGCGCAAGCTTTGCTGCTCGCGTTCTGCTTCGGCGCGCTGCTCCTCGCTCAGGAAGCGCGGCGCCGGTGCCGGCCGCTCGCCGATACTGACCGGTTTGCCGTAGACATCGTTGCCGACAGCTGCATTGCTGATCACATGCGGCCGCAGTTCCGGCGTGTTCACCAGGATCAGCGCCGCGGCCAGCTTGCGTTCCGCTCCGCTGGCAGCCTTGCGATAACGCGCGTACAAATGTGCGGTAGTCTTGCGCCCTTCGGCGACGCCATCCAGCAGGGAGAGCGCGGTCGCTTCGTCATTGGCAATCAGGGCGCGCGTGAAGATGGCCTCGCGCAGCTCCACTTTCGAGGCCGGCAGCAGGCCGGGGTGGGCGTACAGCGCCTTCAGGCTGGCCATCGGCAGGTAGCGGTAGACCGCCACGTAAAAATCGCCGTCGGTTCCTTCCGGATCTTTTGCCGCATCATCGATCGGTGCGCCGCGTTCCACGGGGTCCTGGACTCTTCGCCCGGCCCTGACAAAACCGTCCAGCGTACTTGCCGTCAGCATCTTCAGCGCCAGGAAGCGGTTGGTGGTTGCCACCGACATGGCCTTGCCCTGGCTTGCCAGCAGGCGGTCGACGTCCTTGTCCGCTTGCGCCAGGCGGTTTTCAGAAACAGCCAGGCGCACAAGGTTGTATTGCATTGTCTGGTAGAGCGGATGGCCGGCGGGCACTGCCGCGGCGGCCTTCTTTTCTGCCTCGCCAAGCTCACCGGGCCGGGCGAATGTCAGCAGGGGTGCCAGCCACAGGGCGTCTCCATGCTTCTGCCATTGCTGGCGCGTCACCTCCAGTGCCAGCTTGCGGCGCTCCTTCACTTCCGGATTGTCGCTGCTGTCATACCAACCGAACGAGTCGCCTTGCATGGTGCCGATCCATGCCGTCAGCGGCTCCCTGGCTTCGACCATTTCATTGCGCGGCAGCTTGTCGAGCAGCAGCAGGTAGTCGCTCAACATGCGCGGCGTATCGGCGCTGAAAGGTTCCTTCTCCAGGCGGCGCGCCAGCACCTTCACCTGCGCTGCGGGATCGAGGCGCGCGTCGATCAGGAGCATCATTTGCCTTGCTGGCGCGTAGGAAGGCGCCAGCGCTTCAAGCTCTTCGCGCGCCTGCCTGAACCTGGCGATACGATTGTCGCCTGCCTCCTCCCTTTGCAGCGTGGCCATGCGGATCAGGCATCGTGCTGCCAGGTAGGCGCCCAGCGGCTGCCAGGGCGAGTTCGCATCCTGCGCCACTGCCTGGAACTGGCGGCGCGCGGCGTCCAGGTTGCCCGAATAGAAATTGGCTGCCGCTTCCTGATACGCGCGGTCTGCCTTCAGCCATGCGGGCGCGCTCTCCGGTATCGCGGGCGGCAGCACCGGACTCGATGGTCCGCCTGTAAAGCCGCAATTGGCAAATACCGCGTCCTGCCCTTCCAGCCATGCTTTGAACCACTGGTCAGGCTTGCCGCCAGGGCCCAGTTGCGCGCGCGCCTTTGCGGTCGCGGCGGCGCGGCGGAAGGCATCGGGGTGGCAATTCACATAGCTGCCCCAGTCTTCGCTGCCAGTGATCTTGACTTCGGCCTCGGCCGGCAAGCCTGCCTGCACCGCGAGCGGCGTACGCGCCTTGAACCATTCCCCGCTGCCATTCTTCTCCGCGTTGCCGACGTAGTCCCAGGCCCTGTGGCCTTCCCCTACATGCCAATCCCACACATGGAGCGAAGCGACTTGCGCCGGAGTGAGGCCGTGCCCTTTGGTTGCCTGGTAAGCAAGGTAGAGATAGACGCGCCAGTAGCTGCTCGACAGCACGCCAAGGTTGCCGGCCGCGTATTGGGGCAGCGCGCGCGGTGCGACCATCAGTTCATTGGCGTAGAGGTTGTAGGTGAAGCCATCGAAGCCGCTGGAGAAAGCATATTGCGGCAGGACGACTAGCGCGGTCATGGCTGCGAACTTGCGCAAACTGGAGAAACGTTTCATGGAGAGCGGACCTTGGTTGGTGCATGGAGGGCTTGCCATTGCGCAGCCGTCCAGGAACGAGGGGAAAAATAATAGCTGCGCGGAGCCAGCCGGCGCAGCCGCGGTTCATCGGTCGCGTAGCCGGCGGCCTGGCGGCAATAGGGCTGGGTGAATCCTTGCCAGCGCAGGCGCTGGCGAAGCTCGTGCTGCTGTTGTCCCATGCGGAAGGCCATCGGCACAACCTCGTCAGCCATGCCTTCGGCCAGCCAGGCATCGTCGAGGCACCAGGACGCCAGCGCCGTCACCGATAGCGCCATGTCGGGCGCCAAGCTGCGGCGGATGGCGGCGACAGTGCGGGCCAGGAAGGGACGCTGCGAGCGCCGCACTTCAAAATCGAGCTGCACTACTTGGCGGTTGGCTCCCGGCGCAATGCGCAGCAGTTCCTTGACGATGGCCTGTAGCTGCGCTTCGTTCAATGCCGGCGGCTCGTGTCCCGACATGTCGACGTGCAGCACCGGCACGCGCGCCGTGGCAGGCTCCATCAACAGGCGCGCGGTGCGTGGACGCACCAGCGCTTCATCGCCTTGCAGCATGATGCTGGAGGCGACGAACGCCACCCCGGCATCGCCCGGCAGCCAGCGCAGGTCTTCCGGCCGCTCCCAGGCCCAGGCCATCTGCAGGGGCAGCATGGCCAGCGCGGGATGGGCATTCGGCACGTGGCCGCTGTCGGCGCGCCACAGGACGGCAAGCAGCAGGGTCGCGATGAGTAAAAACAAACGTTGCATGTCCAACATCATAAGGGATGGATCGCTTACCATCATCTTTTTGCACGCAGCGCTTGACCCTCACCTAGCGTGAGGCTCCAGCATGGCAGTAACGTAACGAAGAAAGGAGCGGGAAGATGATGTTGAAAGTAGGTGAACTGGCGCGCCGTTGCGGCCTGACCGTGCGCACCCTGCACCATTACGACAGCATCGGCCTGCTCAAGCCTTCGGGACGTTCCGACGCCGGCTACCGCCTCTACAACCGCGACGACGTGGCGCGCCTGCACCAGGTGCAGGCGCTGCGCCGTTTCGGCATGGCGCTGGCCGACATCGGTCACTTCCTGGCCAAGCCCGGCTCTTCCCTGCCCGACCTGATTTCCCGCCAGATCGATTCGCTCGACCGGCAAATCGCCGAAGCCGCCAAACTGCGCGAGCAGTTGACGGCCCTGCGCGGGCAATTGCTGGCGGGCGAGGAGCCGGAACTGGCCACCTGGCTAACCACACTGGAGCAAATGACCGTGTACGACAAATACTTTACCAAGGAAGAACTGGCTCAACTGCCAATCTACAACGACCCAGCCGCGCCCGAAGAGTGGTCGGAATTGATCGAAGCCGTAGGGCAGAAAATGGCGGCGGGCATCCCGCCGTCCGATCCTGCGGTTCAAGCGCTGGCCGAAAAATGGATGGCGACCTTCAGCCGCCAGGCCGGCCACAGTGTCGACATCATGCATCGGCTCGACAATATGTGGTCGCGCGAAGAGGAATACCGCAAGCAAAGCGGCGTGACGCTCGAGATGCGCAACTATATTGCGGCGGCCAGCGGCCAAGGCAAACTGGCGCTGTATGCCAAATATATGCGGCCGGAGGAAATCGAGACCATGCACAAGCATTTCCGCACCCGCGCCCACGAATGGCCGGCACTGATCGGCGAAATCCGCGCGCAAATGGCCGCCAATCCCTCGCCATCGGCGCCTGAAGCACGTGCGCTGGCCCAGCGCTGGTTTGAACTGTTCACCGATATGGTCGGCAATGCGCCGGGCGTGCGTGAACGCTTCCGCGAGGCGCTCGAAAGCGAGCCGGCGCTCCGTGCCGGCCGCATGATGAGCGACGAAGTGCTGGATTTCCTGCGCCAGGCCCACGCAGCGGCGTAAAAAGACGAAAAAAAACCGTCATCGCTAGCTGCTGATGACGGTTTCTTCTGAATTCTGGTTGCGGGGACAGGATTTGAACCTGTGACCTTCGGGTTATGAGCCCGACGAGCTGCCAGACTGCTCCACCCCGCGTCTGATGCGAGTATTATAGGGCGTCTCGCCAATTTAGGCAATATTTATCCCACTTCTTCTTACGATAGCTCGAATATATTTCGCTGAATTCCGGCAACGAGCCGTTCGGTGTACAGTAGACCCTATGAAATTTTGCTCAGAATGCGCCCACCCTGTTGAGTTGATGGTGCCGGCCGGCGACAACCGGCCGCGTTATGTTTGCGTCAACTGTTCGGCAATCCATTATCAAAATCCCAAAATGGTGATCGGTACGGTCCCGGTCTGGGAGCGTGATGGCGAGTTGCAAGTTTTGCTGTGCAAGCGCGCGATCGAGCCGCGCCGCGGATTCTGGACACTGCCGGCCGGCTTCATGGAAAACAATGAAACCACCGCCGAGGCAGCCCAGCGCGAAACCGAAGAAGAAGCCGGCGCCAATATCGACCTTGGCAGCCTGTACACCCTGCTCAACGTGCCGCGCGTGCACCAGGTGCATATGTTCTACCTCGCCACCCTGCGCGACCTCGATTTTGCGCCGGGCGAAGAAAGCCTGGATGTGAAGATGTTCACGGAAGCGGAAATCCCATGGGATGAGCTGGCCTTCCCCACCATCCGCACCACGCTGGAATTCTTCTTTGCCGACCGCGCCAAAATGCGCGAAAGCGGCAGCTACGGCTTCCATACCCAGGACATTACCCAGCCGATGCGCCAGTCGTCCGACACATGATTCCCTGGCTCGACGTCAACACGCCCTTTCCCGACGTCTCCGAAGCCTTGACCACGGACGCGCCGGGCCTGCTGGCCGCCGGCGCTGATCTGTCGCCGAAGCGGCTGCTGGCCGCTTACCAGCGCGGCATCTTCCCCTGGTTTTCCGAGGGCCAGCCCATCCTGTGGTGGAGCACCGATCCGCGCATGGTGCTGCGCACCGCCGACTTCAAGATTTCCGACAGCCTGCGCAAGACGCTGAGGAAGATTGCGCGCGACGGCCAGCGCTGGGAAGTGCGTTTCGACAGCGCCTTCGAGCAGGTGATGCGCGCCTGCGCCGCACCACGCCGCGACGGCCCCGGCACCTGGATTTCGGAAGACATCATCGCCGGCTACACCGGCCTGCACCAGCAGGGCTTCGCCCATTCCTCCGAGTTGTGGCTGGACGGCGAACTGGTGGGCGGCGCCTACGGCGTTTCCATCGGCACCATGTTCTACGGCGAATCGATGTTTGCGCGCGTCACCGACGGTTCCAAGGTGGCCCTGGCCTACCTCGTGCATTTTTTGCGACAGCACGGCGTGGAACTGATCGATTGCCAGCAGGAGACCGGCCACCTGGCATCGCTCGGCGCGCGGCCGATTCCGCGCAAGGACTTCATCGCACACTTGCAGAAAAGTATTGTGATGCCACAGATACGCGATTGGTGCCCTGTCGCACCGTTTTAAGCCGCGGACGCGTTATGATATGACTCATGACGCAGCTTAACGACCTTCCCTTCGCAACGTTGCAGTTTTATACAACGGCGCCTTATCCGTGCAGCTACCTTGATGCGCGCCAGGCACGTTCGCAAGTGGCAACGCCCTCGCACCTGATCAACGCCGACGTCTACTCGGAGCTGGTGAAGAACGGTTTCCGCCGCAGCGGCATCTTTACTTATCGTCCATATTGCGACGGCTGCCAGGCTTGCATTCCGGTGCGCGTCGTGGCCGCCGGCTTCAAGCCGACACGCGGCCAGCGCCGCGCCTGGGCGCGCCACGGCAACCTGGAGGCGGGTGTTGCCAGCCTGTCCTTCTCGGACGAGCACTACGAGCTCTATCTGCGCTACCAGAGCACCCGCCACGCGGGCGGCGGCATGGACCAGGATTCGCGCGACCAGTATGCCCAGTTCCTGCTGCAAAGCCGGGTCAATACGCGCCTGGTGGAATTCCGCGAGCCCGATGGCACGCTGCGCATGGTGTCGATCATCGACGTGCTGTCGGATGGCCTGTCGTCGGTCTACACCTTCTTCGACCCTGACGTGCCGGGTGCGTCGTTCGGTACCTACAACGTGATGTGGCAAATCGCGCAGGCGCACGAGCTGGGGCTCGATTTCGTCTACCTGGGCTACTGGATCGAAGACAGCCCGAAGATGAACTACAAGATCAAGTTCCAGCCCCTGGAGGCCCGCATCAAGGGCGTGTGGGGACCGCTCACATCTTCATCAAATCCAGCAGCGCAACCGTAGTTGCCAGCACGCCGGTCTGAATCGACTTTTCCGCATCGGCGCGGAACAGCGGGCTATGGTTGTAGGCAATCGTGGCTTTGCCGGCGCGTGCCGCTTCCACCTGCGCGGCCGGCGTGCCGCCCACCATGAAATACACGCTCGGGATGCCCTGGCCGTAAATGAAGTGGGCGTAGTCCTCGCCCACCATGCTGCCGCGCTGGTAGCCCTTGTCGAAAATTCCCTCACCCAGTTTGCTGGACCATACGGTACGCAGGCGCTGCAGCATCGCTTTGTCGTTCAGGGTTGGCGGCACGGGCCGGTCGGTGTGGCGGATTTCCGGCAGCTTGTCTTCCGGTACGCCTGCAGCCCGCGCGGTGTTCTCGGCCACGCGCTTGATTCCCTCCAGCAGCCTGGCGCGCGTCTCGTCGCTTTCCGAGCGCACGGTCAGTTCCAGGCGCGCCGTATCGCTGATCACATTGCCCTTGGTGCCGGCGTGGAAAGAGCCGACGGTGATCAGGGCCGCTTCACGCGGGGCGATGTCGCGTGTGACCACGGTTTGCAGCGCCAGCACGATCTGCGATGCGATCACGACCGGGTCCTTGCCTGTATGCGGGCTGGCGCCGTGCGTGCCGATGCCGTGCACCACGATCTCCATCAGGTCGGCGCCGGAAAACGGCGCCTCGCTGGCCTCGATCTTGCCGGCTTCGATGTCGGCGCCCACGTGCAGCGACAGCGCGTAATCCGGTTTGCCAAAGCGTTTGTAGATGCCGTCGGCCATCATGTCCAGCGCGCCGCCGGTGCGTTCTTCGGCCGGCTGGCCGACCAGCATCAAGGTGCCTTTCCACTCGCCCTTGTGCGCCGCCATCTGGTGGGCCGTGCCGACCAGGCTGGTCATGTGCACGTCGTGGCCGCAGGCGTGCATTACCGGTACCAGGTTGCCGCTCGAATCCTTGACCTTCACCTTGGAGGCGTTCGGCGCATCCGATTTCTCTTCCACGGGCAGCGCATCCATGTCCGCGCGCACCATCACGGTCGGGCCTTTGCCGTTGCGCAGTATGGCCACCAGGCCGGTCTTGCCCACGCCTTCTGTCACCTCGAAGCCTGTTGCACGCAATTCCCTGGCCATGCGCGCGGCCGTCTGCACTTCCATATAGGACAGCTCTGGATTGGCGTGCAAGTGGTTGAACAGGGGCTCCAGGCTGGCTTTGTAGTCGCGCGCAATGGCGGCGGAGAGCGGGTTTTCGGCGGCAACGACGGGCAGGGAAAGGCAGGCCAGCAAGGCAAGTCCAGGCTTGATCACGGAAGGTCCTCCAGGGAGCGCAGTGTAAAATGCTACAAAAATACACCAAAGCTGCCCACAATGTCCGACAAATTCCTGTACTCCCTCGCCCGCCCCATCCTGTTCTCGATGGACGCGGAATCCGCCCACCATTTCACCCTGCCGGCACTCAAGCGCCTGTCCGCACTGGGCCTGACCCGCGCCATGGTGCGCCGTCCGAAAGACGATCCGCGCACCGTCATGGGCCTGACCTTCCGCAACCCGGTCGGCCTGGCCGCTGGCCTGGACAAGGATGGCGCCTTCATCGACGCGCTGGCCGACCTCGGCTTCGGTTCCATTGAAGTGGGCACCGTGACTCCGCGCGCCCAGCCGGGCAACCCGAAGCCGCGCATGTTCCGCATTCCTGCGGCGCAAGGCATCATCAATCGCATGGGCTTCAATAATGGGGGAGTCGATGCTTTCGTGGCCAATGTGCAGTCGTCGCGCTTCTACCAGAACCGCGAGGGCGTGCTGGGCCTGAACATCGGCAAGAATGCCGATACGCCGATCGAGCGCGCGGTCGACGACTACCTGCATTGCCTGGACAAAGTCTATCCCTACGCCAGCTACGTCACCGTCAACATCTCCTCGCCGAATACCAAGAACCTGCGCCAGCTCCAGGGCGCGTCGGAAGTCGACGGCCTGCTGTCGCAGCTGAAGCAAGCGCAACTGCGCCTGGCCGACCAGCACAAGCGCTACGTGCCGATGACCCTGAAGATCGCGCCCGACATGGATGGCGACCAGGTTAAGAATATCGCCGACGCGCTGCTGCGCCACAAGATCGACGGCGTGATCGCCACCAATACCACCCTGAGCCGCACTGCGGTGGAAGGCATTCAGCACGGCGCTGAAGCCGGCGGCCTGTCCGGTGCACCGGTATTCGAACTGTCCAACAACGTGATCCGCCTGCTGAAAGCGGAACTGGGCGATGCGCTGCCGATCATCGGCGTTGGCGGCATCATGCAGGGCAAGGACGCCAGGGCCAAGATCGAAGCCGGCGCGCAACTGGTACAGCTCTACTCCGGCCTGATCTACGCCGGCCCGGCGCTGGTACGCGATTGCGCGGACGCCTTGCGAGCCTGAACATGGAAAAAATCGCCCTTGGACGCAGCGACCTGAAAGTCAGCAAGATCTGCCTGGGCACGATGACTTTCGGCCAGCAGAACACGGAAGCGGACGCGCACGCCCAGCTAGATTATGCGCTGGAGCGCGGCATCAATTTCATCGATACGGCGGAACTGTATCCGGTCATGCCGTCCGCCGCGACCCAGGGCGATACCGAACGTTTCATCGGCAGCTGGCTGAAAAGGTCCGGCCGCCGCGCCGGCGTGGTGCTGGCGACCAAGATTGCAGGCCCCAACCCTTACATGCACTGGATCCGCAAGGGCAAGAGCAACCACAACGCGTCCAATATCCGCGCTGCCGTGGAGACCAGCCTGCAGCGCCTGCAGACGGACTGCATCGACCTGTACCAGCTGCACTGGCCAAGCCGGAATGTGCCGATCTTCGGCGCCAGCCAGTTCGATCCTGAAAAAGAGCGCCACAGCATCGCCGTCGAAGAAACGCTGGCCGTGCTGGGCGACTTGATCAAGGAAGGCAAGATCCGCCATATCGGCGTGTCGAACGAAAGCAGTTGGGGCGTATCCGAATTCGTCAAGCAAGCCGAGATGAAGGGCTTGCCGCGCATTGCCACTATCCAGAACCTGTACAACCTGACGGCGCGCCATGTCGAAACCAGCTTCCTCACCGAGACTTGCTTCCGCGAGCAAGTAAGCCTGATGGCATATAGCCCGCTGGCATTCGGCCAGCTCACGGCAAAATACCACGACGACCCGAAGGCGCACGGCCGCCTGACGATCTTCCCGCCGACCTGGAGCCCGCGCTACCTGCGTCCAGGCGTGCTGGAGGCGGTTGCGCAGTACGCAAAACTGGCGCGCGACAACGACATGACGCCAGCCCGGCTTGCGTTGGCATGGTGCTACTCGCGCTGGTTCGTCGCCTCGACCATTATCGGCGCCACCACGCTGGCGCAGCTCAAGGAAAACATCGATGCCTTCGACGTGCGGCTGTCGCCGGAGGTCGTGGCGGCAGTCGACGCAATCCACGCCAGGCTGCCCAACCCGGGCCAGTAACCGCAAGGTCAGGCCTTTTCCTGACGATGAATTCATTTGCTGCGCGGGAATGTTGTTGATACTATTCCCCATTCAGGTTGCCTGCGCCGCAGGCCATGCCGTCCCTGATTCTTTGCCGCCCCCTCCCTGCGGCCTTGTCAAACTCCCCAATAAGAAATCGACATGTTCAAGAACCTGACCATCAGGGCGCGGCTTGTTGCCGTCCTTTCCATGTTGTCCATCCTGCTGCTTGCCGTTGGGGGCGCCGGCTTGGCCGGCCTTGGCAGAAACCACGACGCCTTGCGCACCGTGTATGAAGAACGGTTGATGTCACTTGGCCATCTCGACAACATGATGCGCATCATGCTGCGCAACCAGCTCGCGCTTCACCGCGCTGCGAATTCGGCCCCCGCTGCCTTGCCGGCGGCGATCGAGCAGATCGAACAGGATCGCGATGCCACCAGCCGCCTGTGGCAGCAGTACAGCGCATCCTTCGCCTCCGAAGAAGAAAAGGAAATCGCCGAACGATTCGACGCGGCGCGCAAGCATTTCATGCTCGATGCCCTGGCCCCTGCCCTGGTGGCCGGAAAAGCCGGCGATATCGAGACCATGCGTGCATTGGTGAACGGGCCTATAGAACATATGTTTCCAAAGATCCGGATCGAGATGGACAAGCTGATCGCCTACCAGCTGGAGCATGGCAGGGTCCAATATGCAATGTCCGCGGCAAACTACGCCAGGCAGCGCACGCTGGTGACTGCCCTTTTGGCAGCAGGCTTCGTGTTGGTCGCAGTCGTAGGCCGGTGGCTGGTGCGCAGCATTACCGTTCCCTTGAACCGCGCTGTGGCGATCGCGCAAGCCGTTGCCCGGGGCGACCTGACGCAACAGATCGAGGTTCGCACGCATGACGAAACTGGCAAGCTCCTCGCCGCGCTAAAGGAAATGAACGCGAACCTCGCTGCCATGGCCGGCCACGTGCGCCAGTCTGCGCAGGACATCGCTGCTGCCTCAGGCCAGGTTGCCTGCGGCAGCCTGCATCTCTCGCAACGGACCGCGTCCCAGGCGAAATCACTGGAGGAAACCGCGGCGTCGATGGAGGAGCTGGCCAGCATCGTGCGCCAGCATGCCGACAATGCCCGGCAGGCGAATCATCTGGCACAGCGCGCGTCGCATGCCACGACGCGCGGCGGGGCGGCAGTGTTCCTGGTGTTTGGCAAAATGGAGGCGATCAGGCAGGCGTCGCGCAGCCTGGAAGAGGTCAGCGGCGCCGCGGAGTGCGCTCCACTGCAGGCCGGCCTGCTTGAACTGGATGCCGCCGTGGCAGCGGCGCATGCCATCATGGGCGAGGTCGTGCAGGCCGTGCACCGGGTTGGCGACACCATTAACGAGATCACCGCGGCCAGCCATGAGCAAAGCGTTGGCATCGACCAGCTCAATGGGGCGCTCATCCAGATTGATGCGGACACGCAGCGCAATGCTGCGCTGGTCGAGCAGGCAGCCGGCGTTGCAGCTGCCATGCAGCGGCAGTCCGCCGTGCTGTCGGAAGCTGCCTGTGCTTTCCGTCTTGTCGGAGAAGCGTCATTGGCAAGCCGACATTCGAACGGCGCGGTGCGCGCTCCGGCGGCGGCGAATACGCCACATTCTCACCAAATCTCACTTGCCTAGCGGGAACCTTGTTGTTAGCATCGGGTTCCGGGGTGCCGCATGGCCGGCCCAAACACCCCCGAAGCCCGCCGCCTCGCCCACGCGGCATGTTGAACTCCCCCCTACAATGCCGGCGCACCTGCGCGGGCCGGAGCCGTACATGCTGAACAACCTTACAATCAAAGCCCGCCTGGTAGCGGTCCTGGCCATCCTGTCGGTCATGATGACGGTGATCGGCATTGCCGGCATCGCCAGCCTCGCCAACACGAATGCATCGCTGCAGACCGTCTATGAAGACCGGCTCGTCGCGCTGGGCCAGTTACAGGAAGTCATCCGCACGATTAACCGCAACCAGCTGGCCATGTCCGACGCCCTCACCGTCGGTCCGGCAGCGTTGCCGGAAATGGTCAAGACTGTCGAAGAAGGCCTGGCCAAAACCGACAGTACCTGGAAAGCCTACGCCGCCACCAAGATGACGGATGAAGAAAAATCGCTGGCGGAACGCTTTGCCGCGGCCCATGCAAGCTTCCTCCAGGAGGGGATGAATCCGGCCCTGGAAGCCGGGCGTGCCGGCGATATGGAAAAGATGAAGGCGCAGATGCACGGCCGCATGAAAGAGAGCTTCCTGCCGGTGCGCGACCTGATCAACCATCTCGTGCAATTGCAGATGGATGTCGGCAAACAGGTCTACGAGTCCTCGCAGGCCAGCTACGCAAGCTTCCGCCTGGTGGTCATTGGCATGCTCGCCGGCGGCCTGGCGCTGGCGACCGGCATTGGCTGGTGGCTGGTGCGCAGCATTACCGCCCCACTGGGCCGTGCGGTGCGCATCGCCGAAAGCGTGGCGGCCGGCGACCTGACGCAGCAAATCGACGTCACTTCGCAGGACGAAACCGGCAAGCTGCTGGCGGCCTTGCGTGAAATGAACAATAGCCTGGTTGGCATCGTCGGCAACGTGCGCAGCGCCACCGATTCCATCTCCACCGCCTCGTCGGAAATCGCCACCGGCAATATGGACCTGTCGGCGCGCACCGAGCAGCAAGCCGGCTCGCTGGAGGAAACCGCCTCGTCGATGGAAGAACTGACTTCCACCGTGCGCCAGAACGCCGACAATGCAAGGCAGGCCAACCAGCTTGCGGGGAACGCCTCGGAAGTGGCCCGGCGCGGCGGCGCGGTGGTAGCACAGGTGGTCGACAAGATGAGCGCCATCAACGAGTCGGCCTACAAGATCGTGGAAATCATTTCGGTCATCGACGGCATCGCTTTCCAGACCAATATCCTGGCGCTGAATGCGGCCGTGGAAGCGGCGCGTGCCGGCGAACAGGGCCGCGGCTTTGCCGTCGTTGCGTCGGAAGTGCGCAACCTGGCGCAGCGCGCCGGCAATGCGGCCAAGGAGATCAAGCAGCTGATCGACAACTCGGTGGCCCAGGTCGAGGAAGGCAGCCGGCTGGTCGACCAGGCCGGCGCCACCATGGGCGAAGTGGTCAACAGCGTTCAGCAGGTGACCGACATCATCGGTGAAATCTCGGCTGCCAGCGGCGAACAGAGTTCGGGCCTGCAGCAGATCAATGCGGCCGTGGTGCAGATGGACAGCGCCACCCAGCAAAATGCCGCATTGGTGGAGCAAGCTGCCGCAGCAGCAGGCGCCTTGCAGGAGCAGGCTGCGTCATTGTCGCAGGCCGTCAGCGTGTTCCGCCTCGCCGCATCGGTGCAGGAAGCGATGCCGGCCCGCCGCAGTGCCGTGGTCACCCAGCTCAAGCCGCGTGCAGCCGCCCTCCCTGCTGCTCCGGCAAAGCTGAAGCGTGGCGCCGTCGCGGCCAATGGGACGGCCGACGGCTGGGAGGAATTCTAGGCCTCGCAGCCCAGCATGGCCTGTTCGATCTCGGCGCGCGTCAAATCAGGGGCAAACTGCGAAATGAATTCATAAGCGTAGGTACGCAGGTAAGCCCCTTTGCGCACCGCCAGCCGGGTGGTATTCGCTGCGAACAGGTGCGATGCCTCAATGGCGCGCAGGCCCTTGTCGCGGCCATGGTCAAACGCCATGGAGGCCACCAGGCCAACGCCCAGGCCAAGCGCCACATATTGCTTGATGACGTCTGAATCCATTGCGGTCAGCACGATGTCGGGACGCACGCCGGCCTTGTCGAAAGCGGCATCGATGTGGCCACGGCCGGTGAAGCCGACGTCGTAGGTGATCAGCGGGTATTCGGCCAGGTCTTCCAGGCGGATCGGCGAACGTGTCAGCAGCGGGTGGCCATCCGGCACCACCACCAGGTGGCTCCAGCGGTAGCACGGGAAGGACACCAGGTCGGGGAATTGCGACAGGCCTTCGGTGGCAATGCCGATATCGGCCTTGCCCGACAGGACCCATTCGGCGATATGGTCCGGCGCGCTTTGCTGCAAGGCGATGCGCACGTCCGGGAACGCATTGCGGAAATGCGACACCGCCTTCGGCAGCGCATAGCGGGCCTGAGTGTGCGTCGCTGCGATGGTCAGCGTGCCGCTTTTCTGGCCGGTGAATTCCAGGCTGGCCTGCTGCAGGTTTTCCGCTTCCACCAGCAGGCGGTCGACGATCTTCAGGATGCCTTTGCCAGGCTCGGTCAGGCCGGTCAGGCGCTTGCCGTTGCGTTCGAAGATGATGACGCCCAGTTCATCTTCCAGTTCGCGGATCTGGCGGCTCACGCCCGGCTGGGACGTGAACAGCGCATTGGCCACTTCGGTCAGGTTGTAGTTGCGGCGAGCCGCTTCACGCACGGAGCGTAACTGCTGGAAGTTCATGCATGTGCCCCTTCATCGACAAAGACGCGCAGGCGCTTGGGCCGCACCACCAGGGTTTCGCCGTCTTTCAGGTTAAGCTGGATATAGCGTTCATTGGAGATCGTGGCTTCGATGATCTGGGCATTGTCGGCGCGCTCCAGGTCGAGCTGGGCCAATGGGCCGATGGCGTGTGCGCGGCGCAGCTTGACCACGATGCCCTCCGCCCCCGGCACATAGCGTTCGACCTCCAGGTCGTGCGGGCGAATGTACGCCGTGCCCTTGCCGCTGCCGTGGCCTTCCACGTCGAATTCGACGCCGTCGCTGGCCAGCACGCCTTCATGCACGCGGCCGTGGAAGACGTTGACGTTGCCGAGGAAGCCGTACACGAACGGCGACGCAGGATGGTTGTACACCTCGTCCGGCGAACCCAGTTGCTCGACGTGGCCTTTGTTCATCAGCACCACGCGGTCGGCCACTTCCAGCGCTTCTTCCTGGTCGTGGGTCACGAAGATCGACGTCACGTGCAGTTCATCATGCAGGCGGCGCAGCCAGCGGCGCAGTTCCTTGCGCACCTTGGCATCCAGCGCGCCAAACGGTTCGTCGAGCAGCAGCACGCGCGGTTCAACGGCCAGCGCGCGGGCCAGGGCGATACGCTGGCGTTGGCCGCCGGAGAGCTGCGGCGGGTAACGGTCGGCCAGCCAATCCAGCTGCACCAGCTCCAGCAGCTCTTTCACCTTGCGGCGGATCTGCTCTTCCGATGGACGTTCCTTGCGCGGCTTGACGCGCAGGCCGAAGGCCACGTTTTCGAAGACAGTCATGTGCTTGAACAGCGCGTAGTGCTGGAACACGAAGCCAACCTGGCGCTCGCGCACGTGGCGGTCGGACGCGTCCGAGCCGTCAAGCAGCACCTGGCCCGAGTCCGGGTGTTCCAGGCCGGCGATGCAGCGCAGCAGCGTGGTCTTGCCGCAGCCCGATGGGCCGAGCAGCGCGGTCAGCTCGCCTTGCGGGAAGTCGAGCGATACATTGTCCAGGGCGACGAAGTCGCCGAAACGCTTGTTGATGTTCTTGACTGCGATCGTCATATCAATGCTCCTTGGCGTCGTCGCCGTAATTTTCGTGCAGGCGCCATTCGATAAAGGTTTTCACTGCCAGGGTGACCAGCGCCAGCAATGCCAGCAGCGAGGCCACGGCAAAGGCGGCGGCAAAGTTGTATTCGTTGTAGAGGATCTCGACCTGCAGCGGCATGGTGTTGGTTTCGCCGCGGATATGGCCCGACACCACCGACACCGCGCCGAATTCGCCCATGGCGCGGGCGTTACACAGGATCACGCCATACAGCAGGCCCCACTTGATGTTCGGCAGGGTCACGCGGAAGAAGGTCTGCCAGCCGTTTGCGCCCAGCACCACGGCCGCTTCTTCCTCCTCGCTGCCCTGGGCCTGCATCAGCGGAATCAGTTCGCGCGCCACGAATGGGAAGGTGATGAACACGGTCGCCAGCACGATGCCCGGCACGGCGAACAGGATCTTGATGTCGTGCTCCGCCAGCCATGGTCCGAACCAGCCCTGGGCACCGAACAGCAGCACGTAGATCAGGCCCGAAATCACCGGCGACACCGAGAACGGCAGGTCGATCAGCGTCAGCAACAGGCTCTTGCCGCGGAATTCGAACTTGGTGATGGCCCAGGAAGCTGCCACGCCGAACACCAGGTTGAACGGCACCGCAATTGCGGCCGTCAACAGCGTGAGCTTGATGGCGGCAATCGAGTCGTCTTCCAGGATTGCGCTGGCATACACGTCCCAGCCCTTTTTCAGCGCTTCGGTGAATACTGCCACCAGCGGCACGAACAGGAACAGGGTCAGGAACGTCAGCGCCACGGTGATCAGCGCGTAGCGCACCCAGCGCGGTTCCAGCACGTCATGGCGTTGCGGCAGTTCGCCGCGGCGGATTGGCGTTACCGATGCGCTCATTTGGCGTTCCTCCCGCGAGACCATGCCTGCAGCAGGTTAATCGTCAACAGCATGAGGAAAGAAGCCACCAGCATGACCACGGCGATGGCCGTGGCGCCGGCGTAGTCGTACTGTTCCAGCTTGGTGATGATGAACAGCGGTGTAATCTCTGACACCAGCGGCATATTGCCGGCGATGAAAATGACAGAGCCGAATTCCCCGGTGGCGCGGGCAAAGGCCAGTGCAAAGCCGGTCAGCAGCGAAGGCAGGATGGTCGGGAATACCACGCGGCGGAAGGTCTGGAAGGCCGAGGCGCCAAGGCTGGCGGCCGCTTCTTCCAGTTCGCGTTCAGCGTCTTCCAGCACCGGCTGCACGGTGCGCACCACGAAAGGCAGGCCGATAAAGGTCAGCGCAACCACCACCCCCAGCGGGGTGAAGGCGACCTTGATGCCCAGGACGCCTTCGATATATTGGCCGAACCAGCCGTTGGAGGAATACAAGGCGGTCAGGGTGATGCCGGCAACGGCTGTCGGCAGCGCGAAAGGCAGGTCGACCAGTGCATCGACAATGCGCTTGCCCGGGAATTGATAGCGCACCAGCACCCATGCCACGATGCCGCCAAAGAAGACGTTCAGCAAGGCGCCGATGAAGGATGCGCCGAAAGTCAGCTTGTATGAGGCGACCACGCGTTCCGAGGTGACGGCCGTCCAGAAGCCATCCCAGGTCATGGTGAAAGTCTTGAGGAAGATCGCCGATAGCGGGATCAGGACGATCAGGGCCAGGTACAGAATGGTGAAACCAAGCGACAAGTTGAAGCCGGGCATCACGCGGTATGGCGCTTTGCGGGCTTTGACCTCTCCTGCCGGCGTTCTTGTCGGCAACGCAACTGCTGACATGCTTGCTCCCTTATTACATTTTCGACTAACAGGAGCGCATGTTCGCATTCATGCGTTATAAACCAAACTACCCTTTTTTTATTTGCTTAGATGCCAAATCGGCAGTCATGCAACGAGTTTGGCGGCAACAGTTACCAGGACTGTCGCCAGCATGCCGCGCAAGATGCGTTCTGGCACGGACTTGGCGAACCAGGAGCCGATGGTAATACCAGGCACGGAGCCGACCAGCAAAGTCAGCAGCAAAGTCCAGTCGATGGAACCGAGCCACCAATGCCCTGCTGCGGCGATGGCAGTCAGCGGCACGGCGTAGGCGATGTCGGTGCCGGCCACTTCGGCCGGGGTGAGGCGGGGGTACATCAGTACCAGCAGGGTGGCGCCAACGGCACCTGCGCCGATGGAGGAAATCGTGACCAGGGTGCCCAGCACGGCGCCTGCAATGATAGTGGCGCTGCTCAGCGCCCTGCCCTGCAACTGTCGATCCGGGTGGGCCAGCATCCATGCCAGCATTTTCCCGCGGAACAGGATCGCCAGCACGGTCAGCATGACGGAACCGGCGATGCACAAGCGGATCAAATGGCCGATTTGCTTGTCGAGCGCGCCGAAATGCTTGAGGCCATAGGTGGCCACCAGGGCGGCTGGCAGGGCGCCATAGCATAGCAGGCGCACGATATCCCAGCGCACGGTGCCGCGCAGGCGATGGGTGGCCGTTCCCGCAGTCTTGGTAATGGAGGCAAAGGCCAGGTCAGTGCCAACCGCCACCGAGGGCGAAACCCCGAACATCAAGGTCAGGATCGGCGTCATGAGCGAACCGCCGCCAACGCCGGTCAATCCGACGAGCAGGCCTACGACAAAACCAGAAACGATGAACGACAGATCCATGCGAAATCCTTCCAAGATCCGCTAGGGTATGCGCAATCGCATGATATCTCAACAACGAAGTCCTTATTTGCTTATGACAAAAAAGGTAAAAGTCTGACTACCATACTTTAACGATTGGCGGATTGCCAGACCTGACCCCGACTTTCAAAAAAAAGCGCCCCGGGGGGCGCTTGCAACGGGAAGTACCAACTTGCTTAGAAAGCGGTATCGAACTTCAGGTACATCGACCGGCCATTCACGCCGAATGGGCAGGTTTCCCAGCAGTACTTGAAGCCCAGTTTCGGGAAGTCGCCGCCATTGGTCCATTCGGATGGGTAAGTGTCGAACAGGTTGTTGACGCCGAAGGCCAGGGTGGTCTTCTTGCTAAAGCTGTAACGAATGCTCGAGTCGACGATCCATTTCGCGTCCCAGGTTTGCAGCGGGCTGAAACCTTCGCCCTGCACTTCGCCGTAGTAGTTGGCGCGGGCATTCACATTCCATTGGCCGATGGTGTAGTCGGCTGCAACAACGTGGTGCTTGCGGGGCTGGCCACGTTCGATCAAAGTCACCTGCGCCTGGTTGAACAACTGATCGCCGGTCAGCAAGCTGGATGGCGAGTGGCGTTTGGTCACTTCGGTCTTGTTGAAGCCTAACTGGCCGGACAGCACGAGCGTCGACGAGGTGAACTTGGTGGTGTGGTCGGCAACAATGTCCAGGCCGCGAGTCTTGGTGTCGACTGCGTTGGTAAAGAACTGCGCCTGGCCGACGCCCAGCGGGTTCAGCACGTTGGCGATCGGGCCGCCGCCGGCTTCTGGCGAGATCTCGCTGGAAAACACGATGCGATCCTTGATCTTGATCTGGTACAAGTCAGCGGTCAGCGACATGTTCGACGCTGGACGCAGCACCATGCCCACCGAGGCATTGCGCGAGGTTTCTTCCTTCAGCGGCTTGATGCCCAGCGCTGTCGTCACAGCGCTGCCCTCGCGCGCGGTCAGGGTTTCGGTCAGTTGGCCAGCCTGGTTCAGGTTGGTCGATACCGAGCTGTAGAACTTCTGCTGCACGCCTGGCGCGCGGAAGCCGGACGATACGCTGCCGCGCAGGCCGAATTGCTTGGTCGGGTCCCAGCGCGCGCTGAACTTGCCGGTGACGGTGTTGCCGAAGTCGGAGTACTTCTCGTAGCGCACGGCGGCGCCCAGCAGCAGGTCCTTGACCGGATGGTATTCGGTGTCAAGGAACAGGGCGATGTTGTGGCGGCCCTCGTCCACTGCGGTGGCCGGGGTATAGCCAGGGAAGCCCTGGGTGCCGGAAGCCGCTACGCCGCCATTCTGGTTCAGGATGGTGATTGCAGGGTTGTTGGTGCGGCCGTATTGGTAGGACACCGGATCGCCTGCGACAATCTCGTAGTTGTCACGGCGGTATTCGAAGCCGGTCGCCACGAACACTTCTTCGCTGCCGAATTTGACCGGCCCCTTCACGTCGGCGTTGAAGGTGGTCTGGTTGAATTTCAGCTTGCCGGTGTCGGCTTCGAACGGGGACTCGGCGTAGATGCCGCCGCCCGGTTTCGGCTCGTACCAGTAGGAGACGTTGATGGTCTGCTTCTCGTGGAAATCGAGCTCGCTCATGCCGTGGTTGATGCTGATGTCGGCCTTCCAGTCGTTCGGCAGGTCGCGGCGATAGCCGAAGGCGAACGATGCATCCTTCACGGTGGTGCGAATGTTCGGCAGGAAGCCTTCCGGATAAACAGCAGGCACGTTGCGGCCATCGCCTTTGGAGCGGAAGAAGCCGGACGAATCGCCCTTGCGCTTGGATACGCCGCCGAAACTGTAAAACTCACTGGCCTTGTCGACCGGCAGCGCCGCGTTCCACCACAGGTAGGCATCCCTGGCGTCGCTGTCGCCGATGCGTTGGGTCACGCGCGGTGGATCGACGCGCAGCGAGTCTGGGCCGGCGCGGTTGGTTTCGTCGCGCTTGCGGCCTTCCAGGGACAGGTTGATGTAGCCGCCGTCTTCGCCCAGCGCCCAGCCGCGGTTCACGCTGCCGGAGACCATGTCGCCGTCGCCTTCCTTGGTGGTGCCGACCTGGCCGCTGAGGGCAGTCTCGTTCACGTTCGACTTCAGCACGATGTTGATCACGCCGGCAATCGCGTCCGAGCCGTACTGGGCGGCCGCGCCGTCGCGCAGCACTTCGATGTGGTGGATGGCCGACAGCGGAATCGCATTAATGTCGGTACCGGCCGAACCGCGACCGATGGTCTGCTGCACGTTGACCAGCGCCTGCTGGTGGCGGCGCTTGCCGTTCACCAGCACCAGCAATTGGTCAGGGCCGAGCGAGCGCAGGGTCGCAGGGCGAATGATGTCGGTACCGTCGCTGATGAAGGTGGTGGAGAAGTTGAACGACGGGTCCAGGGTCTGCAGCAGCTTGCCCAGTTCCAGCGGGCCGGCAGTCTGCAAATCCTTGGCGTTGATCAGGCCAACCGGCGCGGCGGTATCCAGCGCGGTCTTGGCGGTTGCGCGCGAGCCCAGCACGACCACGGTCTGCTGTTCTTCGGCGGCTGGTTGAGCGGCGGTTTGTGCGTAAGCTTGCGATGTTGTCAGTAAAACAGCACTGGCGATGAGGGTGCGTTTCATAGGAATTCCGATCTCTCTAACGATTTTTATTTGGTGCCGCGAAAAAATACTAACCTCGCACAATTGAACTCACAAAGAAATAATTCATTTATGACAAGTGAATCAGCTGCCAACGTTGCATGAATGGAACAGCTGCAAGGCTATTGGCTTGTATTCAACCAAGTGCTACATTGTTCCCAAGCGATCCAAGGGAGGAAGTGTGATGACTGATGCTCTGTTGCTGACCGACCGTTTGTGCGACCTGACCGAAATGGCCTTGCAGGCCTATACCAAGTTCGAAAAGGCCACTGTCTACTGCACCGCCAAGCACCTGATGGCCGACTTCGAAGATGCGGGCCTACCGCTGGCAGCCTTCGACAAACTGTCCGCCATCCAGGCCAGCATCCTGGCGGCTGTCGAATTCGCCCCGCCAGGCGGCAAGAACAATCCCCAGTGCATCGTCAGCGCGCGCAACGAGATCGCGGCGCTGCGCGAAATGCTGAAGGAAAAAAAGCGCCCCGAAGGGCGCCTTCCAGAGCATTTGCACTAGTCTTTCGCGAACTTACTTGTTTGGTTGCGGCGTAATGCGCAAATAAGGACGCGGGGCCTTGTAGCCTGCCGGGTACTTCTGCTTGATCACTTCCGGATCCTGCACGGTGAGCGGGATGATCACGTCGTCGCCATCTTTCCAGTTGCCCGGGGTGGCGACGGTGTACCCGTCCGTCAGTTGCAGGGCATCGATCACGCGCAGCACTTCATCGAAGTTGCGGCCAGTGCTGAGCGGATAGGTGATCTGCAGCCGTACCTTTTTGGCCGGGTCGATCACGAACAGCGAGCGCACGGTGGCAGTGGCCGACTGGTTGGGGTGGATCATGTCGTACAACTCGGCCACCTTGCGGTCGGCGTCAGCGATGATCGGGAAACCGACAACGGTTTGCTGCGTCTCCTCGATATCCTTGATCCATTCCTTGTGCTTGTCGGCCGGGTCGACCGAGAGCGCGATGGCCTTGACGTGGCGCTTGTCGAATTCCGGCTTCAGCCTGGCGGTCAGGCCCAGTTCAGTGGTGCAGACCGGCGTGAAGTCGGCGGGATGCGAGAACAGGACGACCCAGGAATCGCCTGCCCATTCATGAAACCTGATGCTGCCAATGCTGGAATCCTGTTCGAAGTCCGGTGCGGTATCGCCAAGGCGTAAACTCATTCTTCTTCTCCGTTGTTAAATTCGATGCGCGCTGCGCCAGGACCTGCAGCAGGCGCTGGCCGAAACGCCAGTCGCCGAGGCCCGATTCAGCGTTGATATGTCCCAGCGCTCCCGCGTTGACGAAGTCGCTGCCCCAGCGCTGCGCCCAGCTTTCGGCACTCTTCAGCGTCATCCATGGGTCGTTGGTGCTGGCCACCATGATCGATGGGCAAGGCAGTTCGCCATGCGGCAGCAAAGAGCTGACCTGGAATTTGTCGGGATCGGCAGGCCCCACCAGCAAGACGCCCGCCACGTGGGGGGAGGTTGAACGCGACAGGCTCAATGCGGTGGTGAGGCAGCCGAAACTGTGCGCAACGATCAGGGTCGGACGACGGTCCTGGTCCAGTACCTCATCCAGGCGGTCGGCCCAGCGTAGCAGGACCGGATCGCTCCAGCGCTCCTGCTCTACCCGTTCGAAGCGCGGATACAGGCGCTGCCAGCGGGACTGCCAGTGTTCGGGTCCGCTGCTGTGCAAGCCTGGCGCGACCAGGACGCGGAATTGGTTCAATTGTTGGATCGCCATGCGGCCCTCCGTTGCGCGATTATTGGCCCGCGACTTTCGCGCCAGGCTGGTAAATCTGGTCAAACACGCCGCCATCGGCGAAGTGCGTTTTCTGCGCGGCAGTCCAGTCGCCGGCGACGTCGGTGATCTTGAACAGCTTCACGTTCGGGAACTGGGCGGCGTACTTCTTCGCCTCTTTCTCGATGCCCGGGCGGTAGTAGTTCTTGGCGATGATGGCCTGGGCCTGGTCGGTGTACAGGAAGTTCAGGTAGGCCTCGGCCACTTTGCGCGTGCCGCGCTTGTCGACCACTTTATCGACCACGGCGACCGGCGGTTCGGCCAGGATCGACACCGAAGGCGCCACGATTTCCACCTTGTCCGGACCAAGTTCCTTGATCGCCAGCAGGGCTTCGTTTTCCCAGGCGATCAGCACGTCGCCGATGCCGCGCTCCACAAAGGTGGTGGTGGCGCCACGCGCGCCGGAATCGAGCACGGGTACGTTCTTGTACAGTTTTTTCAGGAATTCGCGGGCCGTGGCATCGCTGCCGCCAGGCTGGCGCAAGGCGTAGCCGTAAGCGGCCAGGTGGTTCCAGCGGGCGCCGCCGGAAGTCTTGGGATTCGGGGTGATCACTGCCACGCCAGGCTTGACCAGGTCGTTCCAGTCCTTGATGCCTTTGGGGTTGCCCTTGCGGACCAGGAAAACGATGGTGGAGCTGTAGGGGGTGGCGTTATGGGCCAGGCGCTTCTGCCAGTCCTTGTTCACCAGGCCCCTTTCGGCGATCGCGTCGATGTCGTAGGCCAGGCCAAGGGTGACCACATCGGCTTCCAGGCCGTCGATCACGGCGCGTGCCTGCTTGCCCGAGCCGCCGTGCGACTGCTTGATCTTCACGTTGTCGCCGGTCTTGGCTTTCCATTCCTTCGCGAAGGCGGTGTTGACGTCCTGGTACAGTTCGCGGGTTGGGTCGTAGGAGACGTTGAGCAAGCTCACGTCGGCTGCCTGCGCCACTGCGGCAGTGGCGAACAAGGCGGCGGCAATCAGTTTCCTGGACAGCATCTGGTTTCCCCTTTTGTGTTTGGAGATGCCAGATTAACTGCCCCTTATATAAATGCGAACGAATGTTTTCTTCGTTCGTTATACCGGAAAGTAATTAATAGAAGCGATTGACCAGCACCACCAGCCAGGTTGCGCCCGACAGCAGGCAAGCCAGCAGCACGGCGGCGCTGCCAAAGTCCTTGGCATTCTTGGACAAGGGGTGGCGTTCCAGCGAAACGCGGTCCACCACGGCTTCAATCGCAGAATTGATGAGCTCGACGATCAGCACGATGACCATGCTGCCAATCAACACCAGTTTTTGGAAGGCAGAAACAGGCAACAACAGGGCAGCAATGGTGCCGACCACGAAAACGAAGAGTTCCTGGCGGAAGGCGTGTTCAGAGCGGATGGCGGTCTGCAGGCCTTCGAGGGAGTAAAAAAAGGCCGAAAAAATGCGTTTCAGGCCGCTCTTGCTTTTAAATTCACTAGTAGGTTCCATGGACACGGATTATAGCGACAGAATTCCCATTTTTTTCACATCATGGTATAAATAAGTCTGCTTATACCGCACTGCACCAACCACATCATGAAAAGCGAAACCCTGCCCCCGCAGGAGCCGAAAACGACCATCCAGGTGATCGACCGCATGACGGCCCTGCTTGACGCCCTGGCGAAATACCCCGATCCGGTCAGCCTGAAGGAGCTTTCCAAGGTCTCCGGCCTGCACCCTTCCACCGCCCACCGTATCCTGAACGACCTGGTGGTGACCCGCTTTGTCGACCGTGTCGAGCCCGGCACCTACCGCCTCGGCATGCGCCTGCTGGAACTCGGAAATGTGGTGAAGAGCCGCCTGTCGGTGCGCGAAGCTGCGCTCGATTCGATGCGTGCCCTGCACAAGAAAACACAGCAGACCATCAACTTGTCTGTACGCCAGGGTGACGAGATCGTCTACATCGACCGTGCCTACTCCGAACGCTCGGGCATGCAGGTGGTACGCGCCATCGGCGCTCGCGGCCCGCTGCACCTGACGTCGACCGGCAAGCTGTTCCTGTCGGTGGACGAGCCAAAGGCGATCCGTGCCTATGCCACCCGCACCGGGCTGGCCGGCCACAACAAGAATTCGATTACCGACCTGGCCCGCCTCGAGCGCGAACTGAGCCTGGTGCGTGCACGCGGCTATGCACGTGACAATGAGGAACTGGAACTGGGCGTGCGCTGCATGGCGGCCGGCATCCGCGACGATTCCGGCAAACTGGTAGCAGGCTTGTCGATTTCTGCGCCGGCGGACCGGCTGCAGGATGATTGGCTGGAAGACCTGGTCAATACCGCCAACCAGATCTCCGCAACCCTGGGTTACATACCCGAGTAAGACTGGGCGCTGGTGCTGGCGCCGCTGACGTTTTCACCGAAGGTTGGCTTGAGCGCGGCCAACCACTTCTTCATGCGGGTGGCGTCGGCCACACGTGCTGCGGTGCCCTTGGCATCCAGCAGCACCATGATGACGGCGCGGCCTTCAATCATGGCCTGCATGATCATGCAACGGCCGGCTTCGTTGATGAAGCCGGTTTTCTGCAAGCCGATTTCCCAGCCCGAGTTCGGCGCTACCAAGCGGTTGGTGGTGCCAAAGGTTACCGGACGGCCGCTGTTTTCCACCACGGCTTTCGGGTCGGTCGAGAATTCGCGCAGGATCGGGTGCTCGTATGCAGCCTGCACCAGCTTGGCCAGGTCGCGTGCGCTGGCCACATTCATCTTGGACAGGCCGCTGGAATCGACATAATGGGTGTCGTTCATGCCCAGCGACTGCGCCTTTTCATTCATCGCCTGCACGAAAGCCGGCAAGCCGCCCGGATAGTTGCGCCCCAGGGCGGAGGCAGCGCGGTTTTCCGAACTCATCAGCGCGATGTGCAGCATATTGCGGCGGGTCAGGCGGTCGCCCACTTTCAGGCGGGACGAGCTGAATTTCTCGCGGTCGACGTCTTCGTCGGTCACGGTCAGCTCTTCATCCAGGTCCTGGTTGGCTTCCACCACCACCAGGCCGGTCATCATCTTGGTGATCGAGGCGATCGGCAAAGCCACGCCGGCGTTCTTTTCAAACAGGACTTCAGAGTTGGCCTGGTCCAGGACCAGGGCCACGTTCGATTTCAGGTCCAGCGGATCACGCGTCAGGTTCAGGCCCGCCAGGTCGCCCATGGTCGGACGGCTGACGTCGGGCACTTTGGTCACGCGCTGGTAAACGATCTTGTTACGGCCACGCACAATGACGCTGCGCTTGACCATTTGGGATTTCGTCGCCGGGGCAGCGTAACGGGTACCAGCTTTCTTGACGGCCGCTTGTGCAGATCCCATTGAAGCCGATGCGCAAAGCAAGGACACAAGCACGCTGATAGCAAGTTTGTTCATTCGTCATTCCCCGGTGTGAAACAGCAGAATCGCTAGTTGCAGTGTAGCAAAATCAGTTTACTGCGCAAGCAAAATCGGACTTTTCTTCACCAATGTTTTCAGCCCCACAATACACATTTCCCATAGTGATGCGGGGCTACAACGAAAGCTTGTTCACTCCATAAATTTAACAAATTTGGCAATCGGCTCGCGCTCGGTAACCAACGTGTTTTCAATTTTGCCACTATCTGCAAAACCAAGCGACATCCCGCATACAACAGTTTCGCTGGCCGGCAGGCCCAGCACCTCGCTGATGATGCGGTGGTACTGGGTGAAAGCCGCTTGCGGGCAGGTATCGAGTCCGCGGCCGCGCGCGGCCACCATGATATTTTGCAAAAACATTCCATAATCGAGCCAGGACCCTTGTTCCATGATGCGGTCGATGGTAAAGATCATGCCAACCGGCGCATCGAAGAACTCGAAATTGCGGCCATGCTGGGCAGCCATGCCGGTCTTGTTCTCCCGCGTCAGGCCAAGCAGCGCGTAAAGGTCCCAGCCTACCTTGCGGCGGCGGTCGATGTAGGGCGAGACCCATTCGCGCGGGTAGTACGCATATTCCTCGCTGTGCAGCTTGTTCTGCTCGGGGTCGGCATAGGCGGCCAGGATCCTGGCGGACAGGGCTTCCTTCATGGCGCCAGTCAACACATAGACTTGCCAGGGCTGGGTATTGGTGCCGGACGGTGCGCGTGCAGCCACTTCCAGGATGGCTTCGATATCTTCGCGCGGCACCGGGGTTGGCAGGAATGCGCGGATCGAACGGCGCGAGGTGATGGCCGCGTCGACGGCCTGCTGTGCTGGGGAGCTGATCATGATTCGCCTATCTGGGTTGCTTAACCACAAATATTACTCCAACCACTGCGAGCGCCATACCGGCAACGCCCATCCAGTTCAGGACTTCGCCGAACATGGCCCATGCCATGATGGCCGTGGTGGGCGGTGTCAAATAGAGCAGGCTTGTGACCTGGGTCGCGTCGCTGCGACGGATCAGGGCAAACAGTAGGAAGATTGCACCGATGGACAGGGCGAGCACGGACCAGGCCCAGGCGCCAAGGAATTGCGGCGTCCACTGAATCGAACCCATGTCTTCCAGCAGCCAGGCAAAAGGCAGGACCGCGGCAAACGAAGTGGCAAACTGGATCACGGTGCCAGTGCGCAGGTCGAACTTGGGACAAAAGTGCTTTTGATAGAGCGTACCGGCCGTAATCGACAACAAGGCAAAGACAGCTAATCCAATTGCCTGCCAACTGAGTCCAACCAGCGTGATCTTCGCGTAAACAACCAGGGCAACCCCACCCAGACCGAATGCCAGCCCAATCCATTGGCGCGGACGCACCCGCTCGCCAATCAACGGTGCCGCAAAAGCCGTCAGGATAGGTTGCATGCCCACGATGAGGGCTGACAGCCCGGCCGGCATGCCCAGTTTGATGGCGCACCAGACTCCACTCAGGTAGCCGGCCTGCAGCAACAGGCCGGCGGCCGCCACATGGCCAACCTTCCCTTTCGGCCACGGCGCGCGCAGCACCAACACGGCCGGCGCCAGGATCGCCAACACACCCAGGAAGCGCAGCAGCAGGAAGGTCAGAGGAGGCGCATAAGGCAGGCCATAGCGGGCCACAATAAACCCGGTACTCCAGAGGAAAACGAAGAATAAGGGGATAGGAGAAAAGAGGGAGCGCATCCGGCGATTCTAGCACCGAGGCCAAATGCCCTGCCGGGCAGCAATAATTATGACTTTTCTGGCCAGAAACCCTTTACCAACAGGAAGTTGGTTACTTTGTGCAATGCACAAAAACTGCTTGACTTTGATTCCCGAACCCGGATAATCGCCTTTGTTGCGTTGCACAATGCGTTGTTTTCCGTTGCAGAAACATCAAGTTCCAACGACTAATTCACTTATTTGGAGAGTCAAATGTTTGCGATTCCTGAGCAGTTTTCTAATGCCACCAAGGCAAACTTCGAAAGCCAATTCGCACTCTTTTCTTCGCTGACCAACAAAGCCTTCGAAGGCGTTGAGAAGTTCGTCGATCTGAACATCACCGCTGCCAAGGCATCGCTGGAAGAATCGTCGGTCGCTACCAAGCAGCTGCTGGCTGCCAAGGACCCGCAAGAGTTCTTCACGCTGACCGCTGCCCAGGCCCAGCCAGTTGCAGAGAAAGCCATCGCTTACGGCCGTCACCTGGCATCGATCGCAACCGGCACCGGCGCTGAATTCAGCAAGGCCGCCGAAAGCCAGATCGCCGAGACCAACCGCAAGGTGATCTCCCTGGTTGACGAAGTGAGCAAGAACGCCCCAGCCGGCAGCGAAAGCGCCGTGGCCCTGTTCAAGTCCGCCCTGAACAACGCCAACGCCGGCTACGAGCAGTTCACCAAGAGCGCCAAGGCTGCTGCTGAAACCTTCGAAGCCAACGTGAACGCTGCCGTGAACCAGTTCACCGCTGCTGCGGCCAACGGCGCCAAGAAGCAGTAATTGATCTACCCGCCGGCCCCAGCGGCCGGCGGCATCGCTGTACGCAGGTCTCCTCGGCATCCGTGGTTTCCTCTCAGCGGGTGTCCTTCCCGAGCCCCGGCAAAGTCCGGGGCTTTTTTTGTTTACGCCGCTGGATCAGTTGCCCAACCAAGCGCGGCCTCGTTTACATTTAATCTAAAACGAGATAATCTGTCTTAATGACAAAACGCACTCCCGAACAGCAGCATCTGCTGGACCAGATCAAGCATGTGGCCGATGGACTTGGCCGGACGCTGGCGCCATTCACTGAAGTGGTGCTGCACGACTTGCTCGATCCGGGTCATGCCGTGCTGGCCATCCATAACAACCTGTCCGGCCGCACGGTTGGCGAACCGGCGACGGAGCTGGGCCTGGCGCGGATTGCCGATCCGGCGTTCCCGCAAGTGCTGGCCAACTACCCCAACACCTTCCCCGACGGCCGCCCCGCAAAGAGCACTTCCGTCGGCATCAAGGACAGCGATGGCCAGTACATTGCAGCGCTTTGCATGAACGTGGACCTGAACCTGTTCCGCAGCCTGCAGGCGATGCTGGGCCAGTTCAGTAACGTCGACCCGGCCGCAGCAGTGATCGAGTCGCTCGCCCCGGCGGCGGGTGCAGATGCGATCCGCGCGCATATCGAACAATTCGCCGCACGCCTTTCCACCACGCCGCGCGCACTGAAGGCCGACGACCGCCGCGCCCTGCTGCGTGAACTGGGCGACGCAGGCCTATTGGAAATGCGGCGCTCGATGGAAACCATCGCAGCCCACTTGGGCGTCTCCCGCGCCACGGTCTACAACTATGCGAAATAACGATGCCCGCCTGTTGATACTGGACCGCGACGTCGTCGCCGCGCTGCTGCAACCGGACGACGTGTACGCTGCCGTGCGCGAAGCCTTTGCCTTGCACGCAGCGCGTGCCGCGCGCGTCTTCCCATTGGTGCGTGAAGAGCTGCCAGGGAGCGCGGTGTTCGGCATCAAGTCTGGCGATGCGCCATCGCAAGAGCTGCTGGGATTTAAAGCCGCTGGTTTCTGGCCTGCCAATCGCGAGGCTGGCGGCGACGCGCACCAGGCGACCATCATCCTGATCGACCCGCGCACCGGCCGCCCGCTATGCATCGCCGACGGTAACGCTGTGACGACCGCACGCACCGCTGCTGCAGGCGCGCTTGGGCTTCAGCTGTTGGCGCGAGCCGATAGCGAACAGTTGTGCGTGTTCGGCACTGGTGTGCAAGCGCGTGGACATGTGGAGTATGCGCTGCACGCCCTGCCCTCCCTCAAGCGCGTGCGATATGTGAGTTCCGATGGCCGGCAAGCCCCTGCATTCGAAGCGCTGTTCGCCGGGCGCTGCGAGGTCGCATTGGCTGGCGGCGCTCGCACTGCGGCTGCAGATGCAGCAGTTGCGGCATCGGACGTAATCATCACGACAACACCTGGCCACAGCATGCTGTTCAGTGCAGATGCAGTGCGCGCGGGAACACACATCAACGCTGTCGGCGCCGACACGCAAGGCAAGCGCGAGCTGCCCGCGGGGCTGCTGGAGCGCTCCCGCGTATGGGCCGACGACCTGCCGCAGGCGCGGCACATCGGCGAACTGCAATGGGCCAGCGAGCTGCCGGCAGCAGAACTTGGCGAACTGATCGCGGCACGTGCGGGCGCAGCGCCACGCGCGCCGGGCGACATCACGATTTTTGACATGACGGGCATCGCCCTGCAGGACCTCACCACGGTGCGCATGCTATATGAGCGCGCCCTCGCCAACGACATGGGCCAGAACATCCCCTGGCCCTGGTAAGGAAGGAGAACCATGAGCATCACATACGAAGACGTCGTCGCGGCAGCCGGCCGCATTGAAGGCCACGCTCACCGCACGCCAGTGCTGACCTCCCGCACCGCCAACGAAGAATTGGGCGCGGAGATTTTCTTCAAGGCCGAGAACATGCAGCGCATGGGCGCCTTCAAGTTCCGCGGCGGCTTCAACGCCCTCTCGCGCTTCAACGAGGCGCAGCGCAAGGCTGGCGTGGTAGCCTTCTCGTCCGGCAACCACGCGCAGGCGATTGCGTTGTCGGCGAAGCTGCTGGGCATTCCGGCCACGATCATCATGCCCGAAGACGCCCCGGCATCGAAGATCGCCGCCACGCGCGGCTACGGCGGCAACGTGGTGACGTATGACCGCTACAAGGAAGACCGCGAAGCCATCGGCCGCAAGCTGGCTGAAGAAAAGGGCATGACGCTGATTCCGCCTTACGACCATGCCGACGTGATTGCCGGCCAGGGCACTGCGGCCAAGGAACTGTTCGAGGAAGTGGGCGAGCTTGATTACTTCTTCGTCTGCCTGGGCGGCGGCGGCCTGCTCTCGGGTTCCGCGCTGGCGACGCGCGCACTGTCGCCGAAGTGCAAGCTGTACGGCGTGGAGCCGGAAGCCGGCAACGACGGGCAGCAATCGTTCCGCAGCGGCTCGATCGTGCATATCGATACGCCGAAGACGATCGCCGATGGCGCGCAAACGCAGCACCTCGGCTCGCTGACCTTCCCCATCATCCAGCGCGACGTGGACGACATCCTGACCGTCAGCGATGCGGAACTGGTGGACGCGATGCGCTTCTTCGCCTCGCGCATGAAGATCGTCGTCGAGCCGACCGGCTGCCTGGGCTTCGCGGCAGCACGAAAGATGAGGGAAGAACTGCGCGGCAAGCGCGTGGGTGTGCTGATCAGCGGCGGCAACGTCGACATCGAACGCTTCGCCGCCCTGCTCGCGTAAACTGAAGAGCCCGTGTCACACCGTGGGGTCAGCCCCCAAGGTGTGACACGGGCTCTTCAGTATTATTCGCCGAGGTAGGCGGCCTTGACGCGCGGGTCGTGCAGCATGTCTTCCGCGTTGCCGGTCATGGTGACCGAGCCGGATTCCATGACATAGCCGCGGTTGGCCGCTTGCAGCGCCAGCTTGGCGTTCTGTTCCACCAGCAGGATGGTGATGCCCTGCTTGTGCACGTCGCGGATCACTTCGAAGATCTTCTCGACCATGATCGGCGACAGGCCCATTGAAGGCTCGTCCAGCAGCAGCAGGTGCGGATGGCACATCAGCGCGCGCGCCATGGCCAGCATCTGCTGCTCGCCGCCGGACAGGGTGCCGGCCAGCTGCGAAGCACGTTCTTTCAGGCGCGGGAACACGCCGAACCATTTCTCGATATCAGCTGCAATCGCGGCCTTGTCGTTCATGGTGTAGGCGCCCATCATCAGGTTTTCGGTGATGGTCATGCGGGTGAACACGCCACGGCCTTCCGGCACCATCGCCAGCTTTTTCTCCACCAGGTGGAAGGACTGCGAGCCTTTCAGCGACTGGCCCATATAGGCCACGGTGCCCTCCACTTTGCACGGCGGCAGGGTGCCTGTGATCGCCTTCAGCGTGGTGGTCTTGCCGGCGCCATTGGCGCCGATCAGGGTGACCAGTTCGCCTTCGTTGACTTCCAGGTCGATTCCCTTGACTGCCTTGATGCCGCCGTAGGCGACCTTCAGGCCCGAAACTTTCAGTACATTGGCGCCCATCAGTGCGCTCCTCCCAGATAGGCTTCAATCACTGCTTTATTGCTTTGGATTTCGGCGGGCAAGCCTTCGGCAATCAGCTTGCCGTATTCCAGCACGCTGATGCGGTCGCACAGGCCCATCATCAGCTTCACGTCGTGCTCAATCAGGAGCACGGTCTTGCCTTCGTTCTTGATCTTGACCAGCAGTTCGCGCAGCGCCAGTTTCTCGGTCGCGTTCATGCCGGCCGCCGGTTCGTCCAGCGCCAGCAACTGCGGATCGGTCGCCAGTGCACGGGCGATCTCCAGGCGGCGCTGGTCGCCGTATGACAGGTACTTCGAGGTACGGCTGGCAAACTGGCCGATGCCGACGAAGTCCAGCAGCTCCTGGGCGCGTTTGCGGATTGCCGCCTCTTCTTCACGCGCAGCCTTGTGGCGGAAGATGGCGCCGAACACGCCCTGGTGCGAGCGCACGTGGCGCCCCACCATCACGTTTTCCAGCGCGGTCATTTCACCGAACAGGCGGATGTTCTGGAAGGTGCGGGCAATGCCTGCCTTGGCTACCGCGTGCGGAGCGGATGGCGAGTATGGCTTGCCGGCCAGCTCGAAGGTGCCGGTGTCCGGCTGGTACAGGCCGGTGATCACGTTGAAGAACGTGGTCTTGCCGGCGCCGTTGGGACCGATCAGGCCGTAGATCTGGCCCTTGTTGATCTTGATGCGCACGTCGGTCAGCGCCTGCAGGCCGCCGAAGCGCTTGTTGACGCCTTCGATATTCAGGATTACTTGTTCGTTCATCTCTACTAACCTCATGCTGCCATGACGCCGGTCGACTGGCCTTTGGAGTCCGAGTCCGCATCCGGACGCTCTTCATGCTTGGGCGAAGGCCACAGGCCCGCAGGACGGGTCAGCATGATCACCACCATGGCCAAGCCGTACAGCAACTGGCGCAGCACTTCGGATTCGATCAGCACTTTGCCGAACAGTTTCATTTGCAGCGGTTCCACCACATGGCGCAGGATTTCCGGCAGCGCCGCCAGCAGCGCACCGCCCAGCACCACGCCCGGAATATGTCCGATGCCGCCCAGCACCACCATCGCCAGCACCGCGATCGACTCGGTCAGCGAGAACGATTCCGGCGAAACGAAGCCCTGGAAGGAAGCGAACATCGCTCCAGCCACGCCGCCGAAGGTTGCGCCCATCGAAAACGCCAGCAGCTTCACGTTACGCGTATTGATGCCCATTGCCTTTGCCGCGATTTCGTCTTCGCGGATCGCCACCCAGGCACGGCCCAGGCGCGAGTGCTGCAGACGCGAAGTGACAAACACAGTCGCGATAGTCAGCACCAGGAACAGGAAGTAGTAGGCGTTCACCGAAGGCATCGAGAAGCTGCCGATGAACACCGTGGCGCGCGAGCCCTGCTCGCCGGCCAGGTTCACGCCGAACACGCGGATCGGGTCGATCAGGTTGATGCCCTGCGGGCCGTTGGTGATATTGACCGGATCATTCAGGTTGTTCATGAAGATACGGATGATTTCACCGAAGCCCAGCGTCACGATGGCCAGGTAGTCGCCGCGCAGCTTCAGGGTCGGCGCGCCGAGCAGCGCACCGAACAGGCCCGCCAGGGCAGCAGCCATCGGCACGATCACCCATACCGACAGGTGAATGCCGTTGGTGCGGATGTCTTCACCCAACACTGCCGCCAGCGCCTCGCCAACGGCGGGATTCATGTTGATCAACGATTCCAGCACGGTCGCGAACTGCGGCGATGCCAGGAGGCCGGTCATGTAAGCGCCCACCGCGTAGAACGCGATGTAGCCCAGGTCCAGCAGGCCGGCAAAGCCCACCACGATATTCAGGCCCACGGCCAGCATGATGTACAGCAGCGCCAGGTCGGCAATACGCACCCACGAATTACCGAAAGGGGCGGCCGCGAACGGGAAGATGATCAACGCGGCCAACAGCAGCGCCATACTGATGTAGGCCTGCTTTGGATTTTTTTGAATGTTAAAGTTCAGCATAGTCACGTCCCCATCAGGCGCGGTCGGCCACGCGTTCGCCCATGATGCCGGACGGACGCACCGTCAACACCAGGATCAGTACGATGAAGGCGAAGATATCCTGGTAGTGCGAACCCAGGAACCCGCCGGTGAGTTCACCGATATAGCCGGCGCCGAGAGCCTCGATAATGCCCAGCACGATGCCGCCGATCATGGCGCCGTAGATATTGCCGATACCGCCCAGCACCGCAGCGCAGAAAGCCTTCAGTCCAGGCATGAAGCCCATCGCAAACTGGATGGAGGCATAGTTGGCGCCCCACATCACGCCTGCCACGGCAGCCAGTGCCGCGCCGATCGCGAAGGTTGCGACGATGATCTTGTTCGAGTCCACGCCCATCAGGCCGGCCACGCGCGGATTCTCGGCTACGGCGCGCATTGCACGCCCCATCCGGGTGCGCTCCACCAGCATCACCAGGCCGAACATCGAAATGGCAGCCAGCACCAGCAGCAGCACCTGGGTCACCGTGATCACGGCGCCGCCCACCATGATTGGTTCGGTCGGCAGCAGTTGCGGGAATGGCAGCGGGTTGCGGCCCCAGATCATCATGGCGAAAGTCTGGAGCAGGTAGGACACGCCAATGGCGGTGATCAGCGGAGCGAGGCGCGGCGCGTTGCGCAAGCGGCGGTAGGCGATGCGCTCGATCAGGATATTCACGAGCATACATGCCGGAATCGCGCCGATAATGGCGATGCCCAGTTGGACATAGCCCGGCAGGCCAGGCGCATACACGCCCAACAAATTCAGGATGGAGAGGCCGATCATCGCGCCGATCATCAGCACGTCGCCGTGGGCGAAGTTAATCAGGTTCAGCACGCCGTACACCATCGTATAACCGAGGGCGACCAGCGCATACATACTGCCCAGCACCAGGCCGTTAAGAATTTGTTGGATAAAGGTATCCATCGAGTATGCCCTTTAGAACTATAAAAAACGGCACCCAAGGTTTCCCTCGTGGTGCCGCCGTTTGGAAGCGTTCGCCATGATAGCGAGGTTTCCGAAAAACTAATCGTGGAAAATCCGCAATATTCTAAATTAAATTTTATGCGCTGCGTCCTTCAAGCCCTTTTGGTAGCGGGAAAGTCACAGCTTCCTCGACGCCCTCCAGGGTACGCACGCTTTTCGCGCCCAGTTCCTTCAGGCGGTTGATGACCGCATCAACCAGCACTTCCGGCGCCGAAGCACCTGCGGTAACGCCGACGCGCAGCTTGCCTTCCAGCCAGGCCGGATCGATCTGGGCCGCGTTGTCCACCATATAGGCCGGGGTGCCCTTCTTCTCCGCTACTTCGCGCAGGCGGTTCGAATTGGAGCTGTTTGGCGAGCCCACGACAATCACCACTTCCACCTGCGGCGCCATGAATTTCACGGCTTCCTGGCGGTTGGTGGTGGCGTAGCAGATGTCGCCTTTTTTCGGCTCAATAATATTCGGGTATTTTGCCTTGAGGGCTTCGATGATTTGTGCCGTATCATCCACGGAAAGTGTCGTTTGCGACACATAGGCCACCTGGTCCGGATTCTTGACCTGCAGGCCGGCCACATCTTCCACGGTTTCGACCAGGTACATGCCCTCGTCGGTCTGGCCCATGGTGCCTTCGACTTCAGGATGGCCGTCGTGGCCGATCATGATGATCTCGCAGCCCTGCTTGCGCATCTTGGCCACTTCCACGTGCACCTTGGTCACCAGCGGACAGGTGGCATCGAAGATCGACAGGCCGCGCGATTCCGCTTCGGCACGCACGGCTTTCGACACGCCGTGCGCCGAGAACACCAGGGTATTGCCGGCCGGGACATCGTCCAGTTCTTCGATGAAGATGGCGCCCTTGGCGCGCAGGTCTTCCACCACATAGGCGTTGTGCACGATTTCGTGGCGCACGTAGATCGGCGCGCCAAACTGCTGCAGCGCGCGCTCGACGATCTCGATGGCGCGGTCAACGCCGGCGCAGAAGCCGCGCGGCTGGGCGAGGAGGATTTCTTTGTCCATGTTCTTTTACAGCACAGAGATAAGGTTCACTTCAAACTTCACCGGCTGGCCAGCCAGCGGGTGGTTGAAGTCGAAGATGGCAACGTCGTCGCGCAGTTCGCGCAGCACGCCGGCAAAGCGGCCGCCTTTGGGCGCGTTGAAGTCGACCAGGTCGCCAATCTTGTATTCATTGTCCGGATCGGAATTTTCTTCCAGCGTAGCACGGGACACGGCCTGCACCAGGTCCGGGTTGCGCGGGCCGAAGCCTTCGCCCGGCGCCAGTTCGAACACCTTGTGCGTGCCTTCAGGCAGGCCGATCAGCAGCGCTTCCAGGTTAGGCGCCAACTGGCCCTGGCCCAGCATCAACGTGGCAGGGTTGCCTTCGAAGGTGGAAACGATATTGGCGCCATCCAGGGAGGCAAGGCGGTAATGCAGGGTGAGGTAAGCCGAAGCAGTGACAACGTTAGACATGGAAACAACTCTGGTGACGGGCAAACCTCTATTGTAAGCCATCGGGCGGCGCACGGCGCTGCGGCCCGCCCCTAGACCTGCGCAAAACCTGACCCAGCGCAAATTGCCCCCTCCTCCCGAGCCAGATAATGGGCGACGGAGGTGACCATGGCAATTTCCGACTGGCCCGAACAACTGCGCCCGCGCGAGCGATTGTTAAAAGCCGGGCCGCAGGCCCTGTCCGACGCCGAGCTCCTGGCGATCTTCCTGCGGGTGGGCATTCCCGGCAAGGATGCGGTGGCGCTGGCGACCGACCTGCTGGGGCGCTTCGGCTCCCTGCGCGCCCTGATCCACGCCAGCCGCGCCGACTTCACCGCCATGCCGGGCCTGGGCGCCGCCAAGTACGCCCAACTGCAGGCTGTAGTAGAACTGGCACGCCGCGCGATCTCCGAGGAAATGAGTGCCGGCGAAGAGCTTTCCTCGCCGCATGCCGTGAAAGACTTCCTGCGCCTCTCGCTGGCCGGCCAGCCTTATGAATCCTTCCACGTCCTGTTCCTGGACGTCAAAAACCGCCTGATCGAAGCCTGCGAATTGTTTCGCGGCACGCTCACGCATACCAGCGTCTATCCACGCGAGGTGGTGCGGGAAGCGCTGGCCCGCAATGCCGCAGCCGTCATGCTGGCCCATAACCACCCGTCAGGGTCGCCCGCCCCGAGCGAGTCGGACGTGCTGCTGACACGGGCGCTGGTGCAGGCTTTGGCATTGGTGGATATACGGATTCTTGACCACTTTGTCGTTGCCGGGCACCAAGTGCATTCCTTCGCAGAACATGGTCAAATCTGATTGTTAAATTTTGCGTTTTAATGTGACACAATTGTTTTTCGCAAGTGCTTGAAAATCTTGAGAAATTTCCATATACTCTTGTTTTTCCAATTTCGGAAGTAATTCAAGGAGTGTGCCATGGCACGTGTTTGCCAAGTTACTGGGAAGAAGCCGATGGTCGGCAACAATGTTTCCCACGCAAACAACAAAACCAAGCGTCGTTTCCTGCCAAACCTGCAGAACCGTCGTATTTTTGTTGAATCTGAAAACCGCTGGGTCTCCCTGCGTCTGTCTAACGCCGGTCTGCGCGTAATCGACAAGGTTGGCATCGACGCCGTCCTGGCCGACATGCGTGCACGTGGCGAGAAAGTTTAATAGGGAGCTGAATCATGGCAAAAACTGGCCGCGACAAGATCAAGCTGGAATCGACCGCTGGTACTGGTCACTTCTACACCACGACCAAGAACAAGCGCACCATGCCTTCCAAAATGGAAATCATGAAGTTCGATCCTAAAGCACGCAAGCACGTGATGTACAAGGAAACCAAGATCAAGTAAACGATCTCGGTTCGAACAAAAAACCGCCCCTCGGGGCGGTTTTTTTATGGCTGCAGCAGCTCAGTTAAGCGCTGGCAATTGCGCATCGAGCAATTCGTTCTGCATCTTCAGCATGGCAGCTTCGGCCGCGCGCTTTCCGGACAGTCCGACATCTGCCTTGAATTCGCTGAATGTGGCCTGGCCATTGCCGGTCGCCTTCCTGGTATCGACCAGCTTGCCGTTCTTGTCCTTGATTTCGCATTGCAGGTTGACGGTATAGTCGGTCGGCGGCCAGGTGAAGGCGCTGGACGAATCGGAGCTGACCGTAATGGTCGGCGTGATCAGGTAGCTGATCCCTTTGGCTGCCATGGCCTCGCGATCATCGGCGCTTTTCACCTTGATGGCGCCATCGAACACATTGCTCAGCATCTTGTAGAAGCTGGTCTCCAGGTCGCGGTATGGATAAGAGGTGACCTTGTCGCCGCCGCCGCCCGGAGTCACGACCTCCTGCGCCAGCAAGTCGGCCGGGATAAAGTAGGCCACCTTGGCCTGGCTCTTCGGCTTGGCATCGGCTGGCAAGGCGATCTGATCGAGCTTGGGAGAAATCATTACCGGGTGCGCGCAACCGGTCAGGATCGAGGCCGCCGCCAGCAGGAATGCGAACTTAAGACTTTTCATGGTCCGCTCTCTTTACTTGATGGCTTTGACGAACTCAGGGTCCGCATACAGCGAAGCCAACAGCTTTTGCACGGTATTGTGGTAACCGGTGACTGCGGCTGGGATGGCCGTGGCGCCGATGAAGGACGACTCCCAGGAGTTATCGACCGTCTTCACGCTTTCATAGACGGAGACGCCACCCTTGCTGACAACAAAGCGGGCCGAAATACTTGCGGTACCGGTGCTGAAGCCGGAGGCATCCAGCGCATTCTTTTCGAGTTTGCCGGTCACCAGGGTGTCGGAGCCAACCACCAGCTTGTTGGCCAGGGACAGTTCCTGGCGCAGCGCTTCGGCTACGTAAGCGCCATAATTGCCGCCAACCGGCGAGGACATAGAACTGCCGCGGATCGACAGGGTGACCGGGGTATCCGTGCCGGCTGGCGCACTGAATTCACCGACCTTGGCCTTCACATCGCCCATATTGTTCAGGGTAGCGACGTTGTCCATGGAGGGAGTGTAATTGGGTGCCGTCATGGCGCAACCCGACAATGCAGCAACAGCAACAACCATCAAACCCAGCGAAGCGAAAGATTTCATATTTCCTCAGAGAAGTTGTGAAAATACTTATTATCTCTTTGGTAAATACTCTTTCGCAACATTATTTACTTGTCACAACCACCTTCTGTCTGAAGTTGGAGACGTTTTCCAGCGTGGATCGCTTTCACTTTCCCATCCAGCGTGATGTAGCGGACAGCCAGCTCACGGTCGCCTGTTTCCACCATCAGCCAGTCGGCATGCTGGGGATGCGGCCTGACCGCGTCGCCATAGACCCGCTGCAGCTTGGAAACCGGATCGCCGATCCGCACGCCACGATCGGCGCCAAAACCCCCTGATACGTCGACCCGAACGAGCACTTTCTTCACAAAAGTCACTTCCACTTTCGGGTAACGCTTGGAGCGCGCCACGCGGCATACCTTGTCTTCCGTGATCATCGAGTCCGCTTCCAGGCCGCCAAAGGTCTTGCCCAGGTTTTCATAACGTGCGCCGACCTTGTAGGGACCCAGGCCCTCCGGCTTGATTTGCCAGTTCGCTGCCGCATGCGCACTTCCGGCCAGCATTAACGCCAGCGGCAAAATTAAGCGTTTCAAAACTGCCTCCATAGAATTAATTTCCGAAAGGCAACAGCATACCTGCAAGGCAGGGATCACGCCAACACGAATTGCGCTTCCGTCCGGGGTCTTTGGTTTTCCTCAAAAAAACAAAACGGCCCCGCAGGGCCGTCTTGTCGCAAGGGTCGATCAGGCTTACGCGTAGCTGCGCAGGCGCATCGAGAATTCCTGCAGGGACTTGATGCCCGACGCCTCCGCACGCTCGCACCAGTCTTGCAGCTTCTGCACCAGCTCATCGCGGGTGAAGTGCGAACGCTCCCACAGCATGCCCAGTTCCACGCGCATATTGTGCATGGTTTCCAGCGCCTTCGAGTGCTGGAACAGTTCCACCAGTTGCTGCTTCTGCGGGGCTTCCAGCTTGCCTGGCTCGCGCTGCAGCAGCTTGCGCGAAGACTTCAGGAAGCGCGATTCCAGCTGCGATTTGTCCTTCAGCTGCGCCAGTTCTTCCTTCCAGGCGTGCTTGACGGACTTGGCGTACTTGGCCATCACGTCGTAGCGGTTGGCGATCACGGACTGCAGGGTTTCGAAGTCGGCCTTCACCTTGGCGGTGTCGAACTTGGGCTTCGGCGGCATCTTCTTCACTTTGGCCATGCCGATCATTTCCATGGCGCGGATATAGCCCCAGCCGATGTCGAACTCATACCATTTGGACGACAGCTTGGCCGAAGTCGCATAGGTGTGGTGGTTGTTGTGAAGTTCTTCGCCGCCGATGATGATGCCCCAAGGGATGATGTTGGTCGCTGCATCGGAGCAGTCGTAATTGCGGTAGCCCCACCAGTGGCCGATGCCGTTGATGATGCCGGCTGCAGTCACAGGAATCCACAGCATCTGCACGGCCCACACGGTAATGCCCTTGGCGCCGAACAGGATGAAGTCGATGATCAGCATCAGCGCCACGCCCTGCCAGCTGAAGCGCGAGTACAGGTTCTTCTCGATCCAGTCGTCAGGGGTGCCATGGCCATACTTCTCCATGGTTTCCTTGTTCCTGGATTCAGCGCGGTACAGCTCGGCGCCTTCCCAGAACACTTTCTTGATGCCCTTGGTGACCGGGCTGTGCGGATCTTCTTCGGTATCGCACTTGGCGTGGTGCTTGCGGTGGATGGCAGCCCATTCCTTGGTCACCTGGCCGGTAGTCAGCCACAGCCAGAAGCGGAAGAAGTGCGAAGGGATCGCGTGCAGTTCCAATGCGCGGTGCGCCTGGTGGCGATGCAGGTAGATCGTCACGCTGGCGATGGTGATGTGGGTCAGGATCAGCGTCACGCCAACCGTCGCCCAGGCACTGAGGCCAGTTACGCCATTGCTGATGAAATCGAGAACTGCGTTTAAATCCATTACAACTCCAAATGAAGGGACTCCGAATAGGCGTCATTGTACGCGCATTCGAGGGTGATTTGAGGAAGGATTTCCCTTGGGCACTGATTATTTTTTAGGCAGACTGCTGCGGCAGAGGGCCCAGCAGGCGAATCTCACGTTGCGGGAACGGTACAGAAATCCCGTTTTCTTTCAAGGACTTCCAGATTGCCCGATTGACATCGGAGGTCACGCCGCCACGCCCGTTTTCCGGATCAGCAATCCAGAAAGCCAGCGCCAGCTCCAGGCCATCCGCCCCGAATGCTTGCAGCATGCCGGACGGCGGCTTGTCCTTCATGACACGCTCGATGCTGAGGGCCGCGTCTTCCATCAGCTTGAGCACGAAGTCCACATCGCTGTCATAGCCAACCGTCACGCGCGTGATGATCACCACGGCCGGATTGGACAGGGAAGAATTCTGCACCGCCCCCGACACCAGCATTTCGTTCGGCACGATGGATTCAACGCCATCGGTCCCCTGCAGCACGGTGTAGCGGGTATTGATCTGGGTGACCTGGCCGGTGTACTTGTCCACCGTGATCACGTTGCCGATGGTCAGGCTGCGGTCCAGCAGGATGATGAAGCCCGACACATAGTTGCTGGCGATCTTCTGCAAACCAAGACCGAGGCCGACACCCAGCGCACCGCCAAACACCGACAGCACGGTCAGGTCGATGCCCACCAGCGACAGGCTGACCAGCACCGCCACCAGGATCAGCACCGCGCGGCCCATGCGCGCGAACACCACGCGCAGGTTGGAATGCATGGTGTGCAGGTTCATCAGCTTCTCTTCGAGCGCCGCGCCAGCCCACATGGCCAACAGCAGCAGCACCACGACCGATACCGCCGCCTGCAGTATGGTGGCGATCGACACCTTGTGCTTGCCGAGCGGGATCAGCGTATCGTCGAGGAAGTCGAAGATGTCCTGGTAAAAGCCGGTGATATACAACACGAAGGCCAGCCACACCAGCAGCTGGAAAGCCTTCTCGAAATTCTGCATCCCCTCGCCTACCACGCCGCCGCGCGAAAACACGCGGCGCAGCAGGTAAAAGCCGAAGCGGATCACCGCGAGCGAGCTGAAAATCGGCAGCGCCAGATTGACCAGATTGGTGTGGAAATGCATCCGGCCCAGCACTTTCTGCGAGGCCCACAGCAGCACCACGATGAGCAAGGGCCCGACGACGCGGCCGAAGCTCTCCAGGCCAAAGCGCGCCACACCGTTGTCCGCAGTACGCGCCTTCATGCCGCGCCACAGGAAGCGCGACAAGGTCCAGCCCAGCAAGACAGACAGCGCGATCGCGCCCACCTGCCACATCAGGCTCGGATCGCGCAGATCCCCCAGCAAATCATCCAGCAATTTCGCTAACGGCATCGTTCGGAATTCTCCTTATGGTCGCTGGGCTGTTACTCTTCGTCGGCCTTGGCAGGCTTGGCCATAGGCTTGCGTTCGAAGACGGCGGCGAAGAAGCCGTCGGTCTGGTGCTTGTGCGGCAGCAGCTTCAGGTAGTCGCCCATCTCGAGGTTGGCGATCTTTTGTTCCGCCAGTACTTTGGACATCGGGACCAGCTCGAAATCCGGATGGGTTTCGATGAACTGCTTGGCGACGGCGTCGTTCTCTTCCTCCAGCAGCGAGCAGGTGGCGTACACCAGGCGGCCACCACCTTTGACCAGGCGCGCGGCGCCGTCCAGGATCGAAACCTGCTTCTCGTGCATCTCGGCGATCGCACTTTCCGGCTGGCGCCACTTCACGTCGGGATTGCGGCGCAGCGTGCCCATGCCGGAGCATGGCGCGTCCACCAGCACGCGGTCGATCTTACCTGCAAGGCGCTTGACCTTCGCGTCCTTTTCGTGCGCGATGGCGACCGGGTGCACGTTGGACAGGCCGGAACGCGCCAGGCGCGGTTTGAGCTTGCTCAAACGCTTTTCGGAGACGTCGAAGGCATACAGGCGGCCGGTATTGCGCATCTGCGCGCCCAGGGCCAACGTCTTGCCGCCGGCGCCGGCGCAAAAGTCCACCACCATCTCGCCGCGCTTGGCGCCGAGGATCTGGGCCAGCAGCTGGCTGCCTTCGTCCTGCACTTCGATCGCGCCGGACTTGAAAAGCGGCAGGTTTTGCAGCGCAGGCTTTTTCTTCAGGCGCAGGCCCAGCGGGGCGAATGGCGTCGGCTCGGCCACGATGGGCGCAGTCGCCAATTCGGCTACCACGGCATCGCGGTCGGTCTTCATGGCGTTGACGCGCAGGTCCAGCGGCGCCGGGGTGTTCAGCGCGTCGGCCAGAGCCAGGGTTTCGTCTTCGCCGTATTGGGCGACCAGCTTGTCGAACAGCCACTTCGGCATGTTCGCGCGCATCGATTTGTGCAGCAGCGAGCGGTCGATTTCCAGCTGGCGCTTCAGCCATTCGGATTCTTCTTCGCTCAGGCCCGGCAGCGCATCGATGCCGACTGCATCGGCCATGCCCAGCAGCACCAGGCGGCGCATGGTGGCGCCGCCGGCACCGGCTTCGGCGCGGTCGGTGAAGAAGGCTTTGTTACGCAGCACGGCGTACACGGATTCGGCAATGGCGCCGCGCTCGCGGCCGCCCAGCTTCGGGTGCGATTTGAAGAAATGCGACAGGGTGGTGTCGGCCGGCGCGGTGAAGCGCATGATTTCACGCAGCACGTTTTCGGCGCTGGTGAGGACGTATGGTGGCAAACGCATGGTATTCTTTCTCTATTCAGTTGCGGTCAATATTGACCTTGCCATCTTCGACCCTCAATCGGCCTTCAACGAACCAGCGGATAGCACGCGGGTACATGATCCATTCCTGTTCCAGCACGCGCGCCGCCAGCATGTCGGCGGTGTCGCCCGGCAGGACAGGCACGGATACCTGGTCCACCAGCGGACCGTGGTCCAATTCGGCAGTCACGAAGTGCACGGTGGCGCCGTGCGTGGCCGCGCCGGATGCCAGCGCCTGCTCATGCGTGTGCAATCCTGGGAACAGCGGCAGCAGCGATGGGTGGATATTCAGCATGCGGTTTTCGTAGTGGCTGACGAAACCCGGCGTGAGGATGCGCATGAAGCCGGCCAGCACCACCAGGTCGGGGCTGAAGCCGTCGATGACTTCCTGCAGCGCAGCATCGAATGCTTCGCGGCTAGGGTAATCCTTGTTGCTGACTACTGCGGTCGGAATGCCGTGCGAGGCCGCGAATTCGAGGCCCTTGGCATCCGCCTTATTGCTGATGACGGCGGCAATGCGGGCGGGCCATTGTTCGGCCTTGGCTGCACGGACCACCGCTTCCATATTGCTTCCGCGTCCGGAAATGAGGATGACGATGTTTTTCATGGCCGCCATTGTACCTGCTCAGGCGAGCCAACGCGACATTATGCTGCTACGCAGCAAACTATGCAAGCGGGGAATTAAGGCTACTCGAACGAGTAGAAGACGCGGAACGGTACCTTCTTTTCGGCCCAGAAATCGGCCGCATCGCGGAAAACATCCAGCAAACACTCGCGTGCTTCACGGTCAAATTTTTGCGTGTTTGGCAACTGCTCCAGCACGATCAGGAAGCCCGGCTGGGGGCCGGCCTTGTCCATGGTTTCGGTCAGGGTCAGGCGCAGGGCGTCGAAATTCTTGGAGTGCGGTTTAGGGATGTGGAAAGACTCGGCAATAATGCCCAGAACTTGCTGTTTGGTCAGGCCGGCATTGCAATGCGCATACAAGAAGTGCTGCCCCAGGCGCGCTGCCTCGTCCTGCAGCTCTGCCACGCGGAAGGCGCGAATAGACTGGACTAGATTAGGCGGCACAGTTATCAACAAACTCATCTTTCCCTCAAATCGACCTATCAAGTACAAGCCGTAGGCGGGTCAATGCGCCGGGGCCGGAGCTTTCGTTTCTCCCTGTCAATCTGATTCCACGCCATAAGGGTAACGTGTTGTACTCTATGAATCAACCCGAAAGTGAGTCCTAACGCAAGTTTTGTTAAAAACTTACCATATTAACCCAAAAGCATGGGGTTACATTTTGTTGCCTTACTTCCCCCAAGGATACAAGCCTTGGCGTTAATATTTAGGCGTGCAATTCCAATTAAACCCAAGCGAACTGCCAAAAAGACAGAAACGAGGTAAACAAAATGAAAGCCAAAACTAAATTGTTTTTCGCAGCACTGAGCCTCGGCGCCGTTCCGCTGGCGCAGGCCCAAGCAATCGATTTTGAGGATTACGGCCGGGTGACCCGCGTCACGCCTGTGACCGAGCAGATCAACCGTCCGCGCCAGGAATGCCGCACCGAATACGTCCAGGTGCAGCAGCCGCAGGAACGCGGCGTCGGCGGCAGTATCCTTGGTGGTATCCTGGGCGCGGCAGTCGGTAGCCAGGTCGGCTCCGGCCACGGCAAGACCGCCGCCACCGCTGCCGGCGCGATTGCCGGCGCCGTGATCGGCGACCGCACCCAGAATTCGAACGCCCAGCCGGGCGCCGTGCAGGAGCAGGCCGTCAAGCAGTGCCGCATGGTTGATTCTTTCGAAACCCGCACCACCGGCTATAACGTGGAGTACGATTACCGCGGCCGTAACTACACCAGTTTCATGAGCCACGACCCGGGCCAGCGTATTCGCCTGCGCGTGAATGTTGAACCGATGAATAATTAAGTTCCGGGCCACCTCTCCTTCCCCGGACTGCCGGCCAGCGATGGCCGGCAGTTTTCATTTGGACGCTTGCTTGTAAGCAAGATAACGCGGGATAATGCCGCCATGCTGATCAAACGTAAATCCATCGAAAAAGAAGAGTCTTCGCGTCCCGCCACGCGAAAACCCAAGTTTGCCCCGGTCACGCTGTCCGAATTGGACGGTGTGCGCTACCTGCATTTCGGCACCGAGTGGGTGCAAGGCGCCATGCGCATCCGCAAGCCGGATTGGCCGGAACTGGAGTACGCTCAACAGATGATGGCCTGGATGCTTTGGAACGATGCGCCGACCCACGTCGCCCAACTGGGCCTGGGCACCGGCGCGCTGACCAAGTTCTGCTACAAGCATTTCCCTGAAGCGCAAGTCACCACGGTGGAACTGAATCCGTCGGTGATCAACATCTGCTATTCCATGTTCAAGCTGCCCGACAATGACGGCCGCCTCAACGTGGTCGAGATGGATGCGATGGATTACGTCACCAACCCGGACAACCACGGCACGCTGGACGCGCTGCAGGTCGACCTGTACGACGCCACTGCGCGCGGCCCGGTGCTCGACACGCCTGAGTTCTACCAGGCTTGCGCCGCCTGCCTGAATGACGATGGCATCATGACCATCAACCTGTTCGGCGACCATCCAAGCTACGCCAAGAACCTGAAGGCGATGAAGTTCGCCTTCCCGCAAGTGGTGTCGCTGCCGGAAGTCCATGACGGGAACGTGGTGGCAATCGCCTTCAAGACTCGCCGCAACATCGACGTGGCTGCGCTGGCCGACCGCGCCGCGCAAATCGTCGCCGAAACAAAATTGCCCGCAAAGTCCTGGCTCAAAGGACTCAAAGCCGCACTCGCATAAGGTCACACATGGCAAAAGCGCTCGATCTTCAAGTTATCTTCACCTGGCTGCTGGCTGATGGAATGGTCGAGAAAGCCGAAGTCAAAGGGCTGTACGCGCAGGCCCAAGGCATCCTGCGCAACACGCCGGGCGCCATGCATCCGCTCAGCGCCGTGGCGCACTGCAAGCTGGTATCGGCCAAGAGCGGCAAGCTGCTGACGCTGGACGTGCTGACCGAATGGCTGGCCCAGCGCGCCAAGCTGCCCTTCTACCGCATCGACCCGCTGAAGATCGACTTCACCAAGGTGGCGGACGTGATGTCGGCCAGCTATGCGGCGCGCTTCAACATCCTGCCGGTGGAAATCACGCCGGACACGCTGACCGTGGCCACCGCCGATCCGTTCGCGCTGGAGTGGGAAGGGGAAATCGCCAAGGTCGCGCGCCGCGTCATCAAGCGCGTGATCTCGAACCCGCTCGATATTTCCCAGTACACCTCGCAGTTCTTCTCGCTGGCCAAGTCGATCAAGCACGCCAACAAGAATACTGGCCAGGACATCGCCCTGCGCAACAACTTCGAGCAGCTGGTCGAGCTGGGCAAGATGAACAAGACGGTCGATGCCAACGACCAGCACGTGATCAATATCGTCGACTGGCTGTGGCAGTACGCCTTCGAACAGCGCGCGTCGGACATCCACCTCGAGCCCAAGCGCGAACTCGGCACCATCCGTTTCCGGATCGACGGCGTGCTGCACCAGGTCTACCAGGTGCCGGCGGTGGTGATGATCGCGATGACCGCCCGCATCAAGCTGCTGGGCCGCATGGACGTGATCGAGAAGCGCCGTCCGCAGGATGGCCGTATCAAGACCCGCACCGCCGGCGGCCAGGAAATCGAATTGCGTTTGTCGACCCTGCCGACCGCCTTCGGCGAAAAGCTGGTCATGCGTATCTTCGACCCGGAAGTGGTGGTGAAGACCTTGCCGGAGCTGGGTTTCCCGCCGGAAGACGCCAAGCGCTGGGACTCGCTGACCAACCGTCCGCACGGCATCATCCTCGTCACCGGCCCGACCGGCTCGGGCAAGACCACCACCCTGTACACCACGCTGAAAACGCTGGCGACGCCAGAGGTCAACGTCTGTACGGTGGAAGACCCGATCGAGATGGTCGAGGCCTCGTTCAACCAGATGCAGGTGCAGCCCGGCATCGACCTGACTTTCGCCGACGGCGTGCGCGCCCTGATGCGGCAAGACCCGGACATCATCATGGTCGGCGAGATCCGCGACCTGGAGACTGCGGAGATGGCGATCCAGGCCGCGCTGACCGGCCACCTGGTGCTGTCCACGCTGCACACCAATGATGCGCCATCGGCCGTGATGCGCTTGCTGGAGCTGGGCGTGCCTTACTACATGCTGGAAGCAACGCTGATCGGCATCATGGCGCAGCGCCTGGTGCGCACGCTGTGCGTGGACTGCAAGGAGGAAGGCGGCGAGCTGGCCGACGATCTCTGGCAGGGCCTGAGCGGCGGCTGGGATATCGGCAAGCCGGAAAAGGTATATCGCCCGGTCGGCTGCCCCGAGTGCCGCCAGACCGGCTTCCGCGGCCGCACCGGCATCTACGAGCTGCTCACCACCAGCGAATCGTTCAACACCATGCTTGAAGAAGAAACCGACATCACCGCCCTGCGCAAGCAGGCGGTCGCCGAAGGCATGGTCCCGTTGCGCATTGCCGGCGCTTTCAAGGTGCGCGAAGGCGTGACCACGGCGGAGGAAGTGCTCAAGGTTACCGCCATGGGGTGACGCAAAAAAAAAAGGGACTTTGCAAACGCCAAAATCCTCGTATATAATACGGCCTCTTTCGGGTCGTTAGCTCAGTTGGTAGAGCAGCGGACTTTTAATCCGTTGGTCGCAGGTTCGAGCCCCGCACGGCCTACCAGAATGAACAGGAAAGCCTCGTCTTCGGACGAGGCTTTTTTGTTTCTACTGCCAACTGTAGCAGTCGTTCGACTGATACAGCATGACTCCCATCCCCCCGCCTTGTGTCTTGTTCGCCCTGTGCCGCGATCCTAGACTGTGCCATTCCTTCGTTGCGGATTGCACACCATGATCGAACTCCTGCCCCTGGCGAGCTATTGCCTCGTCATGTCGGCCACGCCTGGGCCAAACAATGTCATGCTCGCCATCACGGGCGCCAATTTCGGCGGTCGCGGCGCATTGCCGGTCATCCTCGGCATCCAGGCCGGCGTTTTCGTGCAAACCATGCTGATGTGCGTGGGGCTGGGAAGCCTCTTCGTCACCTACCCATTGGCGCAACAGGTGCTGCGCGTCGCGGGTTCACTGTATCTCATCTACCTTGCCTGGAAACTCAGCGGAGCTTCGGCGGATGGCGTGCGCGCTTCCAAGGCCGTGTCCTTCACCCAGGCTACCGTCTTCCAGGCGCTTAATCCCAAAAGCTGGCTGAAAGCCATTACCGTGGCATCGGTGTTCATGCCCGCGCAGGGCAATGCCTTCGCCAATGCACTGCAGGCGTCGGTCATTGGCATGCTTGTAGGGGCTCCCTGCAATTTCATGTGGGCCCTGTTTGGCATGTCGATCCGGCGCTTGCTCGACGACCCGCGCAAGCAACGCGCATTCAACCTGGCCATGGGTGCGGCCTTGCTGGTCCTGGCCCTGATGTTTTTACGCTAGACTCTCGTCATGTTCGCCATCGACCGCAGCTCTCCCATCCCATTGTCCAAGCAGATTGAGACACAGTTACGGCACATGGTCGAGAGCCGCGCGCTGCCTGGCGGCTCCAAGCTGATGTCGATACGCCAGCTCGCCAGCCAGCTGGCAGTGAGCACGAACACCGTCGTTGTAGCCTATGACCGGCTGGTCGCGGCAGGCGTCATCGATTCGCAAGGCACGGCCGGCTTCTATGTCTGCACCAGGAATGACGAGGGCAAATCGATTCCTGACGAAGCCGCACTGGAAGCGGGCGAGGAGCAAGAGCCGGTCTGGCTGGCGCAGCAGGCAAACGATCAACGCGAAGGTGTATTGCTGGCCAGCAGCGGCGCACTGCCGCCAACCTGGCTGCAAGACGCAGTTCCGGCGGCCGCGATACAAAGGGCATTGGCCCGAAGCAGTGCCGGCATGGCCTCGCGCTGCCCGCCCCAGGGGCTGCCCGAATTGCGCGAACACATAGCGCTGCTGCTACGCGGCATAGGTGTGGACGTTGATGCCGGCCATGTACTCACCACCTTTGGCGGCACCCACGCGATCGACCTGATTTGCCGCAGCTTTCTACAGCCCGGCGACACCGTACTGGTCGAAGATCCCGGCTTCTTCCTGATGTTTGGCAGGCTGCGCCAAGAAGGGATACGCCTGGTCCCGATCAAGCGCCGTCCCGATGGCCTCGACCTGGACGAGCTGGAAGCGGCGTGCCGCGAACATCGACCGCGCATCCTGTTCGTGCAGACCGCCTTGCATAACCCCACCGGCTGGAGCAGCAGCGCCGCCAACCTGCATAAGGTATTGATGCTGGCGCAACAGCATGGCTTCCTGATTGCCGAAGACGACGTGCATGGCTATTTCCAGCAATCTCCAGGCACTCGGCTGGCTGCCCTGTCCGGGCTCGATGGGGTGATCTACTATTCGAGCTTCTGCAAGGCGCTGAGCCCTGCCTTGCGCATGGGCTACCTTGCTGCAACGCCCGCCCTGCTCAAGGTACTGATGCGCACCAAGATTCACTCCATCCTGACGACGCCTGCCTTGAACGAATATGTGCTGCTGGAAGTGCTTAGGGCGGGTAACCTGCGCAAGCACCTGGAGCGCTTGCAGCGCAAAATCATGGCGGCACGTAACGCCAGCTCGCGCCAGCTCAGCGCAGCCGGCGTGCAGTTCGAGCAGCCGGGCGACGCCGGCATTTTCCTGTGGGGCACCATGCCAGAAGGCCTGGACGTGGACCTGCTGGCGCAGGACGCATACCGCAACAAGATCCTGCTCATGCGCGGCGCCGCCTTCTCGCCCAGTGACACACCGGACCGGCACATTCGCTTCAACGTGGCCTTCAGCCAGCATCCGCGCCTTAGCCAGTACCTGCAAGAGCGGCTGGAGGCGGTCGCCGGTGCACGTTCAAGCCTCGACCGGATGCACGCGAAGAAGCCGGCCTAGCGGAAGCGCTTCGGCTGGCGGCGGCGGTTGGCGGCGTTCTGGTCCTGCAGGATGCCGTCAACCCTTTCGGAGGCGGAACGCGAGAGCTCCAGCGCCTGCGCCACGTCGGGGAAGAATTCAGGCAGGCGGTAGCCCAGCCAGGCGTAGGCCGAATAGAGGCGGCAGGCATCTTCCGCCTCCTGCAGGTTCATCCACTGCAGCGGGTTCTGCTCCGGATGCAGGTGGGTCACGCGCTGGCGCGACAACGATACGCACCAGTGTTCCCAAGCTTTCTGCAGCGTGACCACGTTGGAGGAAATCGGTACCAGCGACAGGGTGAACTTGTCCGCCACCGACAGAGGCAAGGTATCCAGCCATTCGGCGCGTTCGAACTGCTCCTCGGTGATGCGCGGGAAGAAGAAACCATCCGGCACGTCGATATTGTGAACGAAGCGCTTGAGCAAGCGCGCCAGCGAATCCTCGCCGGTGACGGCAGCGATACGGTGCAGGTGCTCCAGCGTCGGCGCCACGGCGAAACCTGTGGCTTTCAGCGGCGGCAATTTTTCCTTCAACAGCGAGCGCATCACGCCGTGCGTCTCGTCGTCGTAGCCCGCCACGTGGCCTTCCTCGTGCACGCCGTAGCGCCCTGCCCTGCCCGCGATCTGGCGCGCCAGGGCCGCAGGAATTTCCTCTTCCTCGTAGCCGTTGTACTTGACGGTGGTAGTCATCACCACGCGCTGGATCGGCAGGTTCAGGCCCATGGCAATCGCGTCCGTGCCCACTACCACGTCGGCATGGCCATCCCGGAAGCGCTGCGCCTGCGCGCGCCGCACTTCAGGCGACAGGTTGCCGTACACCGTGGCGACTGACAGGCCGGCTTCGGTCACCATGTCGCGCCACATCAGCACTTCGCGGCGCGAGAAGGCGATCACGGCGTCGCCCTTGCGCAAGCCTTTGAGCTTGCGCACGGCGGACGGTTCCATCGACAGCGGCGCCTTGCGCTTCAGGATGTGGACTTCGATCGGGCATTCCAGCCGCTCGGCCAGCGCTTCCACTGCGCGCCGCGCTTCGGCCGCGCCCACCAGGTAGACCGTGCGCGCCGGTGCGCCGCAGACGGCGGCGGTCCAGGCGGCACCGCGGTCGCGGTCGGACAGCATCTGGATCTCATCAATCACGGCCACCTCGACTTGCGTGCGCGTGTCCAGCATTTCCACCGTGCTGGCAACATGGGTTGCGCCTTCTTCGATACGGCGCTCTTCGCCGGTCACCAGGCTGACCTTCAGGTCCGGGTCGGAAGCTTGCAGGCGCTCGTAGTTCTCCAGCGCCAGCAGGCGCAGTGGCGCCAGATAAACGCCGCTGCGCGCTTTCGCCAACGCTTCCATCGCCTTGTGGGTCTTGCCGGAATTGGTCGGCCCCAGCAGCGCAATGAATTTGCGCGGCAGGCGGCGTGCGACTTCGAAGGTATCAGGGTATTCGGCCAGGTTGATGCTCTGGCGCGTGCGTTCAGCGTGGCGTTCTTCGCGATGGCGCTCGACCGCATGTTCCAGGCGCTGGCGGATGCGATCGAAGACGATGCCGGCCGGCTCGGAGGTCTGCATGTCTTCCAGCGCATGCAGGAAGTCCATCGGCCGCATGCCGTAGTCGTCGCATTCTTCGCGCAGCTCGGCGGCGAAAGCGACGACGTCGGCATGCAGGGCAGCCTGCGCAGCCTCGCTGCCGCGCTCCAGCAGCAGGGCCGCGCGCCCATCGCGCTCGAGCTTGCGCCATTTGGATGGCTTGGCCAGCACGCCTTGCTGCGGCACCAGGTCGTAGGGAATGTGCAGGCCGTCCAGCTCCACACTGCCGGTGAAGCGCAGGAATACGCGGCCTTCCTGCTTTGCCAGTTCGATGCCGCGGGCTGCAAGGCCCAGCTCAGTCACCAACTGTTCGTCGTCGTCAAAATCTGTCATGGCGAGACGATTATAGCGAATGGGGCCGCGCTGCTAGTTCCAGATACGGTAGACCCAGTAGGTTTCGTCTTCCAGCCCGCGCCGCAGGATCTCGGACGGGCTAAGCCCGCTGATCGCGCGCGCTTCGCGGCTCATGTGCGACTGGTCGGAATAACCTCCCAGCTGCGCCATGTCGCCGAGCGAAACCTTGCCTTTCAGCGCGGCGTCGCGCGCGGCGATGAAAGTCTGTTCGGCGCGATAGGAGCGGCGCAGGCGGCGCAGCGGCTGCCCTGCCCATTCGCGGATGCGCCGTTCGGCCATGCGCACGCTGCGGCCGATGCCTGCGGCGGCCGCACGGCCTTCCATGCGGCGCACCCAATCGCCTACCGCGCCATCGAAAGTGCTGTCGTCGCGCACGGCGCGCCAGCGCGGCTCAAGGAATTCCTCCAGCAAGGCCACACGCGTTTCGTCGTCGGGCGCGGCAAGCATTTGCGCCGCCAGCTGCTGCCATTCGGCGTCGAGCATCACATCGAGCGGCTGGAACTGGTCGACGATGGTGCTCATGTCGATCCCCGTCAGGCGGTGCAGCGCTTCGGGGAAAAAAAGCACGGTCATGAAATGCGTGGGGCCCGGGTTGGCGGACACCGTGGGACCGGTCCACGCACCCGACAGCAGCACGCCGCCCTCCTGACACTTCTCCGCCATCGGCGGCTCCACCATCTGGGACTCGCCCACCAGTTGCAGGAACAGCACCGGAAAACCTGTCGCCGGATAACGGTTGAGGCGCTGCTCGTCGGGCAACTCGCAGCCGACCGTATTGCGCACGACGATCGCACGCAGGCAGGAGGCGAGCGAACGGCGCGGCACGATGAATTTACTAATTGGCAACATGCACAGCATTGTAGCGCGATGTCGCAAATGTTCAAGACCGGACCGCACGGTCGACGCATACTGGCAGCATGAATACGACAACCGCCCCCACTCGCGGCGCGCTGCGCCAACTCTCCGACCTGCCCGGCCCAAGGGGCCTGCCCTTCCTCGGCAATATCTTGCAACTGCGGCCGCGCAAGGTGCATGCCGATGTCGAAGCCCTGGCGAACCAATATGGCTCGCTGTTCCGGATGAGCATTGGCCGCTCCCAGGCGCTGGTCGTTGCCGATGCGGCGCTGGTCAATGGCATACTGCGCGACCGGCCGGACGGCTTCCGGCGCCCCGACGTCACGGCCCAGGTGTCGGATGAAATGGGCGGCGAGCGCGGTGTCTTCCTGGCCGAAGGCGCGGCCTGGCGCAACCAGCGCAAGATGGTGATGCAGGCATTCGCCCCGCATGCGATCAAAGCCTATTTCCCCTTGCTGGCGCGCGTCGGTACGCGCCTGCAGGGACGCTGGGCGCTGGCGGCGCAGGAAGGCCGCCCCATCGCACTGAATGCAGACCTGAAGCGCTACACGGTGGACGTGATCGCCGGGCTGGCGTTCGGCGAAGAGGTCAACACCATCGAGCATGGCGACGACGTGGTGCAGCAGCAGCTGGAGCTGATCATGGAAGGTACCGCGCGCCGATCCCTGCTGCCGGTCCCGTACTGGCGCTACGTGAAGCTGCCCTACGACCGCAAGCTGAAGGCGGCAGTCCTTGCCATGCGCGAAGCGACCAATGGCTTCATCGCCAAGGCACGCCAGCGCATGCAGGACGATCCTTCCCGCGCCGAGAAGCCGCAGAACATGCTGGAAGCGATGCTGGCCGCAGCGGACCAGGAAGGCAGCGGCATCGACCACGCCGCAGTAGTCGGCAATGTCAGCACCATGTTGCTGGCGGGCGAAGACACAACATCCAGCGCTCTGTCCTGGCTAATCTGGCTCCTGTCTCGCCACCCGGCGGCGCTACAACGCGCGCAGGAAGAAGTGCGGCGCGTTGCACCCGATCCGGCAGGCTTCAGCATCGAGCAGATGGACCAGCTGGAATACATCGACGCCTGCGCGCACGAGGCCATGCGCCTCAAGCCGCCGGCGCCCTTCATTCCATTGCAGGCCAACCGCGACTTCGTGGTGGGCGATGTGCAGGTGCCGAAGGACAGCGTGGTGTGGTGCGTGCTGCGGCACGACAGCGTGGCGGAAGCGAAGCTGTGCAATGCAGCCGCTTTCGATCCGCAGCGCTGGCTGGATGGCAGCAATGCGCGCCAACTTGCAATGCCCTTCGGTTCAGGCCCTCGCCTCTGTCCGGGACGCTACCTGTCGCTGTTGGAAATCAAGGTGGCCATGGCTTGCCTGCTGGGGCGCTTCGAGCTGCTTTCCGTCGAAGGAGACAGCGAGGAATACCACGGCTTTGTCATGTCGCCAGGCGCTTTGACGATGCGGCTTTCACCAATAGCTGGATAGTCAGCGCGAAAACAAAGGCGCAGAAGAAGGATGCCGCCACCGGCTGCGCGCGCAGCAGCAGCGAGATCGCCACGCAAAATGCGGCGAAGGCAAAGTAGCCCAGCATGGTGCCGCGCAGCAGTTGCACCGCGCTGTTGCGGCCTGCCTGTACGTGGGTGAAGCCCGTCAGCACCGTGCCCATGACCGGGAACATGGCCAGGAAGCCGCTCAGGCGTGGCCCCAGCCCTGCGGCCGCCGCGCTGACCGACATCACCAGCACTGCACCCGCCAGCATCCGCCACGGCAAGTCGCCGCCACGCCGCGCCGGCACCGCACTCGCGGCAGCGGATGGCGTAGCCGGCGTCGAGGGGAACAAGCGAGGCGCGACAAGCAGCGCGACCACAACAGCCGCAGCTGCAAACGGCAACGCCAGGTGCAGCGACTGCAGTCCCGCCACCGCCAGCGCCCATGTACTCAACGCAACCGGCATGGCGCCGGCAACGCCCATCCGGCCGGAGGCCCACGCGTACGCCAGGCTGAAGGCAATCATTGCCAGCACGGCCATCAGGGTCCCTTCCGCCGCTGTCGCGGCAAACCCGGCGCCTTGCTCCAGCGAGATCGCCAGCAGTATCGGCCCCGCGACGATCGGAAAAGCCGAAAGCCAGCCGGCAACGCCGGGTCCCCAGCGCCGGCCGGCCAGCGTGACTGCATAGATCAATGAGGGGACGAGGAAGAGTTTCAGGGCGAGGATGGAATTCATGGGGCGCGAGTCTAGCACGCTCGCCCTTTGTAACGACTAAGTAACAGCACGTTGACACAGGAGCCTCGATTCCGCACTATCCTCGCTCCCTTGTTCCAACGAAGCCATTGCAATGACTGCAACTAACATCCTCCCCAAACTCACCTCCCTGCTGCTCCTCGCTGCATGCGCCGGCCTGTCCCAGGCGGCAGCAGTCGAACCAGCCAAACACGCCATCACCCACGAGGACGTGTGGCTGATGAAGCGCGTCGGCGCCCCGCAGCCCAGCCCGGACGGCAAATGGGCCGTGTTCTCGGTCACCGATCCGGCCTACGACAGCAAGGAGCAATGGTCCGACATCTGGATCAAGTCCCTGGTGGACGATAGCGCACCGCGCCGCCTGACCTTCAGCAAAGGCGGCGAATCCGCCCACGCCTGGTCGCCGGACAGCCGCTTCCTGCTGTTCGTCGCCAAGCGCGAAGGCGACGAAGCGCCGCAGATCTACCGCCTCGACGTCGCCAGCGGCGGCGAAGCGCAGCGCATGACTACCCTGACGCTGGGCGCGCGCATGCCGAAGTGGAGCCCGGACGGCAAGCAGATCCTGTTCGTCAGCGAGATCTTCCCAGGAACGACCGATGAAGAAGCAGTCAAGAAGGTGGCCAAGGAGCGCAAGGACCGCAAATATAGCGCCCGCGCCTACGAGTCCTTCCCGCCGCGCTTCTTCGACAAATGGCTGGACGACAAGAAGGTGCGCCTGTTCGTGATGGATGCGCAGGCCGACGCCAAGCCGCGCGATATCCTAGCCGGCAGCAAGCTGGCCGACCTGCCGGGGTTCGGCGGCAGCCAGGGCGACGACGGACAGTCCCTGAACGCGGTCTGGACGCCCGACGGCAAAGGCGTGGTGTTCGCCGTTTCCACCAACCGTGACGAAGCCGCACGCGCCTCCACCTTCACCCAGATCTACAGCGTTCCGCTGGGCGGCGGCGAGCCGACCCAGTTGACGAAGGATGGCCGCAGCTACCACGACCTGCGCTTCTCCCCGGATGGCAAGACCCTGCTCGCGCTGACCGAGGAAGAAGCGCCGAACAAGGTGTACGACCTGACCCGCGTAGCCAGCTTCGCCTGGCCCTTCACCAGCGCACAGCCGAAGATCCTGACCCAGGACCTGGACCGCTCGATTTCGCGCATCGCTCTGCCGGGTGACGGCAAGCGCATTTACTACTCCTTCGAGCATGCCGGCCTGGAAAAGGTTAATTCGATGACCTACGCCGGCAGCGACAAGCGCGAAGAACCATCGCTGCCGAACGGCTCGATCAACTCGCTCAACGCGGGCGGCAAGGCACTGGTAGGCGTATGGGAATCGGCCGTCAACCCGCCGGAAATCTACTCGTTCAACGGCGCCCCGAAGCGACTGACCTCCTTCAATGTGGAGAAAGCCGCGACGATCGACTGGCAGGCGCCCGAGCATTTCTGGTACAAGACACCGGACGGCCGCCAGATCCACAACATGATCGTCAAGCCGGCCGGCTTTGACCCGAACAAGAAATACCCGCTGTTTGCGGTGATCCACGGCGGCGCCGCAAACATGTGGCGCGACCAGTTCGTGCTGCGCTGGAACTACCACTTGCTGGCCAAGCCGGGCTATGTAGTGCTGCTGACCGACTACAAGGGCTCCACCGGCTACGGCGAAGAATTCGCGCGCTCGATCCAGCATGACCCGCTGAAAGGCCCGGGCGACGAAATCAACTGGGCAGTTGACGAAGCGATCAAGAAATATCCATTCATCGACAGCACCAGGCTGGCGGCAGGCGGCGCAAGCTACGGCGGCCACCTGGCCAACTGGCTGCAGGCCACCACCACCCGCTACAAGGCCATCGTGTCGCACGCTGGCGAGATGGACCTGGTGATGCAGTGGGGTACCAGCGACAGCATCTATGGCCGTGAAGTCAACGGCGGCGGCCCGGTATGGAGCGACCTGCCCGTATGGCGCGAGCAAAGCCCGATCATGCAAGGTACGAACCACGAGAAAGGCACCGGCTTCAAGACGCCGATCCTGATCACCGTCGGCGAACTGGATTACCGTGTACCGGTCAACAACGCGCTGATGAACTTCGCGGCGCAACAACGCTTGAATACCCCTAGCAAACTGGTAGTATTCCCGGACGAAAACCACTGGATCCTGAAAGGCGAAAACAGCCGCTACTTCTACAACGAAGTTCACGGCTGGCTCGCCAAATACCTTTAATAAGAGGAGAAGTAAAAAATGACGGTTGCAAACTGGTGTATCGCCGCGGCCTGCCTGCTGCCCATGGTCGTCGCGATGACATCCAAAGTCGCCTCGGTCACGAGCAATGACCGCTACGACAATACCGATCCGCGCGACTGGGCCGGCCGCCAGGCTGGCTGGATGAAGCGCGCCATCGCTGCACAGCACAACGGCTTTGAGGCACTGCCGCTGTTCATTGCAGCCGTCATCCTCGCGCAGCAGGCCCACGCCAACCAGGACCGCATCGATATCCTGGCGATGTCCTTTGTCCTGATCCGCGTGACCTACAGCATCATCTACATCAGCAACCTCGCTACCATGCGCACGGTGGTGTGGTTCGCCGGCATCCTCGTCAGCCTGGCGATCCTGGCCCACTCCTGACCGTCATGCGGCGCTGGCTGCGACCGGCGCCGCTGCTGCGGCCGGCCGCAACCTGATCGCCAGCACCATCAGGCCAGCCACCAGGCAGGCAGCGCCTGCAGTGAACAGCGCGGGATTGTAGGTAAGCAGCAGCGTACGCACCTGCCCTGCCCCGAACGCAGCGACTGCAGCACCCAACTGGTGGGCTGCGAAAATCCAGCCGAACACCATGCCCGCTTTCTCCTTGCCGAATGTCGTTGCGACCAGGCGCACGGTTGGCGGCACGGTGGCGATCCAGTCCAGGCCATAGAACATGGCGAATATCGACAGCCCGTAAAGCGTGAACTCCGAATACGGAAGCCACAGAAGCGACAGGCCGCGCAGGCTGTAATACCAGAACAGCAGCTTGCGGTTGTCGTAGCGGTCCGACAGCCAGCCGGACAGGATCGTGCCAATCAGGTCGAAGGCGCCCATCATCGCCAGTACCGAAGCAGCAGGCACCGGACCCAGGCCGGCATCGCCGCACAGGGAAATGAAGTGGGTCTGGATCAGGCCATTGGTACTCAGACCGCAGATGAAGAAGCTGCCGGCCAGCAGCCAGAACACCCGGCTGCCCGACGCTTCTCGCAGGATGCGGAACGGCGTCGCGAAACCAATCGTCATTGACGCCGTAACTGTCGCTGCAGGCTGCGTTGCACCAAACGGCGCCAGGCCAACATCGGCAGGACGATTACGCATCAGGAAGAACACGGCAATCGCAACGACGCCGCACGCCACCAGCACCGGCACGACAGCCATGCGCCAGCCGAAATGCTCCACCAGCCATGCCCCTACCGGCAGGAAGATCAACTGCCCGGTTGCCGAACTGGCCGTCAGCAAGCCGACCACCAGGCCGCGCCGGGTCTCGAACCAGCGATTGGAGACTACGGCGCTCAGGACCAGCGCTGTCATGCCCGAGCCCACGCCCAGCATCACGCCCCACAACAGCACCAGGTGCCAGAACTGCGTCATCCCCAGCGCCAGCAAGGAGCCCGCCGTGATCAGGGCAAGCGCCGTCACCACCACTTTACGCAAGCCGAAGCGCTCCATCAGGATCGCCGAGAAGGGCCCCATCAGGCCAAACAGGGCGAAGCGCACGGCCAGGGCCGACGATATCTGGTCGACACCCCAGCCGAACTCCTTGCTCAGGGGCTGCAGCAGCGCGCCCGGCAAGCCGAGTGCGGCCGATGAGGTCAGCCCGGTCAGGAAGGTCAAGGCAACGATGACCCACGCATAGTGGATGCCGCGGCGCTGCAACCACTGGGAGAAAGTTTGAGCAATCATGCGCCGCATCTTAGATGATGATCATCATGAATGCAAGAAAAAGAAAAGCCGGCGCTGGGCCGGCCCCTCTTTGGCGCAAGGCGCCCGTTTATTTCTTGATCTGCAGGGAAGACTTCACTTCCTGCACGCCCTCGACTTTGCGGGCCAGTTCGACAGCTTTGTCAGCTTCAGCCTTCGATGGCACGAAGCCGCTCAGCATGACGATCCCCTTCTGGGTTTCGACGTGCACGTCCATGGCTTTCACCAGCGGGTCGGCGGCATATTCTGCCTTCACCTTGGTGGTGATCATGGTATCGGACATCGCGGTGCGGGTGCCGGCGGTTGCGTCACGTGCAGCCGCGCGTGTATCGGCAGTTGCCTCGCGCGTAGTATTGGCCAGGTTGGTTCCAGCTTCGCGGGTCTCCTGGGCAATGGTCTCAGTGGTGCTTGGCGTGCCAGCATTGGCCAGCGCGGTCTTATGGGCGGACTTGGCGTCCGACTTGCAGGCCGACTTGGCCGAACCGCTCATGTCGTCGCAACGCTCCTTGGCCAGGTCATACTCTGCATCGGCCAGTTTTTTCTGGGCCTTTTCTACGTCCCTGGGCGTGTTCTGGTGCTGCCTGGTCGCGTCCAGGATAGCGCGCGCTTCGGCTACTTTGGCTTCGTCCTTGCAGATGTCTTCAGCATTACCCTTCAGGCTCTTGCAATTGTCCTTAGCAACCTTGTAGTCGGATTCAGCCTTGTCCTTCGCAGCCTTGTAGGCGTCGTTATCGGCAGCCTGCGCGACGGCGAATGAAGTACTGAACAGGGCAGCCAGCGAAATACACAGGATTTTCTTCATGGTTAGTCCCCTTTAGGATGGTTTGCATGGGAATTACACGCCTCCCGGGGACTAAATTCTGTGCGCGACCGAACACAGTTGCGTTATTGCTCGTCTTTAAGTAAGCCTTTGCCCCACAGCACGCGCGCCTGCTCGAAGGGGTTATGTTCGCTAGAGAACACAGCGCCATCGGCCGCAAGCTGCAGCCAGGCGCGCGTGTTGTGCGAGCCGTGCTCGACAGGCTGGCGCACCTGCATCAGCCAGGCATGCACCTGCTTGTATTGCGCGGCATTCGCGCGTTGCGTCCATGCCAACGCCACCAGGTCGGAGAAGGCTTCCTCGCGGCGGGTATCGCGCATTTCCTTCGACAGTGCCTGCAGTTCAGGGTTGTCGAGCTGTTCATGCGGACCCTCGACAAAGCCGGCCGGCAAAGCATGCCAGCTGCCGTGCGCCTGGCGCCAGCAATGGCCGACTTCGTGCGCCGTCATGGCTTCGATCAGGATTTTCTGTTGCTCGGCAGGTACGCCGGACAGCACTTCTTCCGCTTGGGGATTGCCGCGCATGGAGAACACCAGCTTGCAGCGGCCATCGGCAAAACCCATGGCCAGCGGCACGTCGTTCGGACCGGCTTGCGGCTGGACCACGATATCAATCGGAAGTTTGAGTTCCTGCTTGGCATACGCCAGCACGGGAGAACCGGCTTGCAGCCAGCGGGTTTCAGTTTCAGTCAGCTGTGCAGCGCCAGCAGAAGCAGCGAAGAAGGACAGCAGGATTGGCAGGCTCAGCTTCATAACAGAACTCCGGTAACTGGCTACAACTATACATGCCTTACGGCAAGCTGTTACCGGAGTTTCTGTGCTGTTACAAAATATTGGCTGAGCTCGTCGACAAGTTTATTTGGCGAGCAAGGAGTTGGCAGTCGGGAAAGACGGACGAATGTCGTTCGGGACCTTCTTCATTTTATCCAAAGCCTTCTGCACGTCCGGGCGGATGACGACGTACTTTGCCATCATCTCCTTGGCGCGTGCGTAATCGCCGGTGGCTTCGATGGTAAGGAACTCGCGGTCAAGATCGATCACCGCCTGTTTGATCTTCTTGAAGTCGACCGAGAAGTTGCCGTCGCCGTGCGACACGAAGCCGCCCTTGTCCAGCAGGTAGTTGACCTGGATCGCCATGCCGCGCGCGTGCGAGTCGGTCAGGCCGAAGTGCAGCGTGCGGAAAGCCGATGCCAGGAAGGTGGTGTGCAGCTTGCGCTCCGCCGCCTCGCCCTGGCCCAGCGTGTCGTTCAACTGCCCCTTCTCCATCATGTACATCAACGCAAACAGGCCGGTGATGTCGGCTTTCGCTTCCTCGATGGTGGAATAGGCTTCCTTCAAGTCCTGGCGCGGGGTCGATTCGGTGGCGCCGGCCTTGGTGATGTGCGGGCCCAGGCCGTGGGTGATTTCGTGCGCCAGGATGTGCGTGAAGAAGGAGTTGAAGTCCAGGTCCTTCTGGTCCGCTGGACGCAACACCAGCTTGGCGATCGGCGTCAGCGTGGCCTTGAATTTTTCTTCCTGCACGTTCTTCAGCATCACGCGCTTGGAACCGCGCTGGCTGATGATGCGCTCGTCGTTCGGCAGGTTGTAGGCGGCAGTCTGCACGCCCATATTGCCGTCGCCCGCTCCGTAGACCTGGTTCACCACCACCATCGGCGCAACAGCGCCCACCTTCGGATTGCGGTACATCGGATCGACAGGCAGGTTGTCTTCCAGCTCCTGCATATGCTTGGCGAAGAAGTCCAGCTTGCGCGTTTCCTTTTCGTCGCGGATGTTCACATAGGCTTCGAAGGCGGCCTTGTAACCAAACAGTTCGTCGTTGTATGTCTCGTATGGGCCGATGGTGACGTCGACCGGCGAATCCAGGTCCATCCAGGCGAAGTCGGAAGGCAGGTAATCGTTGGACAGGAAGGCATCCGCACGCAGGTCGAGGAATTTCTTCAGGGAGGCGTTGCTGGTGGCGGCAGCAGCTTCCTTCAGCAGCTTAGACAGCTTTTCCAGCTCCGGCTTGTATTCTTCGGAATACTTCACGATCTTGAACTTGCCGTCATCGCCTTTGCGGATGGTGGTGAAGAACCACTGCGCGTCCTGCTTCTGCGCGGCAGGCAGGCCGTTGATCCAGGCTTCCACTTCTTCCTTGCTCACGCCTTCCGGATAGAAGTTGGCGGCGGCAGGCTTATGATCCGGTACCTTGATGCCCGCTACTTCCGCCGGCAGGAAGGATTTGTGGTCGTCGAGGATGGACCACGGGCCCTTGTTCAGCCAGAAGTACTCGGCGCGCGCCTTGCCCAGCCGGGACTTGTCCTTTTGCAGTGCAGCGTACAAGGCCTCGTTGCCGGACCAGCGCTGGCGCAGTTGCAGGGTATCGACGATCTTCGCCGCCTCGATCAGCTTCCTGATCGCCTGGCGGTCGCCTGCCGTCAGGTGCGAAGTGTCGGCTTTCAGTTGTACCGGCGCGTAGCGCCTGGTCATCTTCTGCAACTCGGCGACGTCGGCGGGAGCAGCGGCAGCGGTGGCGCTGGCAATCGCCAGCACCAGCGGGGACAGGAGGTTTTTCATGTGGCCTTTTCTCTACAGTTAAAAGGAAGGCCACATTGTATGCCTGCGTCTACCAGGCGCGGTAGGTTTTTCCGGTTTCCGCGCCTTCCACGCAACGGCTGTAGGCGCGTGCTACACGGCTCGAAGGAACGGGCTCGAAGCCATGAAACAGCGACTCGAACTTTTCCACCGATTCCTCCAGCAGCGAAGGATTGACCACGTTGATGCGCAGGCCGCGCTGCAGCTCCACCGCCGCGCCGCGGGCAAAGCCCTCGATGCCGTTGTTGACGGTCACCGTATTGGCGCAGCCGCGCAGGGGATTGTGCGCATCGACGCCGCTGGTCAGGGTGATCGAACCGCCATCGCTCAGCGCATGCTGCGCGACCAGCGCCACGTTCACCTGCCCCATCAGCTTTGAATCGAGACCGATGCGGAACTGCCCGTGCGTCATCGCTTCCAGCGGGCCGACGTGAAGCGCACCCGCAGCGACCACCACATCGTCCACCCTGCCGGTTGCCGCGAACAGGGCCTGCACCGAAGCGATGTCTTCGATTGCCACGCGATGATCGCCGCTATTCCGGCCAGCGGTGATCACGCGATGGCGCTTGCCCAGCTCCCGCACCACGGCGCCGCCGATGGTGCCGGTGCCGCCAATAACCAGGACCGTACGCATTACCACACGCGGTAAGTCTTGCCGTTGTCCGCGCCTTCCACGCTGCGGCTGTAAGCCAGGGCCACGCGCTTCACTGGCACGGTTTCAACGCCGTAGAAATAAGGGCCATAAGTCTCGACTGACTCGTTGACCAGGGTCGGGCTGACGGAGTTGATGCGCAGCCCGCGCGGCAGCTCAATGGCGGCGCCAAGCACGAAGCCATCCACGGCAGCGTTGACGGTGGTGGCATTGACGCCGTAGCGGACCGGATTGTCCGACAGGCTGCCGCTGGTCAAGGTGATCGAACCGCCGTCATTCAGGTACTTCTGCGCCGCCAGCGCCACATTCACCTGGCCCAGCAGCTTGGAGTTCAGGCCGATCTGGAACTGCTCCGCGGTCATCTCCTGCAACGCGCCGAAATGGGCGTCACCGGCAGCCACCACCACGCCATCCACCTTGCCGACTTTTTCGAACAGCGCCTGCACCGAAGCCGGGTCCTCGATCCTGACCTGGTACTGGCCGCTGTTGCGGCCCACACTGATCACTTCATGGCGCAAGCCCAGTTGTTCCACGATCCCTTTGCCGATGGTGCCCGAGGCGCCGATAACGATGATCTTTTTCATGTTGAATCTCCTGTTGGGTTTCGAAGTGAAGCCAGTATGCGCTCCGTCACCACAGGAATAAATGAGCTATCATTTAGTTAATTACAAACTCATGGTTCGCAATGGACAAGCTCCGCAGCATGGAAGTATTTGTCGCCGCCGTCGACACAGGCAGCTTCACCGCCGCAGCCGAGCGCTTCGGCATTTCCGCCGTCATGGTGGGCAAGCACGTGCGGGAACTGGAACAGAAGCTCGGCACCGCCCTGCTCACGCGCACCACGCGGCGCCAGTCGCTGACCGAGATCGGCCGCCAATATGCCGAGCAATGCCGAACCATCCTGGCGCAGATCAGCGCGGCGGAAAGCCTGGCCGAAACCATGCGTTTGGCCCCGCGCGGTGTGCTGAAGGTGTCGGCAGCAGTCTCGTTCGGAATGGAATGGCTCAGCCCCATGATCCCCGAGTTCCTGGAAATGTACCCGGAAGTCAGCCTGGACCTGAACCTGAACGACCGCATGATCGACATGGTGGAAGAAGGCTTCGACGTGGCCGTGCGCATCGGCAAGCTGGAAGATTCATCGCTGGTCGCGCGGCCGCTGCGGCCATATGGCCTGGCGATTTGCGGCTCCCCCGACTACCTCGCACGACGCGGCGTGCCCCAGGTACCGGCCGACCTCGCGCAACACGAATGCCTGGAATTCAGCGGCTGGGTGCCGCAGGCACGCTGGCGGCTGAAGGGAGAAAAGGATGCGCGCAACGTACCGCTCAGCCGCCTGCGTGCCAACAACAGCTACGCCCTGAAACAAGCCGCGCTGAAAGGCTTCGGCCTGATCATGCAGGCTGAAACAGCGCTGGCACAAGACATCGCCGCCGGCCGCCTGGTACGCGTGCTGGACGACTACCTGCCCACCCCACGCCCCATGCACCTGCTCTACCCACGCAACCGCCAGCCCACACCCAAGCTGACCAGCTTCATCGACTTCGTGCTCACCCGCCTCGGGCCTACCAATTAAAAAGTCGGGGTCAGGTCTGGCAATCCGCCATTAAACGCACGAATGTGCGTTTAATGGCGGATTGCCAGACCTGACCCCGACTTTTATTTAAGGAGCTTGCCAGCCGCCGCCGAGGGCGCGGGCGAAGCTGACCGTGGCGAGCATGCGCTGGGTGTTGATCTGCACGGCGGCGCGGTCGGCGGCCAGGGCGCTGCGCTGGGCGTCGGTGACGTCGAGGTAGGTGCTGATGCCGCGTTCGTAACGGGCACGGGCAACGTCGTAGGCGCGGGTGGCGGCTTCGCGGGACGTGGCCTGGACCTTGCCCTGCTGCGTGCGCTGCTGCACATCGGACAGGGCGTCTTCCACTTCACGCAAGGCAGTCAGCAGCTTGCCTTCGTGGTTGGCTACCGCTTCTTCATAGCGGGCCTTGGCAACCGTCAGGTTGGACTGGTTGCGGCCGCCGTCGAAGATCGGCAGCGACAGCGCCAGCGGACCGAGGCTGAAGACGCGCGAACCGCCTTTGCTGATATCGCTCAAGCTCTCCGAGGCGTAGCCGAAGTTGCCGGTCAGGCTGACCGAGGGGTAGAACGCGCCTTCCGCGACGCCCACGTTGGCATTGGTCGCGCGCAGGGTGGCGACGCTGGCGGCCAGGTCGGGACGGTTGGCCAGCAGGTTGGCGGGCAGCCCGGCCGGGATGACCGGTGGCGCCGGCAGTTCGGTCGCAGTTGCCTGTTCCAGCTGCATCGTCGATGGCGAGGCGCCGACCAGTACCGCCAGCGCGTGTTCCAGCGTGTTGCGCTGGCGCTGGACTTCTTCCAGGTCGGCTTCGGCATTGGCGCGTTCGATGCGGGCACGCGAGGTGTCCAGTTCGTTCGACAGGCCGGCATTGAACCGGGCGTTCACCAGGTCTTCACTCTCCTTGCGGGTGGCCAGCGCGCCGCGCAGGATGGCCATTTCGGCATCCAGTCCGCGCAACTGCCAGTAGGTGGTGGCGATCTGCGAGGACAGCAGCAACAACACGCCGTCGCGGTCATGGCTGGCCGCCAGCGCTTGCGCGTCGGCCGATTCCACGGCGCGGCGCACGCGGCCGAACAGGTCCAGCTCATACGAGAAGCCGGCTGCCACGGAGTAGTTGTTGCCGTGGATCGAGCGGTGGCCCAGGGCGATACCTTGCGAGGTATTGGCCGAGCTGCGCGAATTCGATACGCCGGTACTGAGCGTCACGGATGGCAGCTGGCTGGCTTTCACCAGTCCCAGTTGCGCTTCGGCCTGGAACAGGCGCTGCGCCGCCGCCTTGGCGGTCGGGCTGTCGCGCAGGGCCTGGTGCTCAAGCCGGTTCAGCGTGTCGTCGCTGAACACGGTCCACCACTGCGATGGCAGTTGGGCTTCGCTCGCTGCGCCATGCGGCGCGTGGCGGAAGGCCTGTTCCTTCGTGCCTGCAGGCGCCTTGAAGTCGCTGCCCACGGTACCGCAGCCGGCCAATACCGCCGCCGCGCCAACTGCCATTGCAATCATTTTGATGTTCATAGTTCTTACTCTCATTTAGTGCGCACCAGCGCCGCCGCCCGAAGGTGATTTCACCTTGTCGGACAGCCACAGGATCAGGATGCAGGACAGCAGGATGCCGCCCACGATCAGGAAGCCGTCGTTGTACGCCATCACGAAGGACTCGCGCCGCACGATGCCATCGACCGCCTTCAGCGCCTTGTCCGATGCGGTAACCGGGTCGAAGCCTTTGCCGATAAACGACTGCGTCAACTGGTCCAGGCGCAGCTGGGTGGCGGCCGAGAAGCTGTTCACTGCCTCGCCCAGGCGAGCCGAGTGGAAGTGTTCGCGCTGCGTCAGCTGGGTTGCCAGCAGGGCGATGCCGATCGAGCCGCCCAGGTTGCGGATCATGTTGAACAGGCTAGATGCCGATGCGGTGTCTTTCGGCGCAATGCCGTTCATCGCGAAGTTCGACAGCGTCAGCATCACGAAGGGCTGGCCCAGCGCGCGCACCACCTGCGACAGCAGCAGCTGGTCGTAGCCGGTGGTCGCGTCCATATAGGCATTCATGATGCAGGAGACGCCGAACAGCCCGAGCCCGATCGAGCACAGGATGCGATTGTCGACTTTCATCGACAGCTTGGCCGCGAAAGGCATGATGAACAGCTGCGGCAAGCCGGCCCACATGATCACTTCACCGATCTGCATCGGCGAATAGCCGGCGATCTGGCCCAGGTACAGCGGCAGCAGGAACGAGGAGCCGTACAGGCCCATGCCCATCACCGCAGCCAGCGCCGATGCCACCAGGAAGTTCCGCTGCGTGAACAGGCCCAGGTTGACGAAGGGATGCGGCCGCATGGCGCTGGTCAGCACCCAGCCCAGCAAGCCCACGATAGCCAGGCCGGCAAAGGCGATGATGAAGCCGGACTCGAACCAGTCCTTGCTGTTGCCCTCTTCCAGGAAGATGGTCAGGCAACCCAGGCCCATCGCCATGAAGGCGATGCCCAGCCAGTCGGCATTGAACAATTCACCAAGCTTGCGCTGCTCGTGGTCGAGGCCATAGGCCACGCCGGCGATCAGCAGGATGCCGGGCACCCAGTTGATGTAGAAGATCGAAGGCCAGCCATACAGCTCGCTCAGATAGCCGCCCAGGGTCGGGCCCATGGAAGGCGCCAGCGTTGCGGTCAGGCCGAAGATCGCCATGCCCACTGCGCGTTTCGATGGCGGCAGCTTGGCCATCACCAGCGTCATCGCCATAGGGATCAGCGCGCCGCCGGTAAAGCCCTGCATCATGCGGAACATGATCATGCTTTGCAGGTTCCAGGCCGCGCCGCACAGGGTCGAGAACACCAGGAACAGTGCCGTGGTGCCCATCATGTAGCCGCGCATGCCGAAGGTGCGCGTGAGCAGCGCCGTCAGCGGGATCACGATGATCTCGGCCACCAGGTAGGCGGTCGAAATCCAGGAGCCCTCTTCCTGCGTCGCGTTCAGCGCGCCGAGGATGTCGCGCAGCGAGGAGTTGGTGATCTGGATGTCCAGCACCGCCATGAAGGCACCCAGCATGCCCGCGGCGACTGCGATCCAGGTGCGGCCGGATACCCGGCCTTCAGGCACCATCATTGGGGCACTCATTTTGCGTTCGACTTGATGCTGACTTCAGCGATGGCCGACATGCCCGGCACCAGGCGGCCTTCATAGGCTTTCAGGTCTTCCGGCTTGAAGGTGATCTTCACCGGCACGCGCTGCACGATCTTGGTGAAATTGCCGGTGGCGTTATCGGCCGGCAGCAGCGCGAACTGCGCGCCGGAGGCTGGCGAGAACGAGTCAACGCGGCCAACCAGTTCCTTGCCGGGCAGTGCGTCGATGGTCAGGCTGACTTCCTGGCCCACGCGCATGTCGGCGAGCTGGGTCTCCTTGAAGTTGGCGGTGACCCACACATTGTCCTGCACCAGGGCCACCAGTTGCTGGCCTGGCTGCACGCGCTGGCCTACTTCCAGGGCGCGCTTGCCGACGCGGCCATCGGCCGGTGCGACGATACGGTTGTAGGCCAGTTGCTGCTGCGCGTCTTTCAGCTGCACTTGCAGCACTTTGACTTGCGCCTTCAGCACTTCGCGGGCGGAGGTGGCGGAGCCGATTTGCGCTTTCGCGGCAACGGCGCTGTCCTTGCGCGCCGCCACGTCGGCGGTGGCGCTGGCGCGGGCGGCGTTGGCCGCATCCAGTTCGGCTTTCGATACCGCTTTCATCTGGCTGGTATACAGCTGGCCATAACGCTCGGCGTCCTGCGATGCACGCAACTGGTTGGCTTGCGCCTGCGCCACTTGCGCAGCAGCGGCGCTGGCTTGCGCATTCACTTGCGCGATCTGGGCGTCCGCCTGCAGCACTTGTTGCTGGACGCTGGCGATCTGGGCCTGGATCTGTTCTACCTTCACCTGCTGGTCGAAGGGATCGAGTTCGGCGATTACGTCGCCCGCCTTCACGAGCTGGTTGTCGTCCACCAGCACCTTGGTCACCACGCCGGAAATGCGCGAGGACACCGGGTGCACGTGGCCTGCCACGTAGGCGTTTTCCGTTTCCACATAGTGATGGCTGCGGTACCACATGCGGCCGCCAGCGGCCAGGGCTGCCAGGGCGATCAGGCCGGCGATCACGAGTACGCGACGGTTAGGTGGATTAGCGGTAGGCGCGGCTTCGGGCACGGCGCTGAGCACTTTTTGTTCGGCTGGGTTGTGCTGGGACATGGTGGGAAACTCCCTGAAAATGAAATGAGTCGTGTGCATTATTGGACAATCAATGACCAAAGTCAAGAAATGAAACGATTGCATTTCATTTTTATTTGGCATAAAGTGAGGTCTCTGCTAGCCTTCGGGCATTACGTACGGTTTTCAATCATGTCTATTGAACAAGTTATCGAGCCAGTCAAAGCCGGGCGCCCCAAGGCCGCCGAGGCCGAAGCGCGCCTGAACGACCTGCTGGATACGGCCGCCCGGCTCATCCTGGAAAAGGGCTATGCCAAGGTCAGCCTTGAAGCCATTGCCAAAGAAGCACGGGTTGCCGTGCGCACCATTTATGTGAAGTTCGGCGGCAAGGCCGGCCTGCTCAAGGCGATCTTGCTGCGTCATCGTGCCGGCGCCTTCGATCCCGTCGGCATGGAAACCCTGCACCGCCCTGTGCGCGAATCCTTGCTGGAGTTCGGCCTGCGCTTCCACCGCCTGGTCAGCACGCCGGCGGCTACCGCGCTCTATCAAATCGTGGTGGCGGAAGCCCACGCCAATCCCGACCTGGCCGAAGCGTTCTGGGACGCCGGCCCGCGCCAGACGCGCGAGCTGGTGGCGCGTTACTTCGCCCGTGCGGACGTCCGAGCCCAACTCGACACCAAGGCGCCGCCGGAGCGGCTGGCGATCCACCTGATGAACTGCCTGATGGGCGACCAGTTGCGCCGCTTCCTGTTCGATTCTCGCTGCGGCGTGGCCACCACGCCGGAGGAGATCGAGCAAGGCGTCGACCTGTTCCTGAACGGGGTGTTGAAGCGTTAAGCAGCCCTTAAGCGTGCGCGGCAGCGTATGTGCGCTAGCGCACGGTGGCCCATCGGCTGGCTGCCGGATACTGAGCTTCTCGAGAACCAAAATTAAAGTGGGAGGTTGTATGAGCAAGGTCGATCGGCTCGAATGGAGCAGGAAAATCGCCACGATCAACGAGCGCATCAAAGGTTTCCAGGAAAACCCGAACAAAGAGCACCTGGACGCCGCGATCAATGAACTCAAGGCCTATGCGGAAGCTGCCAATAGCGGCGGTATCGAAATCCCAGAGCGCTTCATTGCGAGCTGACAACAAACCGGGCAAAAGCCCGGTTTTTTATTGCAGCAACGCGCTTCCTGTGTCACGATGCCCACCCCTAGTATCAACTTATTGGTAGTAAATCATGAGCGAACAAGCAACCCAACAGCAGCAGAACGACGACCAGAAATTCTTCGAAAACATCGACGCCTACATTGCACTGGCCAACGCCCACGAAAACAGCAACAAGGGCGCCCCGCAACTGGTAGGCGCCAGCCTGCTGTTCGCCGCCGCCCGCTACAACACCTACCTGGTAGCTCGCGCCCAGCCTGACCTGGAAGCCTTCAAACTGAAGAAAGAAGAAGCCAAGGCCTACTTCATGGACCAGTTCAACAAGATGTTTGACGATAACTGGGAAGACTACGGCAAGCATTTCGAGCAGTACCGCAACCAGAAGTAAGCAACTCCCGGGCCCGCGTGGCCCCAGGAAAATTGCGCATGATGGCCCTGTCCGGGCACGCGAGCCGAGACTAAGATCGTGCTTTCGACGCCCGGATCATCACCATGAAAACTGCCTTCATTGCGCTCCTGGTCTTCTTCATCCACATCGGCTCCCCCGCAGCGGCTCCTCCAGCGAGCGATGGCCAACAGGACTTCAATTGGGAATTGGGGACCTGGCAAACAACACTGCGGCGACTCAGCAAACCCCTTACCGGCAGCCAGGAATGGCTTGAATATGCCGGCACGACGACCGTCACGCCGCTGATGGGCAAACGGGCGAATATCGTTGAATTTGATGTGCAGGGCCCTGCCGGCAGGATTGCCGGAGTTTCACTTCGCCTGTACCAGCCAGCGAGCGGGCAATGGAGCCTGCATTTCGCGAATCTCGCCAACGGTGCGATGACGGAGCCAATGCAGGGCAGCTTCAGGCAGGGACGCGGCGCTTTCTTCGGCCAGGACATGCTGGATGGCCGCAAGATCCTGGTCCGCTTCCTGATTGTCCCGCTTGGCGCGGACCAGTGGCGCTTCGAGCAGGCCTACTCCGCCGACAATGGAAAGACCTGGGAGGACAACTGGATCGCGGTCGATACGCGCCAGGCTGTCCTCCCATCGCGCTAACGGCTTAGCGCTTGCGTGGCGGCGGCAGGTCGGTGCAGACGCCTTCGTAGGCTTCTGCGGCCATGCCGATCGATTCACCCAGGGTCGGGTGCGGGTGGATGGTCTTGCCGATGTCGATGCCGTCGGCGCCCATCTCGATCGCCAGGGCGATTTCACCGATCATGTCGCCGGCGTGGGTGCCGACGATGGTGCCGCCGATGATGCGGTGCGTCTCTGCATCGAACAGCAGCTTGGTGAAGCCTTCGTCACGGCCGTTGGCAACGGCGCGGCCGCTGGCAGCCCATGGGAAGTGGCCCTTCTCGACCTTGATGCCCTTGGCTTTCGCTTCGTCTTCGGTGATGCCGGCCCATGCCACTTCCGGATCGGTGTAGGCCACCGATGGAATGATCTTCGCGTCGAAGTGAGCCTTCTCGCCGTGGGCTGCTTCGGCGGCGACGTGGGCTTCGTGCACGGCTTTGTGCGCGAGCATTGGCTGGCCGACGATATCGCCGATGGCGAAGATGTGCGGCACATTGGTGCGCATCTGGCTGTCGACGTTGATGAAGCCGCGGTCGGTGACGATCACGCCGGCCTTGTCGGCGGCGAGCTTCTTGCCGTTCGGGCTGCGGCCGACTGCCACCAGGACCATGTCGTACAGCTGCGGTTCCGGTGCGGTGGCGCCGGCTTCTGCGGCTTCGAAGGTGACCTTGATCCCTTCCGGCAGCGCTTCCACTCCGACGGTCTTGGTCTTGGTCATGATGCGGTCGAAGCGCTTCTCGTTGTACTTCTGCCAGACCTTCACGGCTTCGCGGTCGGCGCCTTGCATCAGGCCGTCCATCATTTCGACCACGTCGATGCGCGCGCCGAAGGTGCTGTACACGGTGGCCATTTCCAGGCCGATGATGCCGCCGCCGATGACCAGCATCTTCTTCGGCATGAAGCGCAGCTCGAGCGCTCCGGTGCTGTCGACGATGCGGTTGTCTTCAGGGACGAACGGCAGTTTCACCACGCTGGAACCTGCGGCGATGATGGCTTGCTTGAACTGCACGACCTTCTTGCTGCCGTCGGCCGCGGTGACTTCGATGTGGTTCGGGCTGAGGAACTGGCCCACGCCCTGCACCACGTTCACCTTGCGCATCTTGGCCATGCCGGCCAGGCCGGTGGTCATCTTCTTGATGACCCCTTCCTTGTAGCTGCGCACCTGGTCGATGTCGATGGTCGGCTTGGCGAAGGTGACGCCATTCTTGGCCATGTGGCTGGTTTCGTCGACCACGGCTGCCAGGTGCAGCAGGGCTTTCGACGGGATGCAGCCCACGTTCAGGCAGACGCCACCCAGGGTCGCGTATTTCTCGACCAGCACGGTGTTCATGCCCAGGTCCGCGGAGCGGAAGGCGGCGGAGTAGCCGCCAGGACCGCCACCCAGGACCATCATGTCGCAGGTGATGTCGACCTGGCCGGCGTAGCCGCCAGCCTGCGGCGCAGCCACAGGCGCGGCCGGGGCTGGCGCGGCGGCTGGCGCCGGGCCTGCAGCGGCCGCAGGAGCAGGTGCGGCTGCAGGGGCTGCAGAGCCGACGGCTTCCTCGACCACCATCAGTGCCGAGCCTTCGCTCACCTTGTCGCCAACCTTGATCTTGAGTTCCTTGATCACGCCAGCGTGGGTCGATGGAATCTCCATCGATGCCTTGTCGGATTCGACGGTGGCCAGCGATTGGTCGACCTTGACGGTATCGCCAACCTTGACCAGCAGCTCGATCACTTCAACGTCCTTGAAGTCGCCGATGTTCGGTACTTTAACTTCGATCATCGCGGCCTCCTTACAGCAGGATCTTGCGCATATCGGCCAGCACTTCGGCCAGGTATGCAGCGAAGCGGGCACCGGATGCGCCGTCGACCACTCGGTGGTCGTAGGACAGCGACAGTGGCAGCATCAGGCGCGGCACGAACTGCTTGCCGTCCCAGACTGGCTTCATGGAGGACTTGGACAAGCCGAGGATCGCCACTTCCGGTGCGTTCACGATCGGGGTGAATGCGGTACCGCCAATGCCGCCCAGCGACGAAATGGTGAAGCAGGCGCCCTGCATGTCGGTCGGTTTCAGCTTGCCTTCGCGCGCTGCCAGCGACAGTTCGCCCATTTCCTTGGCGATCTGGGTCACTGACTTCTGGTCGGCGTTCTTCACGACCGGCACCACCAGGCCTTGCGGCGTGTCGGCTGCGAAGCCGATGTTGTAGTACTTCTTCAGGATCAGGTTCTCGCCCTTCTCGTCCAGTGACGAATTGAAGGTCGGGAATTTCTTCAGCGCGGTCACGGAGGCCTTGATCACGAACGCCAGCATGGTGAGCTTGACGGCGTCCTTGTTCTTGGCGTTGGCGTTGTTGCTGTCGACGCGGAACTGTTCCAGGTCGGTGATGTCGGCGTCTTCGAACTGCGTCACGTGCGGGATCATCACCCAGTTGCGATGCAGGTTCGGGCCGGAGATCTTCTTGATGCGCGGCAGCGGGGACAGTTCTGTTTCGCCGAACTTGCTGAAGTCCAGCGATGGCCATGGCAGCAGGTTCAGGCCTGCACCGCCGCCAGCGGCTGCCGGTGCGGCATTCGGTGCTGCGACTGCGCCGGAGACGATGCCCTTGACGTAATTTTGCACGTCCAGCTGGGTCACGCGGCCTTTCGGGCCGGTGCCGCCAACGCGGGTCACGTCCACGCCCAGTTCGCGGGCAAACTTGCGAACGGATGGAGAGGCATGGGCCAGCTTGCCGTTGACGGCAGGCGCGGACGGCGCTGCAGCGGCAGCAGGAGTCGCGGCTGCAGCCGGAGCTGCGGCGGCCGGAGCGGCAGCGGGAGCCGCGGCTGGCGCAGGCGCTGCCGCTGGGGCGGCGGCACCGCCGGCAGCGTCAACGATCAGCACCAGGGAGCCTTCAGCAACCTTGTCGCCTACCTTGACCTTGATCTCTTTCACCACGCCAGCGTGCGACGATGGAATTTCCATGGAGGCTTTGTCGGATTCGACGGTCACCAGGGACTGGTCCTTGGCGATGGTGTCGCCGACCTTGACCATCACTTCGATGACTTCCACTTCCTTGAAGTCGCCGATGTCGGGCACTTTCACTTCGACCGGGCTGGCCGAAGCAGCTGGCGCAGGCGCGGCGGCAGCGGCAGGCGCTGGGGCCGCAGCAGCAGGCGCGGCTGCCGGAGCTGCGGCTGCTGCCGGTGCGGCGGCAGGAACTCCGGCGGCGCCGGATGCTTCAACGATCAGCAACAGCGAACCTTCCGCCACCTTGTCGCCGACCTTCACCTTGATTTCCTTGACGACACCGGCTTGCGACGAAGGAATCTCCATCGATGCCTTGTCCGATTCAACAGTCACCAGCGACTGGTCAACCTTGATCGTGTCGCCCACCTTGACCATCAGTTCGATGACTTCAACTTCCTTGAAGTCGCCGATATCCGGGACTTTCACTTCAACCATGCTCATAGTGTTTGCTCCGTCTTCTTATTTATTGGGTCACCGGATTTGGCTTGTTCGGGTTGATGCCGTACTTCTTGATGGCGTCTTCCACCACCGACATCGCGATCTTGCCTTCGTCCGCCAGGGCACGCAGGGATGCGACGGTGATGTAGTAACGGTTCACCTCGAAGAACTCGCGCAGCTTGGCGCGGCTGTCCGAACGGCCAAAGCCATCGGTGCCCAGCACCTTGTAGGTGCGGCCTTCCGGCATGTAAGGACGGATCTGCTCAGCGAATGCACGCATGTAGTCGGTGGTTGCAACGATCGGGCCGGTGCTGTCCTTCAGCAGGCCGGTCACGTAAGGGACGCGCTGTTCCTTGGTCGGGTTGACCATGTTCCAGCGTTCGCAGTCCTGGCCATCGCGGGCCACCAGGGTCAGCGAAGGAGCGGACCACACGTCGGCAGCGATGTTCCAGTCGTTCTTCAGCAGTTCAGCGGCGAAGATGGATTCGCGCAGGATGGTGCCCGAGCCGACCAGCTGCACGCGCTGCTTGGCGGACTTATCGCCCTCTTGCAGCAGGTACATGCCCTTCAGGATGCCCTCTTCCTGGCCTGGCTTCAGGCCTGGGTGGGCATAGTTCTCGTTCATGATGGTGATGTAGTAGAACACGTCTTCCTGTTCGCCCACCATGCGGCGCAGGCCGTCCTGGATGATGACTGCCAATTCATGGCCGAAGGTCGGGTCGTACGGCACGCAGTTCGGGATGGTCGCCGCAACGATATGGCTGTGGCCATCTTCGTGCTGCAGGCCTTCGCCGTTTAGCGTGGTGCGGCCGGCGGTACCCGCCATCAGGAAGCCGCGTGCGCGCATGTCGCCCGCCGCCCAAGCCAGGTCGCCAACGCGCTGCAGGCCGAACATCGAGTAGTAGGTGAAGAACGGGATCATCACGCGGTTGTTGCTCGAGTACGAGGTCGCCGCAGCGATCCACGAGCTCATGCCGCCCGCTTCGTTGATACCCTCTTGCAGGATCTGGCCGGCCTTGTCTTCGCGGTAGTACATCACCTGGTCCTTGTCGACCGGCTCGTACAACTGGCCCTGCTGGTTGAAGATGCCGATCTGGCGGAACAGGCCTTCCATACCGAAGGTACGGGACTCGTCAACCAGGATAGGCACTACGCGCTGGCCCAGCGACTGGTCGCGCAGCAGAGCGGTGATGATACGCACGTAAGCCTGGGTGGTGGAGATCTCGCGGCCTTCCGGAGTCGGGTCGGTCACGGCCTTGAAGGCGTCCAGCCCCGGCACCACCAGCTTCTCGTCGGCCTTGGTACGGCGCGATGGCAGGTAGCCGCCCAGTGCCTTGCGGCGCTCGTGCAGGTACTTCATTTCAGGCGCGTCGTCGGACGGCTTGAAGAACGGGATGTCTTTCAGCTTGTCGTCCGGGATCGGGATGTTGAAGCGGTCGCGCATTTCGCGGATTGCCTCGTCGTCCAGCTTCTTGGTCTGGTGCGCGGTGTTGCGCGCTTCGCCGGATTTGCCCATGCCGAAGCCCTTGACGGTCTTCACCAGCAGCACGGTTGGCTTGCCGACGGACTCGTTGGCCATCTTGAAGGCAGCGTAGATCTTGTGCGGGTCGTGGCCGCCGCGGGTCAGGCGCCAGATGTCGTCGTCCGACATGTTGGCCACCATTTCCAGCAGCTTCGGATGCTTGCCGAAGAAGTGCTTGCGCACGTAGGCGCCGTCCTTGGCCTTGTAGTTCTGGTATTCGCCGTCGACGGTTTCCATCATCACCTTCTGCAGGATGCCGTCCTTGTCCTGCGCCAGCAGGTTGTCCCAGCCCGGGCCCCAGATCACTTTGATGACGTTCCAGCCGGCGCCGCGGAAGTCCGCTTCCAGCTCCTGGATGATCTTGCCGTTGCCGCGCACCGGACCGTCCAGGCGCTGCAGGTTGCAGTTGACCACGATGTTCAGGTTGTCCAGCTGTTCGCGGGCAGCCATGCCGATCGCGCCCATCGATTCCGGTTCGTCCATCTCGCCGTCGCCGCAGAAGGCCCAGACCTTGCGGCCTTCGGTATTGGCGATGCCGCGCGCGTGCAGGTACTTCAGGAAGCGCGCCTGGTAGATCGCCATCAGCGGGCCCAGGCCCATCGACACGGTCGGGAATTGCCAGAATTCCGGCATCAGTTTCGGGTGCGGGTAGGAGGACAGGCCTTTGCCGTCCACTTCCTTGCGGAAGTTCAGCAGTTGTTCTTCGCTCAGGCGGCCTTCCAGGAAGGCGCGCGCGTAGACGCCGGGCGACGAGTGGCCCTGGATGTACAGCAGGTCGCCGCCGTGCTCGGCGCTCTCGGCTTTCCAGAAGTGGTTGAAGCCGATGCCCAGCATGTTCGCCAGCGAGGCGAACGAGGACAGGTGGCCGCCCAGGTCGCCGTCGGCGCGGTTGGCCTTGACGACCATTGCCATCGCGTTCCAGCGCATCCACGAGCGCAGGCGCTCTTCGTATTCCAGGTTGCCTGGGCAGTGGGCTTCCTTATGGGCGGGGATGGTGTTGACGTAGGCGGTATTGGCGGAGAACGGAATGTCGGCGCCGCGGCGGCGGGCCAGGTCGACCAGTCGCTCCATCAGGTAATGGGCACGTTCAGGGCCTTCGTTTTCCAGGACGGCTTCCAACGCCTCCAGCCATTCTTTGGTTTCCTGTGCATCAGGATCGTTGGCCGTTTGTGCCGTGACCTGGTCAAGTTGAGCTGACATGTAACTAGTCTCCTATCAATTGAAGGCGCCCCACCCTGTGTGCTCCGGACGGTGCAGGTGATTATTTATTAAGACTTTGGCTAAGTGTGAAGGATTCTATCAGCGAATTCGGCATTTTTCAAATTGCGGAAGTTGATTTTGCAATGTGAAATGAAGCACCAGCCGTGCGGGCGGCTTCAATCATCGCGATTCGGTCAGGCGGGCGGCGCACGATGCACCCGCGCCCCATCACTTGCGGCAGAGCCCCAGGCGCGGATCAAAGGGATCGAGCCACAGCTCCCTGCGGGAAAGCATGGCGGGATCGATGTCCTTGTTCGGCAGGTCGACGCGGCGCCGTTTGCACAGTTGGGCGCGCTGCAGGTAGCTGCGGTGATGTTCGAGCACGAGGCGCTCCAGTGTGCCGTCCTTCAGCAGCGATTCCATGCCGGCGCGGATGCGTTTATATAGCCGGGGGGTCTTGGGCGAGACGAAGAACATCGAGGGAATATTGTCGTGCAGGACGATGCTGTCTTCGATTGCCAGTTGCGGGAAGGCTTGCTTGCGCAGGTCGTACTCCTGGAAGATCTCGTTCACGCCGCGCGGAAGGTAGTCGAAGCGGCCGGCGACCAGCATGTCGAACAAGCCGATGTAGTTACTGCCGGTGACATAGCGGAAGCCGTTATCCTGCAGCGACGCGCGTGTGACCCACACCGATCCGACACCGGCAGTCATTTCCTTGAGCCCGCCCGGCAGCACCAGTTTGCGAATGCGTTCCTGGTTCTTGCTGTCGATCAGGGCAATACGCCAGCTTTGCAAGCCCATATCTGTGGGCACTGGCACTGCGCGCAGGGTCTTGAGCCATTTCGCATCGGCTGGGTAGGCGGTCACGTTAATCAGCTTTCCGTCCTTGAGCGCTTCAAGCAGGCGCGGACGCTCCATGTGGGCGTCCGCATATTCGATGGTGTACGGCCCGAATTCGGGCACCGTGCGCTCCATCACCTGTTGCAGCAAGACCTTTGAATATTCGCGCCGAAGGTCGGCGGACGAGGCAGCACGGTCGAAGATCACGGCATCCACCGCTCGGGCGTCGAACGCCGCGCATGCCAGTAACAGCGCGGCCAGGCGAGCGATTGTCTCCTTTATCTTCATTCGCCTATGATATCGTGATATGACCAACAATTACATTCATCCAACGCCGGGACTTCCCGGCCGCCTGCTCGCCCGCCTCGCAAATTCCCGACGCATCGCCAGCGCCCGCCGCGCGGTGTTTTCGCGCCTGCCGTTCCTGACCCTTGAAAGCGATGTGCGCGACGTCGTTTACCTGACCTGGATGATGGATGCCGCGACTGCGCAGGCCATGGTGCCGGCAGGCGTGCGCTTGTGGCAGCGCAATGGCCTCACGCCGTTCAGCGTCCTTACCTATCGCCATGGCCATTTCGGTCCGGCGCTGGCGGGAGCAACACGCCGCCTGATGCCATCGCCCCTGCAAAGCAACTGGCGCTTCTATCTGGAGGAACCGGGCAAGGTGTATTTCGTGCGGAATATCATGGATAGCACGCTTCATGCTCTCGGCACGCGCATATTCAGCGATATTCTGCCGACGCATTTGCCTGCACGGTTTGTCCATGCGCGCGATGGCGATGAATACTCCACCAGCATCGAGCCCGGAGCCGGCAGCGCGCCGCTGCTGAAGGCCCGGACCCGAGTAAGAGCGCAGCGCGCCCTGCCGCCGGGCCTGGCCGGCGCTTTCGCAAACTGGGACGAGGCAGTCGGCTTCCTCGCATGCCAGCACATGGCAATGATCGAGGTTCCGGGCACTGGCCGCATGGCGGAATCGGAAATCAGCCTGCCAATTCCGCTCGATGAAGTGCTGCCGCTGGAGGCGGAATCGGTGAACTGCCCGATGGCTGGCGCCGACGCGGGCAGCCCATTCTGCTTCGCCGTGCCGCGCGTGAAGTTCAGGGTTCTTTCGGAGTCTCTAGCAGCGTCTTGAGCGCACCGCGCGGGTTGGCCATGAAGTCGTGCATCACTTCGTAGTGTTCGGTGTCCTCATAAGCACGCTGGCGTATTCCATCCGGCGTGCAGACGAAGATGCTGGCTTCCGGATAGGCCATCAGGATCGGCGAATGGGTCGCGATCACGAATTGTGAGCCGCCCTGCACCAGTTGGTGGATGCGCTTCAATGCCCGCAACTGGCGTTGCGGCGACAGCGCGGCTTCCGGTTCGTCCAGGATGTACAGGCCTTTGCCGCCGAAACGCTTCTCCAGCAGCGCCAGGAACGATTCCCCATGCGACTGCTCATGCAGGGAAACACCGCCATAGGAATCGATGACTGGCGGCGCAGGAGCCGGGATCCGGTCCATATTCTCAATTTCGGTCGCGACATTGAAGAAACTCTCCGCACGGAGGAAATAGCCATCCCGTGGCTTGCGCACGCCACGTGCAACGCGCAGGTACTCATGCAGGCACGAATGTGAGACACGGGTGCCGAAGTTGAAATTCTTGCTGCCGCCTTCGGCGTTGAAGCCCAGCGCCACGGCCAGGCCTTCCAGCAAAGTCGACTTGCCTGAGCCGTTTTCGCCGACGATGAACGTCACCGCCGGGTCGAATTCGAGGCGGCCGAGGTGGCGGACCGCAGGCAGGCAGAAGGGGTAAGCCGAGAAATCGGGCGTCTTGTCCGGGCGCAGCTGGGCATCAATCAGGAACTGGTAAGAGATCATTTATTGACAAGCTTACAATCATGTGCAGTGCAGGACAAGGCCGCCACCATTTATAATGGCGACTTTCCATTCCACCAATCCAAGCAATCATGTCTGCACAACTGATCGACGGAGTAGCACTCTCCCAAAAACTGCGCGCTGAAATCGCTTCCCGCGCCGCCGCACTGACCGCCAAGGGCAAACAGCCCGGCCTGGCCGTGATCCTGGTCGGCGACGACCAGGCCAGCCATGTCTACGTGCGCAACAAGGTCAAGGCATGCGAAGACGCCGGCATCCGCTCCGTGAAAGAGCAATACGCTGCAGACATGACCGAGCAAGCCCTGCTCGAACGCATCGCCACCCTGAATGCCGACCCAAGCATCCATGGCATCCTGGTGCAGATGCCGCTGCCCAAGCATATCGACCCGCACAAGGTGATCGAGGCCATCGCTACGACCAAGGACGTGGACGGCTATTCCGTGCTGAGCGCCGGAGAACTGATGACCGGCCTGGAAGGCTTCCTGCCATGCACGCCTTACGGCTGCATGAAGCTGATCGAATCGACCGGCGTTACGCTGAAGGGCAAGCATGCTGTCGTGATTGGCCGCTCCAACACCGTTGGCAAGCCAATGGGCCTGCTGCTCTTGCAAGCTAACGCCACCGTCACCATCTGCCATAGCGGAACGGCGGACCTGGGCTATCACACCCGCCAGGCCGATATCGTGGTGGCTGCAACTGGCCGCCGCAACACCCTGTCTGCTGATATGGTGAAGCCGGGCGCCATCGTGATCGATGTCGGCATCAACCGCGATGAGAACGGCAAACTGTGCGGCGACGTGGACTTTGCGGGCATCAAGGAAGTGGCTTCGCATATCACGCCGGTGCCGGGTGGCGTGGGGCCGATGACCATTACCATGCTGCTGATGAATACTATTGAGTCGGCGGAGCGCGTTTAAACCGGTAAACAGGTGCCAGACCCACGGGGTCTGACACCTTCGGCACGCGGCCGCCGCGTTACCAGTGCCTGACCCTGCGGGTCTGGCACTGCTTTTACGGTTATTGAGGAGTTAAGAATGACTGACAATCCCCTGCTGGACTTTAGCGGCTTGCCGCGTTTCGATGCGATCAAGCCCGAACACGTCACTCCCGCAATCGAGCACCTGCTTGAAAAGAACCGCGCTGCCGTGGCGCAACTGGAAGCGCCCAGCGACCAGGTAACCTGGGATAATTTCGTCACCCCGCTGGAGAATTCCACCGAGCTGCTGGGCCGCGCCTGGGGCATCGTCAGTCACCTGAACAACGTGGTGGATACGCCCGAGCTGCGCGCCACCTACAACGAAAACCTGCCGAAAGTGACCGAGTTCTGGACCGCCCTGGCCCAGAACGAGGCGCTGTTCGCCAAATACAAGGCCTTGCGCGCCAGCGCGGAATTCGCCACCCTGTCACCGGCACGCCAGCGCATCGTCGACAACGCGATCCGCGACTTCCGCATGGGCGGCGCCGAACTGCCGGCCGACAAGAAGGAACGCTTCGCTGCGATCCAGGAAGAACACGCCGCCACCAGCACCCGCTTCAGCGAGAACGTGCTGGACGCCACCAATGACTGGAAACTGCTGGTGGAGGACGAAGCCGAACTGCGCGGCCTGCCCGACGATTCCAAGGCTGCCGCCAAGGCGCTGGCCGAAAAGGACGGCAAACAAGGCTGGCTGTTCACCCTGCACTTCCCTTCCTATTACCCGATCCTGCAGTTCTGCGACAACCGCGCGCTGCGCGAAAAGGTCTACCGTGCCAACGCCACCAAGGCTTCCGAGCTGGGCGACGCGTTCAGCAAGCGCGAAGACTGGGACAACACCGCCAATATCGCCACGCTGCTGAAACTGCGTGCCGAAGAGGCCGGTCTGCTCGGCTACAAGAACTTCGCCGAAGTCTCGCTGGTGCCGAAAATGGCCAAGTCGCCGGAACAGGTCATCGAATTTCTGGAAGACCTGGCCAAACGCGCTCGCCCCTTCGCCGAGAAAGACCTGGCCGAACTGCAGGCCTACGCCAGCAAGGAGCTGGGCATCGACAACCTGCAGTCGTGGGACCTGCCCTACGCTTCCGAAAAGCTGCAGCAGCACCTGTACTCCTTCTCGGCGCAGGAAGTGAAGCAGTACTTCCCCGAACACAAAGTGGTCGACGGCCTGTTCAAGCTGGTGCAAACCCTGTTCGGCGTCAGCATCCGCCCGGACAGCGCGCCGGTCTGGCACAAGGACGTGCGCTTCTACAGCATCGAACGCGATGGCGTGCTGGTAGGCCAGTTCTACCTGGACCTGTACGCCCGCGAAGGCAAGAGCGGCGGCGCCTGGATGGACGACGCGCGCGGCCGCCGCATCAAGAACGGCGAGCTGCAAACTCCGGTCGCCTACCTGACCTGCAATTTCACCGAACCGCTGGTGGTGGACGGCGTGCCGCAGCCGTCGCTGTTCACCCACGATGAAGTGATCACGCTGTTCCACGAATTCGGCCATGGCCTGCACCACATGCTGACCCAGGTTGAAGAGCTGGCGGTGTCCGGCATTTCCGGCGTCGAATGGGATGCTGTCGAGCTGCCGTCGCAGTTCATGGAAAACTTCTGCTGGGAATGGGATGTGCTGAGCCATATGAGCGCCCACGTGAAGAGCGGCCTGCCGCTGCCGCGCGCCCTGTACGACCGCATGCTGGCGGCCAAGAACTTCCAGTCCGGCCTGCAGACCCTGCGCCAGGTGGAATTCGCCCTGCTCGACATGCTGCTGCACTACGATTTCCAGCCATCCGGCGCCAAATCGGTGCAGGACGTGATCGACGAAGTGCGCCGCAAGTTTGCCGTTATCATCCCGCCAAGTTTCAACCGATTCCAACATTCCTTCGGCCATATCTTTGCCGGAGGCTATGCGGCGGGATACTATAGCTATAAGTGGGCGGAAGTATTGTCTGCCGACGCCTACGCAGCCTTCGAGGAAGCGGCGGCGCTGGACGGCGGCAAACTGTCCACAGAAACTGGTAAACGCTTCCAGCAGGAGATCCTGGCCGTCGGCGGTTCGCGCCCGGCGCTGGAGTCGTTTACCGCATTCCGCGGCCGTGAGCCGAGCATCGACGCCCTGCTGCGCCACAGCGGCATGGCGGCTTAATGGAGATAGAAAGTCAATGAAACGCGCTGCCCTGCTTTTGCTGCTGCTGACTGCCAGCGCGGCGCACGCCCAGATGTACAAGTGGAAGGACGAGAAAGGCGTCACCCACTTTACGGAGACGCCGCCGCCAGCCACCGCCAAGAAGGCGGAAGTAAAGAACTACAACACCGCCGGCGCCGGCGGCGCCGAGTTGCCCGCCGAACTGGCGGAGGCCGTGCGTGCCCGTCCGGTAGTGCTGTACACCACCCCCAACTGCGGCGCCGGCTGCAATATGGCCCGCACCCTGCTGGCCAACCGCGGCATTCCGTACCGCGAAAAGACGGTCTCCACCAACGACGACTTCGATGCCATGAAAAAGGCCGGCAGCGAAGGCCAGGTGCCGTTCCTGCTGGTCGGGCGCACGCGCCAGATCGGCTTCGAGCAAGGTGCCTGGGATAGCGCGCTGACCCAGGCCGGCTACCCGACCGAGAAGATGCTGCCGCCGGGTTATTCGAACCCGCCGCCTGCGCCCGCCGCGCCGCCGCGCGCTCCGAGCGCCGAGGAAGTCGCCGCCAGCAAGGCGGAGGCCGACCGCGCAGCAGCCGCCGCGGAGAAGGCTCGCCGCGAACGCGAAACGCCTCAAAACGCGCCGCCGAACTTCCGCTTCTGAGACGCATCAAGAACCAATGACGCAGATCGATTTCCACAGCGGCGTGCCGGACAAGGTTGCCTATGCCTGCCGCCTGCTGCGCAAAGCCTACGCCAGCACGCCGCGCATCGTCGTGATGACCGAAGACGCAGCGCAACTGGCGCAGCTGGACAAGGCCCTGTGGACCTTCTCCGCCATCGACTTCCTGCCGCACGCCCACGCCAACGATCCGCTGGCGCCCGATTCCGCCATTGTGCTGGCCGACAGCGACACGACAGAACTGCCGGAAGCCGGCCTGCTGGTCAACCTGGCGCGCCGCGCTCCGGCGCAGTTCGAGGCGTTTCCGCGTTTGATCGAAGTCATCTCCTCCGACGAGGAAGATGCAGCGGCGGGCCGCCTGCGCTATGCTGCCTACAAACGCCAGGATTTCCCGCTCAAACACCTCACTGTAGGCAAGTAGTTAATGAACCAGCCTTTTGACGCCAGCATCCCGGTCCTGACCGAAATCATGAACGACGAGCCGCCGCCGGCGTCCGCCGTTGCTGCGGCGCCGGCCGACGATTCGCAACCCGAGTTGGACGATGCCGTGGACTGGGAAGCGCTGCAGCGCCGCGTCTCCGAGCAGGTGCTGCAGCAGTTGTCGAACCGCGTCGATTTCGTGCTGGAGCAACGCATCAAGGACAGCATGGCCGAAGTCCTGGAACATGCCTTGCATGCCCTGACGGCGGAAATCCGCGACGGCCTGCACGACACCATCGGCAAGATCGTCACCCGCGCCGTGCAGCAGGAAATCACGCACCTGCAGGCTAGTTCCACCCGCCAGAAATAATTCCCTCTTTGCCATTCGGGGATTTTGTTGTATTTTCTCTGGCAAATCCGACTTTTTGACTGGAGCCCCCGATGCAGTTCAAGAACAAGTTCATCCCTGTCGCCCTTGCCCTGGCATTTGCCGGCAGCGCCTACGCACAGGACACTATCAAGATTGGCCACGTCGCCCCGGTATCGGGCCCTAACTCGCACCTGGGCAAGGACATGGAAAACGGCGCCCGCATGGCCGTTGAAGACTTGACCGCCAAGGGCGTCAAGATCGGCGGCAAGCCAGTCAAGTTCGTGGTGCAGTTCGAAGACGATGCGGGCGACCCGAAACAGGGCACCACCGCCGCGCAAAAGCTGGTGGACGCCAAGGTCCAGGGCGTGATCGGCCACCTGAACTCCGGCACCACCATCCCGGCCTCCAAGATCTACTACGACGCCGGCATCCCGCAGATTTCGCCGGCCGCCACCTCGCCGGTGTACACCAAGCAGAAGTTCAACACCGCATTCCGCGTAGTTGCCAACGACAACAAGCTGGGCGGCACCCTCGGCGCCTATGCGGTGAAGAACCTGGGCGCCAAGAAGATCGCCGTGATCGACGACCGCACCGCTTACGGCCAGGGCGTGGCCGACGAATTCGTCAAAGGCGCCAAGAAAGCCCTGCCGGGTGTGCAAGTGGTCGGCAAGGAATTCACCAACGCCAATGCCACCGACTTCAACGCCATCCTGACCAACATCAAGTCCAAGAATCCGGACCTGGTGTTCTTCGGCGGCATGGACTCGGTCGGCGGCCCGCTGCTGCGCCAGATGAAGGCGCTGGGCATCAATGCCAAATTCATGGGCGGCGACGGCGTCTGTACCGATGCGCTGTACCGCCTGTCCGCCGGCGCTGCCGCCGATGGCGTAGTCACCTGCGCCGAAGCCGGCGGCGTGACTGCCGACATGCAGAAGAACATGGACGACTTCCGTGCCCGCTACAAGAAGAAGTACGGCCAGGAAGTGCAACTGTACGCGCCGTATGTCTACGACGCCATCATGACCATGGCCGACGCCATGGAAAAAGCCAATTCGTCCGAGCCGGCCAAATACCTGCCGGCGCTGGCCAAGATCAAGCACCAGGGCGTGACCGGCCTGATCGAGTTCGACCCGTTCGGCGACATCAAGGATGGTGCGTTGACCCTGTTCACTTACAAGGGCGGCATCAAGACCAAGATGGAAGTGGTCAAGTAACCAACGCAGTACGCGAGAATTATCGGGGGGGAGCCCGTGGGCCGCCAGCCAGCATGGCGGCCCGTTTTCGTTTCAGGAGAAAGTGCAATGCAAACCAAAACCATCATCGCAGCCATCGCCTTGGCCTTTGCTGGCGCCGCGAGCGCCCAGGAAGTGGTCAAGATCGGCTACGTCGGGCCGCTGTCCGGCCAGTCCGCCCACCTGGGCAAGGACAACCAGAGCGGCGTGCGCATGGCGGTGGAAGACTTGAACGCCAAGGGATTCAAGGTCAACGGCAAGGCGGTCAAGTTCGAGATGGTGTCGGAAGACGATGCCGGCGACCCCAAACAGGGGACTTCGGCAGCGCAGAAGCTGGTCGACGCCAAAGTACAGGGCGTGATCGGGCACCAGAATTCAGGCACCACCATTCCGGCATCCAAGATCTACTACGACGCCGGCATCCCGCAGATTTCGGCTTCGTCCACCAGCCCGGTGTACACCAACCAGGGCTTCAACACCACCTTCCGCGTGGTGGCGAACGACTTCAAGCTGGGCAGCTCGCTGGGCAAGTACGCCACGCAGAAACTGGGCGCCAAGCGCATCGCCGTGATCGACGATCGCACCGCCTACGGCCAGGGCGTGGCAGCCGAATTCCTGAAGGAAGCCAAGAAAGGCGCCGGCGTGCAGATCGTGGACAAGCAGTTCACCACCGACAAGTCGACCGATTTCAACGCCATCCTGACCTCGATCCGGTCCAGGAACCCGGACCTGGTGTTCTTCGGCGGCATGGACTCGGTGGGCGGCCCGCTGCTGCGCCAGATGAAGGCGCTCGGCATCAAGGCCAAGCTGATGGGCGGCGACGGCATCTGCACCGAAGCGCTGCCGAAACTGTCGGGCGGCGCCGACGACGTGGTGGTGTGCGCGGAAGCCGGCGGCGTGACGCCGGAGCAGGAGAAAAAACTGGACGAATTTGCCGGCCGCTTCAAGAAACGCTACGGCTACGACGTGCAGATCTACGCCCCGTACGCCTACGATGCAACGATGGCAATTGCCCACGCCATGGCCGATGCCAAGTCGACCGACCCGGCCAAGTACCTGCCCTTCCTGAAGAAGGTCAGGCATGACGGCATCAGCGGCACCATCGCCTTCGACGCCAAGGGGGATATCAAGGATGGCGCGCTGACGCTGTTCGGCTACAAGGCCGACAAGAAAACGCGCATCGAAGTAATCAAATAAAAAAAGGGGACGTACCCCTTCTTCTTTGAAAAATGGGGTACGTCCCCATTTTTTTACGTCATTTCTGGGACAGGACCCATTTCACCAGGGTCTTGGCTTCCGCCTCGCTTACCTGCGGGTTGGCTGGCATCGGGACTGCGCCCCAGACGCCGGAACCGCCCTTCATGACTTTCGCAACCAGCTTGGCTTCAGCATCTTTCTGGCCGGCGTACTTGGCTGCGACATCCTTGTAAGCCGGGCCAACCAGCTTGGTGGCCACTGCGTGGCAAGCCATGCAGTTCTTGGCCTTGGCCAGGTCAGCGTTTGCAAAAGCAGCCTGCGACGAGAAAGCCGCGGTAACCAGGAAACCAACCAACAGTGAACGTTTCATTTTCATCTCCAGGAAAAAAACTGACACAATTCTACTCCACAACGCGCACTGCGTATTATGGGTTGACCGTTAGCCGGATATTGCTATGATGGAATACTAAGGAGTTTTCCATGCCCATTATCTTATTGATTATCGCCCTCGTGGCACTGAAGTACTTTGAAGTCTGGAAGTTCGCCGACCTGTCGTGGTGGTGGATCGGCGGCATCATGGCCATTGCCTTTGTCTTTTTCGAAGTGATCGAGCCGATGCTGGGCCTCGACAAGCGCAAGGCCCACAACGTCGACGAGCAGCGCCGCAAGGATCGCGTCAAGAAGGCGTTCGACGACCTGAAGAAGCGTAAGTAAGGGTTTCGCCATCCGCGGGCACGACGACGCGGCCGGCCAGGCCTGCACGCAGCGCCTGTTCCTGTAGCGCTGCCCGCTGAACCGGGCAGTGGCTCAAGGCTTCAAGATGGTTCGCCACCACGAGGCCCTTCGTGACGCGGGCGAACTGCAGCACCTCTTCGATTCCCATGATGATTTCGTGGCCCAGGTCGAACCTGGCGCCGCCTGCCGGTACGACGCTGACGTCGGGCTGGTGCAGCGCCAGGAAATCCAGCACTTCCTGCGTCAGGATGGTGTCGCCCGACAGGTACAGGCTCGGCTCACCGGGCATCTCGATGAAGTAGCCCACGCCGTGTTCCATCATCAGGCTGACCAGGCCTTTGCCGTGGCGGCAGTTCACGGTCCTGATACGCCCTTCAAGGAAGGGCTGGGGTTCGTGATGGCCCGGCGCCAGCGGCTGCACGTTCAGGCCGCGCTGGAGCAGGTGTCCCTCATCATGCGGCGTGCAGATGACGGGGATCTGCTTGCCGCGTAGCCAGGCTTTGGCGGCGCGGTCCAGGTGGTCGAAGTGGCCTTTCTGGCAGTGCGTGATCAGGCAGTGCGTGACCGTTTCCAGCATGCCTTCCGTCAGCGGCGGCAGCTCGACGACCGGATTGCGCAGCCTTTCCCCCAGCAGCTTGAGCGGCGGCAGCGCGCCCTTTGGCGCCAGCATGGGGTCCACGAGTATTTTGTATGGGCCAAACTCGATAATGGCCGTCGCGTTGCGAAGTTGAGTGATCTTCATGCCGAAATTGTGCGCCCGGGCGGCTCGCCCTACAATGGCAGGATCCGACACAATCCATCCATTTCCCGCCATGCGCATCGGCCTCCTGCTCTACCCGAATTGCCTGCCTGCCGGCTTGTTTGCCGCGATGGACTTGCTGCACGCCGCCAACCTGCGGGCCGGCAAGCCGCTGTTTGAACCGGTCTTTGTCGCCGCCCGCGCCGGCAAGGTCGAATGCGCACACGCCCAGCACCTGCACGCCGCGATAGCGCTGGAAGAAGCGGCAGTCGATGCTTTGCTGGTGCCAGGCTTCTGGGGCCAGTCCCTGGGCCAGGCCGCGCGCACCCTGGACGCCAGCGCAGGCCTCGTCGCCGCGCTTGCCGCGCTGCCGCGTCGCGTGCAGCTCTGGGCCTACTGCACCGGCGTATGCCTCGCCGCCGCAACGGGCCGGCTGGACAGGCAAACGGCAACCCTCACCTGGTGGCTCGCCGATTACGCCACAACAAGCTTCCCCAAGGTGCGCTGGCAATTCGAGCGCACGCTGGCAGTTAACGAGCGTACCGCCACCGCATCGGGCGTCAACGGCCATCTGCCCATCATTCAGTCACTGATTGAGGCCAAGCTAGGCAAGGAAGCCTATCGTGAACTGGCAAGGTTGATGGTGTTGCCGCGGCCGGAGGAAAGGACCCACCACACCTTTCACATGCTCGACCTGATCGAGCAACAGGACGCCATGCTGCGCACGCTGCACCTGGCCGTCGAGCGACTGCCGGCCAGCGAAGCCACCGTGGCGCGTGTAGCGGCCGAGATGCATACGACGGAAAGAACGCTCGCCCGCAAAGTGCTGGCAGCGAGCGACATGCCGGCTGCTGCCTACATCCGCCGCATCAAGTTGCGGCAAGTAAGCGAGCGCCTGATTTACACCAAGGCATCCGCCAGCACGATCAGCATCGAGCTAGGCTTCAGCAGCGACTCAGGCATGCGGCGCATGTTCAAAGACCTCACCGCCCTCACCCCGACCCAGTACCGAACTAGCTTCAGCAGACTTTTTATTTGCGAGCGAGCTGGCTGAGATCGCGCACGGCGCCGCGGTCGGCGGAGGTGGTCAGCGCGGCGTAGGCTTGCAGGGCTTGCGAGACGTAGCGCTCGCGATCCACCGGTTTCCAGGCGTCGGCGCCGCGGGCTTCCATTGCGGCGCGGCGCTGTGCCAGCGTCTCCGGCGTCACGCGCAGGTTGATGGTGCGCGCCGGGATGTCGATGTCGATCATGTCGCCCTCTTCCACCAGGCCGATCGCGCCGCCTTCGGCCGCTTCCGGCGAGGCATGGCCGATCACCAGACCGGACGAGCCGCCGGAGAAGCGGCCGTCGGTGAACAGCGCGCATGCCTTGCCCAGGCCTTTCGACTTGATGTACGAGGTCGGGTACAGCATTTCCTGCATGCCCGGGCCGCCTTTGGGGCCTTCGTAGCGGATGATGACCACGTCGCCTTCATGCACGGTGTCGCCCAGGATGCCTTCCACCGCAGCGTCCTGGCTTTCGAACACGCGTGCCTTGCCGCTGAATTTCAGGATCGATTCATCCACGCCGGCGGTCTTCACGATGCAGCCCTTTTCGGCGATGTTTCCGTACAGGACCGCCAGGCCGCCGTCCTTCGAGTAAGCGTGCTCCAGGTCGCGGATGCAGCCGCTGCTGCGGTCCAGGTCCGAGGAGGCATAGCGTTCGGATTGCGAGAACGCCACCTGGGTCGGGACCCCGCCCGGTGCGGCGCGGAACAGCTGGTGCACGGCAGCGTCGTCGCTGCGCTTGATGTCATATTTTTCGATGGCGTCGCCCATGGTCGGGCTGTGCACGGTGTGCTGAGTGGTGTCCAGCAGGCCGGCGCGCGCAAGTTCGCCGAGGATGGAGATGATGCCGCCGGCGCGATGCACGTCTTCGATGTGGAACTTGTCGGTCATCGGCGCAACCTTGCACAGGCATGGCACCTTGCGCGAGATGCGGTCGATGTCGGCCATGGTGAACGGCACGCCCGCTTCGTGCGCGGCTGCCAGCAGGTGCAGCACGGTGTTGGTGGAACCGCCCATGGAGACGTCCAGCGCCATCGCGTTCTCGAACGCCTCCTTGGTGGCGATGGAGCGCGGCAGCACGCTGTAGTCATCCTGTTCGTAGTGGCGCTTGGTGATTTCCACGATCAGGCGGCCGGCGCGCAGGAACAGTTCCCTGCGGTCGCTGTGGGTAGCGACGATGGTGCCGTTGCCGGGCAGGGACAGGCCCAGCGCCTCGGTCAGGCAGTTCATCGAGTTGGCGGTGAACATGCCGGAGCAGGAACCGCAGGTCGGGCAGGCCGAGCGCTCGATTTCCGCTACGTCGGCATCGGACACGCTGCGGTCGCCGGCCTTGATCATGGCGTCGACCAGGTCCAGCTTGATGATCTTTTCGCCGCCGTTGACGGCCTTGATCACCTTGCCCGCCTCCATCGGGCCGCCGGAGACGAAGACTGCAGGGATGTTCAGGCGCATGGCGGCCATCAGCATGCCCGGGGTGATCTTGTCGCAGTTCGAGATGCACACCATGGCGTCGGCGCAGTGGGCGTTGACCATGTATTCGACGGAGTCGGCGATCAGGTCGCGCGAGGGCAGCGAGTACAGCATGCCGCCGTGGCCCATGGCGATGCCGTCGTCAACGGCGATGGTGTTGAATTCCTTGGCTACGCCTCCCGCTGCTTCGATCTCGCGTGCAACCAGCTGGCCCAGGTCTTTCAGGTGCACGTGGCCCGGTACGAATTGGGTGAAGGAATTGACCACGGCGATGATCGGTTTGTTGAAATCGCCATCTTTCATGCCGGTGGCACGCCACAGGGCGCGCGCGCCTGCCATATTGCGGCCTTGGGTGGTGGTGTAGGAACGGTATTGCGGCATGGTGGGGTCTCCTCAGTAAGAGTCTAAGATTGCCTTGCCCCTGTCAAGTTGTCAAATATATGATAATCGCTGCTGTGATATGCTTTGCGAATGAATATCGAACTTCGCCAGCTGCGCTATTTCGCCACGGTCGCCGAGGAGCTGCATTTCGGCCGCGCCGCGCGCCGGCTCCACATGACGCAACCGCCGCTGTCGCAGACCATCATGGCGCTGGAGGAGATGCTGGGCGCACCGCTGTTCGAGCGCAACCGGCGCGGCGTGGCGCTGACCGCGGCCGGCGAAGCCCTGCTGCCTGAGGCGCGCCGCATGCTCGAACAGTCTGCCGCCCTGCCGGCGCTGGTGCAGCGCGCGGCCAGCGGCGCCAGCGGGCGCCTGTCGCTGGCTTTCGTGTCGTCCGCCGACTACAGCGTGCTGCCGCCGACATTGCAGGCCTACCGTGCTGAATTCCCGCTGGTGGAGATCACGCTGAAGGAGGCCACCTCCGACCTGCAACTGGACGATCTGCTGGAAGGCCGCGTCGATGCAGGCCTGCTGATCCCGCCCCTGCCCGACCGTGCGCGCCAGGAACTCGACTACCTGCCCGTCCTGAGCGAACCGCTGGTGCTGGCCGCACCTGCGGGACTGCCTGCACTGGCGCGGGCGCGTACCGCCGACTTGCGCAGGCTGGCAGGCCTGCCCCTGATCATTTTCCCGCGCCATATCTCGCCCGGCCTGTACGATGCCATCCTGTCCGTGTTCCGCGAGGCAGGCATTACCGCCGAGGCGGGGCAGGAAGCGATCCAGATGCAGACCATCGTCAGCCTGGTATCGGCTGGCATGGGTATCGCACTTGTGCCACAATCCGTGTCGAATTTGCGCCGGCCAGGCGTGGAATACCTGCCCCTGGTCCAGAGCACGCCGCTGGTGGAAACCGGCCTGGCCTGGCGGCGCGACAATGCCTCGCCCGTGCTGCGCGGCTTTTTGGAATTGATGAGAAAGAGAATCTGAATGCCCTTAATGCATCCAATGCCCGATCCGGTCGCCGTCCACCTGGGTCCTGTGGCGATCCACTGGTATGGCCTGATGTACGTGCTGGCCTTTGCCATGTTTATCGCCTTGGGCCGCGTGCGCATCAAGCAGCCGCACATTGCCGCGCAAGGCTGGACCAAGGAAGACCTGGACGACATGCTGTTCTACGGAATGCTGGGCGTCATTGTTGGCGGCCGCCTGGGCGAAGTGTTCTTCTACCAGCCGGAAATGCTGCTGACGCCGCTGCGCATCTTCAAAGTGTGGGAAGGCGGCATGAGCTTCCACGGCGGCTTCCTCGGCGTATTGATCGGCATGGCGCTGTGGGGGCGCAAACGCAAGCGCAACCTGCTGGACGTGTATGATTTCATCGCGCCGCTGGTGCCGCTCGGTTATGCCGCCGGCCGCATGGGCAATTTCATCAACGCCGAACTGCCGGGGCGCATTGTCAGCGATCCGAACCTGCCATGGGCGATGATCTACCCGAACGCAGGCCCGATGCCGCGCCACCCCTCGGCGATCTACCAGATGCTGGTCGACGGCATCCTGGTGTTTTGCATCCTGTGGCCGTTCGCGCGCAAGGCCCGCCCTCGCCTGGCGGTCGGTGCGCTGTACGTGCTGCTGTATGGCTGCGCGCGTTTCTTCACCGAGTGGTTCCGCACGCCGGACTGGGAAATCACCGTGGCCGGCCTGCCGATCACTTCCGGCCAGATGCTGTCGCTGCCGATGATCATCGGCGCCATCATCATGCTGGTATGGGCCTACCGCTCAAACCAGCCCGATCGCGCCGGCCAGCGCGCCTAAGGCAATCAGCCACAAGGGATTCAGCTTGGTCGCATAGGCCGCCGCCGCGGCGGCCAGCGCCAGCACGATGCCGCGCCATCCGGCGCCGGCCACGCTCAGGAAAGTCCAGGCGGCGCCGGCCAGCATGCCGGCCGCCAGCGGCGCCAGCGCATCGCGCAGCGCGCCGGCCCAGCGCCCCTCCCCGCCGCCGTGGCGGTTGATCACCGTCCCCAGCGCCAGCACCAGGCAAGACGATGGCACGATTGCCGCCAGGGTAACCACGACGGCGCCCAGCCAGCCCTTGATCATCCAGCCGATCAGCGTGACGAACAGCAGGTTCGGGCCGGGCGCTGCTTGCGCCAGGGCGTACATGGCGGCGAACTGTTCATCGGTCAGCCAATGGTTCTGCACGGAGACGTAATGGTGCACGTCCGGCGCGACCAGCACCACGCCGCCGCCGATTGCCGTCAGCGACAGCACGGCAAGGTGCCATGCCAGCCCGCCCAGTTTGACGTCATCGCTCATGGTTTCCTCCAGACGAAGGCAAACAGCAGGAAGCCGATCGGCACCAGCGTGGCAACCACCGTGATGAGTCCGACCTTGGCTACCCCCAGGCCGATGAAAGCCGCCACCAGCAGCGCGACCTGTACCGCACGGCGGGCCGGCAGCGCAGAGCCGCGCAACATGCCGACCGCCAGCTTGAGCGCAGTCGCGAGGATCAGCCCGGACGCCGCTGCCGCCATGCCGCGCATGGCGTTGATGAACAGCGGATGGTGCGCCAGCTCCTGGTAGGCCGCGCCTAGCGCGATCACGATGAAGAATGGGCCAAGCAGGAGACCGGCCAGCGCGGAAAAGCCGCCTGCCACGCCGGCGTAGCGCTGGCCGACCATGACGGACAGGTTGCAGATCGTGGGCCCGGGCAGCAGCTGCGCGATGCTGAGGAGCTGGCCAAATTCAGCGGCGGTCAGCCACTGCGTGCGTTCAACCAGGTGGCGGTAGGCAAAGGGCAGCACGCCGCCAAAGCCCTGCATCGCCATGTGTGAGAAGACCTTGAACAGCGCCCAGCATCCGATCCGTGCATCCTGCATCGCAACCTCCAATCAGCCGGCACGTCCGGCTGCCGCCGGGGCGCCGCCACGCATGCGCTACGCGAACGCGTGATAGGACATATATCCCGCCAGTGCAAACAGCACCACGGCAAACACCCGCTTGAGCGCCGCCACATCCATCTTGTGCGCCATGCGCGCGCCGAGCGGCGCCATGGTCACGCTGGCAGCCACGATCACGGCCAGCGCCGGCAAATAGACAAAGCCCAGCGAATACTGCGGCAGGCCCGGCTCGGACCAGCCAAAGTAAATATTCGACAAGGTGCCCGACAGCGCGATCGGGAAGCCCAGCGCCGCGCTGGTCGCCACCGCCTGGTGAATACGCACGTTACACCAGGCCATGAACGGCACCGAGATAAAACCTCCGCCCGCACCGACCAGCCCCGCTAGCGTGCCGATCACTCCACCGGCAGCGAACATGCCCGCTGTGCCAGGCAAATCGCGCCCGGCGGAAGGCTTCCGGTTGCGCAGCATCTGCAGCGCTGAAAACGCGACGAATAGCGCAAACAGCAGCGACAACGCCGAAGTATTCATTTGCTTGCCGATCCAGGGCCCGATCCACGAACCGAGCACGATGCCCGGCGCCAGCAACGCCACGATGCGCCACTGCACGGCGCCATGCCGGTGGTGCGCGCGCACCGATGACAAGGAAGTAAACATGATCGTCGCCAGCGAAGTCGCAATCGCCATATGCACCACCAGCCCGGGCGCAAAGCCCTTGGCCGTGAAGATCATGGTGATGAAGGGCACCAGCACCATGCCGCCGCCAATCCCCAGCAAGCCCGCCGCGTATCCGCCGCCCGCCCCCATCAGGAGCAGGACGCCGACCAGACTCCAATCCATCAATCGCCCTTCAGCAGCGCCATCACATGCTTCCACTGGGCCGGCGTGACCGGCGTGATCGACAGGCGGCTGCCCTTTTGCAGCACCACCATGTCTTCGAGCTGCGGCAGCGTACGCATTTCCGCCAGGGACAGCAGGCGCGTCTTGCGCACGCCCTTCACGTCGACGGAAATCCAGCGCGGCTGCTCCTGCGTCGCCTTCGCATCGTAATAATGGCTCTTGGGATCGAACTGGGTCGCGTCGGGATAAGGCCCGCTGGCCACTTCCGCGATGCCGGCAATACCGGGCTCGGGACAGGAGGAATGGTAGAACAGGACACCGTCGCCAACTTTCATCGCATCGCGCATGAAATTGCGGGCCTGGTAATTGCGCACGCCGAACCACGGCACCGTCTTGCCCTTGGCAGACATCACATCATCGATGCTCACTTCGTCGGGCTCAGACTTCATCAACCAGTATTGCATGGCTCTCCTCTGGGCGTAAAAAAACGGTTGCGCACCCTTGGGTGCTGGCAACCGCTTTTATGGAATGAGGCCCCGCCTGTGCCGTTATGCCGGCATCCCGAACCTTACGGTTCAAGGTGGTTGCAGTTAGTTCAACTTCGGGTTCATCAGACTAGTGACGCTCACGCCCGTCGAACAAATTTCCGCAACCGATGCGTGTAAATGGTTCAAGGAATATATGGCAAATCTCGAACACCGCAGGGTGACACGAAGTTTACTCCTCAAACGTTTTGCGGGAAAGGCCTTTAAGACAATTTTTGGGAATTAGAAGAGATTCTCTTGCGGGGTCAGCGCGTTGTCGAGCACCTTGTGCATGGCGCCCAGCTTCTCCTGCACTTCCAGCATCGACGGGCCGCCGTTGGCAGTTTTCGATGCCAGGAATTCCGCCGCCATGCCCAGCGCCGCCATCACGGCGATGCGGTCATTGCCCTTGACTTTGCCGGCGTCGCGGATGGCACTCATCTTTTTGTCGAGCAGGTTGGCCGCTTCGCGCAGCGCGCGTTCTTCATCGGCCTTGCATGCCAGCTTGTAGGGCTGGCCCATGATGGTCACGTCGACATGGATCATTGCGCATCCTCAGGAGTGTCTGCTTCGGCAGCGGGGATTTTGTCCAGCAGCGCCATCACGCGGGCATGCGCTTCGCCCAGGCGGCGTTGGTATTCAAGATTATCGGCTACCAGGGCTGCATTTGCCTGGCGCAACTGAGCGTTCTCACGGCGCAAGGTGTGCGCGAGTTCCGCCAGGCGGTCGATTTTATCGGAAAGTTCTTGGAAGTCTGCGATCATCCCGAAACTATATGGCCGTACGGTTGCACGGTCAACTTGGTGTTAAACATTCTTACGATTGTAGCTCATTTGAAAGGATGGCCCGCAATCTTGCGCGCCGCCGCTGCGATGTCGATGCACACGTCCTTGAATGCGCCGCCGATGTCGGCCAGGTCATTGCCTAGCTCCCTGAACCAGATGCCAAGGCTCATGATCCGTCTCCCGTGATTGAACCCCGCCATTACACCAAACGAAAATGACAGCTGGCCCACGCTTTGATTACAAAGCTGTAATCGAGCGCCGTTCGCATTGACGGCGCTTTGGCATTTCCTGACAATGCTGGGCATGAAAGCCCTACTGGTAGAAGACGAACAGCGGATCGCGAGCTTTGTATGCAGCGGATTGCGCGAACAAGGCATCCTGGTGGACCATTGCGAAGATGGGAACCAGGGCTATGACTACGCGCTGTCACGCCAGTACGACATCATCCTGCTCGACATCATGGTGCCGGGCCGCGACGGCCTGGCGATCCTGAAAGCCCTGCGCCGCGACGGCCGCGATACGCCGGTGATCCTGCTCACCGCGCGCAATGAACTGGACGACCGGCTGGAAGGCCTGAACCTGGGCGCCGACGATTACCTGGCCAAGCCGTTCTATGTGGAAGAACTGATTGCCCGCATCCACGCCCTGCTGCGCCGCGTGAGTGGCGAGCGGCAGAACGTGCTGACCGCCGGCCCGCTCAAGCTGGACCGCCTGTCGCGCGTGGCGGAACTCGATGGCCGCGAAGTAGAACTGACCAGCCGCGAATTCAACCTGATGGAATACCTGATGCGCGCCCCGGGCCGGGTGTATACCCGCACCCAGATCCTCGAGCATGTTTGGGGCTACGATTTCGACCCGCAAACCAATATGGTCGACGTCTGCATCCAGCGCCTGCGCAAGAAGCTGGCCTTGCCCGAACACGTAGCCATCGAAGCAGTGCGCGGCGTCGGCTACCGCCTGCGCAAGCCCGACGGCGAAGCATGACGCCGTCGCACCGCCCCTTCATCCGTTCGTACCGGCTGCGGGTGGCGCTGACGACCGGCGGCCTGGTCACGGCGGTGGTGGCCGTGCTGTTTGTCGCCGCCGCCCTGACCTTGCTAAACCGGCGCGCAGCCATCATCGACCGCGTCATGCTGGCCCAACTGGCCGGGCCGGGCTTCGGCGCTTCGCCGGTCCCGCTCTGGAATGCCATCGACGCCCACCTGAACGCCAGCTTCAGCGGCTTTGCGCCGGAAGGAGACGACGAGAAATTCGCCATCCTGCGCGCGGCGGACGATGCGCGCGGCGTGATTTACCAAAGCCCCAACTGGCCCGCTTCGCTGCTGGTGCCGGAAGCGAACGACAGGCAGCTGCGCACTTACTACGGCGGCGGCAGCCAATGGCGCATCGGCCAGGTCCGGCGCGGCAGCGTGCTGGTGCAGATGGGCGTCAACACCACCCTGTCGGAAGCGCAGCTGGCCGTGTCGATCAAGCGCTTCGGCGCATTCGTGGTCGTGCTGTGCCTGATCGTATGCGGCGTGGCCTGGTACCTGGCCGGGCGCGCCATGCGTCCGATCGAGCACCTGAGCAGCGTGATGGAGCGCATTCGCGCCAGCGATTTGCGCCAGCGCGTGGCGGCCGACGAGGAGGTGCAGGAGTTCGAGCGCCTGGTCACGGTGTTCAACGACATGCTGGACCGGCTCGAGCGCAGCTTCCTGCAGTCGGCCCGCTTCTCCGGCGACGCCGCGCACGAACTGCGCACGCCGGTCTCGATCCTGCAGGGCGAGCTGGAACGGGCCTTCGAACGCGCCGCCGCCTATCCGGAACTGGAACAGTCGCTGGCCGACATGCTGGACGAAGTGCGCCGTCTCGACAACGTGGTGCGCAAGCTGCTGATGCTGTCGCGCGCGGACGCCGGCCAGCTCCAGATACCGATGCAGGCGCTCGACCTGGTGCCGGTCCTGCGCGAACTGGCCGACGACCTGGACCTGATGGCGCCCGAGCGCCCGCTGCGGCTTGACATGCCGCCGCGCATGCAGGCGCAAGGCGATGCGGACCTGCTGCGCCAGGTACTGCAAAACCTGGTCAGCAATGCCGTCAAATACGGCGTGCCGCAAGGCTGGATCGCCATCACCGGCCGCCGCACCGCCAGCGGCTGGCAGATCGACGTGGCCAACGCCTCCGCCGGCATCGCCTTCGAGCAGCGCGACCGCCTGTTCGACCGCTTCTACCGCGCCGGCCATGCCTACAACCGCCGCGTGGCCGGCGTGGGACTGGGCCTGGCCCTGGCGCGCGAGATCGCCCGCGCCCACGGCGGCGAACTGCGCCTGTCCGACTGCACCTCCAGCGAGGTGACGTTCAGCCTGTCCCTGCCTGCAAGCGCAAGCGACAACTGACTAGCATTTCAGGCATATCAAGCTCCCAAGAAATATAGCCGTCCGGAAATGCCAAACACCCTTCGTTCATAGAGGGGACGTGCCGGCACGCCCTTCCCGCGCACGCTTGCATGAGCTCCCGTTGCGACAGCAAGCTGAACTTGTCATTATTTATTTACGAAAAGACCACAAATTCTGACAAGTTTTGCTGGGAGGGACTATGCAGTACAAGCAGGTCGAACGGGTCGACGCTGCGCTGGACGCAACACGCACCGACGACCCCTTTCGCGATGACCGCTTGCTGGCGGAAATGCAGGACATCGTCACCGGGGAGAACACCTTCGGCATCAGATTAGTCGACACGCCCGAAGGGCGTAGCAAGGCTAGCATGCTGATCCACAAGATGTACGCCTGGCGTGGCCTGGAGGGCACCCATGCACTGACCGATGACCCGAACCGCGTCACGCTCATGGCGCACAACCGCGACGAAGCAGTCGGCACGCTGACCCTGGGGCTGGACAGCCCATCCGGCATCCTGGCCGACCAGCTGTTCCGCGCCGAGATCGACGCCTTCCGGGCGCGCGGCAAACGTGTCTGCGAATTCATCAAGCTGGCCTTCGACATGGGGCCAAAATCGAAGAGCTACCTGGCAGCGCTGATCCACCTGGCCGTCATGTATGCCTACGACATCCACCGCTACGACGTGCTGTTCATCGAAGTCACGCCGCGCCATCGCCAGTTCTACCAGCGCATGCTCGGCTTTCGCCAGCTTGGCGAAGAGGTCGTCAATCCGCGCGTCAACGTGCGCGGGGTGCTGATGCACATCGAACTGTCGTACATGAAGGAGCAGATCCGCCTCCATGGCGGACAGCCCGATTCCGAGGAACGTTCCTTCTATCCCCTGTTCTTCTCGCAGCATGAAGAAGCGGGAATCATCAACCGCCTGCGGGAACAGGAATAATCGCCATGGCCGAATCCAACACCGAACGCCGCTTCGATTACGAGCAAGCCTTCTCGCGCAATATCGGCTGGGTCACCGAAGCGGAGCAGCAGGCACTGCGCAACAAATGCGTGGCGATCGCCGGCGTCGGCGGCGTGGGCGGCGTGCATTTGCTGGCCTTGGCGCGCATGGGCGTGGGCGCCTTCCACCTGGCCGACTTCGACACCTTCGACATCCCCAACTTCAACCGCCAGGCCGGCGCCTTCATGTCGACGCTGGGCCAGCCCAAGGTGGAGGTGATGGCGCGCATGGCGCGCGACATCAACCCCGAAGTCAAGATCCGCACCTTTCCGCAGGGCGTCAACCAGGGCAACCTGCGCGATTTCCTGCAGGGGGCGGACGTGTATGTCGACGGGCTCGACTTCTTCGCCTTCGAGGCGCGCAAGCAGACCTATGCCATGTGCGAGGCGCTGGGCGTGCCGGCCACTTGCGCGGCGCCGTTGGGCATGAGCGTGGCGGGCCTGAACTTCGTGCCGGGCGGGACGACCTTCGAAGAGTACTTCGGCTGGGGCGACCTGCCGGAGCTGGACATGGCAATCCGCTTCCTGGTCGGCCTGGCGCCGGCCGCCCTGCACCGCAGCTACCTGGTGCCGGGCGGTATCAACCTGGCGGAGCGGCGCGGCGCCTCGACCTCGATGGCTTGCCAGCTTTGCTCGGGCGTGGCCGCCACCCAGGCCATCAAGATGATGCTCAAGCGCGGCAAGATCCTGGCCGCACCGCATGGCTTCCAGTACGACGCCTATCGCGACAAATTCGTCTACACCTGGCGACCGGGCGGCAATAGCCATCCCCTGAACTGGCTAGCAATTCAGTTAGCCAAGCGCAAATTCTCGGCAATGCTTGCCGCGCAGTCGAAATAAATGCAGTTTAATTTTAAATTAATACTCACGCCGAGCGCGGCATAAAAAGTCACACAAAATATCAAAACATGCGAATGCTCACCAAATATATCATCCAAGTCATTGAATTTGCTACTTAATCTTGAGAAGCTACATGTCGGAATATTTTACAGAGCAGGCCGCGCAGCGCAAACAACATGGTTTGAAAGTTAATACTAAGTTTTTGTTTTTCGGCCGCATTTTAAATGTGGCATATGTATTGCTTTGATAAAGATCATGACCTGAACAAATTTAATGCTCAGTCATCCCAAAACTGGTGCTTTATCCTCTCAACGGAGAAATGTAATGAAGATTCTCACACCTAGCGTTCGCGGCCTGGCCGCCAGCATGCTGCTAGCGTTTGGCGCTCTGGCAACTGGCAGCGCTGCCGCTGCACCCTCCTTCCAGGTGGACCCAACGGGACTGGCACCTGCCGGCAACATCTTCACCGCCGACGCCATCAACGGCGTGTCGTCCGCGCGCGTGGCCTATACCGGCGTGGGCAACAATTACGTGTCCAACGGCTACATCGTGTTCAGCGGCTTCTCGCTGAATTCGAACAACGTGTCGACTGCGGATACCCGCGTCAACTTCGACTATGGCTTGTATGCCACTTTCCACCAGGACTTCTCTTGCAGCGGCATTCTTGGCCCGGGCGTTTCCTGCACCCCGACCGCGCTGTCGCTGCAGCTGTGGGCCGACGTCGGCAACGACAACACCTATAACCAGGCCGTGGTCGGAACCGATCCGTCCATTAACTTTGCCGGCGCCCAGACCCAGCTGGCCTGGTCCGACTTTGCCTACAATGGCGTCGGCGGCATCGACAACCTCGGCGGCGTGTTCCAGAACGTCACCATGAGCTGGTTCCTGACTGCGGAAGGCAAAGCCTACTTCTTCGACCCGGATCCGTTCTACACTGCCTCGTTCGCAGCATTCAACAACACCACGCAAGGCGTCGATTGCGATACCGTGGATTGCACCAACGCCCTCGACATTGCCATCACGCAGGAAGGCGGTATCCTCGATTTTGTCGCCCCCGTCCCTGAACCGGGCGTGCTGGGGCTGCTCGGCATCGGCCTGCTCGGCATGGCCGGCGTGTATCGCCGCAAACAGCATTGATCTGCATGCCTGACCAAGATGGGACCGGCGACGGTCCCATTTTTCTTTTATAACTGCCCCGCTTTACCCCCTCCCCGCCACTCGCGCGCCATGCCGTTGCATCTCTGGCATGATTGATATCAATTCAACGTTTGACCAAGCGCAAAGAAATTCCCTTGAAAAGGGAAAGTGTCGTCCCTATAATTGTTGGCACTCGTTAGCCGAGAGTGCTAACAACTGTCAATAAACCGAGTAAAAGGAGTTTTGTATGAACCTTCGCCCTTTGCATGACCGCGTCATCGTCAAACGCCTGGACCAGGAAACCAAGACCGCGTCCGGCCTGATCATCCCTGATGCAGCCGCTGAAAAGCCGGACCAGGGTGAAGTGCTGGCAGTTGGCAACGGCAAAGTTGCTGACAACGGCACCGTGCGTGCTCTGGAAGTGAAAGTGGGCGACCGCGTTCTGTTCGGCAAATACGCCGGCCAAGCCGTCAAGGTAGACGGCCAGGAACTGCTGGTAATGCGCGAAGAAGACATCATGGCCGTGGTACAGAAGTAATCACAGCCCCCTAGATACAGAATTCAGGAGAAACAAACATGGCAGCTAAAGAAGTCATTTTCGGCGATTCCGCACGTTCCAAGATGGTCGAAGGCGTGAACATCCTCGCCAACGCAGTGAAAGTCACCCTGGGCCCGAAAGGCCGCAACGTGGTGCTGGAGCGCTCCTTCGGCGCCCCAACCGTCACCAAGGACGGCGTTTCGGTCGCCAAAGAGATCGAACTGAAAGACAAGCTGATGAACATGGGCGCGCAGATGGTCAAGGAAGTCGCTTCCAAGACCTCCGACAACGCCGGTGACGGTACCACCACCGCAACCGTGCTGGCCCAGGCCATCGTCCGCGAAGGCATGAAATACGTTGCCGCCGGCATGAACCCGATGGACCTGAAGCGCGGCATCGACAAGGCAGTTGCTGCCACCGTCGAACAGCTGAAGTCCATCTCCAAGCCATGCACCACCTCCAAGGAAATCGCCCAGGTTGGCGCGATCTCCGCCAACTCCGACGCATCGATCGGCGAGCGCATCTCCGAAGCGATGGAAAAAGTGGGCAAGGAAGGCGTCATCACCGTTGAAGACGGCAAGTCCCTGCACGACGAGCTGGACATCGTGGAAGGCATGCAGTTCGACCGCGGCTACCTGTCCCCATACTTCATCAACAACCAGGAAAAGCAAGTTGCCGTCCTGGAGAACCCATTCGTCCTGCTGTGCGACAAGAAGATCTCCAACATCCGCGACCTGCTGCCAGTACTGGAGCAAGTAGCAAAAGCCGGCCGTCCACTGCTGATCATCGCTGAAGACATCGAAGGCGAAGCACTGGCGACCCTGGTGGTCAACAACATCCGCGGCATCCTGAAGACCTGCGCAGTGAAAGCTCCTGGCTTCGGCGACCGTCGCAAGGCCATGCTGGAAGACATCGCCATCCTGACCGGCGGCCAGGTAGTGGCTGAAGAAGTCGGCCTGACCCTGGAAAAAGCCACCCTGGCAGAACTGGGCCAAGCCAAGCGTATCGAAGTGGGCAAGGAAAACACCATCGTCATCGACGGCGCAGGCGAAGCTTCGGCCATCGAAGGCCGCGTGGCACAGATCCGCACCCAGATCGAAGGCGCGACCTCCGACTACGACCGCGAAAAACTGCAAGAGCGCGTGGCCAAGCTGGCCGGCGGCGTTGCCGTGATCAAGGTTGGCGCAGCCACCGAAGTCGAGATGAAAGAGAAGAAGGCCCGCGTTGAAGACGCACTGCACGCAACCCGCGCAGCTGTGGAAGAAGGCATTGTGCCAGGCGGCGGCGTAGCCCTGCTGCGTGCCCGCGCTTCGCTGAACGTGAAAGGCGACAACGCCGACCAGGACGCCGGCATCAAGATCGTGCTGCGCGCCATGGAAGAGCCACTGCGCATGATCGTCACCAACGCCGGCGAAGAAGCTTCGGTGGTTGTGAACGCCGTCCAAGCCGGCACCGGCAACTACGGCTACAACGCTGCCAACGGCACCTACGGCGACATGGTTGAAATGGGCGTGCTGGACCCAGCCAAGGTAACCCGTTCCGCTCTGCAGAACGCAGCCTCCATCGCTGGCCTGATGCTGACCACCGACTGCATGGTTGCTGAAGTCGTAGAAGACAAGCCAGCCGGCGGCATGGGTGGCATGGGCGGTATGGGCGGCATGGGTGGCATGGACGGCATGATGTAATCGCCGACAGCCTCACAGCTGACTAAAAAGCCTGCAAGGTTTGCGCCTTGCAGGCTTTTTCTTCATTGAGATACATCATTTCCCCTATGCGCAAAAAGAAGCCGGCAAATAACCGTGCTACAATCACAATAACTTTTACGCAACCTTCATTTAATTTCGACAATATGAAGAAACTTCTGACCGCCCTCCTGTTTGCCGTCGCAGGCACCGCCTATGCGGGCCCGATGGAATTGATCACCAATGGCAGCTTTGAAAAGAACGGCGTCGCCGCTGGTTCCTGGACCATCAAGTCCGCGCTGGACGGATGGAGCGTCGGCTCAAAAGGCGTTGAAGTGCGCAATAACGTGGCCGGTACGGCCCAGGACGGCGGCAACTTCCTGGAACTGGATTCCTCGGTCAATAGCTGGATCAGCCAGACCATCGACACCGTCGCCGGCGGCAGGTACAACCTGTCTTTCTACTACGCCCCGCGCGAACACACATCGGCCGCCACCAACGGCATCGACGTGCTGTGGAACGGCAATCTGCTGAAGCACGTCGAGCAGGACAACTTCACCTCGAAGACCAATTGGTTCAAGATTGAGTTGTCGATGTTTGCCGTCGGCAGCCTGTCGAACCTGAGCTTCCAGGCTTCCGGCATCAGCGACAGCATCGGCGGTTCGCTCGATAACGTCTCGCTGAAAGCCGTACCGGAGCCTGCAACCATCGCCTCGATGCTGCTCGGCCTGGGCATGATGGGCCTTGCCCTGCGCCGCCGCAAGCAGTAAGCGTCCACTCTGCGTATCCCGAAAGCCTGCCTGGTTCACGCCTCGCAGGCTTTTTAATTCTGTTAGTATTGGCGCACTTTCACCGCATGGTCGTGCCAAGCAATGTCTTCCTCCCGTAAATCCGCCATCGCCGGCGCCGTTGCCGGCCTGCTCCTTGCAGGTATCGGTGCCTGGTATGCAAGCAATCACAACATCCATGCAACTGCTGCGCCGATGGCCGCTGCGGCGCCTGTGGCCATGCCAGCAGCGAAAGCAAACCTGAGCCGCGACCAGGCGGTTGAAAAACTGATGGCGCTGCCGGAGCTGAAACGGCTGGCGGACGCCATCGAAAAGCGCAGCGGCGGCGAGCGCCATGGTGCGCTGCTTGAAACCGATCCGGCGCCGCGCGACGTGAACGGCAGCCCTTATTACCAGCTCATTTTCGTGGAGAACGGCGACGACATGGCGCAAGCTGTGGCCAGCTTTCTGGTCTCGCACGTGAACGGCGATATCCTGGTTGAAGACGATATCAGCGGCGAGCTGATGTCGCTCGATCAATGGCGCAAAGGCTTGAAGGACTAGACCATGTACACCCTCTATTACGGCAAAGGTGCAGCCAGCCTGGCGATCCACGCGGCGCTGAAAGAGATCGGCGTGCCTTACGAACTGGTGGCAATCGACCTTGAAGCGGGCCAGCAGCGCAGTCCTGAATACCTGCGCATCAACCCGCAAGGCAAAGTGCCTACCCTCCTCATCGACGGCAAGCCCTTCGCCGAATCGGCGGCCCTGATGCTGATGCTGGCCGAACGCCACCCGCAATCGAACCTGGCGCCGCCTGCCGGCTCGCTGGCACGGGCCGAATGGTACGAGTTGATGGTGACGCTGGCGAACAGCCTGGGCAACAATTTCCGCCTGTGGTTCTACCCGTCCGACCTTGGAAGCACGAATGACGACAGCGCGCTGCGCAGCGCAATCCGGCAGCGGATTGAAGCGACGTGGGCCACGCTCGATGCCCGCCTGGCCGATAATGGCCCCTACCTGCTGGGCGAAACGTTTTCCGGCGCGGACCTGATGCTGACCATGTACATGCGCTGGTCGCGCAACATGCCGCGTCCTGCAACTGCCTGGCCGGCATTGCAACAATATGCCGACATGATGCGCGCGCGCCCAAGCTGGCGCCACATTACGGAAGTTGAAGCATTAACTGGATGGTAAAGATGTTCAAGAAGTTGTTTGCGGCGTTCAGCGCCAAGTCAAAAGTCCGCGCTGACGCGCCGTACGGCACGGAAGAGTTAAACACCGTGCACAAGATGCTGTTCGCCGACGATGCCGGCCAGCTCTTTGGCGAAGCTCCCGACGCGCGCGTGGTGCAAGCCATCGCACAGGACGCAAGCGAAGAATCGCGCGTGCGGCTGCTGGCTGCGCACTGGCTGCGCGCCAACGGCCATGCCCCGGCCGCGCCGGAAGTGCTGGGCGTGGTGATTGAAGTGCCGCTGGACGGCAGCATGGACACCCTTGCCGCCTACGCCGACGGGCGCGTGCGCTACATCAACCAGACCGGGCGCACCGCCGTTTTCGAAGGGGCGCCGGCCGACGTGGCGGCGCAGGCGAAAGTGCTGGTCGCAAGCGCCATCCCGGCCTTCATCAAGGCTTCGCCGCAAAGACCGGTGTATGTGCCGGGCCCGGGCCAGTTGCGCTTCACCTTCCTGTCGCAGGACGGCAATCGCGTCACCGACGGCTTCTTCAGCGACGTCGTGCGCGATGAACTGGCCAAGCCCGTGCTCGAGCAAGGCCAGCGGCTGCTGGACCTGGTGGTCAAGCAGGGGAACGCGCAGTAAGCGGGACGTGCGCGCTCTGCACCCGCCCGATCCACCATACCGAGAACACGATAAGCACTGAGGCAATGACGCCGATGGTGCCGTATCCCAGCAAGCGCCCTGCCGCATCGGTATGCACCAATAGGCCGCCGGCAAAGGCGCCAATCCCCGTTCCCATCTGCTGGACCGCCGCGTTCGCGCTGAGGAAAGCGCCGCGCCGCTGCGGCTCGGGGATGGTGGTCAGCAGCGCCTGCAACGGCACGAAGCGGCCCGACATGGCGACCATGAAGAATGGGAAGAACAGCATGATCGCCAGCAGCGGGATGTGCGGCATATGCGTCATGAACAGCGTCGGCGCAATCGAGAACAGCGCCACCCAGCGGAATACGCGTTGCTTGCCGGCCCGGTCGGACCAGCCGCCAATCAGGCGTGAGCTGAACAGGGTCGCAATGCCGCCGCACAGGTAGACGTAGCTGATCTGCGCCGGTTCGATGCCCAGGTTCCCGACCAGCATGGGCGAAATGAAGGGAATCACCATCATGCCGCTGACTGTCACCACAAAGCACAGCAGGAAACCGCGCAAGTGGGCGCCCACCGTGAACAGGCCAAACAGCTCGGGCAGCACGCGCGCCAGCGGCACCGGCGCGTTGGCCAGGTGCGCAGTCATCGCAGGCAGGGTGCGCGCAGCGACCAGCCACACGACCATCGACAGTACTACCAGCAGATAGAACGGCGACTGCCAGCCGAAGTGCGCGCCAAGCATGACGCCGATCGGCACGCCCGCGATCGCGGCCATGCTGAAGGAAGTCATCACGACGCCGGTGGCGGCGCCGCGGCGTTCCTGCGGAATCAGGTCGGCGATGATGGACATGCTGATCGCCCCCAGCACGCCGCCGGTCATGCCGGCAAAAGCTCGCGACAGCACCAGAACATGGAAGTTCGGCGCCAGGGCGCAGGCCAGGTTCGACAGGTTGAACAGCATGAACACGGTCAGTTGCAGCTTCTTGCGGTCAAAGCGGTCGGCATAGGTTGCCGCCAGCAGGCCGGAAAGCCCGGCGCACCAGGCGTAGGCCGATACAGCGCCGGAAACCTGGGCGGCGCTGATGGTGAATGCCTTCATCAATTGCGGAGCAAGCGGCATCATGACCATGAAGTCCATGATGACGGTGAATTGTATGAACGCCAGCAGCCACAGGACTGTGCGTTCGCGTTGCGGAGTGAGTGTCTGGGTCATCAGCTGAGTTGGTTAATGTCGTTGATGGCGCGCTTGAGGATAGCGCGAATTGCGTCGACGTGCTCGCGGCTGGCACGCGGGCCGCGGCCGCGAGTGATGACGGCGTCTTTCAGGGCATGCATCAGGGTGCGCAAATCCCCCCCGTCTTCCCCCCTCGCGTTTTCCACCAGGCGCGCCATGTAGGCGTCCACCATATTGCGGTTCTCGTCGAGGAACTGCTGCCCTTCCGGCAAGACCGAATACAGCTTCTTGTTGCCATCCTTGACGATGTCCACATGGCCCATGTCGGCCATCATCGACAGCAGCGGGTAGATCGCGCCCGGGCTGGGCGAGTAGCTGCCGCCGGTCAGCGTTTCCAGTTCCTTGATGATTTCGTAGCCGTGGCGCGGCTTGTCGGCGATCAGTTGCAGCACGACGTAGCGCATGGCGCCAGCGTCAAACATCTTCGGCCCGCGGCCGCCGCCGCGCTGGTGATGGTGGTGTTCATGGTGCAGCCGGTGGTGGCCGCGGAAAAAATGGAACATGGCTTTCTCCCGGAAAGTTAAGATATATCTCATTAAGACATATCTTAACTCATTTTTTGCAAAATGCAAGAAGCTTGAATGTTAAATCCCGCATGGAAGCCAACCGGCGTGCGCCCCACAATGGCCTCACTTAGGGGAGATAGGATGGAAAACCATAAACAACACGGCGTATTGCCAGGGCGCCTGGTCATGCTCGGCTTCGGCAGCATCGGCCAGGCCGTGGTGCCCTTGCTGTTTCGGCATTTCGGGCTGGAGCCGTCCCAGCTCACCGTCGTGTCGCGCGGCCCGGACAAGAGCGGCGTCGCCGAGGAATATGGCATCGACTACCAGGCTACGCCGCTGCAGGAGGGGAGTCTCGAGAGCATCCTCGATCCCCTGCTGCGCAAGGGCGACTTCCTGCTAAATCTTTCAGTCGACGTGTCGAGCCTGGACCTGATCCGCTATTGCTGGCGGCGTGGCGTCCTTTATCTCGACACATGCACGGAACCGTGGAAGGGGTTTTACGATGACGAAGACCTATCGTTGTCGCAGCGTTCGAACTACGCGCTGCGCGAGGCAGTGCTGGCCTTCCGCCTCGACAAGCGCCACGGCGCGACAGCCGTGGTGACGCAAGGCGCCAATCCGGGCCTGGCCTCCGTGCTCGTCAAACAGGCGCTGATGAATATGGCGCGCGACCAGCGCCTCGAAGTGGCGCGTCCCGACTGCTACGAAGACTGGGCCAGGCTGGCGCACCAGCTGGATATCAAAGTAATCCACATCGCCGAACGCGACACGCAAGTCTCCAGCCGCCGCAAGGCGCGCGACGAATTCGTCAACACCTGGTCGGTGGACGGCTTCGTCAGCGAGGGCTTGCAGCCGGCGGAGCTGGGCTGGGGCAGCCATGAGAAGCATTGGCCGGCCGACGCCGCCCGCCACGGCTACGGCAGCGACGCCGCCATTTATCTGAAGCGCCCCGGCATTGCCACCCGCGTGCGAAGCTGGACGCCGCTCGAGGGGCCTTATCACGGCTTCCTCGTCACGCACGCCGAGTCGATTTCGATCGCCGACCACCTGACGCTGCGAGAAAACAATGAAGTGGTATACCGCCCTACCGTGCACTATGCCTACCATCCCTGCGACGACGCAGTGCTGTCGCTGCACGAAGTGGCCGGCAAGAACTGGCAGCAGCAAAGCGAACAGCGCATCATCGGCAAGGAAATCGAAAGCGGGATGGACGAACTGGGCGTGCTCCTGATGGGTAATTCGAAAGGCGCCTACTGGTTCGGTTCGCGCCTGGACATCGAACAGGCGCGCGAACTGGCGCCGCACAACTCGGCGACTTCGCTGCAGGTGGTGGCGGGCATCCTGGGCGGCATGGCATGGGCCCTGCGCAATCCCGATTGCGGCGTGGTGGAGCCGGACGACATTGACGACCAGCTGGTCATGGAAATCGCCGCGCCCTACCTGGGCGAGCTGGTTGGCGTATATAGCGACTGGACGCCTCTCAAGGAGCGCAGCGGCCTGTTCGACGAGCCGCACGACCTAGAGGATCCCTGGCAGTTCCTGAACTTCCGCGTCACCTGATATGGGCACGCTGCTGCGCAAAGAACTGGGCGTCATCGAGAACTCATACTATGAGGCGAGCGTGCAGCGCGCCGCTGCCCTGCCCCCGTTGACAGGCAGCACCAGCGCGGACGTCTGCGTGATTGGCGGCGGCCTGGCCGGGCTGTCCGCCGCACTGGAGCTGGCGGAACGCGGCTATTCCGTGGTCTTGCTGGAAGCGCAGCGCCTGGGCTGGGGCGCGTCGGGCCGCAATGGCGGGCAGGTATTGCCCGGCTTCGGCAACGACGGCGAGTCCGCCATCGAGCGCCAGTTGCCGCGCGAGGACGCGCGCCGCGCATGGGATGCCTCGGTGGCAGGCGTGCAGCTGCTGCGCAAACGCATCGACAAGTACGGCATCGATTGCGACTACAAGCCCGGCGCACTCAGCCTGGCGGTCAAGCCGGGCAAGATGCGCGCGCTGGAAGCCTGGGGGCGGCATGTGGAAAAAGCCTACGCTTATCCGCTGCACTGGATTTCGCCGCACGAGATCGGCCGATGGATCGACAGCCCGCGCTTCCATGCCGGCGTGGCCGACATGGGCGGCGGGCATGTGCATCCGCTCAAGTACACGCTGGGTCTTGGTCGCGCGGCGATGGCAGCCGGCGTGCGCGTCTTCGAGGATTCCCCGGTATTCCTGCTGGAGCGCGGCAATACGCCGCTTGTGCACACCGCCCAGGGACAGGTGGCCGCGCGCTTTGTTGTGCTGGGCGCGAACGTCTATCTCGCCGAGTATGGCAACCTGGTGCCGCAGGTGAGTGCGCGCATCATGCCGGTGGGGACGTATATTGTCGCCACTGAAGCACTCAGCAAGGAACATGCAGACAGCCTGCTGCCGCGCCGCAGTGCCGTGTCGGACACCAATTTCGTACTGGATTACTTCCGCTTCAGCGCCGACCACCGGCTGCTGTTCGGCGCCGGCGACAGCTACAGCGCCAAAACGCCGGCCAACCTGGTCGAACGCATCCGGCGCCGCATGGTCGCCGTGTTTCCGCAACTGGCGGACGTGGGCATCGATTACGCGTGGGGCGGCTTCATCGACATCAGCATGAACCGCGCCCCGGACCTGGGGCGGATCGGCCACAACATCTATTACATGCAAGGCTTCTCAGGCCACGGCCTGGCCTTCACCGGCATGGCCGGCCTGCTGGTGGCGGAAGCGATTGCAGGACAGGCCGAGCGCTTCGACATCTTCGCGCGCATCAAGCACGCCCCCTTCCCCGGCGGCACGCTGCTGCGCACGCCGGCGCTGGTCTTGGGCATGCTCTACTTCCAGATGCGAGATCTATTTTGAAAGTCGGGGTCAGGTCTGGCAATCCGCCAAAATGGCGGATTGCCAGACCTGACCCCGACTTTCAATTATCAAGGTGGGAGATTTGCAGGCGGCGGCTTTCCTGCACCACGCCGTTGGCTTTGTGCTCCAGCACCAGTTCGGCGTTTTGCTCGTCCAGCGAAATGCCGACTGACAGGATGTCGATCAGCAGCAGCTGCAGGATGCGCGAAATCATCGACAGGAAGGCGCTGCTGTCTTCCGTGTGGTCGACCGCCAGGCAAACCGTAGCCTTCTTGGCCAGCGGCGATTGGCTGCTGGTAATGGCGATGACGTCGGCCCCGGCGTTGCGGGCTGATTCCACCGCTTCAACCAGCTCCGGCAGCTTGCCGGAATTGGAAATCGCGATCACCACGTCCCCCGGCTTCAACAGTTCGGACGCAAGCTTGAACAGGTGGGAGTCGCCGTAGGCGGCGGTCGGAATGCGGAAGCGGAAGAACTTGTGCTGGCCATCCAGGGCTACCACGCGCGAGTTGCCCATGGCGTAGAACTCGACCTTCTTGGCCTTGGACAGCAGCTCGATCGCGCGGTCCAGCGAGTGCACGTCCATCTGGTCGCGGAACTTCAGGATCGCGGAGACGGTATTGTCGATCACCTTGGCGCTCAGGTCGTGCGTGCTGTCGGATACGCGCACCTGGCTGTGACGCACCGGAATGGCGCCGGTCAGGCTGGACGCAAACTTCAGCTTGAAGTCGGCCAGGCCCTGGAAGCCCAGCGAGCGGCAGAAGCGGATCACGGTCGGCTGCGATACTTCCGCCAGCCGTGCAATGTCGGCGATCGGTTCGTTCAGCACCAGGCGCGGCTGCTCGATCACCAGTTGCGCAACGCGCTGTTCGGCCGGGGTCAGTTCCGACTTCAGCGACTGCACGCGTTCCATCAGGGTGTTGGCGCCGGTGCGGCCGCGCAGGTGTTCGGACAAGATCGTGGCGACGCCGTAGAACGCCGGGTTCGGCGTGGTGATGACATACGTCGGAATGTCGGCCAGGTAGGACGAGAAACGGCCCTTGGCTTCGAAGCGGCTGCGGAACGGCGACTCCTTGAACCATTCGCCCATGCGAGGCACGATGCCGCCGCCGATGAAGATGCCGCCAAAGGAACCGAGCGTCACCGCCAGGTTGGCCGCGGCGCCGCCCAGCATGGCGCAGAAGCATTCCAGCACTTCGAGGCAGAGCGCATTCCTGTCTTTCAGCGCGCCGGCGATGATCTGCTGCGAGGTCAGGTCGCGCACGCTCAGGCCGTTGCGGCGCGCCAGCGCACGGTAGATGATTTCCATGCCGGGGCCGGAAATCAGGCGTTCGTTCGACACGTGCGGCCAGGTCTGCCAGGCGTATTGCAGGATCGCGTATTCACGTTCGTCGGCCGGCGCAAAGTTGGTATGGCCGCCTTCAGAACCAAGGGTCACGAAACCGTCGGTGGTCGGGATCACGCCAGAGCAGCCCAGGCCAGTACCGGGGCCGAGCACGCCGATCACCGAGTTCTGCGCCGGCGAGCCGCCGCCAACCTGCATCAGGTCTTCCGCCTTGAAACCGGGGATCGCCATCGCCAGCGCCGTGAAGTCGTTCACCACCAACAGGGTATGCAGGCCCAGTTCACGCCGCACTTCGTCGGTGGAGAACTGCCAATCGCGGTTGGTCATGCGGATGTAATCGCCATGCACCGGGTTGGCCAGCGCCAGCGCGCCGTGATTGAGGTTGACGTCGCCGTGATCCGCCAGGTAGTTGCGCAATAGCGGGACGATGCCGGTGAAGTCGTCGCACTGCAGCACCCGCACTGCCTGGAACTCGCCAGGTGCGGTTTGCAGCGCCAGGCGCGCATGGGTGGCGCCGATGTCAGCCAGCAGGCGGGGGCCGTCCGCAAAAGCGGATCGGTTAGCTTTTGGGTCTGCCTCTATCTGTTTCATTGTCTTTTAAGTATTAGATAACGCCTTAAAGGCGGGAGGATACCCGAAAAACAAGGCCCCGTGCGTAGACGGGGCCTCTTATATTTATACTACGTAGCCAAACCAGGCGCCGTAGCCTGGCAACTGGACCTCTTCGCCGGCCACTTCGCCCGGAAGGCCCGGCTGCTCCAGCTTTTGCGCCCCCTTGGCTGCCGGCAGCGCGAAATTGACCGGCGCCGCGCCGAGGTTAAACAGCGCCAGCACGCTGCGCTGCCCTTCCAGGTCGCGCCGCAGTGCCAGCACCGGCTCCGGCGCGTCGTAGAACACGATGTCGCCGCGCGTCAGCTGCGGCATGGTCTTGCGCCAGGCGATCATTCGGCGCGCGAAGTTCAGCGGCGAATCCGGGTCTTCTTCCTGCACCGAGGCGGCGATGGCCCTGTGCTCCTCCGCCACCGGCAGCCACGGTGTGCCTGAAGTGAAACCGCCGTGCGCGCCAGTGGTCCAGGCAATCGGGGTGCGGCAACCGTCGCGCCCCTTGAACTCGGGCCAGAAAGTCTTGCCGTAAGGGTCCTGGATCAACTCATAAGGTACATCGGCTTCGCTGAACGCCAGCTCATCGCCCTGGTACAGGCAAGGCGTGCCTTTCAGCGACAGCTGCATGGCCAGCACCAGCTTGGCGAAAGCTGCCTGGTTGCTCATGCCGTTCCAGCGCGTCACCACGCGCACGGCGTCGTGATTGCCGACCGACCAGGATGGCTGGCCGTCCTTGACGCGCGCCTTGAAGTCTTCCACCTGCTTGCGGATGTGGCCTGCGCTGCTGTCGGCGGTCAGCAGGTTGAAGCTGTAAGCCATGTGCAGCTTGTTGCCGCCGGCGGTGTATTCGGCCATCACGGCCAGCGAATCGTCGGCGCCCACTTCGCCGATCGCCACCGCGCCGTATTCGTCCAGCAGCAGGCGCAGCTTTTCCAGGAAGGCCACGTTTTCCGGCTGGCTCTTGTCGTGGATGTGCGCCTGCATGCCGTAGGGGTTGGCGTCGCTCACGGTGGAAGTGTCGCGCACCAGGGCCGGCGGGTTGCTGCGCAACTGGCGGTCGTGGAAGTGGAAGTTGCAGGCATCCATGCGCACGCCGTCGACGCCGCGCTTCAGCCAGAAGCGCAGCGCGTCGAGGTGGGCCTGTCGCACTTCCGGATTATGGAAGTTCAGGTCCGGCTGGCTGACCAGGAAATTGTGCATGTAATACTGCTTGCGGCGCGAGTCCCACTGCCACGACGAGCCGCCGAACACGGACAGCCAGTTGTTGGGCGGGTTACCGTCCGGCAGCGGATCGGCCCAGACATACCAGTCGGACTTGGGATTGTCGCGCGAGGAACGGCTCTCCTTGAACCATGGATGGTCTTCGGAAGTGTGCGACATGACCTGGTCGATCATGATCTTCAGGCCCAGGCTGTGGGCCTTGGCGATCATGCGGTCGAAGTCGGCCAGGGTGCCGAACATCGGGTCCACATCGCAGTAGTCGGCCACGTCGTAGCCGAAATCGCGCATCGGGGATTTGAAGAACGGCGAGATCCAGATGATGTCCACGCCCAGCTTGGCGATGTAGTCGAGGCGATCGGTAATGCCATTCAGGTCGCCGATGCCGTCACCGTTGGTGTCCAGGTAACTGCGCGGATAAACCTGATAAATGATTGCTTCTTTCCACCAAGGTGTGCTCATATTCCTCATCCAGAGTCAAAAACAGTTATGTAGATAATATACATGATGACTGCGGGAAGTTCAAATACTATGAATCCTTAAAAATCAATGACTTACAATTTTTCTCGTAGTTAAACTACATGTAAGTGAAACCTGTAGTTGCCAACACAGATGCGTTCGCATAGCATCGCGCCCATTATTTGAAATCGGGAGACCTCATGTCGACGCAAGAACTGGAACAGGGTAACGGGCCAATGCCTCGGCAAATCCCGTACATCATCACCAACGAGGCTTGCGAGCGTTTCAGTTTTTACGGCATGCGCAACATCCTGGTGCCGTTCCTGATCAGCACCCTGCTGCTGTTCATCCCTTCCGAGCATCGCGCCGGAGAAGCGAAGCATGTGTTCCACACCTTCGTGATCGGCGTCTACTTCTTCCCGCTGCTGGGCGGCTGGCTGTCGGACCGCTTCTTCGGCAAATACAATACGGTATTCTGGTTCTCGCTGATCTACTGCGCAGGGCACGCCTGCCTGGCGCTTTTCGAGAGCAACCTGAATGGCTTCTACTTTGGCCTGTTCCTGATTGCCTTCGGCTCGGGCGGCATCAAGCCGCTGGTAGTCTCCTTCGTCGGCGACCAGTTCGACCAGACCAACAAGAAGAAAGCCAAGGTGGTATTTGACGCCTTTTACTGGAGCATCAACTTCGGCTCCTTCTTTGCGTCCCTGCTGATGCCGATCTTCCTGAAGGACTTCGGCCCGGCCGTCGCGTTCGGCATCCCCGGCATCCTGATGTTCGTCGCCACCCTGGTGTTCTGGGCTGGCCGCAGGAAGTATGTCCACGTGCCGCCGTCGGAGCCAAGCAGCGAATCGTTTTCACGTGTCACCCGCACCGCGCTGATGTCGGCTGCACCGGGCCAGTCCCGTCCCGGCTTGACCGTCGCGGTCATTGGCGTCATTGCCGCGCTGGTGTCGCTGGCGATGACCCCATCCTGGGGCTTCGTGATCGCGGCCTGCACAGCGCTGGTGCTGCTGATCTCTTTCGGCGGCATCGGGACCTCGATGCAGCTCGAGCGCGCACGCGGCAAGCATAGCGATGAAGCGGTGGACGGCGTGCGCGCCGTGCTGCGCATTTTCATCGTGTTCGCCCTGGTGACCCCGTTCCACTCCCTGTTCGACCAGAAAGCGTCAACCTGGATCGTTCAGGCGAACGATATGGTGCACCCGACCTATGAACTGCTGGGCTGGTCCTTCAGCTTTGTGCCGGCGCAGATGCAGGCGCTAAATCCGCTGCTGGTCATGCTGCTGATTCCATTTAATAACATCGCGCTGTTCCCGCTGCTGCGCAAGCTGGGCATCGAACCGACGCCGCTGCGCCGGATGGGCGCCGGCATATTCTTCGCCGCACTGGCCTGGGTGGTGATCGGCACGCTGCAGGTGTTGATGGATGGCGGTTCGCCGGTGTCAATGGCCTGGCAGATCCTGCCTTATGCATTACTGACCTTTGGCGAAGTACTGGTGTCCGCAACCGGCCTGGAGTTCGCGTATTCGCAGGCGCCCTCCTCGATGAAGGGTGTGATCATGGCACTGTGGTACCTGGCGATCACCGTGGGCAACCTGTGGGTGCTGATTGTGAACGCGGGCGTGAAGAACGACGCAGTGTCCGCCTACATCAAGACCACCGGCTTCTCGGTGATGGCCTTCCAGATGTACTTCTTCGCCGTCTTCGCGGCACTGGTGGCCGGCTGCTTCGCCCTTTACGCGATGCGCTACAAGATGGTGGATTTCTACCGCAAGGATACGGAACCGCAGGTCTGCTACGGCTCTGCGCCCGAACCGCAAAAGGCATGAGCAAAGGGGCGCAGCGCAGCGCCGTACTAGCCAGCAGTCTCTTTGCCTTGTATGCTGTCTGCTACAAATTGAAGGATGGTGGACTTTTACCGGCTGATACGGATGAGCATCCTGCGCGCCCTGGTTCTATGCCTGGCCATGACGGCCTCCCTCGCCCACGCACAGGTGGTCGAACTGCGCGTAGCCTTCGAGGATAAGGATACTTACGACCATACCGGCGCCGGCACGGCAATTCCTGATAATCCGGGAGTCGCAGTAGAAATGGTGGCAATGCTGCCTTCCCGCGTGCCTCGCCTGAAGATTCAATTTTCGCGCAAACCATGGGCACGCTGCCTGGCGGAACTTGAGGCCGGCGCCGTGGATGCCGTGTTCTCCAGCAGCTTCAAGCCAGAGCGAACGAAGATGGGCGTCTACCCGATGCGCGATGGCAAGGACGACAGGCGCTTTCGGATCGACACCAAGACGTACAGCCTGTACCGCCTGATCGATTCACCGCTCCATTGGGATGGCAAGCGCTTCTCGTTTCCACCAAGGCTGGTCGCCATGCGCGGCTACGCCATCGTTGACGACCTGCGCAAGATGGATATCCAGGTGAACGAAATCAGCAGCTCCGAGGACGCCTTCCGCATGCTGCTGGCCGGCCGTGCCGACGGCTTGGCGCAGTTGAGCGACGTGGGCGACTACGTGCTGCGCAAGAATCCCGAGTTCGCGCGCATTGTCAAAGTCTCCCCGCCGCTGGCCAGCAAGGATTACTACTTGCAGTTCAGCCACCAGTTCCAGCAAAAATATCCTGAGCTGGTCACCGAGGCCTGGAAGGCACTGGCCGATATCCGCCAGGGTGAACATGAACGGCTGACGGCGAAGTACCTGAAGCAGTACGCCGACTAAGCATTGGCGAAAATCCGCACAAGGCGCGGATGGAATTCCGGAATTCCGCCACGCCACAGCGGGCCCGCGCCAGCCGCCAAGGGCTGCGCACCAATAAAATCAAGCACTTGCCGAATTCCAATTTTCTGGCACGGAAGCTGCTATTAGCTGGTCAAAACACCCCTTATCCAGGAGACCAGCATGACCAAGCTTAAACTCGCATCCCTCTTCGTGGCCGCAGCATTCGCTTCCGCCGCCAACGCCCAGGAAGTTGTTCGCCTCGGCAACCTGAAATTCGCCCACTACGGCGCCGTCTCGTACATCAAGGAAATCGCACCGAAGTGCGGCATCAAGGTCGAAGAACACGTCTTCGCCAAGGGTCCTGACGTGATGCAGGCGATCCTGGCCGGCGAGCTCGATGTCGGCGCCACCGCATCGGAGGCCGCCATCCAGGGCCGCGCCAATGGCGCCCCGATCTATGTCGTCGCCGGTTTCGCCAAAGGTGGCGCGCGCCTGGTCGCGCGCCCCGACAGCGGCATCAAGGCGATCAAGGATTTGAAGGGCAAGAAAGTCGGCGTGACCCGTGGCGGCATCCACGAAGTGCTGCTGGCTGCCGAACTGGCGCAAGCCGGCCTGACCTTCTCCGACCAGCCGGGCAAGGACGTGCAACTGGTGTTCCTGGCCTTCGCGGACCTGAACCAGGCCCTGCTCGGCAAGAACCTGGACGCGATCATGCAATCCGAACCGCAATCCTCGCAAGCCATCAACAAGGGCTTTGGCGTGGAAGTCATGAAGCCATATGACACCCCGATCGGCGAACCAGTCCGCACCATGGTCATGAGCGAGAAGTTCTACTCGACCCGCCGCGCTACCGCCGCCAAGTTCATGAACTGCTTCGTACAGGCCACCAAGACCTTCATCGACGACAAGCCGACCGCAGAAAAATACGTGCGCAACGTGATCTTCAAAGGCCAGATCACTTCCGACGACTTCCAGGACGCGATTGCCAACTCGCCGTACACCTACGACATCTCGCCGCAACACATCCAGGTCACCACCGATGTGATGAACAAGACCGGCGTGGGCAAGATGCGCAAGGCGCCTGTCGCTTCCGAGTGGGTCAAGACCGACCTGCTGGACGAAGCCAAGAAAAGCCTGAACATCAAGTAAGGCGAGGCACATCATGGCAAAACTGAATTTGCGCCAGATCGCAGCGGGCTCCGTGGTGCCCGTGCTGGTGATCGCATTGTGGCAGGCCAGCGCCTCGCTGGAATGGATCAACCCGCAGGTGCTGCCCTCGCCTTGGGCCGTGGTCACCAAGTGGGTCGAGTACCTGCTGCCGCTGCAGCCTTACGACCCGGCTGCCAGCTCCTGGTTCGCCTGGGCGCTGTCCGGCGAGCTGATTGGCGACACCATCAGCAGCATGTACCGCGTGCTGGTCGGCTTCGCTGTCGGCGCCGGCCTGGCCCTGCCTTTCGGCCTGGTGATGGGCTCGAGCAAACGGATGTACGACTGGCTCAATCCCCTGCTGCAGGTGCTGCGTCCGATTCCGCCCATCGCCTACATCCCGCTGGCGATCCTGTGGTTCGGGCTGGGTAACGCGCCGGCGGTGTTCCTGATTGCGCTGGGCGCCTTCTTCCCGGTGCTGATGAACACCATCGCCGGCGTGCGCCACGTGGACGGCATTTACATCCGCGCCGCCCGCAACCTGGGCGTCAGCCAGAGCACCATGTTCGTGCGCGTGATGCTGCCGGCAGCCGTGCCTTACATCCTGTCCGGCGTGCGCATCGGCATCGGTACCGCCTTCATCGTGGTGATTGTTTCCGAGATGATCGCCGTGAACAACGGCCTGGGCTTCCGTATCCTCGAAGCACGCGAGTACTTCTGGTCGGACAAGATCATCGCAGGCATGATCAGCATCGGCCTGCTTGGCCTGGCGATCGACATTGGCATGAACAAGCTGAATAACCATCTGCTGCGCTGGCACCGCGGCCTGGAGAACTGAGATGAGCGCAACCCATATCGACGTCAAGGGCGTCAACAAGGTATTCAAGACCGACAACCGCGAAGTGGTGGCGCTGCGCGACATCAACCTGCAGATCCCGCAAGGCCAGTTCGTCTGCCTGCTGGGGCCATCGGGCTGCGGCAAGTCGACCCTGCTGAACGCCATCGCCGGCTTCTCGCTGCCGTCGAGCGGCGAGATCACCGCCGACGGCCAGTTGATCACCGGCCCGGGCCCGGAACGCGGCATGGTGTTCCAGGAATACGCCCTTTTTCCATGGATGACGGTGGAAAAGAACATCGCCTTCGGCCTCGAAGTCAAAGGCATGGCGCAGGCGCAAATCAAGCAGCGCGTGGACCAGCTGCTGCAGATGCTGTCGCTGTCCGACTTCCGCAACCGCTATCCGAAAGACCTGTCGGGCGGCATGCGCCAACGCGTGGCGATTGCGCGCGTGCTGGCACTGGACTCCCCGATCATGCTGATGGACGAGCCTTTCGGCGCACTGGATGCACTGACCCGCCGCAACCTGCAGGACGAGCTGCTGCGCATCTGGTCGGAGCTGAAAAAGACCATCATCTTCGTTACCCACAGTATCGAAGAAGCGATCTACCTGGCCGACCGGATCGTGGTCATGACCTATCGCCCTGGCACCGTCAAGCGCGACATGATCGTGGAGCTGCCGCGCCTGCGCGATCCCGCATCGGCCGACTTCAATGCCTTGAAGCGTGAACTGGGCGCGCTGGTGATGGAAGAACAGCAGCGCCACCACAGCGACGAACTGCGCATGGCTGCGGTGGACTAGAATTGCGCTTATGCGCAAACCTTTCCTCTTGCTGTTAACCCCGGCGGCCGCGATTATCGTGGCCGCCTACCTGCTCGGCGCCTATCGTGCCGGCAACGAACAGTTGGCGCAGGGCCAGCGCCAGCTGCAGCTCATGGCGCCGGAACTGCAGTCGGTGCTGGAACGCTTTGAAACCCTTCCCTTCGTCCTGGCGCAGCAACCCGACCTCACCAACGCCCTCGCCAACCCGAAAGATCCTGAAGCGATCGCCCGGCTGAACGAAACGCTGCAAACCATCCAGCAGCAAGCCAAGGTCGGTGCGCTGTACCTGATGGACCGCAACGGCCTCACGCTGGGCGCCAGCAACTGGGACCAGCCGCGCGGCTTCGCCGGCAAGAATTTTTCCTACCGTCCGTATTTCCAGGCCGCGCTGCGCGGCGATGCGGGCCGCTTCTACGGCATCGGCACCAGCACCAGCGAAGCGGGCTACTTCATCGCGCAGCCGGTGCGCCGCCACGGCGAGATCGACGGCGTAATCGCCGTCAAGATCAGCCTCGCCGAACTGGAACGCAACTGGAACAGCAGCGAAGATCCGATCCTGCTGGCCGATCGCCATGGCGTGATCTTCCTCAGCAACCGTCCGAATTGGCGCTACCACAGCCTGGAGCCGCTGCCGGCCAGCGCGCTGGCTGAACTGGCCCGCACGCAGCAATACATCGGCCGCGATGTCACGCCGCTGGCCCGCAATCCCGGCCCGCGCGTCACGCAGGAGGTGGGACGGCTTGGCTGGCAGCTGATGATCTTCCCGAGCCAGTTGCGCGTGGTCCGCAGCGGCATCAACTGGGCGCTGGCAACTGCCCTGCTGCTGGCCTGCGGCGGCGTATCGTATTGGGCCATGCACCAGCGCCGCCGGCGGCGCGAGGAGCGCCTGGCCTTCGACCGCGAACTGGAGTCGCGCATCGCCCAGCGCACGCAGCAGCTGAGCGAAACCAACCGCATCCTGCGCACGACGCAAAACGAACTGGTGCAGGCCGGCAAACTGGCCATGCTGGGTCAGATGGCGGCTGGCATGACGCATGAACTGAACCAGCCCCTGGCAGCGATCCGTGCCTTTGCCGACAACGCCCGCACCTTCCTGGAGCGCGGCCAGCCGGAACAGGCGGCCAGCAACCTTGGCCACATCGGCGATGCCAGTGCGCGCATGGGCGCCATCATCAGCCAGCTGAAAGGTTTCGCGCGCAAGGACGAAACCGTCGGCCCGGTGGATTTTGGGCGCGCCGTGCGCAGTTCGGCCTTCCTGCTGGAGAGCGAGAGCAAGCGCCGCAACGTGGCGATGGAGATCGATACCGGCGCCGCACCGTTGATGGTGGCGGGCGATACGGTGCGCATCGAACAAGTGCTGATCAACCTGCTGCGCAATGCCCTCGATGCTGTCGAGAGCACCGCGCAGCCGCGCGTCTCTGTCGTGCTGTCGCGTGAAGGCGGCGACGGCGTGGCACGCATCAGCGACAACGGTCCAGGCATCCCGCAGGAAGTGGCAGCGCACCTGTTCGAGCCCTTCTTCACGACCAAGCCTGCCGGGAAAGGGCTGGGCCTGGGGCTGGCGATTTCCTCGTCGATCGCGCAGGCAATGAACGGCCGCCTGTCGGCCCGCAACCTGGACGGCGGCGGCGCGCAGTTTGAGTTACGCTTACCGCTTATCAAGGAAGGAGCCGCCCCATGAAGGCGCTATTGGTTGAAGACGAGGCCGCGCTGCGGCTGGCCACCTCGCAAACGCTTGAACTGGGCGGTTTTGCGGTGCAGGCCTGCGCGAGCGCCGAGGAAGCACTGCCGTTATTGCTGGCGAACTTCGCAGGCGTGGTGGTGACCGATGTGCGCCTGCCGGGGCTTTCAGGCCTGGACTTGCTGGCGCGCGTGGCTGCTCTGGACGCCGAGCTGCCGGTCATCGTCGTCACCGGCCATGGCGACGTCAGCATGGCCGTCGAAGCCATGCGCGCCGGCGCTTACGACTTCATTGAAAAGCCGTTCGCCTCCGAACGCCTGATGGATGCCGTCAAGCGCGCCCAGGAGCGCCGCAACCTGGTGTTGGAAAACCGCCGCCTGCGTTCCGAGCGCGCGCAGCATCCCGACATGCCGGACCTTATCGGGCGCTCCGAAGCCATCGAACACCTGAAGGTCGTGGTGCGCAATGTGGCGCCGACCGGCGTCGATATCCTGGTCAATGGCCAGACCGGTACCGGCAAGGAAGTGATGGCACGGCTGATTCACGCGGCCAGCGGGCGCAAGGGGAATTTCGTCGCGATCAACTGCGGCGCCTTGCCGGAGTCGGTATTCGAGAGCGAGATCTTTGGCCACGAAGCGGGTGCCTTCACCGGCGCGCAAAAGCGGCGCATCGGGAAGCTGGAATTTGCCAACGGCGGCACGGTTTTCCTCGACGAGATCGAGAGCATGCCGATGGCCTTGCAGGTCAAGCTCCTGCGCGTACTGCAGGAGCGGCGCCTTGAGCGGTTGGGCGGGAACGAGTCGGTCGCGCTGGATTGCCGGGTAGTCGCCGCCAGCAAGGCCGACTTGCTGGCGCTGTCGGCGCAGGGCCTGTTCCGCGAGGACCTGTATTACCGGATCGGCGTGATCAGCATCGACTTGCCGCGCTTGCGCGACCGGCGCGAGGATATTCCGCTGCTGCTGGCGCACTTCGTCGCCGAGGCAGCACAGCGCTACCAGCGGGCGATGCCGATGTGGACGCCGGAGCAGATGGCTGCGTGGCAAGCTGCGGATTGGCCGGGCAATGTGCGTGAACTGCGCAACTTCGCGGAACGCCTGACGCTTGGGCTGGTACCTGCTGCGCCGGTCGCAGCGCCGCACAGCATCCCGGCTGGTGTCGCCGCCCCAGCCACGCCCGGCAGCACTGCCGGTCCGGCTTTTGCCACTGGTGCGGGCATTTCGTCGCCTGCGGGCGCCGCGACGGGTGCCGGCATGGAATGGGCCGCCGGCGCTGGAGCATCCGGCAGCGCCGCGATGAGCGCCGGCGCTGCGTCGGCTGCCGGCGTCGTGATGGCGGCCGGCGTTCCCGCCGCGGGCGCTGCGGGGACGGAGGCCGAGCAGCCCTCCCTGCCGCAGCAAGTCGACGCTTTCGAGCGCGACCTGATCCTGCGTGCCCTGGCAGCGGCCGATAATAATGTGGCACTGGCCGCCGACCGCCTGCTCCTGCCCCGCAAAACGCTGTACGACAAGCTGAAAAAGCACCAGATCCAGCGCGACTGAAATGTAGTAAAGCTACAGATTTTGCGGTAAGATTTTCGTAGCATCACTACTACGGAGACAAAATGAAGCAGCGCACCCTGGTCGCGGCCCTGCCGGCGGTTTTTGCGGCAGTTTCCGCCGCGGCAGCGCCGACCACCGCCCTCACCGCAGCGCCAACTGCTGCGACACCGCACACGCTGGCCTCTTGCGAAGGCCCGCACGAAACCGTGCTGGCCCGTACGCAAGGCTTCGACGCCCGCGCCCTGTGGCTGGATGGCAGGCTGGCGAAATGGACCGGCGCCCAGGCTGAGGGCAGCTTCAAGCTCTATTACGCAACCGCAGCCGGCATCAGCGCTCCGCAAGGCGCCACCGTGAGCGGAGCGGATGGTGCGCTGCAGCTCAGCGCAACGACAGAAGCGCTTCCCTCGCCTCTGGCCGAGCGCTTCAGATATACCGGAGACGGCGTGCTGCTCGCGCTGTCCACCGCCGACCGCGCCCACCTGCCGGCGCTGCTGCCGAAACAACTCGTGCTGGTGCAGGAGAACGCCGACGGCACCGTGCGCGACGCCACGGCTTTGCAAGTCCCGGGCGTGCTGGATGACGTCTACGCCGCTGCAGAACAAACGACCGACCTTGGCGCTAGCATCGCCAAAGGCGGCACCACATTCAAGCTGTGGGCGCCGACCGCGCAACGCGTCTCCGTCTGCGTCTTCGACTCCGGCAGCAGCAAGCCGAAATCCATCACCACCATGCATGCCGATGCGAAAACCGGCATCTGGTCCGCCAGCGCGCGCAGCAACCTGTCCGGCCGCTACTATAAGTACGTGGTGGACGTGGTCGCGCCGAAAACTGGCCTGGTGCGCAACGCCGTTACCGACCCGTATTCCGTCAGCCTGACCGCCGATTCCGCCCGCAGCTACATCGCCGACCTGGCCGACCCGCGCCTGGCACCAGCCGGCTGGAGCAAGGACCAGCCGCCTGCCACAGTGAAGGCGCAGCCGGACATGTCGATCTACGAGCTGCATGTGCGCGACTTCTCGATCAACGACCTGTCGGTCAGCGCCATGAACCGCGGCAAATACACGGCCTTCCGCGAGACCGGTTCCAACGGCATGAAGCATCTTGCCATGCTGGCCAAGGCTGGCCTGACCGACGTGCACCTGCTGCCGATCTATGACCTGGGCAGCGTGCCGGAAAAAGGCTGCGTCGCCCCGGTCGTACATGGCGCGCCGGACAGCGACCAGCAGCAGAAAATCGTCAGCGACAACGCGCTGAAGGACTGCTACAACTGGGGTTACGACCCTTGGCATTACAACGCACCTGAAGGCAGCTACAGCACCGATGCGGCCGACGGCGCGCGCCGCATTATCGAGCTGCGCGAAATGGTGATGGCGCTGCACAAGACCGGCCTGCGGGTCGGCACCGACGTGGTCTACAACCACACCTACCGCGGCGGCCAGCACGAGCGCTCGGTATTGGACCGCATCGTACCCGGCTATTACCAGCGGCTGAACCTGAAAGGCGAAATCGAAAACTCCACCTGCTGCTTCAACACGGCCACAGAGAATCGCATGATGGCCAAGCTGATGATCGATTCGGCCGAACTGTGGACCAAGCACTACCACATCGATTCCTTCCGCTTCGACCTGATGGGACACCAGCCGCGCGCCGCAATGGAAGCGCTGCAGGCGCGCGTCAATAAAGCGGCCGGGCGACACGTGAACCTGATCGGCGAGGGCTGGAACTTCGGCGAAGTAGCCGACGGTGCACGCTTCGTGCAGGCTTCGCAACTGTCGCTGAACGGCAGCGGCATCGGCACATTCAGCGACCGCGCGCGCGATGCGGTACGCGGCGGCGGCGCTGGAGATTCGGGTGCGCAAATGGTCGCGCAGCAGGGGTTCGTCAATGGCCTGGTGTACGACCCGAACGCCGGCGCCGGCCTGCGTCCCGTGACGGACCTGATGAAGGCATCCGACCTCGTGAAGGTCGGCCTGGCAGGCTCGATCCGCAGCTACCGCATGCAGACCTTTACCGGTGAAACCAAGGAACTGCAGGCCATCGTGTACGGAGGCAACCAGCCGGCCGGCTATGTGAGCCAGCCCAGCGAAGTAGTCAACTACGTGGAGAACCACGATAACCAGACGCTGTACGACATCAATGCCCTCAAGCTGCCCATATCCACGACCAGCGCCGACCGCGCACGCGTGCAGATGCTGGCGGCTGCAATCAACGCCTTCTCGCAGGGCGTGGCGTATTACCACGCCGGGTTTGAAATCCTGCGTTCGAAATCGATGGACCGCAACAGCTTTGAATCGGGCGACTGGTTCAATCGCCTCGACTGGACCTACCAGACCAACTACTTCGGTTCCGGCCTGCCGCCTGCTGCAGACAACGGCAAGGACTATGCACTGCTCCAGCCCTTGCTGGCCAATCGCGCGCTGCAGCCAACGCCCGTCGATATCGCATTCGCACGAGACACCTTCCGCGACCTGCTGCGCATTCGTGCCAGCAGCACCCTGTTCCGGATGCGGACCGCGGACGACATCAGGAAACGCCTGCACTTCCTGAACACCGGGCCGGAACAGGTAGCAACCGTCGTCGCGGCACGCCTGGACGGCGCTGGCTACGAAGGCGCGGGGTTCAAGACGGTGGCTTATTTTATCAACGTGGACAAGGTGGAGCAGACTATCGTCGCCGCTGGAGAAGCCGGCAAGGCTTATCGCCTGCATCCCGTCCAAGCTGGCGCGGCGGCTCGCTACGACGCAGCAACGGGCAGCTTCACCATTCCGGCGAGGACGGCTATAGTGTTCGTTGAATAAACTCAAAGGCCGCCGGCCGCCCAGCCATGACAATCACCCTTCGCGCGATTCAAGGCGATATCACCACACTTTCGGTCGACGCAATCGTCAACGCTGCAAATTCCTCGCTCCTGGGCGGTGGCGGCGTTGACGGCGCAATCCATCGTGCTGCCGGGCCGGAGCTGGTCCACGAATGCCGGCTTCTCGGCGGCTGCAAGACCGGCCAGTCGAAGCTGACCAAGGGCTATCGGCTTCCGGCCAAGTACATCATCCATACCGTAGGACCGGTTTGGCGCGGCGGCAACAGCGGCGAGCCGGAGCTTTTGGCGGCCTGCTATCGCGGCAGCATGGCGCTGGCGGCCGAGCATGGCGTAGCCACGCTGGCATTCCCCAGCATCAGCACCGGCATCTATGGCTACCCGATCGACTTGGCCGCAACACTCGCCGTGGCGACAGTCCGCGCTGCGGCCGAACAATTTCAAGGAATTAAAGAAATCATCTTCTGCTGCTTCTCCCAAGCCGACCTGGCTGTCTACGAAGAGGTCCTTACTCAGTGACTCTTCCAGGAAAAAAATTGCCGACGCATCGAAGTGGGGCAAGTGCGCTATCGCTACATCATTTCAACATCGGCAGCAGGTCGCGACGGCGATATTGCGTTGAACGTGACGATTCAGGCCGAAAGTGGCAGTGGCTGCATCCTTAAGATAGCGGGGCTGAGCACCCGCGATCCCTGGCTTGATTTTCCCCAGCCCGAATCGGCGGACAAATACCTGAAATTGAGGCCACGACACGTGGCCTCACTTATCAAGCATGCACTTGCAAATGGATGGAGTGCTCAACAGGCTGGGGCGCCATTTCAGATGAACGCAAATGAATGTGCGTTCATGCCAGAATGTGAGTAACGCCACCGCGAAAGCTGAGCATGACGCCGGAACTCGTCTGCACCATCGGCCATTCGAACCGCACAATCGAAGAGTTCATCGGATTGCTGCGCCAGAACGGCATCGAATGCCTGCTCGACATCAGGACAGTGCCCAAGTCGCGCCATAATCCGCAGTTTGGACAGGACCAGCTAGCAGCGTCGCTCAGCGCAGCAGGGATAGAATACCGCTACATGCGCGGGCTTGGGGGGCTGCGCCATCCGCGCAAGGACTCTGAAAATTCTGGGTGGCGTAACCTGTCCTTTCGCGGCTATGCCGACTATATGCAGACGGAGGAGTTTGCGGAGAACGTCGATGCAGTGGTTGAACTTGGACGCAACAAGTGCTGTGCGCTGATGTGCGCCGAAGCAGTGCCGTGGCGCTGTCACCGCTCACTGGTAGCCGATGCTTTGCTGGTCCGCGGCGTGCACGTGGACGACATCATCGACGCGCGACAACGGCGACCACACAAGATGACGCCATTTGCCAGCGTTGAAGGGGTACGCATTACTTATCCCGGCGAAGAAAAGCGTGGAGATCGGTGAGCTTTTGGGTCAGCGCGTGATGATATCCTGCTCCAATTTTGGTCTCCGCCATGAAGCGAACTTCACACGCGCTGTTCGTCGCAGCCATAAGCGGCTCGTTGCATTAGGCCAATGAGGTTTATCTACCCAAATCCGCAACAAGACGAGTGTGAACTATGCCAACCGCCTGGTTCGGATCTCAAATAGGAACAGCTTAGTAATGACCGTGCGCAAATTCAAAGCAGCAGACTTCCCTGCAGTCTGCCGCATCTATCTCGAAGCCAAGCGGGAAGAGCTCAAGTTCGAGCCCTACCCTCTTGACGTCACGCCACTGGAACAGGACGACGACATCCTGGCGGCCTTTAACGAGTCCGCAGTTACTGTGTTCGACGATGGCGCGGTACGCGGGTTCGCGGCGACTTTTGCCGACCAATTGAGGGCGCTGTTTGTGGATGGCGAGGTGCGCGGAAAAGGTATCGGACAGGCATTGCTGGATGCCGTGGTGGCGAAAGGAACACAAGGCGTTTCTCTGAACGTCGCAAAGTCCAACGTGGATGCCTTGCGGTTTTACATTCGGAACGGATTTTCGATTGCTGGTGAAACGGTGCGCCAGTACTCCGGATTAGAAATCATGTACGTCCAAATGCAGCGAGCGGCCAAGTCTGGGGAAGCCATCACATGATTTTGTTTCTGGATTTCGATGGCGTACTTCATCCTTTTCCGATGAGGCCGACCGACAAGCATTTTTCACAGATGTCGTCGCTGTGGAAGGTGTTAGACAATATTCCCGAAATCTCTGTCGTCATCACCTCCACGTGGAGAGAACAGTATCCGTTCACAGAATTGATCGAACTGCTGAAGGCCCAGGGAGGTGATCGCTTCGCCGCGCGATTCGTGGGTGTCACCCCGATTCTGGAGGGAACCGCAAACTACGTGCCAGGAATTCGCCAGCGCGAAGTCGAAACGTGGTTGGCCGAAAACAAGGTCGAGCACGAGCCCTACATAATCCTGGATGACATTGAAGAGTATTTCAATTCGACCTGCAAGAACTTATATCTTGTTGATGGCGTGACGGGACTTACTGATGACGATGTCAAAGCCATTGCCCTGTGGTTGAAACCAGCGGCATGACAAAATAAACCGGCAGCCCGGGAACCGACCAGAGGCCGGCCCGAGCGGTGTCAGTGGGGAGGTGGCTTACGCCCATAACGTTTCATTGCTGGCTTGTCTGCCCACCTCACATCCACTATATCAAGTAGCTCTGCCCCTTGGTACCCGAAACCGGTTTCGGGTCTCATTCAGTCTAATAGGAGCATTCTGGGTCTAATTCGGGATAGGAACCAGGGGGATACGTCTAACACAGCCCAAGAACTCATAGGGCAAGTCCAATTCGATCTACACTTTTGACGTCAAAATCTAAAAGGAACCATTATTCAGTTCCGTGATCCAACCTTTAGACCATTTTCGAAAGGATTGAATCATGGCCTACGAAGCGAAACAAGCAGTCTATCTTCCAGTCGCCGACTTTCTTCAACTAGAGCTCTACCTGATGGATGCACGCCCAGGCGTCAAGCCAGAAGAGTTTGTCACGGACATGTTGAATCATTGGCTGGCGATAGAATTGGAGCGGCAATCATTGCGCGAGCGGGGTCATGCAATGCGCGGTTTTCAATGGAAGAATGTGTTCCTGCCCGATGGAACTGCTCTTCGAACCAGCCACTGCAACGCCATCGAATATGCCAAAGTGGTGGGCGATCATATCTTAGCCGATGACGGCGTACGGTTGACGCCGTCTCAATTTTCCAATCGACGAGCCAAGGGCCGCAACGCGTGGCGATTCGTCTGGTTGCGCTTTCCTGGTGACGATTTCTGGATGCGAGCTGCCACGTGCAGAATGCGGCATCACGAGCAGCAGTCCAGACAGTCTAAAATCAAAATTGACCAGTCTAACGCGGTCTAGCCTTGAAGGACCGAGGGTCCAAATCGGTCGATGAATTTCCCTGAAGGGGCGATTTCGGTCTAGCGCCCCCGCCCCACCCTATATAACTAGCCCGCTTTAGACCAAATCGTCACGATTTAGTGTGGATTAGACCGTAGATTGAAAAAACACCGCAAACGCCATGCTCTCGTATCGTCTTGGAACCGATCAAAGGACTGACTCTCGTGCTTGGATTTTTGTTGGAGTAGCTGGATGCAACGACACATTGGGCGCGGCTGAACATCGCTCTTTGGCCGAGCTCACGCAACTACCTCGCGAACTCTAATTCAATTTCTTCGGGTTCGCTTCCGCGGCTTCCATTTGAAGGCGGAGTGCGCGCAGGCCGACCCGCTGGATACGGGCAAGCGGCCGCTGGGGTGCTGGCCGTGCTTCCTTATCTCTCGTTGCGCCGTACATCATCAGCTGAACCTTCTCCAACTCGGTGAGCGAAAATGGTAAAGGCGCTTCCGACGCCTCGAAGAAGTTGATCCCAATGTGGATTGGAACCGAAGTACGTGGTGGCGAGTTGGCGGAGTAGACCAGCGTGATCGGCTCCACTTTCGGTGCTGAGTTCGAAGTGGATTCTATCCACAGCTTGGCGCGGCAAACCTTAGTGTAGTTTATTCCACCCTCAGTCCTGTCCGGGAGCTTCTCGTGGTCAGTCAGCCTCACCTTGATCTCGCTTCTAAGCTCCCTGAAGTTGCTCTTTCTTAGGTAAGCGCCAAGGCCAATTTTCTGCCACCCTTCCGGCATCCGCGCGTAAAGCCGGGGCAAGAGCCACATGACGTCGTGGTCAACCGCGAGGAACGGCTGGTAGGCGTCAATCATCGCCTGGTGCCAGGGCGGCACAGGAATAGCCGCAGGAAACGCCTTCTGCGACGCGCTTTGCACTGCCTTCTGCAATGCGCGTTGCGATACATCGTCGAAAGCCCTTGATACTATCGTGTAAACGTGTGCCTCCATCTCGTCCTCCGCGCGCCCACTGTCGCAGTCTGGAACGCCAGAACACCCACTCAGGAAAAGCAGGCATGACAAAACGGAGGCAATTACTCGTAACATCGCTGAATTGATTTTTTTACAATCCGGTAGTTTGCCGCAAACTGCGCGCTTCTGGCAAGCCGGACCCAAGCCGGCCTTACGGCGAGAGCAGGATTGTGGAGTTTTTGCCGTTGGTGCGAACGACGCCGTCCTTCACGGTATAGGCGACGCCGGCGTAGGCATCTTTTACTTTGGTGCCGTCTGCAAATACGCTGCCGACCGCGATATCCACTGGCTGGCCGGTCTTCACATCCAGCGCCACGACTACCTTGTCCTCGCCACGTACGCGGCTGAAGGTGTACGGCAGGTCCGCCAGCTTCTTATGCTCGCCGGCGCCGACCGCAGGATGCGCCTGGCGGAATTTCCCCAGCTTTGCCCAGTGCGTCCTCACTTTGGCATTTGTTTTCAAGTCGCCCCAATTCATGAAGGAGCGCAGCTTCGCATCGCCCTTCGCTTCGGCCACGTCAAGTCGCCGTGAGATTTCGTCGCCGTAGTAGATCTGTGCGGCGCCGGGGGCAAGCAGCAGCTTGTTGGCTGTCTCGAACGGCTTCTGGCGCGCCGGGTCGAAGGGATTGCCGTCGTCGTGCGAATCCATATAGTTCATGACCGAATGCCCTTTCAGCGGACCCGCGAGTTGCGTCGCGTATTTGCTGAACAGGGATTCGTAGTCGCCCTTCGCGTCATGCACCATGCCGAAGTTGATCAGGCCATCAAAGCCATTGGCGAAGTAATTGGCTTTCTCGCCGCCGCCCATATCGAAGTCCTGTCCATGGACGATGTTGTAGTTGTAGACCTCCGCCAGCATGTAGAAGCGGCCATCGCCCAGCACTTTCCTGGGGTTCAGGCTTTTCCATTCGTCGTGCGCGGCCAGGGCGACCTTGCGCAGCTCGGCCCATACCGCAGGTTCAACGTGCTTGGCCGTATCCGCGCGGAAGCCGTCAACGCCGTACTTGCGAACCCAGTCCGCGTGCCATTTCATCAGGTAGTAGCGCGGGGCGCGTGGATAGCCGGTGCGGGTAAAGAAGCCATCGAGCTCTTTCACTTCGCGTTCGTAGCGGCCTTCGGCTTTCCACTTGGCTGCCAGCGCTGGCGGCAGTTCCACCGGCGCATCGCTCTCGGTGCGGAAGTCTGGCAGGTTCTTTACCAACGTGCAGCTTACGGTGGACGGCACGTCCTTGTACTGGCATTGCGGCTCGGTGCGTACCCAGCCTTCGGGCCAGACAGGATCGGCCTCCGTCACTGGGCCCGTGTGGTTCATCACCACGTCCAGCAGCACGCGAATGCCGCGTGCATGGGCGGCTTCAACGAAATCGCGGAAGTCTTTTTCCGTGCCAAGGTTGGCGTCCATCGCAGTAAAGTCGCGCGCCCAATAGCCGTGGAAGCCGAAGGACTTGCCGGTTCCTTCGTCCGTGCCGGCGTGGATTTGCTCGACTGGCGGGGTGGTCCAGATCACGTCCACTCCCAGGTCGTCGAAATAGCCGGACTTGATCTTTGCCGTCAGCCCCTTGAAATCGCCGCCCATGAAGCCGCGCAGTGGTGCAGCGTCTGCCTTGCGGCCGTAGGCCAGGTCGTTTGCCTTGTCGCCATTGGCGAAACGGTCGGTCACCAGGAAGTAGACGGTCGCATTCTCCCAAAGGAAGGGCTTAGGCGGCGCCGCCGATGCGCTGTTGGCGCCAGCGGCAAGTAGCAAGGACAATGCGAGGGATGAAAGTTTCATTCAGCTTTTCCTATGTAATGACTGTTGGATTACTGCGGCCTGTGTGCATGGCGATGCTCGCCACGCTGTCTGCGATTGCAATCAGCCCTGCGAGGGCTTGCTGCGTTGGGATATGGTGCTGCTCCGGATCGGCCTCGTAGCGTTCCAGGTAGACGCGCAAGGTGGCGCCCTCGGTGCCAGTACCGGACAGGCGGTACACAATGCGCGAGCCGTCCGTCATCATGATGCGGACGCCTTGCTGGCTGGCGTGCGAGCCGTCCACCGGGTCGGTATATTCGAAATCGTCGGCGGCCTGCACTTCGTAATGGTTCAACTTCTGCCCCGGCAGGTTGGGCAGCTTGATGCGCAAGTCCTGCATCAGGAGCTGCGCCGCATCGCTTGCGATGGCTTCGTAATCGTGGCGCGAGTAGTAATGGCGGCCAAAGCGCTGCCAGTGCGCCGTGACGATGTCCTGCACCGAGCCGCCGCGCACGGCCAGCAGGTTCAGCCAGAACAGCACGGCCCACAGGCCGTCCTTTTCGCGGATGTGGCGCGAACCGGTGCCGTAGCTCTCTTCGCCGCACAAGGTGGCCTTGCCGGCGTCGAGCAGCGTGCCGAAGTACTTCCACCCGGTTGGCGTCTCATAGCAAGGCACGCCAAGTTCCGCAGCCACCCGGTCGGCGGCACGCGAGGTGGGCATGGAACGGGCAATGCCGGCGATACCGTCTGCATAGCCTGGCGCTACGGTCGCATTCGCAGCCAGTACGGCCAGGCTGTCCGAAGGTGTGACGACGAAATCGCGACCGACGATCATGTTGCGGTCGGCGTCGCCGTCGGAGGCGGCACCAAAGTCCGGCGCGGCGTTGGCGCACATGATGTCGAGCAGTTCTTCGGCGTTCACCGGATTGGGGTCGGGGTGCACGCCGCCAAAGTCCTCCAGCGGCGTGCCGTTGATCACGGTGCCCTCCGGTGCGCCCAGCATTCCCTCCAGGATGGCGTGGGCGTACGGGCCGGAAACGGCATTCATGGCGTCGAACCGCATGGTAAAGCCGCCGGCAAACAGGCGGCGAATGGCGTCGAAGTCGAACAGCTTCGCCATCAGTTCCGCATAGTCGGCGACGGGGTCGATGACTTCGACCGCCATGGCTTCGACGGGCGCGCGCGCGCCGGGTGGATCGATGTCGATATCGGGTGCATCGCTGATGCGGTATTGCGCCAGCGCCAGCGTGCGTTCGTAGATTGCTTCGGTCAATGCTTCCGGCGCGGGGCCGCCGTTGGCGGCGTTGTACTTGATGCCGAAATCGCCGTCCGGGCCGCCGGGATTATGGCTGGCCGACAGGATGATGCCGCCCAGTGCACCGTACTTGCGGATCACGCAGCTTGCAGCGGGCGTGGACAGGATGCCGCCCTGCCCGAGCAACACGCGTGCAAAGCCGTGCGCGGCGGCCATCTTCAGGATGACCTGGATTGCTTCACGGTTGTGGAAACGGCCATCGCCGCCAAGCACCAGGGTCTTGCCGGCGGCTGAGCCGAGCGTGTCGAACACGCACTGCACGAAATTTTCAAGATAGTGAGGCTGCTGGAAAACTGCGACTTTCTTGCGCAGCCCTGAAGTCCCCGGGCGTTGCCCGGGGATAGGAGTAGTTGCCACCGTCTGGATTGCCATATTCGCTCCTCCTTGATTAGAGGATAGTTTTACCGCGAATGGCGCGTTCGGTGCGCGCCGCTGGATGGCTTAGGCTTCTTTCTTGGCAGAGTCGCTGACGATCAGGCAAACGATGCCGCCGATCGCCATCGAGACGCCGCCCAGCACCAGCACATTCACCGAGTGGCCATTGAACAGGTGCTTGATGACAGGGCCGAGCACCAGGTTGGCGACAATCTGCGGCAACACCACGAAATAGTTGAACACGCCCATGAAGTAACCCATGCGCTTGGCCGGCAGCGCACCAGCCAGGATCGCATACGGCATGGTCAGGATGCTGGCCCACGCAATGCCCACGCCGATCATCGGCAGCATCAACATGTTCTTGTCATGGATGAAGGCGATGCTGATCAGGCTCAGGCCACCAATCACCAGGCAAAGCATGTGCACCACTTTACGGCTGGTGACGTGCGCCAGCTTAGGCAGCAGGAAAGCCACCAGCGCGGACACGCCGCCGTAGATCGCGAACAGGTTGCCGACCCAGTTGCCCGCCTCCTGGAAGATGGCCGACTTGCCGTCGGTGGTGCCGAACACGTTTTCAGCAACTGCCGGGGTAGTGAAGACCCACATGCCCATCAGCGCAAACCAGGTGAAGAACTGCACCAGAGCCAATTGCACCATGGTTTTCGGCATGTGCACGAAGCCGCCAAACACTTCCTTCAGTGAGAACAGGAAGCCGCGGCGCTGCGCCTTCTCCATGCGGAACTTCTCGACATCTTCCGGAGGCAGTTCGTCGGCGGTCAACACGGTCCATAGCACCGACAGGAAGTATGCAGTACCGCCAGCATAGAACGAGTAGCGCACGGAGTCGGGGATCGCGCCGTTGACCACTTCATTGCTGACGTGAAGGAAATTGGTGAAGATCATTGGCAGCAGTGAAGCAATCACGCCGCCCAGGCCAATGAAGAAAGTCTGCATCGCAAAACCGGCGGTCTGCTGCGATTCATCCAGCTTGTCGCCGACGAAGGCGCGGAATGGCTCCATCGAGATATTGATCGATGCATCCATCAGCCACAGCACGAGGATCGCCATCCACAGTGCGCTCGAATTCGGCATCAGGAACAGTGCAATGCTCGCCAACAGGGCGCCGACAAAGAAGAAAGGACGACGGCGTCCCCACTTCGCGTGCCAGGTGTTGTCGCTCAGGTAGCCGATGATCGGCTGCACCAGCAGGCCGGTGACCGGAGCAGCAAGCCAGAACAGCGGCAGTTCGTCCGGGGTCGCGCCCAGGGTCGAGAAAATGCGGCTGGTATTGGTGTTCTGCAGTGCGAAACCGAACTGGATGCCGAAGAAGCCGAAGCTCATGTTCCACAACTGCCAAAAGGTCAGCCGCGGCTTGCTGATGATGGAATGCATTTGCATCACTGTCCCCGAGTAATTTTGTAGCAAAATAACATGGCGAATTCAGGCTGTCAATCTACAGACAGCCCGCAAATTCGCCATTTTTCGACGCTTTTGTAGTCAGGCTACAAAACAACAGACAGTTTTGCCTTCATTGCACTACCTGCCGGCAGCGCCAGTCGCAGGGTGTGGCTGCGGGCATCCCAGCGGGCCTCGACAGCCTTGCCATCCAGCTTCACGCTGCGCGGACGGCTCGCTATATTGTGGACCTTGAGCGCGTAGACGCGGCTGACCGGCTGCCATGCTTTGCCCACTTCGGTCTCAATGCCGATTTCGAAACCGTTTGCCGATGCAGCGCCGGCAAAGTGAGCGATTTCGTACTGTCCCTGTTCGTAGGCATTGGCGGTCGCGCCGTCGTCGTCGTACAGCTTGCCGCTGGAGGCGCCGGCTGTGGCGTGGTAGTAGTAATTCAACTCGATCTGCTTCGTGTTGTAGTCGCGCGTGGTCTGCACCACCTTAGCCAGCGGCACGAATGCGCCGGCGCGCACGAATACCGGGATATGTTCGGCGGCCACCGGCACCACCTCGTTGATGCCACCCTTGTGCGCGGCATCGCTATGGAAGTCGAACCAGATCCCGGCCGATGCCGGGAAATTGACTTCCTTGCATTGCGCTCCGGGCTCGGTAACAGGCGCCACCAGGAAGTCCCGGCCCCACAGGTAGGTCGATGCCACGGCGTTGTCGCCGCCCTCGAACATGATCGGGCGCATCAGCGGCAGGCCGGTCTGGCTGTTGTCGAAGGCTGCACTGTAGTTATAAGGCAGCATGGCGTAGCGCAGGCGGATCGCGTCGCGGGCCAGCGCTTTGGTGCGTTCGGTGCGGAACACCGGTTCGGCCGGAACTTCCTCCTGCGCGTGCGGGCGGAACACCGGCTGGAATACGCCGTACTGCAACCAGCGCACATACAGTTCGTCGTCCAGCATCGGCGAGGCAAAGCCGCCGAGGTCGGAATGCATATAGGCCAGGCCCTGCATGCCCATCTGCAGCGCGATTTCCATCTGCGACTGCAGGCCGCCCCAGCTACGCTGCACGTCGCCCGACCATGGGATCATGCCGAAGCGCTGCGAGCCGGAGTAGCCCGCCCGCATCAGGATGAAGGGACGTTCGTTCGGGTAGTCTTTCTTGTAGCCTTCCGCGATCAGGCGCGCCCAATCGTGGCCGTAGATATTGTGGACCTGGTCTGCGCCGAGTTGGCCATGACTGCCGTGGCGCAGCGCGGATGGGTGCACTTCCGGCTCGCCGAGGTCGCCCCACCAGCCGGCAACGCCACCCTCTTTCAGCTCCTTGTAGATATTCCAGAACCAGTCGCGCCCTTCCGGGCGGTACAGGTCGACCAGGCCGGTATTGCCGAAGTAGAAGTCGTACTTATATGGCTCCCCCTGCGCATCCGTGGCCAGCACGCGGCGCTCGACCGCCTCTTGCCAACGGGTGGAAGTGGTCAGCACAAATGGTTCGGTAATAACGACGGTCTTCACGCCCTTTGCCGCCAGGTCGGCCATCATGCCTTTCGGATTGGGGAAGCTCTCCTTGTCCCAGGCCAGGTTGCCCATGGTGCCTTTGACGGTCTTGCCGAACCAGTACAGGTCCAGCACCACCGCATCGACCGGGATCTTGTCGGAGATGAACTTATCGACCACGGCGCGCGTCTCCGCCTCCGTATGGTAGCCGAAGCGGCTGGCGAAGTTGCCGAAGGCCCAGCGCGGCGGCAAGGGCTGGCGGCCGGTCAGGCTGGTGTAGTTGGCGACTACGTCTTCCCATTGCTCGCCGGCGATCACCTGGTAAGTCTTGCGGCCGCCAATGGTTTCGTAGGACAGCGTACCGTCTTTCCTGCTATCGAAATCCAGGTAACCAATCTGCGGGTTATCGAAGTGGATGGCGTACTTCTTCGAGGACAGCGCCATCGGAATAGTGAAATTCAGCAGCTGCGAGCGCGCTTCATAGCCGTAGTGGGCACGGTTGTACAACTGGAAGCGGTTGCCGCGGCGGTTCATGCCTGTAGCTCGTGCGCCGGCGCCATACAGGGCTTCATCGCCGTCCAGCGCAAATTCGATCGCTTCCAGGCCGCCTTCGCGGCGATACCCGCGCTTCTCGGCGACCAGCGGCTGGCCTTTATACAAGTAGCTGATGCGGAACGGCTGCTTTTCCACGCGCACCGTGATGCCCGGCGTGGCGAATTCCAGTGCGCCGCCTTCGTCGCGCAGCGTGCTGACCACAACGGCAGGCGGCAGCACTACCGCGTGCGACACCGCGTCCGCCACTTCCCCCTTTGGAACAAAGGTGGTCTCCACAACAGCCGCGGAGTAAGGCTTGATGATGTATTTGCCATCGTTTGTGCCGATTTCCAGGACATTGCCGCTTTTCGCGGCAGATAAGAAATGGCGATCCGCGTTCTGCGCCATGGCAGCCTGGCTAATAAGGGCCAATATTGCAAATTTAATTAGTTTCATGGGGTGATATATTAGCGGGCAGTTTTATCTGAGAGGAGAATGAATTGAATAAAACGACTATGAAAAAACCGATGGTCCTGGCCCTCGGCCTGGCCCTGGCAGCGGGCTTCGCCCACGCCGCGCCAGCCGCAAAAAAAGCCAAAGGCACTCCTGCCGAAGCGAAGAAGTTCATCGCGCAGACTGAAGAGAAATTCGACAAGCTGGGCAACGATGCCAACAAGGCCGCCTGGGTTGCGCAGAACTTCATTACCGACGATACCGAAGCGCTGACCGCCTACTTCGGCGAGCAGCAACTGGACGCGTCCGGCCAGGCTGCCCTGGAAGCGCGCCGCTTTAACGGCGTCAAGCTGGCGGACGACGAAGCGCGCAAGATCAAGTTGCTGCAACTGACCCTGATGCTGCCGGATCCGAAGGAGCGCCAGGCTTACGCCGACGCCAACGCCAAGCTGAATGGCGCGTACGGCAAGGCCAAGTACTGCCCGACCCCGGACAACTGCAAGGCCCTGGGCGAACTGGAAAAGACCCTGGCCACCAGCCGCGATCCAAAAGTCCTGCTGGACGCCTGGAACGGCTGGCACATGCAATCGCCTTCCTACAAGAAGCTGTACACCGACTACGTTGAACTGTCCAACAAGGGCGCGCGCGAAATGGGCTATGCCGACACCGGCGCCCTGTGGCGCTCGGGCTACGACATGAAGCCGGAGGAATTCTCGGCCGAGATGGAACGCATCTGGCAGCAAGTGAAGCCGCTGTACGATTCGCTGCACACCTACGCCCGCTACAAGCTGCGCGAAACCTACGGTCCGGACCAGGTTCCGCTGACCGGCCCAATCCCGGCCCACCTGTTCGGCAATATGTGGAGCCAGAGCTGGGAAAACATCTACCCGCTGCTGATGCCTGCCTCCGGCGCCTCCAAGTTCGACCTGACCAATGTGCTGGAAGAGAAAAAGACCAGCGCCAAGGAAATGGTGCAATACGGCGAGCGCTTCTACACCTCGCTGGGCATGCCCAAGCTGCCGGAATCGTTCTACCAGCGCTCCCTGCTGGAAAAACCGCGCGACCGCGACGTGGTGTGCCACGCTTCGGCATGGCAGCTTGACGGCAAAGACGACGTGCGCATCAAGATGTGCATCCGCCCGACCGAAGAAGAATTCGCCGTCATCCACCATGAGCTGGGACATATCTATTACGACCTGGCCTACAAGAACCAGTCCAACCTGTTCCGCACCGGCGCCAACGACGGCTTCCACGAAGCGATCGGCGACACCATTGCACTGTCCATCACCCCGAGCTACCTGAAGAAGGTCGGCCTGATGAACGAAAACCCGGACCCGAACGCCGACATCGGCGTGCTGCTGAAGCGCGCCCTGGCCAAGGTTGCCTTCCTGCCGTTCGGCTACTCGGTCGACAAATGGCGCTGGGACGTCTACAGCGGCAAGACCAAGCCTGCGGACTACGACAAGAGCTGGTGGCAGCTGCGCGAGCAGTACATGGGCGTGAAGCGCCCGCTGCCGATGCTGGCTGACGGCTTCGACGCCGGCGCCAAGTACCACGTTGCAGCCGACGTGCCTTACGCCCGCTACTTCCTGGCCCACCTGCTGCAATTCCAGTTCCATCGCGCCCTGTGCAAGGAAGCCGGCTACACCGGCCCGCTCCACCAGTGCTCGATCTACGGCAGCGAAAAAGCCGGCAAGAAGCTGTGGAGCATGCTGGAGATGGGTACCTCCAAGCCGTGGCCTGAAGCCCTGAAGGCAGCTACCGGCGAAGACCGCATCGACGGCCAGGCCCTGCTTGACTACTTCGCTCCGCTGAAGGTCTGGCTGGACGAGCAGAACAAACAACTGGCCGCGAAAGCGAAGTAAATAAGCAAGTAATACAAAAACGGGGGCCGCGGCCCCCGTTCTTTTTACCCCTGGATGCTTAGAACTTGTAGTTCGCGCCCAGCAGGAAGGTGCGGCCATACTTCTGGTATTCCAGTTGCTGGTTGCGGTTGCCGTTGTAGGTCTCGTAAGCAGCATCGCGCAGGTTGTTCACCTGCAGGACCAGGCCTACGCCCTTGAACATGCCTTCGTTGAAGGTGTAGCCAACCTGGAAGTCCAGGATGTTTTCGCCAACAACGTAGCGCAGCGAACGCTCACCGGCGAAGTTGCCGATCTCACCCACGAAGTCCGAACGCTTGCGCTGGCTCAGGCGAGTCTCGAAGCCGGCCTTCTCGTAGTACACGGTCAGGTTGCTGGTGTGCTTCGACAGGCCTGGCAGCATGATGTTCTCGCCCAGACTCGCATTAGGCTCCTTGATGGTGATGGCGCTGTCATTGTACGAGTAGCTGCCGCTCACGCCAAAACCGTCCAGCACCGGCGTTACCATATTCAGCGGCAAGGACGCGGTCAGCTCCAGGCCCTTCATGTTGCCGCCCTTGCCGTTGTAAGGAGCAGTGTATTTGCCGATCGGAGTAATCGCCTTGGTGCCAGGAATCTGCGCCGAGAAGTCGTGATCGATTGTCTGGGTGAAGATATAGGTATCCAGCTTCTTGTAGAAGAACGCCAGTGCTGCGTAGGCTTTCTTGCCGAAGTATTTTTCATACGACAGGTCAAAGGCCTTGGCGCGCCATGGATCTAGCTGGGCATTGCCACCCTTGCCGCTCGGCTTGAAGTCGTTGGTGCCGACGTTGAAGTCCAGTGCGGAGCTCAACTGATCAACACGCGGACGAGCGATCTGCTTGGCCAGGGCCATACGCACAGTGTGGTCGTTCGGCAGCTGGAACGCCAGGTTCAGGCTTGGCAGCACGTCGGTGTAGGTCTTGCCATCGTGGATAGGCTTGACTTCCTGGCCGGCAGGCGCGGTGCCATCCCAGTATTTGGCATCGGAAGACTGGTCGGTATGCTGCACTTGCACGCCAAAGTTACCGCGCAGGCTGACGTCGCCCAGCTCGTGTTCGATATTTGCCTTGGCGAAGGTAGTGGTGACCTTCTCGTTCACGGTCCAGGCCTTCGCGATCAGGTAGCTCTTGTCTTCGGTCGGGGCGAAGGTCATGTACTTAGCCACAACACCCGGCACGTTCCACGCAGGAATAGTGCCTACGCCAGCGAAGCCCAAGTCAACAGGCGCATACATCAAGTCCGACGAAATGGTGGAAGGAGCACCAGCCAGCTTGATGTCGCCTTCCGGCTGGTGTTTATCCTTGCTGCGATCAGCGTAGTGGACACCAATGTCGAAGCTTGAGAAGTACTTCTCAAGAGCGCCGAAAGACTGAATGTTGGCAGCCAGCTTGAAGCCATTCAACTTGTCTTCCACGCGCGGAGTCTTGCCGTAGCCGGAGCCGTAAATGGTGTTACGTAGGTACAGGTTGGCCGGGTTGCTGTAGTCGCGGCCCGGATCCATGGTCGGGAATCCGCCTGTGCGCAGCGCCAGGGCAACAGAGTCCAGGTATGGATTGCCGGCAGTGTCACTGATCTGCAGGTTGTTTTCCAGGTTCACTTCATTGCGCTTTGCAGTGGAGCGGCTCAGGTCAGCCACCAGGGACCAGCCGTTCATCTTCCATTCATTGTTCCAGCCGATGGCGCGGATATCGTCCTTGCGCTTGTCGTACATGCCGCGCACCAGCGGGTACACGTTGTTAGCAGTACCGGTAGCAAATGAGCCGTTGTTGGTGGTGACGTCGGTGAACAGCAAATCAGGTTTGTTGTTGCCGTTGTAGCCGCCGACGTGCACTTCGAACTGGTTGGCAGTGTCTTCATGCTTGAAGCGCGAAGCGTACACGTCGATCATCGAGGTGAAGTTCTTGTTTGGACGGTATTGCAACACGCCCATCAGCCCGTCGCGCTTGTTGTAGCCGCTGCGTGCCAGGGACTTGATCCCGTCGGTGACGTTGGTACCTGCAGGTACGCCTGCACGGGCTTCGTTTTTCCATGGCTCATACAAACCGGTTTCACGAGCCAGCACCGGGGAATCCAGGTGGGCGAAGCCGATTGCCACACCGATGGTGCGGTTGGCAAACTGGTCGATGTAGCTGGCGCTGAAGCGGCCGCCGCGCGAATCGGTGTCGGCGATGCTGCCCAGCGAATTCTTCTCCATGCGGGCGTTCATGGACACGGTACGGCCGCCGAAGGCCAGCGGACGCACGGTCTGCAGGTCCAGGGTGCCGGACAGGCCCTGGCCAACCATGCCGGCGTCAGGGGTCTTGTAAATGGTCACGCCGCTGATCAGCTCAGACGGGTACTGGTCGAATTCCACGCTGCGATTGTCGCCGGTGGAGACTTGCTCACGGCCGTTCAGCAGGGTGGTGGCAAAGTCCGGGGACAAGCCGCGGACCGCGATGTTTTGCGCACGGCCGGCAACGCGCTGGGCGGCCAGGCCTGGCAGGCGGGCGATGGATTCGGCGATGGAGGTATCAGGCAGCTTGCCGATGTCCTCCGCGGAGATGGCCTCGACGATGGAAGTCGCGTTTTTCTTGACGGAGATCGCGTCCTCAATACCGCGGCGAATGCCGGACACGGTCACAGTTTGCATCGGCGCGTCAGCTGCCTGGCCGGTGGCGGTGGTGGTTGCGGTCTGCGCGTACGCAGAGCCCGCGAAGGCGGATACAAATACAGCACATCCAGCCGCAACCGGACTCAGTCGGAAAGCGGTATTGCCTCGCTTGTTGGCGAAGATAGTCATCAAAGTCCCCTCACTCATTAAACATTCTTTCCCGCAACCTACACAGACCGGTTTATTTCGACTACACGGGAATCCTTGGAAAGCGAACGCTCTTACGGACGCTCTGAGGCGGATTCTGTACTAAAACTAGATTTGGTGTCAATGAATGACCATCATCATTCCTGTGTATTTCTGCCTTTCGCAGCGGCTTCTCTCTGCCATTCGGAGCCAGCACGTTGTATTTCGGCTACAAATCTAGACATATTCATGTGTAGTAGAACTACAGTCAATTTCGGTGTATTGTCGGGCCCATAAGACGTCCAGACCGGAGATTTCATGAAGAAGACCGCTTTCGCCGCCCTGCTTGGCCTTGCCCTACTGCAAGCCGCCCATGCAGCCCCGCCAACTGTCCAGCATATGGAGCCTCCTTTCTGGTGGGCCGGCATGCAGAATCCCAAGCTGCAACTCATGGTGAATGCGCCGAAGGTGGCGGACCTGGAACCAACGATCGACTATCCGGGCGTGCGGATCGGGAGCGTGAGCCGGGTGGCCAACCGCAACTACCTCTTCATCGACCTGGTACTGGCGCCGGACGTGGCGCCTGGCCGTTTCGACATCCGCTTCGCCGCGCCGGGCAAGCAAAGCCTCACATATGGTTACCAATTACTGGCGCGCACGCCCGGTTCGGCGCAGCGCCAGGGCTTCAACAGTTCCGACGCGATTTACCAAGTCATGCCGGACCGCTTCGCCAACGGCAATCCAGCCAACGACAACATGGCCGGCATGCCGGACAAGGCCAACCGCGCCGAGGGCAACGGCCGCCACGGCGGCGACCTGGCAGGCATGGCGGCGCACCTGGACTATATAAAGGACATGGGTTTCACGCAGGTGTGGCCAACCCCGCTTGTGGAAAACAACCAGGATATCCACTCCTACCACGGCTATGCAGCAACCGACCATTACAAGATCGACGCGCGCTACGGCAGCAATGAGGATTACCGCAATTTTGTGGCACAGGCGCGCACGCGCGGCATCGGCGTGATCCAGGATGTCGTGTTGAGCCACATCGGCAGCCGCCACTGGTGGATGAAAGACATGCCGATGCAGGATTGGCTCAGCTACGACGGCAAGTACACGCCGACCGCGCACCACCGCGTTGCCAGCGTCGATCCGTACGGCAGCAAGGAAGACGCGCGCAACTTCACCCAGGGCTGGTTCGGGCCGCATATGCCGGACATGAACCAGACCAATCCGTTTGTGGCGAACTATCTTATCCAGAACAATATCTGGTGGATCGAGTACGCCGGCCTGTCCGGCCTGCGCGTGGATACCTACGGCTACTCCGATACCGCCTTCCTGACTGAATGGTCGAAGCGCGTGCGGGCGGAATATCCGAAGCTGAATATGGTGGGCGAGGAATGGAGCACCCGGATTCCTATCGTGGCCCGCTGGCAGGCCCTGAACGCGCCCAGCATGATGGACTTCCCGCTCAACGACGTGCTGCGCAAGGCATTGGGCGACACGGACGGCACCTACCGCCTGTACGACGTCTACGAGACGCTGGCGCAGGATTACCTTTATCCCAACCCGTCCAATCTGGTGCTGTTCGAAGGTAATCACGACCTGGCGCGCAGCTTCAGCATGGCGAACAGCGACCCTGCCCTGCTGCGCATGGCGCTGGCCTTTACGCTGACCGTGCCGCGCATCCCGCAGTTCTACTACGGGACTGAAATCCTGATGCCGAGCACCGTGAAAGGCCGCGACGATCCATCTTACCGCCACGATATGCCAGGCGGCTGGGCAGGCGACAAAGTGAATGCCTTTACAGGCGAAGGCCTGAGCGCGGAGCAGCGCGACATGCAGTCCTTCGTGAAGAAGCTGGCCAACTGGCGCAAGACTTCCAGCGCGGTCCAGCACGGGAAGATGATGCAATACGGGCCGGAACAGGATACGTATGTCTACTTCCGTCATGACGGCAAGCAGAAGGTCATGGTCGCGCTGAACAAGAACGCAAAGGATGTGACGCTGGATGCGGACCGTTTCCGTGAAATGCTGGACGGCGTACGCAGTGGCACGGACATCATCACTGGCCGCAGCATTCCGCTGGCGGGCAAGTTCACGCTTCCGGCCCGTTCCGTCCTCGTGATGGAGGTCCAGTGATGCTGCGCCGCCCGCTGCCTGCCGCTGCCATCGGGGTCGCCTTCGCAACTGCGGGCGCGCTGGCGGGCGGCCCGGCACTGGCACATACCAGCATCGAGCTACCATTCGGCAGCTACAAGGCCAGCTTTGCAACGCCGGATGCGCAAGCGGCGCTGCGCAGTTACACGCAGTCCACCAACATGCCCCTGCGCGACAATGCGCCCCAGTCAATCGCCTTCAGCGAGCAGGCCGGCTCGCCCAAAGTCCGCAGCGGCAACCTGGCCTTCGACGCACTGTTCGCGCTGGCGATGACGGAAATGAAGCAGGACTCGGTGCAGGCCATCCGCGATGGCAGCTACAACGGCGGCCAGCCGATAGCTTGCGAATGCTTCGAGACCGGCGAAAAATGGCACTACGTGTGGACGCGCGACTTGTCCTACGCTGCCAACCTGGGCCTGGCGATGCTCGATCCTCAACGCACTCGCAACTCCCTGCTGTTCAAGCTTTCCGGCTACCGTAACGGCAAGCCGCTGCTGGCGGCCGGCAGCGAAGACGGCCTGCAGATCGTGCAAGACACGGGCAGCGGCGGAAGCTGGCCTGTCAGTACGGACCGTGTCAGCTGGGCCTTCGGCGCCGAGCAAACGCTCAAGTCGCTGCCGGAGGAAGAACGCGCGAAGTTCGCCGCCACTGCCTTGCAGGCGCTGCGCAACACGATCGAGAACGACCGCATCGCCGCTTACGATCCCGCCAGCGGCTTGTACAACGGCGAGCAGTCCTTCCTCGACTGGCGCGAACAGTCGTATGCAGGCTGGATTCCCAACGACCTGTCCAGCATGGCCACGTCCAAGTCGCTGTCGACCAATGTCGCCCACTACAAGGCGCTCACACTGGCGGCAGAACTGGCGCAGCATGCCGGCGACAACGACGGGGCGCTGCGTTACGCGCGTTGGGCGTCAGGCTTGAAGATTGCGATCAACGACCGGCTTTGGCTCAAGGACGCCGGCATGTACAGCAGCCTGGCCGCTGGTCACTTCGACGGCGCCGCCATGCACAAGTTTGACTGGCTTGGCCAGTCGCTCGCCATCATCACCGGTGTGGCCGATGCCGGGCAGGCGCAGTCGATACTGGCCCGTTATCCTCACGGACCGTTGGGCGCGCCGGTCATCTGGCCGCAGCAGCCAGGGGTGCCGGTGTACCACAACCGTGCCTTGTGGCCTTTCGTTACAGCTTATGGCTTAAGGGCCGCTGCGCAGTATGCAAACGTGGCCGTTGCCGATGCCGCCTATGCCAGCTTGCTGCAGGGCGCGGCGCTCAATCTGTCGAATATGGAGAACATGGAGTGGCAAGGTGGCGATCCTTCCGCGCCGGCCATCAATTCACGCCGCCAGCTTTGGTCTGTGGGCGGCTTTCTTGGGATGGTGGTGCAGCAGGTGTTTGGCGTCGGCGCCGATGCCGAGCGGCTGCACCTCAATCCCTTCATCACCGCCCGGCTGCGGCGCGAGTGGTTCGCGGGCAGCGATTCGATCGAGCTGTCCGGCCTGGTCTTGCACGGCAAGCGGCTGCATATCAGGATCAAGCTTCCCCCGCCTGTTGCGCTCGAGGGCTATTACATGCCGGCGGGCGGCAAGCTGAATGGCAAGGATGCGCGCGGCCCGGTTGCATGGAACGAACTGGCCGACGATAACCTGATTGAAATAGAAATGGGCACGCTGGTGCCCGGGCGGCAGCAGATCACCTTCGCAGGCAGCGAAGCCGCTTCGACTGCACCGCCAGAACCGGTCGTCCGGCAAGCAGGAGCCGGCATCCTTCACATCGCGCCGGGAGCGGGATCGCAAGAAGGCACGCGCTTCAACGTGTACCGCGACGGACAACTGGTCGCCGCAGACATCACCGCCGGCAGTTGGCCGCCTGGCCCTGCGGCCGCAACGTCGTCCTGCCATGCGGTGGAAGCAGTCTACCCGGCCACCGGCTTGCGAAGCCATCACTCGCAGCCGCTCTGCCCCACCCCAGCCGGCGGCACGGCCGGGCCAAGTGCCGTGACGGACAGCGTGACCGCAACAAAAGACGGGCGCTACTACGTCCAGCTTCGCTACAACAACCACGCCCACCAGATCAACCTCGGCATCACCAACGCCGTGCAGTTCCTGCGCCTGCGCGACAAACACGGTGCGGTCGCAGCGGAAGGCGTCATCCAGATGCCGCACAACGCTGCTGCCAACGGCCCGGCATGGTCGACTCCCCTGCCCGCCACGCTGAAGCAAGGCAGCTACCGGCTCGAACTGCAGCCCTTCTACAATATGAGCAGCCTGCACGCCAACGCCGGCTACGCCGACGCGGGCGGCAGCAACGGCGCACGCAACGATGCCGAAGTGCTGGCGGCACGCCTCCTGCCAGCAGCGGCAGCAAGCAAACCGCCGCTGCACGGCACCTTGCAGCTGGTGGAAAAGTTCAAATCGCCCCAGTTGGCCAACGAACGCACGCTACGCATTTATCTGCCGCCAAGCTACGGCAGCGACACCAGGCGGCGCTATCCTGTACTGTACATGCACGACGGCCAGAACCTGTTCGACGCCACAACCGCCGGCTACGGCACAGAATGGAACATCGACGAGGTGGCGGACCGCCTGGTGCGCCAGGGCGACATGGAGGAAGTGATCGTGGTCGGCATCGACAACACCCCCGACCGCATCGCCGAATACACCCCATGCTGCGACCCCAAGCATGGCGGAGGAAAGCTGAACGCCTACGCCGACTTCGTGGCGAAAACAGTCAAGCCATGGGTGGACAAGCAATACCGCACCAAACCCGGCCGCATGCACACGGCGGTGATGGGTTCATCGCTGGGCGGCCTGGCATCGATCGGCATCGCGCAGCGCTATCCGCAAACATTCTCGATGGCAGGCGGCGTCTCCAGCTCCTTCTGGTGGAACAACCGGGAAGAAGTGAAGCATCCGCCGAAGAAGATGCCGGTCCGGTTCTACATCGACGTGGGAACGGTCTATGACGGCCAGGAAGACAGCGAAGCATTCCACCAGGCCATGCTGAAGAACGGCTACCGCGAAGGCCGGGACCTGCGATTCTTCGTCGACGAAGGGGGACGCCATAACGAGCAATCGTGGGCCGGCCGCGTGCATGCTGCGCTGGCCTGGTTCTTCGGCAAACCAGGCCGCGCCGCGCCGCAGAAGGCGCGTTAAGCCGGCAAGGCGCGCAAGCTGCGGCTTGCCGACAGTTTCATGTGCGAGCCGCCTGCCGTCTCGCGCACCTTGAACACCGACACCGCTTCCTCCAGGCTTGCGGCCTGCTGCTGCAAGGCCTCGGCAGCCGCGGCGGCTTCCTCGACCAGCGCCGCATTCTGCTGCGTCACGCTGTCCATCTGGGTGATGGCATCGCTGATCTGCTCGATCCCGTCGCGCTGCTCCCCGGTTGCCACGGCGATCTCGCCGATGATCGAGGTAACACGGCGCACGCTGTTGACAACTTCCTCCATCGTGACGCCGGCCTCGCCCACCAGGCGGCTGCCCTCTTCCACGCGTTCGACGGAATTGCCAATCAGTTCCTTGATCTCCTTCGCGGCCGCAGCGGAGCGGTGCGCCAGGTTGCGCACCTCGCCCGCCACCACGGCAAAGCCGCGGCCTTGCTCGCCGGCGCGCGCAGCTTCCACCGCCGCATTCAGCGCGAGGATATTGGTCTGGAAAGCAATGCCATCGATCACGCCGATGATGTCGACAATCTTGCGCGACGATTCGTTGATCGCACCCATGGTCTGCACCACTTCCGAAACGGTCGCGCCGCCGCGCACGGCGACATTGGAAGCCTCGTCGGCCAGCTTGCGCGCCTGGGTCGCATTCTCATTGTTCTGGCGCACGGTGCTGGTCAGTTCCGTCATCGACGACGCGGTTTCCTCGAGCGAACTGGCTTGCTGCTCGGTGCGCGTCGACAAGTCCATGCTGCCGGTCGCCACCTCGCTCGATGCGCTGGCGATCGTCTGGGTGCCGGTGCGCACACGGCTCACGATATCGGACAGGTTGCCGCTCATTTGCTTCAATGCCGACAGCAGTTCGCCCACTTCATCCTTGGTGCGCACGTCCACGTCGACGCTCAGGTCGCCCGCCGCGACCGTCTTGGCGATATCGATCGCCTGGTCCAGCGGACGCGTGATGCCCTTCACGATCCACCATACGATGACCGCACCGATCACCGTCGTGACCACCAGCACCACCAACAGGGTAACGGTAGCAGAGCGGTTGGCCGCTTCCGCCGTCGCCACCGCTTCTTCCGCATTCTTCTTGGACTGCGCATCGATGAACGCCACGATTTCGTCGATCTTCTTGGTTGGCGCGCGGTCCATGCCGGCAACGGCCTTGTCGAGAATCTTGTAGCTTTCCGGGTTGGCCGCATCGAACTGCTTGAGCGCGGCCATATAGCTCTTGCCAAGGTCCTCGTGCATCTTGATCGCTTCGTCATCCAGCGTGGTCTGCAGGTTCAGCTTTTTCAGCATGGCCGACAGCTTCTGCAGCTCCGCGTTGGTAGCCTGGCCGCTCTTGACGAAGGCTGCGGAATATTTTTCGAGCTGCGCAGGATCGTGGCCGCGCACCAGGATGTTCTTCCACTCCTGCACCTGGATCTTGAATTCAACCTGCGCGCCGCGCGCAGTATCGACGGCCTGGGTCAGGTCAACCGAGCGCTGCATGCTCTGGGCATTGCTGGATTTGATGAAGCTGATGGCGCTCCAGCCCTGGTAGCCGACCGTCAACAAGGCCAGCATGAAGAAAGCGCCCAGCAAGGCCAGGCGCACTCCGATCTTTAGATTGCCGAAGTTCATGATTAGTTTCCCCTTGGTAAAAAGGCGACATTATGCCTTCAGGACTGCAATCGTCATCATGCGCCCTAAAGTACCAAAAGCCAAGAAACCTGTTTTCGCAACAACCTAGCTGTGGCGCGGGGGAAACTCCATGCGGTAAAGATCCGTCTTTCCCGCATCAAGCCGCTCGACAAAGTGCATGCCAAGCTTCATCAGCAACGCTGACGACGCCGTATTGCCGGGCGACACGATGCCTAGCAAGCGCGGCAAGCCAACGACATCGCGGCCGTAGGCCATGGCCGCCGATGCCGCTTCCCACGCATAGCCCTGGCCCCAATAGGCTGGCAGGTAGGCATAGCCTATATCGGTATCGGGCAAGGTGTCGCGCTTGATCAAGCCGCACATGCCGATGGCGGCGCCATCTTCCTTGCGCACCACCATCCACAAGGAATAGCCCAACCGGGCCTGCATGGCGACGGGGCCGGCGAGCAAGGCGGCGCGCGCGCCTTCAAGGTCGCGCACGCCCTTGTCGCCAATGTTTTCGAGGAAGGAAGGCTCGTTCACCAGGCGCAGGTAGAACGCAGCATCATCAACAGTTGCGGGACGCAGGGTCAGACGTCTGGTATCGATCATTGCTCCGGCCAATCGTTAGGGTCGGCCAGGAACTTGTACATCACATACACGTCGACAAAACCGAGCTGCTTGTGGCGATAGGCGCGCGGCAGCGTGCCTATGACTGAAAAACCGAGCCGCTTCCACAGCAGCACGGCAGAAACATTGGTACTGACCACATAATTGAACTGCATGGCGAGGAAGCCATCGCGCCGCGCCTGTTCCAGGCAATGGCGGCCCAGCATCTTGCCGATGCCCACGCCTTGCGCAGCGGGGCTGACCATGAAGGAAGCGTTGGCTACATGCGAACCCCGGTCGAGCTGGTTGGGCAGCAGGCGGTACATGCCGAGCAGGCGGCCGGTATTCAGCACCGCCACCCAGCTCTTGATGCCGCGCCCGAACCAGTACGCGTGGCAGTCGTCGCGGCTGGTCTCCGCGGCGAAGTAATAGGTATCACCGCTGGCGATCAGCTCCTGGAAAATCGTCCACATGGAGTCGAAATCGGCTTCAGTAGCCGGGCGGATGACGATGTCTTTCAAAGCTGCTCCCATCGGCAGGAATGATGCTGAATTTTCATGCATTTTCCCTTGCAAGTCCAGCATGCCCGGACAGGCGGAAATCGACTTGCTGCGGCCGGCCCGGCAAGGCCAGGCGCGCCGCCGCCCGCGGCGATTCAGCCACCACCTGCCCGCGCCGCAGCACCAGCCGCCGCGCAGCGCGCAGGCGGATTGCCTCCACCGGATCGCGGGCATCGAGCAGCACCAGGTCGGCGTGGCAGCCGGGTTGCAGGCCGTAGCCATCCAGGCCGAGGATCTTTGCCGGTGTTTCCGTCACCGCCGCAAAGCAGGCGCGCATTGCATCCTGCCCGGTCATCTGCGCCACGTGCAAGCCCATGTGGGCCACTTCCAGCATGTCGCCCGAGCCCAGGCTGTACCACGGATCCATCACGCAATCGTGGCCGAAGGCGACGTCGATGCCGTGCGCCAGCAGCTCCGGCACACGCGTCATGCCGCGCCGCTTGGGATAGCTGTCGTGGCGCCCCTGCAAGATGATGTTGATCAGCGGGTTGGCGATGGCGGCCACGCCGGCTTCACGGATCAGCGGCAGGAGCTTGCTGGCGTAGTAGTTGTCCATCGAATGCATGGACGTCAGGTGCGAGCCGGCCACGCGGCCCTGCAAGCCAAGACGCTGCGTGTGGAAGGCCAGGGTTTCGATATGGCGCGACAGCGGATCGTCCGATTCATCGCAGTGCATATCGACGCGCAAGCCCTTCCCGGCCGCGAATTCGCACAGCACGCGCACAGACTCGGCGCCATCGGCCATGGTGCGTTCGAAATGCGGAATGCCGCCGACCACGTCGACGCCCATGGCAATTGCGCGCTTCAGGTTGTCCAGCGCACCTGGGCAGCGCAGCACGCCATCCTGCGGGAAAGCCACCAGTTGCAAGTCAAGGTAAGGAGCCACGCGGCGTTTCACATCCAGCAGCGCTTCCACGGCGAGCAAGCGCTCGTCGCACACATCAACGTGGCTGCGAATGGCGAGCAAACCGCGCGCCACGGCCCAATCGCAATACTGCAAGGCGCGCTCCACCAGCGCTTCCTGCGTCAGTTCTGGCTTCAGCTCGCCCCACAGCGCAATGCCTTCCAACAGCGTGCCCGACTGGTTCACACGCGGCAGGCCGTAGCTTAGCGTCGCGTCCAGATGAAAATGCGCATCGACGAAAGGCGGCGTGACCAGGTCGCCTTCCGCATCGATCTCGCGAGCCCCCTTGGCTTGCAAAGCAGGAGCGACATCGACGATGCGTCCCTGCGCGATGGCGATATCGACGCCCTGGCGGCCATCGGGCAAACTGGCATTGCGGATTACAAGATCCATCGCTTAGCTCCACAGGTGGGGATGGCCGATTGTAGGCAGGCTGGCCAGGGCACGCAATGTTGCACTGCATAACTTCTGCTTCAATAGTCGGCAAAAATGTCTTTCCATTACCATATTTCGTCGCTAGAATGGGTTTATTGCAGCGCACCATTTCCCATCGATCCAGGAGAAAATATGTTTTCGATTCCCGAGCAATTTTCCGCAGCCACCAAGTCGCAGCTGGAAGCGCAGCTGAAAATCCTCAACAACTTCGCCACCACTGCCTTCGAAGGCGCGCAAAAGGTGATTGCGCTCAACCTGAGCACCACCAAGGCCTCCGTCGAAAAAAGTTCCGCCGCTGCGCGCGAGCTGCTGGAAGCGAAAGACCCGCAAGAATTCTTCGCCAGGAGCACTGCCCGCGTGCCGAATCTCGACGGCCTGTTTGCCTACAACCGCGAGCTGTTCAGCATTGCCAGCAAGACCCAGGCGGAACTGTTCCAGGCAGCGCAGGAGCAATTGAAGGAGGCAGGCCAGCAGGCCGCGAAAGTGCCCAAGCTGGCCGCACCGATCGCTGCGCCAGCGCCAGTGGCGGCCCCTGCTCCGGCACCAGCCACTGCCCCCGCACCGAAGGCGGCCAAAACCGAAGCCAAGCCATCCCCCAAAGCTGACGCCAAGCTCGAAGCCAAGCCCGAGGCAGCAGAAAGCAAGCCAGAAGCCAAAGCCGAAGCAAAAGCCGACACCAAGCCAGCCAAGCCAGCCGCCAGCTTCCCCGACCCAAAAGCCGCCCACGCCAACGGCGCCAAAGCCCACAAGTAAATTAAAAGTCGGGGTCAGGTCTGGCAATCCGCCAAAATGGCGGATTGCCAGACCTGACCCCGACTTTCATCTTGGCGCGCTCGGCGAAAAATTCTGCCCTGAGGTATCCTTGCAGGCTCTTGGCAGCATTTTTCTAGTAAGCATATGAGTTTATCGCGCCTGATCGGTGGCTTCGTCCGCAGCCATTGGCGTCCTTACGCAGCCGCCGGCGCCATGCTGACCGGCGTTGCCGTCATCGGTATCTGTATTCCGCGCCAGATCGGCTATATGGTTGATGGCCTGGCGGCGGGCAAGCTTGGGCCTGAGGCTTTGTGGCAGGCGATCGGCCTGCTGCTCTTGCTGGGCGTGGCAAATTATGGCTTGCGCGTCGCCTGGCGCATGAAGCTGTTTTCGGCCGCTTATCAATTGGGCGTTGAGCTGCGCACGCGCTTCTACCGCCGCTTGTCGCTGCAAGGTCCGCAATTCTTCCAGAAGCAGCGCACCGGCGACCTGATGGCCCTGGCCACCAACGACATCGATGCGATCGAGATGGCGGCTGGCGAAGCAATGCTGGCCGGTTTTGACGGTTCGCTCACCCTGCTGCTGGTGCTGGGCATGATGCTGGTCGGCGTCGACTGGCGCCTGGCCTTGTTCGCGCTGATTCCGTTCCCGCTGATGGCCTGGGCTTTCTGGCGCATCTCGTCGCATATCCATACCGCTTCCGCCGATTCGTTGAAGCGCTTCAGTGCCTTGAATGATCATGTGCAGGAAACGCTGTCCGGCGTGCGTACCCTGCGTGCGCTTGGACTGGAACAGCGCAGCAGCAAGCGTTTTGAAGAACTGGCTGGCGCCGCTGCCGACGCCAGCCTGACTGCGCAGCGCTGGGAAGCGGCGTATGAGCCGGCTGTCGGCTTGACGCTTACTGCGGCCACCGGCCTGTCGCTGGGCCTGGGCGGCTTTCTCGTGTGGCGCGGCGAATTAAGCATTGGCGAGCTGACGTCTTTCAGCATGTACCTTGGCCAGTTGATCTGGCCGATGTTTGCGGCGGGCTGGGTGCTGTCGCTGATCGAGCGTGGCCGCGCCGCCTATGCGCGCTTGCAGCCGATGCTCGATGCCCCCTTGAGCATCGAAGACCATGGCACCTTGCCGCATGTTGCGCCCGGCAACCTCGAACTACGCGGCGTGGGCTTCGCCTATCCCGGCCAGCACGAGCCGGCGCTGTCCGATATCTCGCTGACCTTGAAGCCGGGCCAGACCCTCGGCCTGGTCGGCCCGACCGGCGCCGGCAAGTCGACCCTACTGCGCGTGCTGCTGCGCCAGGTCACGCCAACGCAGGGCAGCGCGCGATGGAGCGGCCACGCGCTGGACCAGTACACGCTGCAGGCGCTGCGCGCGGCCATCAGCTGGGTGCCGCAGGAGTCGTTCCTGTTCTCGGCTTCGATTGCCGACAATATCGCGCTGGCCAAGCCCGGCGCCACGCGTGCGGAAGTCGAGCGCGCAGCCGGCCTGGCTGCGATCCACGACGACATCCTGCTGTTCCCGCACAAGTACGAGACTGAAGTCGGCGAGAAGGGCATCACCTTGTCCGGCGGCCAGCGCCAGCGTGTTGCAATCGCGCGCGCCCTGCTCTCGGACAACGATTTGCTGCTGCTGGACGATGCCTTGTCCGCAGTGGACACCGGCACCGAAACCGCCATCCTCGAGCACCTCGAAGAACTGCGCCGCGCCCACGCCAGCCGTTGCGCCATCATCGCCAGCCACCGCCTGAGCGCCGTGGTCGATGCGGACCAGATCGTGGTGCTGCAGCATGGCCGCATCACCGAATCAGGCACGCATGAAGAATTGCTTGCGCTGAACGGCTGGTACGCCAGCCAGTGGCGCTACCAACAACTGGAGGCCAGCCTTGACGCAGCCTGACAAAACAAGCGCGCGCGAACAGACGCGCCAGGCCGTCGGCCTCCTGAAAGAAGCTTCCGGTCCGGATCTGCACCATCTCGGCTGGGCCGTGCTGTGGCTGGCCTTTGCAGCCGGCATGGAAGTGCTGGGTCCCCTGCTGGGCAAGCGCCTGATCGACGAACACCTGCTGCCAAGGCACCTGGACTGGACCCGCATGGCCCTGCTGCTGGGCGGCGTGCTGCTGACCGGCTGGATCGCCACCTGGGTGCGCTACCTGCAACTGGCCCGCCTGTCCGGCGTCGCCATGCGTTCAGTGCAGCGGCTGCGCGAGCGCGTCTACAGCCACGTGCTGCGGCTGCCGATGGCCTTTTTCGATCGCGCCATCACCGGCCAACTGGTGTCGCGCGTGACCAACGATACCGAGGCCGTGAAAGGCCTCTACATCCAGGTCCTGTTCGTGATCCTGGACAGCACCATCGTCCTGGCCGGCACCGTAGCCGCCATGGCCTGGCTGGATTGGCGCCTGATGACCCTCGTGGTCGCGCTGCTGCCTTTCGTGCTGGTGATCGTGTGGGCTTACCAGCGCCTGAGCGCTCCGGCCGTGACCCGCGCCCGCCAGCTGCGCAGCGACATCAATGCGCAGATCGCCGAATCCATCGGCGGCATGACCGTACTGCAGGCGAATAATGCAGAGCAGCGCTTCGGCGAACGCTTCGCGCAAACCAACGCGGAACACTACACGCAGCGCCTGGCCGAGATCCGCGCCAACGCCTGGCTGCTGCGTCCCGCGCTCGACATGCTGAACATCCTGCTACTGGCGTCCGTGATCTTCATGTTCGGCCAGCGCGACATGAGCGCGGCGGAAGTGGGCGTGCTGTATGCCTTCATCAACTACATCGCGCGCGTCATCGAGCCGCTGATCCAGATCACCATGCAGTTCAGCCAGTTGCAGCAATCGGTGGTGGCGACATCGCGCGTAGCGATCCTGCTCGGCGAACAGAGCGCGCCGGAACATCGCAGCGCTGCCGGCTCCCATGTGCGCCACGCCGCCAACGATGACGGCGCCCCCGCCATCGATATCCGCGCGCTGGATTTCGAATACATCGAAGGCCAGCGGGTGCTGCACCAGTTGTCGCTGGAGATTCCGCAAGGCGCCTTCTTCGGCATCGTCGGCCACACCGGCAGCGGCAAGTCGACCCTGCTGTCGCTGCTGCTGCGCTACTACCCCGCCCCGCACGGCAGCATCCGCATGAATGGCATGCTGCTGGACGAAATCGACAACGAGCAGTTCCGCGCCGACGTGGGACTGGTGCCGCAAGATCCCTTCCTGCTGGCCGCTTCCGCTCGCGAAAATATCGACATGGGCCGCGGCCTGCCGCGGCAGGAAATCGAGGCCGCGGCGCGTGCGGCGCACTGCCACGACTTCATCATGGCGATGGAAGACGGCTACGAAACCGTGCTGGGTGAAGGCGGCTCGCGCCTGTCCTCCGGCCAGAAGCAGCTCATTGCCATTGCGCGCGCACTGGCGGGCAAGCCGCGCATCCTGCTGCTTGACGAAGCCACCTCGCGCATCGATTCGCACACCGAACAGATCGTGCAGGTGGCGCTCAAGGAACTGCGCGGCCAGGTCACCATCATCGCCATCGCGCACCGCCTGTCCACCATCCGCGAGGCGGACCGCATCATCGTGCTGAACCACGGACGCATCGTGGAACAGGGGCCGCACGAGGACCTCATGCAGATTGACAACGGCTTGTACCAGCGCCTTTACCTTTTGCAACAGCTCGCCGCCTGATTCTGGTTTCCGCACGATAAGAATTACTAGTTGCCTGGTAGTCGGGGTATGCTGTCCTCCAGAGGGGGGACAGCGCCATGCAAAAGAACCTATCCATCAAACGTATCTTCCTGGCGTTTTTTGCCATTACGGTCGCGCTGGCAACACTGACCATGCTGGCATTGCTCCGTGTCTCCAGCAAAGGCGCGGAAGCCAAGCAGGCCGCCGATTCGCGCTACCAGTCCTATCTGCTTGCCGACGAATTGCGGCAAAGTTCGGACGACCTGACCCGCCTGGCACGCACCTATGTGGTGTCGGGCGAGGCGGCTTACGAGCAGCAGTACATGGACATACTGGCCATCCGCAACGGCCAGAAGCCGCGCCCGAAAAACTATGAACGCATCTATTGGGACTTCGTCGCCGCAGGTACGCCTGTGCCGCCCTCCTCCGGCCAGGCCATCGCCTTGTCGGAGCTGATGAAACGCGCCGGCTTCACCGGCCAGGAATTCGCCAAGCTGAAGGAAGCGGAAGCCAACTCCAACGAGCTGGTTCACACCGAGGTGATCGCGATGAACGCGGTCAAGGGCAAGTTCGATGACGGCAAGGGCGGCTTCACGCGCGAAGGCCCGCCCGATCCGGAGATGGCCCGCCGCATCATGCATGACAAGGCCTACCACCAGAACAAGGCCAGGATCATGCAGCCGGTGAATGAGTTCCTGGCCCTGCTTGACGAACGCACCAGCGCCGAAGTAGCGGCAGCCAGCACCGCCTTCGAACGCGCCCAACGCCTGGCGCAGGCGCTGCAAGCCATGTCGGTCATCGCAGCCGTGGCATGCCTGCTGTTCGCTTACCGCTACATCCGCTCGGGCCTGCAACAGGCGATCGATACCGCCGAATGCATTGCAGGCGGGGATTTGAGCCGGGACATCGACTCCAGCCGCAGCGACGAAATCGGCCAGCTGCTGCAAGCGATGGAGCACATCAACAAAGGCCTGGCGGAAATGATCGGCAATATCCGCAACAGCACCGACCAGATGACAGTGGCCACCGGCGAGATCGCCAAAGGCAACGCCGACCTGTCAGCCCGCACCGAAACGCAGGCTTCCTCGCTGGAGGAGACGGCCAGCGCGATGGAGAACCTGACCGACACCGTGCAGCAGAACGCCAGCAACGCACAGCAGGCCAACCATCTGGCAGCAGATGCGGCGCAGGTGGCGGAGCAAGGCGGCGACGTCGTCGCGCAGGTGGTTGCCACCATGGGCGCGATCAAGGATAGTTCGGCGCGCATCAGCGACATCATCGGCGTGATCGATGGCATCGCGTTCCAGACCAATATCCTGGCGCTGAATGCGGCAGTGGAAGCTGCAAGGGCGGGCGAACAAGGGCGCGGCTTTGCAGTGGTGGCGTCGGAGGTGCGCAACCTGGCGCAGCGCAGTGCGGCCGCGGCCAGGGAAATCAAGGAATTGATCGGCACTTCGGTGTCGCGTGTGGAAGAAGGCGGACGGCTGGTCGATGCAGCCGGCGATACCATGCAGCGTATTGTCGCTTCGGTGCACAAGGTGGCCGGCATCATGGGGGAAATTAGCAGCGCCAGCCAGCAGCAGGGCAGCGGCATCGGTGAAGTGAACCAGGCGATAGGACAGATGGATGCGATGACGCAGCAAAATGCGGCGCTGGTCGAGCAAGCTGCTGCCGCGGCGGAGAGCTTGCAGGAGCAAGCCCAGGCACTGGCGCAGGCGGTCAGCATCTTCCGGCTGAAGGGCGGCGCCGTAGCCGCCAAAGCGCGCACCGGGGTCGCGCTGGCGGCCAAGGTGCCGGCAAACGTGGCGGCACCCCGCGCCACAGCCAGGGCCTCCGGCCGCAACGCTGCCGGCGCGGCGCCGCCCCGCTCCGGCGACCCGGAGCGATCCCGGCGCGCTACAGCGCGCAATACGGCGCCGGCAAGCGAAGGCTGGGAAGAGTTCTAAGTGCTGCGCCAGCGGTTGGCGTGCACGAATCCCGCGGCCCACGCGAGGCAGCCCGCAATCGCCCATGCCGACACAGTCGCCGCGTTTGCGGAGCCATTGAAGCCGACCAGGTCCAGCGCGGCTTCTTTCGGCGTATTGAGCGCGATATACCAGGTGAACAGGAACAACGCCAGGAACAGCCGCGACCCGCGCGTCAAGCCACCCAGCAGGCTGGCGGCAGATGCCAGCGCCAGCACGCCGGAAACTGCAGCAACAGCGCGCAGCGGAGCGTCGAGCGACCAGCGCAGGGCCACGATGGCAAGCGGCAGGGCGAGCACAAGGCTGGCCGCCCACTGCCGCAGGTAGCGCCGCGCCAAGCCTCCAGGCAGCGCCGCGGTCATCGCATCCGCCCCGCTCTGCCAATCGCGCGGCGCGATGCCGCACACAATCATGCCCCACCCCGCCACGCCGGCAATCATCACGCCCGGAAGAACCTCGGATGCCGCCAGCGTTGCCGCCACGATGCCCGCTGCAAGAACCAGCGCTGCGGAAGGCGACATGGACAGCACAAGCGCCACTTCCGCCAGTACTTCGCCAGCAAAGCCCGGCACGCGCATCGCCAGTCCCGGCAAGGGCCGCAGCACCACCGCCACCGGGCGCAGCGCACGGTCGGCCAGCGCCAGCAGGCGGTTGCCGCGCGCCGATCGTGGCCGCACCCGGTCCGGCGAATAACGGTGGAAGAACAGGGTTGCCGGCACCAGCAGCAGCATGGACAGCGACAGCGTCGCCGCACGGATGCCCCACGCTTTGAGTGTCCACAAGGTCGCCGGAAAGACCAGCGTCGCTTCAGCCGGATCGAAAGCACTCCGGCCTATGACAAAGGATGTCGTCGCGAAATGTTCGCGCAGTGTCGTCACGGCCACCGACAGCCCCGAGAAATCGAGAAACATCGGCCACAGCGCTCCCGGGCTCTCGGTCACTCCAACCAGCGCGCCGAACTGCATGCACCACAGGAAGAAGAACAATACGTCGCCGCGCTTGCCCAGCAACGGCCCGATATTGTCGAACAGGACTGCGCAGGCGGCCACGTAGCTGACGATCGGCAGCAGCATCAGCAGATAGGTCTGCAGGTAGACCAGCACTTCGATCGGCCCTTCGCCGCGCAAGGCATGCAGCGCCAGGGTGGAAGCAAGGTAGGCGAGCACGAACAGCACCAGGTACGCCACGCCGCCCAGCCAGCGCCCGGCAACCAGCACGGCATTGCTGGCGCCTGTTGCACCAATCACTGCGCCCATGCCGCTTTGCAGGTCGTCCGCAACGCGCCCGCGCACCAGGTAGAAGCCTGCCAGTCCGAGCAGCATGCCGGCGATATGGGCACTGCCAAAGGCCAGCGCCTGGCTGGTGTACAGCACACGCTGTTGGTCGATCATCATCATCGTGATGCCATCGGCCGGATCGGAAATGCCGAGCCAGCACAGGGCCATCGCCGCCAGCAGCGCCACCAGCGTGGACCGCCGGCGCAGCCGCAAGCGCACCTCATTGAGCGCCATGACACCGATTGCATTCATGCGGCCTCCGCAACCGGTTCCGACAGCGCATAGCGTTGCGCCATCAACGCTTCTTCCAGGCTCGGCTCGACCGCATGCGCGCCCGCAAACGGCTGCCCCGGATGCGCCACGCGCAGCTGCACCTGCGGGCCCTGGCGTTGCGCCTGCAGCACATGGAAGCGGCTGCGCAGCGCATCGTAATCGGCGGCATCGACGCTGGCCTGCCACACCTGGCCGCGCGCCCGCTGCAGGATGGCGTCCGGCGTTTCCAGCGCCAGCAAGCGGCCCTTGCGCATGATGGCCAGTTGGCCGGCGATGCTCTCCACATCCGGCACGATATGGGTCGACACGATCACAAGCTTGCCAAAACCCAGTTCGGACAACAGGCGGCGGAAGCGCAGGCGCTCTTCCGGGTCCAGGCCCGCTGTCGGTTCATCCACGATCAGGATATCGGGATCGTTCAGCAGCGCCTGGGCGATCCCCAGGCGGCGCCGCATGCCGCCCGAGAACGATGCCGCCGGCCGCCGCGCATGCTCGGACAGGTTCACCAGTTCCAGCAGGTGGCGAATGCGGGCGGGGTCGCGCACGCCTTTCAGCGCAGCGAAATACTGCATGCACTCCAGCGCGCTCAGGTTCGGATAGACCCCGAACTCCTGCGGCAGGAAGCCAAGGCGGCGCCGCATCGCATCCGGATTGCGCACAATGTCCTGGCCATCGAACAGGATGCTGCCGGCAGTCGGCCGCGACAGCGTGGCGACCAATTGCATCAAGGTGGTCTTGCCGGCGCCATTGTGACCAACAAGCCCGACCACGCCACTACCAAGTTTCAGGGAAACGTCATCCACCGCTTTCAGTTCGCGGAAGGCCTTGCTGACATTGCGCAATTCGAGCATCTTGTTTTCGCCTCAAGTATGTTGTTGAAGCAAACTTTATCGAGCCCGCAGCGGGCCCGCGCAGGAAATGCGATGAACGGTAAAAATCGAGGGCCAGGCGGAAAGCGATGGCAAGTAGTTTCACAAGTGGAAATTCCACTTGCATTTTCCCCACAGTTGGGGCGTCTATCATGCAAATAGTGAGTCGTATTGCGGATTTCCCGCTTGCAACAGGCATATAATGAACCGCACACGCTGCTCATGCGACCCCAAGGACTCAAGTTGCCAGGCTTTCCGGTTTTGACGATTTCCAAGCGCCTCCGAACGCTGGCGGGCGCCTGCCTGCTTGCGCCCTGCCTTGCATTTGCCCAGTCGCCCCTCGACAGCGAAATCGCGCAGATCCGCGAACTGGTGCGTTTCGTTCCCGAAAAGGCCCTGGTCCAGTTGCAGCAGATGGAACCGGTGGCGCGCTCCGCCCCGCCCCTGACCCGCGCCGAATTCCTGGCCCAGCTCAGCCTGACCCACCGCAGCCTGGGCAAGCATGACGTGGCGCTGGCGCTGGCCGAAGAACTGCATGACTTCGGCCGTGCCCAGGACAACAAGATCATCATCGCCAAGGGCTTGCTGACCAAGGCCTACGTGCGCTCGGCGATGAACGAGCGCCAGGTGTCGCACGAACTGGCGTTCGAAGCGGAAAAGCTGGCCAGCGACACCAACGACATGTTGCTGCGCGTGCAGTCGACCATCACTGCCGGCCAAAGCTACGCTGAACAGGGCAATTATCCCGTGGCCCTGATTCGCCTGCAGTCGGCAGTGGAGCTGGCGCAAAAGGTCGAGAGCGACAAGGTACCGCTGGCCAGCGCGCTCAATGCGCTCACCCTGTTCTACACCCAGGTGCGCGAATACGACAAGGCGTGGGAAACGCTGGGCGAAACCTTCGAAGTGTCGGAGACCCTGAATTCGCCGGGTCGCATGGCGATCGCCAACAACACCGAATATGGCCTGGCGGTCGACACGCAGCAATACAAGCGCGGCATGCGCGCCCTGCTGGCCAACCTGGACCTGACCCGCAAGCTCGGCGCCAAGCGCATGATCGCCACCACGCTGGTGAACCTGTCCGATATCAACCTGAAGCTGCACGATTTCCCCGCCGCGCTGCGTTTTGCCAACGAAGCTTCGGCCGCCGCGCGCGATGCGAACGACGATGCCAACGAAGCCACGGCGCGCATCAATGCCGGCCAGGCCTACATGGGAACCAACAAGGTCGCGGAAGGAAAGAAGTCCTTCGCGCTCGGCATGGCCTATTACGAAAAGACCGGCGACAAGCCCGAGCTGCAAGCCCTCCTGACCGAATACGGCGAAGCGCTGGAACGCGTGGGCGACTACCAGGGTGCGGTGGAAGCCTACCATCGCGAGCGCCAGATCTCGAACGAATTGTTCGAGTCGCAGCGCAAGAAGACCATGTGGGAGCTGCAGGAAAAGTACGACACCGAAAAGAAGAAGCGCCAGATTGAACAGCTATCGCACGAAAACCAGGCCAAGGGCGCGGAGCTGACCGCGCGCCGCCTGCAGCAGCGCATCTGGTGGCTGCTGGCGGTGGTGTTCGCGCTGGCTGCCGTGATTGTCGGCCTGCTGTATCGCAAGGTACGCCAGGCCAATGCCCAGCTCGAGGTGAAGAACCTGGAGTTGAAGGCGCAAAGCTCGCTCGATCCGCTCACGGCGCTGTACAACCGCCGCCACTTCCAGGAATACATGCGCACGCACAACCAGGTGGAGCGGCGCGGCGCCAACGGTGAAGACATCGTCGGCGCCCTGTTCCTGCTGGACGTCGACCACTTCAAGCACGTCAACGACACCTACGGCCACGCCGCCGGCGACGCGGTGCTGAAGATGATAGCGGAGAGCCTGCGCATCGCGCTGCGCGAGACCGACATGATCGTGCGCTGGGGCGGGGAGGAATTCCTGGCCTTCCTGCCGGCCATCCCGCGCAACGGCGTGGACGAAATCGCGCGCCGCATCCTGAGCTGCGTGTCGTCGCAGCCGGTGCCGTTCCAGGACCACATGATCCACGTGAATGTATCGGTCGGCTTTGCGCCATTCCCGCTGGCGCCGGGCGGCCTGCCGCTGCCTTGGGAACGTGCGGTCAACCTGGTGGACATGGCGCTGTACCTGGCCAAGGCCCATGGCCGCAACCGCGCCTACGGGGTGCGCGGCTTCAGCAACTTCGAACAGACCTCGATGGAGGCCATCGAGCAGAACCTGGAGCAGGCCTGGCGCGCCGGCTTTGTCGACCTGACGCTGGTGTTGGGCGGCATGCCCGACGAGCCGCCGCCTTCCAATGTGGTGCCGCTGAAGAGCAAATCAGGGAACTAGTTCTTTTCCTTGCGCGCCTCGCGGGCCGACTCCTGCATTTCCTTGCCAGCCTGCTCGACTTTTTCGCCGATTTTTTCGGTGGCCTTGTTCAGCTTTTCGCCAGCCTGCTGGGCCGCCTGGTCCAATTTCTCGCCGGCCTGGCCCAGTTTTTCTTCAGCCTTGCTGGCCGCCTGGTCCAGCTTTTCGCCTGCCACGCTGGCGGCCTTGTCGATCTCGCGGCCGGCCTGTTCCGCCGGACCGATGCGCTTGTCTTCCGGTTTCTGGCAACCGCCCAGGGCCAGCGCCAGCGTTGCAAACAGCACGGCAATCATGCTTTTCATGGTGTCTCCTTTCCTTCCAGCATAGTGAAAATGTTACGCTAGAATACTCCAATGGACGCGCACATTCCCATCCTTAAGCGGGCGGGCATGGTGCTGGTGGTGCTGGGCACCTGCGACCTGCTGGCCATCCGGTCCGGCCTTTTCCTGCTCGGTGCGGCAGCCGGTATCGGCTTGCTGTCCGGCAGCCTGCACATGGCGTCGCTGGTGCGCTGGGGGGCCGCCTTTGCCCTGTGCGCGCTGGGCGTGATGATGCTGGCCTGGCCCCTGATGCAGCCGGTCGACCTGACCCTGACCCAGCTCAGGCTGCAGCCGCGCATCCTCCCCTCCCTCGTCACCAGCGCAACCTGGCTGTTGCTGCTGCACTGGCTGTACCGCACCCTTGGCGCGCCCGCTGTTCTTGCCGCGCGCCGCGCCGCCGGCCACAAGGCGCGCCACATGGGACTGGCGGCCGCCAGCGGCGCCGCGCTGTCGCTGATGCTCTGCGTCACACTGTCGCTACTGCTGCATGGCGATGCCGCGGAACGCGCAAGGCGCGCGGCCGAACGCCAGTTCGGGCCCGACTACCGCTATCACGTGGCAGCGCTGAAGGTCGACGGAAAACGCGTGGAAGGGCTGGTCACCGCGTGGAATGGCAACGAGATCCGCCACATCCCGGTGGCGTGGCAGGAAGATGCTAACGGCGACCGATGACGAAGGCGCCGACCAGCGCCGCCACGCCGAACACCAGCAAGGTGCTGCAAAACGCCAGGTTGAGGAACTTGGAAAGGTTCAGCACCCCGAGCACGGCGGCGGCCAGGAAAGCCAGCCCGAAGAACAGCAGCCAGCCGGCCGTGTCGGCAGCCGGCAGGTCGGCGCCGCGCGCTTGCACATGGCGCATGAAGGAACGCCGGATAGCGTTGGATGCCAGCAACACCAACAGGAAAACGCCACCTGCAGCTAAAAGATTTACCTGCATCTGCCCTCCAATGTTTGGCTTTGGGCTGATGGTAGCACCGAGTCTTAATCGGCGACGATCTTTTTGGGCGGCGGTGGCGGAGCGAAGGCGACGTTATCGCCTTCCGGTGCGGAATCCTGGGCGTCGGAAAACTCGAGCCAGCGATCCAGGCTGGCTCGGCGGCGGATGGTGATGCCCTTGTTGCTGATGTAACCGATCTGCTCGAAGTTATCCAGCTTGCACACCATCTTGGAGGTGGTGGGCAGGTTGTCGCGCAGGCGGTCGTAAGCCTTGCGCGCCTTCTGCTCCCACTTGGCCAGGGTTGGCTCGTTGAAGCGGTTGCTTTCGTAATAGATGGTCAAGGTATGGTCGTGATTGCCGAAGCCGACGACCGCCGCGCCCTTGCGGACAGCGGACAGGATATCTTCCTTGATATTGGCGGTCGGGACGAAAATGGCCGCACGGCTATCCGTTTCATCGGGCCGCTGGAGCGGCAAGTCCTGGCCAAACTGTACACCCATTGATGTTTCTCCCCGGCTATATTCGTCCGATTCTACCTCGCGCCCCTTCCCGGTTCAAGCGGCGGCACGCCGTATAATGCGCATGCCTCATCCTCTTTATAGCCTGATAATGACCGCTTTTCCACCTGCCGCCCGCGATACGGCAGCCCGCAATGTACGCGACCTGCTTGCCCACGCCATCGAATACGCCGCGCCGCAGCAGGCTTTGCTGGTGTTCGACCAGCGCAGCCCGCTTTCCATGGTGCTGGCGGACGCCTACCGCGCGGCCCTGCCGGAGGGCCGTTTCATCGACTTCGACACGGTGCAGCCGGCCGACGTGCTTGCGGCTTTCGAGCAACTACGGGCGGGCGACCTGGTGGTGCTGGTGCAAACCACCAGCTTCCGCCTGAACGAATACCGCATCCGCATGGAGCTGTTCAAGCGCGGCCTGAAGGTGATCGAGCATATGCATTTGTCACGCATGCCGGACGGGCAAGGCCTGGTCTATATCGATGCGCTGGCCTACGACCCGGCGTATTACCGCGGCGTCGGCCATGCTTTGAAGGAACGCATCGACCGCGCGCAGTCGGGCGTGGTGGAGAGCGGCGGCGAACGGCTGGTGTTCGCCTCTGCGTTTGAAGAAGCCAAGCTGAATATCGGCGACTACAGCGCCATGAAGAATGTCGGCGGCCTGTTTCCGATCGGCGAAGTGTTCACCGAAGCGCAAGACCTGGAAGCAGTCAACGGCCGCGCCAAGGTCTTCGTGTTCGGCGATACCACGTTCCACGTCAACCGCCCGGCCACGCCGATCACCATGATCGTGGAAAAGGGCCGCGTGACCGGCGCCGAGAAGAGCACGCCGGAGTTCGACAATATGCTGGCAATCATTCGCGCGCATGAAGGCGAAGTGTGGGTGCGCGAACTCGGTTTCGGCATGAACCGCGCCTTCTCGCGCGAGCGCACAGTGGACGATATCGGCACCTATGAGCGCATGTGCGGCATCCATCTCTCGCTCGGCGCCAAGCATGGCCAGTACCAGAAGCCACAGTTCAAGCGCAAGGACGCCCGCTACCACGTCGACGTCTTCGTCCAGACCGATGCGGTCTACCTCGACGACGACCAGGTCTACCGCGACGGCGGCTGGGCGCCTGCTTCCTGAGGCAACCACTGCCAGTTGGTGATGGCGCGCAGCAGCCACTCGGCGGGGCCGTAGGTGTAGTGCTTGAGCCACCAGGCGCTGAGGGCCATTTGCGCGAGATAGATCGCAGGCACCAGGGCAAGAACGGCGATCGGCGGGAGTTCATCGCACAGGCGCATGCCGTAACCGGTGAACAGCAAGGCCATGACCAGCGACTGCATCAGGTAATTGCTCAACGCCAGCTTGCCCATCGGCGCCAGCGCCGCGATCAGCCGCGCGCCGCGACGGCTCTCGAACAACAGCATCAGGACGACCACATAGGCCGCGGTCAGGATCGGCGCCGTCAGGTAGCTGAGCGCCGTCGAGAATATCATCAGCACGCCGCCCGGCGCGAACTCGGAAGCAGCCGCATACAGCAAGGCGCCAACCAGCCCGAACGTGGCGGCCAGGCGCAGGATCGGGCGCACCAGCTGCTCGATTGATCCGACACGCTCAAGCAGGTGCGCACGCCCCGCTCCCAGCCCCAGCAAGAACATCGCCAGCGCGCTCGGCCCCTGGCCAAACATCAGGAAGGCCACAGTCGACGGAAATTCGTCCATGATGAATGCCTGCGTGCTGCGGGCATCGCTATGGAAGGCGGCCAGCTTGGCAAAAACAGCCTTCAGCTCCGGGGGGCCCGCTTGCGGCGAGAGCATCACAACAACGCCCAGCACGACCAGCATGAAGGCCGCCAGCATCAGCAACAGCGCAGCACATTCGGCCGAGCGCCACCTGCGGCCATCCCACTCACGGCCATACCAGACCAGCAGCAAGAAACTCAGCAAACCATACAGGTGCAGGATATCGCCATAGAACAGGAAACAGCCATGCAATCCGCCCAACAACAGCAAGCCTGCCGCCCGGCGCAGCATGCGCGGCCGGAATGCGGCGCCTGCACGCTCGGCGGCCCAGGCCTGGAGCATGAAGCTGTAGCCAAACAGGAAAGAGAACAGCAGGTAGAACTTGGCTTCGAACAGCAGCGCGACGATGAAGCGCACCGCCATATCAAGCGCGCTCGCATAGCGCGGGTTGTTCACGCCGGAGGCAAAATAGGGATCGGCGAACGACCAGATATTGACGGCCAGGATGCCGAACAGCGCAAAGCCGCGCAAGGCGTCGACATTGAGCAGGCGCTCCTTGCTTTCCCTCATCGCAGCCCCAGCTCCTGCCACGTCGGCAATTTATTGACCCGTCTCGTGCGCAGGAAAAATGCAGCCATCAGCAAGGCCAGCGCCAGGCCAAACAAAGCACCGGACAGCAGGACCGAATTTTTCACAACCAGTCTTTGCGCTGTTCCAAACGCCATACCCAGGGTCGCGACAGCGCTGTAAGCCAGCCAAAACACCAGTAGATTGACGTGGAAAGGAGCAAACAGCGGTGGCGGAACCCGGATGCCAATGCTCCACATCATCCGATGCAACAAAGGCAGCAAATCCCGGCTGGGGAAGCCTGCTGCCTCCAGCAATTCAATTGCGCGCTCATGTCGTGAATTTTTCATCATCGGATTGTCGCATCACGGTTACAAAATAAGCAACCCCGCATCCGCCAAGGCTTTGTCCCAAGGGGGCGCGGGCTGGTACTCGTCCACCAGGAAATCGATCAGCGCCCTCACCTTCGGCGATAGCTGGCGCGTGGCCGGGTACAGGGCGCTCAAATGGTTCAGGGGTAAGTCCCAGTCGGCCAGCACCGGCACCAGCCGCCCTTCGATAAGGTCGCGCCAGGCCAGGAAGGTTGTCGTATAGACGATGCCCAGCCCGCGCAAGGCCGCATGCTGCAGAACCATTCCGTTATTGGCGGTGAAGGCCGGCGTCACGCGTACTGTGGCCTGCTCCTCGCCGCGAGCGAAGTGCCAGGCGATACCGCCGGTGAGGTGGCTGAAGTGCAGGCACTGGTGGCGATGCAGGTCCTCTGGAATCTCAGGCCGGCCTGCCCGCGCCAGGTAGGCCGGCGAGGCGCACAGGATGCCGCGGCAAGGCGCCAAAGGCCGTATTGCCAGCGCACGGCTGTCCGGAATCCCGCCCACGCGGATCGTCAGGTCGAAGCCGTGTTCGATCGGATCGAGCAGTGCATCGTCCACATGCAGCAGCGGCGACAACTGCGGATGCGGCAAGCTAAAGCGCGCCACCGCATCGGCCAGCCATTCGCTGCCGAAGCTGGACGGCGCCTGTATCCGCAGCGGCCCTGCCAGCTCGACGCCGGCATGCGTCACCACCCGCGCCGCTTCCTGCGCCTGCAGCACCGCCAGCGCGCAAGGCTCCAGGTAAGCCTGCCCGGCATCGGTCAGGCTCACATCGCGCGTGGAGCGGTGCAGCAGGCGCGCATTGAGCCGTTCTTCGAGCGCAATCACATGCTTGCTCACCATGGCGCGCGTCATGCCCAGCCGGCGCGCGGCGCCGCTGAAGCTGCGCTGCCGCGCCACCTCCACAAAGATTTCCATTGCCTTGAGCTGGTCCATGGGTCGATTGTCTCCATTTCAGAGACAATGTGTCAACCGTTTGCGCATTGTTGGCATCCAATGACTTCCCTACAATGACCTAAGTTAAGAAAAGGAGCGCCACATGCTGACCGATGCCCAGAAAGCCCAATACGCCAAGGATGGCTTCATCGTCATCCCCGGCTTCAAGACCGCGGAAGAAATCGCCGCCCTGCGCGCCCGCGCCGCACAAGTCGTGAACGACTTCGACCCGGCCGTCGCGCAAGGCATCTTCACCACCAAGGAACAGGAGAAGAAGGCCGACGACTACTTCCTCGGCTCGGACAACACGGTGCGCTGCTTCTTTGAAGAAGAAGCCTTCGGCCCGGACGGCCAACTGAAGCAGGCCAAGGAGCTTTCGATCAACAAGATCGGCCACGCCATGCACGACCTGGACCCGGCCTTCCGCGCGTTCACCGCCGATGCGCGCCTGGAGCAGATCGCCCGCGATATCGGCCTGGCCGAACCGCAGGTCTGGCAATCGATGTACATCTTCAAGCAGCCCGGCATCGGCGGCGAAGTGCGCTGGCACCAGGACGCCACCTACTTCGACACCACCCCGATCAGCGTTACCACCTTCTGGTTCGCACTGGAAGACGCCACGCTGGAGAACGGCTGCATGTGGGCCGAACCGGGCGGCCATCGCTCGCCGCTGCGCGAACGCTTCATCCGCGAAGGCGACCAAGTGAGCGTGGAAAAGCTGGACAACACGCCATGGCCGACCGACGCCACCGCCGTGCCGCTCGAATGCAAGGCCGGCTCGCTGGTCTGCTTCCACGGCCTGCTGCCGCACTACAGCGCGCCGAACCGTTCGCCTGTTTCGCGCCACGCCTACACGCTGCACGTCACCGACGGCCGCGCCGAGTACTCCAAACGCAACTGGATCCAGCGCGATGCGTCCTTCCCCGTGCGAGGCTTCCTGTGAAAATCAGCATCTTCGCGCCGCACTGGGGCAGCAACGACTTGCCGCCCGACGTCTTCATCGCCAAGGTGAAAGAGGCCGGCTTCGACGGCATCGAAATGTCGCTGCCGCTGGACCGCGCGCAGCGCGACAACTGGGTCTACAAAATCGCCAACGCCGGACTGGACCTGATTGTCGCTCAATGGGAGACAGTCTTCCACAGCGACTTCGACGCGCACAAGCAAGCGCTCGGCGAACTGCTGCGCAATGCCTGCGAAGTGCAGCCAGTGCTGGTCAACTCGCACACCGGCAAGGACTGGTACACGCCAAGGCAAAACGAAGAACTGATCGCGCTCGCCGCCGGCATTTCGAAGGAATATGGCGTGCCGGTGGTGCATGAGATCCACCGCAGCCGCTTCAGCGGCCACCCGATGCTGCTGCTGCCCTACCTCGATCGCCTGCCGCAATTGCACCTGAATGCCGACCTTTCGCACTGGTGCGTGGCCTGTGAATCGCTGCTCGAAGACCAGGAGCTGACACTGGCCAAGGTACTGCCGCGCGTGCGCCACATCCACGCGCGCGTAGGCCACCAGCAAGGCCCGCAAGTGGCCGACTTCCGCGCGCCGGAGAATGCCGATGCGCTGCAGGCCCACCTGTCCTGGTGGGACCGCATCATCGAACTGCGCCGCAACGACGGCGCCGAACGCATGACGCTCACGCCGGAGTTTGGTCCGGCCCCTTATACTTTCACCTTGCCCTATACCGGCCAGCCGGTGAGCAATGCGTGGGAGCAGAACGTGGCGATGCTGGACCTGCTGCGCAAGCGCTATTGCATATAATGCCGGTGGCAGATTGAGCTGAAGATGAAACGCCTATTCTCCATGTTGGTTCTTGCGGGTTGCTGCCACGCCGCGGCCGCGCTGGCGGACGACTTCCCGGCCAGCTACATCCGCGCCCAGCTGCAGAAGGCAAACAATCGCGTCGACGTCGACCTGGCCGCCCTTGCCCCAGGCAAGCCGGTCAAGGTCGATTACGTTGACGCGCCGGTGTGGATCTACCGTCGCACGGCCGAAGACCTTGAATATCTGCGCGGCGGCCCGACGACGCAGCTCGCCGACCCGGAAGGAAAAAACTGGGCTGAGTCGATCGCCGCCTCCAACCAGACCTCCGCATCGTCCGCGTGGACGCGACTCTTCATGTTCGGCCAGCCGCCGATAGAAAAGACACGCTATCGCTCATTCAAAGACGAATACCTGGTGATTGCAGCATGGAGTCCGCACTCGGGATGTTCGCTGCAATTCCAGGAGCCCGATCGCCGCCAGGAGAAGCAGGCGCTGTTTCTCGATCCTTGCCGAGGCGCCAGATTCGATGCTGCGGGACGCGTGCTGAAAGGTGAGCTCTACACCCCGCCCGGACAGCCAAAGGAAAACACCCGGTACAACCTCTTCGTGCCTCCACACTATTTCGTTTCAAATTCACGCCTGACGATAGGCCTGCAGGCTGGAGCATCCCTGCCTGAATTCGACGCAGCAACGCTGCGTAACTATCAAGGGATGGATCACAATGAGCGCCTGGCCGCCGCAGCTGCCTACAACGATATTGCGGAGGTACGGAAAGCCCTGAAAGCGGGTGCCAACGCCAGCGCTTATGTCCCCGGAAAGAGAAACCCCTTCGACGCTGCGATCGTCGGCGGCAGCATGGAGATTATTCAACTGCTGGTCGCGAATGGCGCCCTCCCCACCCCGAACTCCCGCAATGCCGCCACCTTCGTGAAGCGGCAGGAGGTGCTTGAACTGATCGACCGGCTCGAAAAACGCTAGAAGCAGAGCCCCGCGCGGCACATCCACGGGATTGGCGATTTTGCAATTAACTGGCATACTTTAAATTGCAAATCCGCAATAATTAATCCCGCAAAAATGCGCGCCGAGCCTTTATGACTTACACCAACAGGACCATTCCAGTCTTTCTCGGCACCGCCGCCGCTCTCGCTCTCGTCAACATCCTGGGCACCATCGCCGTCAATGTTTTGGTATGGATCGGCATGAACCAGGGAACAGACCTGGGCCAGGCAATCACGGCCGCGGTCGGAAGCCCCTGGTATCAGAAAGCTTCGATCACTACGCAAATTTTCGCCAGCATCATCGGCGGCTACATGACCGCGTCATTGGCTGCCAATCAGCGCTACCTGAACGCCGCGATCGTTGGAGCGCTACAGAGCGCATGGTTTGCCATCTTGCATACCTTCCCCATTCAGGGCGCGGAGTTCGACATAATTTCAATCATCATCTGGTTCGTGCTGCCGCTGCCGGCTTCCGTCCTTGGCGCATTCCTTTACACGCTGCTCCTGGTGCCAGGTCCGGCTCCCCAACACAAAATCAGCACGGAGAACATCCATGGATAAAGCAGGATTCTGGAACATCATCGACAAGTCGCGGCACGCTGCCGGCGGCGATCCGGAGCGGCAGCTTGACTCGCTTGGTGAACTGCTCGCAGAGATGTCGCCCGAAGAAATCGTGTCCTTCGACCGCCATTTGTCCGAGTACCATGCTCGGGCCTACCATTGGGACCTCTGGGGCGCGGCCTACATCATTGGTGGCGGATGCTCGGACGACGGCTTCCTTGATTTCAGGGGCTGGCTGATTTCCCGGGGCGAGAAAGTCTACGAAGCCGCAATGTCCAACGCCGATTCGCTTGCAGCGGTCGTGGAGGACCATGATGGCGAGTGCCAGGTCGAGGGCTACCAGTACATCGCCTGGCAGGCCTGGGAGGAAAAAACTGGCAAATCGTACGATGACTTCCCCGAGCACGACCTGCCAAAGGGAGGCGAAATTGAAGGCTCTCCATGGGAAGAAGAGGACCTGGATGCCCGGTTCCCCGAGCTTACCAGGAGGTTCGGCTGAGTAATGTCAAGGTGAAATGATGCCCTGGCTGGTCCAAACCTTCGCTCTTCTCTGCGCTCTCGCCTCTGTCCACGTCGCCGCAACAGCGCTGGCGGCGCACTGCGCCGGCATCCCTGTTCGCAAGGTCTCCTTCGGAACAGGAGCAGCGATTTGGGAGAGCGGCAAGTTCCGGCTCGGATGGTTTCCAATGAGCGGATACGTCCGATTGAAAGACTCACGCGAAGAGATTCTCTCCGACGCCGACATGGCCGACGCGTTCGACCATGCCCCGGTCTGGAAACAGATCGCCGTTCCAATTGCCGGCCTCGGATCGGTCCTGCTCATCACAATGCTGACACTGGGACATGAGGGAGCGGAAGCCTTTGCCGGCGCCTTCCGCCAATTGGTCCTTGGCGCGCTCAGTCCTTTCACCGACGCCCAGGAATACCTGCGGGCAGGCAGGACTTTTGCCGGCTCGCACTCCCTGGCCGATTTTGCGGGACTTCTCGGAGCAAAGATCGTGGCAATGAACCTCTTGCCGCTGGGCGGACTCAATGGCATGCATCTTCTCCTCACGCTGATACGCGGAAAGCAGCCCAGGCAGTGGGAGACTCCCCTCATCCGGTGGACTTTCCAGCTGATGCTGTTCCTGTTCGGCAGTTGGCTACTCGCGATCGCCGTTTTCGTTGGGGGGAAATGATGGGAGTTGAATATCGCCACTTCTTCGTAGTGGATCAGGAGAACTGGCATCCTGAGCAGGACACGTTCGAGCGCGTGAACAAGGTGCTCGGATCTTGGGGCCTTAACGACGAGCTGTTGGAGATCGTCGACCTCACGGCCGGAAAGCAAAGCCGGACCACCGATGCAAGCATTCCGAAAGGCCTTGCGGGCAAAGTGTTCAAGTTCGCAGGCCCAAGTGGGGGGAAAGTCGCTCGCCTTGCGGGTCCTTCTTTCCATGATTGCGAGGACGAGGAGCGCTATCTTTCGGAGATCCTCGTCATAATTGGCGAGGACTACAGGATTCAGTGGAGCTGTGAAGGACTTTTCTTCGAGCTGCTGGAGGCGCCCACCATCGCTTACCAGGACGAAGAACCATATGGGACGGCCTACGCCGAGTCATTCCCGTCCACGAATACGACAGCGCCGAAGATAAAGCTGCACGTCGAGGATTACGCGAGGAAGCATCTCGCTTCAACGGAATGCAAAGGATATTGGCGCGCGGCGGTAATCCTCGACTTTGGCAAGGACCTGCCCACGTTTGCCGATGAAGTACGCTCCTTGCCAAACCGTGAATTCGTGGAGGCGCTGCGGACTGCCTTGCGCGCCCAATCAATTATCGAAATTGGAGAGTTCTACTAGGACTTCCAAAGCCCGCTCGTTTGTATTTTTCGTCGCTCGCAGTCAGCGATCCTTTCAAGCAGCCGTTCAAATTCTATCCAAACCATGACCTACCCTACTGTCCTGGATCCGCTAAAAGTTGGTGAGTACCCCGCCTCTACCAAGGCCGGCGGTGGCTACGTGTGGGATGCTGTCCTCGAGTACGACGAACCAGTGCCGGGCCAGTATTTCCACGTCCGCGAGGAGCGAATTACGGAATGGCCTGTAGCCTTCCTCTCGCGGCCACAGCGCGACGCCTTCACCATTCCCGAATTCCTCGCCCCCGACGCCCCGTCGAACCGGCTTGAAATCTTGCGCGGTCTCGCTCCACGGAGCAGGAAATGCTGACCATCGCCGCATTGCTGCTCTTCTTCACGGGCGTCGCCCACTCATACCTGGGCGAGCGCTACATCCTGATTCGCCTCTTCAAGCGCGACAACCTGCCCGCGCTCTTCGGCGGGACCGACTTCACCACGGGCACGCTCAGCTTTGTCTGGCATCTTCTGACCTTGGTCTGGTGGGGCATCGCGGCCACCGTCCTTCTGGCATCGGCAAAGCCGGTCGAGACCCGGACAGTTCTTCAGGTCTTCAGCATCGTCGCCTTGGTATCCGGTTTGTTCCCTCTCTACTTCACCCGCGGCCGGCACCTTTCCTGGATAGTGTTCTTCGCCGTCGCAGCACTTCTCTGGCTAGGCTCCCCGTGACCGCGGACTGCCACCGGTCCAGGGTTTGAAATGACGGCGTCCTGGTCTACGATGGACGCATTCCCATCCAGCAGCCAATTCAGGAGAATCAGGATGTACCACGCTATCGTACGTCGCAAGATCACGAAGGTATTCGCAGGGCTCAACGAAGGCAGAATAGATGCGGTGACCGACGAACTGGCGTCCAATGCCACGCACTACTTTGTAGGCACGCACGCCTTGTCCGGCACCCGCAGGACTCCGGAAGCCATCCGCGCATGGTACGAACGTCTGCTCCGCCTTCTGCAGGGAATTAACTTTACTCTTCATGAGGTACGGGTTTCGGGCTGGCCATGGCGCACGCAGGTTGAGGCCATCTGGACTGAAACCAACAATGGGACCGACGGCGTCAAGACCACCGCTGAAGGCGTCAACCTGATTGAGATCCGCTGGGGTCGCGTGACCAGTGTCCGCATCTATCCCGATACCGCCGCATTGGAACGAACCTTGCACCGCATAGCGGCCAAGGGCACGGCGGAAGCAATGGCAAGCCCCATTACATCGTGAATTCCACGCGCATAGCGGTCCATCTGTTGCGAAAACTGCGCAGGGCGCGCGCACAGGTTCCGCCTCCCTTATACTAGGGCACACCGCCCCCCATGAAGATGCCCTATGATCACCTGCTACCTTCGCTACATCATCGATCCGTACAAGCTCAAGGAATTTGAACACTACGGGAAAATGTGGATTCCGTTAGTTGAGAAGTTTGGCGGCGCGCACCACGGTTACTTCATGCCTTCCGAAGGTACGAACAACGTCGCGCTTGCGATGTTCTCGTTTCCGAGCCTCGCGAAGTATGAGGAGTACCGGATCAAGTCCCTCGAAGACCCGCAGTGCCAGGCTGCTTTCAAGTATGCCGAAGACACCCGCTGTATCGTCAGTTACGAACGAAGCTTCTTCCGCCCCGTCTTCGCGTAGAAGGCGTTCAGGCATAAGGGCGGACATGCCGGTCACCATGATCATTGAGGAGCATACATGCCTGTCATTCGCACCAGCCAACGACAAGTCGAGACCAGCGAGACCTCTACCCCCGGCGTCTTGAATCGGGAAGAGTGGATCAGTGAACCCGGCGGATTAACCCAGTTTGGCGCATTCATCCATGTGCTCATGCCGGGCACACGGTCCTCGCTCAAGCATTGGCATCAATCGGAGGACGAACTCGTGGTCGTCCTTGAGGGCGAGGTCACAGTTGTCGAAGGCGAGACCGAATCCCTCCTCGGCCCGGGCGACGCGGTGGCATGGCCGCATGGGACGCCAGTTGGACACTATCTCTGGAACCAGGGTCAAGTACCGGCCCGATGCATGGTCGTCGGAACACGGGCAACAATCGACCGGATTACCTACCCCGATCATGACCGGGTGCTGCACCGTGACAGATCACAAGATGGCGACATATGGACCGATTCAACAGGCTGCGCTGCTGACAGTCCTTATAAATTATGGACGCCATGAGGATCTGACCAATGAACGAGCTCGATCGATTGGAGGCGATGTTTCGTGCACGGCCGACAGAACTCACCATCGCTCAGCGCCGGGAGGCATGTGATGCCTTGGCCGGCCTCTATCCGACTGCCGCGGACGTCAGCGTCGCTCCCGTCATGGCGAACGGCGTTCCCGCCGAATGGACCTTCACTTCGGACGCGCGCGAAGACGGCGTCATCCTCTACCTGCACGGCGGCGGCTTCGTATGGGGTTCCCTGGAAAGCCACCGGCATTTTGTCAGCGAACTGGGTCGCGCGGCGGAAATGAAGACCTTCGCCCTGGACTATCGGCGCGCTCCCGAATTCCCCTTCCCTGATGCGCTGGATGATGCCGTTAACGGATACCAGTATTTGCTTGATCGGGGAATGCAGCTTACAGTGGCAGGCGATAGCGCTGGCGCCGGCCTTGCCATCGCCATGCTGGTGCGTTTGCGGGAATTGGGCCTGCCCCAGCCGGCGAGCACGGTCCTGTTCTCGCCCTGGGCCGACATGACCATTGCGGCAGGCAGCTACGCACGAAACGCCGAACGCGACCCGGTGCTGAACCGCGAACTCATGCTGTTCCTGGCCGAGCAATACCTCGGCGACCGGCCGCGGAACGTGCCCCTGGCCTCCCCTGTTTTCGCCGATCTGCACGGCATCGCCCCGCTCAACATCTTCGTCGGCGCCACTGAAGCGCTGCTCGATGATTCCATCGCCCTCGCCCGTGCAGCCACCATCGCCGACGTACGCGTGCGGCTCGAAATATGGCCGAAGATGTTCCACTTCTGGCCCAACTATTACCAGGAACTGAAGGAAGGCAAACAAGCCCTGGACATGGCGGGGTCGATCCTGCGTGATGCCATGCTGGTGAAGTGATCAGCTAGCCATTCGCTTGCCGAAGCGTGAACTGGCGGAACCGCGACTTCACCTGGCCGGCCAATTCGCCGTGCAAAACGCCTTCGCTGGCGGAATTGATCAAATCCTGGCTGCGGCAGCCAACCGAACGGAAATCCTGCAGTGCATACGTCTCGCAACCCATGCCGGAAATCTGCTCCACCAACGCGGCCAGGTGCCGGGGTGTAGTCAGCCTGGGATGGATCGTGGTCCTGAATTCGTACGGAACGCCGCTCTCAATGACAAGGCGGGCGGCGGTGCGCGCTGCTTGCGCGCTGCCGCTGACGCCAGTGATTTCATCGTAGGCCTCGAATGAGGTCTTGATGTCGAGGCCTACCCAGTCCGTCAGCGGAAGCACCTGCTTCAGGCGCTCAGGGTAGATGCCTGCGGTGTGCAAGCCCACCTTGAAGCCGAGCGCTTTCACGCTGCGCATCGCATCTTCCAGCGCCGGATCGAGGGTCGGCTCGCCGCCGGAAAACACCACGGCGTCAAGGAGCCCTGCCCTGCCGGCGAGAAAAGCGAGCATGTCGCGCCAGGCGATCGCCGGCGCAACGTCCCTGGGCTGCAAGTGCGGGTTGTGGCAGTACCCGCAGCGCCAGGGACAGCCCTGGACGAACACAACGGCTGCCAGCTCGCCGGGATAGTCGGTCGACGTAAACCTGGCGTAGCCGCCGACCTTGAGCTCCCTGTCAGCCATTGTTCCGGCGCTCGACGAAATAAGTGCGCTCATTGAATTCCCCCTTCTTGCCAACGTTGAAGGACGAGTACGGGCGGTGATACCCCATTACACGCGTCCAGATTTCGCAAGGCTGGCGCTCTGCGTCGGTGAGGGCGATTTCCTGGTTTGGCTGCTTGGCGGTCATGCCTATCTCCTTAGTCAAGTGAAAGTTCGCGCGTCTTGCGCGCAAGGATGTCCTCATCGCATTTCGGACAGAATTCGTGCTTGCCGCTCAAGTAGCCGTGTTTCGGACAGATCGAGAACGTCGGCGTCACCGTGATGTACGGCAGGCGGAAGTGCGTCAGTGCGCGCTGCACCAGGTGGCGGCAGGCATCGGCGCTGGATACCTGCTCGGTCATGTACAGGTGCAGCACGGTGCCGCCTGTGTATTTCCGTTGCAGCTCGTCCTGCCGCTCCAGCGCTTCGAACGGGTCATCGGTGAAGCCCACCGGGAGCTGCGAAGAGTTGGTGTAGTAAGGCATTTCCGGCGTGCCTGCCTGCAGGATCGACGGCATGCGGGCACGGTCCTCCTTGGCAAAGCGGTAGGTTGTGCCTTCGGCCGGCGTAGCCTCGAGGTTGTACATATGTCCTGTCTCTTCCTGGAACTCCAGCATGCGGGCGCGGATGTGATCGAGCAGGCGTATCGCCAGCGCGGCCCCGGCTTCGGTGGTGATGTCTTCCGTGTCGCCGCTGAAGTTGCGCAGCATTTCGTTCATGCCATTCACGCCAAGCGTGGAGAAATGGTTGCGCAGCGTGCCGAGGTAACGCTTGGTATAGGGGAACAGGCCGCCATCCATCAGGCGCTGGATCACCTGGCGCTTGATCTCCAGGCTGGTCTTGCCCAGTTCAAGCAGTTCGTCCACGCGTGCAAACAGCGCCGCCTCGTCGCCTGCATACAGGTAGCCAAGGCGGGCGCAGTTCAACGTGACCACGCCCAGCGAGCCGGTTTGTTCGGCCGAGCCAAACAGGCCGTTGCCCCGCTTGAGCAGTTCGCGCAGGTCGAGTTGCAGGCGGCAGCACATGGAGCGGATCATGTTCGGCTTGAGTTCCGAGTTCACGAAGTTCTGGAAGTAAGGCAAGCCATAGCGGGCAGTCATTTCGAATAGCAGGTCGGCATTCGGGCTGTGCCAGTCGAAGTCCGGCGTGATGTTGTAGGTCGGGATCGGGAAGGTGAAGGCGCGGCCTTTGGCGTCGCCGCGCATCATGACTTCGATGTAGGCGCGGTTGATCATGTCCATCTCTGCCTGCAGGTCGCCATAGGTAAACGGCATCTCTTCGCCGACGATCACCGGCACCTGCTCCTGCAAGTCTTCCGGACAGGTCCAGTCGAAAGTGAGGTTGGTGAAAGGCGTTTGCGTGCCCCAGCGCGAGGGGACGTTCAGGTTGTAGACCAGTTCCTGCATGGTCTGCAGTACCTGTTCATAGCCCAGCCTATCCTTGCGGACGTAGGGCGCCATATAGGTGTCGAAGGAGCTGAAAGCCTGGGCGCCGGCCCATTCGTTCTGCAAGGTGCCAAGGAAGTTCACGATCTGGCCGGCGGCGCTGGAGAGGTGCTTCGGCGGCGCCGATTCCACCTTTCCCGGCACGCCGTTCAGGCCTTCGTTCAGCAGCGTGCGCAATGACCAGCCGGCGCAATACCCGGCCAGCATGTCGAGGTCATGGATGTGGATATCGGCATTGCGATGCGCTTCGCCGACCGTGCGCGGGTAGACGTGGTCGAGCCAGTAGTTGGCGACCATCTTGCCGGAAATGTTGAGGATCATGCCGCCCAGCGAATAGCCCTGGTTGGCATTGGCGTTCACCCGCCAGTCGAGCTGCTGGAGGTATTCATTGATCGAGGACTCGACGTCCACGGTAGTCTTGCGGGCAGGGTTCATTATTCTCTTAAACTAGATGTTGTGTTGCGATGGATATTACACACTAAATGTAGTGAACAGCGACTTGACGGCGCTGATTTTTGATTTCCTTGATCTGGTTTAAATTTGATAAGATTCGTGCAAAATTCGCCTATACCATGAAACGAGCACTCTTCATCTGCACGCAAAATCGCTTGCGCAGCCCGACAGCGGAGCATGTATTCGCGAGCTGGCCCGATGTGGAGACCGATTCCGCAGGCCTGGGCAATGACGCCGACGTCCCCCTGTCGAGCGAGCAGATCGCGTGGGCCAACATCATCTTCGTGATGGAGAAGACTCACCGCAACCGCCTCTCCCGCGATTTCAGGGCGCACCTGAACGGGAAGCGCGTGATTTGCCTCGACATTCCTGACGACTACGAATACATGCAGGCCGAACTGGTTCGGCTCCTCGAAGCCAAAGCCGGCAAGTTCCTGCGCTGATCCTGGAATGACGATGCCTACCAAAAGCGTTGATGACTACGAGATTGAGTACACCGGCGAACTACTTGAAGGCACGAAGCAATGGGGCGCCTACGTCTCCATCTTCGCCCCTTCCGCGAACCCGATGCATATGACCCATATCTATCCGAAGCGACGCGTGTCGGCAGACCAGACCTTTCTGGACCAGCATGCCGCCGAAGGCGAAGCGGAGCGTGCTGCATTGAAAATCCTGGAAGGCTTGCGCACCTGACTTCTGGCTTTGCCCGACTACTGCGCATGAAGCAGGTCGGTTTCAGCCAGTTCCTCCTTCGCGGGAACCTGGCGCGGCAAGTTCATGATCACGGTAGTGCCTTTTCCAGGCTCGGATTCAACGTGGATGGTCCCGCGCAAGACGCCGGTAACGAGGTTGTAGACGATGTTCATGCCGAGCCCTGACCCGCCCTGCCCCATCTTGGTGGTGAAGAAGGGATCGTACACCTGGCGCAGCGTGCGTGCACTCATGCCATTGCCGTCATCGGCAAAGCGCAGTTCGACATTATCCTCGTCCATCTCGACGGCGCTGATGGTGATATGCCCGGACTCCCGGCCCTCGAAGGCATGCATGATGGCGTTCTGGATCAGGTTGCTCAGCACCTGGCCCACGCTGCCGGGGTAGGACATGAAGTTGAGCGTCTCCGGCATCCACACCTTCACTTCGCAGTTGGCACGGCGCAGCTGGGCGGAATAAGTCGCCAGCGTGTCGTGCACCACGCCATGCAGGTTGAACGAACGCCGTTTGTCGGAGGTCTGGTCGACCGCCACCTGCTTGAAGGAGTGGATCAGGTCAGCCGCCCGCGTCAGGGAGTTGGTGATGATCGAGCACGCCATACGCGCATCCTTCAGATGCGTATCGAGGGCCGAGCGCTTGATGCCGCCCTCGGAGAGCTGGCGCTCAAACTCCTTGCACATGTCGCTCAAGGCCGTCGCGGTCAGCAGGCTGTTGCCGATCGGCGTATTCAGTTCGTGCGCAATGCCTGCTACCAGCGCGCCCAGCGATGCCATTTTCTCGGACGTGATCAGGTTGGCCTGCGCCTGTTTCAACGTCAGCAGCACGGCCGACAGATCCTTGTGCGCCATTTCCACGTTAGACTTTTGCAGTGCCAGCTCATTCAGGCTGCGCTCCAGGCCATGCTTGGTGTCGACCAGCGCTGCCTCGGTCTGCTTGCGCTCCGTGATATCGATAATGACCCAGACGCAGCCTTTGCGCGGCTCATTCTCGTCCAGCATGCGTCCGTTCACCATGCACCACAGGCGCCGGCCGCTGGAGCTGGCCAGCTCCAGCTCGAAATGCATCGGCGTGCCATCGGCCACGCAGGCAAAGGGATCGCTCAGCCCGCCCGTCAGCATATTGCAGGAGCGGCCCGCCAACTGGCCCGGCTGGTAACCCATCATCTCTTCCAGCCCGCGGTTGCAGCGCACGATCAGCCCGTTGGCGAACAAGCCGATGCCGACAATGGCGCTATCCTGCAACGCACGCAATTCGTCGGCAGTGACGCGCAGCTTTTGCGCCAGCGCGCGGCGCCGCTGCAATGTCATGATCTGCGCGCCGATCAGGGCGCTGATGATAAAGCCGGCCAGGCCGATCACCGTGATCAGCCTCAAGTCGCGGCTATAACGCTCGCTCGCATGGCCTTCGAATTTCATGATCCAGCGCCGCTCGCCGACATCGAGCGGGATGCTGCTGGTCAGGCCAGGCAGCGCCGGCATGCGCTCGCCAGAACCAAGCTTGCCGAAGCTGTTGAACATCAGGTTGTCGACCGTAGCCGGCATCTTGCCCCCGTCGCTGATGTAGCCCGCATCGTTGATGCTGACATAAAGGTGCTGCAGCATCGGACTGTCGATCGTTTCCGACATCAGGTCGTTGACACGGAAAACAATGGCGACAAAGCCCACCAGCGCTGCGTCGCGCTCCTGCTCCGTCAACAGCGAGGCGCCACGGCGGTAGATCGGTGCGCGCGCAACGAAGCCGGGCTGGCCGCTGGCGTCCTGCACCAGGGTGATGCGTTCGGTGGCCACCACGCGGCCGGTGGCCTTGCCCAGCTGCAGGGCCTTGTAATGCGGAGGCAGTGCGGCCAGGTCCAGGCCGAAGGCGTTTTCATTGCCCCTCATCGGCTCGTTGTATTCGATCAGGAAGTGCTCCTGCCGCACCGAAGCCGGATGCACCTTGTAGTCGGGATAGCCGCCGCTTTGCAGGCTGTCATCAGCACGGATGCGTACCGCATAGGCATCCAGTTGGCTGGATGGCACGCGCCGCACGAACTGGATGGCCTGGAAGCCGGGATAGCGGCGCTTGAGGTCCAGCTCGCGCACATAGCGGCTGAATTCCACGCGCGAGACATCGTCCTTCACCGCGAACACGCCCTTAATGCTAAGCAGCATGTCGAAGTAGGTTTGCAAGCGAAGCTGGGTGTCGCGCGCAATTTTTTGCGTGTCGCGCTGGAAGGCTTCATTGGTCTGGCGGTCCTGCACATTCATCACGAACATGCAGACCCACACGGTAACGCAAATACCGACAATAAAGGCCAGGTATCCGTGTATGCGCATGCTTGCTCCGACGGGACTATGGAGACGACTATAGCATAGTGAAATCCCTCATACGCCAGGGAAACGGTCAGCCGTTGTTACCCTGTCGCATCCTGGTATCGCAGCGCAATTTCCCTGACCTGTTCCTCGGCGGCCAGCAGCGCATCGACCACATCCGGGTCGAATTGCTCGCCGCTGCCCTGGCGGATCAGTTCGATGGCAGTTTCGTGGGTAAAGGCCGGACGGTATACGCGCTCGGATACCAGCGCATCATAGACATCGGCCACCGCGACCAGGCGCGCCGCTACCGGAATGGCATCGCCAGCCAGGCCTTGCGGATAGCCGGAGCCATCGTAGCGCTCCTGGTGGCTGTAGGTGATCTCGCGCGCGAAGCGCAGGAAGGCGTTGGAGAAGCCCAGCTCGCGCTCCACCCCGGCGATGGCATCGCGGCCGTGCACCGTGTGCAGCTTCATGATCTCGAATTCTTCCGGCGTCAGGCGGCCCGGCTTGAGCAGGATCGCATCGGGAATGCGCACCTTGCCGATATCGTGCAGCGGGGCTGCCTTGAACAGCAGCGGGATATGGGCCTCCACCAGTTCATTGGCAAAACGCGGGTTGCCCTGCAACTGGCGCGCCAGCGCCAGCACGATGTGCTGGATGCGGCGCAGGTGCGAAGGGTCTTCCTCGTCGCGCCATTCGGCCAGGCTGGCGATGGCCCAGGCAGCGGCATCGGCGATCTGGCCCAGTTCATTGAGCCGGTTGCGCTGGCGCTGCACCTTGGCGCGCGCCTCGCGCAACTGCAGGTGGGTGGCGATGCGCGCGCGCAGCAGCTCCGGCACCAGCGGGCGCGCCACCACGTCGGAAGCGCCTTCGGCCAGGGCGCTTTGCTCCAGGTCCGGCTGGCCGCGCTCGATCATGGCGATCAGCGGGATGCCGGCAGTGTCCGGATTGCCGCGCAGGCATTGGCAAACCGCAAAGCCATCGCGCACCACGTCGACCAGGATCAGGTCCGGGCGCGGCAACAGCTCCGCCGAGGCAAGCGCGTTGTCGCCATCTTCGACCAGGCGCACGGCATACCTGTCTTCCAGCAGGTGGCTGAGCTGTTGCAGGTGGTCGGCCGATCCGTCAACGATCAGCAGCAGCGGCTTGGTCTTTGGGCTCTTCATTGCGGCATGATACCGCACGGGAACAATACGCAGGGAATGTTCAGTCGGCGAGGGCCGGCGAGCCATCGGGCAGGAAAGCGCCGAAACAACGGGTGCATTCGATGCAGAACAGGTGCGCCACCCGCACGTTCTTCTGGCGCAGGACAAGTTGCAGGTGGCCCTCTTCGCAAATCGGGCAGGTTTCGCGCATGGTGCCGCAGGCCAGCACGTCATCGGCCAGGTAGTTTTCGTCGTAGCGCACACCATCAACGACGCGCTGCGGGTCCAGTTCGACCAGGAAAAGCACGGGCTCCGGGCCTCGCTGGTCGGGCACTGGGTAGGCGCCTGAATGATAGTGATTCATTTGATTCATTGTCATCCCCTTTGCCCAGCGCAGGTTACGGGCACTTTAACGATAGTCAAAGATTCCTCATCAGGCAAGGTCAACGGAAAAATTTGCTTGCAATTAGATCGCGCACTATCTATACTGCCAGGCATGGATACGAAATCATTTGACCTCGAGCAGGTTCCCAAGCTGGACCAGCAATTGTGCTTCGCCTTGTACTCGACTTCGCTGGCGATGAACAAGCTGTACCGCAAGCTGCTGCGCAAGCTGGGCCTGACCTACTCGCAATACCTGGTGATGATGGTGTTGTGGGAACAGGACGAGCAAACGGTGTCGGCCCTGGGCGAGCGCCTCTTTCTCGACTCGGCCACGCTGACGCCGCTGCTCAAGCGGATGGAGCAGGCCGAACTGATCACCCGCACCCGCTGCCCGCAAGACGAGCGCCAGGTGATCATTGCCCTCACCCCGCACGGCAGCGAGCTGCGCAACGAGGGTGCCAAGCTGCCGGCTTGCGTGCTGGGCGCCAGCGGCTGCGACCTGGAGCAAGTGATTCGTTTGCAGCGCGAGCTGTCGGTCCTGCGCACCAGCCTGATGAACAACGCGTAACAGTCAGGTGCCCACCTTGGTGTCGCCAGTGTGGGCATTTTTTAAAGCCAATTAAGTAGCGCACTATTTAATCGTTAACTAAAGGAGATTTGCCATGAAAACCCTTATCGCCGCTTCCGCCCTTACCCTCCTCGCCGGTTCCGCCGTCGCCGCCAGCCTGCCGGGCGTAGAACCGCAAACCGCGCAATTCCTGAAAGCGCTGGAAGGTGGCAAGCCGCTGGAATCGCTGAGCCCTGCCGATGCACGCCAGGTACTGGCCGGCGCCCAGCAAGGCGCCAGACTGCCTGCCGCCGACGTGTCCGACAAGGTGATCGATGTCGATGGCGAAAAGATCAAGCTGCACATCGTGCGCCCGGCCGGCGCCAAGGGCACCCTGCCGGTCTTCATGTTTTTCCACGGCGGCGGCTGGGTGCTGGGCGACTTCCCCACCCACGAACGGCTGGTGCGCGACCTGGTAGTGAACTCTGGCGCCGCAGCCGTCTTCGTTGACTACACCCCTTCGCCGGAAGCCGGCTATGGCGTGGCAATCAAACAAGCCTATGGCGCCACCAAATGGGTCGCGAAAAATGGCAAGGAAATCAACGTCGACGGCACCCGCCTCGCAGTGGCCGGCAATAGCGTCGGCGGCAATATGGCTGCGGTAGTGGCGCTGATGGCGAAAGACCAGGGCCAGCCGAAACTGCGCGCCCAAGTCCTGTTGTGGCCTGTCACCGATGCCGATTTCGACAACGCCTCCTACAAGCAGTTCGCCGATGGCCACTTCCTGACCCGCAATGCGATGAAATGGTTCTGGGACAATTACACCACCGACCTCGCCAAACGCAAGGAAATCTACGCCTCGCCCTTGCAGGCCACGACCGAGCAATTGAAAGGCCTGCCGCCAACCCTGATCCAGACCGCCGAATTCGACGTGCTGCGCGACGAAGGCGAAGCGTATGGCAAGAAGCTCGATGCCGCCGGTGTCGAAACCGCCACAGTCCGCTACAACGGCATGATCCACGACTTCGGCCTGCTGAACGTGCTGAGCAACGCCCCCGGCACCAAAGCCGCGATGCGCCAAGCCGGCGAAGAGCTGAAATACCGCCTGAAGTGAAAGATGAAAGTCGGGGTCAGGTCTGGCAATCCGCCAAAATGGCGGATTGCCAGACCTGACCCCGACTTTCACCACAGATGTTTCAGGTTTTTTACAAATAAACGAAGTGTCGCAGGACAAAGCTCTCTAGAATAGCCCGGCATTTATTACAACAAGCTTGGGGATTCGATGAAACGCTTTCATTTCGGCCTTGCCGCACTTTGCCTGACGGCGACGGCTTTCGCTGCCGAACCATTCGATGACAAGTTCCGCCAGCTCGATGAGCTGCTGCCTTCCGCCAACCAGTACCGCACCGCTTCCGGCGCTCCCGGCCATGCCTACTGGCAGCAGCGCGCGGACTACACCATCCGCGCCACCCTGGATGAGGCCAACCGCGCCATTTCCGGCAGCGGCCAGGTCACTTACCACAACAATTCGCCGGATACCCTGCATTACCTGTGGCTGCAGCTTGACCAGAACATCTACAAGCCGGATTCCGATGCCCGCATGACCATGACCGCGCCTTCGCGCGAGGCCTGGGGCCGGGCAAAGAGCGATGAAGAAGGCATGAAGTATGAAGGCCTGCGCAATATCCTGGCCGGCCGCGATTTCGATGGCGGTTTCAAGATCGGTTCCGTCAAGGGTTCCGGCGGGGCTCCGCTGCAGTACACCGTCAACCGCACCATGATGCGCATCGATCTGCAGCAGCCGCTGAAACCGGGCGAGAAGTTCAGCTTCTCCATCGATTGGACCTACAAGATCAATGAGCAGAAAGTCCTTGGCGGCCGCTCCGGCTACGAGTACTTCGCAGAGGACAAGAACGCGCTGTTCGAAATCGCGCAGTGGTTCCCGCGCATGGCCGCCTACTATGACGTGTACGGCTGGCAGCACAAGCAGTTCCTGGGCTCCGGCGAATTCACGCTGGAGTTCGGCGACTATGACGTGCAGATCACCGTGCCGGCCGACCATATCGTGGCCTCCACCGGCGAATTGCAGAATCCCGGCGAGGTTCTGACTGCGGCCCAGCGCGACCGCCTGGCAAAAGCCCGCACCAGCAAGACCCCGGTCGTCATCGTGACCCAGGCCGAAGCCGAACAGGCCGAGAAGAACCAGGCCAAGGGAATCAAGACCTGGCACTTCAAGGCGAAGAACGTGCGCGACTTCGCCTGGGCTTCTTCGCGCAAGTTCATCTGGGATGCGCAGGGCTACAAGAAGGATGGCAGCAACCTGATGGCCATGTCCTATTATCCGAAGGAAGGCAACCCGCTGTGGGAGAAGTATTCGACCGCCGCCATCATCCACACCATCGAACAGTACAACAAGTACAGCCTGGATTACCCGTACCCGACTGCGATTTCCGTCAATGGCCCGGTGGGCGGCATGGAGTATCCGATGATCTCCTTCAACGGTCCGCGTCCGGTGAAGGACAAGAAGACCGGTGAAATCACCTATACCAAGCGCGCCAAGTACGGCCTGATCGGCGTGGTGATCCACGAAGTCGGCCACAACTACTTCCCGATGATCGTCAACAGCGACGAGCGTCAGTGGACCTGGATGGATGAAGGCCTGAACACCTTCGTCCAGTCGCTGGCCCAGGAAGCCTGGGAAGACAACTACCCGGCCGGCCGCGGCGATCCGCGCTTCATCGTCGACTACATGCGTTCGAAGAACCAGGTGCCGATCATGACCAACTCGGAGTCGCTGCTCCAGTTCGGCAACAACGCTTACGCCAAGCCTGCCGCTGCGCTGAACATCCTGCGCGAGACGGTGCTGGGCCGCGAGCTGTTCGACTACGCCTTCCGCGAATACGCTCGGCGCTGGAAGTTCAAGCGCCCTACCCCGGCCGACTTCTTCCGCACCATGGAAGACGCGTCGGGCACCGACCTTGACTGGTTCTGGCGCGGCTGGTTCTACACCACCGATGCGGTCGACGTGTCGATCGACGGCATCAGCGAGTACGGCGTGAGCACCAGGAATCCGGAAACCGAGAAGGCCTGGAAGAAGGCGCAGCATGATGCGGAGCCGGTCTCCATCATCGACCAGCGCAACAAAGGCATGGTGCGCAAGGTGGACGAGCAGCCGGCCCTGAAAGACTTCTACAACGAGCACGACGACTACACCGTCACCAACGCAGACCGCAACAAGTACGCCGAGCAGGCCAAAGAGCTGGAACAATGGGAAAAGGACCTCCTGGCACAGGGCAAGCACCTGTACCTGGTGGACTTCTCGAACCTGGGCGGCCTGGTGACGCCGCTGATCCTGCAGATCGAACTGAAGTCGGGCAAGAAGTATATCGAGCGCATTCCCGCCGAAGTATGGCGCTATTCGCCGAAGAAGATCACCAAGGTGATCGTGACCGACGAGCCGCTGCTGTCGCTGGTGCATGACCCGTACTGGGAAACCGCCGACATCGACCAGTCGAACAATGCCTGGCCGCGCAAGGTGACGCCTTCCCGCCTGGAGCTGTTCAAGTCGCGCCAGCCGGAAAACATGATGAAGGACTTCAATACGCCGCTGAAGAAACAGGATGCTGAAGGCGACAAGGAAGGCGCCAAAAAGGAATGATGCGTTTCAAGGCCGTCCTCGCGGCGGCGCTGCTCTGGTGCAGCGCCGCCGCCCAAGCCCATAATTTTCACGTGGGTTTGACCGAGATCAGCTTCAATCCGCGCTCAGGCAGTACGGAAGTGGTTCATACTTACACGGCGCATGATGTGGAGGCGCTGCTGATGAACCTGTACCAGCGCCAGTTCGACCTTGGGTTGGAGGAGGATCAGGCCGTGTTCCGTCGCTACCTCGAAAAGCAGTTCCGCATCAGCGTCAACGGCAAGCCGGTGGCGCTGCAGTGGGTCGGCATGCAAGCCAATGCCGACAGCATCAACGTGTTCCAGGAAATCGAAAAGACCGCCTTGCCGCCTGGCGCCGTCCTGCGCGATGGCGTGCTGACGGATTTCCTGCCGCAGCAAGTCAACAACGTCAACGTCAGCGGCCCCGGCCGCCCGGCCGCTTCCATCGTCTTCAACCGCGATCGTCGTGAACAGCCGCTTCCCTGAGAGGCGGCGGCTGCCAGCCCTCGCGCTGGCCGGGCTGCTCGCGCCGGCGGCCGCCCATGCCGACGATCCCTTCATGCAGCGCGTGCTGGTCGAAGGCGCGCGCGCCAGCCAGCTTGGCGTGGCCGATTCGGCCGGCATGGGCAGCGTGTCGCAGCGCCAGCTCGAGGCGCGCACCATTTACCGTCCGGGCGAATTGCTCGAGGCAACCCCTGGGCTGGTGGCCAGCCAGCATAGCGGCGAAGGCAAGGCCAACCAGTTCTACCTGCGCGGCTTCAATCTCGATCACGGCACCGACCTGCGCACCACGGTGGACGGCATGCCGGTCAACCAGCGCAGCCATACGCATGGCCAGGGCTGGACCGACCTCAATTTCATCATCCCCGAACTGGTGGCGCGGCTCGATTACAGCAAGGGGCCGTACAACGCGAGCAACGGCGACTTTTCCTCCGCCGGCGCCACGGCGATCAATTATTCCAGCCGCCTGCCGCAGGACCAGGCCAGCGCCACCGCAGGCCAGAACGGCTACGGCCGCGCCCTCCTGGCGGGCTCGCGCGAATCCGGCGACAAGGGATCGCTGCTGTACGCAGTGGAAGCCGTGCACAACGACGGCCCATGGACGCGCGGCGACAACTACCGCAAGCTGAACGCCGTGCTGCGCTACAGCGAAGGCTTTGCCAACAACGGCTACACCATCACCGCCATGGCCTACCGCGGCGCATGGAACGCCACCGACCAGATTCCACAGCGCGCCGTGGACAATGGCTTGCTGGGCCGCTTCGACGGGATCGACCTGACGGACGGCGGCCAGGCACGCCGCTTCAGCCTCTCTGCCGCCTGGGCGCGCAGCGACGACAAGCAGACCACGCGCGCCAACGCCTACGTCATCAACAACCGGCTCGAGCTGTTCTCCAACTTCACGTATTTCCTGGACGATCCGCTGCATGGCGACCAGTTCGCCCAGCCGGACCGTCGCGTGACCAGCGGTTTCGATGTGAGCCATAGCTGGCATGACCATATGGACGATATGGCGTGGAGCACCACGCTGGGCCTGCAGGCGCAGAACGACAATATCTTCAATGCCTTGCAACATACGCAGGCGCGCCAGGTGCTGGCGACCGTCCGCGCCGACCATATCGTCGAAACCAGCGCCGCCCTCTACCTGCAGCAGCGCCTGCGGGTCACGCCATGGCTGCGCGGCGAAGCCGGCGTGCGGCTGGACCGCTACCGCTTCGGCGTCGGCCAGGCACGCGCCGGCGATACGCTGGCGAGCCCGGGCATCAGCCTGGCTTTCGGGCCATGGGAACGCACCGAGTTTTACCTGAACGCCGGCCGCGGCTTCCACAGCAACGACGCGCGCGGGGTGACGCAGGCGCAGGAGCCGGCAACGCCCCTGGCCCGTTCGCGCGGCCTCGAATTCGGCCTGCGCAGCGAAGCAGTCAAGGGCCTGCAAACGGTGGTGGCCCTGTACCGCCTGGACTTCGACTCGGAACTGATCTACCTCGGCGACGCCGGCAGCACCGAAGCGGGCCGCCCGAGCCGCCGCTACGGCATCGAGTTCTCCAACTACTACAAGCCGTTCAAATGCCTGTCGCTTGATGCCGACCTGGCGTTTGCGCGCGGCCGCTTCCGCCAGGCGGCGCCGGAGGGCGAGCGCATCCCCGGCGCGGTAGAGGGCGTGGCGCAGCTGGCCGCCACTCTCACCCCGGCAGGCCCCTGGTCCGGCTCCCTGCGCCTGCGCTGGTTCGGCCCGCGCCCGCTGGTGGAAGACAACTCTGTCCGCTCGAAAGCCAGCGCCACCGTCAACGGCCGCCTGGCCTACAAGCTGGCCGCACGCGCCACGCTGGAGCTGGAAGGCTTCAACCTCGCCAACCGCCAGGTATCGGCCATTGACTACTTCTACGAATCGCGGCTGGGCGGCGAAGCCGAGGCCCGGGCGGACATCCACTTCCACCCGATCGAGGCGAGATCTTTCCGCCTCAGCCTGAATTACGCATTCTAAGTACAATAAGGGGCATGATGACGCCACTGCCCCAATTGATCCACACCCTGCGCAGCGCCGGCTACGCCCTGCTCAAGCCGGCCGACGTGGCCAGCCTGGCCGGCTGCTCCCTGGATGAACTGAATTCCCTGGTCCCGAGCTGGGACGACCTGGCACCGGACAACTACCTGAAAGACGGCGGCCGCTATCGCCGCCGCCGTCACTCCTGCTTCGTGCAGGATGGCCTGGCCCTGGACCAGACTGCCCACCGCGCCCACTGGCAGCCGGTCGAATACAACGCCCTGCACGGCGGCATGCGCCGCCTGTTCGAACCCATCGCCCCGCAAACGGTGGCCAACCAGGCGTGGACCAAGCTGCTGGCCGCCATCGGCCAGGCCTGCGCCCAGGTACGCGGCCAGCATCCCTGGTACGTGGAAGCCCACCAGTTCCGCATCGACACTACCGACGGCATCGGCCGCCCGACCCCGGAAGGCGCCCACCGCGACGGCGTCGACTTCGTGGCCGTGCTGCTGGTCGGCCGCCATGGCATCAAGGGCGGCGAAACCCGCGTGTTCGAGGCCGACGGCCCGAACGGCAAGCGCTTCACCATGACCGAGCCCTGGACCATGCTGCTGCTGGACGACGCGGCTGTCATCCATGAATCGACCCCGATCCAGCCGCTGGCCGAACATGGCCACCGCGACACCCTGGTCATCACCTATCGTGACGGCGGTTTCCAAGGCGGGTGAAAAAACGGTATAGTCTGAACACCCAACCATTTCGGAGGTGACTTGGACTCCAGCTACGAAATCGCGCCCGATGAGCTGGAAATACTCATCGTGGAGGACAGTCCAACCCAGGCCGAGCGCCTGCGGCGGCTGATCCGGTCCTCGGGCTATCATGCCAGGGTGGCGGCCAACGGCAAGCTGGCACTGGCCGATATTCGCGAACACAAGCCGCACCTGGTGCTGTCCGACATCGTCATGCCCGAGATGAACGGCTATGAGCTGTGCCGTGCCGTCAAGGCCGATCCGGCCCTGCGCGATATCCCGGTCATCCTCGTGACCTCGCTGACCGATCCCAAGGACATCATCCGCGGCATCGAATGCGGCGCCGACAACTTCATCCGCAAGCCCTACGCCGAGGACTACCTGCTGAACCGCATCGGCCAGATGCTGGTCAACCAGAAGCTGCGCAAGAATTCCAGCATGGAGGTCGGCATCGCCCTCTACCTGGGCGACCAGAAACACTTCATCAATGCAGAACGCCAGCAGATCCTCGACCTGCTGATTTCGACCTACGAGCAGGCGGTGCAGGTCAACAGCGAGCTGCAGGCGCGCGAGCGGCAGGTGATCGAACTGAACATGCGCCTGGCGCACCATGCCGGCGAGCTGGAAACCATCAACCGCGAGATCGCGCTGAAGAACCTGGAACTGGCCGAGGCCAGCCGCATGAAGTCGGCCTTCATCGCCAATATGTCGCACGAGCTGCGCACGCCGCTGAACGCCATCATCGGCTTCACCGGGGCGCTGCTGATGAAGCTTCCCGGCCCGCTGACCGACGAACAGGACCGCCAGCTCAACACCATCCGTTCCAGCGCGCGCCACCTGCTCTCGCTGATCAACGACATCCTGGACGTGGCCAAGATCGAAGCCGGCAAGGTCACCCTGACGGTGGAATCCGTGCACTGCCAGCAGTTGATAGGCGAAGTGGCCGATACCTTGCGCCCGCTGGCCGCGCAAAAGGGCCTGGAAGTCTTCATCGACATGCCGGAGCAGCCGATCGTTCTGCAGACCGACCGCCGCGCGCTGGCGCAAATCATCATCAACCTGGCCAACAACGCGATCAAGTTCACTGAAAAGGGCATGATCAAGCTGGCGCTGAAACAGCGCACTGACGAAGAGCAGGCTGTGATCACGGAGTTCAGCGTGACCGACAGCGGCAGCGGCATCAAGGAAGAGGACCAGGCCAAGCTGTTCCAGGCCTTCTCGCAGCTGGATAACACGTCGACGCGGCATGCGGAAGGCGCCGGGCTTGGCCTGTACCTGAGCCAGAACCTGGCCAACCTCCTCGGCGGCTCGCTGTTCTTCAGCAGCGACTTTGGCAAAGGCAGCACCTTCACGCTTGCGCTCAAATGTCGGCACGCATCCTGATCATTGAAGACAACCAGGCCAATATGGACCTGATGACGTACTTGCTGCAGGCCTTCGGCCATCGCCCGCTGTGCGCCAGCGACGGTGAAATGGGGGTAGCGCTGGCCACCAGCGAAAAACCGGACCTGATCCTGTGCGACCTGCATCTGCCTAAGCTTGACGGGCCGGGCGTGCTGGCGCGGCTGCGCGCCGATCCAGCCACGCAGGCGATTCCGATCCTGGCAGCCAGCGCGCTCCCCGTCACCGACGGCTGCGCAGCCCTGCGCCGCGCCGGATTCTCCGGCTGCCTGCCCAAGTCGATGGAGCCGGATGTGCTGATTCCGGCCCTGGAATCCTTCCTTCCGGCGCACCTGCGCCGCGCCAGCGCGCAACCGGCGCCCGCCACTGCGGCGCCGGCCGCGCCATCCGCAGCGGCCGCGGCGCCCTTGGCCTCGCCGGCACGGTCCCGCGTGCTGCTGCTCGACGCCGCGCCCGAGAATTCCGGGCTGGTGGCGGCCATCCTGGCACACAGCGGCTACTCCGTCAGCACGGCTGCCAATCCAATGGATGCCGGCGTACTGCTGGACGGCCATCAGTTCGACCTGGTGCTGTGCGAGCTGGGCTTGCTGGAGGCCGGCCGCCTGGCCTTCCTGGGCGATGCGCTGGAAATGGCGCCGGGGCTGCCGGTGCTGCTGATCCGCCCCGATGACGAAGACGAGCTGGGAACGCTGGGCGCCGGACGCAAACGCAGCGTGCTGTCCCATCCGCTCGACCCGCAACAACTGGTCGGCGCCATCGAAGCCCTGCTGCGCAGTTAAGGGTTCCCCTCACTTGCAATGCGAATGATTCGCATTTATTATTGCGCATTTTTCAACTTCGTTAAACCAGTTCAATGCGCAAACATGTCGTACTGGCCGCCGGCTTGCTGGCCGCCTTGCCCGCCCTCGCGGATGAAAACCTGTTCGGCTACGTCCGCGGCTCCGAAGTCCTGCCAAAAGGCAGCGGCGAGTTTTACCAATGGGTCACCCAGCGCAACAACAAGGGCAGCGGCCACTACCGCGCGGTGGACACCAAGACCGAGATCGAATACGGCGTGACCGACCGCTTCCAGGTATCGGCCGAAGTGAACGGCCTGGCCGTCAAGAGCCAAGGCCTGCTGATCAACGGCTACCTGCCGAAGGACATTGATTCCAACCTGCGCCTGCAAGGCTTTGAAGTCGCAGCCAAGTACAACTTCCTCAGCCCGGCCAAGGACGATTTCGGCCTGTCCGCCTATACCTCCTTCGAATACGGCCGCCTGGACGTGCACTCGGGCCAGCGCAAGCGCGAACTGGAATTCGAAGCGCAACTGCAGGCGCAGAAGTACTTCCTGGAAGGCCAGCTGACCTGGGTGGGCAATATCGGCCTGCGCGCAGCGCACGAAAAACGCAAGGCCATTGCCGACCTGCCGGAAGACTTCGAATGGCCGACCGATCCGGAGATGGAAATCTCGACCAAGATCGGCACCGGCCTGTCCTACCGTTTCGCACCGGGCTGGTATGCCGGCGTTGAAGCGCTGTTCGAAAACGAGTATGAGACCGAGGTTGGGCAGGAGCGCTGGTCGGTCTTCGGCGGCCCTTCGCTGCACTATGGCGGCAAGCAATGGTGGGCGACGCTGACCGTGTTCCGCCAGCTGCGCGGTGGCGGCGAGCGTTACGACGGCCAGCCTGCGAAGCAATTGCACCTGATCGAGCGCACCAAGAACGAGCTGCGTTTGAAGGTCGGCTACAACTTCTAAAGGGAATCGCCATGAGTGCACTTCGCTGGAATGCCTTCTTCCTTCCTGTGGCCGTGCTGGCCGGTCCCACGGCCTACGCCACCGACTACCTGACGGTGGCGCAGGCGCAGGAGCAGTTGTTTCCCGGCGCCCAGTTCAGCGAGCAGACCCTGAAGTTCAGCGGTGAACAGCGCGACCGCATCAAGGCCGCTGCCGGCGTGCGCCAGCGCAACGACGAAATGAAGCTCTGGCGCGCCGAGAAGAACGGCAAGCTGCAGGGCTGGCTGATGGTCGATGAAGTGATCGGCAAGCACGAGTTCATTACCTACGCCACCGCCATTGGCGCCGATGGCAAGGTAGTCGGCATCGAAATCATGAGCTACCGCGAAACGCACGGCGGCCAGGTACGCGAGCCGGCTTGGCGCAAGCAATTCGCCGGCAAGTCGGTCAGCGATCCGTTCAAGCTGGACCAGGACATCCAGAACATCAGCGGCGCCACCCTGTCGTGCCGCAATGTGATGGATGGCGTCAAGCGGCTGCTGGTAATCCAGCAGATGTTCCTCAAGGCCTGATGGACGTAGTGCGCCGCATGCGCCCTGCATTGGGCACTTTCGTCGAGGCAGGCTGCTCCGGCAGCGCCGGCCTGCCCGCCCTCGACGCGGCCTTTGCCAGCCTGGCACTGGCGCAGGAACGCTGGAGCTTCCAGGACCCGGGCAGCGAACTGTCGCGCATCAACGGCAGCGACGGCGGCTGGGTCGCCGTGCATGGCGACACGGTCCGCTTGCTGCGCCTTGCACGCGGCCTGATGCTGGCCAGTGGCGGCTACTTCGACTTTACCGTCGGCGGCGCGCAGGTGCGCCGGGGCAGCCTGCCCGACCATGGCGGCTTGCCCGCGCTGGAACGCGGCTCGGCGCTTGACGTGGAACTGGGCAGAGGAGCTGTCCGCTTGCGGCGGCCGGTGCGCCTGGTGCTGGACGGAATCGCCAAAGGCTTTGCCGTCGATGTGGCCTGCCGCGCCATGCGCCGGGCCGGCGCGGTGGCGGGCTGGATCAACGCCGGCGGCGATCTCCGCGTCTTCGGCGACATCGAACTGCCGATTGCCCTGCGCGGCGAAGACGGCGGCGTGCGCCCTTGCGGCACGCTGCGCAACGCAGCTTTCGCCAGTTCGATGGTGGCCTCCCGGCGCGACGAATCCTTCGGCGCCGACATCATTGGCCCGGCCGGTCTGGCGCCGCAACAAGGCGTCTGGTCGGTGACCGCGCGCAGCGCGTGGCGCGCCGACGCATTGACGAAGGTGGCCGCCATTGCGCCAGCGCAGGTACGCGCAGAACTGCTGGCAAGCCTGGGAGGGCAAGTGGCATGAAAGGCTATCCCCGCTGGTTCTTGCGCGCGCTGCTCGGCGCGCTGCTGATGATGCTGGTCACCGGCCTGTTGCTGGCGCCCGGCACGCTGGTGATGCGCGCCGAAATGGACCTGCCCTGGCGCCTGCCGGGCGAAGCCCGCGTTTACACGGCGATGCTGCACGCAGCCGGCGGCTTCAGCCTGGCGGCGTTTACCGGGTCCTTATGGAGCCTGCACATGCGCGCGGGCTGGCGACGCCGGAAGCACCGTGGCAGCGGCTTGTTCGTCGGCTCTTTGCTGGTGCTGCTGTGCATGAGCGCCGTGGCAGTCTATTACCTGGGCGAGGAACAAGCGGGCACCATGGCGGCGCTGCTGCACCTGGCCCTGGGCATCGTCCTGCTCGGCCCTTTCGGCTGGCACTGGCTGCGCGGCTACCGTAGCCGGCATCATCATGGCCCAGCGGTTTAAGCCAGCACCAGCCAGCCCAGTGCGATCAGGCTGAACACCGCGGCGATCATGCCGAGCGTGTTCTCCGACCGCTCATCGGGGCTGGTCAACTTCCATAGAAACTTCAGCATGATTCTCGTCCCCAACCGCGTCCCAACGCCAGGCAGACGTCAGGCGTACCTGCAGGTAATCAAGGAAGAGGCGAACCCGGAGCGGCAGGTTGCGGCCGTGCGGCAGGATCGCCTGCAGCGGCGCGGCCGGCATGCCATAGCGTGGCAACAGGCGCTGCAAGCGCCCGGCCAGCAGGTCATCGCCCACATCCCAGATCGATTTTACTACCAAGCCACTACCTTGCAGCGCCAGCATGTGCGCAGCCTGGCCATCATTGGTGAGGAAGGTTGCGGCCACGCGCACGCTGGCCTCACCAGCAAAGCGCCAGTCGACGCGCCGGGCGTCACCGATCACGATGCAACGATGCCCGGTTAGCTCAGCAGGACTTGCCGGCGTGCCGTGCTGCGCCAGGTAGGAGGGCGCGGCGCACAGCACGCGGAAATTCGGCGCCAGCCGGCGCACCACCAGGTTGGGATCTTCCACGCTGCCGAAGCGGATCGCCATGTCCTGCCCGGTTTCCAGCAGGTTCACTACCGTATCGGTCAGTTCAAGCTGTACCTGCAGGCCAGGGTGCTGGCGCTGGAAGTCGGCGACGATGGGAACGATGTGCTGGCGTCCAAGTTCGGCTGGAGCGCTCAGGCGCAGCAGGCCGTCCACTTCTTGCCGGCTGTGCGCGAGCAGGGACTCGGCCTGGCCAACCTCCTCCAGGATGCGCAGGACGCGCGCATGGAACAAGGCACCGTCGGCCGTCAGCGCCTGGCGCCGGGTGGTCCGCTGCAGCAGACGCAGGCCGATATTCTTCTCGAGCTGCGCCAGGCGTTTGCTCACCACCGATAGCGGCAGTTCAAGTTCACGCGCCGCGGCCGACATGCTGCCTGCCGCAACGATGTGCGCAAAAGCCCGCAGGGCCGGCAAATCATCAAGCATGGGCCGATTCTCCCTGAATTGGAAAGTATGTATTCGTCATTGCCGTCTATTTTAGCCACACCAGGGCGAATACCATGCAATTCTTTCCAAAGGAGATATGATGAAACAGCTGACCACCCTATTGCTGGCTGCCCTGCCCCTGGCTGGCGCCCACGCGGCCCCCGAAGCGCAACTGGTCCATCCCCGCCAGCAGCTTGTCGACCCTTCGCTGCCGGCGGCACAGGCCGAAGCCAGCGTGCTTGCCGCCCGCCGCTACGCATCGTTCTGGAACAACGGTGACGAAGCGCTGGCCCGCGCCGCGCTGGCGCCAGGATTCACCGACCGCACCCTGCCGCCTGGCCGCGCACAAGGATTGCCAGGCCCGTTGGCGGCATCAGCCTTCGTGCGCGCTGCCGTACCCGATATGAGCGCCGAGATCGAGCAACTGATTGTCAGCGGCGACCGCGCCGTCGTGCACTTGCGCTTCCGGGGCCATTTCACCGGCAGTTTCAAGGGCGTGCACGGAAAAGGACAGGCGATCGACTTCATCGCCACCGACATCTACCGCGTCGTTGACGGCCGCATCACCGACAACTGGCACATCGAAGACAACCTCGCCTTCCTGCGCCAGCTCGGCGTGATCGGAGACTAAGCCAGCAACTGCAGGCGCGCAGTGGAAGGCAGGCCGGGGAAGGTGCGCGCCAGCGCCGTGTCGGGCAGGCGCAGGTGGCGCTCGGCCACGTGCGCCAGCACATGGCGGAAGTCGGTGGTCACAGGCAGGTCGAGGCCCTCGTTCAACTGGGCCTCGGCCAGGCCTTTCCATTCGCCTGCGACCTTGCCGCCCTGGAGCTTGCCGCCCAGCAGCCACATGGCGTTGCCGTGGCCATGGTCGGTGCCCCGGTTGCCGTTCTCGCGCGCGGTGCGGCCAAACTCGGACATCACGACAATCACGGTATCGTCGAACAAGGGGCCAAGGCGCTGCGCCAGCGTCGCCAATCCCTGCCCCAGCGGCTGCAGGCGGTTAGCCAGTTGCCCGGTGCCGGCACCCTGGTTGGCATGCGTGTCCCAGCCGCCCAGCGCAACGAAGGCGAGCTGGATGTTCGGATTGTTGCGCATCAGCGTGGCGAGCCTGCCGGCATCGTCAGGGAAGCCGTTCGGCAGCGGCGCGCCGTTATCGGCCGCCTGCATCTCGGACATCATGCCGCCGTTGGCAGCGGCCATCACTTCCTCATGCGCCTTGCGCCCGGCCTGGTACACCTTGCCGTAGCGTTCATTGCCGGCGTACAGCGCGTCGAAAGCCTTGGCGATCTGCGGCCGGTCGAGTGGCGTGGAGCGGGTGCCGGCCGCGCCATTGGCAAGGTTGGTGGCCGGCTGCGCGCCCGACAGCACGCGCGGCATGACCGGGCCGATGCTGAGCGCCCGCGTCGGCGTGGTGTTACCCGGCAGGCTGCCAAGCAAGCGGTTCATCCACCCATCCTTCGTGCTTTTCACGCCCGGCGTGGCGGACTCCATATAATCTTGCGCATCGAAGTGGGAACGGCTCGCATCCGGCGAGCCGCTGGCGTGCACGAAGGCCAGCTTTTTCTGCTCCCACAGCGGCATCAAGGGCGCCAGCGCCGGATGCAGGCCAAAGTAGCCGTCCAGGTTCAGCGCGCCGTCCTCGGCGCCCGGCCTGGCCAGCGCAATATTCGGGCGCAGGCGGGCATATTCGGGGTCGGCCACCGGCGCCACCACGTTCAGGCCGTCCACCGCGCCGCGCAGCATGACGACGATCAGTTTTTTCGCGGTGGGCGAGCTGCTGCCGGGGGCCATGGTCGCTGCCCAGGCATGGGGGCTGAGCGGCAGCATCAGGCCGGCGCTGGCGGCAAAGGCGTTCAGGAATTGGCGTCGTTGCATGGCGCGCTCCGTTAGCGTTGCATGAAGTCGGGGCTGCCGAGCAGCATGGCGGCGCGCAGGCGTTCATTGCTGTCGGCGACGATGGCGGCAGTCTGTTTCGACACCGAGGCGCCTAATGCTTCCTGCACCTTGTCGGCATCGGCGCCGTTGGAAAATGACAGCGCGTAGCTGATGCGGCGGCTCAGGCCATCCGGGTTCAGCCAGGCGCCTTCGGTGTTCTTGTAGCCATCCGGCGTCTGGCAGCCGTACAGGGGCATGCCGAGCCGGTTCAGGATGCCGACCAGCGGCTTCACTTCGGGCATCGGCATGGCAGCGGCGCGCGAGGCGGATACCACGTACTGGTAGGGCGTCTTGAACTTGGCGCCGGCATATTGCTGGTCCATGAACTCCGGGCTGGAGAACAGGGTGCGCAGCACGGTGCGGATATCGCCCTTGCTGGCGATCCAGCTTTGCGCCAAGCGCTCCACCAGCGCGGGCGGCGGCTGGTCGGCCACGAAGTACTGCGCCAGCTTGCTGCTGACATGGCGCGCGGTCGCGGGGTGCGTCGCCAGCACGTCCAGCGCATACTCGCCTTCCGCTTCCCCGCGCGCGGTGACCGGCTTGCCCAGCCAGGTCTTGGCGCCGTTATCGTGGCGGCGCGGATCGAAGGCGAACTGGGCGTCGCGCTTGGGGCGGTAGGTCCAGCCGGTCAGCATGCGCGCGAGCTCGGTCACGTCTTTCTGGGTATAGCCGCCGTCCACGCCCAGGGTGTGCAGCTCCATCAGCTCGCGGGCGTAGTTTTCATTCAGGCCGCCAGCCTTCGAGACCCAGTTATCCAGGTAGAACAGCATGGCTGGATGATGGGCCGTGGCGCCGAGCATCTGGCGGAAGGAGCCAAACACGTAGGGACGGATCGCATCGCGCTCGTAGCTGGCCACCAGGGCGCGGTCCTGGCCTTTGCCTGAAAATACGTTGAAGTGGTTATACCAGAAGTCAACCATCACCTCTTCCAGCTGGCGCGGGCTTTCGATGGCGCGCAGCAGGCGGGCTTCGGCTGCCTCGGACGCCATCTGCTGCACCACTTCCCGGCGCTCACCCTGGTCGCCGCTGCGTGCTTCCTGGAATCGTTCCAGCGCATCGCCCGCGCTCATTTTCAGCGTTTCCAGCCTGTCCAGCCGCTGGGCTAACGCACCAGGCAAGGCCGGCGGGGTGAGTTGCTCATCAATATAAGCTTGCACGCCGGACTGGCGCACCCGCTCGATATCGCCGGGCCGCGGTCCATATGCCAGCCGGTTCAGCACATGGACAGCTGCCTGCTCGCCGGCCAGTGGCGCAGCCCACAGGGCGGCCTGGGGGAGCGCCGCAAGCACGGCGCCGAGTATCCAGCTTCGCATGATGTCGTCTCAATACAATGATCTACAGGACTTTCTTTATACGCTAGCCGCCGGATTGAGGGCAAAGACTCCTTTGTATCAGGATGTTAATTGTTTGATTTGTATGCTCTAATTCACGTTGCGCAAATTGAAAGGACGGCATGAAGAGATATCAGGTCCCGCTATCGGTGGCGGCCATGCTGGCGCTCAGCGCCTGCGGCATCACCGGACCGGCGAACAAGGTCGCGGCGGATGCGCCGCAACAATGGCAGGCCCCCCTGCCCCATAACGGCAGTACCGGTGAACTGGCCAATTGGTGGCAGCGCCAGTCCGATCCGCTGCTGGTGCAGTTGATCGAGGCCGCACAGGCGGCCAGTCCCACCATCGCCAGCGCCCAGGCGCGCTTCGCAGCAGCCAGCGCCGAGCGCACCGCCGCCGGCGCCGCCCTCGCACCTTCGCTGACCGGTGTACTGACCTCCACCCGCATGAGCCAGCAGTCCGCCAGCGCTCCTACCAATACCACCACCCAGCTGCTGGCCCAGGCCCAGTGGGAGATCGACCTGTTCGGCGGCGGCCGCGCGCGCCGCAACGCTGCCATCGCGCGCCACGAGGGCGCGCAGGCGGGCTGGCACGAAGCCCGCGTCAGCGTGGCGGCCGAAACGGCCAACCAGTATTACAGCCTGCGCGCCTGCGAAAAGCTGCTGGACGTTGCCCGCATGGATGCCGCCTCGCGCGCCCATACCGCGCGCCTGACCGACATCACCACCAAGGCCGGCTTCCAGTCGCCCTCCGCCAATGCCCTGGCCCGCGCCAGCGCCGCCGACGGCAATAACCGCGCGGTGGCCCAGCGCGCCGCCTGCGACAGCGAACTGAAAGTGCTGGTGGCGCTGACCGCCATCGCGGAACCGGAGCTGCGCGCGCGCCTGGGCGACAGCGCAGCCGATGCCGTGCTGTCGCCGGAAGCCGGCGTCGCTATCGATACGGTGCCGGCCCAGGTGCTGGCGCAGCGTCCGGACGTGTTCAACGCCGAGCGCGAAGTGGCTGCTGCCAGCTACGACGTCGCCAGCGCGCGCGCCGAGCGCCTGCCGCGCCTGGGCCTTTCCGGCTCCATCGGGCGCGGCCGCCTGCATGCCGGCGGCCAGGACATCACCGCCAACGTATGGACCATCGGCCCCCTGCAAATGACCCTGCCGATCATCGACTGGGGCGTGCGCCGCGCCAATGTGGAAGCTTCCCGCGCCCGCTATGACGCAGCCGTATCGAGCTACAAGGCCAGCGTGCGCCAGGCAGTGTCGGAGGTTGAACAGGCGCTGGTGGCGCTGCAAAGCACGCAGGAGCGTGCCGAGGATGCGCAAACCGCGCTGGACGGCTATCGCAGCTTCTTCACCGCGACCGAAGAACGCTACAAGAACGGGCTGGCCAGCCTGCTTGAACTGGAAGACGCCCGCCGTACGCGGCTGGCCGCAGAAAACACAGTGGTGAACCTGCAGCGCGAACGCAGCGCCGCCTGGATCGCCCTGTACCGTGCAGCAGGCGGCGGCTGGGCCGCACCTGCCGCGCAATAAGATTGGACAAACTATGAAACCACTGCACCGCACTCCCTCCGCTGTCGCCGCCCTGGCAGTTGCTACTGCCCTTGCCGCCCTGGCCCAGGCGCCCTGCGCCATGGCCGAAGACAAGAAGCCTGCCGCCGCCAAGCCATCGCTGACCGTCACGACCGTCCGCCCTCAGAAAACCAGCCTGCCGATCCGCCTGACCGCCAACGGCAACGTCGCCGCCTGGCAAGAGGCAATCATCAGCAGCGAATCGAACGGCCTGCGCCTGTCGGACGTCAAAGTCAACGTGGGCGACGTCGTCACCAAGGGCGAAGTACTGGCCGTGTTCGCGCCGGAAACCCCGCAGGCCGAAGTGGCGCAAGCCAAGGCCGCCTTGATGGAAGCCGAAGCTGCCGCCGCGGAAGCGAAGGCCAATGCCGAGCGCGCACGCTCGATCCAGGACACCGGCGCCCTGAGCGCCCAGCAGATCAGCCAGTACACCACCGCCGAAGCCACGGCCCAGGCGCGCGCCGCCTCCGCCAAGGCCATGCTGGCGTCGGCCGAACTGCGCCTGCGCTACACCAGGGTGGTCGCGCCCGACGCGGGCGTGATCTCGGCCCGCAGCGCCACCGTCGGCGCCGTCGCCGGCCCGGGAACAGAGCTGTTCCGCATGATCCGCCAGGGACGCCTGGAATGGCGCGCCGAAGTCACGGCCGCCGACCTGCGCAACATCAGGATTGGCGGCAATGCCGTCGTCAAGGCCGCCAATGGCAGTGAACTGACCGGCAAGGTGCGCATGGTGGCGCCGACCATCGACCCGCAGACCCGTTCCGCCCTGGTCTATGTCGACCTGCCGCCGAATAACGGCAAGCAGGCGCCGTTCAAGGCCGGCATGTTCGCCACCGGCCAGTTCGAGCTTGGCGCATCCGATGCGCTGACCGTGCCGCAGCAGGCGATTACCGTGCGCGATGGCTTCAGCTACGTCTTCCGCCTGAACCAGGACCAGCGCGTGAGCCAGGTCAAGGTGCAGCCGGGCCGCCGCATCGGCGACCGCATTGAAGTGCTGTCCGGGCTGGCGCCCGATGCGCAGATCGTGGCTGCCGGCGCAGGTTTCCTGAACGACGGCGACCTGGTACGCAATACCGGCGCGCCGGCGCAAGCCGCTGCGGCGGTCAAGCCGGCACGCTAAGGAGGCGCCGTGAACTTTTCCGCCCTCTCAATCAAGCACCCGGTTCCGGCGATCATGCTGTTCATCCTGCTGTCGCTGGCAGGCTGGATGGCCTACCGCGCCAACCCGGTGCAGGACTTCCCGGACATCGAACTGCCGATCGTCACCGTTTCCGCCTCGCTGCCCGGCGCCGCGCCGGCCCAGCTGGAAACCGAAGTGGCGCGCAAGATCGAGGATTCGGTCGCCACGCTGCAAGGCGTGAAGAACATCTACGCCAAGGTGCTGGACGGCACCGCCACCATCACCGTTGAGTTCATTCTCGAGAAGAACCTGTCCGACGCAGTCAACGAAGTGCGCGACGCCGTCACCCAGGTGCGCGCCGACATGCCCGGCGAAATGCGCGACCCGGTGGTCAGCAAGGTGTCCACCGCAGGCCGCGTGATCCTGGCCTTCACCGTCACGCCGAAGCAAGGAACGAAGATCGACGATGCGGACCTGAGCTGGTATGTGGACAATACCGTGGCCAAGAAGCTGCTGTCGGTGCCCGGCGTCGGCGCCGTCAAGCGCGTCGGCGGCGTGAGCCGGGAAATCCGCGTCGAGCTGGATGACGAACGCATGGCGGCCCTGCGCGTGTCCGCGCTGGACGTGTCGCGCATGCTGCGCCAGGTGCAGAAGGAAGCGCCGGGCGGGCGCGGCGACGTCAGCGGCGCCGAGCAATCTGTGCGCACCATCGCGACCGTGAAAAGCGCGCAGGAACTTTCGCAGATGGATATCCCGCTGGGCGATGGGCGCCACATCCGCCTCGATCAGGTGGCCGACGTGACCGACACCATTGCCGAACCGCGCTCGGAGGCGACGCAGGACGGCAAGAAGGTCGTCGCCTTCGAAATCTTCCGTACCAAGGGTGCCAGCGAAACCCAGGTCGCCGCCGATGCGCGCGCGGCAGTGGAGCAATTGCGCAAGGCGCATCCGACCATCGACATCACGCAATCGATCGACAATGCCGAGCCGGTTGCCGAGAACTTCGACGGCTCGATGGAACTGCTGTACGAAGGCGCCATCCTGGCCGTGCTGGTGGTGTGGTGGTTCCTGCGCGACTGGCGCGCCACGCTGGTAGCTGCTTCGGCGCTGCCGCTGTCGGTGCTGCCGGCCTTCCTCGGCATGTACTGGATGGGCTTCACGCTGAACACCGTGACCCTGCTGTCGCTGGCCCTGGTGGTCGGCGTGCTGGTGGACGACGCGATCGTGGAAATCGAAAACATCGAGCGCCACCTGCACATGGGTAAAACGCCGATGCAGGCCGCCCTTGAAGCGGCCGACGAAATCGGCATGGCGGTGATCGCCACCACCTTTGCCCTGGTTGCCGTATTCCTGCCGACCGCCTTCATGGGCGGCATTCCCGGCAAGTTCTTCAAGCAGTTCGGCTGGGCCGCCGTGCTGGCGGTGCTGGCGTCGCTGGTCGTGGCGCGCTTGCTGACGCCGATGATGGCGGCCCACCTGCTGAAGCAGACCGACAAGCCGCAGCAGGAAGACGGCTGGATCATGCAGCGCTATATGAAGACCATGCGCTGGTGCCTGGATAATCGCGGCAAGACCGCGCTGGCCGCAGGCGCCTTCTTTGTCGGATCGATCATGCTGGTGGGCCTGCTGCCGACCGGCTTCGTGCCGCCGGCCGACCGCGGCCAGACCATGGTCAACCTGGAACTGCCGCCCGGCTCCACGCTGGCTGAAACGCGCGCCATCGCCGAGCGCGCCCGCCTGGCCATCATGGAAGTCAAGCCGGTCACCAACGTATTCAGCTCCATCGGCGGAGGCTCTTCCGGCGACGCCTTTGCACCCGGCGCCGCGGCCGAAGCGCGCCGCGCCGTCCTGACCATCACGACCAGGCACCGCAACGACCGCAAGGAGTCGATGCCCCAGATCGACGACATGATCCGCGAAAAGCTGTCCGCCCTGCCGGGCGCGCGCTTCACCGTCGGCCCGCCGGATACCGGCGTGAAGATGCAGCTCGTGCTGCGTTCGGAAGACCCGGTGGCGCTGATCGACTCGGCGCGCAAGGTGGAGCGCGACCTGCGCACCCTGCACGGCATAGGCAATGTCACCTCGAGCGCTTCGCTGGTGCGTCCGGAAATCATCGTGCGCCCCGACTTTGCCAGGGCGGCCGACCTGGGCGTGACCGCCAATGCCATCGGCGAAACGGTGCGCGTGGCCACCGCGGGCGACTACGACTTCGAACTGACCAAGATGAACCTGGCCGAACGCCAGGTGCCGATCCGCGTCAAGCTGCCGGACAGCGTACGCGCCGACCTGGATGCCATCGGCCGCCTGACAGTCCCCGGCCGCAATGGCCCTGTGATGCTGGCCAATGTGGCGACCATCACCATGGACTCCGGCCCGGCCCAGATCGACCGCCTGAACCGCAGCCGCAACGTGACGCTGGATGTGGAGCTGGGCAGCCGCTCGCTGGGCGAACTGGATGAAGAGGCACGCCAGCTGCCGTCGATGAAGAACCTGCCGCCAACCGTGACCCGCGCCGAGCTGGGCGACACGCAGGAAATGCAGAACCTGTTCGCCAGTTTCGGCATCGCCATGCTGATCGGCGTGCTGTGCATCTACGGCGTACTGGTGCTCCTGTTCCACGATTTCCTGCAGCCGCTGACCATTCTTGCCGCGCTGCCGCTGTCGATCGGCGGCGCCTTCGTGGCGCTGCTGGTGACGCAGAAAGCGCTGTCGATGCCATCCATGATCGGCCTGATCATGCTGATGGGGATCGTGACCAAGAACTCGATCCTGCTGGTCGACTATGCCATCCTGGCGCGCGCCGAAGGCATGAGCCGCTTCGATGCGCTGGTCGACGCCTGCCACAAGCGCAGCCGCCCGATCCTGATGACCACCATCGCCATGGGCGCCGGCATGATGCCGCTGGCCATGGGCTGGGGCGCCGACCCGAGCTTCCGCTCGCCGATGGCGATTGCCGTGATCGGCGGCCTGATTACTTCCACCCTGCTGTCGCTGCTGGTGGTGCCGGCCGTGTTCACCTATGTGGACGATGCCGAACACCTGATCAAGCGCATCGTGCATAAGGTCCGCAAGCCGCACAAGCATGCACCGGCGCCCGTCGCCGAATGAGGAGCCTGCCATGAAAGTCCGCACCGTAGAAATAGAACCGGCCCGCGTTGCCTGCCTGCGCCACACCGGGCCCTTTGGCCCGGCCCTGGGCGATTTCTGGCGCGACGTGGTGGCGCCGTGGATGCAGTCCAACGGCCTGATGGGACGCGTCACCTACGGCGTGGCGCTGGATGATCCCGGCAATACTCCGCCAGAGAAGTGCCGCTACGACGCCTGCGTCGAAGTCGGGCATGACGACCCGGCGCCGCCGCCAGCGGCGCTGGCAACCATTCCCGGCGGGCGCTATGCCGTGGCGGACTATTATGGCCCGGCAGGCGGTATTGGCGACGCGTGGCATGAATTCTATTCACGGGGCTTGCCCGAGGCGGGCTTGAAAGGCCGCCCCGGCCCCTGCTTCGAACGTTATGCCGCAGATTTTCGAGCCGACCCGCAAACGGGCGAATTCGCCTGCGAACTCTTTATCCCGATCGACTGATCATGAGCAGCCAGCCAGGCCACGACAGCGACCACCTGCGCTTTCATCGCGAACATGAACACCTGAGCAAGACCTTTGGCGCGGACACCTTCGGCCTCAAGGCCGAAGCGTTCGCCCGCTTCTTCGGCACGCCGCTGTTCCTCGGGGCGCAGACTGTCATCGTGGCGGTGTGGATCGGTGCGAACATCTGGGGCCTCACGCGTTTCGACCGCTACCCCTTCATCCTGCTGAACCTTGCGTTCAGCCTGCAGGCAGCTTACGCGGCGCCGCTGATCCTTCTCGCGCAAACGCGCCAGGCCGAACGGGACAAGGCCCACAACGATGCCGACGCGCGCCACCGCGAGGCGCTGGCACAGCAGGCGGCCCGCCACACAGCGCAGATGATGGAGCTGCTTCGCCAGAATACTGAACTGACCCAGACCACCAAGGAGCTGGTCGAGCGCATCGACAAGCTGACCGCTGAAGTTCACGGTCACCTGCTGCATGAGCGGAAGGACGGTTCCTGAGCATCACGCAGCTTCACAGGAAACACATAATCAACGCATAATCGGCATTCACAATTGCGCTTCCACCATCCACCATGGAAGCGCAATGCCAACAAATTCCGCCGTAGCAGGCCGGCCGGCAAACGGGACTATCGCGTTTGTCGCACTGTTCGGGGTCGCCCTGCCCATCGCCGCGCTGCTGTTTGAGTCAATCACCGGCATGTGCCGCCAGATCTTCTTCGATCCCCTTCCGACGCCGATTCACTTCGCCTTGTACGCCACCATTCCATTGGCAAACGTACGGCTATTGCTCGCATTGAGGCGCGGCGCGGCATTACCACCGCGCTGGGCCCTTTTGCATGCATTCTCAGCCGGCGTTGCCGTGTTTTACAGCCTGGTATTCCTACCGATATCCCCCATTGCGGCATTCGCGGTCATCGCGCTCGGCATCGGCCTGCTTGGCCTCTCGCCGATGTTTGCCGTGGCATGCGTCGTATTCTCCCGAAAGGCATTGAGGGCTGGAAGCGGACAATCGCCTGGCAAGCTGTGGCAAGGCATTGCGCTCGCATTCCTGGTACTGCTGGTGATTGATGCCCCGTCCACCATGACAAGGATCGGCATGCAGATGGCTGCGTCGGATTCCGCCGAAATTCGCTTGCGCGGCATCCGGCTCTTACGCAAAGTGGGCGATGAGGACTTGATGCTGCGCCTTTGCTACCGCCAGGGCGCACAGGCGACCGACCTGCTCGGCACCCTGTTCACAAGCCAGGCGGAAGCCGACCCGCAGCGTGCCCGGACCGTCTTCTACCAGGTGACGGGAACGGTATTCAACTCCCGCCCCGCCCCTGTTCACCGCTCGATGCGCGAGTGGGAGCGCACATTCGACGATGGCCTGGGAAATGCCGATGTCGGCCAGCGCGTCAACGACGTCGCGCTGGCAGCCTCGCGCATGGATGGATCGATTGACGCCAATGCCGCGCTGGGCTACATGGAATGGACCATGGAGTTTCACAACAAGTCGCCCAGCCCGCAGGAAGGCCGGGCCGAAGTAGTCCTGCCGCCGGGCGGCGTCGTGTCGCGCGCAACGCTGTGGATTGACGGAGAGGAGCGCGAGGCCGCTTTCGGAGCCCGCGCGCAGGTACGCGAAGCCTACGCGAAAGTGGTCAGAAAAAACCGTGATCCGCTGCTGGTCACCACGGCGGGGGATGACCGGATTCTGGTGCAGCTGTTTCCAATCCCCCCATCCGGCGACATGAAAATCCGCCTCGGCATCACCATTCCCCTGGTGACTCAAGGCCAGCAAGCAATGCATCTCCGGTTGCCGGCCTTCAGTGAACGCAACTTCGACCTGGCGCCGGACTTGCGCCACGCCGTATGGTTCGAGTCAGCCGCACCGTTGAAAGGCAGCCCCGGGTTAAGAGCCCAGGCAGGCCCACGCGGCATCTTTGCCGTACGCGGCGAACTGGCCGAACCCTTGCCGGCGCATCCAATGCATACGGTCTGGGTGCCAGGCGCGCGGCCGGCAGCGCTGGCATGGAGCACCGATGAGAAAGGCGGAGACGGCAAGAACGTCGTCCAGGAAGTCAGCGAAGCCACCGCCATTCCGCCGCAGCGGGTGGCCATCGTCATCGACGGCTCGGCCTCAATGCTGCAACGGAAGCATCAACTGCTTGAGGCCCTGGCTTCCTTCCCGCGAAACATCGAGATGGCCGTGGTGTTTGCCGGGGACGAGACACCGTCGCTGTTCCTCCATGACGGCACCAACTCGCTACTTACGCGCCAGTACATCGGCAAGCTGGACTTCGCCGGCGGACGCGATAACAGCGAAGCACTGGGTATGGCGTGGGACTGGGCCGCCATGTCGTCGCGCGGAGCGATTGTATGGATCCATGGCGCCCAGCCGCTGGCATCCCAGTCAACGGGCGCCTTGCAGCAGCGGCTGGAACGCAGGGCAAGCCAGGTCGCCCTGTATGACCTGGCCGTGGAACGGGGACCAAACGTGATAGCGCAGCAGCTCGAGGGAGCAAGCGCGGTAGCAAGCTTCGGCAACCTGGCCGAAGATCTCGGCAAGCTGTTTGCACAATGGGCGCCCGGAGCCAGGCGCACGGTCCTGTTGCGCGAGCGACGCAGCGGCGGTGGCATGCCACAATCGAGCCAAACCTCGCAGCACCTGGTGCGGCTGTGGGCGGCAAACGAAGTCGCCGCAATGAGCGCAGCCTCGTCCCGGAAAGCGGATGCCGTCAGCCTGGCCGTACGCTACCAGTTGGTTACCCCCGTCACCGGCGCCGTGGTGCTGGAAACGCGCGAGCAATACAAGGATGCCGGCCTGGAGCCCGTACCGCCGGGCAGCGTGCCGACTATCCCTGAGCCGGAAACCTGGGCGATGATCCTGGTGGCGACCCTCATGCTGGCGTGGCACCGCCGCCTCAGGCCGCAATGAAGCCGGCGCCATTTCCCCTGCTGCTGGCCGCATTGTGCCTGGCGTGCTGGCCGGTCCTGCTCTGGTTCGCCACGGGCACGCTGGACGGTTCGAACGACAGTGCAGGCTTGCTGGCCGCGGCGGCCGCCGCAGCCGTCGTAGCCTTTGCGCCGGCGCAGCAAACCCTGGCACGTCCGCTGCTGCTGCCGTGCGCATGCCTTGCCGTCTATCTCGCCGCCACCATTTGCAAGGTACCTGTGCCGGCGCGTTCGTTGATCCTTGCGGCGGCAATCACTGCGCTGGCCAGCAGCGCCAGGCTGGGCAAGCGATTTGACGTAGCCCTGTTCTCGCTTTGCATCCTTGCATTGCCGTTCGCCGCAACCTTGCAGTTCTACCTGGGATATCCGCTGCGGGTTCTCGCCGGCGACGTCTCGGTTTTCCTGCTGCGCATGAACGGCGTCCTCGTAACGCGCGAGGGCGCCATGCTGGCATGGCATGGACAGCTGGTGTCGATCGACGCACCATGCAGCGGAGTGAAAATGCTGTGGACAGGCCTGCTCCTGGCAAGCGCCGCGGCAGGAGCCAAGCGCCTTGCATCGCTACCCACGGCTGCGGCGCTGACGCTGGCAGTCGTCGTGGTCGTTGCGGCCAATGCACTCCGCGCTTCGGCGCTGTTCTACGTGGAAACCGGCATCGTGCACCTGCAGCAGGCGGCGCATGGCGCCATCGGCATCGTCAGCTTTGCCGGCGCGGGCGCGGCAATCCTGTTCATGACCCATCGCATGGGCAGGAGTGCTCCATGAGACCGTTAGCCGCCATGGCGTTCGCAGGCTTGTGCGTTTTGGCCGCGCTCGCGCCCGCGTGCGTCGAAAGCGGTGCAAGCTCCCGCGTCATGGCCGGCTTTCCAGGATGGCCCGCCAGCTTTGAAGGCAAGCCGCTTTCGCCGCTTCCCCTCACGCCGATCGAAGCGCGTTTCCAGCAGAACTTCCCTGGACGCGTAGGCCGATTCAGCGATGGCGAGCGCGAAATCGTCATCCGTTGGGTGGACCGGGGCACGCGCAAGCTGCATGCAAGCAGCGACTGCTTCAAGGCGAATGGCTACGAGCTCGCCATGCGGCCCGTCAAGATCGTCGGAAACGAGCGCTGGTCGGGCTTCATCGCGTCCCGCGGAGCGCAGAAGCTTGAAGTGCACGAACGGATTACCGATGGCCACGGCGGGCAGTGGAGCGACGTCTCGGCCTGGTATTGGGCAGCGCAACTGGGGCAGACAAACGGACCGTGGTGGGCCATCACCGTTGCGAAAAGCGCCAGCGGGCATGCGCCTTAGTCGGCCGCCCAGCCGCCGCCCAGTGCGCGGTACAGGTCCACGCTGGCGCCTAGCACGCGGCTGCGCAACTGAAGGCGCGTCACGTCGGCGTTGAACAGCGTGCGTTGCGCATCCAGTTCTTCCAGGTAGGAGGCGTAGCCATTGCGGTAGCGGTTGCGCGCAATGCGCAGCGTTTCGGCCGCCGTGGCGCGGCGCGCGTCATTCTGTACCGACTGCTCCTGCAAACGCTGCAAGGCCGTCAGGCTGTTCTCCACTTCCACCAGCGCCGCGCGCACCGTCTGCTCGTAGGCCACCAGCGATTGGTCGCGCTGGGCGGCGGCGGCATCGGTCTGCGCCTGCACGCGGCCGCCATCCCAGATTGGCGCGGTCATGCCTGCGCCTACGCGCCACAGGAAGGTCGGATCGTGCAGGAACTTGCTGAAATCCGGCGATTGCATGCCGCCGGTAGCGGTAAGGCGGAAGGCCGGCAGCAATTGCTCGCTGGTCGCCCGCACCCCGGCCTTCGCTGCCGCCAGATTGTGCGCGGCGCGCGCGATGTCGGGACGCCGCTGGAGCAAGCTTGATGGGAGGCCGACCGGTATTTCCGGCGGGGACAGTTCGTCCAGGGTCTTGCCGCGCGCGACCGGACCTGGGCTGCTGCCGGCCAGCAGGGACAGTGCGTTTTCCTGGTCGCTGATTTGCCGCTGCAACTGCGGGATCTGTTCGGCGGCGGCCTCGTACTCGGCTTGCGCCTGCAGCCATTCCAGGCGCGAGGTATAGCCGGTCTCGAACTGCCGCTGCGCCAGCCGGCGCGAATGCTCGCGCAAGTCCAGGGTGGCGCGCGCCAAGTCGAGTTGGGCATCGAGCCCGCGCAGTTGCAGGTAGCCGTTGGCAGCCAGCGCCGCCACCGACAGTTGCGCGGCGTCAGCGTTGGCCTGTTCGGCTGCCAGCGATTGCCCTGCCGCCTCGCTGGCACGCGCCAGGCGCCCCCACAAGTCGACTTCATACGCCGCCTGGAACTCGCCGGAAAAAAGGTTGGTGATGTAGGGCACGCCGTTGTAGGCCAGTGTGCGCGTGCGCACTGGCGTCAAGGTGGCGCCCAGCGTCGGCGCCCGGTTGGCCTCCGCCGCCGCCAGCCGCGCGCGGAACTCCACTACGCGCAAACGCGCCAGGCGTGCGTCCGTATTGTGCTCCAGCACTCGATCCACCAAGGCGGACAGCGCCGGGTCGCCGTACGCCTGCCACCACTCGCGCTCCAGCTGGGCCCGTGATGCGGGCCCAGTTGTGGCGGGAGGCTGGCTGCGCCATTGCCCGGGGACCGACAGCTGCGGTTCGAGCGCTGCGGGGATGCGCGCGGCGCAGCCGGCCAGCGCCAGGGCAACGCATGCGGCAGCGCTACGCTTCATGGCCGCGCTCCCGCTGCTTTCTCGTTCAGGACAGCGGAGGTATCGACGCTGACGATGACCGACATCCCTGGCCGCAGGCGTTGCGCCAGCTTCTGGCCCTGGTCGATCCTGATCCGCACGGGAATCCGTTGCGAGATCTTGACGAAGTTGCCCGTTGCGTTATCTGCCGGCAGGACGGCGAACTCGGAACCGGTGGCAGGCGATATCCGCTCAACCTGCCCGGTCAGGGTGGCGCCATCCAGCGCGTCGACCTTGAAGGTTGCGCCCTGCCCCACCTGCACGGCGTTCATCTGCGTCTCCTTGAAGTTGGCGATTACCCACATCTCACGCGGCACCAGGCCCATAAGCTGCGCACCGGAGGCCACATACGCGCCACGCCGCACGTTCACCTGTCCGAGTTGCCCGTCGGCCGGTGCGACGATGCGTGTATTGTCCAGGTCCACGCTTGCTGCTTTCAGCGCCGCCTCCGCATTTGCCACTGCCGCCTCCAGGGCGCCGCGATTCACGGTGACGGATTGCGCCTGCTGGCGCGCGATATCCACGTTCGCCCTGGCCTGGGCTACCGCCGCCAGCGCCTGCGCACGCGCCGCTCGCTGCGCATCCTGCTCGCGTACCGACAGCGAACCGTCGCCGACCAGTTGCTCCGCCCGCCCGTAATCTGCCGAAGCACGCGCCGCCTGCGCCTGCGCATTCGACAGCACGGCTTCCTGCAGGGCGATGCCGGCCCTGGCGCTGGCGCGCGACTGTTCCCAGTTCGCCAGTGCTGCCTTTTGCGCGGCCAACTGGGCCTGTGCCTGCTCGAAGCGCTGGCGGTAAATGCGCGAATCCAGTTCCACCAGCAGGTCGCCCTTGTGCACGAACTGGAAGTCCTGCACCTTCACGTCCGCTACATAAGCAGGCAGTTGCGATCCTATGACTGTCACCTGACCGCGCACCGTGGCGTTCTCGGTCGACACCACTGGACTGGTGAAGGGCGGCAGGCGCCACGCGTACAGCACGATCAGTACGCCAATCAAGGCGATCAGGGCGAAACCAATGCCCGACAGCCACTGTGCGCGCCGGTCTGGCGCAGGAGGCGCAGGCGCGGTGGCGGGTGCCGCAGTTGCGGGAGTCTCGTTTGCTGGTGGTGATGCGCTCATTGAGCCCCCGAATTGGAAAGTGAAACCTGCGCCATGCCAGTCTGCGCATTCTGCGCCGGCGCCGCCGGACGGGTGGCCGTGCACACCTGCCACGCATAATGCAGCGCCATCCACGCCAGCGTGCCGCAAGCAACAAAGAAGATCATCAGGAAGACGTCGTTATAGGCCAGGATATTGGCCTCCCGGGTCGCCGCCCCGCTCAGAGACGGCAGGCCGAACGCCTGCACCCGCGACGCTACCTGCGGGTCCTGCAGCGTCAGGTGCTCCACCAGCTGGCTGGAATGGAATTTTTCACGCAGCACCTGGAACGTCCCCACCAGCGCCGAGCCAAGCAGGCTGCCCAGGTTCTGCGTCATCGAAAACATCAGCGAGAAGCTGATCAGGTTGCACGGCTGCGCGATCACCGCACCGAATCCCGACACGAAGATCGGCCCAAGGAAGAACGTGCCGCTGAACGCCAGCAGGAACTGGCTGAAATACATCTGCTCCGGGCGCGTCAGGCTGGTGGCCTGCGAATCGATCCACGCTCCCACTGCCATTAGCGCCAGCGCGAACATCAGCATCGGCTGCAGGCGCTGCGGCGCGATGAGCAGGGCACTGGCGAGAATGCCCAGCGTGGCCCCGGCCAGGGCCACCAGCCACAGGGTTTGCATCTGGTCGTTGTTCAAGCCGATCGCCTGCAGGAAGCCGACCGCGCCGCCCGCCTCCGACTGCACCACGCGGATCAGCAGCACCGAGATCGCCAGGCGCGTCATGCTGGCAGTGGTCAGCCAGCGCGTATTGAGCAGGGGCTTGCGCCGGTTATGTTCGATTGCCACCGCCGCCGTGAACAAGATGATGAAGGCGACCAGGGCCCAGCCGATCCAGCGCGCCTCGAACCACCATACCGTGCGCCCCAGCGCCAGCACGGCGCACAGGAAGGCCACGCCGGGCGCGAACAGCGCAAAGGTCACGAAGTCCATTTTCTCGAACGCTTTCACGCGGTCGCCGGGAGGAAGCTTGAGCAGCAGCACGCAGCCGAAGGACAGCAGCGCCATGCCCAGCTCGAAAGAATACAGGCCGCGCCATTCGGCGATGGACAGCAGTTCGGAAGAGAAGATGCGCGCCAGCGGCAGCGACAATTGGGCAAAGCCGATGCCCAGCACCACACCCTTCAAGCGGTGCTGGGCCGGGAAGGCCTGCAGCACATAGTACAGCCCCAGCACCGTCAGCGCGGCGCCGCTGATGCCGTGCGCCGCACGCACCGCGATGGCCGACGCCAGGCCGTGCACGAACAGGTGGGCCACCGTGACCACGGCATACAGCAACAGGAACAGTTCGGTGAACAGGCGCAGGCCAAACTGCTGGCGGAACTTCACCAGCAACAGGTTCATGGAGACATTGCCCATGACGTAGGCCGCCGGCAGCCATTGGATCTCCGCGCTGGTCACGCCCAGCGAGCCCTGGGCATAGACCAGGTTGACCGTGACCAGCGCGTTCCCGAGTCCGCCGGTCAGCGCGACGATCAGCCCAACCAGGAGGAAGGCCAGCCGCTTTGGTGCCGAGTGCAGCGGCGTAGAGGGAGAGCCCGGCAGCAGCGGGCGCTCGTGAGGCAGCCATTTTTGTGGGGCGTACTCATCCATTGGATTAGTCTACACCCAGGCAGAACGGCTGCCTACAACTACACTGCCGGCGGGTCGGTCTCCCTGTCGAACACGCGCGGCCCCGCCAGGGCTGCGATGAATGCCGCCAGGGCCGGCTGCAGGTCGGCCGGCGCCGTGCCTATCAGGCCCGGGTCGGGCACGCCGCCCGGCAAGGTCGCCGGCACTCCTGCTGCCGCCAGCAGCGTCGCCCCCGCGCCCACCACCATCAGCGGCTTGCAGTGGCGGTATTGCAGCGTCACGAACTCCACTGCCAGCGCGTTGGCCGCCAGGGTTTCGGCCGCGGCATCGCCATCGGGCACCACCACGGCATCGAACAGCACTGCCGGCCCGGTCTCCAGCGACATGTCGGCCTCCAGTCCGCCGACCATGCCGACGTGGGGCGCCACCAGGCGCGTGACCGCGCCCTGCGCTTCCAGCCCGGCCTGCAGCGCATCGACCATGGCCTCGTCGCAGCCGGCCGCGATCAGGATCGCGACCTTGCGGCCGTGGATGCCCACCTGCCCCGGCCGCGACAGAAGCGACAGCCCGGGCGACGGTTGGTAGGTGGGCAGCTCGCGCGTCGTGGCCATCGGCTGCGCATCCGGCACCCTGGTCCCCAGGCGCAGCGCCACCATGTCCGCCAGCGCCGCATCGACGTTGACCAGCATGGACAAGGTGCGTTCGCGTATGGCTGGCACCTGCACCTTACTTAATTCGAAGCTGAAGGCATGCGCGATGTGCATCTGCTCGGCCGGCGTCTGGCTTTGCCAGAACAGGCGCGCCTGCGAGTAATGGTCGGCGAACAGTTCCGGCTTGCCGCGCACCTTGTCTTCCTGCACCGGTTCCGGGAAAGACGTGAAGCCCATGCGGCCGGCCTGGAAGGGGCAGCCTCCGCCCAGCGAGTTCGGTTCATACGCTACGCGGCCGCGATGAATGGCCTGGCGGTGCATGCCGTCGCGCTGGTTGTTGTGCACCTGCGCGACCGGGGCATTGATCGGGATCTCATGGAAATTCGGCCCGCCCAGGCGGCTGATCTGGGTGTCCACGTAGGAGTGGATGCGTCCGGCCAGCAGCGGGTCGTTGCTGAAGTCGATGCCCGGAACGACATGGGCGGCGCAGAACGCCACCTGTTCCGTCTCGGCGAAGAAGTTGTCGGGGTTACGGTCCAGCACCATGCGGCCGACCGGCTGCAGCGGCACCAGTTCTTCCGGCACGATCTTGGTCGGGTCGAGCACGTCGAACGGGAATTCCGCCGCTACTTCTTCTGTGAAGACTTGCAGCGCCAGCTCCCATTCCGGATATTCGCCCATTTCGATCGACTCCCACAGGTCGCGGCGGTGGAAATCGGGGTCGGCGCCGGAAATGCGCACGGCCTCGTCCCACACGAGCGAATAGGTACCCTGCCTGGGCAGCCAGTGGAACTTGACGAAGCGCGACTGCCCCGCCGCATTGACCATGCGGAAGGTATGCACGCCGAAGCCCTGCATGGTGCGGAAGCTGCGCGGGATGGCGCGATCCGACATCAGCCACATCAGCATGTGCATCGATTCCGGCATCAGCGACACGAAATCCCAGAATGTGTCATGCGCGCTGGCCGCCTGCGGCATGGCGTTGTGCGGCTCCGGCTTGACCGCATGCACCAGGTCCGGGAATTTCATCGCGTCCTGGATGAAGAAGACAGGCATGTTGTTACCGACCAGGTCCCAGTTGCCTTCGTCGGTATAGAACTTGACGGCGAAGCCGCGCACGTCGCGTGCGGTATCGGTCGAGCCGCGCTCACCGGCCACGGTGGAGAAGCGCACGAAAACCGGTGTGCGCTTGCCCGCAGCGGCAAACGGCGCGGCGCGCGTCAGCTCCGTCAGCTCGCGGTAGCACTCGAAGTAGCCGTGCGCTGCGGAGCCGCGTGCATGCACCACACGTTCGGGAATGCGCTCGTGGTCGAAGTGCGTGATCTTCTCACGCAGGATGAAGTCTTCCAGCAGCGCGGGGCCGCGCAGGCCGGCCTTCAGGGAATTCTGGTTGTCGGCAACCGGCACGCCCTGGTTGGTCGTGAGCGGCTGGCCGCCGGCATCGGTACGGACCCGGTCGAGCGGTCCGTTATTGGGATTGTCGCCCTGCGGCGGCGTGCCGGCCCCGGCCTTGGGCGATGCGGCGCCCTCGCTGGCGGTGCCGGCTGTCTCCAGCGGATCCGCTGGACTGGCAGTGGCGCCGGCAGGCGGAACGCCCGCGCCATGCTCCGCAGCCTTGTTGACGTTGTAGGGAAATTGCGCGGCCAGTCCGGCGCCGCGTTTAGCCGGGTCAGGTTTGGTCGTGGGCACGGCGCGCTCCCCGGTTCAATGCTTGCGCGAACCGAGCAGCTTGGAGACAGCGTAGCCTGCGGCCAGCGCAACCAGCAGCGATTTGCCCGGGCTCTGGCGCACGTAGTTGCGTCCGGATTCGGCGAAGCGCTTGTAGGCAGCATTCAACTGGTCGCCTTTGGCGCCCACCTGGTCGGTGATGCTGGTGATGTTGTCGGCCACCTTGTCAATCGTGCTGTGCATGCCGGCGCGCAAGTCCTTGGCCGGGTTGTCGCTGCGGGTGATGTTGTTGTCCATGATCGGGTTCCTTATCGTTCAGGTTGCAGTGGAAGGGTCAAGATAAGGCTGCACGCTTGCATCCACCGTGCGCCACCTAACGATGTGCGGCGGCGATTTCAGGCAAGCTGAGATTGTCCCTGTTGAAAGGTGCCGTGTGATTCCTATCGACCCTGTCACGAGCGCAAGCACCGTCACGCCGGCAACGCTGGGCGACCGTGTGGCGCCGGCTTCGGCGACGCCTGCGCCCGCCAATACCACGCCCTCGGTGTCCTCGCTTGGCCTGTTCCTGTCCAACCTGGTCCTGGCGCAGCGGCGCTTGCGCGAGCTGGCCGCATCAGGCGGCGATGCCGCGGCATTCGCAGCTGCGGCCCAGCAGGTGGTCGAGAACATGAATGCCAACGCCCCCGCCACCCTGGCGGCCGTGCTGACATCGCAACAGGCAGCGCTGGGGCAGGCCGGGATCAACGTCGCCAGCGGCGGCACGCTGTCGGCGGACGACGGCACCCTGGCGGCGGCGTTCAACGCGGCGCCGCAACGTGCCATCGCCGGGCTCGGCGAAGCGGTCGGCGCGGTGGCCGACGCTGCCGCTGCCGCTGCCCAGCCTGGCGCCGGCGCACTGGCGCTGGCAGCCGCTGACGATGCAGCAGCGACACCGTCGCCCAACCTGGCAGACCTGGCAACTCAGCAGCGTATTGCGGCGGAACAGGCGGCCGAAACCCGCCGCGTTGCCAGCGAGGCCCTGGCCGCCAACCAGCTGGAAAATACCCAGCAGCAGCGTATCGCCGAGGCACAGGCTGCGGAAACGCGGCAATTGGAAAGTACCCGGGAAGAAGACCTCGCCGCACAGGCATTGGCCGACCGCCTCGACGCCGCGCGCCGCGCCGCCGTGCAAGAGGCCGAAACCAACCAGCTCGGCCGCACCCGTGCCGAACGCGCGGCGGCCGACCGTCTCGATACCGCACGCCGGCTGGTCGCAGAGCAAGCGGAGTCCGCCGAGACGGAAGAACTGATCGCCGCCCGACTGGCACTTGCCCGCCAGCAGGCAGCAAGCACTGCGAATGCCGCGCCCGCCAGCACTGCCGCCGCCAGCGCTGCCGCCGGCAATGCACCAGCCGGTTCGGCTGGCGCGACGGCAGGCGAAACGCCATCACCGGCCCAGGCTGGTGCTGCCACGAACGCAACAGCAACGATCGCTGGCCCGCCGACGCCTGAGCAGGCCGCGACAGTGGCCGCACAAGAATTCCGTGCCGAGCAAGCCGCGACAAGCGCCGCACGTACGCGACAGGACCAGGCAGATGCCTCTGCAGCACAGGCCAGGCGCATTGCCGAAGAAAGCGAACGTACCCGCGCAGCCGCGACAAGCGACGCCCTGTCCCTGCAAGACAGGTTGACCGCCCAGCGCCTGGAACAGGCAAGGAGCGCCGCCCGCGATGTGGCGACCGAACAAGCAGAAGACCGTCTCGAAGCTCGCCGCCAGGCATTGCGTGAAGCCCAGGCCGCTGCGCAAGCTGCCGCCACGCTGACCAGCAACGCTGCCATCGCGCCACCGGCCGCCCCGCCCAACCCGGCCGTCGCTGGTGCACCGGCTGCACCGCCTGGCGCCGTCCCACCCGGCAATACCGCGATCCGCCCACCGGAGGCAGCAATCAGCGCGGCAGGACCACAGGTCAGCGGCGCAAGCGCAAGCGGCATTGCCGCCGGCCCAGGACCAGGCCCGGCGGCGGGCGCCGGCCAGGCCGGCGCCACCGCGGCAGGCACCTCCGCCACGGCCGCTTCTGCTGCCGCCGCCGCGCAGGAAGCGAGCGCAGCCGCCGAGCGCGCCGCCCTTGCTGCCGAGGCGGCGCGCCGCGCTGCCGCTCCCACGTCGCAGCAAGCCCAACGCCTGCAAGCCGCCGACCCCGCCATTGCCGCCGCTGTGGCGGCCTACCGTACCGGCGATATCGCCGCCGCGGCGGGACGTCCTCCCGCCGCGGCGCCGGCCATCGAACCGGTTCCCGCCCCGGTGGCCGTGCCCGCCACCACGCCCGTCGCGCCGGTCCAGTCACGCCCGGTCCAGCGCGCAGCAGAGCCCGCTACCGGCCGCCATGCCGGCGCGGGCGGGCAGCCGGGCAACAGTGCCGGCAGCGGCGCAGCTGGCGCCGGCACGCCCGGCGAAGGAGCACTGGCAGGGCGCGCACGCGGCGGGCGGGCTGCGCCTGGTGCGCCGCAGGCTCCAGGCACGCCGGCAGCGCCGCCTCCCGGCAGCCGCATTGACAATAATGCTTGAAAGCAAACGGAACGTTGTCGGCACGCACTAGCTGATCTGTATCGTGCTCCCCCTCCCTTCCAGCCGGCGGCAAAATCAAATGCATGATTTCCACGCCTCGCCGCCGCTTGCTGCGCACCGGTCCCCTGCTGTTGGCCAGCGCCCTCGGCTTGCCCATCCGGGCCGAGCCGCAGCCGTTCACGCTGATTGTCGGCGAAGCACTGGACCAGAACGGGAAGGTGCAGGCGCTGCGCCCCTGGCAGCAACAATTGTTCGCGTACCTTGAAGCCGAACTCGGCGTCAAGTTCCAGCTCCGCATGTACCCCTGGGCGCGCGCCGAACGCAATGCCCGCAATGGCGCCGGCCTGGTTTTCGGCCTGCCCAAGAATTCCGATCGGTTGCGCGACCTGCACTACAGCGAACCGGTCGCCAGCAATACCTTGTGGATCGTCACCCGCAGCGACGCCACATTTCCTTTCGAATCACTGGCCGACCTGAAAGGCAAGACCGTCGGCGCCGTCCACGGCTACGGATACGGCGAAGAATTCGAACAATCGCGTAACAAACTGTTTCGCGTGGAAGACGATATTCCATCGCGCACCATACGCCTGCGGCGCCTCCTGTTGAAGCGGGTGGACGCTGTGCTGCTTTTCCAGCCTGACTGGCAGAATGCGGCAGAAGTGCAAGCCGAGTTGCGCGCCTTCGCTGCCCCTCTGGCCAGGGAACTCCAGTTGCCGCCGGGGCTGACGCTCAGCGTACTGCCTCGCCCAGTCCAGGCCGAGAACCAGCAGTACTTCGCTATTTCCAAGGGCAAGGACGCCGGCCTGATCGACCGCATCAACGCCGCCCTCGCCAAGCAGCAAAAGCGCGCCTCCCTCTCCAGGCCTCCCCGTGCTTCATGATGCGCTGCGGCTTGCCGCGCCGCCCGGATTGTGGATAATCACGCCATCGACAAACAAAGGGAGACCCTTCGATGAAGCTGAAGCACTCGGCAAGCGCAGTGGCGCTGCTGGCAATGGCCGCTGGCGCCTGCGCGCAGGACATGGTGGTAAAGATCGGCCATAGCGGCCCGCTGTCCGGCGCACAAGCGTTTTCCGGCAAGGACAATGAAAACGGCGCTCGCCTGGCCATCGAAGAACTGAACGCCAAGCCGATCACCGTCGGCGGCAAGAAACTCAAATTCGAACTGATGTCGGAAGACGACCAGGGCGACCCGAAAGCTGGCGTTTCCGCCGCCCAGAAGCTGGCCGATGCCGGCGTCAAATACGTGGTCGGCCCGTACAACTCCGGCGTCGCCATTCCCGCTTCCCGCATCTATAACGAAGCCGGCGCCCTGATCGCACCGGTAGCAACCAACCCGAAGTTAACACAACAAGGTTACAAGGGAATCTTTCGCATCAATGCCAGCGACACCCAGCTCGGCTCCAAGATGGCGCTGTACGCCGCCAATGAGCTGAAGGTGAAGAATGTCGCGGTAATCGACGACCGCACTGCCTTCGGACAGGGCCTGGCGGAAGAATTCAAGAAGCAGGCACGCGCTTCCGGCCTGCAGGTCGCCGGCCACGAATACACTACCGACAAGGCGGTCGACTTCACCGCCATCCTGACCAAGCTGAAATCGAAGAACGTCCAGGCCGTATTCTTCGGCGGCTACGCGCCGCAAGGCGCACCGATGGCGCGCCAGATGAAGCAGCTGGGCATCCAGGCCAGGCTGCTGGGCGGCGACACCATCTGCACCGCGGAAATGGGCAAGCTGGGCGGCGATGCCGTCGGCGACAATGTCCTGTGCGCGCAGGGCGGCGCGCTGCTGGAGAAAGCGGCTTCCGGCCCGGCCTTCAAGGCCAAATTCAAGAAGCGCTTCAATGCCGAACCGGACGTCTATGCGTCGGCCTACTACGACGCCGTGCTGATGTACGCCGCCTCGATGCAGAAGGTGAATTCGATCGACCCGGCCAAGGTCGGCGCCGATATTTCCGCCGGCAGCTACAAGGGCGTCTCCGGCACATACGCCTTCGATGCCAAAGGCGACATGAAGTCCTCGCCAGTGACCATCTTCAGCTTCAGGAACGGCCAGCCGGCCCCCATAGCAAGCTATTAAGAAGCCCCGCTTCCCCTGCGGCCGGCCACAGCAGCCGGCCGCAGTTCCCAACTGTCGCGAATCTTCCACAGTGACAATTGGAGAATTTATCGCGCGTTTTTGCCGCTAGACTCCTTCCTGTAGTTGCTGCACGGCCCCCCGGCCGCGCCACATGGCAACTCGCCAATCGGCCCTGTCCACGCTGCTTGCACCTGTCATTACTTCCGCCCAGCTTCCGCTGGCTGCCTGAACGCGAATCCGTGGAGAGACAACAATGAACCTCAACCGAATGAAAGTCGGCACCCGCTTGCTCAGCGGCTTTGCCATCATTGCCCTGGTGGGCGCCCTGGTGGCCGGCATCGGCATTGTCAACATGAGCAAGATGAACGATATGGGCGAGCGCGTCTACGAACGCGAGTTGCTTGGCTTGTCGTACATAAAGGAAGCCAATATCAACCTGGTGTTCATCGGACGTTCGCTGCGCGGCTTGCTGTTGGCATCCAGCGAGCAGGAACGCGACAAATACCTGGCACGCATCGAAACCGGCCGCAGCGAGATGCGGGCCAACCTGGCCGAAGCGGACAAGCGCTTCTTTTCTCCCAAGGGGCGCGAATTGCTGGCCAAGCTGAACAGCGAACTCGATGCCTACGACAAAGGCGTGCAGGAAGCCATGCGCCGCGCCAGGGCCGAGCCACTGCAGGAAAACCGTGAACTGGTCAACTATGTGCTGGGCTCGATGGCCAGCGTTTCCAACTCGGCTGACGACCGCATGTCCGAACTGGCGCGCATGAAGGAAAAGAACGCTGCCGAAGCGGCACGCGCCTCCGTCGACCTGTACCAGTCCAGCCGCAACTTCATGATCATGCTGGTGGCGGGTAGTGCATTGATGGGCCTTGGCCTGGGCGCGTGGATCACCCGCGGCCTGCTGCGCCAGCTGGGCGGCGAACCGGCTGATGCCGCGGCGATTGCCGAACGCATTGCCGGCGGCGACCTGTCGGTCGACATCCGCACCAGGCCGAACGACAAGTCCAGCATGCTGTTCGCCCTGGGCCGCATGCGCGACAGCCTGGCACAGATCGTGGGCCAGGTGCGCAGCGGCACGGAAACCATTGCCACTGCCACCCAGCAGATCGCGGTGGGCAACCAGGACCTGTCCTCGCGCACCGAGCAGCAGGCCGGCTCGCTGGAAGAAACTGCTTCGTCGATGGAGGAACTGACTTCCGCCGTACGCCAGAACGCCGACAATGCGCGCCAGGCCAACCAGCTGGCCGCGTCGGCATCGGAAGTGGCGACGCGCGGCGGCGCCGTGGTCGCGCAGGTCGTCGATACCATGGGCTCCATCAACGAGGCCTCGAAGCGCGTGGTGGACATCATCTCGGTGATCGACGGCATCGCCTTCCAGACCAATATCCTGGCCCTGAATGCCGCGGTGGAAGCGGCGCGTGCCGGCGACCAGGGCCGCGGCTTTGCCGTGGTGGCCAACGAAGTGCGCACGCTGGCGCACCGCTCCGCAGGCGCGGCCAAGGAAATCAAGGCGCTGATCGAGAACTCGGTGGCCTGCGCGGAAAGCGGCAGCAAGCTGGTGGACCAGGCCGGCCGCACCATGGACGAAGTGGTGGCGAGCATCGCCAGCGTGAGCGACATCATGGCGGACATATCGGCGGCCAGCGCCGAGCAATCGACCGGCATCGACCAGGTCAACCAGGCGATCTCGGAGATGGACCACGTGACCCAGCAGAACGCCGCGCTGGTGGAGGAGGCTGCCGCCGCAGCCGAATCGCTGCAGTCGCAGGCCAGCCAGCTGTCGGAACTGGTGGCGGTATTCACCTTGCACAAGGCGGCAACCAGTGCCGCCATCGCCGTGGCCGCCGCACCGCGCGCACCGGCCCATGCCGGCAAGCCGGCCAGCCAGCGTACGGCAACACCCCGCCCTGCACTGCCGCAACAGGCGCCCAGCCAGCACACCATTCCGCAGCGCGCCCGCAGCAAGGCCGCAGTGGTGAAGGACGACGCCGGCGCGTGGGCGGAGTTCTGAATCAGCCTGGGCCGCTCGAGCTGCCGGCGGCCGGCTTTTCCGCGCTGATCCAGGCGATTGCGGCCGCATAGCCTGGCGGCGCGGGCAAGCTGGCGGCGGCGAATCCTGGCCATGGCCAGCGGCCATAGGCCAGCCGGTAGCGGCCTTGTTCCAGCGCCAGCACCGACAGTTCATTCAGGTATTTCCCGATTCCTACGCCGATCGCCTTCAACACCGCTTCCTTGCCAACCCAGCGCGTGAAGAAATTCATCGGCGCCGCGCGCTCGCGTGCTGTCAGCGCTTCCTCTTCCACGCACGACAGGCGCTCGTCCTGCCTTTCGATGTCGACCCCGACCGGTCCCTGGCTGGACAAGGCGATCAAGGCATAGTCGCCGGAATGCGATACATTGAACCACAACCCCTGCACGCCGGCCAGCGCGGGCTTGCCGTGGCGGCCGGTGCGCAGCATCACTTCCGCGGGTGCGCATGCCAGCGACTCGCCCAACAGGCGGCGCAAGGCGGCACGTGCCAGCACGTAGCGGCGCAGCGCCGCAGGTGCGCGAAATTCTTCCGCCCGCCCGCGTTCGGCCCCGTTCAGCAATGCCCATGCCGGCTCCAGCGCGCCATCGAGCCGCACGCGCCACACGCTCAGGCCGGCCGGCAGCGGCGCATCCAGTTTCTCAGGCAGCATGCAGGGCAGGATCGTTGAGCGGTACGTTGCGCAGCCGCTTGCACAGGCCGAACATGGCCAGGCCCAGCACGCCCGCCGCGACGCCCAGGACGAAAATGCCGGCGGTGGCCGACAACAGCTTGCCCAGCAAGCCGATGCCGATCGTGGCCAGCGAATCGCCAGCCGCATCCTGCGCCGCCCACAGGCCGTTGACGCGACCTAGGTAGTGGTCCGGCGTATGGCCCTGCACCAGTCCGTACTGCAGCAGCGACGCAATCGACACGCAGTAGCCGAAACAGGCCAGCAGCGCCAGCACGAAGGGGAACGCAGGCTGCACGCCCAGCAGCATCAGGCAGGCGAATGCCGCCAGGCTAGCACCGATCATGGCGCGGCCGGGGCGCTGCAGGCGCTCGGTCCAGCCGCTGACCACCGCACCCAGCGTGGCGCCCAGCGACACCGCCGAATACATCAGGCCCAGTTCCAGCGCCCCCGGCGCCATGGCCGGGAACAGCACGCGCACTGCCGTGGTCAGCGTCACCAGCGTGCCGACCAGCACCGTGGCGGCCAGCACCGGGCTGGTGGACAGGAAGCGCACCCCGTCGGCCAGCGCGCGCAGCGGGTGCTCATCGCTCGCATATTGCGGCAGCATGGCGGGCAGGCGCAGCAAAGGCAACAGCGTCAGGCCGGTGCCGACGGCGGCGACGGCATAGGCCCAGCCCACGCCGGCAGCGGCAATCAGGACGCCGCCGATGGCCGGCGAAATCACCGTCGCCAGCCGCATCGAGACCATGCTGATGGCGCGCGCCTGCATCAGGTTTTCGCGGCCGACGATGGCGGGCATGCAGGCCAGCAGCGCCGTCACGCCCAGGGCGCCGAAGAAGCCGTCCCAGGCCGACAGCAGGCACACCGCCCACAGCGACGGCGCCGGCAGCCAGGCATTGGCAGCCAAGCCGACGAAGCCCAGGCCGCAGATGGCGCGCGCCAGCAGGATCAGCTTGCGGCGGTCGTAGCGGTCGGCCAGCACGCCGCCCAGCAACAGCCCGGCAAACATGCCGCCGCCTTCCAGCGCCAGCGCCAGTCCCACCTGCAGGCTGTCGCCGGTCAGCGCGTACACCTGCATCGGCACCGCCACCGACAGCATGCCAAGCCCCAGCAGCGAGATGGTGCGGGCAATAAAGACGCTGCGGAAGTCGCGGTTGCGCCGCAGCAGGCCAAGGTCGACCAACATTTTCATGCTCATTTCCATTCCTTCGTTCATGCGCTGCGCCGCTGGCGCAGCTGGAGCCGCTGCTCTGCGCTGCCGATGGCGCGGTCCAGCAGCGGGCCAAGGGTTTCCAGCGATTGCGGCGACAGGATGTTTTCGTGCGAGCAGTGCGCCAGGTGGTGCACTTCCAGGTCCGCCACATGCCGGTGCCATGCCTCGACCGGGCGGATATACTCCGGCAAGGACTGGCCGGCGATGAACAGCGTGACCGGCCCGTCATAGTCCGGCGTGCGCGTTTGCGCCAGCAAGCGCACGGCGTCGCGGTAGTTGGCAAAGACCTGCTCCAGCATGGCCGCCTTCTCCTGCCGCAGCACTTCGTCGGTCTCGCCGTCGTAGGCATCGCCCAGCAGGCGTTCCTGTTCGCGTTCCGCGCCCAGCGCCGCTTCGGCGCCTTGCGGATCGGTCCAGTCGTGCACCTCGGCCGGATAGGTATCGAGCAGTCCGAGGAAGCTGACTTCCTCCCCTTGCGCCCGCAAGCGCTCGGCCACGCCGTAGGCGACGGTGCCGCCCAGCGAGTAGCCCAGCAGGTAGTACGGCCCCTGCTGCTGCACGCCGCGCACGATCTCCACCTGCCGGTCCAGCAGCGCTTCCATGTCGCGGCTGGCAGCCACCAGGCCATGGGAACGGGGCGACTGCAGGCCGACGATGGCGCGGCCGCCGCCAAGATAGCGCGATAGCACGCTGTACTGCCATGCGAAACCGGAACCCGGATAGAAGCAGATCAGCGGCGGCCCGTCGCCCTGGCGCAGCTGGATCACCTCGTCAAAGCCGTCGTTGCCGAAATCGTTGACCATGCCCTGGCTGTTCAACAAGGCTGCCAGGCGCGCCACCGTCGGCGCCGTCATGACCTGGCCCACCGTGATGCGCCGCTGCAGCGTGCGCCGCACTTCCGCCGCCAGCTTCATGGCCAGCAGCGAATGCCCGCCAATGGCGAAAAAGTCGTCGTCGGCGCCCACCGCCCCGGTCCCCAGCACACGCGCGAACACTTCGGCCAGCCGTTCTTCCAGCCCGCGCGCCGGGGCCCGGCCGGCCGGCGTGCCGCTGCGTGCCGGCAGCGGCAGCGCCTTGCGATCGAGCTTGCCGTTGGCGCTGAGCGGCAGGGCTGGCAGCGCCATCACCGCCACCGGCACCATATGGGACGGCAGGCGCGCCGCCAGTGCGCTGCGCAGCTGCTCCCCATCCGGTTCTGCGGCCGGCGCCGCGACCACATAGGCCAGCAATTGACGCGCATCCGCAGCGCCGCTGTCGCCGCCCAGCACTGCGGCTTGCACCGCTGCTTCGGCCACGCCCGGCTGCTCGCGCAACGCGGCCTCGATCTCGCCCAGCTCGATGCGTTGGCCGCGGATCTTCAGCTGGTCGTCGGCGCGGCCCAGGTACTCCACGATGCAGCCTTCCAGCCAGCGCACGATGTCGCCGGTGCGGTACAGGCGGGCGCCGGCCACGAACGGGTCGGCCACGAAGCGCGCCGCGGTCAGCCCCGGCTTGCCGATATAGCCGTCGGCCAGCTGGACGCCGCCCAGGTACAGCTCGCCGACCGCGCCCGGCGGGACCTGGCGCAGCCAGCGGTCCAGCACACGCAGCTGGGTGTTCCAGACCGGGCGCCCGATCGGCACGCCAGCACCGCCCTGCCCCATGTCGCCAAAGGCGGGCATGTAGCTGACGTCCACCGCAGCTTCGGTCGGGCCGTACAGGTTGTGCAGTGCCGCCGAACTGTATTGCGCGAATTCGCGCGCCAGCGACTTGCCAAGCGCTTCGCCGCTGCAGAAGACCAGGCGCAGGCTGGTGCAACGGCGCTCACCGAGCTCCGACAGGTGGCCAGCAAACACCGACAGCATCGACGGTACGAAATGCAGGCAGGTGACGCCATGCCGCTCGATAGCCTGCACCAGCGCGGAAGGGTCGCGATGCGCATCCGGCTCGGCCAGCACCAGGCAGGCGCCCTGCATCAATGGCCAGAAGAATTCCCACACCGAGACGTCGAAGCCGCAAGGGGTTTTCTGCAGCACGACATCTTCCTCGCGCAGCTGGTATGCATACTGCATCCAGGCGATACGGTTGTAGATCGCCCGGTGCGGCACCATGGTGCCCTTGGGACGGCCGGTGGTGCCGGAGGTGTAGATCACGTACGCCGGATGCGCCGGCGTGATCCTGACGTCCAGCTGCGGCGCAGGCGCGCCGGCCTGCGCCAGTTCGTCAAAGCGCAGCACCGGCGCGGCGGCCGATGCGAAGCGTCCGGCGTGGGTCTCGTCGGTGACCAGCAGGCGCGGCCCGGCGTCGGACAGCATGTAGGCCAGGCGGTCGGCGGGATAGCCCAGTTCCAGCGGCAGGTAGGCGGCGCCGGCTTCGATCACGGCCATGATGGCGATGCTGAGGCGCACCGAGCGCGGCAACGCCACCGCCACGATGTCGCCCGGCACAACGCCCTGCTGCACCAGTTGCGCTGCCAGGATGCACACCTGGCGCCGCATTTCGGCGTAATCCAGTTCGCAGCGCGCGTCGGCCAGCGCCGGGCGGTTGGGCGTGCGCCGCACCTGCGCGGCCAGCACGTCGCGCAGCGTCAGCGCGGACAGGTCGACGCTGGTGTCGTTGGCGGCAAGCAGCGCCTGCGCCTCGCCGGGCGTCAGCAGCGGGTAACGCGCCAACGGCAGCTGCGGCCGGTCCAGCGCCGTGCGCAGCACTTGCGCCACGCGCTGTGCCAGCGCAGCGGCATCGACGGCGGCGCCGCGCTGCTCGACCAGCAGCGTCAGGCGCTCGCCCGGCAGCACCAGCAAGGCCAGCGGGTAATGGCTGTAGCCGCGGTTGACCACTTCGCCGATGCGCAGCGGGTGGCCGTCGCATCCCGGCAGCTCCTGCGCCAGATAGCCGTTGTCCGGGTAGTTTTCCACCACCAGCAGCGTGTCGAACAAGGCCGCCGCGCCGGCCGCGCGCTGGATCGCAGCCAGTCCCAGACCGTCGTGCTCCATCAAGGCGATATGGCGCCGCTGCAGCGCAGGCAGCTGGTCCCACAATGGCTGCGCCGCATCGAGGCGGGTGCGGACCGGGATCGTGTTGAGGAAGAGGCCGACCTGCTCCTCGATGCCGTCGATCCCGCCGTGGCGCCCCGACACCGGGCTGCCGAACAGCACGTCGCTGCGGCCCGCCATCATGCCCAGCACCTGTCCCCAGACCGCCTGCATCAGCACATTGAGCGTGATGCCGCGGCTGCGCAATGCGTCCTGCAGCTTCGCCGTCAGCGATGCCGGCAGTTGCAGCATGTATTCCTGCACCGGCGCAGCCTCCGCGGCGGCGTCGAACAGCAGCAGCGGCTCCGCGCCCTGCAGGTCCTCGCGCCAGGCGGCTTCCGACGCTGCGGTATCGCGTTGCGCCAGGCATTCCACCACACGCTCGTAGCTTGCGCGCAGGGGGGCAAGCGCGGCGCCGGGCTGGCGGTAGGCCGCCATCAGGTCGCGCAGCAGCAGCGGCGTGGACCAGCCATCGATGACCAGGTGGTGCACAACCAGCAGCAGCACGTGGCGGCGCGGCGCCAGTGTCGCCAGGGCCGCCTGCAGCATGCCGCCGAAGCGCGTGGTCGAACCGTCCCGCGCCAGCAAGGCGGACTGCAAGGCAAGCAGTTGCGCCTGGGCCTCCGCTTCCGGCAGGTGGCCGAAATCGTGCTGTTGCCACGGCCATACGGGCATCGCCCCGGGCGCGGGCATCAGGAACAGGGGCCGTTCGGCCGCATCAAGGTCGAACATGCCGCCCAGCTGAGGATAGCGGTGCAGGACGGCTCCGAGCGCGCCATGCAGCCGTGCCGCGTCGACTTCGCCTTCCAGGTGCAGCAATGTGAATGCGTTATAGCTGCCCTGCCCCTGCGCCGCTTGCGCCGTTTGCGCATGGAACAGCATGCCCGCCTGCAGCGGCAGCACGGGCAGGATCGCGCCGTGCGCACCGTGGCGTTGCTGCAGCAACGCGCGCTGCTGCGCGGTCACGGCGTCGGACAACAGTTCCGCCGGCGAAGCGGCGCCCGTCACGGCAAAAGGCGCCAGTTGGCCGGCCATGGCACGTGGCGTGCGCTGCGCGAACACCGCGGCCGGGCGCAGCAGGTAGCCGCAATGGCGCAGGGCGGTGCACAGCATGATGGCGGAAATGCTGTCGCCGCCAAGGGCGAAGAAGTCGTCGCCGGCCGACACGTGGGCGAGCTTCAGCACTTCGGCCATGGCGCGCGCCACCAGCAGGGGCAGCGGACCGGCAACATCGTCCTGCGCGGCCGATGCGCTCGCGGCTGCGGCCTGCGGCGCCGGCAGCTGCTTGCGGTCGACCTTGCCGCTGACATTGCGCGGAAACTTGTCGAGCACGACCAGCGCAGCCGGCACCATATAGTCAGGCAGGGACTGGCGCAGCGCCGCCAGCAGTTCGGCGCCACGGGCCGCCCGCCCGCCCTCGTCCAGGGCCGGCACCACGCAATAGCCGACCAGGCGGTGCGTATTGTTGACTGCCTGCGCCAGCACCGCCACGCTTTCCACCCCGGGCAGCAGCGACAGCGCATTCTCCACTTCGCCCAGCTCGACGCGGTAGCCGCGCACCTTGACCTGGTCGTCGCCGCGGCCGAGGAATTCCAGCAGGCCCGCATGGCTCCAGCGCACCAGGTCGCCGGTGCGGTACATGCGGCTGCCAGGTTCGCCGAACGGGCACGCCACGAAGCGCGCAGCGCTCAGGCCGCCGCGCGCCAGGTAGCCCCGGGCCAGGCCGGCGCCGCTGATATACAGCTCGCCCGCCACGCCGACGGGCACCGGCATCAGCCGCGCGTCCAGCACATGCGCCACCGTATTGCCGATCGGGCGGCCGACTACCGGCTGCTCGCTGTCGGCCAGCGCGGCGCGCAGCGTATCCACCGTGTACTCCGTCGGGCCGTACAGGTTGTGCGCCTGCAGGCCGGGGAAGGAGCGCAGCTGCTGCCACAGGGCTGCCGGCGCCGCTTCGCCGCCGATGAGCAGGAGCGCCGGCTGGTGCCGCCCCGGCGCCATCAGGCCGTTGCCCAGCATCTGCGCCAGGAAGGAAGGCGGCAGGTCCATGGCGTCGATGCCGATGCGCTCGACTTCCTGCACCAGGCCGTACGCATCGCGCCGCATCTCCTCGTCGAACACATACAGTTCCTGGCCGCGCAGCATCCAGAACAGCTGCAGCCAGGACGAATCGAACGAGAACGAGTGCGTATGGGCGGCGCGCAGGGCGCGGCCGGGATGGCGCGCTGCCACTGCCGCCAATGCCGGGCCGTATACCGACTCTTCGTGCGCCTGGAACAGGTTGAGCAGGGCGCCATGCGTGTTCATGACGCCTTTCGGCCGCCCGGTGCTGCCGGATGTGAAGATGATGTAGGCCACGCCATCGGCCGGCAGCAGCCCGCCCCGCTCCTCCTCGCCCAGCGGCGCACAGGACAGCTGGTCCAGCGCAGTGCGCGCGGCGGCACTGTCGACGTCGATGCGGGCAATGCCTGCCGGCGGCGCGATAGCAGCCGCGCCGGTGGACAGCAGCAGGACAGGCGCCGCGTCCTCGCACATCATGGCGATGCGGTCCGCCGGGTAATCAAGGTCCAGCGGCAGGAACACCGCGCCGCATTCCATCACGGCCAGCATCGCGACCACCGATTCGGCCGAGCGGGGAATCGCCACCGCAACCACCCGGCCGGGGCCGGCGCCCTGGGTGCGCAGCAGGCGCGCCAGCTGGGCGACACGGTCCGCCAGGGCGGCAAAGCTCAGGCTGACGGCGCCGCACACCAGCGCCAGCGCGTCCGGCCGCGCCGCCGCTTGCCTCGCCAGCATGGCCGACAGGCGGTCCACGCCGGGCGGCGCGATGTCCGGTCCGCGCGACCAGGCGCCGATGCGGGCCAGTTCGTCCTCCGTGGCGGGCGCCAGCGCCTGCAGCTCGCGCTGCGGCTCCGCCAGCCATTGCTGCAACATGCCGGCCAAGCGCGCCGCATGCTGCTCCAGTTCCGCCACTTCGTAGCGTGCCGCGTCGGCGCGCAGTTCAAGCGAGATATGCTCGGCCACCTGCAGGTTGAATTCCAGGTCGTCCACCGGTCCGGTCGCCAGGTGATGCGTCAGGCCCTGCAGGCCAGCCAGGTCCAGCCGGTAATCGAACATCTTGAAGTTGACCAGCGCGCCGTACAGTTTGCGGCCGGTCCCGACCAGGCCCGCGTCGCGCTGGATCTGCTCCGCTTCATAGCGCTGGTGCGGGCGCACCACCTGGACGGCGGCGCGGAAGGCGCGCGCCACACCAAACCAGTCCATGCCGCCGGCCATCTCGACCGACAGCGGCAGCACATTGACCGTCGGCGCCAGCGCGTTGATGGCGCGCGCGCCCATGCGCCGCATGAACGGCATGCCGATGGCCTGCCGCTTCTGCCCGGTCATGCGGTACAGGTAAGCGGCCAGCAGGCCATGCAGCAGGTCCGGCACAGCCAGGCTTGCGGAAGCGGCGTAGCGCTGCAGGCCGGCGGCCGTATCGGCCGGGAATTCCCATGCCACGCTGTGTACACGGCCGGATGGCGGCGCATTGCGCAACGACAGGGTGGCCGCCGGCGGCAGGGCTTCGCAGAAGCCGGCCCAGAAGGCACGGTCGCGCTCCCGCGCATCGCTGCGCTGGTAGGCCTCGTATTCCGCGACTGCCACGGCCGCCGAAACGAAAGGCGACGGCGCGGCGGCAGCGCCGGCTGCCAGTGCGCCATAGTGGGCGGCGATGCGCCGCGTCAGGGCGAGGAAGCTGAAGCCGTCCAGCATGATGTGGTGGAAGCGCTGGTACCACAGCCAGTGGTCCCGGCCGACCTGGAACAGGGCCTGGCGGTAGCACGCATGGCCGCCGGACAGGTCGAACGGCGCCGCCATGTCGTCCCGCATCCAGGCGTCGGCCCGCTGCCGTGCGTCGGCATGGCAGCGCAGGTCGAGCTGCACCGGCGGGTCGATGCCGTCTGCAGCGGAAGCTGTGCGCAGCTGCTGGCGCGCGCCGGCTTCGGTCTCGACGTAGCGGGCAGTCACCGTATCGGCTTCGGCCAGCCCGCGCTGGATCGCGCGCGACAGCAGCTCCGGCTGCAAGGCGCCGCGCACTTCGATGCAGTGGGCAATGAGGTAGCCCTGCTTGTTCTCGGCCACCTGGTCTGCCAGCCAGATGCCAAGCTGGCTGCCGTTCAGCGGCAGGTATTGCTGGTCCATGGATTTTCCTCAGGCGCGGGCCGCGAACGGGTTGATGGTGTGCCAGTAGCTCTCGATGTAGTCGATGCACTCGCGGCGCGACGCCGGACCGTGCTGCACTTGCCAGCCGGCCGGTTGCTCGGCGAACTCGGGCCACAGGCTGAATTGGCCGGCGCCGTTGCGCAGCACCGTGAACCGGTAGCTTTCGTCGTCAAAAGGATTGGTCGTGTTTTCGTTGCTCATGGTTCCTGGGTCTCGTCAAAGTCATTCATCAATTCACACAGCCCTTCCAGCAGGCCGTCGCGCCAGCACAGCCAGTCGTGGCCGCCGCGCACTTCGCGCAGCGTGGAGCGGTGGCCGGCGGCGCGGAGCGCCTGGTGGAAGGAGCGATTCGGGCCAAGCATCTGGTCTTCGTAGCAGCCGATCTCCAGCAGGAAGCGCAAAGGCCGGCCGGCAGCCGGTCCTTGCGCCACCGAGCCGGCAAGCCAGCCGCCGCTGGCGGTATCGGATGGATCGGGCCACCAGAACGAACCGGATTGGCTCAGCACATTGCCAAAGCGCGCGGGCCAATGCAGGGCCGCATAGGCTGCAGCAAGGCCGCCGAAGCTCTGTCCTGCGACAATCGTGCGCCCCGGCAGGGCGCTGAACGGTTCCAGCGCGTACGCTGCCGGCAGCAGTTCCTGTTGCAGGGCTTCCCAGAACGGGGCGTGGCAGGGCAACTCCAGGGCGCGCCGTTCCGGCGTCACGGCATCGACCAGCAGGTAGATCGCCGGGGGCAGCGCCCCTTGCGCAGTCAATATGTCCAGCGCCCCGAACAGCGGCATCTGCCGCGCCCAGTACTGGCCATCGAGCAGGACGACCAGCGGCGCATCGTTCGCTTCCTGCGGCGCCGTGCGGTAGATCCACGTGTCCCGGCCGAGGTCCAGCGCGGCACTCTGCCAGCGATGCTGGTGCAGGCGGCCTTGCGGCGGACCCGCCTGCGCCCAGGCGGGATGGCTGGCGGCATCCGGCAGCAGCAGCGGCGACAGGGGCAGGCCCCAGCTGCCGCCATGGGCCGGGCCCGGATTCAGCGGGTCGGCCTGGGCGTTTGTCTCCAGCAGGCCGACCCACCAGCGGCGCAACGCTGCGCCGCCGCCCTCTTGCGGCGCTTCCTGTCCCGCGCCAAGCGGCATCAGGAAGTAGCTGCCGCGCCAGTCAGGCGGCAACCGGGTGCTCCAGCTCCACACGTCTGTCCCGGGATGGTGGCGCATGGCGGCCGGTCCCACGCCGGGGTGCGGCGTGTGCGAATACACGTCGATGTAGACAGCCCGCGCCTGCGCGGCGGCTGGCGCACGCCACAGGAAAGTGACGTTGCAATCTGCGGCGTACTCCAATAGCGGGGTGCCGCGCGCGGCGACCTCGTCCCACCATGCCGGACTGCCAAGATCGGCACGGTCCATCATGCCTGGCGCTCCTGCGGAAATGCCGGTTCCGGCGCAGCCGCGGCAGGCGCCGCCCACACGCTGTCCAGCGGACCGCTGCGGGCACGGCGTGCAGCCAGGCGCGCCCCCCATGCCAGCGGCAACGCCAGCACCAGCGCAGTCAGGTCGACAGCCACCGCGCCCAGGCTGCCATGCGCCCACATGCCGAGCGAAGGCGCCAGGCGCGCCAGCAGCGAGGTGGCGGGAATCGCGCAGCCGGCCAGGGCGCACAGCGCCAGCAATTCTGGCGCGGCACGCGCGGCGCCGCGCCAGAAGGCCCACGCCACACAGGCCAGGAAGACGATGTAGTAGGTCGTCATCAGCACCGCATTGAGGTTGCCCGACGCAGCGTGCAGCCACTTCGCAGCCAGCAAAGCAGCCGCCACGCCGGCCACGCTGCCAAGGCAGACGCCGACAGTGGCGGCGGCCAGGACGGCCGTGCGGCGCGGCTGGGCCGGTGGCGCCTGGTCGCGCAACTGGTTCTTGCGGCGCTTCTCGAGCCACAGCAGGTTGCCCGAATAGAACAGGAACGCTCCGGACAGCCCGAAAGCGAAATAGATCCAGCGCATCCAGTCACCGCCGTAACTGCCGAAATGCAGGGCGAAGAACGGCGCCACGAGGCTGCTCCACGTATCGCTCTTAGTGGGCAGCATGCTGCTGTTCAGCACCTGGCCGTTGTACGGGTCCATCAGGAGATAAGCGGATACCGCGCCGCGCACCACGTAATCCTCATTGGCCACGCCGACGCGGACCAGGGGACGCGGGCTCTCCAGGTCCATGAACAGCATTTCCGTCACCTCGAATCCCGGTGCTTCCTGCTGCGCCAGGCGAACCAGTTCGCTTGCCGGCGCCAGCTTCGTCACGTCGCCCGGTCCCGCGGTTCCGCTCGGGCGTGCCCACATCTTCTGCTCGCCGTACACCACATGCTGCAGGCTGTCGTAGAACTGGTCGTGGAAGGCGAACACGATCACCGTCAGGCTGATCACGATGTGGAACGGCAGGCTGGCGATGCCGATCACATTGTGCGCATCGAGCCAGAAGCGCTTGCGGTTCTTGCCCTTGCGCAGGGCGAAGAAGTCCTTGACCAGCGTCGGCAGCAGCAGGACCACGCCCGACACCAAGGCCAGGAAATACAGCACGCCCGCCACGCCCATCAGGTACACGCCCAGGTACTCGTCGCCCAGCGTGCCGGGAATGCCGCCGGTGCGGTGCAGCATGTCGACCAGTTCGCCGAGCAGGGACGGCCGCACCTCCTGCGCCACCAGCTTGCCTTGCTCGTCCAGGCTTGCCTGCCAGCGCATGGCGTTCAGGTCGATGTCGCGCCCCGCATGGCCCGCGCTCCAGGTCACCGGCGCCGGATTGTTTTCATGCCGCACCACGTGCAGCGTGAATTCCTCGCGCGCAGCGGGATGGGCAGCCAGCACTTCGCGCACCACGCTGTCGACCTGCTGAGGCGCCAGCGCGCTGGCCAGGGCGGAGGGTGCGCTGACCCAGCGCTCCAGCGGGTGCTTGAACATGGTCAGCGCGCCGCCAAAGAAGCCGATGAACAGCAGGATGCCGGCGCAGATGCCGGTCCAGGTATGAAGGGATTGGTAAATGCGAAGGATATCGCTGCGGACTTTCATGGCTTACCCCAGGGTGGAACGGATGTAGAACAGCAGGCTGTAGGCGGCCACATTGGCGCCGCCCAGCCACAGCACGGCGCGCAGGCCGCTGCGGAACAGGTAGACCGTGGAGAAAACGGCCATCCACAGCGGCGCCATGATCCACATGACGAACTGCGCCTTCTCGCGGGCATTGATGCCGCCCGGCCCGGCCCAGGCGAACAGCCCGGCGAGGGCCAGCGCCAGCGTGGCGCCCAGCACTGCGCCGGCAAAGGTCTTGCTCCACCAGTCCGGCCGGATCGCATCGGGTTTGGCGCTCATGGTTTTCCTTTCAACAGGGAGCCGAACGGCAGCAGGCTGAATGCCAGCATGCTGGCGACAGTCCACGCGAACACCGCCGCCAGCGGCGACAGCGCAATGCAGGCGGCGGCCAAGGCCAGCAGCAGGGCCAGCGCGCCGGCCGCCACGCCAAGCGGGCCAATCGGCTGCGCCAGCCAGCCCTGGTGGCGGTGGCCGAGGTAGAGCAGGCAGCAGCCCGCAATGTCAAGCAACAGGAACAGGATCATTTGCAAATGCCCGGCGTTGGCCGAGTTCAAGGATGGAGAGATAGAACAGCGGCACCAGGAACACGCCCAGGGCCGTGGAAAGGAGCACGCCACCCAGCACGCTGGCCCCGATGGCCTGCTGCGCTGCCGCGCCGGGCCCGTTGGCCAGCACCAGCGGCACGATGCCGGCGCCGAACGCCAGTGAGGTCATCAGGATGGGCCGCAGGCGCTGGCTGGCGGCGGCCGTGACGGCAGCCCAGGGCCCCTGCCCTGCGCGCACCGCCGCCTCGGCGAATTCGACGATCAGGATCGCGTTCTTGGCCGACAAGCCCACCGTGGCCAGCACGCCGACCTGGAAGAAGATGTCACGCTCGAGACCCAGCACGCCGGCGCCCGCCACCGCTCCCAGCACGCCCGGCGGAATTGCCAGCAGCACGCAGAACGGGATCGACCAGCTGCCATACAGGCCGGCCAGGCAGAGGAACACGAACAGCACCGATACCGCGTACAGCATGGGGGCCTGGCCGCGCGACAGCTGGTCCTGGTAGGACAGGCCGCTCCATGCCAGGCGGCTGGAAGGCTGCTGCGCCACCAGCGCCTCGATGCGCGCCATCGTGTCGCCGGAACTGGCGCCGGGCGTTCCGGCGCCGCTGATGTGCACTGCCGGCAGGCCGTTGAAACGGCGCAGCTGCGTCGGGCCGCTGTCCCAGCGCGTACCGGCGAAGGCGGACAGCGGCGTCATGGCATTGCCGCTGCCGCGCACCGACCAGTGCTGCAGGTCGTCCGGCGCGGCGCGCCACTGCGCATCGGACTGCACCAGCACCTTGCGCACGCGGCCTTCGTGCAGGTAGTCGTTGACGTACACGCCGCCCCAGGCCGCGCTCAGGGTGCTGTTGACATCGTCCAGGTTCAGGCCGAGGGTCAGCGCCTTGGCCTGGTCGATGTCGATGCGCAGCTGGGCCTTGCTTTCGCTGCCGTCGGCTTCCGCATACATCACGCCGGGCAATTCACCCGCCCCGGCGGCCAGTTGGGCGGCCCGTGCGGCCAATGATTCCGGCGTCGCGCCGGAAGTATCCTGCAGCCAGAATTCGAAGCCGCTGGCCTCCCCCAGGCCGTCGATCGGCGGCGGCACCATGGCAAACACCCGTGCATCGCGCAGCTTGCCCAGCGCGCCGGTGGCGCGCGCGGCAATCGCCTGCGCCGAGTTCTCCGCTCCCTTGCGTTGCGACCAGTCCTTCAGGTTGACGAAGGCCATGCCGGCATTCTGGCCGGCGCCGCCCATGCCCATGCCGGCAATGGTGTACACCATCGCGACGTTGTCCTTCTCGTTCTCGCGGAAATGGCGCTCGATCTGACGCGCCAGTTCGGCCGTGCGCGGATAGGTGGCGCCGGCCGGCAGCGCAAAACGCACCATCACCGTGCCCTGGTCGTCGACTGGGATGAAGGATGCCGGGAGGCGCTGGTAGCCCCAGGCGGCCGCCCCCAGCAACACGGCGTACACCGCGCCCAGGCGCCAGCGGCGGCCGGGCAATTTTTGCAGCAGCCCGTCGTAGCGCCGCTGCAGCGCCGCCATGGCACGCGCAAATCGCCCGTCCGCACCGTGCGCCGCGGCGGGACGCAGCAGCGCTGCGCACAGCACCGGCGTCAGGCTGATCGCCACCAGCACCGACAGCGCCATGGCTGTGACCAGCGTGACAGAAAACTGGCGGTAGATCACTCCGACCGAACCGGAGAAGAAGGCCATCGGCAAGAATACCGCACCCAGCACGATGGCAATGCCGGCCAGCGCACCCGTGATGCCGCGCATCGACTGCAGGGTCGCTTCGCGCGCGCCGATGCCTTGTTCCGCCATGATGCGCTCGACGTTCTCCACCACGACGATGGAATCGTCCACTAGCAGGCCAATCGCCAGCACCATCGCAAACAGCGTCAATGTATTGATCGAGAAGCCGGTCAGGGCCAGCACGCCGCAGGTGCCAAGCAGGACCACCGGCACGGTGATCACCGGCACCAGCGTGGCGCGCCATCCCTGCAGGAAGACGAACATCACCAGCACCACCAGCAGCACGGCTTCGGCCAGCGTCACCGCCACCTGGCGGATTGACAGCTTGACGAAGCGCGTGGCGTCCTCCGGATAGGCCGCCTCCACGCCGGCCGGGAAAGACGGCTGCAGCGCCGCGATGCGCTCGCGCACGCCGGCCGCCGTGGCCAGGCCGTTGGCGCCCGGCGCCAGCATGACCGCAAAGCCCGAAGCCGGCTGGCCGTCCAGGCGCGACGCGGCCCCATACGATTCGCTGCCGAGCTCCACCCGCGCGACATCGGACAGGCGCACCACGGCACCGTCCGGGCGGGTCTTCAGGATCAGGTCGCGGAACTGCTGCGGCGTTTTCAAACGCGACAGCGCAGTCACTGACACGTTCAGCGCCTGCCCCGGCGGCGCCGGACGCGCGCCAAGCTCGCCCACCGGCACCTCGGTATTCTGGCTTTCGATGGCGCGCACCACGTCAGCCGGCATCAGGCCGAAACTGTGCAGCTTATGCGGATGCAGCCACACGCGCATGGCATACGGCGAGCCGAAATTCCGCACCTCGCCGACACCCGGGACGCGGCTGACCGCATCGATCACCTGGCTGCTCATCCAGTCCGCCAGCGCCGCCTCGCCCAGCGCGCCCTGGCGGTCGCTGAACACCACCACCATCAGGAAGCTGTTCTGCATGGCCGTCACGCTCAGGCCATTCTGCTGCACCGCACGCGGCAGGCGATAGGCCAGCTGGTTCACCTTGTTCTGCACCTCCAGCTGGGCCAGCTCCGGGTCGGCGCCCTGCTCGAAGGTGAGCATGATCTCCGCCTCGCCCGCCGAGCTGCTGCTGGCATCGAAATAGGTCAGGTGCTTGAGGTTCTTGAGCTCCTGCTCCAGCACCTGCACCACGCTGTGCTCGACCACCTGGGCCGAGGCGCCCGGATAGCTGGCCGACACCCGTACCGTCGGCGGTGCGATGTTGGGATACTGTGCCACCGGCAGCAGGGCCAGCGCCAGCAGTCCGCCCAGCATGACCGCCGCCGCCAGGACCCAGGCCAGCACCGGCCGGGCGATAAAGAAACGCGCCACCACCGCTCAGCCCTCGTGCCCCGGCTGCACCGGAACGGATGCCGCGCCCAGGGCCGCACCGCGCCACTCGACCGCATTGACGCGCCCTCCCGGCGCCGCCTTCATGGCCCCCTCGACGATCACTCGCTCGCCCGCCCGGACACCCGACAGCGCAGCCCAGCGTCCCTGGTGGCTTCCGGCCAGCACCAGCTCGCGCAATTCGACCTCGCCCTTTGCGTTGACCACCAGCGCCGACGCCTTCTCCCCTTCGCCCAGGCGCACCGCCTGCTGCGGGAGCATCACCACTTCCGGCTGCACGCCGTGCTCGACGCGCGCCCGGACGTACATGCCGGGAACCAGCAGGCGCTCCGGATTCGGAAAGCGCGCCCGCAGCGTCACCATGCCGGTCTGCTGGTCCACCTGCATTTCCGCGAACTGCAACTCGCCGGCATGGGCGTACTCGCTGCCGTCTTCCAGCGCCAGCGTCACGGCGCGCGCTCCCGGCTTCAGGCTGCCGCTGCGCAGCGCACGCTGCAAGGCCAGCATCTGCTGGCTGGACTGCACCACGTCCACATACACGGGGTCAAGCTGCTGCACGCGCGCCAGAGGTTCCTGCTGCGCGCGCGATACCAGCGCGCCTTCGGTGGCTTCCGCGCGCCCGATGCGGCCGGCGATGACGGCACGCACCTCGGTGCGCTGCAGGTCGATTTCCGCCGCCCGCAGCGATGCCTGGCGTGCGCGCACGCGGGCCAGGCCCTGCTGATAGTTGGCTTGCGCCAGGTCGTGGTCCTGCTGCGTCACCGTGCGCGAATCCAGCAGGCGTGCGTAGCGCTCGGCGATCACGCGCAGGTTGACCAGGTGGGCCTTTTCCAGCGCCAGCTCGGCGCTGGCCTGCTCCTGCCGCGCCGCATAGCTGGCACTGTCGATGCGGTACAGCAGTTGCCCGGCCCGCACGTCGGCGCCTTCCTCGAAATAGCGCCCCACGATCACGCCGTCGACCTGCGGCCGCACTTCCGACACGCGCACGGCCGCCACGCGGCCCGCCAGCTCACTGTTCAGCGGCAGCTTCTCCAGCGCCAGCGTGGCCACGGCCACTTCCGGCACCGCCGGCGCGGGCGGCTTCTCGTCTTTCGCGCCACAGGCGGCCAGCAGCAACAGGGCCGGCAGGTACTTCATGAATCGCATATTTGCTCCAATCCGGTCATGCTGCCAGCGTGGCTCCGCCGTCGACGACCAGGTCCTGCATGGTGATATGGCTGGCCAGGTCGGAGGCCAGGAAAACAATGGTGTTGGCGATCTCGCGGGCGGTGGCAATCTTGCGCAACGGGATGCCCAACTTGAACTGCTCGGGCAGGCCGGCGATGGTGCGCTGCATGCCTTCGTCGTCCGGCAGCATGGAGCGCAGCATCGGCGTATCGGTGGAGCCGGGCGACACCAGGTTGCAGCGCACGCCGTACTGCGCCAGCTCCAGTCCCGCGCAATGGCTCAGGCTCACCAGCGCCGACTTGGAAGCGCAATAGGCCACCATGTTCAGGCGCGGGACGTGCGCCGCGTTCGACGCCACGTTGACGATACTGCCGAAACGCTGCGCCTTGAACTGCGGCAGCAGCCGGCTGAGGATGTGGAACACGCCGCTGACATTAATGTCGAAGCAGGCCTGCCAGTCCTCGGCGCTGGTGTTCTCCAGCCGCCCCAGGCGCAGCACGCCGGCCGCGTTGACCAGCACATCCACCCGCGGCGTTTCCAGCAGCAGCTGGTCGAAAGCCGCGGCGATCGCCGCGCGGTCGGTGATATCGAGCTGCACGGTCTTGAACGGGTACTTCTTGCCGTGCCGCGAGCCCAGCTCCGAATCGAAGCATCGGTCGATGCCGATCACGCGCGCACCCAGCTGGCGAAACGCCATCGCCGCCTGGTAGCCGATGCCGCGCCCGGCGCCGGTCACCCATACCTGGCGCCCTTCGAAGTGGAAGCCGGGAGGACGCGGCGGCGCCTGCGGACGCGCCGAAGCGAGGTTGTTCTGGTCGGCCAGGAACATGGCTCACCTCATGCGGCGATCTTGCGCTGCAGGACGTCCCACCACGCGTTGAGCGTCGGCGTGCCGGCCAATTCTTCGAAGCTGACGCGCAAGCCCAGCTTCTCCCATTCGGCCACCAGCGCCATCACTTCCAGCGAATCGAGGCCGTAATCGACCAGGTTGTCGTCCGGCCCGAAGCTGCCCTCCTCCAGGCGCGGCAGCAGGCTGGCGCGCAGCCAGTCGATGGTCAGCGGCGGACGCGCGGCGAGCACCTGCGCCGTATGGGTCACGCTGCCGCAGCGACCAGCCACGTAGCGCAGCGCCATGCGATGCTCCTCTTCGCTGAAGTCGGCCAGCGCGTCGGCAACCATGAACGGCTGCACGTCGCGCATGAAGGCGTCCAGCGCAGTCGTCATGCAGCCGATATGGGCGTACACGCCGGCGATCAGCAGCTGGTCGCGGCCCCAATCGCGCATCAGGGACTGCAGCTCGGAGCGCTGGAAGGCGCTGTAGCGCCATTTGACCAGTACCGTATCGCCCGGCAGCGGCGCCAGCGCGGCGGTCACCTGCTGCAGCGCCGGATCGGCTGTGGTCAGGCCCGGGCCCCACATATCGTTCAGCAGCGCGCGCTCTTCCGGGCTCTGCTTGACCGGCTGCGCGGTGTACACCACCGGCACGCCGGCCGCCCGCGCCCATGCGCACAGCGCGGCGATATTGGCCACCAGCGCGGTGCGCAGTTCGCTGTCCTGGCCATAGAAGCGCAGGAAGTAATCCTGCATGTCGTGCACCAGCAGCACGGCGCGGCCGGCCTCGGGCTGCCACGCCACCTTGTTGGCGGGCAGGCTGTCCGGCTGCGGCATCGGGTAGGAAGAAATAACGGGAATACTCATGGTCCAGGCTCCATCTCAGTTCGGGATGCTGGCGCGCAGCGCCAGCTTGTCGGTCTTGCCGACCGCCGTCAACGGCAGGCGGTCCAGCATTTCAAAGCGGTCGGGCAGCTTGTAGTCGGCCACGCCCAGGCCGCGCAGGTATTTGCGCAGTTCGACCGGGCGCAGGCTGTCGCCGCGCGGCACGATGCAGGCGCAGCTCATTTCGCCCAGCAGCGCATGGGGCACCGAGATCAGCGCCGCCTGCAGCACGCCCGGATGGCGCAGCAGCAGGTTTTCCACTTCCTCCGCCGCGATCTTTTCGCCGCCGCGATTGATCTGGTCCTTCACCCGGCCGACGACGCGCAGGTTGCCGCCGGCGCTGCGCTGCACCAGGTCGCCCGTGTGGTAGAAGCCGTCCGCATCGAATACGCGCGCATTGTGTTCGGCAGCGCGGTAGTAGCCGCGGAAGGTGTAAGGGCCGCGCGTGGCCAGCATGCCGGTCTCGCCGTCGGCAACCTGCTGGCCGTCCGCGTCCAGCACGCGCACCTCGTCGGCGTCACTCATGGGGCGGCCCTGGGTGGCGTAGACCACGTCGTCCGGATCGTCCAGGCGCGTGTAGTTCACCAGGCCCTCGGCCATGCCGAATACCTGCTGCAGCGCGCAGCCCAGCTCCTGCGGTACACGGCGCGCCAGCGCTTCGGCGAAGCTGGCGCCGCCCACCTGCAGCAGGCGCAGCGAGGACAGCTGCGCGCGGCGTTCCGGCTGCTGCGCCGCCTGCAGCCACAACGCCACTGCCGACGGCACCAGCGCCGCCATGTTCACGCCATGCCGTTCGATCAAGGCGAAACAGGCCAGCGGTTCCGGCGCCGGCGCCAGCACCACGGTGCCCCCGGCGTGGAATACGCCCAGCGCGCCGGGGGAGCTGAGCAGGAAGTTGTGGCCTGCCGGCAGTGCGCACAGGAAGCGCGTGCCGCGGTCCAGACGGCAGATTTCCGCACTGCGCCGCACACTGTAGTAGTAATCGTCATGGGTGCGCGGGATCAGCTTGGGCGTGCCGGTGCTGCCGCCGGACAGCTGGAAGAACGCCACTTCGGAAGCGGGTGCATGCTGCGGCCGCGGCCCGATGCCCTGCGGCTGTTCGCGGAAGCCGTCCGCGCCCAGCACCATGGTGTGCGGCACGGCCAGCTCGCGCGCGAACGCGTCGTTGGCGAACAAGGGGTGGCTGGCCGAAGCAACCAGCAGCTTCGGCTGCAGCTGCTGCGCATACGCCGTGAGCTCCAGCCGTTGATGGCTGAACAGCGCATTCACCGGCGCCACGCCGGCCTTCAGCAAGCCAAAGAAAGCGATATACAGCTCGGCCACATTGGGCAGCTGCACCAGGGCGGTATCGCCCACGCCCAGCCCGCGCCGGGCCAGCGCTTGCGCCAGTTGTTCCGCCTGCTCGTCCAGTTCGCGATAGCTGAGCATGCGCTCGCCGCAGATCACGGCGATGCCCTGGGGATGTTCGCGCGCCTGCCGCTCCAGGATCTCGGTCAACGGCAAGCCGGCCCACAGTCCCTGCTCGCGGTAGCGTTGCGCCGCGTCCTGCGGCCAATGAGTGAATTCGATCACGCGGCCTCCCTTGCGCTCAGGGCGCCAAGCATGGTCTGCAATTTGGCCTGGGTTTCGGCCCATTCGGCATCCGGACAGGAATCGGCCACGATGCCGGCTCCGACAAACAGCTGCACGCGGTTGCCAGCCACCCGGCCGCAGCGGATGGTCACGGCCCATTCGCCGTTGCCTTCATCGTCGCACCAGCCCACCATACCCGCGAACAGGCCGCGGTCGAATGGTTCGACCAGGTCGATCAACTTGCGCGCCAGGCGTGTCGGGAAGCCGCAGACGGCGGGCGTCGGATGCAGGCGGCAGGCCAGCTCCAGCGCCCCCATCGCCGGATCGTGCAGCTCGCCTTCGATCGGCGTCGACAGGTGCCACATGGCGGCAGTCGAAAGCAGCGACGGCCGCTCCGGAATCACCAGGTCGCGGCAGACCGGCGCCAGCACGCGGCGGATCTCGTCCGTCACCAGGCGGTGTTCGTAGGCGTCCTTGGAAGAGCGCAGCAGCGCCTCGCTCACCTCGCGATCGCGCACCGGATCGGCATCGCGTCGCGCAGAACCGGCCAACGGATTCGATTCCATGCGCGCGCCCTGCTTACGCAACAGCAGCTCGGGGCTGACGCCCACCAGTTCCGAACCGTCGGCCAGCGGCAGGCGGAACTGGAAACCGGAAGGATTGCGCGATACCAGGCGACGGAAGATATCGCCAGCATCGGCATGGCCGGCCAGCTCGACGTCCAGCAAGCGCGACAGCACGGCCTTGCGGATGTCGCTCAGGCCGAAGTTGGCCACAGCCTGGCGCACGCCCTGCTTGAAGCGCTCCTCGCCGGGAATGCTCTGCGTATGAAGGATGGGCGGCAAGTCCGACGCTTCGCCACGCGCCACATCACCGCGCTCGACGAATTCGGACACCACCGGCACCACCAGCGCGGACGGCTGGCGCGTATCGAAGGGAATGGCGCCCAGCGCCACCGGATGCGGATTGCCGCGCGCGCGCGCGCGGCGCAAGGCTGCCGCGACATCGGCCTGCAGGCGGCCGGCATCGTGTGCCGGCGTTTCGATGCGTTCCGCAACGCCGCTGCCACGCAGCGAACGGTGGCGCGACAGGAATAAGCTTGTAGCCATGTTCTACCTCGCAAACTGTTTGAATGGTTCGCTGGCTTTACGCTGGCTAGGGAATTCAGGGGCATGCCCCTGCGGGGTCAGAAGCCGTAAGTGGCGCTGACGTAGTAATTGCGGCCCAATTCGAAGAAGCTGAAGTTCTTGCTCTTCTCGGACAGGTCGACATCGGTCAGGTTCTTGACGCCGGTGCGCAGCGTCCAGTGCTTGCCGACCTTGGCCGAGAGGCCCAGGTCGACGCGGGTATAGGCCGGCAGTTCCTTCTCGGAGTAGAACTGCTTGCCGGTATAGTGCGCCGACAGCGACGCCTGCACCCCGGGTACTGCGGTCCAGGCCAGGCCGATGTGGCCCACGTTCTCGGGACGGTTGTCCAGCACCGTAGTCTTGCCGTTCTCGTTGACGTAATCAGCCTTCAGGTGAGTGAAGTTGCCCGACAGGGTCAGCGAAGGATGCAGTTGCACGCTGCCCTCCAGTTCCAGGCCCTTGGTCTTGGCCTGCGCAACGTTGACCCAGCGGCGCGAATTGGTCGGCGCATCGTAGGTCGCCACGATCATGTCGTCCACATCGTTCTTGAAGACGACGGCGGTCAGGTCCCAGCCTTTCTGGTGCACTTCGAAGCCCAGCTCGTAGTTGGTGCTGGTCTCGGGAGACAGTTCCGGATTCCCTGCCAGGAAGCAGCTTCCGCCGCAGCTCACGATACGGTACTCCTTCGTCAGCTGATAGGCGTCCGGCGCCTTGAAGGCCTTGCTGATGCCGCCTTTCACGGTCAGCGAATCATTGCTTTGCCATACCAGGTAGCTCTTGGGCGAGAAGTGGCTGCCAAACACGCTATGGTCGTCCAGGCGGCCGGCCAGCGTCAGGTGCAGATCCTTGGCCAGGGCCAGTTCATCCTCGATGAAAACAGCCTTGCTGTCGGTGCTGACCTTGCCGGTATCCTTGTAGCTGACCGCATCGCGGATCACCTGGCGGCGCAGGTCGACGCCGGCAGTCAGCGCGTTGATGCCAAGGGTGGTATTGCCGTAGAACTTGGCATAGGTGTTCTCTTCCTTCAGGGTGCGCTGTTGCGGCGCATCGTAGCGCGTGTTGAAGTCATGGATTTCAGCGCTCTCGCGGGTGATGTAGGCCGTGGTGTTACCCCAGCCCCAGTCGGCGCGGTGGGTCAGGCCATAGGTGTTGCGCTCGATTTCCTGGTCGCGAATGTCCTTCGATTCGAAATTCCACTCGGGGAAGAAGGCGTAGTAGTACATCACGCGCGGGCGCTTGTCCTTGTTGTAGCCCAGGTCGAAATCCAGCGACTGGTTTTCCGCCAGTTGCCAGGTCAGGGTGCCGGTCAGGTTGCTGGCCTTTTTCTCTTCCAGGCGCGGGGTGCGCGTCGCGTCGCTGGCCGGGGCGCCCCACCATGCGTCGCGGTCATAGCGCTCGCCGGCCAGGGACAGGCTGAAAGTGTCGCTCAACGCGCCCGACAGGCTGGCGCCGACGCGGTACTGGTCGCCGCCATAGCCGCTGTCCACCTCACGGTACTCACCGGTCAAGCTGCCCTTCCACTCCCTGGTGGCCGGCCAGGTGATGATGTTGATCACGCCGCCCATCGCGTCGGAGCCGTACAGCGCCGCCATTGGGCCGCGCACAATTTCCACCCGCTTGATGCTGGACAGCGGGATCGAGCTGAAATCGAAATCGCCGCCGCGCCACAAGGCTCCGCCGGACGAGACTCGCTTGCCGTTCACCAGCATCAGCGTGTACTTGCCGCCCAGGCCGCGAATGCGGATTTCGTCGCGGCCATTATCGTCGGTCTGGTTATTGACGCCGACGCTGTCGCGCAGCAGGTCGGCCAGGCCATTGACCGGCGACCTGGCGATATCTTCGGCTGTAATGACGGTGGTGAAGGCAGGTGCTGCGGCCACGGTGTGGGCGCGCATGGAGGCGGTTACCACAACGACGCTGCCATCGCCGACACCGCCTGCATCATCGGCAAACGCAGGAAGGCCGATGGCGGCCAGGCTTGCCGCGATGAGGGATTTCGAAAGGGACATAACAAGGTTCAAGAATTAAAATGAACGCAAATGATAATCATTCGCATTCAATCATGCAAGAAGTATAAGGCAAAAAAGTTAATCTGTCTTAATTATTAACGGCTACCATCCTCGCCAGGAGGAAAAACATGGATCACATGCACCTGATGACGGTATTCGTGGCGGTTGGCGAGCAGGAAAGCTTTGCCGCCGCCTCGCGCAGCCTTGACATGTCGCCGGCGGCGATCACGCGCGCCATTTCGGCGCTGGAGGAAAAGCTGGGTGTCCAGCTGCTGCAGCGGACCACGCGCAATGTGCGCCTGACCGAAGCCGGCCAGCGCTATCTGGACGACTGCCGCAACATCCTGGCCAGCATCGAAGAGGCCAATGGCGCCGCCGCCGGCATCAACGCCGAGCCCAAAGGCAACCTGGCCGTCACCGCCTCGGTCCTGTTCGGGAAGCAATTCGTCACACCCTGCATCGTGCAATTCCTGAAGCAGTACCCGGAGGTCGACGTCTCGGCCTACTTCCTCGACCGCGTCGTCAACCTGATTGAAGAAGGCATGGACGTAGCCGTGCGACTGGGTCCCCTGCCCGATTCCAGCATGAAGGCCTTGCGCGTTGGCCAGATGCGGCGCGTGCTGTGCGCTTCCCCCGAGTATCTTGCCCGGCATGGCGTGCCGCGGCATCCGGAAGAGCTGCAGCAGCATACGATTATTTCGGCCAGCAATATCACGCCGCGCGTCGAATGGAAATTCGGGCGCGACGGCAATCCGCTCACCGTCCGCATCAAGCCCCGGTTTACCGTAACCAGCAACGATGCTGCGATTCGTGCGGCCGTCGAAGGATTGGGCATCTGCCGCCTGCTGTCCTACCAGATGGCTGAAGAACTGGCGACAGGCCAGCTGAAAATCATCCTGCCGGAATTTGAAGAGGAGCCATGGCCGGTGCATATCCTGCACCGCGAAAGCAAATACGGCTCCTCCAAGGTGCGCAAATTCATTGACCTGCTGGCGCAGCACCTGCGGACGCACCCGCACCTGAACTGAGCTTGCCGAGGAAATCGCCGGTGATCGCGGCGACGTCGTCCAGCCGGGTATCCATCACAAAGTGACCACCGTCCAGGATATGCACTTCGGCTGAAGGATTGTCGCGCTTGAAGGCTTGCGCGCCGGGCACCGTGAACGCCAGGTCGTGCTTGCCCCATACCACCAGCGTGGGCAACTGGCGCTGTTTCAGCCAGGCCTGCCATTCAGGATAAGCCGCCAGGTTGTGCTGGTAGTCGTAAATCAGATCGGCCTGGATGCGCGCCTGGCCAGGGCGATTGAGATAGGCATGTTCATCCATCCACAAATCCGGATCGTAGGCTTCGATTGCAGGATCGCTGCCGATATGCCGTGCGCGCGTCGCCGCCACTGACTGGTGCACGGCGATGACGTCCTTCTCGTGCGCGGCGCGGTCCGCCCAGAACGGCTTGCGCTTGGCCCACATCGCGCCCAGCCCGTCTTCGTACACATTCCCGTTCTGGAACACCAGCGCCTGCACCGCTTGCGGCCTTGCCTGTGCCATGCGCATACCGACCGGCGCACCGTAATCCTGCATTAGCAGCACATAGCGTTGCGTACCGACGGCATCTGTGAATTTCTGCATCACCGCCGCCAGGTTGTCGAAGGTGTAGGCGAACTTCGCCGGATCGGGCGCGTCGCTGTTGCCGAAGCCGGGATAGTCCGGCGCCAACAGGTGATAGCGGTCGCCCAGCCTGCGCAGCAGCCCGTCGTACATGCGGGACGAACTTGGCACGCCGTGCAGCAGCAGGACGGTCGGCTTGCTCGCATCGCCGGCTTCGCGGTAAGCGATATTGATGCCATCGACGGCGACGGTGCGGTAAGCAACGGGTGCCGCGTGCGCGGCTCCGGCAAGTGCAATGGCGGCAGCTGCTACGAATGCTTTCATGTTGTTCTCCAGAGGATTGTCAATGGCCCCACTCTATCGACACCCTGCGCCAGGCGGAACGCCGCCCGGCGAAATGGATTGTTTCGCTGCGCGTAGTTCCGGCACCCAGGGACGCTTCCTACAATCCATCCCATCAAAACCACTCTTGAAGGAAACGAACATGAAAACCTCCCGCATCGCCGCGTCCCTGGCCCTGGCCTTCGCTGCCATCACCGCATCCGCAGCCACCACGGACGTGAGCTACCGCACCGTAAAGGTCGATGGCGTCAACATCTTCTACCGCGAAGCCGGCCCTAAAGATGCGCCCACCGTGCTCCTGCTGCACGGCTTCCCCACCTCGTCCCAGATGTTCCGCAACCTGATTCCGCAGCTGGCCGACCGCTACCACGTGATCGCACCCGACTATCCGGGTTTTGGCCAGAGCGATGCCCCTGCCGTCGACAAGTTCGCCTACAGCTTCGACAACCTGGCGAACGTGGTCGACAAGTTCACCGTCGCCGTCGGCGCATCGAAGTACGCCTTGTACGTACAAGACTATGGCGCTCCGATCGGCTTTCGCCTGGCTGCCGCGCATCCCGAGCGCGTATCCGCCATCGTGGTCCAGAACGGCAATGCCTACACCGAAGGCATCGACAATGAATTCTGGGCGCCGTTCAAGGTCTACTGGGCTGACAAGACCGAAGCGAATGCCGCCAAACTGAAACCGTTCTTCGAGATCGGTGCAACCAAATGGCAGTACACGCATGGCGCGCGCGACGCCAGCAAGATCAGCCCGGACGCATGGACCGTCGACCAGGCCTATATGGACCGTCCCGGCAACAAGGATATCCAGCTCGAGCTGTTCTACAGCTACGGCAGCAATCCGGCGCACTATCCGGAATGGCAAGCCTACTTCCGCAAACACCAGCCACCGATGCTCATCACCTGGGGCAAGAACGACCAGATCTTCCCTGCAGCCGGCGCCGCGCCTTACTTGCGCGACCTGCCCAAAGCCGAGCTGCACCTGCTCGACACCGGCCACTTTGCCCTCGAAGAGGAAGGCGAGCAAATCGGCAAGCTGATGCGCGGTTTCCTCGCACGCAAGGCTAGATAGCCTAAAGCAAGTTCATGCGCACGATTGAGCATGAGTTGCAAATGGTTAAATGTTTTTTTAGTATCTGATTCGCCTCGAAAATAGCGCCCACTGTAATCTTGAAACCACTAACGAGCAAAGCCAAGCCGGGAGATTTGTTTTACGTCCCGGCCATGAACAAAGAGGGTAAATCTGGCTTTGTGATCGGGCGCTATATTGAGCTTGTCCCCACGAATGTTGGTCATTTGATCGAAGTATTCGCAAGGTTTTATACGGAGCTGCCCCAGTCGATCGACGCGGTCGACAAAAGCCAGCGGCTATTCCGCCCGATCATGTGCTCGCTACGATTTGCCGAGATTCCCAGATGGAAGGTGCTGTTCAGCGATCCCGATTACGACAAAAGCCAATCGGACTACGGCAGAATTGCCATCGCATTTAGTACAAAACTTTGGATGGGCGGAAAGAGCCGGAGCGCAATAAAGGATGAACTAAGGGAGTTTGAGGACGCGACCTGCTGGCGGATGCATCACATCGTTTTCAGGGTCCATGCACATCTGGCCGGAATCTTCGGCCCTAATGATTGGTATGACTATCATCGCGTACCAAATGGACAGCGCGTAGACGACCCCGCAGCAAAGGAAAAAGTAATTGCCTTGGCTGAAGCAATGGATGCGTGTTTTGAAATTTGGTCAGGGGAGATCAAGACCCGCAAAGGAGTCTGCCAATGAGCTCAGCATGCATTCCACTGCGCGCGATGCCAGTCCTGTATGAATACCAGGGAATTCCTCTTGGGGTAAGCCCGCCGCTTTTGGTGCTGGAAAGTTTCGTGAAGGAGGCTTGTTTAAAGCCGAGGCAATAGAATGAAGAACAACGAGTTTTACGGCTGCTCACAACCGCTTGAAGATGTTGACCTGGATGCTTGCGAAGCAGTGCTGAGGCATAAGCTGCCAAGCGAGTTTCGTCAGCACTATCTGAAATATAACGGTGGGGTACCAGAAGATAGCCTAATTCCAGGCAACGACGAATGGGAGCCCTTGGAAATAGCAGGCTTTTATCCGATTAGGCACAGGAGGAGCGCTGCTGGTTCTCAAAGTTCGCTACTAATAGAGCACTATCAGTTGATGTGCGCAAAAGATGTCATTCCCGATCACCTGCTTCCTTTCGCCTACGACCCTGGAGGGAATTTCTTTTGCCTTCATTTGTGTGACGGTTCGGCGCATTTCTATGCGACAGACGGATTTGATCCAGCTCGGAGTGTTGCGGAAAATTTCGTCAAAGCGCAGAGACGTTTGGCTGGCTCGTTCAAAATTTTCATGGATAGTTTGATGCACAACTCAGAGTACGATTCCGACGAATGGCCCGAATAAAATAAGGAATTTCAATGATTGAGCACTTTAAATCCATTTCGGAGCTGATAGCCGGCCTAAAAGGACTAAAGCAGGAAGCATGGATTCATACAGATGTGGAGGCTTGGTTGTCGAATCCGCAAAAGGCAGAATTTTATTATGTGCCTTGGGACTACGTGCAAAGCCTGGAAGACGATGAGGTCTTTTTAAACGATGATGGCTTGGAACTTCCACTTGTTTTGAGAGATAAGAATTTGAAGGAGTGGATGCTTGTGAATGTCCTTGCACATATCTCGAATTCCATTAGTTGGGAGAAGGCGGGGCCGCAAGAATTCATTGACCAAGTCAACTATTACCTTGAATTTGATACCTTTAAGCGGTGAAAAAAGAAGGCCCGTGCACATCGCAAGCCGATCGCGGTCTCGTCGCAGTAACGGAAAGTAACGCAGCGCCATGCACATTTGAGTTGAACCAAACGGGCGCTTGGTGGTATGGCGAAAATGATAGGATCACTTGAGGAGCCGCCATGGTTGTTACGCCACTACCAGAGCTCGCTGACCACGAAGAGCGCTTGAACCAGCTGGAGAATGCAATGGTCAATCTTTCATGCGAATTGAAGGCGCTGCGGGCGCATATCGATTGCCGGTTCAAGGAAATCGAGACGCAAATCGAGACCGGATTGAATTCCCTCCGCCTTGAGTTGCGAGCAGAATTCGAAGCAAAGCTGCACGAGGCCGTGGAAAAACTCCACGCCCGCATGGACGCCCAGCATCATCAAATGATCGCACTTCAAGTCGCGATATTTCTCGCGCTGATTGCACTATTCGCCCAGCGTTAAACGAAAAAACCCTGCCAGATCAATGACCTGACAGGGTTTTTATACGTCCTGGTGCCGGAGAAGAGAATCGAACTCCCGACCTTCTCATTACGAATGAGCTGCTCTACCAACTGAGCTACACCGGCAAAGAGCCCGGATTATAGCAAACAAACTTGCGCGTTTGCTAGTATCGGGACGCCATCATTGTAAAAATTACACGCCTTCCTGGTGATAGCTGGTAACCAGTGCCACTTCGTCGCGGGAACCGAGGAAGACCGGCACGCGCTGGTGCAGCTTCTCAGGCTGGATGTCGAGGATGCGGCGCTTGCCGTCGGTGGCCATGCCGCCGGCCTGTTCGACGATGAAGGACATGGGGTTCGCTTCGTACATCAGGCGCAGGCGGCCTGGCTTGCTTGGATCTTTCAGGTCGGCCGGGTACATGAAGATGCCGCCGCGGTTCAAGATACGGTGCACGTCGGCCACCATGGAGGCGATCCAGCGCATATTGAAATCGGTGCCGCGCGGACCGGTGGTGCCTGCCAGCAGTTCGCCGATGTAGCGCTGCACCGGCGCGTGCCAGTGGCGCTGGTTGGACGAGTTGATCGCGAATTCCTTGGTCTTGGCTGGAATCTGCATATTGCGCTGGGTCAGCACCCACGAACCCATCTCGCGGTCCAGGGTGAAGCAGTTCACGCCGTTACCGGTGGTGAGCACCAGCAGGGTCTGCGGGCCGTACAGGGCGTAGCCGGCGGCCACTTGCTTGGCGCCTGGCTGCAGGAAGTCCTGTTCGGTCGGCTCGGTCATGCCTTCCGGCGCTTTCAGCACGGAGAAGATGGTACCGATCGATACGTTGACATCGATATTGGAGGAGCCGTCCAGCGGGTCGAACACCAGCAGGTATTCGCCTTTCGGGTAACGGTTAGGAATCGGGTGGATGTCTTCCATTTCTTCCGAAGCCATTGCTGCCAGGTGACCGCCCCATTCGTTCGCTTCCAGCAGGATCTCGTTGGAGATCACATCCAGCTTCTTCTGGACTTCGCCCTGCACGTTTTCCGATTCCAGCGCGCCCAGCACTTCGCCCAGTGCGCCCTTGCCGACGCTGTGGGAAATGGTTTTGCAGGCGCGGCCCACCACCTCGATCAGGAGGCGCAGTTCGGCCGGAATGGAGTGGTGCTGGCGTTGTTCTTCAACGAGGTATTGGGTCAGGCTGATACGTTTCATTGTTTCCCTAGGTTTGTGCTTAATTAGTTTGCGAGTGCTTTGCTGACCACTTCCATCACGTCATTCGACAACGGCGTGGTGGCGGCGACTTTTTCCAGCGCGTGCCGCATGTGGACTTGCAGCGCCGGCGCATAACGGCGCCAGCGGTCCATGCTGCGTGCCAGGCGTGCGGCGACTTGCGGGTTCAGGGCGTCGAGCTTGATCACGTGTTCGGCCCAGAATTCGTAGGCGCTGCCATCGGCAGCATGGAATTGCGATGGATTCTGGTTGCAGAAGCTGAACAGCAGACTGCGCGCGCGGTTCGGGTTCTTCAGCGTGAAGGCCGGATGTTTCATCAGTTCGCGCACTTTGGCCACATTGGTGTGCGGGGCGGAGCCTTGCATGGCGAACCACTTGTCCACCACCAGCGCTTCGGCTTTGAAGTCCTTGTAGAAGGCGTCCAGCTGCTTGCCGGCGTCGGCGCCGCTGTGGATCAGGGCGGACAGGGCGGCGGCGCGATCGGTCATATTGGTAGCGGCAGCGAACTGCTCGCCGGCCAGCTTGGCCGCTTCTGCGTTCGGCTGCACCAGCAGGTAGGCCAGCGCCACGTTTTTCAGGCCGCGCTTCCCGGCCGAGATGGCGTCCGGGCTGTAGGCGCCTGGCGTTGCATTTTCTGCATACACCTGCAGCAGCTCCGCATGCAAAGCAGTACCGATGGCGTGTCGCACGAACTGGCGCGCGCTGTGGATTGCTTGCGGGTGCACCACTTCCATCTGCTCGGCGATGATCGTCTCCGACGGCAGGATCAGGCATTGCTCACGGAAGGCGGCATCCAGCTCCTTGTCGGTCAGGACCGCGCGCAAGGCGCCGATGTAGGTGTCGTCCAGCTCGAGCGGCTTGTCGTCCAGCACCGCCTGGGTCAACGACAGCAGGCGTTCCATGGCCAGGCGCTGGCCGGCTTCCCAGCGGTTCACCGGGTCGCTGTCGTAGCGGAACAGGTGCAGCAATTCATCGTCGGTGTACGGGTACTCCAGCACGACCGGTGCAGAAAAATCACGCAGGATGGACGGCACCGGCGCCTCGGCAATGCCTTCGAAGCGGAACGTCTGTTCGGCCTCGGTCAACTCTAGTACGCGGGTCGAAATCAGGTCCTTGCCATCGCGGCCGAGCAGGCCCACGGCGACCGGGATGTGGAACGGCAGCTTGTTGTCCTGGCCCGGCGTGGCCGGGCAGGACTGGCGCAGCGTCAGTTCATACACTTGTTTGGCGCCATCGTGATGGCCGCTGGCGCTCACCACCGGCGTGCCGGCCTGGCTGTACCAGCGTTCGAATTGCTTCAGGTCGCGCTTGTTGGCGTCGGCCATCGCGGCGCGGAAATCGTCGCATTGCACGGCCTGGCCGTCATGGCGTTCGAAATACAGGTCCATGCCCTTGCGGAAGCCTTCGCGGCCCAGCAAGGTCTGGTACATGCGCACCACTTCGGCGCCTTTTTCGTACACGGTCACCGTGTAGAAGTTGTTGATTTCGACGAAGGAATCGGGACGCACCGGGTGTGCCATCGGGCCGGCGTCCTCCGGGAACTGGGCCTGGCGCAGCGTACGCACCTGGTCGATGCGGGTCACGGCGCGGCCGCTGTCGGTGCCGATCATGTCGGCACTGAATTCCTGGTCGCGGAACACCGTCAGGCCTTCCTTCAGCGACAGCTGGAACCAGTCGCGGCATGTCACGCGGTTGCCGGTCCAGTTGTGGAAGTATTCGTGGCCCACCACTGCCTCGATGCCGGAGTAGTCGATGTCGGTTGCGGTGCGCGGGTTGGCCAGCACGAACTTGGTGTTGAAGATATTCAGCCCCTTGTTTTCCATCGCGCCCATGTTGAAGTCGCTCACGGCGACAATCATGAAGCGGTCCAGGTCCAGCTCCAGGCCCCAGCGTTCCTCGTCCCAGCGGATGGAATTCTTCAGCGACTGCATGGCGTAGTCGGTCTTGTCGAGGTTGCCCTCTTCCACCCACACCTGCAGCAGCACTTCGCGGCCCGACTTCAGCTTGAATTTCTCTTCCTGGCACACCAGGCGCGCTGCCACCAGGGCGAACAGGTAGGACGGCTTCTTGAACGGGTCTTCCCACTTGGCATAGTGGCGGCCGTCACCGAGCTCGCCCTCTTCCAGCAGGTTGCCGTTGGAGAGAAGGACCGGGTATTGCTCCTTGTCGGCGCGCAGCATCACGGTGTAGCGCGCCATCACGTCCGGACGGTCCGGGAAGTAGGTGATGCGGCGGAAGCCTTCGGCCTCGCACTGGGTGTAGAAACCGCTGCCCGAGGTGTACAGGCCCGAAAGCGTGGTGTTTTCAACCGGGGCGCAGGTGGTTTCGATCTCCAGCAGCACATTGACCGGCGCGTTACGGATGGTCAGGGTGTTGTTGCCAATAATGTACTGGTTTGGGTTCAGCACCATCCCGTTCATGCGCAGGGCGATCAGCTCAATGGCTTCGCCGTGCAGCACCAGGTCGTGGCTCTTGCTGTCCGGGTTATGGCGCAGCTGCACGCGGTTGGCGACGATGGTACAGGCGGGATCGAGGTCGAAGCCCAGTTCCACGGTCTCCACCAAGTAGCTGGGCGGGGTGTAGTCTTTACGATAGATCGTTTGCGGGCTGTCGGTACGCATGGTTTGGGCGAGCGAGGACAAAGAAGACTATTTTACCAATACCGGAAGCCGGGCACGCCCGATTCTTTTCCGCTCTCCCCGCGGGGGTAACATTCTGTAATAATTAGGTGAAACGCATGTTGCCGGATTAAACTGGCCTATGAGTATAAAAGGAGTGTTGCCATGAAAGCGCTAGCCATTTTGGTGGCGGCCACCAGTTTGTTGCTGAGCGGCTGTGCCACTACCCTGCACAGCAACGTCACGGTGTTCCACGAGTGGCCGAGCGACATGCAGGACAAATCGTATACCTTCGAAACACCGGCGCCGGGCGAGGATACGCTAGAATACCGCAGCTACCAGAACCTGGTCAGCGGTGAACTGGCCAAGCTGGGCTTCAGCCAGGCCGCCAGCACCAAGGACGCCAAGCTGCGCGTCGGCATGCAGTTCAGCACCATCGACCGCCCGGTCAAGGTCCTGACGGCGACCGACCCGTGGATGTATGGTCCCGGCCCATGGGGTTATTACCCGCGCTGGGGCTACTACCCTTACCGTTATCGCTACTACGGTTTCTACCGCCCATACTACGATCCGTGGATGTGGGGCCCGATGGAATTCCGCGAAACCATCCAGCATAACTATGACCGCAACCTGCGCGTCACCATCAACAACCTGCAGGGCAAGAAGCTGTATGACGTAACGGTGCAGAACACCAGCCGCAAGCAATCGACGCCGCTGGTCATGCCCGCCCTGGTGCAAAGCGCCTTCACCGGCTTCCCGGGCGAAAGCGGAAAGGCCAAGCGCGTAGATCTTGAGCTCCAATAACGCCGTCAAATCGATCGGGCGGTGGTTGCGCGAAGGCGCTTCCACCGCTTTTTTCCGTTCGCCGCGCTGGGAAGGCCTGTCCACCGGACCGGGCGTCGTCGCGGCCCTGGTATTGCTGGTGCTGGCGATCTCCTTATCGTTCCAGCGCCTGTATATCCAGGGACCGGCGATCTTCTACTGGAAGGCCATCGCCTACGGCTGGCTGCCTTTCGCCCTGCTGCCCTTCTATGCGCTGATGACACGTGGAACAGGGCCGAGCGGGCGTCCCGGCGCGGCGCCGGACCTGGCGCTGCTGACTACCCTGCTGCTGGCGCAGACCGTCTGGCTGGAGCTGTTTGTTGACCTGTGCTTTGCTGCCATGCTTGATGGCGGGTCTGAAGCCTGGTCGGTGCGCTACCTGGGGCAATGGGGCGCGTGGATTGCCTGGGGGATTCCGGTCACCCTGATGATCCTGTCGCAACTTGTGCTGCTGGCGCGCGGCGGACGCGGTCGGCGCTGGCCGCTGGCGTTCGCAGCGGGCATGATGGCGGGCGTCGTGGCGCTGGGTGTAGCCACCCAGCAGCCTGATTTCTGGTATCCGAAAAAGCAGGAAGCCAACAACGAGGAATCGTCGCGCTACCTGAAGCTGACCGCGGAACTGATGGAGTCGCAGCCGGTGCTGTTGTCGCGCCAACTGGCAGGGCTGGCGCCGCAGCGCCCGGGCAAGGTCGACATGTATGCGCTGACCTTCGCGCCTTACGGCGATGAGGTGTTCCGGCGCGAGAGCCAGATGGTGGCGGACGTGATGTCGCAGCGCTTCGGCACGGAAGGCCGCACACTGCAGCTGGTGAACCATTTCCAGACTGCCGAAAAACTGCCCTGGGCCACCACCGTGAACCTGCAGAAGGCGATCCGCAGCGTGGCGCGTACCATGGACAAGGACGAAGATGTGCTGTTCATCTACCTGACTTCGCACGGCGCGCGCGAAGGCCAGTTGGCGGCGGACTTCTGGCCGTTCGAATTGACCGAGCTGACCCCGTCCATGCTGCGCAAGTGGCTGGATGAAGCGGGCATCCGGAATCGCGTAATTGCAGTGTCGGCCTGCTTCTCGGGCAGCTGGATTCCGTCGCTGAAGGACGATGCAACCATGGTGCTGACTGCAGCCGATGCCGACCACACTTCCTACGGCTGCGGCTACAAGTCGGAGCTGACCTTCTTCGGCCGCGCCATGTTCGACGAACAGCTGCGCACCCACACGCGCTCCTTTGAGCAAGCCCATGCCGCTGCCCGGGAAGTCATCCGCAAGCGCGAAGTGGAGGCGGGCAAGGACGACGGCTATTCGAACCCGCAGATCTCGGTCGGGACCGCTATCCGCGCCAAGCTCGCTACTTTCCAATAACGTCGCGCAGTGAGATGTCGTTGTGACCCACACCAGGAACGACGTGGAGAGTGGCCAGGCCAGGGCGGAAGCTGCGGTACAGGGCTTCACTGCTGGCGCGCGGAATAACCTCGTCGCGCTCGGCGGCGAGGATGGTGGTCGGGGCGTTGACCTTGGGCGCGTAGCTGGCCGAGTCGTAGCGGTCGCGCAGCAGCAGGCGTACCGGCAGCCAGGGAAAGTGGTGCGAAGCCGCGCCAGCCATGCTGTCGTAGGGCGTGACCAGCACCAGCCGGTCGACCGCCTTGACGCTGGCCAGCCGGGTGGCAATGCCGCTGCCAAGGCTGCGTCCCACGACCGTCACCTGGGGATGCTGGGCGCGAACATGCTCGTACAGTGCCAGCGCATCGGCAAACAAGCCGGTCTCGGTCGGCTCGCCCGGCGTTGCGCCGTAGCCGCGGTAGTGCATTAAATATAGCGCCTGGCCGGGAAAGACAGCCTGCAGCTCCGGCAAGCCATACCCCACCGCCTCGGCATTGCCGCCAAAGTAGATCACTGCAAAAGGCCCCGGCTGCTCGTGCAACGTGACGCCAACGCGCACGCCGGCGCCCAATGTCAGCACAGTGCCGCCTTCAAATGCCTGGGGGTAGTAGATCATGCTGCGCTGGCGGAAAAACACCACGGTGCACACGGCCAGGTAGGCTACCAGTGCGGTCAGCAGCAGCGTCGTAGCCATGCGCATGAGCGGCTTACGTGCGCGCATCCGCGCGCGCCCAGCTCATGCCCCAGGAGTACAGGGCGACAAACATCATCACATCCATGAAGATGCCGAATACCAGGTACAACAACGGCAAGAACAGCAACGTTAAATGGTGCAGCACATATGCATGCAGCAAGTACTGCATGGGGAAAGCCACAACGAAGTAGGCCAACGTACACACGGTCAAGCCGACTTTGCGCCATAGCGAAAATCCGAACATGTAGTAAGTCGCGCCTAGTCCCCACGGCATCATGAACAGGAAGATCAACGCCATCGTCAGCGTATCGCCCAGGTAGCGCGCCGAGTCATACGGAAACTCGCCCGGCAGGTAGTGGAAAAAAATCAGCGCCGTACCCTGCACCAGCAGGCAAGCTCGCACGATGTACTGCAATGGCAGGAAGCGGTCGCGCGATACCAGGAACGTCGCCAGCAAGGCAAGCACGCAACCCGCCAGCGTGATCCACCACAGCTGGTCGCCTGGATCTCCGGCAGGGAGCAGCGGAAACGGCAGGTCCAAGTAGTAGGCCCCCAGGTCGACCTGGCGAAGCGCGACACTCCCCTGCGGGGCGAGACGTGGCAGCCAGAATTCGAACAGGCCACGCCACAGTGCAAGGATCGGCGACAACAGGCAAAGCAGCACGACGGTAAACACGGCGGGCAGCGCCAGGGATCCCAGCAGGTTGGTGCGGCTTAGCTTGATCTGGTACATCGAGCGGTGCAGCTGGATCGCGCTGCCGCCGAAGCCGCGAAAGCGCATATCGTCGATCTTGCGCTGCAATGCATGCAATTGCTTCACGCTCAGAATTCCTTGAACAGGGCCGCTTCCAGGCCGCGGCGGTCATAGAAAGGGTTATGGTAAGCCTCCGCGCGCAACTGGAAGCCATAGGTCGGGGCCAGCCACTTGCGCCAGGTGCCGCTGACGACGCTGCTGCGGAAGTTCACCAGCAAGTCTGCCGAACCGGCGCCGATGTACTGGTAAGCCTCCTCGCCCATATCGTAGCGCAACGCGATGTATTGCTGTTTGTTGTAGCCCCAGGTCGCGGCAATATACTTGGCGTTGGCCATCACGCCGCCCGGGTTGCTGCGGTTGATTCGGGTGCCGCCCTGCAGCACCCAGGCATTCGGCAGGTACCACGACAGGCCAAGCAACAGGCTGCGATCGCGATGGCCGTCGCGCGCATTCACTGCGGTCACGCCGACGGTGGCAATCACATTGCGGGCGTCGCCCAGCTTGCGGTTGATCACCGCGTCGCCGCGCGACTGCGGGAAGAAAAAGCTGCTGCCATGGCTGGCGGCCAGGCTGCCATACCAGTCCTCATTGAAGACGTGGGTAACGCCGCCCACTACCAGGGCGCCATGCGCGCCGAACTGGCGTGCATTCACCAGGTCCGCATTCCACACCGTCGCGTCGGAGGTCCGCAGCGAGCCCCGCACGAATTGCTGGTTCCAGGTGCCAAAGCCGTCGCTCAGGCTATGGTGCAGCACCCCTGCTTCAACCGTGCCGGTGTTATCGGCCTGGGCCGTAGGCTGCCCGGCCGCCAGCAAGGCTGCCAGGCCAATGAAAGGCAGGCGTAACTTACGAGTCATTCATACTCCGTATCATGATGTCTTTGATGCGTGCGGCGGCAAAGCCGTCGCCGAAGGGATTGGGGGCGGCACGCATTGCCGAATAAGCATGGGCGTCCGCGCGCAGCGCATCGACGGCCTCGATAATGGCTGCGCCATCGGTACCGATCAGGCGTCCCCCGCCGCTGGCCACCAGTTCCGGCCGCTCGGTGGTTTCGCGCAGGATCAGCACCGGCACGTGCAGGCAAGCCGCTTCTTCCTGGATGCCGCCGGAATCGGTCAACACCAGCCAGGACTGGCGCAGCAGTTGCAGCGTGGTCGAATAGTTCAGTGGCCGGGTCAGGAAGATGCGTTCCGATACTTCTTCCGGCAGGTCGGTGAACACTTCATCGACCGTCGCCCGGATCTTTGGATTGCTGTGCACCGGCCAGACGATCACCAGGTCTTCGTCAGACAGCAACAGCTTGCGCACCGTGGTCGAAATCGACAGCAGGGGCTGCCCCAGGTTTTCGCGGCGGTGCGCCGTGATAAACACCAGGCGCCGCCCTGCCGCCACCTCCTGCAGGCCGCGCAGCTCGTCGCTGGACAATTCATCCGGGTTGCCTGCCAGCTCCGGGTCGGTGGTTGCCAGGCGCACTGCGTCGACAATAGTATTGCCGACCATATGGATACGGTCGCCTCCGACGTTTTCACGCAACAGGTTCAGGCGCGCGTTTTCAGTCGGTGCGAAATGCCAGTCCGCCAGCCTGCCGATCAGCTCACGATTCTGCTCTTCCGGGAACGGATTGAAGCGGTTGTGCGAGCGCAAGCCCGCCTCCACATGGCCCACCGGGATATGCTGGTAGAACGCCGCCAGTGCCGCCATGGCCGCGCTGGCGGTATCGCCATGCACCAGCACTGCTGCGGGCTTGACTGCCTCGAAGGCTGCGCCCAGCTTTTCCAGCAACATGGCCGACAGGTGATGCAGCGCATCGGACGTGCGCTGCAGCGGCAAGCTGAAGTCGGGCAGGATCTTGAAGAAGCGGTACATCGGGTCGGCCATGTCTTCGTGCTGGCCGGTATGCAGCAGCAAGGGCTCCAGTCCCTCGTGCTTCAGCGCGTAGTAGACCGGCGCCATCTTGATGATCTCGGGCCGCGTGCCCATGCAAAGGAGGATGCTGTTTGCGCTCAAAATGGCTCCTGTGTCAGTTAATGCTTGTGGAGGGAACGACGTAGCCGAGCTCCCTCGCCCACACGGTGCCATGCGCTACCGCACCTTCGCACACGCGGATTTCAACGGCGGTCACGGTGGTTTCCGCGCCGTCCGCCCCGAGCACCGTGCCGGCATCGATCCGGATGGTCTTTTCGCAGACCAGCGGGCCGCGGATCGTACAGCCGGGGCCAATGAACATATCGCCGCTGCAGACCACTGCACCTTCGATGCGCGCTCCGGCTCCAATGTGCAGGTCGCCGTGGCACTTGACGCTGCCTTCGAGCATGGCGTACGCGCCGACCGTCATGCTGCCGCGCGCGACCAGGTCGCCATGGTGGAAACAGGCTTCCGGCAGGTGCAGGTCGCCGCCTGCCAACCAGCGCCCGGCGGCATCGTCCAGCAGCACGGCCGGACGCTCCAGCGTGGCGCGGCTGGTCGGTTGCGGCAGCGGCGCCGGCGCCGCATCGCCGAAGCGGATCAGCGGCGCATGCATGCGGCCAAAGCGGGTGTCGCCATGCAGCACCAGTTCCTGGCTGGCAGACACCCGGCCGAACAGGCGCGCGCGGCGGCTGGCGGTAAAGCGGGTATCGCTGTGCGCCCAGCGCAGCACGTCGCACTGCTCGCCGAGCACGATCTCGCCGCGCGCCAGCAGGGCGCGGAACGAGTTTTCGCTGCCGGTGCGAATCGCGCCGGCGGCAAACACTTCCTTTTCGTACAGCAGCCCCTGGCCCAGTTCCAGCGCGCCCGTACCCAGCACCATCTGGTCTACCGCCTGCGCAACACGCTCCTGCTCGGTGATCGAAGGTTTGCCATCGGCGCCCACCAACTGGTAGCGGTCGCCCGTTGCCAGCCGGCCGTTGCGCGGCACGGTGGCGGAGCCGCTGGTCTGTGCCAACTCGGCAAACTGCTCAGTGAGGAACTGGCGGAAACGGTTGGCGAAGTGTTTGATATTGCCATCGTAGTCGCGCACTACTTTCAGCGGCTGCGCGTCGCGCCGGACGCGCCATTCAAGCAGCGCCGGCAGCAAGGGCAGCAGGAACAGCAGCGCCTGGCAAGCAAGAAACAATACGATCCAGCTCATGGCCTTGGCTCCGGCTGGCGGTAACGCGCGGTCTTGTCCCATTCCAGGCTGCGCCGGAACAGGCCATCGAACAGCACCTGCCTGAAGGTGGCGATGGTGATGGAAAGCAGGCTGACCAGGAAGCCGAAGTAATTCAGCGGCATCAGGCGGATACGTTCGCGGCTGCCGTCCAGGTAGACGGCGGCGCCGATCTCGAAGAAGACGGCGAAGTTGCCCAACGCGCTGTAGGACATCAGGCAGAACAGTGCCAGCACGCCCGTCAGCCAGTGGTTGGCGTCGAAATAGAACAGGATGATGGCCAGTATCCAACCGGCCAGCAGGATCGGCGACATGGCAAACACGCCCAGCAGCAGCATGCCGTCGAGCTTTTCGCGTAGCGCTACCTTGTCGCTGGCCAGCAGTGCGCCCGCATAGCGGAAAGCAGCCTGGTTGTGGCCTTTCGACCAGCGCATGATCTGGCGCACCCGTACCGGCCAGGTTTCCGGCACTTCCTCGTAGCACTCGGAGCGGTTCTGGTAGGCGGTTTTCCAGCCGCTTAGCAGCAAGCGATATGTCAGGTCGGTGTCTTCGGCCAGCGCGTCTTCGCGCCAGCCGCCGATTGCTTCTAGCGCGATGCGCCGCACGCCGCCGACCGTGCCGCCGTATTGCGGCACCAGCGACAGGTTCATGCGCGCCTGCTGGTCGACCTGATAGCCACCGGAGCGCTCCATGTCCAGCAGGCGGGTCAGCAGGTTGCTGCCGGTGTTCAGCGGCACTACCCTGCCCATTACGGCGCCAACCTCCGGGTCGAAGAATGGCGCCACCAGCTGGCGCAACAGGCCGCGTCCCGGCACATAGTCGGCATCGAACACGATCAGGATGTCGCTGTTAACCTGTGCAGTCGCATCCTTCAGCGCGGCCGCCTTGCCCGGCTTGCCTCCGCCGCGGTGGAACGGCGTGATGCGGCCCGGATGTGCGGCGCAGATCTCGTCGATGATGCGGCGCGTGTCGTCGGTCGAGCGATCGTTGACCGGCATGATGCGCAGGCGATCGCGCGGGTAGTCTACTTCCAGCAGGGCGCGCAGCGAATCGGCAATCACGACCTGTTCGTTATGCGCAGCCACCAGCACCGTCACGCTCGGCCAGTTGCCGCTGTCGACATCCAGGTAGGGATGGCGCTGGGCGCCGTACAGCCGGTTGAAAGTGAAGTAATAGTGCCGCACGGTGTACACCAGCACCAGCGCAATCACAGCCCACAGCAGGTAAAGCATGATGGTCAGCGTGCGCGAGGTCAGCAGTTGCTGGTGGCGCGACTGGACCTGGTCATGGATGCCGAGCCAGTTATTGTTCTCGGCTTTTTTATGCAAGGCTGAAGAGGGATCAAGGCTGAAGCCTGGCGCGGCCGCCGCTGACGCAGGCAACGCAGGCGCGGGAGCAGCCAGGACCAGCGCCAACGACAGCCACCAGCCGGCAAACAGCCCAAGGACTTGCAGGGTTAAGCGACGGCGCCCGGTCATCGCTTCAGCCTGCGCCAGTTCGGTGGAATTTCTTGGTAAGGCATTTTGACAAATCAACTTTCAGTTCGGTCTGACGTGACGGCCGGCATGGCCGGCGAAAACGGTGCGGCGAGTTGCCCGCCTAGCTGGCTGGAAACGGCGGTATCGCTACCATATTCCGCCGGCCAGTGGCCCGGAAGGTAGTGGGTGCCGAATACCCGGTCCAGCAGCGGCAGCATGGCGGCAAAATTGCGGTCGACATGGTTATGGCGCGTATGGTGCCAATGGTGGAAGGCCGGACTCGACAGCAGCCACTCCAGCGGCCCTAGGCGCACCCGGATATTCGAATGGATGAAAAAGCCCCACACGCTGCCAACCAGGATTACCGCGACCGGCGTCGCGCTGGCTGCCGCGTCTGGGCCTGCCAGGCCGAGCACGTAGAGGGGCAGCAGGCTGCACAGCCGCGTGAACAGCAAATCGACCGGATGCGCGCGCGTATTGGTCAGGAAGTAGACGTGGGCAGCGCTATGGTGCACCGCGTGAAAGCGCCACAGCAGCGGCCAGCGGTGGGCCAGGCGGTGCGACCAGTAGGCCCCGACGTCACCGACCAGCAGTGCCAGCGGCAGGCGCAGCGCGAGCGGCAAAGCCGCCAGCGTCTCCGGCACCGCGACTGGTACCAGTGCGCGCGACAATTGCGCAACGAGCGCCAGCGGCACCGCCAGCACCAGCATCGGCAGCAGGCTGTTGGCAAAATAATAGAACAGGTCCGGCCAGCGCTGGCGCTCGCCGGGCTGCGCCTGGCGCACGGCGAGATAGCGTTCCAGCGGCAGAAAGATGGCGCACAGCACGCACAGCCACACTGCCAGCCGCAGGACCTGTTCAGCCAAGGCTGTCACGGCAGGGCTTCAGCTCAAGGCTGGCGACGACGGCGCAGCGCCAGTGCCAGCAGTCCGAGTCCGGTCAGCATGACCAGCAGGCTGGCAGGCTCCGGCACTTCGGCAGGCGGGGTACCGTTGTCCGGCGTGTCGATGGCAAACAGGGAAACGCCGTCAAGCAGGGAAAACGGCGGGTGGCCTTCCGGCGTTCCGGCGGCCAGGAAGGACAGCAAGCTGCCGCTGGACTTGGCGGTAAACGTGAACGCCTCCTGCATCCAGCCGCTCGATGCCTGGCTCTGGTTGTTGTAGGTGGCGGTTTCGAAGGTGTTGCCGTCGATGCTCACGCTCCATTTTTCGCTGGTCTCGCCAAAGAAGCCCCACTGCTGGGCAGCCGCCCATTCGAACCGCAGCATATACGTGGTGCCGATTTCCAGGTCGCTGATCGCCTGCTGGATGGCGACCACGCCGTAGGCGCCGTCGGCGGCGATGAAGTTGCCGCCGTTGGCGCTGCTTGCCAGCGCGTTGGCGCCGCCGTTATTGGCGCCCCACAATTTCAGGGGAACGTCGTTCTGGCCACCGAACCAGGACACGGCACCGGTGGTGTCTGCGGTTCCGGAAGCAAAGACAAAATTGTATCCGCCGGGCGCAGACCAGCCAGACACGGAGGTATTGAAGTCCACCTGGCCATTGCCATTGGAAGTCAGTTCAAAGCCGCCGTTTTGTACCAGGTTGACCGGGCCGGCGTGGGCGGCCGCCACCAGCAGCAAGGCCGCCACGGCCGTGAAACTTTGCAATACTTTGCCCAACATTGCGTTCTTCATAATTCTTCCTTGAAATTCAAATGTCCCGGCGGAACGCAAGCAAGAATTATGCCAAACTCAATAACTCATCAGTAAACTATTGACCGCAATGGCAATTACTCCAGGGTAATGCCAATTATGTGAATGGCAAAGTTCCTTAGTGTAAAGAAATTCGACATCAAGTATTTGAAGTTCAGCGGTAATAGGCTTCGCTGGCAAACGTGATGAGACCGATCAAGGCTACGGCACTCAGCAGGACGATCAGCAGGCGTCCAAATTTCGGGGTACCGTCGTCATCGTCGGCTGGGCGGTTCTGGTCTGTCATAGTGAAATCAAGGCAGGAGGATGGTGGAGCCCGTGGTGCGGCGCGCCTCAAGATCGCGATGCGCCTGCCCCACATCCGCCAGATTATACCGCTGCTTGATTTCGATCTTCACGTCGCCGCGCGCCACCACGTCGAACAACGACTGCGCGCAAGCCTCGAGGTCGGCGCGCGTCGTCGTGTAGTTGCCCAGCGCAGGACGGGTCAGGAACAGCGAGCCGCGCGAAGCCAGTTCGCCCAGCGAAAAGTTCGCCACCGGACCGGAGGCATTGCCGAAACTGACCATCATGCCGCGCGGGCGCAGGCAATCGAGCGAACCGATAAAGGTATCCTTGCCGATCGAATCGAACACCGTGGAGACGCCTTTGCCGCCGGTGATCTCGCGCACCCGCTCAGTGAAATTTTCCGTGTTGTAGTTGATTGCGTGGGCGGCGCCATGTTGCAGCGCCAGCGCCACCTTTTCGTCCGAACCGGCGGTGCCGATCAGGTTCACCCCCAAGGCACGCGCCCACTGGCAAGCGATCAGGCCCACGCCTCCGGCCGCCGCATGGAACAGAATCGTGTCGCCCGCCTTGAGCGGCGCCGCGCTGTGGAACAGGTATTGCACCGTCATCCCTTGCAGCATCATGGCCGCCGCGGTATCGCTGCCGATAGAATCGGGCAGCTTCACCAGCAGGCTGGCGGGCATATTGCGCGCCTGCGCGTAGGCGCCATTCGGACGGCCGGCATAGGCCACCCGGTCGCCCACACGCACATGGCTTACGCCCTCGCCCACCGCCTCCACCACGCCGGCGCCTTCCTGTCCGAGCCCGCCCGGCAGCGGCTGCGGATACAGGCCGGTGCGGAAGTACACATCGATAAAGTTAAGGCCGATCGCCTCGTGCCGCACCGTCGCTTCGCCGGGGCCGGGCGCCCCTGTTTCGACATCGACGTATTCCATCACTTCCGGCCCGCCGGTGCGGAACATGCGTATCGCCTTGACCATTCAATACTCCTCTAGTGTGTGATAAAGCCGCGCTCGCGCAGCCATTGCGTCATGCGCGGATAGTGTTCGCGCGCCCAGTGCGTGGAATTGATATATGCGCTGCCCCCATCGAGATCCGTTTCCCACAAGCCGTGCGCGGCGCGCGGCAGCATCCAGACCTGGTGGTCCTTGTGGCCGCTCGCATCCAGCGTCTGCCGGAACAATTCCGCACTCTTATGCACGGGAACGAAGGCGTCCTTCTCGCCGAGGATGTACACCACGGGCGCCTCCAGTTTCTTCAGGTCCGGCAGCGGATCGTAGCTGTAAAAGGCCGTGCTGGTCTCGCTCGGTTTCTCCTTCAAGGTATCCGGCACAATTTCGACCTGGTTGGCCCAGCGCGCATTCTCGCCGACGCGCGCCGCGGCCAGCAATTCGGCCCTATTCGCGCCGCGGCTGGTCACCCAGCGCATCAGCTTTTCCTGGTAGGCGGCGCCGGCCCTCACTTCGTCTTCGCTGAAGCCTCGCGCACGCAGCGAGTTCTCGATGCGGTACACCTCCTGCTCGGCAGGCGGCACGGCCGACGCGGCTTGGGCAATCACGAAGGCGACCTTTTGCGAACGTACCGCCGCCAGCGGCGCCAGCCAGCCGCCCTGGCTGTGGCCCCAGGTGCCGATCGCGCCGGCCTTGATGTCGCTGCGCTTGCCGAGCAGCTCGATACCTGCGATGGCATCGTCGGCCAACTGCTCCATGGTGGCCTTGTTGAATTCACCGGTGGATTTTCCGACGCCGCGCTTGTCGTACATCAGCGCGGCCATGCCGTGGGCCGCGAAGTAATAGGCTTGCAGCGCATAGGCGCCGCGCGGGGCGGGGCTCGACATCTGCGTCAGCACGATGGCCGGGAACGGCCCCTTCCCTTCCGGCAGCACCAGCGTGCCGGACAGGGTGACGTCGCCATTCCTGAACGTGACTTCTTCCGAACGGAATTGCAGGCGCCGGCCGGCCTCTTTCTTGCCGGCCTGCTGCCAGGTCATCTTGCCGCCATCGAAGCGCATCGTGGTTTCGCGCACCGCGGGATTCAGGTTGCCGGCGCCGGCGTAATACACGTTCTCGCTTTCGGCGAACATGGAAGCGTAGCGGCCCGTGCTCATATCGGTGTAGAACATTTGCGGGAAGTCGCCCCATTCCGACAGCACGACGATGCGCTTGCCAGGGAATTCGTAGGCGCCCAGCAGCGGCTGGTGACGGGCTGGATCATCGGCCAGGGTGCGGCGGAAAGCAAATTGGCCCTCCTTCCCGTTCAGGCTCACTTTGCCGGCCAGCAGGTCGCCTTGCAGCTTCCCGTCAAACTGCAGCACGCCGTCCGGGCCGGGCAGGTTGAAGCGCACCTGCCTATCCTGCTGCGCGACGGCGTCCAGGGGCAGGCCTTTTTTCTCGAAGGCGGGCATGTCGACAGTGGCCTTGCCATCCGCGCCAAAGTGCGGCCGCAGGAAATTGAAATCATTGCCGACGCCGTAGGTGCCGACCCAATGGCCGGCCAGTGAGGACGCTGCGGCATGCGCAGCGAATGTGGCCGATGCGGCATGCGCAGCGAATGTGGCCGATGCGGCAGCAATGGCGGCGATCGCGCCAAGGATGGATTTCATGCAGGCTCTCCTCTATCTTGTAATGAGGGCGCTACATTGCCAGCGCGCGCGGCGCCGGCCAAGAATCATGCGACAGGCTGCGATTTTGCGGCATCAGCCTGCAGTTGCGACAGCACCAGGTGGGCGCTTGCCAAATTGGTAGCGCAAGCAACGTTGTGCACGTCGCAGGCGCGCACCAGTGCATTGATATCCGGCTCGTGCGGCTGTGGCGTCATCGGGTCGCGCAGGAAGATGATGGCATCGATATGGCCATCTACCAGCAGGGAGCCGATCTGCAGGTCGCCGCCCAGCGGGCCGGAGTGCTTGCGCTCCACGGTCAGGCCCACTTCTGTAATCAGGCGGCCGCCCGTGGTACCGGTCGCGCACAGCTTGCAGGTGCGCAGGAAGGCAGCGTACTCGCGGGCCAGCGCGATCATGTCGTCTTTTTTCTTGTCGTGGGCAATCAGGGCAATGCGGGGCGTCATTTCTCTTTACCTTTCACTTTCGACAGCAGATAGATACCGGCCAGCACCAGGACCGTTCCCGCCAGTTGCCAGCTGGTGACAGGTTCGGACAGGATGACGGCGCCAAAGAACAGGGTGGAGACAGGACCGATCATGCCTGCCAGCGAAGCGGGACCGGCGCCAATGCGCTGCACCGCGATCATGGTCATAAATACCGGCATCACCGTGCACAGGATGCCGTTCACCAGCGACAGGCCGTACACCTCCATCGGCTGCACCAGCAGTCCAGCAGGCCGCAGGATAAAGAACTGGCCGATGCAGGCGGCGCTCGACACGCACATGGCGTACGACACCAGACGCAGCGAGCCAAGGCGCTTGACCATTTCGCCGGAGCCCAGCAGGTACAGCGCGTAGGCCAGCGCGGAACCCAGCACCAGCAGCGAACCCAGGGCCACGTTGCTGCCGCCATCGCGCAGGTCGTGGAAGAACACCAGCACAATGCCGGCGTAGGCAGTCAGCAGCGAAAGCCACTGGCTGCGGCCGATATGCTTCTTCAGCCATAGCGCGGAACCCAGCAGCACGAAGGTCGGCGTCAGGAACAGGATCAGCCGCTCAAGGCCGACGGTAATGTATTGCAGGCCGAGGAAATCAAGATAGGACGAAAGATAGTAGCCAACCATGCCAAGGCCGATCAGGCGCCAGGCATCGGCGCGGCTCAAAGGCGGATCGGTGCGCATCTTCCACAGTGCGATGGCGGCGAAGACAGGCAGCGAGAACAGCATGCGGAAGGCGATCACCGTGACCGCGTCGAGGTGGTAGCGGTACAGCAGCTTGGCCACGATGGCCTTGGTGGAAAACAGGACGGCGCCGCCGATAGCAATCGCCAGCCCTCCCAGGTAGGCGGCGCGTTTGCCCTGCGGTTCCGATGTGGCTATTTCCATGCCACCATTGTAGCGGCAAGCCGCCAGGCTTGCTGGCGGCCCGTTAAAGCCGGCAAGTCAGTGCCTGACCCGCAGGGTCAGGCACTGGTCTGCGGCGGCCGCATGCAGGTGCCCGACCCTGCGGGTCGGGCACCGTTGTGCCGGTTTTGACGGCGTTTATGACACGACCACGGCCGCCTGGCCAGCGGTGACGGTGGCGGTCGTGACCTTGGCGATCACGGTCGCGGGCGCATTGCCGCCAACCAGCTTGTTCACCTGCTTGAACTGGGCCACCAGCGAGCCCGGGGTCAGGGTCACCACGGTAAAGCCCTGCGCATCGGTGTTCACGTGACGCAGCCATGGGTTGCTGTTCAGGCTGGACAGCTGCTGCGCCAGGCCGACCAGGGTGGCGAAGTTGGAGTCGGCCTTGATGGCCGACAGCACGGCATCCATGGTGGCGTCCAGGACGGCCTCCGGCACGCCTTTCGCACCAAGCGCGCCGCGCAACTGGATCATCAGCGAAGTCGCCAGGGAATCGGCGGTCGGCGACACCTTGCCCATCGTGTAGTCCAGCAGGTTGACGTTCAGCGCGATGGTGCCGACGTTCTGCACCGGCACGGACAGCGGCAGGGACACCAGCGTGCCCAGGCTGCCAAGGCTCGCCGAAGCTTCGCGCAGGTAGGTGAAGAAGGAATCGGAGCTGACGCCGGCCGATACCAGGTCCACCATCACCGGCGTGCCGCCGCCCGCCGCGTCGTAATCGTCATTCACTGTGCCGGCGAAGAAGGAATGGATGTCGCCGGTCAGCGCCACCACGTTGCCGATGCTGTTGGTCTTCAGGTGCGCCATCAGGTTCTTGCGTTCGGCGTTGTAGCCGTCCCACTGGTCGCAGTTGATCAGGAACTTGCGGAAATAAGGCGCCAGCGCGGCGGCCTGGCCCGATGCAAGCACAAACACCGATGCTGCGCCCTTGGCCTGCACATCCGGCTTGATGTAGCCGATCGCGATGCCTTGCGCGGCTGCGGTAGCCTGGGCAACAGCGTTGCCGCCCGACTTGGCTGAGTTTTCCGCCTGGCCGAATGCCAGCACCGCCACGCTGGCCTGGGTCGAGTTCAGCCCGGCGCCGACGGCAGCCGTCAGGCGCGCGCTGGTGTCGCCGCCTCCGGCGGCGGAAGTGGCGATCGCAGTCGCGGCCGCAGCAGCCACGGAAACCGAAGCGCCGGCGGTCATGGCGCCGACAATCGCGCTGGCAACCGGCACATTGCCGCCGGTCGAGGTAGCAGCCGTGGTGCCGATGTCGGTGGCCAGCTTGGCAACCGCCTGCAGCGCCACCAGGGTGGCGATGGCGTCAGTGCCGCTCAGGCCCATGCGCAGCAGCGACACTTCGTTGCCCCACAGTTTCCAGGTCGAGGTGGAAGCCTTCATGGTGTTCTTCCACCAGTCGCGCTGGGCGGCGCCCAGCATGCTGATGGCGGCCAATGGATCGGAGCCGCCCACGGCAGCCACTTTCTGCGCTTCGGCGGCGCTGTACAGGTCCTGCGCCACCAGGTAGCGCGCGCCGATGCTGCCCAGCGGCTGGCCTGTGGCCGGATTGGCCATCTGCTCCGGCACCACGTGGTCGGCGCGATACAGGCGCTCGTCGGTCATCACCAGTTGCATCAATTTACCGAACTGGAAATCACGGTAGATCCTGATGTTCTGGAAGCCGGTGGCCGCACTGTCCAGCGTGACGTCGGCCGGCATGAACTCGAACCAGGCCTGGTTTGCGCTGCGGCGGCGGTTGGTGTCGTGCTTTTCGCCTTCCGAATAGGTCTGGGTATCGCCCCAGGAATCGTCGCTGAACTCGTGGTCATCCCAGATCGCGATGAAGGCGAAGCGCTCGTGCACGGCCTGCAGGCGGGTGTCGGTACGGTATTTCTTGTACAGGTAGCGGTAGTCGGCCAGGGTGGTCGCGTATTTCGCGCCCGAGCTGCCATTCTTGAAAGTACCGTCCGGCAGGGTCAGTGCGCCATGGCGGGATTCGACCGAGCCAACCTGGAAAGCCTCGCCCACGGTCTCGTAAATGTAGTCGCCAAGGTGGACGATGAAGTCCAGTTTTTCATTTTTGGCAATATGATCCAGGGCGCCCCAGTGGTTGATGCTCCAGTCCTGGCAGGTCAGGTAGGCAAACTGCAGCTGCGACACGCTGGCGTCGGCCGCCGGCGCGGTCTTGAAGCGGGCCACGTTGGAACGCACGTCGCCTGCGCTGAACTGGTAAAAGTAAACGGTATTCGGCTGCAGGCCGGTGACCTTGTGGCGGATCGTATTATCGAAATCGGCATTCAGTTCAATCTGGGCATCGACCACCATCGTGCCTTCGAGCGCCTTGTTGCCGCCCAGGGATGCCGTATTGTCAGCCGCGGAGACCTGCACGCGCACCGTTACGCCGCTCCTGACGGTGACGGTGGCCACGTCGTCGAGGGAGGTAGGCACCACGCGGGTCCACAGCATGATGCTGTCAGCGCGCGGGTCGCCGGAGGCTACGCTTTGCGGAAACTTCCAGTTGGCGCCGGTCGCGGGCGGCAAGCCGGGTGCCGGCGGGGTGTAATCGCTGCCGCCGCAGCCCACCAGGCCGCTGGTGGCAGCCGATACAGTAATGAAGCCGCCCAATTTGATAAATTGCCGACGATCCATAAGTCTCCTTCAATATAAAAGTTGTTGTTTTACGATGGTAACTTTACAAGCCGATGAAATGCCCTCGAGGAAAGCTACTAAACATGCCTGCAAGGGGTGCCTTGGCACTTTTGGTCGCGCCGGCGCGACAAATTCATAGAGGTACCGGTATGCTAGAATGTCGCCCTCGATTGCATACCGTCTAAGGAAGATTGAACATGGCTGGACACAGCAAATGGGCCAATATTAAGCATAAAAAGGCTGCAACGGACGCGAAACGCGGCAAAATCTGGACGCGTCTGATCAAGGAAATCACGGTGGCTGCACGCATGGGCGGCGGCGACCTGAACTCCAATCCGCGCCTGCGCCTGGCAGTCGACAAGGCCGCTGACGCCAATATGCCGAAGGACAACGTGAACCGCGCCATTACGCGCGGCACCGGCGGCGGCGACGGCGCCAACTATGAAGAAGTGCGCTATGAAGGCTACGGCATCGGCGGCGCGGCCATCATCGTGGACTGCATGACCGACAACCGCGTGCGTACCGTGGCTGAAGTGCGCCATGCCTTCAACAAATACGGCGGCAATATGGGCACCGAAGGTTCCGTGGCCTTCATGTTCCAGCACACCGGCCAGTTCCTGTTCGCCCCGGGCACCGATGAAGCCAGGCTGATGGACGCCGCGCTGGAAGCCGGCGCCGAAGACGTGGTGACCGACGAAGAAGGCGGCATCGAAGTGCTGTGCGGCCCGCACGATTTCGCCGGCGTGAAGGATGCGCTGGAAGCGGCTGGCTTCAAGGCCGAAGTGGCGGAAGTGATCATGAAGCCTGCCACCGAGACCGTATTCACCGGTGAAGACGCAGCCAGGATGCAAAAGCTGCTGGATGCACTGGAAAACCTGGACGACGTCCAGGAAATCTATACCAACGCTGTCATCGAAGAATAATCCTTATGAAGATCCTGGTAGTCGGCTCGGGTGGCCGTGAACACGCTTTGGCTTGGAAACTGGCGCAGTCGGAACGCGTACAGATGGTCTATGTTGCGCCTGGCAACGGCGGCACCGCGCGCGATGTGCGCCTGGAAAACGTGCCGATCACCGACCTGAACGCGCTGGCCGATTTCGTCGAGCAAGAGCACATCGGCCTGACCGTGGTCGGCCCGGAAGTGCCGCTGGCTGCCGGCATCGTCAACCTGTTCCGCGCGCGCGGCCTGAAAATCTTTGGCCCGACCAAAGAGGCTGCGCAGCTCGAGTCGTCCAAGGATTTCGCCAAGGCCTTCATGAAGCGCCACGGCATCCCGACCGCCGAATACGAAACCTTCGCCGACGCCAAGGCAGCCCACGCGTACGTGGATGCCAAGGGCGCGCCGATCGTCATCAAGGCCGACGGCCTGGCCGCCGGCAAGGGCGTGGTGGTTGCCATGACGCTGGAAGAAGCGCATGGCGCGGTCGACCACATGCTGTCCGATAACGCCTTCGGCGACGCTGGCGCGCGCATCGTGATCGAGGAATTCCTGGCCGGCGAAGAAGCATCCTTCATCGTCATGTGCGACGGCAAGAACGTACTGCCGCTGGCCACCTCGCAAGACCACAAACGCCTGATGGACAACGACCAGGGCCCGAACACCGGCGGCATGGGCGCCTACTCCCCTGCCCCGATCGTGACCCCGGCCATGCATGCGCGCGTGATGCGCGAGATCATCATGCCTACCATCCAGGGCATGGCGAAAGACGGCATCCAGTTCACCGGCTTCCTGTACGCGGGCCTGATGATCGACGCCGCCGGCAACCCGAAAACGCTGGAATTCAACTGCCGCATGGGCGACCCGGAAACCCAGCCTATCATGACGCGCCTGAAGACCGACCTGCTGGGCGTGATGGAATACGCCGTCAACGGTAGCCTGGACCAGGTGGAACTGGAATGGGACCGCCGCACCGCCGTAGGCGTGGTGCTGGCAGCCGCCGGCTACCCTGACGCGCCGCGCAAGGGCGACCACATCCACGGCATTCCGGCTGAAACCCCGGATTCGGTCACTTTCCACGCTGGCACCACCGATGATACGGAGGGCAAGCTGATCACCTCCGGTGGCCGCGTGCTGTGCGTGGTGGGCCTGGGCGACAACGTGAAAATGGCGCAGAAGCAGGCTTACGAAGCGGTCGACAAGATCGGCTTCGAAGGCGTGCAGTTCCGCCGCGATATCGGCTGGCGGGGCTTGAAGCACTAAAACCAGTAAACCGGTGTCAGACCCACAGGGTCCGACACCAGCCGGCGACCGCCGCGTAACGGGGTGTCTGACCCTGCGGGTCAGACACTGGTTTACCGGTTTAAGGAAGAAAGCAAGAAGAAAATGACCGCCCCCAACCCACAAGAAGTCAAAGCCTGGCTGCTTGGCCTGCAAGACCGCATCATCTCCGCCCTGGAGGATGTGGACGGCAAGCCATTCCTGCGCGATGCGTGGGAACGCCCGGAAGGCGGCGGCGGTATCTCGCGCCTGGTCGAAGAAGGCAACGTCTTCGAGCGCGGCGGCTGCAACTTCAGCCACGTGACCGGCGCCAAGCTGCCGCCATCGGCCTCGGCGCACCGTCCGGAGCTGGGCGGCCAGCCATGGGAAGCCATGGGCGTCAGCCTGGTGCTGCACCCGCGCAATCCGTACGCGCCGACAGTGCACATGAACGTGCGCTTCTTCAGCACCAGCACCGCCGACGGCAAGCCGGTCTGGTGGTTCGGCGGCGGCATGGACCTGACGCCCTATTACGGCAACAGGGAAGACGCGAAGCACTTCCACGCCACCTGCCGCGATGCGCTGGCGCCATATGGCGAGGACCTGCACCCGAAATTCAAGAAATGGTGCGACGAGTATTTCTACCTGAAGCACCGCAAGGAAGCGCGCGGCGTGGGCGGCATCTTCTTCGATGACTTCAACGCCCTTGGCTTCGAGAAGAGTTTTGAAATGACCCGCAGCGTGGGCGACGCATTCCTGGCCGCCTACCTGCCGATCGTGAAAGCCCGCAAGGACACGCCCTACGGTGAACGCGAACGCGACTTCCAGGCCTACCGCCGCGGACGTTACGTCGAGTTCAACCTGGTGTTCGACCGCGGCACCCTGTTCGGCCTGCAGTCCGGCGGCCGCACGGAGGCGATCCTGATGTCGATGCCGCCGGTCGTCAAATGGCGCTACGACTGGCACCCGGAAGACGGCAGCCCCGAAGCGGCGCTGACCACCGACTTCCTGCCGCACCGCGACTGGCTGGCCGAGTGAAACGCTGCATCGCACTGCTGGGAGGCAGTTTCGATCCGGTGCACAACGGCCACGTCGCGCTTGGCAAGCAATTTGTCCAGCTGCTGAACGCCGATGCACTGCTCGTCATTCCGGCCCTGCCCTGGCAAAAGGGCGCGCTGGTGGCGACGCCGCAGCAGCGGGTGGACATGCTGACTTTGGCCTTCCAAGGCCTGCCCTGCCCCGTCACGATCGACTGGCAGGAACTGGCGCGCGGCAGCGCCACTTATACGATCGAAACGTTGCGGGCAATCCGCGCCGACGTAGGGCCCGATGTATCGCTGGCCTTCCTGATGGGCGCGGACCAGCTGCAGCGACTGAATACCTGGCACGAATGGCGCAACCTGTTCGACCTGGCCCACTTCTGCGTGGCGGCCAGGCCCGGCTTCGAGCTGGACGACGCCCACGTGCCGGCCGAGGTGGCAGCTGAATTCCAGCGCCGCCTGGCCACGCCGGATCAGGTCAGGAACACCCCGGCGGGCATGACCATGCTGGCGGCTGATTTAGCCGTCGACATCTCGGCCACTGCCATTCGTGCTGCATTACAACGTGGGGATGGGGCGAACTCGCTTCTGCCAGCGGTAGTGCTAGACTATATTGAACAACATAATTTGTATAAGAACTAAATAATGGATATCAAAAAACTGCAATCCATCGTCGTGGACGCCCTGGAAGACGTCAAGGGCCAGGAAATCGTCCTGTTCGACACCACCGGGCTGACCAGCCTCTTCGATCGCATCGCCATCGCTTCCGGTACTTCCAACCGCCAGACCAAGGCACTGGCTGCCTCGGTGCGCGACAAGGTGAAGGAAGCCGGCGGCGACGTGATCGGCATCGAGGGTGAAGACACCGGCGAATGGGTGCTGGTGGACCTGGGCGACATGATCGTCCACATCATGCAGGCGCCGATCCGCGCTTACTACCGCCTGGAAGAAATCTGGGGCGAAAAGCCGGTGAAACTGGGCGCCGCCAAGCGCAAGTCCACCGCCGAAGGCAAGGCTGCAGCGGAAAAAGAGGCTGCGCCGAAGAAATCCGGCCACCTGGCTGCCACCAAGGCTGCCAAAGCCGCCGAAGCCGTGGTCGAGAAGAAAGCAGCGGCCAAGAAGCCTGGCACCGTGAAGGCAACCGCCGCTGCCGGCGCCGTGGCCAAGAAAGCCGCCGCCAAAAAGGCCGCGCCGAAGGTCGTCGCGCCGGAAGGCAAGAAAGTGAAGGTTGCTTCCACCAAGACCGCCGAGGCATCCGCCAAGGCCGCCAAGGAAAAGAAAGCCGCCGCTGCAGCCGCAACGCCGGTCAAGACCGTCATCAAGCGCCTGAAGAAGGCTGCTGCGGCTGAGTAAGTGCAGCTGATCATCGCTGCGGTCGGCCACAAGATGCCGGCCTGGATCGAGAATGGCTTCACCGAATACGTGAAGCGCATGCCGCCGGAACTGCGCATCGTGCTGAAAGAGATCAAGCCCGTTGAGCGTTCCGGCAGCAAGACGGCAGCCACCGCCATGGCCCTGGAAAGGGAGCGTATCGAGGCGGCCCTGCCGAAATCGGTGCGCATCATCGCCCTCGATGAGCGTGGCAAGGACCTGACCAGCGTGGGCCTGTCCCAGCAGCTGGAAGCCTGGCAGCAGGATGGCCGCGATACGGCCTTCCTGATCGGCGGCGCCGACGGCCTCGATCCGGGGCTGAAGGCCAGGGCGGAAGGCATGATTCGCCTGTCCAGCCTGACCCTTCCGCATGGCATGGTACGCGTCATGCTGGCCGAACAGTTGTACAGGGCGTGGACAATAACGCAAAACCACCCTTATCATCGTGTCTAAACCCTAAGGCATACGATGAAACTGGCCGAAAAAAAGATCTACCTGGCTTCCAAGAGTCCACGCCGGCGCGAATTGCTGCGCCAGATCGGCGTGGACTTTGAGTTGCTCCTGCTGCGTAATGACGGCCCGCGCGGGCCGGATGTCAGCGAAGACGTCCATGCCGGCGAAGAGCCGCTGGCCTATGTCGGCCGCGTGGCCCAGGAAAAAGCCGACTTCGCCTGGGACATGATCCAGCGCCGCCGCCTGATCCTGCGCCCCATCCTGGCCGCCGACACCACCGTCACCATCGACGGCGAAATCCTCGGCAAGCCGGCCAATGTGCGCGAGGCCACCGACATGCTGCACAAGCTGTCCGGCCGCACCCACCAGGTCTTGACCTCGGTGGCCGTGCATTCGCAGGATTTTTCCGGCCATATCACCCAGGTCTCCGACGTCCGCTTCGGCAAGCTGACGGAGGCCGAGATCAAGACTTACTGCGCCACCACCGAGCCTTACGACAAGGCCGGCGGCTATGGCATCCAGGGCCTGGCCGCCCTGTTCGTTGAACACATCGAAGGCAGCCACTCCGGCATCATGGGCCTGCCGCTGTACGAAACGGCGCAACTGTTGCGCCAGGCAGGATTGAAACTCCCCTGATGAACGAAGATATCCTCATTAATATCACCCCCCAGGAAACCCGCGTCGCCCTCATCGTCCAGGGCGCCGTGCAGGAACTGCATATCGAGCGCACGCTGACGCGCGGCCTGGCGGGCAACGTCTATTCCGGCAAAGTGGTGCGGGTGCTGCCCGGCATGCAGTCGGCCTTCATCGACATCGGCCTGGAACGCGCAGCCTTCCTGCACGTGGCCGATATCTGGGAAGCCCGCCCGCATGACGGCGCCCAGAACGCGACCCCGACCCCGATCGAAAAACTGCTGTTCGACGGCCAGGTGCTGACCGTGCAGGTGATCAAGGACCCGATCGGCACCAAGGGCGCGCGCCTGTCGACGCAGATCTCGATTGCCGGCCGCATGCTGGTCTACCTGCCCCAGGACGGCCATATCGGCATCTCGCAGAAGATCGAAAAAGAGTCCGACCGCGAAGCGCTGCGCGCGCGCATGCAAGGCCTGCTGCCGGAAGACGAAAAAGGCGGCTACATCGTGCGCACCCAGGCGGAAGACGCCTCGGACAGCGACCTGCAGGCCGACGTCGAATACCTGCGCAAGACCTGGGGCGCGATCTGCCATGGCGCGCGCACCCGCCCGCCCACTTCCCTGCTGCACCAGGACTTGAGCCTGGCGCAGCGCGTGTTGCGCGACTTCGTGCATGACGAGACGGCCACCATCCAGGTCGATTCGCGCGAAAACTTCCTGTCGCTGACGGAGTTCGGCCGCGTCTACACGCCATCGGTCCTGTCGCGTTTGCAGCACTACACCGGCGAGCGCCCGCTGTTCGACCTGTACGGTGTGGAAGAAGAAATCCACCGTGCCCTGGGCCGCCGCGTCGACCTGAAGTCCGGCGGCTACCTGATCGTCGACCAGACCGAGGCCATGACGACCATCGACGTCAACACCGGCGGCTTCGTCGGCGGCCGCAATTTTGCCGACACCATCTTCAAGACCAACCTGGAAGCGGCGCACGCCATCGCGCGCCAACTGCGCCTGCGCAACCTGGGCGGCATCATCATCCTCGACTTCATCGACATGGAGAACAACGAGCACCGCAACGCCGTGCTCGCGGAATTGAAAAAGGCCCTGGCGCGCGACCGCACCAAGGTGTCGGTGTCCGGCTTCTCCGCGCTGGGACTGGTGGAGATGACGCGCAAGCGCACGCGCGAATCGCTGGCCCACATCCTGTGCGAGCCCTGCCCCGCCTGCGAAGGCAAAGGCCAGGTCAAGACCTCGCGCACCATCTGCTACGAAATCCTGCGCGAACTGCTGCGCGAAGCCAAGCAGTTCAACCCGCGCGAATTCCGCATCCTCGCCTCGCAGGAAGTGGTCGACCTGTTCCTGGAAGAAGAATCGCAGCATCTGGCGATGCTGGGCGACTTCATTGGCAAGAAGATTTCGCTGCAGGTCGAGACCAGCTACCATCAGGAGCAGTACGACGTTATCCTGATGTGACGAAGACTTACGCCAATTACTTCTCGACTGCCGGCGGCGATGCGGTGACTCTGCCAACACTGAAGTAGCCGTTGAAGCGGCGGTCTTTATCCTCGAAGCCGATGCGTTTGGCCGGCGTGGCGCCGTCCGGTTCATTGCCGTCGAGCGGATTGGCATCGCAATACGGCGCGCAAGCCCATGCCTCGCCCCCAGTGTAGCGCGCGTTCAAGCTGAGAACGTTGTTTGACCTGGCCTGAACATATTGGCCGAATGGGACCGAAGTAAAGCTGTCGCCCTTCCCAGCCGCCAGCTGTGCATGGGTTCCTCCTACCAAGACCAGGTTGTATCCGTTTTCCAGCCGATGCCGCAGGAAATTTTCGCCCATTGCGGCGTTGCTGTCTGCAACTCCCCTTCCCGGTACAAAACCGACCACCGGTACACCTTTCAGCGCGCGGTGCAGTTCCAGCATGGCCAGGCTGGTTCGCCCATCATGCACCCGCCAGCGCGGTGATGACAACAAAGCCGCTTCGTCGATTTCGCCACGCAGGTACTTTGCCGTATGTTCGGTGTCTGCGGCATCAAGCTCCAGGAACACCTTGACCGTCTCTCCGCGGTCGAGGAACTCACGGACGCAGGCGGAGAAGAATGCTGGAATCTCGTTCGTGCCATGGATCTCGCCAAAAATGACAGTCCCCGCCTGCGGCAGGCGCTGTTTCAACGGCAGCTTGCCTGCGCCACCGACGCAAACATCATCCCCACCGCCAGCGCTCCGCTCATCAAGGTACGCATACCTAGCCTCCTGTGAAAGTTGGCGGAGTATAGCGTTAATACTAAGGAAATTTTCTATTGAAAAATCACGGTGATGGCGGTTGCCAGCGACTGCGGCTGCTCGAGCGGAATCAGGTGGCCTGCGTGGGGAATTGTCGCCAGCTTTGCGCCAGGGATGCCCTCGGCCAGTTCGCGCGCTTCTTCGGGCCTGCGCAACTGGTCTCCGGCTGCCGCGACAACCAGGGTCGGACATTGGATGTCGGACAGGCAGGCTGTATCGGCGTCGCGCACAATCAGCGACTGGCGCACGAAGACCTCGCGGCCCAGGCGTTCGCCCATCGCGCGCACCCGCGCCACCAGCGCTTCGTTGGCAGCATTGTCGCGATGCAGCGATTGCGCGATGGCGGCGCGGCCCAGTCCACGGAAAGGGCCGAGCGGCGTGGCGCGCGCGGCCCTGGTACGCTGTTCGACCTGCAGCGGCAGATCAGCCCGGCTGGAAGTGGCGACCAGCGCCAGCGCCTGCACGCGGCCGGGCGCGAGACGGACGATTTCGCGCGCGACATAGCCGCCCATCGAGAAACCGAGCAAGGTGAATCGCGACGGGCACTTCGCCAGCACGGCCTGCGCCATGGAAGCAATGGAATCGCCTTCGGCCAGGCTGGCGAAATGCAGCGGGAGTTCAGGAGGCAGGAACGGCAGCATGCCATCCCATAAGGCGTCGTCCAGCATATAGCCGGGAATCAGGACCAGCGGTGTCATGCCGCGAGTATACCCCCGGTGCCGGCAGCTGGCACGGCACCGAGGGCAAGTTCAATGTCCCATCATCTCATTCCACTGCGGCAGCAGCACAATGCTGTTCGGGTTCAAGCCGGCGTTCTTCAGCGTGTCCATGCTGGTGACGACGGTGCCGGACTGCAGGTCAACCACGGTGACCGAACCATCGCTCATGCCCGGCAGGTTGAGCAAGGCATTCTGCACGAAGGCGTATTTGCCGTCCTTGGTAAAGGCCACGTGGTGCGCGCCTTCCGCTGCGGGGATGGACTTGAGCAGCTTTGGCTCGCCGGCCTTGGCTGAAATGTCGAAGACGTGCAGTTGGCCCGGCTTCGCGCTGGTTACGTACATGCGCGTGGCGGCCTTGTTGAAGTAGATCTCAAGCGGTACGCCTGCCTTGGCCTCGGCAAAGTCGTACACCTGCGCCACTTCGAAGTCCTTCTTGTCCTTGTTCCAGCTTGCGGTCCACAGCGTGCCGCCATACATATTGGTGATGTAGGCCACGGCGGGTTTTGCATTCGGCACGAACAGGACTTCGACCGGCGCTTCGCCTGCGGGTGAAGCTTTCCTCGATACCTTGTAGGTGCCCAGCACCTTGCCGGTGCTGGCTTCCACCGCGCTGATCACTTCCCCCGGGTCGCCCAGGTCGGAGGCGCGCACGGTCGACGTGAGCAGGATGCGGTCTGCCGCACCGGAAACGGCCAGCCCATGCGGATATGGCGCCGCCACCTTGATGGTGGAAAGCACCTTGTCGCTATGGGCGTCGCCCACCACCATGGCCTGGCTGCCCATGCAGCTCACATACCAGCGCTTGTGGTCGGGTGAGAAGGCGATATCCTCGCCCACGCTGCAGTCGGGAATGCTGACGGTGGTCATGGCATAGTCCTTCGACTTCATGTCTATCACGCGCAGCTCGGTCTTGCCCAGCGCCGTGATGTAGGCCTTGCTCATGTCGTGGTTGTAGAAGATGTGGTGCGCCACCAGGTCGGCCGGCAGCGGGATGTCCTTGACGATCTTGCCGAAGGCCTTGGAGTTGGGATCGACATCGACAATCGCGATGCCCTCCTTGCGTGACGCCGGCGCCACGGGATTCTTGAGCGCCTTGAGCGACTCGGCGGACTTGCTTTCATAATTCATCATCGCCAGGATTTCGGCGCTGGCCAGGGCGGGGATGCCCAGGGCGACCGCGAGGGGAAGCAGGAAACGGATACGCATGGTCCACTCCTTCTTGTGCAGGGTCAGTCGTTGCATATTACGCCTGCTGGACTAGAATCTCCATATGCGCCTGCCCCGCCAATACTGGCTGTTTGCAACGCTAACGCTGTTGGCAGGGACGCCTGTGTGGTCCGCGCAACAAAGTGCCAGCTTCGAAGTCAGGCAGCAGCGCATTGCCAATCCGGCACCCACCGTGCGCGTGCCGCAGGGCGATACGCTGGTGCTCGAATTACGCAGCGATACAGCGCTCGACCTGCACCTGCATGGCTATGACCGGATGTTGTCGCTCAAGCCCGGCATCCCGGGGCGCCTGCAGCTGCAGGCACAAGCCGCGGGCCGCTTTCCCCTTGCGGCGCATGGCAAGGGGCACCACCACGCGCCGGCGCTGCTTTACGTGGAAGTCATTCCCAGATGAAGCGCTGGCTGCTGGCAGCCATTCCCCTGCCTGCGCTGGCGCACGGATTCGGCCAGCGCTTCGACCTGCCGCTGCCCTTGTGGATGTTCATGGCAGGCGCCGCGGCCACTGTCGCTGTCACCTTCCTCTTGCTGGCGCGCCAGCGCAATATGCAGCCACGCCCCGTTGGGCAAGCTTTCATTTTGCTTCGAAAAGTGCCCCTGGCTGGCGCGCTCGCGACCAGCCTGCGGCTGGCGGTGCTGGCACTGTACCTTCTCGTGCTGTGCGCCGGGTTTGTCGGCACGCAGAACCCCTTTAAGAATATCGCGCCCGCCATGGTCTGGGCCATTTGGTGGGTCGGCATGGCCTTCGTATCGGCCTTGCTGGGCGACCTGTGGGCGCTGGTCAATCCGCTCAATACCCTTTGCCGCTGGACGCTGGGCGACCGCCCCGGCAAGCTGGCCTGGCCCCAATGGGCAGGCGTGTGGCCGGCCGCCCTGCTATTCCTCGCCTTCGTGAACATGGAATTGAACTGGGAGGGCAGCGAGCAGCCGGCCAGCCTGGCGGCCGCCATGCTGGCTTATTCCTGCCTTTCCTGGCTGGGCATGTTCGTATTCGGGCGACGCACATGGCTGGCGCATGGCGAGGTGTTTGCTGTGGTCTTCGGCTTGCTGGCGCGCTTTGCACCGAACCAGGTGCAGGACGGCCGCTGGCAACTGCGGCCTTTCGGCGCCGGACTACTGCTCGGCGCGCCGCTGGGCTGGTCGCATATCGTGCTGGTGATGCTGATGCTGGCCTCTGTCAGTTTTGATGGCCTGCTGGAGACCCAACTGTGGCTGGATTTGCAAGCCGCCCTGCCATGGCCGCCCGTCCTGCTGCGCGCCGCCACGCTAGGTCTCTTGCCGGCCTTGTTCCTGCTGGCCTATCTTGCCGTATGCCGTGCCATCGCCTGGTGCGGCGGCGGCGCTTCGCTGGCCACGACCGCCGGCTGGTACGTGCTGACGCTGGTGCCGATCGCAATCGCCTACCATTTCGCCCACTACCTGTCCTTCCTGGCGATGGCGGGGCAATACCTGATCCCCCTCGCTTCCGATCCGCTCAACCTGGGGTGGGACCTGTTCGGCACGCGCTTCTACTTCATCCGGCTAGGCATCGTGGATGCGCGCATGGTCTGGTACGTGTCGCTGTTCGCCATCGTGGCGGGGCACGTGGCGGCGGTCTGGCTGGGGCACCAGACTGCCTTGCGCCAGTTCGGCACACGCGCCAGCCGCAGTCAGTTGCCGATGCTGGCGCTGATGGTGTCTTACACCTTGCTGAGCCTCTGGATCATCGCCCAGCCGGTGGTCAACGGCTGAGCATTGGCTCCAGCGTTTGCCACACTTGGCCAGAACTGATGCCGTGCATGCAGTTTTGATGGCCGAGCGGGCATTCGCGCTGGCGGCATGGCGAGCATTCCAGTCGCAGCGAGATCGAGGCGGCCAGGTCGGAGAATGGCGGCGCGTGATCGGGATCGGTCGGACCGTAGATGGCGATCACTGGCCGGTTCAGCGCGGAGGCCACATGCAGCAGCCCGGAGTCGTTGCTGACCACAGCCGCAGAACGTGCGATCAAGGCCACTGCATTGGACAGGCTGGTCTTGCCGGCCAGGCTGACCAGGCCGGCAGGGGCGCCGGCTGCAGCAATGACGTCGTCGCAAGTCGGGCCATCCTTGGGCGAACCGAGGAGCGCAACCTGGGCTTGCGGGTCGCGCGCCAGGATATGCTGCGCCAGCTGGCCGAAATGCGCGGGCGGCCAGCGCTTGGCGCCCCCGAACTCGGCGCCGGGTGCAAACACCACCAGCGGTCGCGCCGGGTCCAGGCCGACCTTGGCGCAGGCCGCGGCCATTTGCTCGCTGCTGGCGGCCATGCGCGGCTTGGGCATGCCGCTGCGCAGCGGCGCTCCCGGCGCGTCGGCCAGGGCGGCGTAGAACGGCACCATCGGCCTCGGCGGCGTGTCGTCATGGTGCATCACGTTGATCAAGCCATAACGGCTTTCTCCCTTGTAGCCGACGCGGCGCGGAATGCCGGCCAGCCAGGGGATCAGGGCGTACTTCAGGGTATTGGGCAGGATATAGGCGTCAGCGTAGCCGCGCTGGCGCAGCAGGCGCGCATAGCGCCAGCGCTCCTTCAACTGCAGTGCGCCATGGCGGAACGGCGTTTCCAGCACTTCGGCCACTTCCGGCATCTGGCGCCAGACCGGCGACACGGCCGGCGGCGCCAGCACGTCGATCGGGCGCTCCGGGTGCAGCGCTTTCAGGCGCTGCAGCAGCGGCTGCGCCATCACGGCATCGCCGATCCAGTTGGGAGAAATCACCAGGGTCCTCACCGGCAGGCCTCCTGTCCGGCGCAATTCGAATCGTGCATCCGGCACTGGTATACTGGCGGATTGGCATCCGCCAGCAGGACGGCATTTCTTCTTAATCTTTTGGCATCCATGCAACTAGCTTCAACCATCTCGTTAATTATCACCACATACAATCGTCCGGACGCCCTGACGGCCGTGGTGGAGGCCTGTTTTGCGCAGGACGATCAAGATTTCGAGATCATTATCGCCGATGACGGATCGACCAACAACACGCGGGATACCGTGGCCGCCTTGCAGGCGCGCTCCCCGGTGCCGCTGAAGCACGTGTGGCAGGAAGATATCGGTTTTCGCGCGGCGCGCGCGCGCAACCTGGGCATTCTTGCAGCGCAAGGCGAATACATCGTCTTCATCGACGGCGACTGCGTGCCGCAGAAGAACTTCATCTCCAGCCACCGCCGCCTGGCCAGGCGCGGCCATGTGGTGACGGGCAGCCGCGTGCTGCTTAGCGAAACCTATACGCGTCGACTGCTGGAGCAGCACCTCGACATCCAGCGCCTTGGCCCCTTGGAGAAACTCAAGCTGTACCTGACCGGCGGCGCCAATAAATTCCTGCAGACGATACTGACCTTGCCGGACGTGGGGCGTGAAAGCAAACACTTTACCTGGCGCCGTATCAAGAGCTGCAATATGGCGGCATGGCGCAGCGACCTTGACCTGGTGAACGGCTTCGACGAGAGCTTCACCGGCTGGGGCCACGAAGATTCCGACCTGGTGCTGCGCCTGTTCAACGCGGGCGTGATGCGCAAGAGCGGGGCCTTTGCCACCGAGGTCTATCACCTGTGGCACCGCGAAGCGAAACGCGACCAGGAATCAAGCAACCGCTCGGCGGTGCTGCAGCGGGCAATCGACAAGACCACGCAAGCCGTGGCCGGCCTGCGCGAGCTGCGCGCCAGCGCAACTTAAGCACGCAATTTAGTCGCGTAGCGCGACGCGCACCAGGTCGGCCACGTTATCCACGCCCAGCTTGGCCATCAGGCGCGCCTTGTGGACTTCCACGGTGCGCACGCTGATGTTCAGCTGGGGGGCGATCTCCCGGTTATGGCGTCCCATCACCACCAACTCGAACACTTCGCGCTCACGCGGAGTCAGCTCGGCCAGCAACTGGTCGCGCTGCTGGCGGCGGTCGTGGTCCTGGCGCTGGCGCAACTGCATCGAGAACGCTTCCTCGATGGCCGCAATCAGCTTGTCGTCGTCGAACGGCTTTTCCAGGAAATCGACGGCGCGCGCCTTGAAGGCTTCGCGCGCCGAGCTGACGTCGCCATGGCCGGTCACGATAATCACCGGCAGCAGGCAGTTCATCTCGTTGAGCTTGCGCTGCAAGGCCAGGCCGTCCATGCCGGCCATGCGGATGTCGGCCACCAGGCAGCCGGCCCATTCGGGCAGCCAGGCCTGCAGGAAGGCTTCGGCACTGGCAAAAACGGCGGTGCGATAACCGCGCACGCCCAGCAGCAGGCCAAGGGCATCGCGCAGCGACGGATCATCGTCGACAATGAAAACGGTAAGGTTTGACAAGGCTATTCTCCAGAGTCCAGCGCCGGCAGTATAAAACGAAAGATGCCGTGACCGGCAACTTCTGCCCATAAAGTCCCGCCGTGCGCCTCCACGATGGAGCGGCTCAGCACCAGCCCCAGTCCCATGCCGCTGGCCTTGGTCGATACAAAAGGCTCGAACAGGCGCCCGGCCGCCTGCTGCGTCAGGCCGTCGCCGCTGTCTTCCACCGTGAAGCGCAGCTTGCCGCCGACGTTTTCCGCCATGAGCCGGATGCTGCGCTGTCCTGCGGGACGCATGCGCACCGCATCCAGGGCATTGGCCAGCAGGTTGCGCAAGACCAGCTCCACCTGCAGGCGGTCGACCTGCACCGCCAGCGCCGGCGCCTCGGCGACCGTGACTTGCACCCCATGTTCGGCGAATTGCGGGCCAAACTGCTGCACGATGCCCGCCTGCAGGGCCGCCGCACTGACGGTCTCGAGCTGCATGGCGCCGGTGCGGAAGAAGTCGCGCAGGCGGCGCACCACTTCCGCCGCGCGCGCCGATTCATTGATCATCTGGCCGATGGCGTTCTTCAGCAGGTCGCCCGCCTCGCCGCGCGCCAGCAGGTGCTCGCAGGCCTTGCCGTACACCGCCAGCGCCGTCATCGGTTGGTTCAGCTCATGTGCCAGCGCGGCCGCCATTTCGCCGGCCGCAGCCAGGCGCAGGGTTTGCTTGAGTTCTTCCGCCACCTGGCGCCGTTCGTCGACCACGATGCCGATGAAGAAGCCCACCAGCGCCAGCACGGCATCGAGCACCTGCAGCTCGGTCACGGTGATGTTGTTGGCATGGTTGCCCCTGACCAGGGCCACGATAGCCAGCTGCAGCACGAACACCACCAGGGCCGCGCCATGCACGCCCTGGCGCGAAGCGGCCCAGATCAGCGGCAGGAACAGGAAATAGAAATGCTTGAATTCGGCCGTCATGATGTAGCCGAACACCGCCCACAGCACGAAGATCGCCAGCGCCAGGTAGCCCAGGGTTTCCGGCTTCCAGGTGGCTTCGCCCAAGCGCGCCCGGTCCTGCGGGTTGGCCAGTTTCCACAGCAGCGGCATGCTGACCACGACGCCCACCATGTCGCCGAAGCCGAAGCGCCATACCGCGCGCAGCCAGTCGTCCCACGGCACCAGCCCAAGCCAAGCCAGCAGGCTGATATGGCCGACTGCATTCAGCATGGTGCCGGCTGCAACCATCAGCAGCCAGCGATAGAAGCTGGAGCGCGAACTGAAGATGGCGCCGCCGCCCAGCGCCCGGCGCAGGGCTTCTCCCAGCAGGCCGTAGCCGCACAGCAACCACGCAGCCGTGAGCAGGGTGCCTGCCGGGCCGCCGGGCAGGCCGCGCACCAGGACATCGCCCGCCACCAGGGCCATGAACCACGGCAGCGCGGCGCGCCGCCCATACACCAGCCAGAACACCAGGCCCAGTGCCGTGTCAGGGTTCCACGGCGTGATGTTCAGCCCCAGCAGCGGCTCGACATAGGTAATCCAGTCGAACAGCAGGTAGGTCAGGACAAAACCGGCGGCCGGCAGCAAGAACGGAAAACGCATAAGGCAATTCGCGGGCTTCAGGGAAGTATGTTGATCCAGGTTAATTTTACTGCTTTGCGCTGGCCATGCCGGCAATCTTGCATGGCCACAGCCAGGCAAGCGGAGTAGAATCAAAGCGTTACGCCAGCCTGTGCGTAGGACTAGTTGAAGGGAGATGAAGATGCGCCTGGATATCTATCGTCGTGCCGAACATGACGGCATTTTTTCCTATCTCGCCGTGCCCGAGGGCAAACCCATCCCACAGGAAGCCATCAACACCGACTGGCTGCCAGCCGAGCAATCGCTGGAGGTCGATGATGATGTGCAAGTCCTGCCTGACTACCACATCGACCGGCTGACCCAGCAGATGGGCAGCAAAGGCTACGCCATTACTGCGCTGAAAGACATGTAATTGAAAGTCGGGGTCAGGTCTGGCAATCGGACATTTCGCAAGCGAAATGTCCGATTGCCAGACCTGACCCCGACTTTCAATCGAACAGCTCGTCAAGGCCGGCGGGACGCGTTCCCGCCTGCGGCTTGGCGCGCCCTTTGCGGCCGGTGAATTCTTCTTCGATGTTGTCGCGGTAGAAGCTCCACGCGCTACCCGAGGTGGACAGGCGTTGCCAGACGTCGCGGCCCACGCCTTCGTAATCGATGGCGCTGCCGTCGTCGAACTCGACGCGCAGCATGCGCGCGCGCTCGTCATAGCCAATGGCGCGCAGCTTGCCTGCGTTAATGCGTTTCATGTCCATCTCATCGCTCCTTCACAACTGCTTCTCCTGCCTGCGTACTGCGCGCGCGACCAACTCCCTCGCCTCGGCAAACAGGCCCGGCTGCGCCGCCACGCAATGGGCACGCTCGGCGGCAATGCGCTGCCGGTCATGCTCCAGGTTCTGCAAGGTCAGCGCCATGCCGAAACCATTGTCCGGTGCATCGGCCAGCATGCGCCGCATCATCTCTTCACCCAGCGCCGGCTTCTGGTGCCCGGCCTCCCAATACCATTGCGTCGTGCCCTTTTCGCCCGGTCCCGGAATCGCCTCGCAATTGAATTCGCCGAACCCGCTGAAGTCATGCACCGCGATGTGCGCCTGCGGATAGCGGGCGCGCGCAGCCTCTGCCTCTTCCAGCACGATACGCTTCCATTCCTCGAAACGCGGCCACATGCCGCTTGCTTCGAATAGCGCCAGCATCTGCGCATGGTAAGCGTACACCATCAGGCGCAGGTCGACGCCCGGATTATCGCTGGCCGCGGCATCGACCAGGGCGCGCAATTCCGCCCGCAGCCCTTCGCGATCCAGGCCTCCCGGCGCTTTCCTCACCAGCGAAGCCGCACTCTCTTCCGCGCGCTGGCGGAAGATCTTGTAATAGCCGTCGTAGCGCGCAAACTTGACGTACTGGTTCAGCGGATTCAAGCCGCGCTCGGTCATGGTCTCGGCTTCGCGGTCGCCCTGCATCGTAAAGGTAGTCGCAGCGTCGCGCAAGGCGGCAAGCGAGAACAGGCTCTCCACGCGCCAGCCCAGTTTTCCCGCCCCTGCCACAGGCACCCGGCGCGCTCCGCCACGCTGGCCCGGCGCCAGCAAGGCATCATGGAAATCGACGCCTGCAATCACGCGCGAAGGCCTGATGCCGAAACTGCGCAAATACTGCAACTGCCCGGCCGCCACCATGGTGCCGGTTCCCGCCAGCCCGAGGTTGTAGGCGCTTCCTCCCAGCAGCGGGCTGTCCGGGTCAAAGCCGACTTCCACCCGCGAATTGCCGAGCAGGAACTGGGTGGCCCCCAGGCGCTGGGCAATGGACAATTTGATCTCGTTGCGGAAGTGCTGCGGCACCGGCTTTTCGGCATTCAGGCCCGGCTCGCGCACCAGGCCATACAGGCCGTAGGGGTCGGCCAGCACGACCACGCCGGCCACCAGCACGAGGCCCGCTAGCATGGCCAGGCCAAGCTTGCTCAGGTAACGATGGTGCGAGGCATTGGACATGGTCAGAACTGGAAATAAAGGAACTCGCTCGGCCGCGAAAGGGCCAGCAAGCAAAACACCGCCAGCATGCCGGTCACCAGCGCCGGACGCGGCGCCGGCAGCCAGGCCAGGCGCGCTGGCGCCGTGGTGCCGTCGTGGTCCAGGGCCGGCTCGAAGCGATGCATGATTTGCTGCGTATTCGGCGCCAGGAAGGCCACCAGCGCGGCAACCGTCACCCAGCACCAGGTTTCGATGAACTGGGTAGCACCGCCCAGCGTCCACTTGATTCCCAGGGCGGCCAGCGCCTCGTGCAGGTTCCCCAGGCGGGCGCCGATTGCATCGGGCAACGCCACGCCGTACTGGCCGGACATGCCAGCCACGATGCGCATGGCGGAAGGCAGGTCTGCCGCGCGGAAGAACACCCAGGCATAGGCCACGGCGATGAAGGTCAGGGCCCAGGCCGCGACAGCGCCTGCCCTGCCGCCGCCCTGCCAGCCAAGGCGTGCCTTGAGTGCATGCCAGGCGTGCGCCAATACCAGGTAGGCCCCATGCAGCCCGCCCCACAGCACGAAATTCCAGCTTGCCCCATGCCACAGGCCGCCCAGCACCATGGTCAACATCAGGTTTGCCTTGGCACGCACGGCGCCGTGGCGATTGCCGCCGAGCGGGATGTACAGGTAGTCGCGCAGGAAGCGCGACAAGGTGATATGCCAGCGCCGCCAGAAATCCACGATGTTGAGCGCCTTGTAGGGCGAGTTGAAATTCAGCGGCAAATGCACGCCGAACATGCGCGACAGGCCGATCGCCATGTCCGAATAGCCGGAGAAATCGAAATAGAGCTGGAAGGTATATGCCAGCACGCCGCCCCATGCCAACAGCAGCGTGGGCTCGCCGGGCGCCGCAAACAGGGCGTTGGCATAGGGCGCCAGCGTATCGGCCAACAGCGTTTTCTTGGCCAGGCCAAGGATGAAAATGGTGGCGCCGACCGAGAAGTTCTCTGCCCGCGGCAAGGCATTCCGCGGATCGGCAAACTGCGGCATCATTTCCTTATGGTGCAGCACCGGCCCGGCCACCAGGTGCGGGAAGTAGGTAACGAACAGCAGATAGTGGATGAAGCGCCCTTCCTGCACAAAACCGCGCGCCGTGTCGACCAGGAAGGCGACCTGGGTGAAGGTGAAGAACGATATGCCGATCGGCAGCACCACTTGCAGCAGGTCTGCATGCTGGCCGGTCAGGCTGGTGTAGAAAAAGTTGGCGTACTTGTAGTAGCCGAGCAGCAGCAGGTTGGCCGCGACGGCGCCGCCAAGCCACCAGCGGCGTGCCCGGCCCTGCGCCCGGCGAATCAGCTGCGCGCAGCCGTAGTTGGCGACGATGGAGCCAAGCAGCAGCGGTACATAGCGCACGTCCCACCAGCCGTAGAAAAACAGCGAGGCCAGCGCCAGCCACGCCACGCCCCACTCCGGATGGCGGCGCGCGAGCAGGAAGTAGCCGGCCAGGGCGAGCGGCAGGAAACCCAGCAGGAAGCTGAAAGAGTTGAACAACATGATCGGCAGGCCACCATGCGAATGGTTGGGTACTACCGGATTATGTTGAGATATTAATAACGCCGTCGCACGATACCGCTGAGCTGCGCCGGCGTTCCGCGCACCGGGTTAATACTCGATTGCAACTTCCTGTGCCCCCAGGCCCTGCTCCAGCGCAATTTTCAGCGCATCCGACGGCGCCACGCGCCAGTCGTCGCCAAGCTGCAACACGCAGTCGATGCCTTGCGGCCGGACGCGCATCGACACCGGCAAACCGTATTCGTCGCGGTGCGGGCCGAGGATCTCGGCCAGCTTGGCGGTCGGCACGGCCTTCGGCAACGCCAGGCCGATCTGGCGGCCAAACTGGATGCGGGCGGCGGTGATGTTGTACACCTTTTCCGCCGAAATGCGCAAGCCGCCGGAGAAGCGGTCTTCCGACACCTTGCCCGTGACGCACAGGAATTCGTCTTCCTTGAACATATGCTTGTTCGGCTCGAAGACTTCGTTATAGACGGTGACTTCGACCACGGCGGTCTTGTCGTCCAGCGTGACGATCAGCAGCTTGCCGCGCTGGGTCATCTGGGTGCGGATGCCGGAAATCACGCCGCACATCATGCGCGGTTCGCGCGACGGCTCGAGTTCGGACAGCTTGGTGCGCGCAAAGCGGCGCGCTTCCTGCTGGTAGGAGTCGAACATGTGGCCGGACAGGTAGTAGCCCAGCGCGATCTTTTCTTCCGCCAGCTTTTCGCGGTCGGTCCACGGCGTGGCCGCCACGTAATCGGGCGGCGCCACCAGGTCGGAATCGTCGCCGCCGAACAGGCTGACCTGGTTAGCCGACTTGGCTTCCTGGTCGGCATATTCCATGGCGAAGCCCACGGAGGCAAACAGCACCGCGCGGTCGACGCCGAAGCAATCGAAGGCGCCGGAGCGGATCAGCGCTTCCACCGTGCGGCGGTTGATCTGCTTCTTGTCCACGCGCTTGCAGAAGTCGAACAGGCTGGTGAACGGGCCGCCTGCTTCGCGCGCGGCGATGATCGCTTCGATCGCGTTCTGGCCGGCGCCCTTCACGCCGCCCATGCCGTAGCGGATCTTGGTTGCCTTCTTGCCCGGCTCGCCGTCCGGGCGGAAGCGGTAGGAGGACTGGTTCACGTCCGGCGGCAGGATGGTCAGGCCGCACACGTCGATCGAGTCCTCGACCAGGATCTTGACCTTCTCCGTGTCGTCCATGGCCAGCGACATGTTGGCTGCCATGAACGCTGCGGTGTGGTGATGCTTGAGGTAGGCCGTGTGGTAGGACAGCAGCGCATAGGCAGCCGCGTGCGACTTGTTGAAGCCGTAGCCCGCGAACTTTTCCATCAAGTCGAAGATCTCGTCGGCTTTTTCGACGGTCAGCCCGCCCTCTTGCGCGCCCTTGCGGAAGATCTCGCGGTGCTCCGCCATCTCCTCGGCCTTTTTCTTACCCATGGCACGGCGCAGCATGTCCGCGCCGCCCAGCGAGTAGCCGCCGATGATCTGCGCCATCTGCATCACCTGTTCCTGGTAAACCATGATGCCGTAGGTTTCGGACAGGATGCCCTCGGTGCGAGGGTCGGGGTAATCGAATTTTTCGCCGTGCTTGCGCTTGCAGAAGTCCGGGATCAGGTCCATCGGCCCCGGACGGTACAGCGCCACCAGCGCGATAATGTCTTCGAAGCGGTCGGGACGCGCGTCTTTCAGCATGCCCTGCATGCCGCGCGATTCAAGCTGGAACACGGCGACGGTTTTCGCCTTGGTCAAGAGCTCATAAGTCGGGCGGTCGTTCAGAGGCAGCTTGGCCAGGTCGAAGTCCTTGGTGCCTTCCGGATCGAGGTCCTTGATGTAGTTGACCGCGCGGTCGAGGATGGTCAGCGTGGTCAGGCCCAAAAAGTCGAACTTCACCAGGCCGACGGCTTCCACGTCGTCCTTGTCGTACTGCGACACCACGCCGGCATCGCCGCCCTGGGTGTACAGCGGACAGAAGTCCGTCAACTTGCCCGGCGCGATCAGCACGCCACCGGCGTGCATGCCGATGTTACGGGTAATGCCTTCCACCTGCTGCGCCAGGTCGAGCAGCTGGCGCACTTCCTCTTCGTTCTCCTGTCGCTCTTTCAGCAGCGGTTCTTCCTCGATCGCCTCGGCAATCGAAACCGGCTTGCCCGGCTTGAACGGAATCAGCTTCGACACGCCGTCGCAGAACATATAGCCGAAGTCCATCACGCGGCCCACGTCGCGGATTGCGCCTTTCGCCGCCATGGTACCGAAGGTAGCGATCTGCGACACCGCCTCGCGGCCGTACAGGTCCTTCACGTGCTGGATCACCAGTTCGCGCTTCTCCTGGCAGAAGTCAATATCGAAGTCGGGCATCGATACCCGTTCCGGATTCAGGAAGCGCTCGAACAGCAGGTTGTACTTCAGCGGATCCAGGTCGGTAATCTTCAATGCATACGCCACCAGCGAGCCTGCGCCGGAGCCGCGGCCCGGGCCGATCGGCACGCCGTTGTTCTTGCCCCACTGGATAAACTCCGCAACGATCAGGAAGTAGCCCGGGAACTTCATCTTGATGATGGTGTCGTTCTCGAACTTCAGGCGCGCCTCGTAGCGCGGGCGCTCCTTCTCGCGCTTCTCGGGATCGGGGAACAGCTGGACCAGGCGCTCCTCCAGGCCCTTCTGCGTTTCCGCCACCAGGAATTCGTCGATCGACATGCCCGGCGTCGGGAAGTTCGGCAGCTGCGGCTTGCCCAGGGTCAGCGTCACATTGCAGCGCTTGGCGATTTCCACCGAGTTTTGCAGCGCGGCCGGCAGGTCGTGGAACAGTTCCGCCATTTCGGCCTGCGTGAGGAAGCGCATCTGCTCGTTGAAACGCTTGACGCGCTTGGCATTGGCCAGCATCTCGCCTTCCGCGATACAGACGCGCGCTTCGTGGGCGATGAATTCATCCTTCGACAGGAACTGCACCGGGTGCGTCGCCACGACAGGCAAGCCAAGCTTGGCCGCCAGCGCGACGGACTGGCGCACCTGCACCTCCTGGTTGGCCTGGCCGGCACGCTGGATCTCGACGTAGAAATGGCCGTTCGGGAAGATTTCCGCCCATTTGCGGGCATTGGCCTCGGCCAGGTCAAGATTGCCGTTTTCGATGGCCTGGCCGATGTCGCCAAAGTGCGCGCCGGACAGCGCGATCAGCGCATTGGCGCCGCTCTCGCCGGGCAGCAGCGGGTATTCCTTGTTGGCGCGGTCGCGCAGCCACTCGGTACGGATCTCGGCGCGGCCCTTGTACTGGTTGTTCAACCACGCTTCCGACAACAGTTCGCACAGCTGCAGGTAGCCCATGCGGTTCTTCGCGAACAGCATGATGCGATGCGGCTTGTCGCGGTTCTCGTCGTTGGTGATCCAGGCGTCGACGCCTACAATGGGCTTGATGCCCTTGCCGCGCGCCGACTTGTAGAAGCGCACCATGGCGAACATGTTCGCCAGGTCGGTGATGGCCAGCGCGCCCTGCTTGTCCTTGACCGCCGCCTTGATCATGTCATCGATGCGCACCAGGCCATCGACAATCGAGTACTCGGTATGCACGCGCAGGTGGACGAATTGCGGTCCCACCGGGGCTGCGGCTGGCGTGGCGTCTACTGGCTGGTCGATTGTTTCAATGCTCATGGGGCGGGCGGATTTCAAGTCGAATATCCCCCTATTTTAACGCCTGAGCTGCCTCTACCGCTATTCGTAGACGGTGCCGCCGGCCGCGCGCATGGCCGCAGCCAACTGGCGGTCAAAAGTTGCCAACGCAGCGCCTGAGCGCATGGCTAGTTCCAGATAAGCGGCATCGTAAACGGTAAGGCCTGAGATTCTTGCACGCGCCAGTGCCTGGTGTTTAGTTGATGACAAAGACACATCTTCAGTCTTGATTGGCAAGGCATCGAGCAAATTCAAAAATTCGTCGACATGGGCCATCGTGAGACAGCCGCGCCTTTCTGCCACAAGCAAACCGTTCGCAATTTCGAGATGCCAAATCGCTGGAACCAGGATGTCTGCCGTCCCAAACGCCATTCGAAGCTTTCGCGCGCAATCGCGCTCAGCAGGGTCAAAGCGTTCAAAGCGCCACGCCATTGCCATTGACGCATCCAGGACCAGCTTCATTCTCGACCTTGCCGGATCCAGTTTCGAATTTCATCATCGCTGACGCCTTTGACCAACTCCAGTCTCCCAAGAGCGTCGACTGTCTCCTTGACATCGCGTTGCTCGCCCATACGCGACGGAACGAGGTCGGCAACCGGTTTTCCACGCACAGAAATGGTAAAACTTTCCCCCTCACCCACACTTCTTAGCAGCTCGGAAAACCTTGCCTTGGCATCAAATGCCCCTATCCTCTTGAACATAAGACCCCCAACGAACTAGCCTGTTGACTAGTTCAGTATAGGACGCGCGATAATTGCTTACAAATGAGGCCGCTGCTTCCGCGTGGCACGGCTAGAATCACCCTTACCAATCCCCCTTGGAGAGAAAGATGAAAATTGTTGCTGCTGCCCTGCTGATGACTGCCTCGCTGGCGGCCTATGCGGAAGAACCTGAGCAGTTGGCCAAATCGAAGAGCTGCTTCGCCTGCCACGCCATGGCCAAGAAGCTGGTGGGACCGTCGTTCAAGGATGTCGCGGCCAAGTACAAGAACGACAAGGGTGCTGAAGACAAGCTGATCCTGAAGGTGCTGCAGGGCGGTTCCGGCACCTGGGGCGCGGTGCCGATGCCGCCCAACCAGGTGACCGATGCCGAAGCTCACCAGCTGGTGCGCTGGGTCCTGGCGCAGAAGTAAGCGCTAACCGGAGCGCCCGCCTCACGCAGGCTTGCGAAGGCGGAAGGTGTTCTTGCTGATCAGGTGATCGCCGTTCGCGCGGCGACGCCTTGCTCGGATGCCATGTCGTAGAACGCCATAATGTCGCGCGCCGGCTGCCTATTATTTGGGCATTCCGCCGAGTGCGGCTATAATGTCGGCTGTTCCGGATTCAATCGATTACCAATCCCATGCAAGCAACCATTGAAAACGCGCCTGCAACGCCCGGCGCGGCACCAGCCGTTTACGTCAACATCGCGGCCTACAAATTCATCACGCTCGACAAGCTGGACGAGCTGCGCCCGCAATACCAGGACATCTGCGCCCGCCTGGGCCTGAAGGGCACCATCCTGCTGACCCCGGAAGGCATCAATATGTTCCTGTCCGGCACCCGCGCCAATATCGACGAGTACCTGGCCTGGGTGCGCAGCGACGCCCGCCTGGCGGACCTGGAAGTGAAAGAGAGCCTGTCGGCCGAGCAGTCGCACCGCCGCATGCTGGTGCGCATCAAGAAAGAAATCATCACCATGCGCCATCCGCTGATCCGTCCGGAAGACGGCCGCGCACCGCATGTGAAAGCCAAAGACCTGAAGCGCTGGCTCGACCAGGGTCACGACGACAACGGCAAGCCGGTCGTGATGGTCGAAACCCGCAACGACTATGAAGTGGACGTCGGCACCTTCAACAACACGGTCGACTACCGCCTGACCAAGTTCACCGAGTTCCCGGAGATCATCGAGAAGCACAAGGCCGACTTCGAAGGCAAGACCGTGGTGACCTTCTGCACCGGCGGCATCCGCTGCGAGAAAGCCGCGATCCACATGCAGAACATCGGCTACGACAATGTCTACCAGCTCGAAGGCGGTATCCTGAAGTATTTCGAGGAAGTGGGCGGCGCCCACTACACCGGCGATTGCTTCGTGTTCGACTACCGCACTGCGCTGAACCCGCAGCTCGAGCCAACCGAAACCAAGCAGTGCTTCGCTTGCCGCGCGGTGGTTACCCCGCGCCAGCAACTGGCGCCGGAATACGTGCCGGGGGTGTCGTGCCCTGCCTGCTTCGGCAAGCATTAAACGAGTGTCAGACCCTGCGGGTCTGACACTGCCTTGCCGGTTTTCCTGGGAGAGTGGGCGGCGCGTTCGAAAACCGGTAAACCGGTGTCTGACCCTCAGGGTCAGACACCATCGTCCAGCAAGCAATAAAAACAAAGGGCCCGTTCGACGGGCCCTTTTCTTTGCTGCCGATGGCGGCTTAGCCTTTCGGCAGGCCGCCCAGCAAGGCGGCGATCTTCTGCTTCGGCTTGGCCGGTGCGGCCGGCGCGGCGGCGGCAGGCGCGCCGTTGCTGCGGGTCGGCTCATACGGTTTCAGGAACCATGGGTCGACCTTCTCGCGGCGAGGTGGTGGTGCGCCTTCGCGGCGTTCGCCACTGCGCGGCGCGCGGTCGCTCTGGGTGCGGTCGCGGCGGCGGTCGCCATGGCGCTCATCGCTGCGGAAGCCGCCCGGTACGAAGCCTTCCAGCGTGCCGCGCGGGACGGTCTGCTTGATCAGCTTTTCGATGTCGGCCAGCAGGCGTTCATCCTTGTCCGAGTAGATCGAGATCGCGTCGCCCGAGGCGCCGGCGCGGCCGGTACGGCCGATGCGGTGCACATAATCTTCCGCGTTATACGGCAGGTCGAAGTTGATGACGCAAGGCAGGTCGGAAATGTCCAGGCCGCGTGCCGCCACGTCGGTAGCCACCAGCACGTCGATCTCGCCTTTCTTGAAGGCTTCCAGCGCCTGCATGCGTTCCTGCTGCGTCTTGTCGCCGTGGATGGCGGCCGCCTTCATGCCCTCGGTCACCAGGCCGCGCGCCAGGCGCGAGGCGCCGATCTTGGTATTGGAGAACACGATGACCTGCTTCAGCTCGCGCTGGCGCAGGATGTGGGCGACCGCGTCGCGCTTGTGGTCTTCGTTGACCTTATAGACTACCTGGGTCACCTTGTCGGCGGTAGCGTTGGAGCGCGCCACCTCGATGGTGATCGGATCGGTCAGGAAGCTCGATGCCAGCTTCTTGATCTCCGGCGAGAAGGTGGCCGAGAACATCAGGTTCTGGCGCTTCTTCGGCAGCAGGTTGATGATGCGCTGCAGGTCGGGCAGGAAACCCATGTCCAGCATGCGGTCGGCTTCGTCCATGACCAGCATCTGCACCTGGCCCAGCGAAATATTCTTTTGCTCCACGTGGTCCAGCAGGCGGCCCGGCGTGGCGATCACGATTTCCACGCCGCTGCGCAGCTTTTCAGTCTGCGGCTTCATGTCCATGCCGCCGAAGACCACGGTGGAACGCAGCGGGGTGTGCTTGCAATAGGCAGCCACGTTTTCCGCCACCTGCACCGCCAGCTCGCGGGTCGGCGCCAGCACCAGGGCGCGCACCGGATGGCGCGCCGGGCTCATCGACGTATTCGCATGGGCCAGCAGCAGCTGGATGATCGGCAGGGAAAAACTGGCCGTCTTGCCGGTACCGGTCTGGGCGGCACCCATCACGTCGCGGCCCTGCAGCAGGATCGGGATCGCTTTCGCCTGGATCGGCGTCGGGTGCACATAACCCTGGTCGGTCAGTGCGCGCAGGATTTCCGGCGCCAGGCCGAAATCGGCGAACTTTACTTGCTCAGGGGTGTTCTCAATGTCAGACATACAATTCTTAAGGTTAACAGCGGCCAACCCCGCATGATACCCGAGAACTGTGGTAAAGCGCATGGATTGGGGCAGCGGAGCGGAAATTATTGCTGGGTTGGAAGCTATAATGTCACTAAATGAATGCTACTGACGCCCGCGGCTGGCACCTGAGCCGCTTTATTTTGCTGCTTATCCTGGCAAGCTGCCTGCTCACTGCCATCGCCCAGGCTGCCGCGCCTACCCTGCGCTTTCGCAAGCTCGGGCCGTTAGGCAATGACGAACCTTCAATGTTATCGCTGCTGCAAGACCAGCGCGGCTTCATGTGGATCGGCACCCAATCGAACGGCCTGTACCGCTACGATGGCTACCGTGTCACCAAGTACCGCAGCAAAGCCGGCAACCCGCGCGCCCTGCCGCATGACCGCGTTGCGGCGCTGTTTGAAGATGGCCAGGGCCGTTTGTGGGCCGGCACCCAGGACGGCCTGGCGCGCTTCAACCCGGCCAGCAACGATTTCACGACTTTCTTGCCGGTCAACGCGCCCAATAACGGCCGCATCATCCGCGCCATCGTGTCCGATGGAAAAGGCGGCATGTGGCTGGCCACCTGGGGCGGCCTGCAGCACTTTGACCCCGGCAGCGGCACCTTCACCGTTCATGTGCACGATCCGGCGCGCCCGGGCAGCCTGGGCGGCAACGACCTGAATGCACTGGCGGTCGATAGCAAGGGCGGCGTCTGGGCCGCCACCTGGCCAGGCGGCCTGGACTACCTGCCTGCCGGGGCCAGCGAGTTTGAACACCGCCGCGTCGACAAGGGCCAGGATCCGAACGCGCGCGCCAACATCGTGCGCGCCCTGCAGTTCGACCGCAACGGCGTGCTGTGGATCGGCACTGAAGGCGGCGTCTGGCGCTGGGACAGCAGCAAGCCGTGGGAAACACGCGACAGCGTGCCAGTGCCCGACAGCCGCGTCACCAGCTTCTATTTCGACCGCGACAATACCTTGTGGGCCACGACCCTGTCGGCCGGCCTGCTGCGCTGGGATGCAACGGCGCAGCGCTTCGACCAGTACAGCCACAACAGCGACGACCCGTATTCTCTGCCGGGCGACAATCTGCGTGCCATGCTGCAGGACCGCGGCGGCATGCTGTGGATCGCCTCGTTTACCGACGGCATTGCCCTGGTTAACCTGAGCAGCAGCGGCTTCACGCGCTACCTGCCGTACCGCCTGGACGGCCGCCATGGCCGCGCCAACAACGCCTTGCTGAGCCTGGAGAATGGCCCGCACGGCACGGTCTGGATCGGCGGCAACCTCGGCATTGGCTTGTTCGACCCCGCCAAGGGCGAAGTGCTGCGGCGCTACCATGCCGACGACCGGCCCGGCTCGATGAACAGCAATATCGTCTACAGCCTGTACCAGCAGCCCGGCGGCCCGCTGTGGGTGGGCACGGCCAACGGCTTGAACCGGCTGGATGCGCTGGACGGCAAGTTCCAGCTGGTCCGCTTCGGCAATACCGCCAGCGACTTCATCAATTCCATCGCACCCGGCAAGGATGGCGTGCTGTGGCTGGGCACGGGCAACAGCCTGGTACGCTACGACACGCTGCGCGACCGCTCCCTGCTGTTCTACCACGACCCGCAAAACCCGGACAGCCGCAGCGTCGGCGGCACCAGCGTGGTGCTGGAAGACAGCAAGGGCCGCGTGTGGATGGGTTCGGAATTCAACGGCGGCGGGCTCGACCTGCTGGACCCGGCCACCGGCAAGTTTCGCCACCTGCGCGCCGGCGGACCGGAAGGCATGATCGACGATAACGTCACCGCGCTGCACCAGGACGCCGCCGGCCGGCTCTGGATCGGCACCTCGCGCGGCCTGCTGCAGCTGGAAGAGAGCGCTCGCGGCGACTTGCGGCTGCGCTCGCATGCCGCCGCCGTGCAGCACCTGAAGACACTGGCCATCCAGTCCGACGCCAAGGGCAGGATCTGGATCAGCACGCTGGCTGGTCTGTTCCGCCTCAACCCCGGCAATGGCTCGGCCCAGCTCTACACCGTGGCCGACGGCATGACCGACGGTTTCACCACCAATGCCTCGGCGCCGGGCGCGGACGGCAAGCTGTACTTCGGCGGCGTGCACGGCATGACCGGCGTCGAGCCGGAGCAGGTGCGCAGCAACTCGGTGCCGCCGCAGGTGGCCATTACCGATATCAAGCTGTTCAGCCACTCGCTCAGCGAGGGCCGCTTCCGCGACCAGGCCTGGCTGGAAGGCCCGCTGACGGCGCCCACCGGCCTGGTGCTGTCGTCGCAGGCGACCGCCTTCACCATCGAATTCGCGGCCCTGCACTTCACCGAGCCTTCGCAAAACCGCTACGCCTACCAGCTGGAAGGCTTTGACCCCGACTGGCAGGAAACCGATGCCGAACGCCGCGTGGCCACCTATACCAACCTCGACCCGGGCCGCTACGTCTTCCGCGTACGCGCCGCCAACCACCACGGCAGCTGGAGCAAACAGGCCGCCACCTTGGACGTGACTATCACGCCGCCTTTCTGGCAGACCACCTGGTTCCGCCTGGCCGCAGCCGCCGTGATCCTGGGCGGGCTGTGGAGCCTGTACCACTGGCGCATCCGGCGCCTGACACGCCTGCAGGCCGTGCTCGAGCAGCAGGTGGCCGCCCGTACCGCCGAGCTGGAAGACTCCAACCGCAAGCTCGAAGCGCTGAGCCAGACCGACGGCCTGACCGGCGTCAGCAACCGGCGCGGCTTCGACCTGGCGCTGGAAGCGGAATGGCGGCGCGCCCAGCGCACCGGCCAGCCGCTGGCGCTATCGATGCTGGATGTGGACTACTTCAAGAAATACAATGACCGCTATGGGCACCTGGCCGGCGATGCCACGCTGCGCGCAGTGGCGCGCGTGATCACCGAGCATGGGCGGCGCAGCTCGGACCTGGTGGCGCGCTACGGCGGTGAAGAATTCGCGCTGCTGTCGGTAGCCACCCCGGGCGCCGATGCGATCGGCGTGGCGCAGACCATCTGCGCCGAACTGGCGCGGCTGCAGCTTCCGCACGACGCCTCGCCGTTCGGCCTGGTGACCATCAGTATCGGCGTGGCGGTGCTGGTGCCGACCGAAAACAGCCGCCCCGAGCAACTGGTACGCCTGGCCGACGAAGCGCTCTACCGCGCCAAGCAGCGCGGCCGCAACCAGGCCTTGCTGGCAATGGAAGAATGATGGACGACACTGAAGCACCTGCCGACGACCCCAAGCCGCAACCGCCGGCCGAACCCGGCCCCGACGACTGCTGCCACAGCGGCTGCACCTGGTGCGTGCTCGACCTCTACTACGACGACCTGGAGCGCTACCGCATCGCCCTTGCCGCCTGGGAAGCTCGCCAAAAGCAAGTCGGGGTCAGGTCTGGCAATCCGCCATAAAGCGCACATTCGTGCGCTTTATGGCGGATTGCCAGACCTGACCCCGACTTTCATGTTCGTGACTTAACGGAAGGCTGCTCCTGCTCCCGCTAGCATCGGGGGCATGGAACAGCAGAGCCAATCATGGCTGGACAAGCTCGGCCCGGGCCTGGTATCGGGGGCTGCCGACGATGATCCCAGCGGCATCGCCACCTATTCCCAGGCCGGAGCGCAATTCGGCCTGGGCATGCTGTGGCTTGGGCTGTTCACCTATCCGCTGATGGTCGGCATCCAGGAAACCAGCGCGCGCATCGGCCGCACCAGCGGGCGCGGGCTGGCTGCCAATATGCGCCGCTGCTTCCCGGCCTGGCTGCTGTACTGCATGGTCAGCCTGCTGCTGCTTGCCAACACCATCAATATTGCGGCCGACCTGGCCGCCATGGGTGACGCGCTGCACCTGGTGGCGGGCGGCAAAGCGCAGTGGCATGCCCTGGCTTTCGGCTTGCTGTCGGTAGCGCTGCAGGTCTTCATCCCCTACCAGCGCTACGCGCGCCTGCTAAAATGGCTGACGCTGGCCCTGCTGGCCTATGCCGCCACGGTGCTGGTGATCGACGTGCCCTGGCGCGAGGTGGCCAAGCGCACCTTCTCGCCGCACATCCAGTGGAACAAGGAATACCTGACCACCATGGTGGCGGTGTTCGGCACCACCATCAGCCCCTACCTGTTCTTCTGGCAGGCCGCGCAGGAAGTGGAAGAACTGCAGGCAGACCCGGAGGCCGAACCGCTCAAGCGCGCGCCGCGCCAGGTGCGCCCGCAACTGCGCCGCATCAAGCTCGATACCGCTATCGGCATGGGCTTTTCCAACCTCGTGGCATGGTCGATCATGCTGACCACCGCGGTCACGCTGCATGCGCACGGCATCTTCCACGTCGGCTCGTCAGCCCAGGCCGCGGCGGCGCTGCGGCCGATTGCGGGCGAGCTGGCGTTTGCGCTGTTCGGGCTGGGCATCATCGGCACCGGCCTGCTGGCGATTCCTGTGCTGGCCGGGTCGGCGGCCTACGCCATGGCCGGTGCGTTCAACTGGCGCAGCAGCCTGGAACTGGAACCGCTGGCCGCGCGCAAGTTCTACGCCATCATTACCGCCGCCACGCTGGCCGGCGTCTGCATTGGCTTCTTGCCGATGGACCCGATGCGCGCGCTGTTCTGGAGCGCGGTGGTCAACGGCGTGGTGGCGGTGCCGGTCATGGTGGTGACCATGCTGCTGTCGACCCGGCGCGGGGTGATGGGCGAGGTGGTCCTGTCGCGCCGCCTGCGCGTGCTGGGGTGGTCCTGTACAACAGTGATGGCCCTGGCCGTTTTGGCCATGTTCGCCAGCATGGTAAGCTAGCGGACATGGACAAACGACACTTCCTGCTGGCCCTTGCGGCCGCAATGACCCTCCCTGCCCTGCCAGCGCTGGCCGCCGAGCCTCGCCCATTCCCGCCCAACGCCAAGCGCGGCAAGATTACCTTCGGCTATGCGCCGGACATCGTTGTCGACGGCAAGCCGCGCCAGCTTTCGCCAGCTGCACGCATCTTCAGCGATGAAAACCTGACCGTGGTGCCGAGCGCGCTGGCCGATGCGACCTTCATCGTCAACTACACGGAAGACATGAACGGCAATCTCAACCTGGTCTGGATCCTGACTTCGGAAGAAGCGCGCCTGCCGGCAGCCAGCGCGCGCTGAGACCGGGTCGCGACGCCCGGAGGCGCGCCATGGCACGACCGCACCTGTTGCTAGTGTTTTGCAGCGCCCTCGCTGCGGCGCCGGCTGGCGCCGATACCATCGTCAAGGCCTACAACAGTTATCGCGGGCCGCCCTACATCGACGGCAAAAGCGGCCTGGCGCCCGACCTGGTGCGCTATGTGAACCGCAAGCTCGAAGGCCGCTATACGCTGCAACTGGTGTCGTTGCAACGCCGCCAGCTCAACCAGCTGATGGAGGCATCCGGCGGCTTCGACGGGGTGGCGCTGTTCCTCTCGCCGGCCTTCATCGGCGACGTGCCGCGCAAGCGCTTTCACTGGAGTCCGCCCTTCCTGGACGACAGCAATGTCATCGTGTCGCGCATCGACAATCCTGTGCTCTACCACGGCGCGGCTTCGCTGGTCGGCCTGCGCTTTGCCGGCATTTACGGCAACCGTTATCCCGGCATCGACGAATACGCCGGCAAGAGCCTGACGCGCAGCAATGCGCCCGATGCCATGAGCAACCTGCGCAAGCTGGCGGCGGGACAGGCCGATTTCACGGTGATGCCGCTGAGTGCTTTCCGTTACCTGCGGCGCCAGATGGACAGGGAAAAGCTGCCCCTGGGGCAGTTGCATGTGGGCGACAAGCCCTTCAGCCAGTTCGGCCGCCATTTCGTGCTGGCGCGCGATGCCGGGGCGCTGGCGGCGGAGCTGGACAAGATCGCTGCCGCCATGCCCTGCGATCGCGCGTGGCGCCGCATCGCGCTGCGCTACCACTTTACCGTCGCCGACGCCGACGCTTGCCGCTGAAGCGGGCAGCGGCGCGGAAGGCAAGCAGCAACACCAGGCTCATGCCGCACAGGGCTTGCAGCGTCGGCTTGTGCGCGGAATCATCGACCGTTTCGTACTTGCTGCCCGACAGGACGTTATTGACCAGGGCCGGATCGACGTCCAGCATCATGCTGCCAAGGTTGGCCAATATAAGTTGCTGATTTTAAATGCAGCGTTTTTTCATCTGTAAAGAATTCCGACAGGCTCAGGACTTGAGCAGGCTGTCGATGAAGGCTTGCACCGCACTCGTATAGCCGCTGTCGGCGCCAAGCTGCAGGTTGATGTCGCGATGGCTCTTCGCCTGCTCCAGCACTTCGGCGCGGCTGCCGCTGGCGTGCAGCCGTTGCGCAAAATCGTGGGCCTGGCGGCAGGAGCTGTCGCGCTGGCTGGAGCACACCAGCAGCATCGGCTGCGCGCCCGTTTGCAGCGCGTGGGCCGGCGATACCTTGCGCCAGAAGGCCGGATCGCTGCCGAATGCTTCGTCGTACAAGCGCGGGTGGCGCTGTTCCATGATCTGCGGCACATCCAGCGCACCGCTGTCGAGGGCAATGGTGCCGAGCCAGCTGCTGCCGGGCGCCAGCGAAGGCTGGGCCGACAACAGCGCCACCAGGTGCGCCCCGGCTGAATGGCCCATCAGGATGAAGCGGCGCGCATCGCCGCCCCAGCTGGCGGCCTTGTCCTGGGCCGTGGCCAGCGCCAGCGCCACGTCCCGCGCCTGCAGCAGCGGATCGGCATCGGGCAGCATGCGGTAGTTGATCGAAATGACCAGGTAGCCGCGCCCCGTGAAATACGGCACCTTGTTCTCCACCACGGCCGTTTCGGCCTTACCGCCGATGCGCCAGCCGCCGCCGTGCACCATGAAAATGACGGGGGCCCTGGACGCTGCCTGCGCAGGGAGGTAGACGTCGAAACGCTGGCGGGGATCGCTGCCGTAGGGGATGTCGCGCAAGGCTTTGCCGGGGGCGGCGTCATGCGCAGTGCGGGACGCCTGGCGTTCCAGCAGCCGGTCGCGCAAGGGGCCGGCGCCGGCTGCAAGGGTGGTGGCGCCCAGCACGATGGCCAGGACGCCGGCGGGGATTCGGTGCCGCATGCTGCCTCCTTTTGACGAGGCAGCGCGGGCCGCCTCACATGTAATAGATTGCTGCTGCGAGGCCGATGATAAGGCCAAACTTGGTGAACTTGTAGACGGTCTTGTTCCAGGCCTTGAAGGCGCGGCGGTATTTGCCGGCGTAGAAGGAGACGCGGAACAGCTTCGACACCAGGCCGACCTGGTCGCCCTGCTCGTTGGGCGAAGCGGCGGCAGTCATCATGGTGCGGCCGAGGAAGCGGTTGATCGCCTGCGCCCAGCGATAGCGCATCGGACGCTCCACGTCGCAGAACAGGATGATGCGGTCGCTCTCGGAACCGTTGATGGCCCAGTGAATATAGGTTTCATCGAAGATCACGCCCTGGCCGTCGCGCCAGCTATGGCGCTCGCCGTCGACGTCGATGAAGCAGCGGTCGTCGTTCGGCGTGGCCAGGCCCAGGTGGTAGCGCAGCGAGCCGGCGAACGGGTCGCGGTGCGGATTGAGCTTGCCGCCCGGCGGCAGTTCGGCAAACATGGCCGCCTTCACCGACGGGATCGCGGCCAGCAGCGCATAGGTCTGCGGGCACAGTTCCTGGGCCGAAGGGTGGCTGGCGTTGTACCACTTCAGGTAAAAGCGCTTCCAGCCATTCTTGAAAAAGGAATTGAAGCCGGCGTCGTCGTTCTTTTCCGACGCCTTGATCTTCTGCAGGCGCAGCAGGTTTTCCGCTTCGGCGCGGATCACTTGCCAGTTGTCTTCCAGCGGCTTGAGTTCCTTGAAGGTGTCAACCGGCAGGTAGGGCGTGGATGGCACGCGCGAGAACCAGTGCATGAAGATATTGATGGGGGCCATGAACGACGAGTGGTCGAACAGTTGGCGGCCGATCGGGAGACGTACCTTGCCACGGAAGTGGATATGCAGGACGGACAGGATGTAAAAGCCGACAACAGCCCATTTCATTGCGAAACCTCGGAAAGATCCAAACCTGCGATTCTACCGCAGTCTGCAAAGTGAGTATTTGTGAATATCGCAACAATGTAAGCATGCTATCGTGGCGCGCATGACTTGTATTATTTGCTACGCCCCATTGAAGACCGGCCTGTCAGGCTGGCACCGGACCTGCCCCGGCTGCGCCTACGAAGGCGCAGCCCATTCCGCCACACCCGCGACAAGCGACGAAGACCTGCGCGAAGCGTCCCTGAATGCGCTGCGCCAGGAGAACTGCCGCACCATCGTCGCCCTCACCCGCCAGTTCGCGGCGCCGCGCGCCAACACCTTGCTTGACGTGGGCAGCGCCCATGGGTGGCTCCTGGAGTCGGCAGCCTGCGCGTTCGACGTGCTGGGGGTCGAGCCGGACGAAGTGCTGGCCCGGCAGGCGAGCGAGCGCGGGCTGCCGGTGCGCCTCGGCTACTTCCCCCAGGCGCTGGCGGACGGGGAGCAGTTCGACATCATCGTGCTGAATGAAGTGATCGAACATATCCCCGATATCCGCGCCGCCCTGCGCGACTGCCACCAGCACCTGGCCCCGGACGGCACGCTGGTGCTCAACCTGCCCAGCAGCCGCGGCCTGTGCTACCGCCTGTCCAAGCTGTTCGCGCGCGCCGGGCTGCATGGCCCGTTCGACCGGCTGTGGCAGAAAGGCATGCCTTCGCCGCATGTCCATTACTTCAACCCGGCCAACCTTACCAGGCTGGTGGAGCGAGAAGGCTTCACGCTGCGCCACAGCAGCGAACTGGCCGTAGTGAAAAAGCAGGGCATGTGGCGCTGGATGACCGTGTTTGGCCAACTCCATCCATTCAAGGCGCCGCTGCGCTACCTGGGCATGCGCTGGCTGCTGCTGCCGCTGATGCGGCTATTCCCCAGCGATATCATGGTGTGCATCTACCGCAAGCGCTAGGCATCAGGCGCTGCGCCACAGCGCCAGCGCTTCCCGCGCCACCAGGCCTGGCTGCTCCTCGGGCCAGAACAGCTTGCCGCCTTCGATGCGGCGCACGCCCTTGCTGTTGCCGAATGCCTGCTCGAGATAGTCGGCGCCGCGCGGCGGGAAGATTTCATCGGCCATGCCCCACAGCACGCGCACCGGCGCCGTGCTGGCCTTCAGGGCGGGCTTGATGCCGTGCAGGGCATTGCGTTCCAGCGCAGCGATGTAGCCGTGCAGGCGCTGCGGGTTGTCGACCAGGGGGCGCAGGTAGGTTTCGAACACCTCGTCCGCCAGCGCGGCCGGCCGGGCGTAGCAGATGCCGCCCAGGCCTTCGGGCGAGCGCGCCTTGTCCTTGTCGGCCAGCCAGGGCGCCAGCCACTCCTGCGCGAACTTGCCCTGCTTTGCCAGTTCGATCACCGGCTGCATGGCCGGCGGCGGGCAATCGAGTTCGGTGTCGCAGTTGGCAAGCAGCAGGCTGCGCACGCGCTCGGGATGCAGCACCAGGAACAGTTGCGCCACGGCGCCGCCGCTGTCGCTCGCAACCACGTCAACCTTCTCGACGCCCAGCTTGTCGAGCAGTTCGGCCAGCATGGCGACCTGGCCTTCCGGATCGAGTTTGGCTTGCGGCGCCGGTTCGCTATGGCCAAGGCCAAGAAAGTCCGGCGCGATGCAGCGGCGATGCGGCGCCAGGCGCGCTATTGCGCCGCGCCACTGGAAGCTGTTTAGCGGCAGGCCATGCAGGAACAGCGCTGCCTGCGGGCAGCGTCCGCGCTCGACCACCGCAACGCGTCCAGCGCTGGTGGCCACAAAGCGCCGCGAGGCGCGCCACGCACGCGCATCGCGCGCCGCCTCGGCCCGCAGCGCCGCATCGGCGGGCGCCAATTCCTTCGCCGCGCCCGCGGCGCTGGCAGGGCGCGCCACGCCGGCCGCAGCGGCGAATGCAATGGCGGCTTTCAAAAGGCTTCTGCGATTCATGCTCATCTCCTGCAAGACGGGTTTCGATGGGATGCATGATCGGGCCGGGTCTGATGCGAAGCAATGACCTCCGAGGTCATGGAAGCGCAGCGCAAAACCTTGTTACCATGGCCACATGAATGCAAACCCGCTTCCGATCGCCCACGTCGGCGCCCTGCTGCGCGAGTGGCGCTCCGCCCGCCGCCTGAGCCAGATGGACCTGGCGCTGGACGCCGGCCTCTCCACACGCCACTTGAGCTGCATTGAAACCGGCAAGGCCCAGCCCAGCCGCGAGATCCTGGCGCGCCTCGCCGACACGCTGGAAATGACGCTGCGCGACCGCAACTCGCTGCTGGTCGCCGCCGGCTATGCGCCGCGCTACACGGAATCGGCGCTGGCCAATCCCGAGCTGGCGCCGATGCGGCGCGCGATCGAAGCAATGCTGAAGCAGCAGGAACCCTACCCCGCCTTCCTGATGAATCGCCACTGGGATATCGTGATGGCGAACGGCGCCGCCGTCCGCATGAACCGCTGGCTGCTGGGCGGCCGCGACAGCCCGCACCGCAATATGCTGCGCCATGCCTTCGACCCGCAGGACTTGCGTGCCGTACTCGTAAATTGGGAGGAAATCGCGGGCACCCTGCTGGCCCACCTGCACAAGCTGGTCGCCACGGCGCCCAGCGACGCGAAGGCGCGCGAGCTGCTGGAAGAAGTCCTGGCCTATCCGGGCGTGCCTGAAAAATGGCGCCAGCGCGACCTGCGCGCCGTGCCCGCGCCGCTGCTTGAAACCGTATTCGAGCGCGACGGCCGGCGCGTGGCATTCTTCTCCACCATCACCACCTTCGGCACCCCGCGCGACGTCACGCTGGAAGAACTCCACATCGAATCGTGCTTCCCGGCCGACGAAGCCAGCGCGGCATTCTGCAGCGCCCTCCAAGAGGATCCGGCAAATTAGCCGCGCTTCCGCCTGCGCAGCCCTGCGATGGCAACCAGGCCGATGCCAAACAGTGCAGGCGCCGCCGGTTCAGGCACGGCAGCCATTTCCAGCTTGCCATCCCATCCTTCCGCCTCGATCAGCGACTCGTCGCCAGTCACCGGATCGACGCTGCTGCGATCCCACTCTGTCATGAAAGTCTTCCTGGTAAAAGCCTGGCGCTGCCACAAGGAGCCTGCAAGTGCCGCATCCATGGCCGTATCGAGAGCCAGCCCTGCGCCCTGATAGCGAAATATGTAACCGGTGAAAAAGCCCTTGCGAGTGATACCGGTCGCGTCGTCAGAATCCACGTAACTGATGGTAGTGAAATTGAAGTAGCCTGTATAGCTACCATCGCCATTGACCTGGAGCCGGGAAATCAGGCCTGCACGGGGAGGTTCCGTGCTTCCCGTCCGCCGCTGGTATGCATCGTCGTACGGCGAGCGGAAGTCTGCGGTGTCCAGATCGAACCAGCAATGCGAGTTATGCGCGGTCCCGGAATAGCTGCCGAAGCAGCTCGACGGCGTCAGACTGGAGCGCATTGTCCCGCCAAATGGGGTGAAGACTTCCGAGTCTTCCAGAGTGCCCGCTCCCGTGGACGTCCAATGAACTGCGGAAGTGACGTTAAAGCTGCTTGTAATGCCAGCATGCGCCGGCGCGGCAAGGGCCAGCAGCATGGCCGGCAAAACGAAAAGTTTCATACTTTATTTGCAATTGGTAAAAAATAAAGTATGAACGGAAATTAACAAAAAGAAAACTCACCTTTGCAGAATTGCAACAGATTAATGAGCGTTCCATCGAACTTCGGCGAGACCCTGCACGCCGGGACGCAGCAGCAAGACCGAGCCGGGCCAGTCGTCGCCGGCACTGCCCGGGTCGATCGAGGTCACCAGCAGCGTGGACAGGTCGGGACCGCCGAAACTGCACATCGACGGCTTGGCAAACGGCAGTGCGATTGCCCGATCGAGCGCGCCGCCCGGCGTGTAGCGCTGCAGCAGGCCGCCGTCATTGGCGCAGGTCCAGTAGCAGCCGTCGGCATCGACAGCGGCACCGTCGGGACGGCCTTTCTGCGTTCCCAGGTCGAGGAAGATGCGCTTGTTGTGCGGCGTGCCGCTGCCGATGTCGTAATTAAAGGCCCACACCATGCGCCGCTTCGGGTGCGAGTCGGACAGGTACATCACGTCGCCGCGTGGCGAGAACGCCGTGCCGTTCTGGGTCAGCATGCCGGACACGAAAGGCGCAGACAGCCCTTCCGCGGCGGTATAACGATAGAGCTGGCCGACCGCGCGTTCCGCCGCCATGTCCATGAACATGGTGCCGGCCCAGAAGCGTCCTTGCCGGTCGCAGCGGCCGTCGTTGAAGCGCATGCCCTGGCCCAGCTCGGAAGATGGCGGCGCAGCCAGGCGCTCCGCCGATACGCTGCCGTCATCCTGCAGCACGAGGTGGAAGATGCCCGTCTCCATGCCTGCGATGAAGCCGCCGCGCGCGGCGGGCGACAGGCAGGCCACCATCTCCGGGGCCTCCCAGAAGCGGGTCGCGCCGCTGGCGTAATCGAGGCGCCAGATGCGGCGCGCCGGAATGTCGACCCAATACCAGGCGCCCTCGTCCGCGTGCCAGGTGGGGCTTTCACCCACCGTGCAATGTACACCGCTTACTTTTTCCATCAGAGGTCAGTGATTTCCTTGTGCGCAGGCACCAGCGCCTTCATGATGCACCAGGCGAGCAGGTAAGCCAGTGCGCAGAAGGTGAACATGATCATGTAGCCGGTCTGGATCTGGCCCAGCGCGTTGTAATAGTCGAACAGCTTGCCGGCCACCTTGGTGATCAGCACGCCGCCCAGGCCGCCTGCCATGCCGCCGATGCCCACCACGGAGCCGACGCTGTGCTTCGGGAACATGTCCGACACGGTGGTGAACAGGTTGGCGGACCATGCCTGGTGCGCCGAGGCGCCGATGCCGATCAGGATCACCGGCACCCAGATGCCGAGGTAGCCAAGCGGCTGCGCCAGCAGCACCGCCAGCGGGAAGAAGGCGATGGCCAGCATGGCGCGCATGCGGCCGTGATAAACGCTGGCGCCGCGATTGATGAAGAAGGTCGGGAACCAGCCGCCGCCGATGGAGCCGAACATGGTCATCGAATACAGCACCGCAAGCGGCACCACCATTTCGGTGGCCGACACGCCGTATTGGGCCGACATGAACTTCGGCAGCCAGAAAAGGAAGAACCACCAGACGCCGTCGGTCAGGAATTTGCCGACCGTGAAAGCCCAGGTCTGGCGGTAGGCCAGCAGCTTGAACCAGGAAGCCTTGCGCGCAGCGGCGCCGGCCGGCGCTGCCGCCGGAGCATCGGCCGCATCGCTGTTGATGTAATCGAGTTCCGCGCGCGACAGGCGCTTCTGCCTTGACGGCGCATCGTAGAAAACCAGCCAGAAGCCCATCCAGAGGAAGCCGATTGCGCCGATGATGATGAAGGCGGACTGCCAGCCCCAGGCCTCGGCGATCAGAGGCACCGTGATCGGCGCCAGGATCGCGCCGATATTCGCGCCGGAGTTGAAGATGCCGGTGGCGAAGGAGCGCTCCTTCTTCGGGAAGTATTCTGCGGTGGCCTTGATGGCGGCAGGGAAGTTGCCTGCCTCGCCCAGCGCGAGCACGGCGCGGCCCACCATGAAGCCGGCCACCGATACGGGTACGGCGGCAATGCCCACCGCAGCGAGGACGTTGGAGAACGTGGCGCCGATCGGCACCGAGTAGGCGTGCAGGATCGCGCCAAGCGACCATACGACAATGGCCAGCACGAAGGCGCGGCGCGTGCCCATCCTGTCGATCACGCGGCCGGCGAACAGCATCGAGATCGCGTACACGAACTGGAACACGGCGGCGATGTTGGCGTAGTCGGTATTCGACCAGCCGAATTCCTTCGACAGCGCGGGCGCCAGCAGCGACAGCACCTGGCGATCAAGGTAGTTGATGGTGGTGGCGAAGAACAGCAGGCCACAGATGGTCCAGCGGTATTTGCCGATGGCGGCGGCCGGTTCGGCCGCCAGGCCGACGGCTTGCGGGTTGGGCTGATTCATAGTTTCTTGTATTCGAAAGCGGCCGGCGTCTCCTCCGGCCGTACTACTCAATCAAACTGCCGTGCGCAGCTCCCCATCCACGATGCGTGCCAGGCGCAGTGGATTATCGTCCTGCAGGGCGGCCGGCAGCAAGGCCGCCGGCACATTCTGGTAGCTTACCGGACGCAGGAAGCGCTCGATGGCCGTGGCGCCGACGGACGTGGTGCGGGTGTCCGAAGTGGCCGGGAACGGGCCGCCGTGCACCATCGCGTGGCAGACCTCGACGCCGGTCGGAAAGCCGTTGAACAGCACGCGGCCCGCCTTGCGTTCCAGCGTCGGCAGCAGCCGGCCCGCCAGCGGATGGTCGTCGGCCGTGCAGTGCACGGTGGCGGTCAGCTGCCCTTCCAGGCTGGCGGCAAGGCGCAGCATTTCGGCTTCGTCGCGGCAGGCGATCAGTACCGAGGCCGGGCCGAAGACTTCTTCCTGCAGCGCGTGGCTGGCAACGAAAGTCTCCGCGTCGACGCGGAACAGCGCAGCCTGGGCGGCGCAGCCGGCGCCCTCTTGCTGCCCCAAGGCCAGCAGCTTGACGCCTGCGGCATCGGACAAGCGGCCGACGCCGGATTCATACGCCTTGTGGATGCCGGCGGTCAGCATGGTGCCGGCGCCTTTCGGCTGCAGCGCAGCGGCTGCGGCTGCGGCAAAGCGGTCGAAATCCGGACCGGCCACGCCGATCACCAGGCCTGGATTGGTGCAGAACTGGCCGACGCCCATGGTCAGCGACTCGACGAAAGCGGCGCCCAGTGCTTCGGCGTTTGCAGCCAGGACCGCGGGCAGCATGAAGACCGGATTGATGCTGCTCATTTCCGCATAAACCGGGATCGGCTCATGGCGCGCGGCGGCGGTGCGCATCAGGGCCGTACCGCCCTGGCGCGAGCCGGTAAAGCCGACAGCCTTGATCGACGGGTTGGCAACCAGCGCCTGGCCAACCACGCGGCCATCGCCGTGAATCATGGAGAACACGCCTTCCGGCATGCCGCAATCGGCGACCGCCTTCTGCACGGCGCGCGCCACCAGCTCGGAGGTGCCAGGATGGGCGGCATGCGCCTTCACCACGACCGGGCAGCCGGCGGCCAGCGCAGATGCGGTGTCGCCGCCCGCGACAGAAAACGCCAGCGGGAAGTTGGACGCGCCGAACACCGCGACCGGGCCGACGGCGATCTTGCGCAGGCGCAGGTCTGGGCGCGGCGGCGTGCGCTGCGGCAGCGCGGAGTCCAGCGTGGCGTGCTGCCAGTGGCCATCGCGCACGACTTTTGCGAACAGGCGCAGCTGGTTGACGGTGCGGCCACGCTCGCCTTCCAGGCGCGCTTGCGGCAGGCCGGTTTCGGCCATGGCGCGCTCGGTCAGGGTGGCGCCCAGCGCATCGATGTTGCTGGCGACCGCCTCCAGGAAGGCGGCGCGCGCTTCCGGCGTGGTGGCGCGGTAGGCGTCGAAGGCCTGTTCGGCCAGCGCGCAGGCACGCTCCACATCCGTCAGGTCGGCCTGGCCGAACGGCGGCTGCAGGTTTTCCCTGGTCGCCGGGTTGAAGGCCAACAGCGTGCCGGCAGCGCCGCGCACCAGTTGCCGGCCGATGATCATTTCACCGGTGATCTGCATTATTGAGCACCTTGCTTCTTGATCAGGGCCAGCAGCATGGCGTCTTCTTCCGCGGTCAGGTCCGTCAGCGGAGCGCGTACCGGGCCGCCGGAATGGCCAACCAGGCGGGCGCCGGCCTTGACGATCGACACGGCATAGCCGGCCTTGCGGTTGCGAATGTCCAGGTATGGCAGGAAGAATTCATCCAGCATGCGGTCGGTTTCGGCGGTATTGCCGGCTGCGGTGGCGTGGTAGAAGTCCATCGCCAGCTTCGGCACGAAGTTGAACACGGCCGAGGAGTAGACCGGGGTGCCCAGCGCCTTGTAGGCGCCGGCATACACTTCCGCAGTCGGCAGGCCGCCCAGGTAGGAGAAACGGTCGCCCAGCTTGCGGTAGATCTGCACCATCAGTTCGATTTCGCCCACGCCGTCCTTGAAGCCGATCAGGTTCGGGCAGCGCTCGGCCAGGATCGCCAGCGAATTGGCGTTCAGGCGGCAGTTGGCGCGGTTGTACACGATCACGCCGATCTTCACGGAGGCGCACACCTGGGCCACGTGTTCGATCAGGCCGTCCTGGCTTGCCTCGGTCAGGTAGTGCGGCAGCAGCAGCAGGCCGTCGGCGCCCAGGCGCTCTGCTTCCTGCGCCAGCGCGATGGCCTGGCGGGTCGGGCCGCCGGTGCCAGCCAGCAGCGGCACCTTGCCGCGGCAGCTTTCCACGGCAACCTTGATCACCTGCGAATATTCAGGAGCGGTCAGCGAGAAGAACTCACCGGTGCCGCCAGCGGCGAACAGTGCGCTCGCGCCGTACGGAGCCAGCCAGTCCAGGCGTTCGGCATAGGTTTTGGCGTTGAAATTGCCTTCAGCGTCAAAGTCGGTGATCGGGAAGGACAGCAGGCCGGACGACATGACTTTCTTGAGTTCTTGCGGGGACATGGACATCGTTGACTCCTAAGTGTGGTTTTTGCACGAATCGAGCGCGAGCTCAGTTGTAAGTCATCGTACAACCTAGTTTAAGCGAACGCAAGCGAAAAAAGGGGACGTCCCCCTTTTTTTATGCGGCGTTTTCGAAACGTTGCTGGGCCTGCAACAGGCGTTCGCGCGAGTTGGAAAGGTGGGTGCGCATGGCGGCGCGGGCAGCTTCCGGATCCTGGCGCTGGATGGCGCGGAAGATGTCTTCGTGTTCGCGGTGCACGCGTTCGAGGTAGTCGGCCGGACGGTCCTGCGCCAGGTTGGCGGTGTTGACGCGCGCGCGCGGAATGATCGCCTGTCCGAGCTGGCCGAGGATGTCGACGAAGTAGCGGTTGCCGGTGGCCTTGGCGATCACCAGGTGGAAGCGCCGATCGGCTTCCACCGAGGCGCGGCCCTGCTCCATCGCCTGCCGCATATCTGCCAGCGCCTGCGCCAGTTCAGCCACCTGCTCGTCGCTGCGGCGGGTAGCAGCCAGGCCAGCGGTCTCGGTTTCCATGCTGATGCGCAGTTCGAGAATGGCCAGCACATCGCGCACGGTGACGATGCTCTCGGCATCGATGCCCAGGCCACCGCTGTTGCGCGGCTTCTCCAGCACGAAGGTGCCGATGCCGTGGCGGGTCTGCACCAGCCCGGCCGCCTGCAGGTGCGAGATGGCTTCGCGCACCACGGTGCGACTGACGCCGTGCTGCTCCATGATGGCCGATTCGGTCGGCAGCTTGTCGCCGGGTTTCAGCACGCCGCTGTTGATGCTGCCGCTGATCTGTTCGACCACGCCCTGGGCCAGGGTGTGTCGCTTGCGAGGGAGAATAGTCATGGCCTCCATTATACATGCAAAAAAGATGTCAGACATCCTATCAGAGACATCTCCGGCGTTTGGCAGCTGTTGCTTTCTTGCGAAATTGGCCGGACCAAATTAAAATCGGTCGACTTCTCAAGGGACCTCGCATGAACAAAAAAACCGTTGCAACGGAGCCGAATCCAGCAGCCGAACAACGGCTGTACCGCGTGGTCGCAGCCAAGATCCAGGACCTGATCCGCGAAGAGAACATCAAGCCCGGCACCCGCCTGCCGGCAGAGCGCGACCTGGCAGCGAAACTGAGCGTCAGCCGCGCTTCGCTGCGCGAGGCGCTGATTGCCCTGGAGCTGTCCGGCATCGTCGAAGTGCGTGGCGGTTCGGGCGTGTACGTCAGCGAAAAGGCTTCCGCTCCTTCCGACGTGGCCGAAGGCGGACCGGGTCCGTTCGAAGTGCTGGCGGCGCGCCGCCTGATCGAATCCGAAGTCGCAGCCATTGCAGCCAAGATGGCGACCGATTCCGCGATCGATGCGATCCTGCGTGCGGCGGCCGAGATGGAGCAGCACCACTCTGACCGCGCCACCAATGAACAGGCCGACCGCAACTTCCACCTGGCGATCGCACGCGCTACCGGCAACACCGCGCTGGTGGGGGTGGTCGAAACACTGTGGAACCAGCGCGGCACCATGTGGCACAAGCTGAAAGAGCACTTCCAGACGGAAGAGCTGCGCCAGAACACGCTGGACGACCATCGCAATATCGTGGCGGCCATTGCTGCGCACGATGCGGCCGGCGCCCGCCAGGCCATGCGCGCCCACCTGGAACGCGTTACCAAGACCTTCTCACGCGGCTAAAATAATTTGGCCTGACCACTTGCATGCATGGTCAGGCCAAAATAGAATGAGGTGAACTTCAGGGGGAGCCTCATGCTGCGTCACATCCTTTTGTCCCTGGCCTGCGTGGCCAGCCTGCCGGCTTTTGCTGCCGACCGCATCATCCTGGTCGGCGATTCGACCGTCGCCAGCGGCGGCGGATATGGCGATTACCTGTGCCGGCGGCAGCGCCCCGACACCACCTGCCTGAATCTCGCCAAGAACGGCCGCAGCTCAAGTTCCTTCCGTGCCGAGGGCCGTTGGGACGAGGTGCAGGCCTTGCTGCGCAACGGCGCCGGCTTCCGCAACACTTACGTGCTGATGCAGTTCGGCCACAACGACCAGCCGGGCAAACCGGGCCGCTCGACGGACCTGGTCACGGAGTACCCCGCCAACCTGGCACGCTATGTGGCGGACGTGAAGGCTGGCGGCGGCGTGCCGGTGCTGGTGACTTCCCTCACCCGCCGCAGCTTCCGGAATGGCTATGTCTGGAACGACCTGGCGCCGTGGGCGACAGCGGCGCGCGAAGTGGCCCAGCGCGAAGGCGTGGCCGTACTGGACCTGAATGCCCTGTCGCTGGCAGCCGTGCAGGCAATGGGACCGGCGGAAGCGGACACGCTGGCCCAGCCCAAGGGTGCGGGCTTCGACTACACCCACCTTGGCCCGAAAGGCGGCCGCTTCTTCGGCGACATGGCTGCGCGCGAACTGCTGCGGCTATTCCCTGCCCTCGGCCCGCTCGCTGATCCGGACGACACATCGCGGCAGGCAGCGCGCGAACATGCGCCGGCCGACGGCTGGGCCGGCGAGCAAGGCGGCACGCGCGGCGGCGCTGCGGCTTCCGCTGGCCACGTGCATACCGTCTCCACGCCCGCCGAGCTGAAGACTGCGGTGGCCGGCACTGCCGACGCGCGCATCATTCAGGTGCGCGGCACCCTCGACATGGCCGATGGCGCCAAGGTCGGCGTGGTGCGGCTGCCGTCCAACACCACGTTAATCGGCCTTGGGGAAGATGCTGGTTTCGTCAACGCCAGCCTGATAGTCGGCAATGTGAGCCAGGTCATCATCCGCAACCTTTCGATCAGCAATCCCTGCGATCCCGATCCGAAATGGGACCCGCAGGACGGCGCCAAAGGCAATTGGAATTCGCTGTACGACGGTATCACGGTCACCGGATCGCACCACGTCTGGATCGACCATAACAGCTTCACCGATGCGCCGCGCACCGACGGCCAGTCTCCTAAAGAGAACGGCATGCTGAAACAATGCCACGACGGCGCGCTAGATATCACTTCGGCTTCGGACTTCGTCACGGTGTCGTACAACCACTTCGCTTTGCACGAAAAGAACACGCTGGTAGGCGCCAGCGACCGCGCCACGGGCGATGAAGGCCACTTGCGCGTCACCTTCTCGAACAACTTCTTCGAGCAAGTGACGGCGCGCACGCCACGCGTGCGATTCGGTCAAGTCCACCTGTTCAACAACTATCACAAGGGCTCGCGCAAGCAGGCCGAATATCCGCATGAATACAGCGTCGGCATCGCCAGGCAGGCGCACGTGATCATTGATGCCAACGCCTACGATATCGAAGGCGCGCGCGGCTGCGGCGACGTGCTGCACAATCCCGGCAAATCCGAAGCAGGCGCCGTGCTGGACCACGGCTCGCTCTTGAACGGCAAGGCGCTGGCAGATTGCGGCTTTGCGACCGACGTCGGCTGGAGCGTGCCGTACGCCTTCCGCGCCCTGCCCGCCGCCGACGTGCAGCCCAACGTCATGACCAATGCCGGTGCCGGCCACCTCGGCAAACTGCAGCCAGCATCCCGCTAAGGCGTAATGCGCAGATAATCGATATCGGCGTAGGCGCCCTTCGCGCCGGTGGCGAACAGCCCGACCTGGGCGCCAACCCAGCGTCCCATGGCGGCCGTGAACGGCGTGCCGGCGGGTGTGAAGTTCACCCCGTCCTGGCTGTAGGAGAAGGCGGTTTGTCCGCCTGCGCCAACGTCCATGCGAAGGTGGGTGAAAGTCTTCAGCGGCAAGGCGTTCGACGCTTCCTGCCGCTCCTTGCATTTGTCATTGGCCGCCTCGCAGCGCACGTAGACAATGCGCAGTTCACCATGCTCGCGGTGCAAGCCGAGCCAGGCGTAGCTTTGCCCGTACATGGCCAGGCCGACCGTGTCGCCGTCCGCAACGGCTTGCAGCTCAAGCTTTGCCACTGCAGAAAAGACTGGTGCGGGCAGTTTCTGCGTCAGCACGGCCGGCAGGGAACGCAGCGGTGCGATCGGCGCTTCGCCATTGGCCGGCACCGGAGCAGGCTGCGCGTACAGCCGCAGGAAGCCGGCACGCTCTGTCAGCGAGTACCAGCCGGGGGCCGGATTGACCACCCATTGCCATTGCGGCGCGAGGCGCTTCGCCCGGAATTCGTCGCCGATGTCCGGCCAGGCCGGCGCCGGGACCGACGCTGCGGCAGCCATGGTCGCCGGCTTGGCGAATTCAGCAACCGGTTGACCAACGCCAGGCTTGGCCGAAGCTTCGCCAATGATCGGCCAGCCATCGTCCTGCCAGCGCATTGGCTGTAAATGCACCACGCGGCCGAAAGCGCGCTTGTCCTGGAAGTGAAAGAACCAGTCGGTCCCGTCCTCCGCACGCACCCAGGCCCCCTGGTGCGGCCCGTTGACGGCCGAACTGCCTTGCTCCATCACGATGCGCGCCTCGTACGGTCCGTCGACATGCCGCGAGCGGAACACCGACTGCCACCCGGTCTCCACACCGCCAGCCGGCGCGAACACGTAATACCAGCCGTTGTGCTTATAGAGCTTGGGGCCTTCCAGCGTCTTGTAGCCCGGCAGCGTGTTGCCGTCGATGACCACGCGGCTCACGTCATCCAGCATGCGGCTGCCATCCGGCGCCATCGGGCGCAGGCTCAGGACGTTGTTGAAGCCAGCGCGCGACTTTGCCCATCCGTGCAGCAGCCATGCCTTGCCATCGTCGTCCCACAGCGGCGCAGGGTCGATCAGGCCCTTGCCGGCCATGAGCAGCCGGGGCTTGCTCCAGGGTCCTCCGAATCGCGTGGCGGTGACGACGTAAATGCCGAAATCCGGGTCTGGGTAGAAGATCCAGAATTTGCCATCGTGGTAACGCAGGCATGGCGCCCACACGCCTTTGCCGTGCTGCGGTGCACGGAACGCTTCCTCCGGCACCAGCCGCGGCAAGGCGTGGCCGACCAGCCGCCAGTTCACCATATCGTCGGACTCCAGCAATGGCAGGCCGGGGACGTTGGTAAAGCTCGAGGAAGTCATGTAGTAGCGCGTGCCGACGCGGATCACGTCCGGGTCCGAATAGTCGGCGTGCAGGACCGGGTTGCGGTAGCGGCCATCGCCCAGGTCCGGCGACCACGGCGCACGCGCCATTTGCGGCGCGCCAAACGTGCGCTCCAGGAAGGCTTGCATGGCGTCGACGGCCGGCGCCAGCCAGGGATCGAACAGCCAGAACGAATGCGGCGTGCCGGGCAGATTCACGTGCTCGGTCGGGATTTTGTATTGGGCAAGGCGTTGCGCCAAGGCCTCCCGCCCGACGCTGAAGCGCGGTTGTCCGCTGGTGATAAACAGTATCGGGGCACTGCCGGGGCCTGCATGCGTCAGGGGCGAGGCATCTCGCCAGCGCGCCTCCTGTTCCGCATAACGCCCACCCAACCATGCTCCGGCTGCGGTCGGATTCCTGGACGGGTCGTCTTCATGCTTGCGCGCCTCTTCGGAAGTGAAGTCGGACAGGCCATCGATATTGACGGCCGCCTGCACGGCACTGGCCGCATCACGGCCGTTCGTCGTGCCAACCAGCGCGGCGATCTGGCCGCCCGCCGATCCGCCAGCGACAGCAATGCGCTTGTCATCCAGGCCGTATTGCAATGCCGCGGCGCGCAGCCAGCGAATCGCTTCCCTGACGTCGTCGATCGCAGCGGGAAACTGCGCTTCGCCCGACAAACGGTAGTCGACCGTGGCCGCAGCGAAACCCCTGGCCGCAAGGCGCGCCGCCAGCGGCGCCATATTCTGCCGCGTGCCGCTGCGCCATCCGCCACCGTGGACCAGCACCACCAGCGGCCAGGCACGACCGCGGCCGTCGCCATTTGGCCCGGGCAGGTAAAGGTCTAGCTGCAACGCACGCTCACCGCGCTGGACGTAGCCAAGGTCGCGCAGCACGCGCACTGGCGCCGGCGCTTCCGCACTGGCAATCGCTATGTGCGGGTACTGGCCAGCCAGCTTGGCGTATGTCGTTTCGGCGTTATATGGCGCATCGGAAGCCGCCAGGGCGCTCGGCCCGGCGCCGAGCCAGGCGGCAGCAAGCACGGCTTGCAGCGTCCTCACGCAATCTCCTCAACGGTGAAACGCACGGTACGCCGCAGGTCCTGCCCCGGCGCCAGCACGGTCAGCCCATGCGCAGTCGCACCGCCTGGCAGGTTGTGCGCATTGACCGGATGGTCCACGGGCTCGAAGCAGAAGAAGTCTTTGCCCGGCGGTACATACAGGATGTAATAGCCCATGTCCGTGCTGATGTGCAGGCGCAAGCGGCGCGATGGCCAGTCGATTTGCGCTTTGCCGTCCCAGCCGGTGAAGGCATTGTCGACGCCGTCGCTCGGCAAGGGGCGCGGCGCTTCGCCGCAGAAGTTCCACCCTGGCGGCAGCGCGCTTCGCCCGGCTGGCAACTTGTCGGCGCCGGACAGCCACACGCCGTCGGCCACGGCGCGCAGTCGCGCGTCGTCGGGGCAAGGCATCCATGGATGCAGTCCAAGGCCAAACGGCAGCGGATGCCGGCCGTTGTTCGTGACCTTGAGCGTCACACGCAAGACGTTGTCCGACAGCGTGTAAGCCATGTGGGCGGTGAATGCGAATGGCGAACCATCGCGGCGGTAGAGCGAGAGTACGACGCTGCATTCGTCCCGCGCCTCCACATGCCATGGCATGCGCCAGCCCTCTCCATGGATCGGACAGGGCTCGCCTTCCCGCGTTGGCGCCGGCGTAATGCGGCGGCCCTGGAACTCAAAGCCGCCAGGGGCGATCCGGTTGGACCAGGGGACCAGGGGAAAACAGGCCAGCTGGCCAGGCAGCGGCTGCGCGACGCCATCGGCAAGGGGACGCAGCACGGGTACCGGCTCGGCAGCGAGGGCGCCGGCGCAACCAGGGTTGCCGACCCAGTCAAGCCGTGCCAGCCCGCCGCCGACAGCAGGCAGCACCACGGCCCGCAAGCCGCCGCTGCGCAGCTCAATCATTTGAACATCGGGCCGTCGAGCAGGAATTTGCCGCCCTGGTAGATCGTTGTGACGTCGTCCTTTTCCGGGAAGTCGGACGTATCCGGGAACAGGTGCGCGAACTTGGCCGACGAATCCTTCGGGCGATAACCAAGATGCGCGGCGTAGCGGTTATCCCACCATACCGAATCGTTGTCCGACATGCCGAACACGATGGTGTGGCCCACGCGCGGCGCGAACAGCGAGCAGCGCAGCAGCTCCGTCAGGTCGTCGTAGGACAGGTAGGTCGACATCATCCGCTTGTTGGCCGGCTGCGGGAAGCTGGAACCGATACGGATGCAAACGGTTTCGATGCCGAAGCGGTCGTAGTAATAGCGCGACATCTGCTCGCCGAATACCTTGGAGATACCGTACATGCTGTCCGGACGGGTCGGCATGTTCGCATCCAGCATATCGGTCGTCTTGTAGTAGCCGATCGCATGGTTCGAGCTGGCGAACATCAAGCGCTTCACGCCGTGCTTGTAGGCCGCCTCATACAGGTTCGCCACGCCCAGGATATTGGCCTGCATGATCGCCTCGAACGGCGCTTCGGTCGAGATGCCGCCGAAATGCAGCACCGCATCCACACCCTCCATCAGCTTCATCACAGCCGCCTTGTCGGACAGGTCGCACGGCACCAACTCCTCGCCGGGACGCGCCTCGCCCATGTCCGCGATATCGCTCAGGCGCACCACTTCAGCCCAAGGCTTGATGCGGTCGCGCAGCACCTTGCCCAGGCCGCCGGCGGCACCGGTCATCAGGATGCGCTTGAATGGTTTTCCAGTTTGGCTCATGTCTCTTACTCCGTCATCAGGTTACCGGCGCCGGATTGAACAGCGCCAGTGAATTATGGATCTTCCAGTGTTCGGCCCAGGTTTCCTTGCCGCTCGCCACATCAAGCATCAGGCGGAACAGCTCCCAGCCTACATCCTCGATGGTGGCCTCGCCGCTGGCAATGCGGCCCGCGTTCACGTCCATCAGGTCGTGCCAGCGCTGCGCCAGGTCATTGCGGGTGGCGACCTTGATCACGGGTACCGCCGCCAGGCCGTATGGCGTGCCGCGGCCGGTGGTGAAGACGTGGATGTTCATGCCGGCCGCCATCTGCAGCGTACCGCAAATGAAATCGCTGGCCGGCGTCGCCGCGTAGATCAGGCCTTTCTGCGTCAGCTTGTCGCCCGGCGACAGCACGCCGTGGATGGCGCCCGAGCCGGACTTCACGATCGAACCCATGGCTTTCTCCACGATGTTCGACAGGCCGCCTTTCTTGTTGCCCGGCGTGGTGTTGGCGCTGCGGTCAACCCCGCCGCGCTTCAGGTAGTCGTCGTACCATTGCATTTCGCGGATCATTGCCGCCGCCACCTCAGGCGTCTCCGCGCGGGACGTGAGCTGGTCGATACCGTCGCGTACTTCGGTCACTTCCGAGAACATCACGGCAGCGCCGGCGCGCACCAGCAGGTCGGTGGCAAAGCCCACTGCCGGATTGGCAGTCACGCCCGAGAAGGCATCGCTGCCGCCGCACTGCACGCCCACCACCAGTTCCGAAGCAGGCACCGTTTCGCGCTGGCGCGCATTCAGCACTTTCAGGTGCTGTTCCGCCGTGCGCATGATCGAATCGATCATCGAGTTGAAGCCGACGTGCGCGCCGTCCTGCAGGCATACCACGTCCGGCTCACCGGCCGCCGAGTTGAGATTGGCCGACGCGATCGGGATGCTCCCGGCAGGGAACAGGCGGGTCGGCGGCAGCTTTTCGCAGCCAAGGCTGACCACCATCACCTGGTTGCCGAAATTGGGGTTCTTGCTGATATTGCGCAGCGTGCGGATCGGCACGTCGGCCCCCGGCGCATCGATCGCCACGCCGCAACCGTAGATGTGCTCCAGCCCCACCACGTCGTCCACGTTCGGATAGCGCGGCAGCAGTTCTTCCTTGATGCGCTTGACCGCATGGTCGACCACGCCCGACACGCACTGCACGGTGGTGGTCACGGCCAGGATATTGCGCGTACCGACCGAGCCATCCGCATTGCGGTAGCCCTGGAAGGTGTAGCCCTCCAGCGGCGGCAGCGGCGCCGGCTTGCGGGTGCCGATCGGCAGGCCATCGAGCGAACGGGCGCCCGGCATGCGCAGCACCTTTTCCGAGACCCAGGAGCCGCGTGGAATCGCCTGGTCCGCGTAGCCGATGGTCACGTTGTAGCGCGTCACGGGATCGCCTTCGGCCAGGTCGACCAGGGCGACTTTATGCCCTTGTGGCACGCCTTCCACCAGCGTCAGGCCGTCCGGGAATACCGAGCCGGCCGGCAAGCCGCCGTCATTGACCACGATGGCAACATTGTCTGCCTCGTGCATCTTGATGTAGCGTGCGAGTTTCATTAGATGTCCTTTTGATGATCCTGAACTTCATTTTCAGTATGCCACACAAAAACGACGATTGGCTAGTCCACCTTGCATATTTGGTCTGACCAAATTAGAATGGCCTGACCAGATGACGCAGTTACACCACACTTAAAACGTCGCACGGAGACCCATGAAGCCGACATCGTCCCTGCTGGCAGCCGCCCTGGCCTGCCTCTTCGCCCTCAGCCCTGCCCACGCGGAAGGTCCTTACCGCAATACCGACAACAAAAATCCGAACGACGCCGGTGAAGGCAGCTACCCGGTCCCGTACAAGATGCCGACCGTCGCCGAAATCACCGGCACGCTGCAGAAAGTACGAGGCTACATGGACAGCGTGACGCCGACCCGCATCGTCAGCAAAAAGACCGGCGAAACAATCACCGACCTGAAAACCCCTGTGGCCGACGCGATCTTCGAGCCGAGCAAGGGCGACTTCGGCATCCAGGTGTACGAAATGGGCGTGGTGCATTCCGGCCTGCTGCGCGCGGCCGAAGCGACCGGCGACCGCAGCTTTCTCGCCATGACCGAGCGCCACCTCAACTTCTTCAAACAGACCAGGCCCTACTTCGCCGCCCAGGAAAAGCAGTTCAAGCTGGAGCGCGGCAACAGCTTCTCGCGCTTCCTCGACCCGCGCTCGCTCGATGATTCCGGCTCGATGTGCGCAGCCCTGATGCGCGCCCGCGCCGCCAAGGTCGGCCCCGACCTGGCGGACATGATCGCCACGTGCAGCGACTGGGTCGCCAACAAGCAGTATCGCCTGAAGGACGGCACCCTGGCCCGCAAGCGCCCGCAAGCCGAATCGCTGTGGGGCGACGACCTGTACATGGGCGTGCCGGCGCTGGCCGAAATGGGCCGCATGACCGGCAAGCGCGCCTATTTCGACGACGCCGTGAACAATGTGCTCAACATGGCGGACTACCTGTTCAACCCGCAGTCCAAGCTGTACACGCACGGCTGGCACGCCGGCATGAACGACGCGCCGAACTTCTACTGGTCGCGCGCCAACGGCTGGGCGGTGCTGGCCATGTCCGACCTGCTCGACGTACTGCCGAAAGACCACCCGGGCTATCCGAAAGTGCTGGCGCAACTGCGCCTGTCGCTGCAAGGCATTGCGGAACGCCAGTCCGGCAGCGGCCTGTGGCACCAGATGATCGACCGTAACGACTCCTACCTCGAGACCTCGGCGTCGGCCATCTTCACCTACGTGATCGCCCACGCCGTCAACCAGGGCTGGATCTCGCCTGCACCATACGGCTCCATCGCACAAGCCGGCTGGGCCGGGCTGCAGACGAAAATCACCGGCCAGGGCGAAGTGGAAGGCACCTGCGTCGGCACCACCCTGGCCGGCGACATGGTGTACTACTACAACCGGCCAACCAGCAAGCACGCCCTGCATGGCTACGGCCCCGTGCTGCTGGCCGGAGCCGAAATGATCAAGCTGGTCACCAATCCCAAGCTCGACATCCAGTACCGCGTCCGCACCTATCACTACCTGCCGAAAGGCGGCCAGACCGACTACCGCGAACACCACTGAGGAGCAGCCATGAAGACCACCCGCATCCTTGCCGCACTGGCCGCCGCCCTGCCCGCGATTGCCGCCAGCGCAGCGGAACGCCTGACCATCACGCTGCAGCACGACCTCGATATCGCACGCCCCTCGGAAACGGTGACCGTCCCCTGGTCGGAAGTGAACAAGGCCCTGCCGCACGCCCTGGTCCAGAAAATCGCCGTGCGCGATGCCTCCGGCCGCGTGGTGCCGCACCAGGTCACCAATGTCGCGCCGCAGGCGAAAGACCCGCAGAACGTCGGCACCGCTTACGGCGAGCTGATTTTCCAGCACAGCTTCAAGGCCGGCGAAAAGTCCGCCACTTACACGGTTGAAAAAATCGACAGCGTAGCGCCCGTATTCGCGGCGCAAACCTTTGCCCGCTACGTCCCCGAACGCCTCGACGATTTCGGCTGGGAGAACGACAAGATCGGCCACCGCACCTACGGTCCCGCGCTGGCTGCTCCCGCTCCGGCGGGCGTCGTGAAGGAGGTGCTGGTGACCTCCGGCCTGGACCTGTGGTTCAAGCGCGTGCCTTATCCGATTGTCGATCGCTGGTACAACAAGGGCCACGACCACTACCACCATGACGAAGGCGAAGGCATGGACATGTACAACGTCGGCCGCTCGCGCGGCGCCGGCGGTACCGGTGTGTGGGACGGCGGAAAACTGTACGTATCCACCAACTACGCAAGCTGGAAAGTTCTGGCCAACGGCCCGGTACGTTCCATCTTCGAGCTGTCCTACGCCGCATGGGACGCCGCCGGTCTGCCGGTGACGGAAACCAAGCGCTTCACCGTCGACGCCGGCCAGCAGCTGGACATGATCGAGTCCACCTTCAGCTATGCAGGCGACAAGCCGCTGCCCGTTGCCGTAGGCCTGAACAAGACCCCAAGCGACAAGGGCCAGACCCCTCAAATCGCCACCAGGCGCGAAGGCAAGGTGCTGCTGCAATGGGTCGAGCAAGCCAGCAACGGCGCCTTCGGCACCGCCGTCGTCGTGCCGGCGGCGCAAGGCTTCGCTGAAGACGCCCTGAATGAACTGATCCTCGCCCCGGCAAGCGCCGGCAAGCCACTGCGCTACTACGCCGGCGGCGCCTGGAGCCGCGCCGGCGAAATCACCACCCGCGAGCAATGGGAAGCCTACGTCGCCAACGCCGCCGCCCGCGCCGCCAACCCCGTGCGCACCGCCCTGGCGGCAAGCAAATGAGCGGCCCGCACCGCACCACCCAGCCGAGCCCGTGTCACACCCTGGGGTCAGGCCCCAAGAGTGACACGAGCCCAGCTGTATCCGCTCGCCGCGCCTTGCTCCGTGCAGCGGTCGCCGGCGGGGCATTGATCGCTTCGCAGCCAGCGCTGGCACGTTTCGCGGCGGCCGTGGCGAATGCCGCCGCCAGTGACCCGGCGGGCGGCGACCCATGGCTGCGCGCAAGGGAAATCGCCGCGCGGTTTGCCACGCCGATCGCCTTTCGCAAGCAGGATTTCCTGGTGACGGAATTCGGCGCCAAGCCATGCAAGCTGGTTTCCGTGCAAGGCCAGGTCGCATCGCTCGAACCGGGCACGCTGCAAACGCCGGCAAAAGGCAGTCATGACTGCTACCCTGCCATCACCGCTGCAATCGCCGCCGCGCACCAGGCCGGCGGCGGGCGCGTTGTCATTCCAGAAGGCGCGTGGTACATCAAAGGCCCGCTGGTGCTGCGCTCCAACGTCCACGTGCACCTGGCAAAAGGCGCGCGCCTGGTGTTCAGCGCCAATCCGGACGATTACGCGAAATACGGCGACATCGACTGCGGCAAGAACGGCAAGCTGGTTCGCAGCCGCTGGCAAGGCAACGATTGCCTGAACTTCTCCCCGCTGGTGTATGCCCACGGCCAGAGGAACATCGCTCTCACCGGCGAAGACTGGACCTCCGTGCTGGACGGCCAAGGCGGCGCCCCTTTCGAGAACAATCCGAGCGAATGCTGGTGGGACTGGAAAGGCCGTGGCAAGCCTGCACGCGAACGCACTGAAACAGCCATCAATCCGAACAACGCCGCGCCGGTGCAACGCGCGCCCGGAGAGCGCATCCTGATTCAAGGTTCAGGCAATCGCTGGCAGAGCGACGCGCGCTACCTGCCCGTGCTCTCCGAGTCCAATGTCCCCGCCGATCAGCGCGTGTTCGGCCACGGCCACTTCCTGCGTCCCTGCATGGTCGAACTGATCGAATGCGAGAACGTCCTGCTCCAGGGCTACCAGATCGTCGGCGCCCCGTTCTGGGTGCACCACCCGGTCGCCAGCCGCAACGTCCACTTCAAGGACGTGAACATGGAAAGCCTGGGCCCGAACAGCGATGGCTTCGATCCGGAAGCCTGCGACGGCGTGCTGGTGGAAGGCTGCACCTTCAATAACGGCGACGACTGCATCGCCATCAAGGCCGGCAAGAACAGGGACACCCACTACGGCCCCACCCGCAACATCCTGATCCGCCACTGCGTGATGAACAGCGGCCATGGCGGCGTCACGCTGGGCAGCGAAATGGCCGGCGGCATTGAGCACGTCTACGCCGAGCAGATCGAATTCAGGAACCTGCACTGGGCCAGCGACGCGCTCAACACCGCCATCCGCCTGAAAACCAATATGAACCGCGGCGGCTTCCTGCGCCACCTCTACGTCCGCGACTGCACGCTGCCGAACGGCGTGCAGACCAGCCCGGGCTTCTACAAGCCGCTGCCCGGCACCACCAGGCCGTCCGGTCCGGTCGCGTCAGGCGCCGGCGCCGTGATCACCTTCGACTGCGATTACGCCCCGGCCGACGACGTGGTGCGCACGCGCCCGCCCGAAGTGTCGGACATCGAGATCTCCGGCCTCAAGGTGGGCAACGTCGACACGCCCAATGGCAAGGTCTCCTGCTACCAGGCGATCGTGATGCTGGGTCCTGTCGCCAGCAGCTACAACGGCCCCGCCGGCGCGGCAATTCCGCCGATCGCGCGCGTGAGAATCCGCGACTGCGACTTCGGCACCCCACACAATGCCGGGCAACCGTGGCTTCTGCACAACGTCCGCGCACTGGTTCTCGACAACGTCACCATAGGCGGAAAGCGCTATAGCGGGGAGTTTTCCGCCGACGCCTGATCTGGACAGGCCAATTTTGCAAATAAATACATTTGGACTGACCACCTTGCAAAATTCTTAGCATAAAATAGCGCAACCGGCCTGACCACTTACAAGAGCCGGCTGCAATAATAACCAGGAGATGGCATGAAGTTCACGGATCAAACCGAGGCTTTGCGCAAGTTCGCGCTGCGCCTCGTCGGCACTTACTCAGTCACCGCGCTGGCCATGGGCCTCGCCCACGCACAGGCCACCGCACCGGCCGCGCCGGCCGCGGAACCGGAAATGAAAGTCGTAGTCACCGGCCTGCGCGCCGCGCTGGAATCGGCGCTGAACAAGAAGCGCGAGGACAACGGCATCGTCGACGTCATCAAGGCCGAAGACATGGGCAAATTCCCCGACACCAACCTGGCCGAATCGCTGCAGCGCGTGCCAGGCGTGGTGATCGACCGCGACGCGGGCGAGGGCCGCAGCATCACCGTGCGCGGCCTGGGCCAGGACTTCACCCGCGTGCGCATCAACGGCCTGGAAGCGCTGGCCACTACCGGCGGCACCGACAGCTCCGGCGGCACCAACCGCTCGCGCGGCTTCGACTTCAACGTATTCGCCTCCGAACTGTTCTCGTCGCTGACCGTGCGCAAGAGCTCTTCCGCCGACGTGGATGAAGGCTCGCTGGGCGCCACCGTCGACCTGCAAACCATGCGCCCCTTCGACCTGAAAGGCTTCAACGCCACCATCACGGCCAAGGGCAAGTACAACGACCTGTCGAAGAAGACCGACCCGCGTGTGGCCTTCCTGCTGTCCGACACCTTCGCTGACCGCAAGGTAGGCGTTCTGCTGTCCGGCGCCTTCTCCAAGCGGCAGTTGCTGGAGGAAGGCTTCTCCACTGTGCGCTGGGATAACGGACCATCGAGCGGCGGCTGGTGCGCGCCGCGAGGCGTGGCGGCCAATCCAGCCAACTCCACCGCAGCCACCTGCGGCCCTGCTGCCCAAGGAGTACCGCGCCTGCCCGCTTCGCAAGCGGCGACCGACGCCTACAACCTGGCCAGCAGCGCCGACAACTTCCATCCGCGCCTGCCGCGCTATGGCCGCCTGACCCACGACCAGGACCGCGTCGGCCTCACTGGTTCCGTGCAGTGGCGCCCGATGCAAGGCTCGCTGGTCACCTTCGACATGCTGTATGCGAAGCTCGATGCAACGCGCCAGGAAGACTTCCTGGAAGCGATTTCGTTCAGCCGCTCCGCCAGCCAGGGCGGCAAGCCGCAAACCTCGGTTGTGGAAGCGCAGTACGCGCCAAACGGCAACCTGTTGTACGGTAAGTTCAACGGCGTCGACATGCGCGCCGAGTCGCGCTACGACGAGCTGTCCACCACCTTTACCCAACCGACGCTGACCCTCGACCAGCGCCTGACCGATACCCTGCAACTGCAGGCGCGCGTCGGCCGCGCGACCTCGAAGTTCCGCAATCCGGTGCAAACCACCACCACGCTTGATGCGCTGAACGTGAACGGCTACACGATCGACTTCCGCCAGGACGACCGCCATCCGATCATCTCGCTGCCGTTCGACCCGGCAGCCGGCGGCAGCATGGGAATCGTCGGCGTGCCGCAAGTGGCCAGCGGCACCCAGCCGACCACCATTCCAAATACCACGAGCAGCGAAATCCGCATCCGCCCGCAAGGCGCCAACAACCGTAACGACACGGCGACCGTGGACCTGGCCTGGGAGGCGTCGGACGCGCTGACCGTCAAGGGCGGCCTGAATCGCAAGAAATACGACTTCGATTCCTACGAGTCGCGCCGCGTGAACCAGAACGACACGATCTTCGCGCCGCCGGCCGGCTCCGGCAACCTGACGACCACCGTGAGCGGCTTCGGCAAGGGGCAGAACCTTCCGGCCGGGACCTATACCACCTGGCTGATTCCCGACCTGAACGCCATCGCCAAGGCCTACGACATCTACTGCAATTGCATCAAGAGCGGCCCTGCCGGCGGTCCCGGCGACTTCACCCTGTCCTCCATCACCAACGGCAATGCGCGCGGCAACAACCGCTCTGTCAACGAGGAAGACAAAGGCTTCTACCTCATGGGCGAGTTCAAGACGGAGCTGGGCAGCGTTCCGCTGCGCGGCAATTTTGGCGCGCGCTACGTAAAGACCGAGCTTTCTGCAACCGGCTACCAGGCTGCAGGTGGCGGCACTGCGGTTACCGTCAACAATGAATACTCTGACATCCTGCCGTCCCTGAACATCGCTGCCACGCTGACGCCGGATTTGATCGCCCGCTTTGCCGCGGCCAAGGTCATGACCCGTCCGCAGCTGAACAACCTGTCGCCGGGCGGCACCATCGCCACCACCGGCACGCCAAGCATCACCACTGGCAATCCGCTGCTCAAGCCCTTCCGTGCCAAGACCTTCGACACCAGCCTCGAATACTACTTCGGCAAGAACGCCTTTGTCGGCCTGGGTCTGTTCCAGAAGAACATCAGCACCTACATCCAGTCCCTGCGCACCAATATGGCGTACAAGGACACCGGACTGCCCATGTCGCTGCTGCCAGCCAACTTCACCGGCGAAGAAGTTTTCCAGGTAACGGCTCCGATCAACACCGATGGCGGCAAGCTGAAAGGCTTCGAGCTGAATTACCAGCAGCCGTTCACCTTCCTGCCGGCATGGGGCAAGGACTTCGGCGCGCTGCTGAACTACACCCACGTGAAGTCGAAGATCGAGTATGTGGTTTCGCCAACCAGCGACACCCGCATCACCGACGACCTGCTCAACCTGTCGCCGCGTTCCTGGAACGCCACCCTGTACTACGACAACGGCAAGCTCAGTGCCCGCATTTCGGCTTCCTCCCGTTCCTCGTTCGTGACCCGCGTGCCGGGCCAGAACAACAACGACGTGGAAGGCAAGAACAAGTCGCTGAACGTGGACATGTCCGTGTCGTACAAAGTCAACGACAAGCTGGAACTCACGCTGGAAGGCGTGAACCTGACCAACGAAGAAAACGACCAGTTCGTGAGCCGCGCGCGCAACAGCGTGGTGGTGAACAACGTGACCGGCCGCGAATTCCTGGCCGGCCTGCGCTACAAGTTCTAAGGTGTTTCAAAGGCGTCTCTCCGCCTCTGCTTCCGGCCCCGCCTAGTGCGGGGCTTTTTTTTTCTGCGAGAATGTCCACAGTTGTTCCTTACCCCAAGGTGGACAATATGGCTAGCGATATGCAATTGACGGATATTCCCGGCGAGAGCCCGCATTTTATACGCTCGGTCACCGAGATGGGGGATACGCGCGACGTCATTGCCAGCGAAGACATCTACGCCAGCAACGGCACCAAGATTTTGGCCAAGGGCGCCCGCATCGACAGCAAGCAGTTCGAAAAACTCACCCGCTACAAGCTCTCCGCCCCGCTCGACCAGGTGCTCTCTTCCGACAAGGCCGTCGACGCCGCCACGCTGGCGATCGAGTTCGACCGCATCCTCGAACACGACACGATTTACCGCCAACTCCTGGCGCGAGCCGGCGACCCGCGCCAGCTTAAGCACTGCACCGCCAACCTGCGCCTGCACTCGACCATCGAATTGCGCCTGACCGTCATGGCGGACAAGCACAAGGACGTGTTCGAGCACACGCTGCGTACCGCCATCATCGCCTTCGCCTGCGCCCAGCGCATGGGTGTTCCAGTGGGCGACTTGCCTGCCGTGCTGCTAGCAGCCCTGTGCCACGACTTCGGCGAGATGCACACCGACCCGCGCATTCTCGACCAGGCGCACCATGTCACGGCGGAGGAACGCCGCTTCGTGCACGTGCATCCCGTGACCGGCTACGTTCTGCTCAAGGATTTGCCCGGCTTCCCCGCCGCCGCGAGCAAGGCCGTGCTGCAGCACCATGAACGGCTGGACGGTAGCGGCTACCCCAACGCCCTGCGTGGCGCCCAGGTCGACCGGCTGGCGCGCATCGTTGCCGCCGCCGATGTCACCGAAACCGTACTGCGCCGCCTTGACATGCAGCGCCTGGAAATGCTGTACCGGATTAACAAGCCGCGCTTCGATGGCGATGTGCTGGCAATCCTGCGCGACCTGCTGCAACCGCAGTCCAATCACCCGGCTGAAACCGCCCCCTCCGGCGATCCATCGGAGCGACTGAATCATCTGTCGGAATTACTTCATGCCTGGTTCGACTTGCGGGCAATGCTGCAGCAGCGCCCCGCCGCCGACGCTCCCGGCTCGCCGATGGAATTCCTGTTCGAGCGCATGGCATCGGTCCGTTCGCTGGTACTGCAGGCCGGCTTCAACCCGGACGACATGACCAGCATGCTGGCCATGATGCAGGGCGACCCCGAAGTACTGGCGGAATTGCGCGCCATGCTGGACGAAATGGATTGGCTGCTGGCCGACCTGGCCAATGAAATCGACCGCCGCTCTCCGGAGCTGGACGGCTTGTCGCAGGGTGCGCTGAAAGACCTGATGCAGCACCTGCGCCCCGATGTTCATTAACAAAACGGTTGCAAATGCTTACACCGATTACATGGCGCGATGTTTTTTGCGGGCCGCACCCACCCTATACTGCAGCCACGCGCTTCGCGATAACCAACCAAAGAAAGGGAACGCCATGAAAACCACCAAGCTGTTCGCCGCCGTCCTGGTATCGGCATTTGTCCTGCCTGCCTTCGCCCAGTCCACCCCGAACCTGGACAAGCGCGAAGAGCACCAGCAAGCCCGCATCGCCCAAGGCATCGAATCCGGCCAGTTGACCGCCAAGGAAGCACAGCACCTGGAAGCGCGCGAAGCCAAGCTGGCAAACGACGAAGCGATGGCCAAGGCCGACGGAAAAATCACCCGCAAAGAGCGCCACAAACTGCAGCGCGAGGCTGACCGCAATAGCGCCGCAATCCATCACCAGAAGCACGACAAGCAAACCCGCTGATCGTCCAAGTCCCTTCCCTTCGTGCCGCACCTGTTCGCGTGCGGCACGGCTCCCCTCCTCCGTCCTGCCTATCCCTCCGCCAATCGATAACGTTGTCGATATAATTTGACAACACCATTGTCGCCACGACATTGGCCTGCACGTTCGATATGGAACAGGAGATCCATCATGGCAAAGGGACCAACCCTTCAACGCTATGACGCTATCGTTGTCGGCAGTGGCCCTGGCGGCGCCAGCGTCGCGCATACGCTTGCGCGGCATGGCCAGCGCGTATTGGTATTGGAACAGGGCAGCGGCGCGCCACTAAAGGGCACGCTGGCGCAAATGACGGGGATCGGCGCCATTCCAGGCAAGGGAGCGTTCTTCCACCGCGATGCATCGCTACTGGTGCGCGGACTGGCTACCGGCGGCAGCTCCACGCTGAATTTCGCCACGGCGGCGGCCCCGCCGCTGGAACGCTTTGCAGCGCTGGGCATTGACCTGGCTCCTTCGCTGGCGGAATGCCGCGCCGAACTGCCGATAGGCCAGTTGCCCGATGAATTGCTGGGCCCCATGGCGCAACGCATCATGCAGGCCGCGCTGGCCTCCGGTCTCCCTTGGCAGAAACTCGACAAAATGATCCGCCCCGCCATCTGCCGCAGCGGCTGCTGGCGATGCGTCTACGGCTGCCCCTATGGCGCCAAGTGGACTGCGCGTGACCTGCTGGACGAGGCGCGCCTGCGCGGCGCGCATATCCTGGACCATGCGCCGGTCCGGCGCGTGCTGCTCGATCGAGGCCGCGCCGTCGGCATCGAATACACGCGCGACGGGGCAGTCCTCACGGCCCATGCCAGCGTAGTCATCCTGGCTGGCGGCGGCATCGGCAGTCCGCGCCTGCTGCATGCCTCAGGACTGGCGCCGCGCAGCCTGCCCTTCATCAGCGATCCCGTCGTGGCGGTGATGGGCGTCGTCGACGACATCGACGGCGGCGCCGAAGTGCCGATGACCGCCGGCATGGCGTTGCCGGAAGAAGGCTTGTCACTTGCCGACCTGACCCTGCCCAAGCCGATGTACCAGGCCTTCGCGCTGCAGGTCGGCCGCATAGACCGATTGTTCGCGCACCGCCGCACGCTCAGCATCATGGTCAAGATCCGCGACCTTGCCGGTGGCGGCATCGGCCCGCACTGGGTCGACAAAACGCTGCAGGCCGCCGACCGCGAACGCTTCAAGCGCGGTACCGCGCTGGCACGGCGCATCCTGGCCCAGGCCAGTGCGCGCCATGTATTCCAGAGCTGGCATTTCGCCGCCCATCCCGGCAGTGCGCTGGCAGTTGGGAGCGGCAGCCCGGCCGCTGTCGACAACGATTTGCGTACCTCCACTGCGGGCCTTTACGTCTGCGACGCCTCCGTCCTGCCCGCCCCCTGGGGCTTGCCGCCCACCCTCACTCTGCTTGCACTCGGCAAGCGGCTGGGGCGCCGACTACAGGATTCTTTGTAGTCAAAATACTTCAATTTAATCGCGGATTTTGCTGCGTTTACGCCACATAGCAAGCGTGTGCGTAGTCAAACTACTCCATACTTTGTCAACCAAAACAAAGAAAGGAAGGACTATGGAGACTCAACGCAACAAAGTGTTCGCGGCAATCCTGGCCGCTTTCGCCCTCAACGGGCAGGCCGCCCCGGATACCGCAGTCGGCAACAAGCAAGGCTTCAACACGGACGTGATCTATCAGATCGTGACCGACCGCCTGGCGGACGGCAACAGCGCGAACAACCCCACCGGCGCCGCCTTCAGCTCCGGCTGCACGCAGAAAAAGCTGTTCTGCGGCGGCGACTGGAAAGGCATCCAGAACAAGATCGAGGACGGCTACCTGACCGGCATGGGCATCACCGCCATCTGGATTTCGCAGCCGGTGGAAAACATCACGGCAGTGCTGAACTACTCCGGCACCAACAGCACCGCGTACCACGGCTACTGGGCGCGCGACTTCAAGCGCGCCAACCCGGCCTTCGGCACCATGACCGATTTCACCAACATGATCAACGCGGCCCATGCCCGCAACATCAAGGTGATCATCGATTTCGCGCCCAACCATACATCGCCTGCCTCGGCCACCGATACAAGCTTCGGCGAGAACGGCAAGCTGTATGACAACGGCGCCCTGCTGGCCGGTTACGGTTCCGACCCGAACGGCTACTTCCACCACAATGGCGGCACCGATTTCTCCACGCTGGAGAGCGGCATCTACCGCAACCTCTTCGACCTGGCCGACCTGAACCATAACAGCGCCACCGTGGACGCCTACATGAAGGCTGCCATCAAGGTGTGGCTGGACCTGGGCATCGACGGCATTCGCATGGACGCGGTCAAGCACATGCCCTTCGGCTGGCAAAAGAGCCTGATGTCCTATATCCAGGGCTACAAGCCGGTGTTCACCTTCGGCGAGTGGTACCTGAGCGAAAACGAGGTCGATCCGGCCAACCACTACTTCGCCAACCGCAGCGGCATGAGCCTGCTGGACTTCCAGTTCGCTCAGAAAGTGCGCCAGGTCTTCAAGGACGGTTCGGCGAACATGACGTCGCTGAACCAGATGGTGAGCGATACCGCCGGCCAGTACTCGCACGTGGGCGACCAGGTCACCTTCATCGACAACCACGACATGCCGCGCTTCCAGGTGGCGGGCGCCAGCGGCCGCAAGCTGGAACAGGCGCTGGCCTTTACCTTGACCTCGCGCGGCGTGCCTGCCATCTACTACGGCACAGAGCAGTACATGCAAGGTACCGGCGATCCGGACAACCGCGCAATGATGACGTCTTTCGCCACCACCACGCCTGCGTACGGCCTGGTGGCCCGCCTGGCCCCTCTGCGCAAATCCAATCCGGCCATCGCCTACGGCACGACGCAGCAGCGCTGGGTCAACAACGACGTGCTGATCTATGAGCGCAATTTTGGCAATAACGTCGCCGTGGTTGCGATCAACCGCAACCTCTCCACGGCGACGTCGATCAGCGGCTTCATCGCCGGACTGCCGGCAGGCAGCTATACCGACGTGCTGAATGGGCTTGGCTTCAATGGCAACAACATCACCGTCGGGGCCAACGGTGCGGTCAGCAATTTCACGCTGGCAGCCGGCGCCATCGCTGTCTGGCAGTACACTGCCACGGTGGCTTCGCCAAAACTGGGCCACGTCGGTCCGAACATGTCGATGCCCGGCAAGACCATCACCGTCGACGGCCGCGGCTTCGGCGCCACCAAAGGCACGGTGAAGTTCGGCAGCACGGTGGTCAGCGGCGCCAACATCCTGTCGTGGGAAGACACGCAGATCAAGGTGCTGGTGCCGAGCGTGGCCGCGGGCATGAGCGGCGTGAGCGTGGTCACGGCTGGCGCGGTCACCAGCGATAGCTGGGATAACTTCGAAATCCTCAGCGGCCCGCAAGTGACGGTGCGCTTCGTGGTGGGCAACGCTACCACTTCGCCGGGGGAAAACGTCTACCTGACCGGGGATAAGTTCGAACTCGCCAACTGGAGCGCCACCGCGCCGCTTGGCCCGCTGTTCAACCAGGTGGTCTACAGCTATCCGAACTGGTACACCGATGTCAGCGTGCCGGCCGGCACAACGGTGAGCTACAAGTTCCTGAAGAAGAGCGCCAACCCCACCGTGTGGGAGGGCGGCAGCAACCATACCTTCACCACGCCGGCCAGCGGCACGGCGACGGTGAACGTCAACTGGCAGCCATGAATCAGGGCTTCAGCTTCATGATCGTGTGCTGAGTCGCCACGTATAGCGCGCCCTTCCTGTCTATGGCAAGGGCGCGCAGTTTGCCTGCGTCTTCCGGCAAGCCTTTCCCTTCGGTGCCAACTTCGCCGTCCGCCGATATCTTGCGCAGCATCCCATCATCGATCAGGTAGATGTTGTTGGCAGCATCAGCCGCCGCGTGCGTAATGTTGCGGAAGCGCGCCAGCAATCCTGTTCCATTTCCGCTGCCTTTCCGTTCGCGGCTGCCCGCCGCCAGCCATTGGTAGCCGTCGGCGCCGACGCGGGTGATGTAATGGCCGTGCAGCATGAAGACGGCGTCGCTGGGGGCCACCAGCACATCGCCGCAACCATCACCTGCCCGCAGCTCGATCTTGCGCGCGACGCCGCGGGGTCGAATGCGCCACAGCACGTTATCGGCGCAATACCAGGCCTGGCCGCTGGCATCCGACGCGATGCGGTGCTGGCCCAGGCCGGGCAACATGAAGGGTTCCGCATCCTGGGCGACATAAGCCCAGATGCGTTTCAGCGCAGGCATGAAACCGGTCTGCTCGGGCGTCATGCCAGGCGGCCCGCTAACCAGGGAGATCAGGCCTTCCGCACTCACTCCGGCCAGCCCGCCATTGGCGGTCACAAACACGCCGGTGCTGGGCCGTGCAACCATAGAGCCGTGCAAGTCCACTTGGGCTGCCGCATGGGATTCGCGCAACTTGCGGAAACTGCCCGCCTCCAGCAAGGTACGCACAATGCCCTCCTTGTCGATGCGGCGCAACTGGTCGCCGTCCAGCACATAAAGCCCGCCGTCGCGCCCTACTGCAAGCTGGGTAATATCGCCGAAACGCGCCTGCATTGCCGGGCCATCGCGGTTCAGCGAGGCAGCGTATTGCAGCGCAAATGGCTGCTGCTGGCCGCTGGCGTCCCAGCGCATGGCCGCCAGCCGCTCGGCCAGCAGCACGTTCAGGGCGCCCTCGCGATCGCGCACAACGCCTGACAATTCGCCGGTTACGTCGCCGGTGCCCAGCAAGGGCACAATCAGGCCGTTATGTTCGATGCGGTAGATGGTGCCGGTGGCAGGCGACGTCGCCAGCAGCCGGCCCTGGGAATCCGCAGCCAACTGCCCGGCCGGCACCGCGCGCGCCTTGTCGGCAGTCGGCATGCTCGGGGCTGAATAGCGACGCAGGCATTTGCCGCGCTGGCATTCGTCCAGCGCCCCCGCCACGACACCTGCATCGTGCTCGGCATCGGCCGGCCGCGCCTCTTTTGCTTCGCGTACCGCTTTCTCGGCAGCGCCGCGCACCGCCGCGATCACGCTGACGGAGACGCGCTCAGTGGCGTTCCCCTGCTGCGTCTGCGCCTGTCCTTGGTCGGTCGACGCCCCCGATTGCGTGCCGAGCGGCTGCCATTTTCCTTGCCTATCGATGCGCAAGGCGCCGGCTGCGTCGGACAACACGATCCCCCCGCTTGCGTCAAGCGCAATGCCTTGCGGCTGAAACGGCAACCCCTGGGCCATCGTGCTGACCACGCCGTCGACGCCGATGCGCCGCAACGCGCTATTGCCGGCATCGGCCACCAGAAGGCCACCCGCTGCATCGAGCGCCAGCCCGGCCGGATGGTCGAAGCGTGCTGCGATACCCTTGCCGTCATTGCGTCCGGCAGTACCGGCCTGGCCCGCGACCGTGCGCACCTCGCCGGCCGGCGAGATCGCCTTTACCGCATGGTTGCCGGCATCGGCCACGTACAGCGTGCCATCGCTCGCCGCCGCCAGTCCTGCCGGGGCAATGAAGCGCCCCGGCAGGGTCGCCAGCCTGCCATCCGGCATCAATGCCCGAACCGATGCGCCATCTGTGAAATAGATGGTGTCGTCGCTCCCCACCGCGATGCCACGCGGCGTCTCCAGCTTCTCGCTGCGCAAGGCACTGGGCGCTCCCGCAATCACTTCCCAGCGTGCGGCGAAGGCGGCATGGGACAGCAGCAACGCGGCTGCAGCGGCAATCAAACTTTTCTTATTCATCCAGCGGGCGGGAGGTGGGAAGGCGCAACAGGTAAATCGTCACGCCGCAGGCAACCAGGAACAGCATGACTTTCAACGAAAGGAAAGGCACCCTGTACATCGAATAAAACATCGACGGCCACATCATCGCCATGGCCAGGACCTTGCCGCGCAGGGGGATGCCGCGGCCGTCCTCGTAGTCCCGCAGGTAGCGGCCAAAGCGGCCGTGGTTGCGCAGCCAGTTGTGCAATCTGTCCGAACTGCGCGCGAAACAGGCCGACGCCAGCAACAGGAAGGGCGTGGTGGGCAGCAGCGGCAGGAACACGCCCAGGACCGCGAGGACCATGAACAGGCAGCCGAAAGTGACCAGGACGATTTTCATCGCCCCATTATAGCGGCGGGCAGGCCCTCGTATGCGCGTTGTGCACTTCGCGGCAGATCGCCGGGTCGCCGGCATCGAAGCTGGCCTTCGGGTAGGCGCAGAACAGCGGGAACGATTCGCGCTGGCACAATTGCGTCCACATATGTTCCAGCCGCATGGTGGCGCGATACAGCTTTTCTTCCCACAGCAAGGCCACCATTTCGCCGAAGGCGCGCACCGTCGGGTGCTTTTCACGCGCCTTGGCGAGCAATTCCTCTACCATTGCAATGAAACGCGATTCGGCAGGCCAGCCATCAAACATGAAGCGCGCCAGGCAGGCGCGGGCATCGCGAACGATGTACTGGCCGCTCGAGGCAGCAGCGCTGACGCTGATGCCGTTGCGTTCCAGGCGCTGGGCCAGCGCTGCCCGGTGCTCCGGGGTGGCAATAATGACGATGGCGTCGTTGCTGCGGAATCCCTCCACGACAAAAGCCTCCAGCGTATCGAGGAACGATTCTTCGGTTTCGTACATTTGCACCACGTGGTCGCAATGCGAAATATGCTGCCAGAACTCCTCTATCGCTTCCTGCTGCTGCGTCGGTTGCATTCTCTTGGCTCCGAAAATAAAGTGACCAAGAGTAGCAAATAAAATCGGTAAAAGATGCGCGCTTTGTCACGCGCCGCGGCCATGCAGGTGCACCGCGAGCCATAAGGCGCCATCGGACACCTTCTTCACCGTGTGCGCGGTGCGCGCCGGCAGGAACAGGTAGTCGCCAGCCCTCAACGGCACCTTGCGCCCCGCAACTTCAAGCATGGCCTCTCCGGTCAGCAAGATCACCCATTCGTCCTGCTCCTGTACGTATTCCTGGGATTCGATTTTCGACGTGCTGACGATGCGCTCGATCACCAGCCCCTTGTGCGACAGCAGCGTATCAAAGCGCTCACCCGTTGCGGGCGGCAGTGCATCCTCGTACAGATTTCCCATTTCCGTTTCCCTGGTCAGTGCGTGCCATCATGGCAGGCGTAGCATACACCTCGCCCTGCGCGTCGATCAGCATGGCTTCCTTGAGATCGAGCCGTTGCGCCATGCCGCACCAGCCCTGCGGGCCGACAACGAACAGCGGCTTGGAGTTACCATCCGAACGCAAGCCGGCATCGGCCCCACCGGAGGTGATGATGGTCACCGATGCCACCAGGTCCACCGTCTGCCCAGTGCGTGCGTCGATGATGTGGGCATGGCGCTTGCCATCCTTCATGAAGTAGCGCTCATAGTCGCCGCTGGTGCCGATCGCCTCATTGTCATGCAGGGCCACGCGCGCCACCATCTCCGGCCCGCGCGGATTGCGGATGCCGACCATCCATGGCCGCGAGCCAGGCTGGCCGAGTGCAATCGCGTTGCCGCCAACATTGACCAGCGCCGCTTTGACGTTGGCCCGGCGCAGGATTTGCGCCGCACGGTCCAACGCATAGCCCTTGGCGTAGCCGCCCAGGTCCAGCATGACGGCGCGGTTGCTGCTGGTAATGCGGTTGCCGTCGAAATGCAGGTCCGCCATGCGCGGATTGGCCTTCACCAGCCTGTCGACTTCTTCTGCCGGCGGGCCGCCAGCCGTAATATCGTTCTTCTGGAAACCCCACAACCGGATCAGCCGCCCGATTGCGGGGTTGAACGTATCGCCGGAGCGCGCCGACAGTTCGGCTGCGGAGCGCAACAGCCCCACCATTTCCTCGTCTGCGTCGAAAGACTCGCCGCGGGCGATAGCATCGTTCAGCGCCGTGAGCTGGCTCGGTTGCCAGGCGTGGTACTTGTGGTGCAGGCGGTCGAACTCGCGCAACACGGCCGCGCCCTGCTCGCGCGCCTCCGCTTCGGAAGGCCCGTAAATGCTGACCTCCACCTGCGTGCCGAACACATGCCCCTGCACATGGTGCACCTCATCCCTGGCCGTGCAGGCCGCCAGCAAGGGCAGCAGCACGGCGCAAGCCAACAGCCGCCGGCGCTGCATCATCAGCTCTTGGCCATGAAGTCGATGGCGGCCTTCACCTCGTCGTCTTTCAGGCCAGGATTGCCGCCTTTTGGAGGCATCATCTTGAAGCCGTTCAGGCCGTGGGTGTACAGCACTTCCTTGCCCTGCTTGACACGCGGGCCCCAGGCGGCCTTGTCGCCGACCTTAGGCGCTCCCAGCACACCGGCGGCGTGGCAGGAGGCGCAGTTGGCCGAATAAATCTTCTCGCCGTTGACGCCGGCGCCCTTGGCAGGTGCGGCGGCCATGACCGCAGGCGCCAGTACGGCGGCAGCGATAGCGACGGTCAGCTTGGTAAATGTTTTCATGCTTGTCTTCCTCTTGGTTGGTGGGTAAAAAACTTCAGCGCATTGAGTCATCACGCGCGTCGTGGGCAGGCTTGGTGCCCAGCTTGAGCACGTCCGGCTTGACCTGGCTGTAATCGAGCACGCGGCCGCCTTCGCGTGCTGCGAACGCTTGCGCATCCTCCTTGCTGGCAAAGGTGCCGATAGTCGGTCCCATGGCGCCCCGCGCGCGGCTGTCGATTACAAAGAATGCGTTGCGGGCTTCGATCCAGTGGCCGCGCGGCTTGTTCCAGTCGGCCTTGCCCATGTCCTGCACGTAGCTGGCGCCTAAGCCGCGCTGGCCATCTTCGCCGAACAGCACCTCAAACAGCTCGGACAGGCTGCAGAAATAGTCGATATGGCCGTCCTTGAACACGATTTGCGCCTTGGGGCCCGGATAGTCCTTGAGGCTCATGCCGTCCAGCGCGCAAGCTGCGTCGTCCGCCGGCTCGCCGGCCGCCAGCGAGCGGGCGGCATCGCCGCAGGCAGCCAGCATCAGGACCACCACCATGGCGGCGGCATTTCGCTTGAACTTCATTTGAACCTCCACGTTGCAATGGCGAAGGGAACTGCGATCCAGGCCAGCATCACGCCAGCCAGCAGGCCCGGACTGGTCATATGCTCCGGCATCACGGTGGCCAGGCCATACAGGCCCTGCACCTGCTCGGAGCTGAAGATGTTCAGCAGGCGGAACACGTCTGCGGGATTGAGCATCAGCAAGGCGCCGAACACGCTGCTGTCCAGGGCTCCCTGCGACAGCACCAGCACCCCCATCAGCACCATGTCGAACACCAGCACGAACAGGAACCACAGGCCGATGGCCACGCCGCTGGCGCGGATGCGGTTGTGCGCCAGCACCGACAGGCACAGCGACATGCTGAGGAATGCCAGTCCCAAAAGAATGGCGCTGCCGGCGAAGCCGAGGAAATGCATGGCGTCGCGCGCATCGAGCTGGTTGGAGAGCGCCAGCAACGCCACGCCGAAGCCCAGGGCTGTCGATGCAGCCAGCGCTGCCGCCAGGCCGGCAAATTTTCCGAGCAGGAGTTCAAAGCGCGTAATCGGCAGCGACAGCAGCAACTCCAGCGAACCGCGTTCACGCTCGCCGACGATCGCGTCGTAGCCAAGGAGCAGCGCAATCAGCGGCACCAGATAGGTGACAAGGCTGGACAGGCTGACAATGGTGACGTCGATGCCGCGGTATCCCACGCTGCCCTGCTGCGCCATGCCAAACCAGGCAATGGCCAGCGCAAACACCGCAAACACCAGCGCCACCGCCAGCACCCAGCGGTTACGCAGGCGGTCACGGAACTCACGCGAGGCGATGGTGGCCGCCGCCGACCAGTCAAGCCGCGCGTGCATGACGGCCTCCCATCCCGAAGAACAGGTCTTCCAGCGACGGTTCGTGGATCGCCACGTCATCGATGGAGTCGCTGAGCGTGGAAATCAGCTGCAGCATCTGGATTTTCTGCCGTGGCGCGCAGGGAACGCGAATGCAATCGCGCTCCACGCGCACCTGGTGTCCACGCAGCGCGGCAATCACGCGGCTGGTGCCGCCGGCGCGCGCCACCAGCCGTATTTCTGCAGGCATGGCCGCTCCGGCGCGCAACTGCGCCAGCGTGCCTTGCGCCGCGATGCGGCCCCCGCTCAGGATCACCAGCTCGTCGACCCGCTCCTGGATTTCAGCCAGGATGTGCGAGGTAATGATGATGGTCGCGCCCTCCTCGCGCAGCTGGTGCAGGATACGGTAGAAATCGTGGATGCCGTCCGGATCGAGCCCATTGGTCGGTTCGTCGAGGAATACCAGTTCCGGCGCCCCGAGCAGGAGCTGGGCGAAGCCAAGTCGCTGGCGCATGCCCTTGGAATATCCGCCGACGCGGCGGTCCGCCGCTGCAGACAGCCCGACCCTCTCCAGCACATTGCCGCAGGCACTGCGCGCGACTTTTTTCAGGTCGGCGAACAGGTGCAGCAGTTCCATGCCGGTCAGGTTGTCGTAGGCAACGAAGCTCTCCGGCAGGTAGCCGATACGCCGCCGCACGTCGCGAAACGCGCCGTCACTTGTCCGCACGCCGCAGATGCGCACTTCGCCGAAACTCGGTTCCAGCAAGCCAAGCATCATCTTGAACAGGGTGCTTTTTCCGGCGCCGTTATGCCCGATCAGGCCCAGCATGCGGCCGCGTCCCACGGACAGGTCGACGCCGTCGACCGCCTGCAGCGCTCCATAGCGCTTGCCCACGGCGCGCAAGTCAATCAGCTTGTCGTCCATGCCATTTTCTCCAATCGGTGTTCCAGGGCTGCATGCGGGCGTGCTTGTCGATCACGCTCGGTGCGCGCAGCAAGGGGAATTGCCGCGACACGAAGCGCAGCGTTTGTACGGCGGGGCTGCTCAGCAGGAGCTTGAGCAGCGGGTATTGCCAGTGCAGGCGGTCGACCACGTCGTTGGCCTGGTACAGCACATCGCCGTTGCCGTCGTTATCCTGGTCCCAGCCGCTGTAATTGCTCCAGTAATTGCCCTTGTTGCGGCCCCATTCGACATCCTTGGAAGCGACGAACTTGACCTGCTCCGCATTGTTGATAAAGTCGTTTCCATCCACAGTGTTATTGCTCGAACCGGCCGTCAGGTGCACCCCGGTGCGGTTGCCGATCACCAGGTTGCCGCGCAGGATATTGAATTCGGCATCGTAGATAAAGAAGCCGCGCCCATTGCCGGCGACAACGTTGTTCTCGATGACGGAATCCTGGATCGTGCGCAGCATGATGCCGTGGTCTTCGTTGCCCCAGGCGACGTTGTTGCGCACTGTGAGGTTGCGCACTTCCATCAACGCCAGCCCGGCGCGGCTCTGGTACACGGTGTTGCCTTCCCAGGAGCTGTTGTGGGTGTTCATATAGTGCGTTCCGTAGCGCACGTGGTGCACGGTATTGCCACGAAATGTGGCGCGGCGCGAGTAGTCGACGTAAATCCCGTCGCGCACATAGCTGATCGTGTTGTCGATGACCTGTGTGTCGTCGGTGTTGTAGACCTGGATGCCGTTGCCGCGCATCTGCGACATCAGGTCGCGGCGGCCGGTAACCAGGTTGCCTTGCAGGACGGCGCCGCGAGACTGTTCGAGCCAGATGCCGAACAGGTTGGTGACCAGGTCGCAGTTGGCGATCACGATGCGGTGCGAGCCTGGCATCACGTAAATGCCGGCATTCTGCGAACCGAGGTCGGTGCCGCTGTCGCGCACGATCAGGCCACGGATTGACACGTCAGCCGATTTGACGCGAATCACGTCGCCCTCGTAGCCAGCGGCGATAGTCGGCTTGCCCACGCCCTCCAGGCGCAACGGCTTGTCGATCAGGATGCGTTCCCTGTAAGTACCGGCCATGACCTGGATCGTGTCGCCGGGGTGTGCCTGGCCGACGGCAGCGGCGACCGATTCGCCGGCGCGGACCTGGAGCACGGCCGCGTGCACGCCTGCCGAGGCGCAGGCCAGCATCGCGGTGATGGTCGCGGCCAGAGCGGCCGCGCAAACCCTGAGGACACTCATGGTTTTACCCTGCCTTCCTTTTCAGCTCACTGCGAACCGCATCCAGCGAAATAAAGTAGCCGCGTTCATCGATAGGCGTCAGCGGCTGGCCATTCTTCTCGCGTGTCTTGCGCTCCTTGGCCAGCAGCGGGCAGGCATGGTCGTCGTAGTACATCACCATGCAGTCCAGGCACAGCAGGCATTCCTTCTGGTCGATGCGGCCCTGCGCATCGATAGCGTGGGAACCGCAGCCCTTGGCGCAAGCAGTGCAGGTCACGCACTCCTGCTTGCGCTTCAAGCCGAACAGGCGGAAGAAGCTTGGCACGGCCAGGCCGGCGCCAAGCGGGCAGATGTACTTGCAGTAAGGCCGCTCGCTCAGGATCGAAATGCCGAGGATGACCGCCACGAAGGCAGCAAAGGGCCAGCCGCGATTCAGCACGCCCACCAGGAAGGTGGTTTTGAACGGCTCGATCTCGGCCAGGTGCTCGGCCAGCTCCATCGAGTAGAAGGACACGCCAACCAGCACCGCGAACACGCCGTACTTCACCCATTTGAGCTTGTCGTGCACGCGCTTCGGCAGCAGTCCCTGGAAACGGCCCAGCCCGATCAGCGTGCCAAGCTTGTACGCCAGATGCTGAAGCGAACCGAAAGGGCACAGCCAGCCGCAGAACAGCCCGCGCCCCCACAGCACCACGGTGACCACCATGAACCACCAGAAGATAAAGATGAACGGGTCGGACAGGAACAGTTCCCACTTCCACTGATAGACCAGGGAATGGAACCAGGTCATCACCTGCGTAATCGACGGCTGCGCCTTCAGGTACAGGCCGAAGAATCCGACCGCGATTACCCACAGGATGGTGCGCGGAATGCTGATCAGCGGCTTGCTCTTGCGGCTGGAGGCGCGCACCAGCCGGTCGCGTTGCGAGTACAGGCCTGCAGTGGCCAGCAGCGCCAGCACGAACAGCGTAAGTTCGCCCTTGCGCGCCAGCCAGGCGGCCTTCCAGGCCGGCACCGGACGCTCGACTTTCGGGCGACCGCCTTCCAGGTAGCGCGCCGGCGTCCAGTATTCTTCGTCAAAGTGCACGAACACCTTGGTGTGCGTCTGCATGTCCAGCTTGTTGGCCAGCAGGCTCAGTTGCCACGGCCACGCAGGGTTGAAGTTTGCTGAACGGACGATGAAGATCGCCGATTCCGAGTACTCCGGCGCATCGGCCGGCTCAAGGTGATACAGGTTCAGGTAATCGGTATCTCGGAAGGTGAAGCGGTCGGTATCCTGGCGCACCTGGATGCGGTCATAGATGCCGCCGCGCACAAAGCCGGAACCCTTGAACGATTCCAGGCCGGTGCCGATGATGAAGATCGCGTGCTCGTCCTCCTTCAGGTCCTGCATCAGGCGCGCATAATTGCGCTCGCCCAGCAGGCTGGCGCCGACGGTCGGCACGTTCAGGTAGCCGAAATGCAGGTCCATGTGGGGCTTGCCGCCGGAGGGCAGGCCGACATCCGCGCTTTCCACCCGCAGGTGCTGGACCGCGCCCTCCTTGACGAGCGCGGCCCAGTCCAGACGTTCGCGCAGCGGCGTGAAATGGGCGCGCGGTTTGACCATCCCCTTGAAGATGCCCACCTGCTTGCCAATCTCATACGCGCTTTGCGCAATGGTCTGGTTCTCGGCTATGGCAGTAACGGTGGCCCCGCTGATCGCATCAAGATCACCACCATCACGTCCAAGGCCGAGTTCCAGCTTGGCGTCGCCGGGCTTGCCGAAGTACTGCTTGACGAACTTGGTCAGCACAGTTTCGGGAATGCCCGCCAACAAAATCGGTTCGGAGTGCTTCAGGATACGCACCCCGGTAATCAAACCTTTGGTATCCATGCCGATCAGGGTGACGACCGGCTTGCCAGAGTAAGCCGGAATGTCCACCACATCGGTGGACAGGAACACATAGCCCACCATCTTCTGCTTGCCCTGCTCCAGCGCGTAGCCTTCGACGTAGGCCGGGGCGCCTTTGCGCTTGGAAAACACCGTTGCGGCAGGCAGCACGTCGCTGCATGGCGCTTCGGCACACAAATCGGGACCACCCATCAACCCCGCGGACAGCACGGTGTCGTACATCGAAGTGGCCGAGGCGGGCGCTGCGCACAACGTCGCAAGCAGCGCTGCCCAAAGCAGGGAAATCAGTCGATACAGCATGGATAAACCACCCTCGCGGGCTTAAGCCTCCACCAGGAAGCGGCTGCGCATTTCAAGGTGCAGCGCGTGGCAGAAGTGCGTGCAATACATCCAGAACGCACCGGCATGGTCAGCCTTGAAGGTGACCGACTTGGTCTCCTGCGGGTTGACGATGAAGTTGATGTTGTAGGTCGGCAGCGCGCAACCGTGGGTCAGGTCTTCCACCTTGTCATGATTGGTCAGCGTGATCGTCACCTCGTCGCCCTTCTTCACCTTGATGACCGGCATGCTGAAGGCTGGCGCCTGGGACATCAGGCGCACATGCACCTTGTTGCCATTGCGCGTAATGCCCGCGTTATCCGCCGTCACCTTGTTCGGGAAGTCGTCCATGTTGTAGATCTGGCGCGTCTTCACGATATCGCGGCGCACGATGATCGCGTCATGCGGTTCCGGATAAGCGGTATGGTCGGAAATGATCACCATCTTGTCGCCGGTGATGTCGATCAACTGCTCCGTTTCGCTGTGCAGCGGGCCGACCGGCAGGAAGCGGTCTTTCGAGAACTTGTTACCGGAGTTGAAGTACTTGCCGTCCGCTTCCTTGGTTTCACCCATCGAAGCGTAGCCGTGGCCCGGCTGGTAGTGCACGTCCACGCGGTCCACCACCGGCTTGACGCTCTTGTCGCCCTTGAACTGCGCGATGGCGGCAGCCACGTTCCACTTGACGATCTGGCTGTCCAGGAACAGGGTGGTGAAGGCGTTGCCCTTGCCGTCGAAGGCGGTATGCAACGGGCCCAGGCCGATTTCCGGCTCCGCCACGACTGCATCGCGTTCGGTTTTCAGTTCACCATCGAACCACTTGGCGACCAGCGCCACCTCGATCACGGTCGCAGTCGGCGACAGCTTGCCGGAGCAGACCATGTACTTGCCGTCCGGCGAAGCGTTGACGCCGTGCGGGTTTTTGCCGACCGGGACATAGCAGGTCACCGCAGTCTTCGGATCGGCATTGGCAGCCTTGCGGCCGTCAACCACAGGCACTTTCGACGAGCCGATGGTGGTGAACTTGCCGGCCTTGACCAGCGCCTCCACACGCGCCACGTCGAAGAACACGCAGGCGTCGCGTTCGGCGGCCATCATGCCCGCCTGGTCAGGTGCGTTCTCGGTGTTGTACTGGTTGGAGCAGGCGAAGCGGCCGTCGTAGGACGTCGCGGTCAGGTCCATATTGCCGTCCACGCGCACCTGCCAGCGCACCTCCATGGATTCCGCATCCACGCAGGTGAAGAGCGAACCCCACTTCGATGGATCATCCAGGTCGCGGCCATCGTTCGGGAACGGAATCGCGAATTCCGCGCCGCAGAACACGCGGGTGGTGTGGTTGATCGACTTGTCGACCGGGTCGCACTTGTCCGGGAAGATACCGTGGAAGCCTTGTACGTTAGGCAGTTCGGTGATCTTGTCGCATTCCATGGTGTCCATGCGGATGCGGGCCAGGCGCGAGTGGATCTTGTCGTTCACCCACAGGAAACGGCCATCGTAGGTGCCGTCCTTGTAGCTGCCGTGCACGTGGTGGGTATCACCGGTGGTGTATTTCAGGCTGCCGTCAGGCTTGGTGCCGATAATGGCCTTGGACTCGTTGGTGATACCCCAGCCAACCATAGGATCGATATTGAAAACAGGGATGCGGCGCAGCGTGCGCCCGGACGGAACGCCCATGATGCGCGCCTCGCCGGAATGCCCGCCGCTGGAGAACAGGTAATAGTCATCCAGCTGGCCAGGTTCCACATGCGCCTTGCTGGCGCCATGCGACTTGCCCGCTGCTGCTGCAGATGCTGTAGCAGAACCGGGCGCCCCCGCACCGTTCTCCTTGCAACCTGCCAGCACGCCAGCGCCGGCCAGGCCTAACGCAGCACTCTTACCCAGGAATCGACGACGGCTGTTCGTTTGCACGTCGTTTACCTCATTGTCGCTACCCATGTTTCAATACTCCTACTCTGTGTTATTCCAGTGCAGGACTGTACGGAGTTTGCGAATTAATTAAATTGATTCAGGTCAAGCGCTTTCAATTTGAGAGGATCTGCCCATGAAATCATTCCTGTCTTTTCTCGCAGCTTCGCTGCTTGCAGGCGCCGCAGCCGCGGCACCGCTACCCTCACTGCAAGTCAGCGACACGTCCGCGCAGGCGCAAGCCGGCGTGCCTGTCACCGTCGGCCACGTCTTCGCAAAGGGAGATGTGAAAGTGGGCGACTATTTCGCTGCAGCGTACAAGGGGGTCTCAATACCCGTGCAGGCCGACGTCAAGGCCAGGCACGCAGATGGCTCGGTACGCCACGCATTGATCAGCACCGTGCTGCCGCAACTCGCTGGCGGAGAAACCGCCAGCGTGCAGCTCTCGACGGTGCCATGGGCGGGCCCTGGCGGTGGTGCGCGCCCCGATGCCCTGCTGGCCAGCGGATTCAGCGCCTTGGTCCGGTTGAATATCGGCGGCGTGACTTACAGTGCGGATGCTGCACAGCTATTGGCCAGCAAGCCCTATACAAGCTGGTTGTCCGGCCCCCTGGTCAATGAATGGCAGGTAGCCGGACCGGTGACGGCAAACGGCGTCGCCCACCCGCATCTGGCGGTGCGCTTTGCGATCCGACACTATCCCCTGGCGGGCGCCGGCCAGTTCGGCGCAACGCGCGTCGACGTTACCGTCGAAAACAACTGGGCCTACGAACCCGATCCGAAGAATGTCACGTACGATGCAGAAATCCTGGTCAACAACCAGGCGGTGTACCAGAAGGCCGCGCTGACGCATTACCACCACGCCCGCTGGCGCAAGCTGTTCTGGGCCGGCGCCGAGCCGAAAGTGCATGTGAAGCACGACATCGCCTACCTGCTAGGCACGCGCGCCCTGCCCAATTACGACCGCACGGTGATGCCGTCGCAAACGGCGCTGGCGAAAATGAAGACCGACTGGGAGGCGGCCGACAGCGGCCCGATGGCAATGCCCTTGGTGAACAAATACATGCCATCGACCGGCGGCCGCCCTGATATCGGCTTGCAGCACGCCTGGGCCGCACTGTATATCCTCAGCATGGATGCGCGGGCCAGGCAGGTGACAAACGGGCTGGGCGACCTGGCCGGCAGTTGGCCGGTGCATTACCGCGACAGGAACACGGACCAGGTGGTGTCCATCGTCGACTATCCCTACGTACGCGACCAGCGGATCGGCTCCGACAGCTACAACCCGGTTACAAAGAAACATGAGGACATGCCGCGCTGCACCTCGACCGAGGCCGGCGCCTGCGCCACGCCCTACACGCCGGACACGGCGCACCAGCCCTCGTTTGCCTACTTGCCCTACCTGCTGACCGGCGACACTTACTATCTCGACGAGCTGCATTTCTGGGCAAACTGGAACCTGGTCACCATGAATCCGTATTACCGCTCACTGTCCAAGGGCCTGGTGAAGGGCAACCAGGTGCGCGGCCAGGCCTGGTCGCTGCGCACCCTCGGCCATGCGGCCTACATCACGCCCGACGCGCACCCGATGAAGCCCTACTTCAACCAGGTACTGCAACACAACCTGGACTTCTACAATACGACCTTCGCCGGCGGTGCGACCAACCAGCTTGGCTTCATCGACAATACCGCCACCAGTTATGCCGTGGCCTACGGCGGTCCCACAGGCCCGAACACCGGCGTGGCACCGTGGATGGACGACTTCTTCACATCGGCGGTCGGGCACCTGCACGAAATGGGATTTGCCGGTGCCGAGCCGATCCTGACGTGGAAGGCGCGCTTCCCGATCGGCCGCATGATGGCCGGCGGCTATTGCTGGGTCGACGGCGCCGTCTATGCGCTCATGGTTCGGCCAAGCGCCACCTCGGCATATTTCAGCAGTTTCGCCGAAGCCTACCAGGCCACCATGCGCAACAACGACGGTTCACCAATGGTCAACAGCACGGGTGCACGCTACCTGGACCAGCCCTGCGGCAGCCAGGCGCAGGCCGACTGGCGCACCCAGGCAGACAAGGACGCCAAGGTGTGGCGTACGCCATGGCTGGCTGGCGAGATGACCGGCTACTCGGCTTCGTCCGAAGGCTACCCGTCGAATATGCAGCCGGCGCTGGCGATGGCCGCCGCCACAGGCATTCCCGATGCACGGGAGGCGTGGAACCGCTTCGCCAGCCGCAGCGTCAAACCGAACTACAGCGAGCGGCCGCAGTTCGCCATCGTGCCGCGTTGAGCGGAAGCTCAAGCCGCTTCCTGGGCCCGGGTGTACAGCGCCACTTGGGCCGCCATCGCCTTCGCGTAGGCGGGACGCGCCATGCAACGCGCCTGGTAGGCGGCAACCGCCGGGAATTCGTCCAGCAGGCCACTGGAATCCAGCAGGCGCAATACGGTCGACATCATGATGTCGGCAACGCTGAACGTACCGGCCAGGTATTCGCAACCGGACAGCCATGCCTCCAGGTCGCCGAGGCGGCGCTTCGCCATCGCTTCCAACCCGGGCCGGCGCGCCTCGACCCACGATTCTCCCGCATGGAAGACGTCCAGTTCTGCGTACGCGCCAAAATACGGCTCGACCGAATTGAGCGCGGCATACAGCCACATTTCGGCCAGTTGCCGCTCGCGGGCGCCGGAAGGCATCAATCCCAGCTTGTCGCCCAGGTGGCGCAGGATCGCTCCGGACTCGAAGATCGACTGTTCACCATCCAGCAGCACCGGCACCTGGCCGAAAGGTTGCTGCTGGCGGTAGGTTGAAGACTTTTGCTCGTCGGGCCCGATGGTCTGCACGGAATACGGCTGGCCTGCCTCTTCCATAGCCCAGCGCACGCGCAAGTCGCGCACGTAACCCACAGCAAAATCGGGAACGGAACGCAAAGTAACCAGGGTGTACATGTTGATCTCCTTTGGGGTGGGGTTTGAACATGTGGCCAGATTACGGAGATACATAATATGTTCAAGAACATAATTTGATTCGGACGCATAATGCGAACCGAGGAGGAGAAACCCATGCCTTACACCGCTGAGCACAAGGAACGCACCCGCAGCAAGATTGTCGAATCGGCCCGCAAGCTGTTCAACCGGCACGGCTTCGAGCAGGTATCGATCGAGACCATCATGTCCGGAGCGGGCCTGACACGCGGAGGTTTCTACAACCACTTTGACAGCAAGGATGAACTGTACGCGGCAGCTGTGGCCAGCTTCGCCACCTGCAATCCCTTCCGCAAGGACGTCGCCAGGTCGCCCGCTGCCGGCCAGCTCGACATGGCGCGGCGCCTGATCAACCTTTACCTGAGCGACGAGGTACTGGAAGATATCGAAAACCACTGTCCCCTGTACGCCCTGCCGGGCGACGTGGCGCGCGCCGGGCTGTTGCCGCAGCGCGCCTACACAGACCTGATCCGCAACCTGACGCGCATTTACGAACACGCGCTGAAGGATGCCAGCGACGGAGCACAGCGCGCGCAGGCGATTGTTGCGCTTTGCGTCGGCGGCATGGTGCTGGCCCGCACCACCGACGATGCCTCGCTGCGCGCAACCCTGCGCGCGTCGGCACGCCAGCAAGCCCTGGCACTGCTGTATCCAACTCGCGCAGATTAAGGCTTGATTTCCGTCCCAAGCAATTTCAGGAACTGCGCCATCCACTGCGGATGCGCAGGCCACGCCGGCGCCGTGACGAAATTGCCGTCGGTGACCGCCTGGTCCATCTCGACCGAAACATATTCACCGCCGGCCGAACGCACTTCCGGCGCGCACGCAGGATAAGCCGAGATGCGCTTGCCCTTGATGACGTCGGCCGCAGTCAGGATCTGCGCACCGTGGCAGATCGCGGCAATCGGCTTGCCCGCCCTGGCGAATTCCTGCACTGTTTCCAGCACCCGTGGATTGAGGCGCAAGTATTCCGGCGCCCGCCCGCCAGCAATCACCAGCGCATCGTATGCCGACGCACTGGCCTCATCAAAACTCGCATTCAGCGCGAACTGGTGGCCAGGTTTTTCCGTGTAGGTCTGGTCGCCTTCGAAATCGTGGATCGCGGTCTTGATCTTCTCTCCCGCCTTCTTGCCGGGGCAGACCGCATGCACGGTATGCCCAACCATCTGCAGCGCCTGGAACGGCACCATGGTTTCATAGTCTTCCGCAAAATCGCCCGTCAAAAACAGGATCTTCTTGATTGCCATTCCGATCTCCTAGTTAAAAACTTGCATGACGAAATACGCTCACGAGGTGTAGCGCGACTGACGAGGATAACATTGCTGGCCAGCACCCGCCGCTCGTGGCGCGTATGATGGGAATACCTCCTTTCATGCCACAGGCGCTATTGTGTTGAAAATCGGCTTCCTGTTGCCGCCTGCTTTCCAGATCATGGGCCTGGCGGCGTCCTCCGCCTTCGAACTTGCCAACACCACAGCGCGCGAGCGCCTGTACGACATTGGTTTCTTCTCGGCGCTCGGCGGCCCTGTCGTCAACTCCTTTGGCGTGAGCGTGGAAACCCTGCCGCTTGCCAGGCGCCGGCTGGACACCCTGATCGTTTGCGGCCTCGTCGCCCCCTCCCCCACCGACACGCAAACGCTTGAGCGCCTGCGCTCCGCCTCCCGGATAGCCCGCCGTACCGCATCCGTCTGCACCGGCACCTTCCTGCTTGGCGAAGCGGGACTGATCGACGGCCGGCACGTGACAACGCATTGGCTGTTCGCCCGTGCACTGCAGCAGCAATTCCCCGCCGCGAAGGTCGACGCGGACCGCATCTTCATCAACGATGGTCCGATCTGGACTTCCGCCGGCATGAGCACCGGCATCGACCTTGCGCTCGGCCTGATCGAAGCCGATTACGGCGCCGAACTCTCGGCATCCGTGGCGAAAAAGCTGGTGGTCCACCATCGCCGCGCCGGTGGTCAATCCCAGCATTCGGTACTGCTGGACCTGGGCGCCAAGTCCGACCGCATCCAGCACGTGCTCGAATATGCGCGCAACAACCTCGAATCCGGGCTATCGGTACCTGAGTTGGCCGGCGTCGCCCACCTTAGCCCACGCCAATTCAGCCGCGCCTTCACGACTGAAACCGGCCAGTCCCCAGCCAAGGCGGTCGAGCAGCTACGGCTGGAAGCCGCGCGCCTGATGATCGAGCAAAGCCGCCACACCATCGAGGAAATCGCCGCAAAAACCGGCTTCATTGATACGGAACGCATGCGGCGGGCCTTCCTGCGCGTCTTCGGCCAGCCGCCGCAAACATTGCGCCGCATCGCACGCATGTCCTAAAAGGAGGGAAATACGACATTTACGTCATAAGCAGCGGAACCTATATTGGAGACATCTCGAACTCTCCACCAAGGATCACCAATATGTCCGCGCTCAAGAAATCAATCGCCGCAGCCGCAGCCGCGAGTACCCTGGCATTGACCGGTGCCGCCGCACAGGAAATCGGCTACGTAAAGATCAGCTCCGATATCACCTTGCGCCGCATGGTCGTCAAGAATCCCGCCGCCAAGGGCACTGTCCTGTTCCTGCACGGCTTCCCGGAAACGATGTTGACCTGGCGCGAGCTCGCGCAGGATCTCGGCCGCGACTATGAGGTCCACGCCTTCGACTGGCCGGGCTACGGTCATTCTTCCCGCCCCTCCGCCGACAAGTTCGGCTATGCGCCGCGCGACTATGCCCAGGTCGTAAAGTCCTATATCGACAAGGCAGGTATCGACAAATCGAAGCTCGTCATCTACGCCACCGACGTCGGCGCCCTGCCTCCGTTGCTGCTCGCGCTGGAGCAACCGGAAATCGCGAAGAAAATCATCGTCGGCGACTTTGCACCGTTCGACCGGCCGGAATACATGTCCGACCGCTTGCGCAGCCTGAAAGCGCCGCAAACCGCCGAAGCAACCCGCAACGCGATCAACCAGAACCGCGACGACATCGTCGAAAACGCCTTCCGTCGCGGCCTGGAAGCCAATGAGCAATTCAACCTGGCCGAGGACTTCAACCAAGACATGCTGGCCGGCTGGACGCAAGGCAGCATGAGCACCGGCGACGCCTTCTACCATTACTACTTGCACTTCACCCGCGACCAGCAATATTTCGAAGCCAACCTGGGACGCCTGAAGACGCCGCTCCAGGTGGTATGGGGCGAGAAAGACATCTACATCGACAAGAAGATGGGCGAGGAATTCGCCGCCAAATCAGGCAAGCCCTTCACCGTCCTGCCCAGACTTGGGCACTACCCCCACCTGCAAGCGCCACAACAAGCCGGGCGCGAAATCCGCGCAGCGTTTGATTGAGCGTCAAACTTGAGCGTCAAACTTGAGCGTAAAACTTGAGCGTGAATCGGCTGCGTCAACACTTTGCGATTACCGGCGAGCTCCCGCTGCGTTAAAGATCAACGACAGCTTGCCGCCGTTCTTTCCGCAACTACGCTTGGCCTGCTCGGGCGTCAATGTGCCGTCGACGGAAATATTTCGCGGCGAACCATCGAGCGGCAGCGTAAGGGAGACGCCATCGCTTTCGTACATGACGATCTGCGGCAGCTCCTTGCCATTCTCGTCTTCTGGATTGAAAACATCCACCTGGACCGCGTGCCCGTTCATGTTGAAGCGGCACTCGCCTGCACGCTGCTCATAAACGTAATCGAAAGCGCGCGCCCCTTTCTTGTCGATGTTGATCCGGCCCAGGCTCAAGGAATGCTCTACGCCCGCCACGGTCTGGGTGAAGCGCGTATCACCACCTATCGATCCCGAATACCAGGCCAGCTTACCGGCGGCATCCTTGGAGATAACGAACCATTGGCCCGAATTGGTATCCGCGAAGACCGGCTCACCTGGCGCCAGCTGCAATGGACTTTCTTTGCCGTTGGCAGGCGAAATGAGCGTCAATTCCGCCGCCTTGCGCTTTTCATCGCAAGGTTTGCGCAACGCCAGCACGTCCGCGCCATAGTCGCTAAGCGAACTCGTTTCGCAGAATTTGCTTGGATAGCTGCTCAGGAAAAGCTGCTTGCCCTCTGCGCTGGTCACGGCCAGCGTGGACTCGGTTTCACTGTACGCCAGCGAATAAATCGCGCCTTGCTGCGAAATGCCGGCCTCCACATGGCGTGGAGCCTTTTTGAACGGACGCATGCTCCAGGCATAACCGCCATTCGCCATCACACGCGAATTTGCATAGTCGCTGGCCAAACCGTCCTTCGCCAGTTTCGCAGGAAAAAACGAACCGGCAACCTGCAGGTTGTCGCCTACGAAGCGCGCTTTGGCACCACTCACGAAGGCCCCGGTTTTCCGGACATTCAGCTTCCCCTCGTTCAGGCGCCGGTCCAGCGCGAGCGTAAAGAAGGAGTAAAACTCGGAGGTATCATCCTCGTCCATGATATAACCAGCGACCTGCACGCCATTTGCGGACACGCCCAAGGCATGGCCATAACTATTGCGCCCCTCGATAACGAGCCGCTTCTTGCCAAGCTGCTTGCCTTGCATGTTGAACTGATACAGGTAGACGATACCCTGGTTCAGCGAGCGCGGGAGTTGCGTATTCACGTTCGCCAGCAGGTAGACAGTGTCGCCAACGATCGCGCATTGCACTGGATACAGCGAGGCGTAATCGTCCGGCACAGGAATATGCGCCTGCGCGACCAAGATATCGCGCTTCAGGTCAAGCAGCAGCAAATCGCCAGTGCTTTGCATCGACTCCGGATCAAAGCGGCCGCCTGCCAGGCAAGCGCGCGTATTGTCGGCAGCAAAGCCTACGTGATAGGGCGTGAACTTCTTGGCGTTGAATGGAAGGGATGCGGCCATGGCATTGGTGAATACAAGACCAGCCAGGGCGGCTCCAAAGAATCTGATGATATGCATGATAAGTCTTATTGGTTTGCTGGATAGCGCGCGATAGTGCGAATCAGGGTTCCCTGTTCAAACGCTTCGACGCGCACGGTTACGGTTGGCGTTACAAATCGGTTGGCTTCGACGCTCTCGTGTGAATTCTCTCCGGTGTCAGCAATTTCCAGTCGGCGGGCCTTGAGCCGCTTGCGAAGTTCGCCCGCGACCTGTTCTGGCGGCGCATCGAGAATCAAATGGTAGGCGGAACCATTACCGGTAATTCCGTACCAGAGCCTGTTTACGTTTGCACCAAATGCCCGTACCGGCTGCAAAGGCAGATAGACGTAAGCCTTGGCGCATTGGCAGATTTCATGCTCTTCAATACGCCAGGACCGGCGCCATCCGCCAAGGCAGGCAACGCTAGCGCTGCCGAAGCAGTTCAGGTAACCCTTGCTGGCGTCGAGAAACAACTCTTCGAGAGCATCCGTGGCACTGAGAATATGTTCCGAGGTAGCGATCCTTGTCAGGTCCCATTTGCCGGCAGTTGTCTTATGCCATTTGAACCGGGCATCGAACCACGGAAGGATCTGTACGATTCGGCTGCTCGTCCGCGGGCCTTGGGGAAAAGCAGGGATGGCCGGCACAGGAATCGGTTCGCCAAAATTGCCCTCAGCGTCAACCACCAACACCACCGAAGGCTCCGCTAACGAGTCCACATAGGCAAAAGCCTTGCGATCTGGAGCAATACCAGCCGGCTCCTTGATCGAAGGCCAGTCAGGCCCTTTGGGCAGAAGCGTCTTCTCAATCGGAAAGGCCTTGAGAAGGGCTCCCCCGTACTGCGAGTCTTCGTTCTCGAAAAAGCGCAAGCCAGGACCGATGGGTTCGCCGATTTCCTTGATGTAAGTACCCATATCGATATGTTCGACGACAGCCTTCTTATTGCGTTCGTAAACGAGGAAAAGCGGGCTTTGGTCATCCGAAATATTGGCATATTGATGCACTATGACTGCCGGCTGCCCAAGGCCTTGCCACAAGCGGGCCGGATCGCCCTTTTTGATGACAATCTTGCGTTTGTACAGCACGCGATCGTAACGTTCCTGATTCGAGAATATTCGCAGCCAATCCGTAGGCTCCCGATTGATATGCAAGATCGTCAGAGGCAGTTCCTGGCTCACGGACTCCACCGTTTCATCGTTTTCAAGCCACTCGGCATAGGGTCCTTCGGGCGTGCGGCCGCAGGCAGAAAGCAGGAGGCAATACGTTAGCAGGATGAGTTTGGACGGCATCGATAAGTGCATGAAAGAAAGATTACCATAATAGCAATCATTCCTGTGCACGATAGGCGACACAACAGTGTGCGATTGCCAAACCAGCTTGGCCGCTGGCCGGCCATGTCTGGCGATGACAACTTCACGCATCTCGCCTTGTTCGTCTGGCCAAGGCGATAATTCCAATAGAAAAAAGCCCCGGCGATTTCTCGTCAGGGCTTGTTTCACAGCATGAAGCGAATTGGTAGGCCCTCGCGGAGTCGAACCGCGCACCAAAGGATTATGAGTCCTCTGCTCTAACCAAGCATGAGCTAAGGGCCCTGGGAACCCGGCAGGATAGGGCCGGTGGCCCTATCCGTCAAGTCTTAGTTACCTTCCAGGAAGCTCTTCAGCTTATCGGAGCGCGATGGGTGGCGCAGCTTGCGCAGTGCCTTGGCTTCGATCTGGCGGATACGCTCGCGGGTCACGTCGAACTGTTTGCCGACCTCTTCCAGCGTGTGGTCGGTGGACATTTCGATACCGAAACGCATGCGCAGCACCTTGGCTTCGCGCGGGGTCAGCGAATCCAGCACGTCCTTCACGACACCGCGCATCGAGGCATGCAGCGCTGCGTCCGAAGGCGCCAGCGTGTTGTTGTCCTCGATGAAGTCGCCCAGGTGAGAATCGTCGTCGTCACCGATCGGCGTTTCCATCGAGATCGGCTCTTTTGCGATCTTCATGATCTTGCGGATCTTATCCTCCGGCATTTCCATCTTGATCGCCAGGGTCGCCGGATCCGGCTCGGCGCCGGTTTCCTGCAGGATCTGGCGCGAGATCCGGTTCATCTTGTTGATCGTTTCGATCATGTGCACCGGAATACGGATGGTACGCGCCTGGTCGGCGATGGAACGCGTGATCGCCTGGCGGATCCACCACGTAGCGTACGTGGAGAACTTGTAGCCGCGGCGGTATTCGAACTTGTCGACCGCCTTCATCAGGCCGATATTGCCCTCCTGGATCAGGTCCAGGAATTGCAGTCCGCGGTTGGTGTACTTCTTCGCGATCGAGATCACCAGGCGCAGGTTGGCCTCGGTCATTTCACGCTTGGCCTTGCGCGCCTTCATTTCACCGGCCGCCATCTGGCGGTTGATGTTGCGCAGGTCCGGCAGCGGCAGGACGACGCGCGCTTGCAGGTCGATCAGGCGCTGCTGCAGTTCCTTGATGGTCGGGATGTTGCGGCCCAGGATCGCGCTGTAAGCGTGGCCTGCAGCGACTTCGCCATCCACCCATTCCAGGTTGGTTTCATTGCCCGGGAAGACCTTGATGAAGTGGGCGCGCGGCATGCCGCACTTGTTCACTGCCACGTCGAGGATCTGCTTCTCGATATGGCGCACTTCATCGACCTGGCCGCGCAGGGTGTCGCACAGCTTCTCCACCACTTTGGCGGTGAAGCGGATGCCCAGCAGCTCGGCGGAAATCGACTCCTGCGCCTTCAGGTAGGCTTTCGAGTTGTAGCCATCCTTCTCGAAGGCCTTGCGCATGCGCTCGAACTGGTTGGCGATATTGTCGAATTTCTCGAGGGAGGCCTGCTTCATGGCTTCCAGCTGCTCGGCGGTGTAGCCGGCTGCCGCGCCGCCTGGGCTGGCTGCTTCTTCCTCTTCTTCTTCGTCCTCTTCTTCCTCGTCCTCTTCCTCGTCTTCCTCGTCGGAAGCGGCTGGTGCCGCGGCGGCGGCTTCGCCTTCCTCATCCACCAGGCCATCGACGATTTCGTCGATCTTGATCTCATCGATGCGGATGCGTTCGGACGTGGCGAGGATTTCGGCGATCGTCACCGGGCAGGCGGAAATCGCCTGGATCATGTCGCGCAGGCCGTCTTCGATACGCTTGGCGATTTCGATCTCGCCTTCGCGGGTCAGCAGCTCGACCGAACCCATTTCGCGCATGTACATGCGGACCGGGTCGGTGGTGCGGCCGAAGTCGGAGTCGACGGTGGACAGCGCGGCTTCCGCTGCAGCCTCGGCTTCGTCGTCGCTGGTCACAGTGGCGACATTATCGGACAGCAGCAGGGTCTCGGCATCAGGCGCGTGTTCGTACACGGCGATGCCCATGTCGTTGAAGGTGCCGATAATACCTTCGATCGCTTCCGGATCGACGATATTTTCCGGCAAGTGGTCGTTGATTTCAGCGTACGTGAGGAAGCCGCGCTCCTTGCCGAACTTGATCAGCGTCTTGAGCTTCTGGCGGCGGCGTTCGAGTTCCTCTTCCGTTGCCTCGGTGTCGGACGAGAACGCGTCCTTCAGCAATGCCTTTTCCTTGGCCTTGCGGTCCTTGGCTTTCGCCTTGTCCGCAGCCTTCATCTCGGCACGCTCAACAGCGTTCAGTGCTGCAACCTCGTCGTTTTCCGGCGTGAATTCCTTCGGCTTGCGGCCACGGCGTCCCGGCACCTTGACGGTTGGCAGCACATATCCGGAAGTATCGATGGCAGCCAGGGCGGCTGCGTCCGTTGTCTGACTAACCACCGGCGGTGCCTTGGTGACGCGAGTAGCCGGCTTATCAGCCGACTTCGTCGCAGGCTTGGCGGTCACTTTGCGAGGCTTTTCAGCCGCTTTGGTTTCAGGTTTCTTTGCTGGCACAGGCGCTTTCGGGAATAGTTAAGTCCACTACAAACCGCAACAACTACTACTGTAACTTACTGAAAACAAACGAAAAAACAGACCCGCTAAATATTGCAATATTTAGCATTTTATTATAGCACGCCACTTTACAATTACCAGACGGGAAGGTTTGCGTGCGTGCAGGCAATTACCTCGGACTTAAATCAGCTTCAGCTTCCTTCCGCAATTGATCTTGCTTGGCGGTAATTTCGCGGTAGCGTACACCAATCTCCTCAGAAGACAAACCTGCCGAAAATAGCTGGTCCAGCTCCTGTTTTAATGCATCCATCTTCAGGTGGCGCACCGTGGCCAGCAGCCACAAGCGCTCGCCTTCGATATCCGGCTCCGGCGCAGCGGCAATCTCGCCGATGAGCGCATCATAATCGCTGCCCGTTTCTTTCACCAACTGGCAGAACGCAGCGAAACTGCCCTGCTCTCCCAGCGATTGGGCCTGCACCATCAGCCAGACCAGTCGCTCGGCGGCTTCCTGGCCGAAGTGGCTGAAAGCCAGCAGCGCCTCGTCGTCCAGTTCCAGCGCTAGCGTCGGGTGCGTCAGCACCACGCGGATCAGTTTCAGTTCCAGCCCAACAGGCTGCTCGCGGCGGCTACGCGGCGGTGCAACCTTGCTGGCAGCCACCGGCTTGGCCAGCTCAAACAGCTGCTCAATCTCGCCCGGCGTGCTCTGCGTCATGGTCGCCAGGCCGCGCACGATCTGCAGGCGCAGCGAGGTCGGCGGCATGGCCTGCAACAGCGGCTTGGCGTCGAACTGGACGCGCGCCCGGCCTTCAGGCGATGTTAAATCATGCTCGCCCGCCGCCTCGCGCAGCAGGAACTGGGACAGCGGCATGGCTTCGTGTACCTGCTGTTCGAACGCTTGGGCGCCATATTCGCGGATATAGCTGTCCGGGTCGTGCTCAGCCGGAAGGAACAGGAACTTGATCGTCTTGTCATCCGACACGTGCGGCAGACAGGCTTCCAGCGCACGCCGTGCAGCGCGGCGGCCGGCCTTGTCGCCGTCGAAACTGAAGATCACGTTGTCGGTTTGACGCAACAACTTCTGGACGTGGGTCGTGGTGCAGGCGGTTCCCAGCGTCGCAACCGCCTGGGGAAAGCCCATCTGGGCCAGCGCCACCACATCCATATAGCCTTCCGTCACCAGTACATAACCCGCATCGCGGATCGCCTGGCGCGCTTCGAACAAGCCATACAGCTCCGAGCCCTTTGAAAATAAAGGCGTTTCGGGAGAATTCAAGTACTTGGGTTCGCCCTGGTCCATGATGCGGCCGCCGAAAGCGATCACCTGCCCCTTGGTATTGCGAATAGGGAACATTACCCGCTCGCGGAAACGGTCATAGCGCTTGGTGCGCTTGCCATCCTCATCCACGTTCTGGATGATCAGGCCGGCTTCCACCAGGACCGGGTTTTCGTAATCCGGGAAAACGGCTTTCAGACTGTCCCAGCCGCTAGGCGAATAGCCGAGCGCAAAGCGGGCCGCGATTTCCCCGGTCAGGCCACGGCCTTTCAGATAGCCGATCGCCTGCGGCGCCAGGCGCAGCTGGGCCCGGTAGAATTCGTTAGCCTTGGACATGGCATCGGACAGCGCCATGGATTGCTGCTGCTGGGCAGCACGCTGGGCGGGCGGGATCTTGTCATCCTGCTCAGGCACTACCATGCCGACGTTCTGGGCCAGATCCTTGACGGCATCGACGAAACCCATGCCCGAGTACTCGATCAGGAAGCCGATGGCTGTGCCATGGGCGCCGCAGCCAAAGCAATGGTAGAACTGCTTGGTCGGGCTGACGGTAAAGCTCGGAGATTTTTCGCTATGGAACGGGCACAAGCCCTGGTAATTGGCGCCGCCCTTTTTCAACTGGACGTAGCGCCCTACCACATCGACGATATCGACGCGGTTCAGCAGGTCGGCAATAAATGACTGTGGAATCACGAGGCTGAACGGTATTTGTTATAAATCAGACTATACCGCCGCGCGCGCTGGGCATTTGATCCAAATCAACACACGCGGCCCACGATATGGCTTAGCCCGTGTCACACTTGGGGTGTGACCCCAGGGTGTGACACGAACTCGGCTGTAGATTATGCGGGGGTCAGGGCCTTTTTGACCAGTGCGGACACTACGGTCATGTCGGCGCGGCCGGCCAGCTTTGGCTTGACGATGGCCATGACTTTGCCCATGTCCTGGGGACCGGCGGCGCCGGACTCGGCTACGGCTGCTTTCACTTCAGCGGCAATTTCTTCATCGGACAGGCCGGCAGGCATGTAGGCCACCAGCACGGCCAGCTCGGCCTTTTCGATGTCAGCCAGGTCGGTACGGCCGCCGGCTTCGAACTGGCTGATGGAATCCTTGCGCTGCTTGATCATCTTTTCAACGATGGCCACGGTCTGGGCGTCGTTGACTTCGATCTGTTCGTCCACTTCCTTGCGCTTGATCTCGGCCAGGATCAGGCGGATGGTGGCCAGCTTGCCGGCTTCCTTGGCGCGCATGGCGGATTTCATGTCATCAGTAATCTGGGCTTTCAGGCTCATAGCTACCTCAAAAGTGTGCGTGGAAAAAGGAAAACCCGCTGCGGCTTAGACCGGAGCGGGTTGAAACTCTGGCGTGGGCATCCGTGGCGATCAGTGCGCCTGCAAGAATGCCGACGAGAGCTGAATTAGTACAGCTTCTTAGGCAGTTGCTGGCTGCGGATGCGCTTGTAGTGACGCTTCACGGCAGCTGCCAGCTTGCGCTTGCGCTCTGCGGTTGGCTTTTCGTAGAACTCGCGTGCGCGCAGTTCGGTCAGCAGACCGGTCTTTTCGATGGTGCGCTTGAAGCGACGCATTGCGACTTCGAACGGCTCGTTTTCTTTAAGGCGGATAGTAGTCATGTAAAAATTCAAACCGTTAGGGTTCAGGAAAGACAGCGATATTAGCAGGTTTTGCTCAAAAATGGAAGAGACAATAGACGCCAAACCGGCCACTCAGGCGGTTCCGAAGGGGATATCGACGTCTTTCGCGGGCAATATTTCAGCCCAGCTAACATCATGAATCCGGCGGAAAATGCGTTGCCGGAAGTGGAATAATATCAGATCGCGAGGCCAGCGGCCACTCCGGATGCCCAGGCCCACTGGAAGTTGTAGCCGCCCAACCAACCGGTCACGTCGACTGTTTCACCAATGAAGTACAGGCCGGGCACGTTCTTGCATTCCATCGATTGCTGGGACAGTTCGCGGGTGTCGACCCCGCCGCGCGTGACCTCGGCCTTGCGGTAGCCTTCCGAGCCATTGGGGGTGATGGTCCACTGGTTGACCGCGCGGCCCAGCTTGCGCAGCGTGTCGTCCTTCATGTCGGCAATGCGCGCTTCGGGGTCCAGGCCGTGCACTTGCAGCAAGCCCTCCGCCAGGCGCGCCGGCAGCCATTGCGACAGCAGGTTGCCAAGGTGCTTCTTCAGCGTGCCCTTTCCTGCGATCAGGGTCTGGGCCAGGTCCATTTCCGGCAACAGGTTGATCGTGATCGGCGTGCCCGGCTGCCAGAACGAGGAAATCTGCAGGATGGCCGGGCCGCTCAGGCCGCGGTGAGTGAACAGCAGGTCTTCGCGGAAGCGGGCGCCGGTCGGGTTGCGGCCTTTCAGCGAGCCGGTTTCCACGTCCACTTCCAGCGAGACGCCGGCCAGCGGCACAAACGGCGCCCATTCCTCGGCGTCGAAAGTCAGCGGCACCAGGGCGGGACGCGGGTCCACCAGCTTGAGCCCAAAATGCTTGGCCACGCGATAGCCGAAGTCGGTCGCACCAATCTTCGGGATCGACAGGCCGCCGGTCGCCACCACGACAGCGCCAGCATGGATCTCGCCTTCGCCTGTCTGCAGCACGAAGCCGGCGCCATTCTGCGCCACGGCCTGCACCTTGCTCGGCATGCGCCAATGCACGCCACCATCGGCGCACTCGTTGCGCAGCATGTCGATGATCTGCTCGGCGGAGTCGTCGCAGAACAGTTGTCCTTTATGTTTTTCGTGGAAGCCGATACGGTGCTTCTTCACCATCGTCAGGAAATCATGCGGCGTGAAGCGCGACAGCGCGCTCTTGGCGAAGTGCGGATTCTCGGAGAGGAAGTTGGCAGGGCCGGCGTTAATATTGGTGAAGTTACAACGACCGCCGCCAGAGATGCGGATCTTCTCCGCCAGTTTCTCGGCGTGATCGAGCAGCACAACGCGTTTGCCACGCTTGCCGGCCGTCGCGGCGCACATCATGCCCGCCGCGCCTGCGCCGATTACCGCTACATCGTACTGATTTGCCATTTCCTGCCGCCCTGCCCTGAGACCAAACCCACCATTTTACAGGAGGGCGGCGCCGGCAGCGAGCGAACGGGCGACATCTTTGCAGTGGTCCACCTGCTGGATAATCGATTCCGGCACGGGGATTTCACCACGCAGCACGGCCTGGATCCAGGCAGCGGTCGACTCTGCGCTTTTATCCTCCGGCAGCTCGGGCAGCTTTTCGACCAGCGTCTGCTTTTCAACCAGCACGGTGCGCTCGCCGCCGTGGAACCAGTCGATCTTCTGCGCCTTGTTGGCGTTGGCGACGGTCTCGCCTTCCGTGCCGCGCATCAGGAAGGCGTGGCCCTTGTTCAGGGTGAAGAATTCGCCTAGCGACTCCAGGTATTCCGGGTGGGTGTAGGACACCAGCCGCAGTGCAGGCCCGGCAAACGGCTGCATGATCTTCACCAGCGTATGGGTCGAGTTGCGCACGCCGAGGATGCGGCGCAGCGACAGCATCCACGCCAAGCGCGGCGCCAATGCGTCGATGGTGATGAAGGCCACGCGCCCATCCTCCAGCGCCGCCTCCGCCGCTGCATGATCGGGCGAAGCATGCACGCCCAGTGCTTCGAATACTTCCGCCGTGGCGACGCGCCCAACGTCGTGCGCCACGCCATGCACCAGCACCGGGACGCCCTCGCGCGCCAGCAGCAGCGCCAGCAACGCGGTCAGGTTCGCCATCTTGCGGGCGCCGTTATAACTCGGGATCACCACAGGCGCGAATTCGCCGGCCGGCGCGCGCAGTTTTTCAAACGAGGCTTCGGACGCTTCCAGGAAGCCTTCCAGCTCCTCCACCGATTCACCCTTGATCCGCATTGACAGCAGGATGCCGCCCAGCTCAAGGTCCGATACGCGGCCATCGAGAATCGCGCCCCACAATTCGCGTGCCTGCTCGCGGTCCATGCTGCGGGCGCCCTTCGCGCCCCGGCCGATCTCCTTGATGTAGGGAGCGGCCTGGAAAGGTTGTTTAGTCGTCATTCTGCCAGTTTACGGCATTTCGGCTACACTGTTAGATCCCCCAAGAAAAAACACGTTGAAAAGCAGACTGATCATGATTGCCCAAAACCTTGAAAACATTAACGTTACCTCGTTCGCATCCATGCCTACCCCAGAGGAGCTGCATGCGAAACTGCCGCTGACCGACAAGGCTTCCGAGACCGTCACCAAGGGCCGCGCCGACCTGCGCGCCATCCTGGAGCGCAAGGACAAGCGCCTGTTCGTCGTGGTGGGCCCTTGCTCCATCCATGACCCGGTCGCGGGCCTGGACTATGCGCGCCGCCTGAAAGCGCTGCAGGAAGAAGTCAAGGACACCATGCTGCTGGTGATGCGCGTGTATTTCGAAAAGCCGCGCACCACCACGGGATGGAAGGGCTATATCAACGATCCGTATATGGACGATTCGTTCCGCGTCGACGTCGGCATGGAAAAGGCGCGCCAGTTCCTGCTGGATGTATGCGAACTCGGCCTGCCGACCGCCACCGAGGCGCTGGACCCGATCTCGCCGCAGTACCTGGGCGACCTGATCGCCTGGACCGCCATCGGCGCCCGCACCACCGAATCGCAGACCCACCGCGAAATGTCGTCGGGCCTGTCGACGCCTGTGGGCTTCAAGAACGGCACGGACGGCGACATCGGCATCGCGATCAACGCGATCCTGTCGGCGGCGAATCCGCACGCCTTCCTGGGCATCAACAGCCAGGGGAATGTGTCTGTCGTGCGCACGCGGGGCAATCCGCATGGCCACGTGGTGCTGCGCGGGGGCGACGGCCGGCCTAACTATGATTCCGTGTCGGTGGCGATTGCGGAACAATCGCTGCAGAAGGCCAAGCTGCCGGCCAATATCGTGATCGACTGCTCGCACGCCAACTCGTACAAGAAGCCGGAACTGCAGCCGCTGGTGATGACCGACGTGGTCAACCAGATCGTGCACGGCAACCAGTCGATTACCGGCGTGATGATCGAGTCGAACATTGTGGCGGGCAACCAGAAGATCCCGGCCGACCTGTCCGAGCTGAAATACGGCTGCTCGGTGACCGATGCCTGCATCGATTGGGATACCACGGTCCATATGCTGAAGGAAGCGGACCGCGAACTGCGCGCCCGCCCTTGAACCGGTAAACCGGTGTCTGACCCACAGGGTCAGACACCCCACCTGCGGCCGACGCGTTACAAGTGTCAGACCCCACGGGTCTGACACTGAATTACCGGTTTTAAAAACGCCAGCTTCCCTCTACCCGAATCTCGGACTTCACCGAGCGCGCCAGGAAGCACTCTCCATGCGCTTCGTGGTGCAGCCGCTCCAGCTCCGCATCCGTCGGCGCCTTCTCGCCCGAGAACGCAACCAACGGCTTCAGCGTCACCACGCTGATCCAGCCGTCCTCCATCTTCCCTTCCGCCGCATCGACATAGCTGTCGACCACATAGCCGTCACGCGCCGCCAGGCTAAGGAACCACAGCATATGGCAGCTCGATAGCGAAGCTACATACGCCTCCTCCGGATCCACCGCCGAAGGATCGGACAACGGCACCCGGACCACGTGCGGCGACGACGATCCCGGCACCACCGTGCCGCCGTCGAAGGTCCACTTATGCAGCCGGCTGTAACGGTTATCGGTGAACTTGGCATCGTGGCGATGCCAGGCAACTTCCGCGGTATGAATGCTCATATCAGGCTCCCAAGGGTAGAAACTGCAAGCTTTTCGGTTTCGCGCAGGTGCTGCGCCAGCATGGCGCAAGCGCCATCCGGGTCACCCGCCCGCACCAGCGCGATCAGTCGCTGGTGCTCTTCGTTCCAGCCGGGCCGGCGCGCCTCGGGCCCCAGCTGCGCCAGGTAGAAACGCTCGACCGATGCGCGCAGGCTGGCCACCATTTGCTGGCTGCGCAGTCGCCTGCCCGGCGCATAAAGCTCGTCGTGGAACGCGCGGTCAAGGCGCAGCCATTCCAGCGGTGCCGTTTCACCATCCAGTTCATGCTGGATGGCTTCCAGGCGGCGCAGGCTGCGTTCCGTATGCAAGGGCACCGCACGCCGCAGCACATCCGTCTCCAGCAGCACGCGCAGGTCGAACAGTTCATGCAGCTCGTCCGCGCCAAGCGTGGTGACATAAGCGCCGCGGTTCGGCTCGATCTGCACCAGGCCTTCCGCCTGCAGGGAATTGAGCGCTTCGCGCACGGGAATGCGGCTGGTGCCGAATTGTTCGGCCAGTTCGGCCTGGCGCAGCACGGCGCCGGGCGCCAGCTTGCCGCTGCTAATGTCGGCACGCAGGGCCGCCAGGATGGCCGGACCGCCTTGCGCACGGGGTGGAGGTGTCTTCATGCGGCAAATTGTATACACGTATACCAATCATTGCAAGCGGGCTTTCCATTACAATGACGGATTGCCCTTTACCCTTTTGTGCATTCCAATGATCGTTCTCGGCGTTGAATCCTCCTGTGACGAAACCGGCCTGGCCCTGTATGACACGCAGCGCGGCCTGCTCTCGCACGCCCTGCACTCGCAGGTGGCGATGCATGAGGAATACGGCGGCGTGGTGCCGGAACTGGCCTCGCGCGACCATATCCGCCGCGCGATTCCGCTGCTGGAACAGGCGCTGGGCAAAGCCGGCCTGCAAGCCGGCGAGATCGATGCCATCGCCTACACCCAGGGTCCCGGCCTGGCAGGCGCCCTGCTGGTCGGTTCGGCGATTGCCTGCTCGCTGGGCATGGCGCTGGATAAGCCTGTGCTGGGCGTGCACCACCTGGAAGGCCACCTGCTGTCGCCGCTGCTGGCCAGCGAGCCGCCGGAGTTCCCTTTCGTGGCGCTGCTGGTATCAGGCGGCCATACGCAGCTGATGCGCGTGGACGGCGTCGGCCAGTACGAACTGCTGGGCGAAACACTGGATGACGCGGCGGGCGAGGCCTTCGATAAATCGGCCAAGTTGCTCGGCCTGGGCTACCCTGGCGGCCCCGCCATTTCGCGCATGGCCGAATTCGGCGACCCGGAAGCCTACAAGCTGCCGCGCCCCATGCTGCACTCGAAGGATTTGATGTTCTCCTTCTCCGGCCTGAAAACAGCCGTGCTGACGGTGGTGAACAACAACGGCGGCGCTGCCAATGTCTGCGAGCAGGACAAGGCGAATATCGCGCGCGGTTTCGTGGATGCGATCGTGGATGTGCTGACAGCCAAATGCCTGTCCGCGCTGAAGCAGACGGGCCTCAAACGCCTGGTGATCGCCGGTGGCGTGGGCGCGAATGCGCAACTGCGCGCGTCGCTGAACGCGGCGGCGAGGAAGAAGCACTTCAAGGTCTACTACCCGGAACTGGAGTTCTGCACCGATAACGGCGCAATGATTGCCTTCGCCGGCGCCATGCGCCTGCAGATCAATCCGCAGGCGGCGCAGCGGGACTATTCCTTCAACGTCCGTCCACGCTGGCCGCTGGACGAACTGCGGGTCATTTGATCAGGCGAGCAGCCAGGCGCTCAGGCCCACCAGGGCCAGCAGGCCTGCTGCAATACCGGTTCGCAGGCCGGTGTGATTCATCTGCTGGCGCACCAGTTCGTGGCGGTTCGGCTTGTCTTCCCGCTTTGCTTCTTTGTTAATTTCGTGCTGCTGTACTTCGGTACTCATCAAGTGTCTCCGTTTGTATAGACCACCAATGTAGCAGCAGAGTCGCCCCGCTGCCACACTTTTGCACATTGCTATGCAGCAAAACGTTGTGCCGGGTGTCCTTGTCGTTGGTAGAGGAACTCCAGAACGCTTGTCCGATAGTCAAGATACAGCGGATCTTGCGCCAGGGATAGTCTGTCGCGCGGGCGTTCCAGCCGTACTTTGACGACGCCGCCGATGGTGGCGGCCGGGCCATTTGTCATCATGACAATGCGATCGGACAGCAGCACGGCTTCATCCACATCGTGCGTCACCATCACCACGGTGGCCCCCGTCGCGGCGACGATGCGCATCAATTCGTCTTGCAGGTGGGCGCGTGTCAGCGCATCGAGGGCGCCGAACGGTTCGTCCATCAGCAGCACCTTCGGTTCCATCGACAGTGCGCGGGCGATGCCGACGCGCTGCTTCATTCCACCTGAAATTTCATTGGGCCGCTTGCCGCCAGCGGCCGCCAGTCCCACCAGTTCCAGCGCCTGCCAGCTGCGTTCATCCAGTTGCGCGCGCGTCTCCTTGCCGCCGAACACCCGCTCCACTGCGAGGTAAATGTTCTCGAAACAAGTCAGCCAGGGCAGCAGCGAATGGTTCTGGAACACGACCGCGCGTTCCGGCCCCGGCCCGGCGATCTCGCGCCCGCTGCAAACCAGCACGCCACTGGTGGGACGGTTCAGGCCCGCGACCAGGTTGAGCAGCGTCGACTTGCCGCAGCCCGAGTGGCCGATCAGGGTAATGAACTCACCCTGCTCGACCACCAGGTTGACGTCGCTCAGCGCGTGGAACTGGCCAAAGCGCATGTCGACCTTGCTGATATCGATGAATTTCGAAGCCATCTCATTTCTCCTCATAGCTGAAAGCTTTGGCCAGCGCGACCAGCGCCAGTTCCAACGACAGGCCAACCACGCCGATCACGCCGATGGCGATCAGGATGTGCGGCACGTTCAGGTTATTCCACTCATCCCACACCCAGAAGCCGATGCCCACGCCGCCCGTCAGCATTTCGGCTGCGACGATGACCAGCCATGCCGTGCCGATGGCGAGGCGCACGCCGGTCAGCATGTAAGGCAGCACGGAAGGCAGCAGTATCCGGGTCGCCACCTTCCATTCGGACAGGTTCAGCACACGCGCCACGTTCAGGTAATCCTGCGGCACGCGCTGCACGCCGACGGCGGTGTTAACGATCATGGGCCAGATCGAACAAATGAAGATGGCCCAGATCGCGGCTGGATCGGCCGCCTTGAACACCAGCAGGCCAATCGGCAGCCAGGCCAAGGGCGATACGGGCTTCAGCAAACTGATTAAAGGGCTGAACATGCCGTACAAAAAGCTGAAGCGTCCGATCAGGAAGCCAAGCGGAATACCCACCAGCGCCGCCAGGCCGAAGCCCAGCGCGACGCGGCGCAGCGAGGCCAGGATGTTCCAGCCAATGCCCTGGTCATTCGGACCCTTGCGGTAGAACGGGTCCGAGAACAGCTTCACCGCCTCATGCCAGGTCTCCAGCGGAGTGGGAAAGCCTGCGTTGCGTACCGCCAGGATTTGCCAAGCCAGCACCAGCAGCGACAAGCCAAGCAGCGGCGGCAGTACTTTCATGACAAAGGGCCGCAGCCGCCCACCTTCCGGCGCCAGGTGCACGCCTTTCGCCGCCAGCCGCATGCGGCGCGTTGGCCTTCCCGGCACCGCGGGCGCCGGTTGCACTGATGCTCCCGCCTTCCCAGCCTGTCCTGCCGGCGCAACGTCCACCTTCATATCGATTGCCCGCCCCACGCCAGCCGCGGCCAATGCGGCTGCAGCTGCTTCCCGCGCAGCGTCCTGCGCGGTCAGTGCGCCGTGTGTGCCAGGCGTGCCCGCGCCGGCCCCGTCTATCGTTCCGTACATAGCACTCATAAGGCCTCCCTTCACGCTCTGATCTTGAACGAATCAGCATAGGCCTTGGGATTCTTGCCGTCCCAGGTCGTGCCGTCGATCATCTTTACGCTGCGCAGGGGCGACTTTGGTACGCTCACCTTCGCCATAGCCGCGCCGTCCTTGTACACATCGATCTGGTTGATTTGCGTGGCAACTGCCAGGTAATCCGGCTCCGCCTTCAGCAAGCCCCAGCGCTTCTGTTGCGTGAGGAACCACATGCCGTCGCTGAGGTATGGGAAATTCACCGCGCCGTCATTGAAGAACTTCATGTAGTTCGGATCGTCCCAGGTTTTGCCCAGGCCATTCTGGTAGCGGCCCATGATGCGCTGGCCAATCACATCGACCGTCGTGTTGACGTAGGATTTGTCGGCAATGGCTTCCGCCATCTTCACCTTGTTCGACAGGGACGCATCAATCCAGCGTCCAGCATCCAGCACCGCAGCGATGAGTGCGCGTGCAGTATTGGGATACTTCTTCACCCACTCCGCGCTGGTACCCAGCACCTTCTCCGGATGGTCACGCCAGATGTCCTGCGTTGTCGTGGCCGTGATGCCGACGCCATCCACAATCGCGCGGTGGTTCCATGGCTCGCCCACGCAAAAGCCATCCATGTTCCCGATCCGCATATTGGCGACCATCTGCGGCGGCGGCACCGTAATGACCTTGGCGTCCGTCATCGGGTTGATGCCATACGACGCCAGCCAGTAATACAGCCACATCGCATGGGTGCCGGTCGGGAACGTCTGTGCGAAGGTGTACTCGCGCTGGTCGGTGCGCATCAGCTTCGCCAACGAAGCGCCATCGACTGCGCCTTTGTCGGACAGTTTCTTCGACAGCGTGATCGCCTGGCCGTTGTGATTGAGGTTCATCAGTACGGCCATGTCCTTCTTCGGACCGCCAGCGCCCAGGTGGACGCCATACACCAGCCCATACAGCACATGGGCCGCGTCGAGTTCACCGTTCACCAGCTTGTCCCGCACGGCGGGCCAGGACGCCTCCTTGCTCAAGACGATCTTGATGCCGTACTTCTTGTCGAAGCCCAGCACAGAAGCCATCACGACCGAGGCGCAATCGGTCAATGGAATGAAGCCGACTTTGACTTCTTCTTTCTCAGGCTTGTCGGAGCCTGCAGCCCAGGCGTAATTCGATAAGGCTGTCGCAGCGCCCGCAGCAAGCAGGCGACGACGGGTAAGGCTGAACGTGCGATCCATCTCTATCCCCGGTTTGTAAATAATGGGGATATTGCAAGCGCCGTGCCACCCCGCTTTCAGGGGGAAAGGCGGTGGAAATCCAGCACTTTGTTTGTGCACCGCACCAATTTAGCGCCGTCAACGCACCGGGTGAAGCCTCGGATCGGTGCGCAGGCGTTCGGCCATCAGGTCCACGAAGCTGCGGATGCGGGTCGAGCCCTGACGGCTGTCACGGTGGATGATATGGATAGGCACCGCCGGCGTCGCGTAGTCCTGCAGCACCTCAACCAGCTCGCCTGCATCGAGCAAGGCTGCCGCCTGGTAGGACAGCAGGCGCGCGATGCCGAAGCCGCTGCGCACTGCTTCGATGGCAGAGTCGTTATTGTTCACGCCCAGGCGCGGCTTGACGCGCAGCGATTGCCTGCCGGCGCCATTCTGGAAGCGCCAGTCCGGAGGCACGCTGGAGCCGGACGAGGCGACAATGGTGTGCTGCTCCAGCTCCTGCGGCGTGCTCGGCGCGCCATGCTTCTCTATATAGGAAGGCGAAGCGATGATCATGCGCCGCACCTGCCCGACCGGAATGGCGCGCATGCTCGAATCAGGCAGCTCGCCGATGCGGATGCCGACATCGATGCCTTCTTCCAGCAAGTTGGTCACGCGGTCGACGAAGACAGTGGAAATATCCATCGCCGGATAGCGCTGCAGGTAATCGACAATGCCCGGCACCACGTAGATGCGTCCAAACAGCACCGGCGCCGTCACTGTAAGGTGGCCGCACGGCGCGGCGTTGATGCCGGCAACTGCATCGTCGGCCTCGTCGACTTCCGCGATGATCCGGCGCGCATCATCCAGGTAGCGCTGGCCGGCTTCCGTCACGCGCACATGGCGCGTGGTGCGGTCCAGCAGCCTGGCGCCCAGCCTTTCTTCCAGCGCCGCCACCGCGCGCGTAACGGCGGGCGGCGACATGCCTAGCCGGCGCGCGCCTGCCGCAAAGCCCTGCTCCTCGGCCACAGCCACGTAGACGGTCATCAGGTAAAGGCGGTCCATTTGCGTTTCACCATGAAGTCGATAAAGTGCCGCACGCGCATCGGCATGCGGCTGCGCTGCGGATAGTACATGTAAACGGCCGCATTTGCCGTCACATGGGTCGGCAGCAGGTGCACCAGCCGCCCTTCCGCCAGGTCGCGCTCCACCATGTACAGCGCCAGCTGGCCGATGCCGACCCCGGCGCGCACCGCCTCGACCTCGCCCTCCGCCGTATTGAACGTCGCCACGCAGGGCACGTCCTGGTACACCGTGCCGCCCTGCCCTTTGAGTTCCCACGGAATCACGCGGCCCGTGTTCGGCTGGCGGAAACCGGTGCAGCGATGGTGCAGCAATTCTTCCACGGTGCGCGGGGCGCCGTGGCGCTCGATATAGCCGGGCGAAGCGCAGATATGCAAAGGAATCCTGCCCAGCTGGCGCGCAACCAGGTTGCGCTCCGGCGGATTCCCCGCCCTGAAGCCGACGTCGATCTTCGCCTCGGTCAAGTCGGTGAAGTGGTCGTCGAACAGCATGTCGAAATGCGCGCTCGGATACAGCTCCTGGAATTCGCGCAGCAGCGGCGCCAGCACCACCGTGCCCAGCGAGGTAGGTGCGGCGACGCGGATCATGCCGTCAACCGCCTCGCGGCTGTTCTGAACGTGGTCCAGCGCCTCGTCCAGCAAGCGCAGGCCCGGGTTGGCCAGCTCGAACAGGCGCTGGCCTTCGTCCGTAAGACTCAGGCTGCGTGTCGTGCGATGGAACAGGCGCACGCCGAGGTATTCCTCCAGCTGGCGAATCGCCTTGCTGACCGCCTGGGCCGACAGGCCGGCATCGACCGCCGCCTGGCTGAAGCTGCCGGCATGCACGACGCCGATGAACAACGTGATGACGCGGGCCTTATCCATTCATTTACAACCAATAGTTGAAGATCAATCACCTTTACTATGGCTAGTGTAGCAGCTCTCCGAAGCCTAATATGCCCTTCACCAACTACCCACTCTTGAAGGAGCAAGATCATGGCAAACAAAGTCTGGTTCATCACTGGCGCCTCCCGCGGCTTCGGCCTGCTGATTGCCCGCGACGCACTGGCGCGCGGCGACTCCGTGGTAGCAGCCGCCCGCAACCCGCAAGCGATTGTCGACGCCCTTGGCGCGCATCCCCAGCTGCTGCCGCTGCAACTCGATGTGACAAAGGAAGCAGCCGCCGTAGTTGCCACCCAGGCCGCCATCGAGCGTTTTGGCCGCATCGACGTGCTGGTGAATAACGCCGGCTACGGCATCCTCGGCGCCGTCGAGGAGACCTCGGCGGAAGAAGTGCGCCGCAATTACGAAACGAATGTCTCCGGCCTGCTGAACGTGAGCCGCGCGGTGCTGCCGGTCATGCGCCGGCAGCGCAGCGGCCATGTGATCAATATTTCCTCGCTTGGCGGCTATCAGGCGTACTACGGCTGGGGTGTCTACGGTTCCACCAAGTTCGCAGTGGAAGGCCTGAGCGAAGCGATGGCGCAGGAACTGGCTCCGCTGGGCGTGCACGTCACCGTGGTGGAACCCGGCTTCTTCCGCACTGATTTCCTCGACGCCACCTCGCTGGTGGAGACCGCAAGCCGCATCGAGGATTACAAGGACACGGTCGGCGCCATGCGCACCTTCGCCGCCGGCGCCAACCACGCGCAGCCGGGCGATCCGGCCAGGCTGTCGCAAGCCTTGCTGAAACTGGCCGACGCCGCGCAGCCGCCGCTGCGCCTGCAACTGGGCAGCGACGCGGTCGCCCGCACCTACGCCAAGCATCGGCAGGTCGAGCAGGAGCTGGCGCAATGGAAGGAACTGGCCCTCTCGACGGACTTCGATCAGCCGGCCAGGCAAGCCGCTTAAGTCCCAGGGAGCCTGGTGCCGCAGCTCTTGCAGAAACGCGCCGACTGTTCATGGTCTCCGGCCAGGCAGGCGGCGCAAGTGCGATGCGAGCGGCGCTGCTGGCTGATTTCGGCGCTGATGATGCCGGTCGGGACCGCGAGAATGCCCCATCCGAGCAGCATCATGATGGAGGCGATGGCACGTCCCAGGTCCGTCTTCGGCACCAGGTCGCCAAAGCCCACGGTGGTCACGGCCGAAATCGCCCAGTAGACGGCAGTCGGAATGCTGGTAAAGCCGTGTGCCGGTCCTTCGACCACGTACATCACGGTCCCCAGCAAGAAGACGACCATGAACACCACCGACAGGAAGATCAGGATCTTGCGGCGGCTGGCCAGCAAGGCACGGCCCAGCATCCCATATTCCTCGATGTACAGCGTGAGCTTGAGAATACGGAACATGCGCAGCAGCCGCAGGATCCGCACGTTGAGCAGCACATGTGCGCCCGGCACGAACAGCGCCATATAACTTGGCAATACTGCCAGCAGGTCGATCATGCCGAAGAAACTGCGCGCGTAGCGCAACGGGTGCCGCACGCACAGCAGGCGGCTGGCGTATTCGATGGTGAACAGCACGGTAAAGAACCACTCTGCCGCAAACAGCCAGTCGCCGTAGTCGCGCGCCACTTCGGCGACACTGGCCAGCACCACGGTCGTCACGCTCAGCAGGATAGCGCCGATCAGCGCGAGGTCGAACGCCATGCCGGCAGGCGTATCGGACTCGAAAATTATTGCATAGAGCTTTTCGCGCCAACCGCCTTCCGGCCGGCCGAAGCGCTGGTGCGGATCGTAGGTCTTCATTGCGGGCTCCCCAGCAAATCAGCGCGCGGCATGCCCCATCCCGGCACGCTGAAAGGGCATTCCGGTTTCGCCGCCAGCATCAAAGTAGTGAAATTCCCGCGCGGCGAGGCGGAGAAGCGCAGGTCGCTGGCCTGGGCCGCATCCACCGCCGGCATGCGGGCGAAACGCAGCCAGGCAGCCAATTGGCAATCGGCTGCGGCGCGCGCGCGCAAGCCAGCCACATCGCCCTGCCATGATCCGGACACCAGCACGCCGGGTACCGTGACGGCCATCTCCTGCACCGCATCAGCCGTCAGCGCCGCCGGGCATTCGCGCGGCGGCAGCAGCGTCGGCGCTAGGCTCAAATGCCCGCGCCGCAGCTGGTAAATCTTCCCGTCCGACTCGATCGAGGTAAAGCTCCAGCACAGGGGCTGGGACGGGAAAGCGGTCAGTGCAACGTCCAGCACGCGGGACTGAGGATCCTGCAGCACCAATGCCGCCGTCACCGCCTGGCGCGCCTTGAACGAGGCCGACGCCTGGACGCCGATAAATGCCAGCACCATGCCAAGGGCCAGTAGCAGCGCACGCCGGCTTTGCATATGCATGAATCGCAGCACAGCCACCACGCCACCCAGCATGACCAGCGCAGCGAACGACGCCCAGCCCAGGTAGCCATGCAGCGTCACATACAGCAGGACCACCGGCAGCACGGAAAGCAGCACAATACGCATGCGCCGCGAAGGTGCGGCCATCGCCAGCGGCACCCCGAACGCCCCCCAGAACACCGGCTCGATGATGTAAACCATATCGCCGAAGTACCAGCTTCCGCTGAAAGGATAGAACGGATGAACCCCATAGTTGTTCATGAAGTCCATCCCCAGGTGCAGCAGGAAACCCGCGGCCAGCGCTATCAGCAGCCCACGCCGTGCATCGCGGCTCTCACGCAGCAACGCCCGCGCATTCGGCCACAAGACCCATAACAGGGCAAACAGCAGCAAAGCCTGCGGCAGCAGGTACAGCAAGGTATGCGTATGTCCGCGATGATGCAGCAGGTAGCCCAATGGCGCCGGCGCCAGCCGGGTATAAACCAGGTCGAGGTCAGGAAAATTGCTGGCAAGGGCGCAAGCCGTCAGCAGCAAGCGATGCCGCGTCCTGTGACGCCCCGGATCGGCCTCCGGCGGCAGCGAGCGCTGAACCAGCTCGCCAACGCCCAGGCCAACTACGCTATGAGTAATGTTATCCATGCTTAATGAAAGTCGGGGTCAGGTCTGGCAATCGGACACAGGCTCAGCCGCAAGCGGCTGAGCCTGTGTCCGATTGCCAGACCTGACCCCGACTTTCAACAATTAATGCTGGACTTCGACGCCGTGCCAGAAGGCGATCCGGTCCTTGATGTTGTTGGCCGCTTCTTTCGGGCTCGGGTAATACCAGGCGGCGTTGGCGTTCACTTTGCCGTCCACCACCACGTTGTAGTAGCTGGCGACACCCTTCCACGGGCACAGCGTAGTGTGCTGGCTTGGCTGGAGATAGTCCTGCTTGACCCGCGACGGCGGGAAATAGATGTTGTGCTCGACGATCTCGACTTCGCTACTATCGGCTTCCGCAATCACGGCGCCATTCCAAATTGCCTTCGGCATGCAAACTCCTGTCCTGTTCAACCTTCCACACGGTTGCGGCCCCTGGCTTTGGCGCGGAACAGCGCGGCGTCAGCCTGCTTCAGCAGCATCTCGGCATCATCAATATCCATGTGATTGAAGGAGCCGACGCCAAGGCTGGCCGTCACCGCGACCGTGCGCGCCCCGGCGCCATGCACCTGGGCCTCGATCCGCGACCGCAACGTCTCTGCGAACTTGCGCGCGCCTTCGGGCGGCGTGTTCGGCAACAGGATACACAATTCTTCGCCGCCGTAGCGTCCGGCCACATCGATCACCCGCACGTTTTCGCGCACCAGGCGGCCGATCGCGGCCAGCACTTCGTCGCCCAGCTGGTGGCCGAACTCATCGTTGACGTTCTTGAAGTGGTCGACGTCCACCATCACGGCCGACAGCGGCGTGCGGAAGCGGCGCGTGCGGGCCACTTCAAAACGCAGGCGGCTCATCAGGGAGCGGCGGTTATGCAAGCCGGTCAGCTCATCGGTGGTAGCCAGGGTCTCCAGCTCATCCTTCGAGGCTTTCAGCGCCCGTTCGCTGGCGTGCAGTTCGAACAGGGCCATGACCTGGCGCGCCAGCTTGCGCAGCATGTCGCGTTGGGAGGTCGACAGGCAGCCTGGTTTGGTGTCCATCACACACAGGGTGCCGATCGCGAAACCATCCCTGGTGGTCAGCGGCACGCTGCTGTACATGCGCATGAACGGCGCAGCGACGGTCAGCGGCATGCCGGCCGTGCGGGCATCCCGGCCCAGGTCGCCGATCTCGGTGGCCGCTTCGCCCAGCACCGCCAGCGAGCAATAGCACTGGCTGCGCGGCATGGAACCCAGCGCCAGCCCGGTGCAGGACTTGACGACGGCGCGTTCGCCATCGACCAGCGTGATGAAGGCATACGGAACGTCGCAGGCCTTGGCGGCCAGCTCTGTCAGGAAGGTGAAATCTTCGCTCGCTGGCGCATCGAGGGCGCCGTAGCGGTGCAGCGCAGCCAGGCGCTTGTGGTCGTCCGACTGCCCGGGGTACAGCGTTGTTATGATTTTTTCGGCGGCAGACATGCTCTCTCCCTTGTTACGGTACCAAGTGTAACAAGGTTGTTAGCAAGATAATAGTTTTATTTGGCAGCCACTATTTGCCGCAGGGCACGCTCAAAGGCTTCCGGCGGCTGTCCGCCGGAGATGAGATGTTTTTCATTGATGATGACGGCCGGCACCGACTGGATGCCGTTGCGGTGGTAGAAATGCTCCATATCGCGAACTTCCTGCGCGTAGCGGCCAGATGACAGCACTTGCACTGCCTCCGCCTCGTCCAGGCCGACCTTGCCCGCCAGTTGCACCAGCAGGGTGCGCGAGCTTGGATCCTGGCCGCGCGTGAAATACGCATCGAACAGGGCCTTTTTCAGCTCTTTCTGCTTGCCATGCTCACCGGCCCAATGCAGCAGCCGGTGCGCATCAAACGTGTTGTAAATCCGGCTACGCATGCCCATGGCGAAGTCGAAACCGACATCGGCGCCGCGCTGGCGGATCATTTCACGGGTCTGTTCCTGCTGGGCGGGGCTGGCGCCGTATTTCTGGCGCAGGTGCTCGGTAATGTCCTGCCCTTCCGGCACCATGTGCGGATTCAGCTCGAAGGGCTGGAAGTGGATTTGCGCCTGGACGCTTTCGCCAAGACGGCCCAGCGCCACTTCCAGGCTGTTCAGCCCGATCGCACACCAGGGACAGGAGACGTCGGAAACGAAGTCGATGCGGATCGGGGTGGTAGTCATGGTTTTCTAGGCCTTTTTCTTGGCTTTGCTGCCGATGCGGCTTTCTTTGCCAGCAATAAGGTTAGCAATATTTTTGGAATGGCGCCAAACCAGCAAACCGCTCATGGCCAGGACGGCAGCCAGTTGCGGCTCGGCGCCGAACAGCAAGCCGTAGTAGAACGGTGCGAACACGGAAGCGACCAGCGCAGCCAGCGAGGAATAGCGGAAGGCGTAAGCCACCACCAGCCAGGTCGCCAGCGTTGCCAGGCCCAGCCATACATTCAATGCCAGCAGCACGCCCAGCGCCGTCGCCACGCCCTTGCCACCGACGAACTTGAAGAATACCGGCCACAAGTGGCCAACAAACACGGCCACGGCCACCAGTGCGATGGCCTGGTCCGCCTGGTAGCCCAGGCCCAGTTGCTGCTGGAAATGGTCGACCAGGAACACGGCCAGCCAACCTTTGAAGGCATCGCCGATCAAGGTCCAGATCGCCGCGCCCTTGTTACCGCTGCGCAGCACATTGGTGGCGCCGGGGTTGCCGGAACCATAGGTGCGCGGATCGTCTAGGCCGTAGAACTTGCTCACCACCACGGCGAAGGAAATCGAGCCGATCAGGTAAGCGCCAATAATCAAAAGCAGAGTAATCATAAATCCCCAGGATTCCTTGTTTTTATATGCGGCAGCGACTATACACCATACCGTCCGGCTCGGGCGGCGCGGCCGCAGGCAATCTTATCAATCCGCCAATGCGCATTGCACCGGCCTGGCCGCCAGCACCTCGGTCAGGACCGCTGGCTTGATACCAATCAGGAAGCCACGGCGCCCGCCATTGATATAAATCGTTTCCAGGCCAAGGATGCTTTCCTCGACATAGACCGGCATTGCCTTCTTGGTGCCGAAGGGCGACGTGCCGCCCACCATGTAGCCGGAATGGCGCTGCGCCACCTCGGGCTTGCACGGCTCAACGGACTTGCAGCCGATATTGCGTGCCAGGTTCTTGGTCGACACCTTGCAGTCGCCATGCATCAGCACGATCAGCGGCTTGGCCGCCTCGTCCTGCATCACCAGGGTCTTCACCACATGGTGTTCATCGACGCCCAGCTCGCGCGAAGAGACGGAGGTACCGCCATGCTCTTCGTACTCATAAGGATGTTCGGAAAATGCGACTTTGTGCTTGCGCAGCAAGGCTGTCGCCGGGGTTTCGGAAATGTGCTCTTTTTTTGCCATGCCGTGATACGCTAGTGCCAAGAGAGGAGTTTCTCATTATGCAGCAAGAAATTCGCTTTGCCACCTTCAATGTCTGCAACCTTGCCCCGCCAGGGGCGAAACTGTACGACAACCTGCAGCCTTTGACGGAGCAGGAGTACGAGGCCAAGGCGGAATGGACCGCGCAACAGCTGGACCAGCTCGATGCCGACGTGATCGGCTTCCAGGAGATCTTCTCCCAGGCAGCGCTGCGCGACGTGCTCGCGCGCACCCGTAAGTATCGCGATGCCGTGCATGCCGGCTTCGATCCCGATCCCCACGCCTCTCGTTTGACGCCTAATGTGGCGCTGGTGTCGCGCCTGCCTTTGGCTGCCGCGCCGGAAGTCTATGCCAATTTCCCTGAAGGCGTGCCGGCCGACTCGGGCCTGCCGGAAGCGGACCGCTTCGCCCGCGCGCCCCTGCACGCACAGATCATGCTGCCCAACGAAGTGGTGGTGGACGTCATCGTGGTCCACCTGAAATCGCGGCGGCCGGATTATCGCAGCGGCGACACCTCGGAAGACCCGCTGCACCTGGCCATGGCCAGCCTGCGCTCGCTGGTGTGGCGCGGTACGGAAGCGGTGGCCCTGCGTGTCCTGTTAAGCAAAATGATGCGTGAAACGCGCCGGCCTTGCATCGTTCTGGGTGATTTCAACGACACAGCCGACGCGGTGACCACCACCATCGTGCTGGGCAACGGCGGCGGCATGATGCCCGGCGACGAGCGGCGCGGCCGCATGTATGACGCCAACCAGATCCAGCTGCGGCAAGACCATCTGCGCCATGTGGCCTATACCAGCATCCACGAAGGACACTACTCCACCATCGACCACGTGCTGGTGTCGGAAGAATTCAACCCTGCCTCGCCGCGCGCCATCGGCGAAGTGCTGGACGTCAGCTACTTCAACGACCACTTGCGCCAGGAGCGGCCCGAGGTTTCCGACCACGGCCAGGTGCTGGTGCGGCTGCGGCTGCGCTAGCCGGCCGTTCGTCAGTGACCACGAAGCCGATCGGCCGCTTGGCTGGCGCCTCGGCAGGCCGGGCCAGTTGCCTGAGTACGTCCACCATGGCCTTCAACTCAACTCGCGTTGACTCCTGGCCACGCGCCACCAGAGCGGCAAGCTCATCTAACCGCGCAGCAAGGCCATCGTGCGCGGCAACGAGTTCCCGAAGGTGAAGGAAGGCTCGCACGACATAAAGACCCATTTCGATTGCCTGTCCGGTGTTGAGCACATTGGATGCCTGGATTGACCCATGTTCAGTAAAGGCAAAAGGAAGGGTTCTCGCAAACTTCAGTCGCGCGAGGTGGTCACAGTTTGTGACCACCTCGCGTTTCTCAAGCGTAGTGAGCTGGAACATAAAATCTGGCGGGAAGCGACGGCTGTTGCGTCGTACGGCCTGATTAAGTGCTTTGGTCGGCACACCATACAGCTCGGCAAGATCCGCGTCCAGCATGACCCGCTGCCTACGTAAAACCAAAATGCGGCCGGCAATCGATTCACGCGTCATGGCGTCGTCCTTACTGCATTTTCCGCCAGTTGCCCCTGGTACTGGTCGCAGCCAAGCTCTCTCAGCAACTGAAGCTGGTCCTCAGTTTCGACGCCTTCGGCGATGACTGTCATGTCCAGGCTGCGCGCCATCGCAATGATGGTGCGAATGGCGGTGGCATCCGTGCCATTGTCCATGAAGGATTGGGCAATCTTCAGTTTGTAGATAGGGAATTCCTTCAACTGCATCAATTGCGAATAGCCAGTCCCGAAATCATCGATCGACACTCGCACACCAAGCTCCCGCAACGCACCAAGCTTCTCCGGCACGTCCGAGCCGCCACGCATGATGGTGTCTTCGGTCAGTTCCAGTTCCAGCCACTGCGGCGCCAGGCCACTGCCGCGCAACGCCTCAGCCACGCTGTCGACAAAATTCTTGTGCATGAACTGGCCAATCGCAATATTCACCGAAACCACCAGCGCCCCCCCATCTTCCAGCCATTTGCGCGCGCGGCTGCAGGCGCTGCGCAACACCCAGCCACCAATTGCCACCATGAGTCCCGACTCCTGCGCCACGTTCAGAAAATCCTGCGGCAACAGCAAGCCCTGCTCCGGATGGCGCCAGCGCAGCAGCGCCTCCATGCCAACCACTTCGCCACTGGCGATGTCGACTTCCGGCTGGTAAGCCAGTTCGAACTGGCCCTCGTCCAGTGCACGCCGCAGGCCCTTTTCCAGGCTGGCATGCACAACCACGCGTGCGTTCATTTCCTGTCCAAAGAACTGGTAGCGGTCGCGCCCGGCCTGCTTGGCGTGGTACATCGCGATATCTGCATGTTTTACCAGGCTGTCGATGTCCGCCCCGTCCGACGGGAACATGGCAATGCCGATTGAGGTCGAGACATGCAGCAGGTGCTCACCCAGCACATATTCCTGCGTGACCGCCTGCAACACCGTCTCGGCCACATGCGCCGCGCGCTCCGGCCCACCAACCTCCGCCAGCACGACCACGAATTCGTCGCCGCCATGCCGGCTCACCGTGTCGACGCTGCGCACGCATCTCAGCAAGCGGGCGGCGACCTCTTTCAGCAAGCGGTCACCCACCGCGTGGCCGAGCGTGTCGTTGATCATCTTGAAGCGGTCCAGGTCGAGGAACAGTACTGCCAGCGAACTCTTGCTGCGGCGCGCTGCCGCCAGCGCCAGATTGAGGCGGTCGAGCAGCAGCACGCGGTTTGGCAGATCGGTCAAGAAATCATGCTCTGCCAGGTGGCGCGTATATTCCTCGGTCCTTTTGCGCTCCGTGATATCGGACAGGCTGCCCATATAATTCGACACCAGACCGGCCTGGTCCCGGATCGCTGTCACACTGACCCAACACGGGAAAATCTCTCCGTTCTTGCGACGGGCCCAGGTTTCGCCCTGCCAGTGATCGCTGGCTTCGACCTGGCTCCATACCTCACGATAGAACGACTCGTCCTGCACGCCGGAGCGATACAGGCTGATCGGCTGGCCCAGCAGTTCTTCCGCCGCAAAACCGGTGGTCTGCGAATAAGCGCGGTTGCTGGCAATGATGTGGCGGCGCCGGTCCGTCAGCACGATGGCATCGCGGCTATTTTCAAACACCTGGGCCGCCAGCCGTACCGTGCGCTCGGCTTGCTTGCGGTCAGAGATGTCGCGCACAACCACATACAGCAGGTCCGACTGTCCGGGCTGCAGGGCAGTCATCAATACCTCGGCCCAGAATGCTGTGCCATCGCAATCGGTGTAGCACCATTCGAAACGGCTATTGCCATCGCTAAAGGCGACTGCTTCCCGGCTGGCCACCCCCGTTTCCGACAATTCGCCTCCTGGCTGGCGCAGCGGCGAAAAGGTATGCAAGCGGTGGCCTGCCAGGCGTGCCGCTGAGTCGCATTTGAACAGGCGCATGGCAGCGGGGTTAACCTCCACGATCATGCCGTCACGCATGATCAACACCGCATCGCTGGAACGGGCGAACATCTGGGAAAAATTTTCCCCGACTGCGCGCAGCGCCGATTCATCATCCTTGCGCTGGGTGACATCGACATCCATGCAGACAACCTGCGCCAACTCGCCGTCCTGCCAGACCGGAACCTTGGTCGAATACAACCAGAGGTCGCGTCCGGAAAATGCGCGCACATGCCAGTCGCCAAGCGGGCCCGGCTTGCCGCTGCGCCACACTTCTTCCACCATGGCGTCATGCTCATCTTGCCGTTCGGCGCGCGACATCAGTTCAGCCAGAGGCCGGCCGATCGCCTCCTGCATCGTCAGGCCGGCCAGACTCGCAAACTGCGAATTGCAGAATGTCACCTTGCCTTCGCGGTCCAGGCTGCTGATCGCGACCAGCGGCGTCTGTTCAAGCGCCCCCACCATGCGCGCTATCAAGTCGAGCGCTGCATGGACGGGAGTCAAGTCGGCAGGCGAGGGAGTGCTCATGCCACATTTTTCGCCCGCTTCGCGTTTTTTCGTTTGCGCTATGTCAAAGGTGCCTGACAAGCGCCGCTCCATCCGCACTTTTTGCATTTCAAGTCGCCGTTTATGCGCTTTATCGCATTTACATGGCCGCTGGACTTGTTAAAACCTACAGTGTCACCATCGCAATCCGCGCCAGCGGACAACTTTGATGAAGAGACAATAATGAGCCCACAACCCGTGCACCTGAAATCCCCAAAACGCTGGCGCCTTCCCGTGATCGGCCTGGTAGTACTGGGCCTGGCGGGCGGTAGCTGGACCGTTATGAAATCGCAGGCCAAGCCGGCAGAAACGCCAAAGGCAGCGGCCACCAAGGCCGAGCCTGTGCTCGAGCTGGCCAGTGCCGACGTGGCCGCCATCGATGCGCGGCCGCTCTCGGTGGGACTCCCCTTGTCGGGTTCACTGATCCCGGTCAACCAGGCCACCATCAAATCGAAAGTGTCGGGCCAGGTGCAGGAAGCCACGCTGCGCGAGGGCGTCTCAGTGCAGGAAGGGCAAGTGCTGGCCCGCCTCGACCAGGCCGACCTGAAAGCGCGCCTGGCCCAGCAGCAGGCCATGCTGGAAGAGGCGCATGCCAGGCTGAGCATGGCCCAGAAAAACGAATACAACGCGAAAGCGCTGTTGTCGCAAAAATTCATCTCGCAGACCAGCTTCGATACCACGGCCAATGCCGTCGAGCTGGCGCATGCCAACGTCAAATCGGCTTCCGCCATGGTCGACCTGGCCCGCATCGCGCTGAACGACAGCGTCATCCGCGCACCGATCAGCGGGATCATCTCCAAACGTCATGTGCAGGCGGGCGATAAGGTCGCGCCTGACATGCCCGTCTACACCATCGTCGGCCTGCAAGAGCTGACGCTGGAAGCGCAAGTGCCCACCACCGATATCCCGCGCGTGAAAATCGGCCAGGAAGTCAGCTTCCGCGTCGACGGCTTCGCCAAGCGCGAATTCAGCGGCAAGGTAGCGCGCATCAACCCGACCACGGAAACCGGTTCGCGCGCCATGCTGGTGTATATCTCGGTGCCGAACGCCGACGGCGTATTGCGCGGCGGCATGTTCGCCAAGGGGAATATCACCACCGAGCGCACCAAGGAAGCGCCGATGGTGCCGCTGGCTGCCCTGCGCGAAGAAGCGGGCAAGCAGGTGGTCTACAAGGTCGCCGATGGCATCGTCGTGGCGCAGCCGGTCAGCCTTGGCCTGCGCAGCGAGGACGTGGGCCTGGCCGAAGTGACCGCGGGCCTGGACAAGGGCGCCAACGTGATCATCTCGAAGCTGGAAGGGGTGAAGCCGGGCGCCAAGGTCAAGCTGGCTGCCCCGGCAGGCGTTCCCGCCGCCAGGCCGGCCATGCTGGCGGCGGCTAAAGGTTAAGGGGCGCCGTCATGTGGATCACTAAAATCTCGATCCGCCAGCCGGTCTTTGCCACCATGGTGATGGTGGCGCTGATGGTGCTTGGCATCTTCTCTTACAAGGGGCTCGGCGTGGAATCCATGCCGAACGTTTCCTTCCCCTTCGCCGCAATCGAGGTGGTGTATCCGGGCGCCTCGCCGGAAGCGGTGGAAAACGACATCACGCGCCCGCTCGAGGACATCGTCAACACCGTGTCCGGCGTCAAGACCATCCGCGCCAATTCGTGGGAAGGCAAGGCCGGCGTCTACGTCGAATTCGAACTGTCCACCAATATGGACAAGGCGATGCAGGACATGCGCGACAAGATTGCGCTGGTGCGTCCGAAATTCCCGCGCGAAGCGAAGGAGCCCTTCATCGCCCGGGCCGAAGGCGAGAACGACCAGCCCATCGTCAGCCTGTCGTTCAGCTCGGACAAGCGCAGCCTGCGCGACCTGTCCACCATGACCGACCAGATCCTGGCCAAGCGCTTCCAGGGTGTGCCGGGCGTGGGCCAGGTGCGCGTATTCGGCACCACCAAACGCCAGATGCTGGTCAGCCTGCGCCCGGCCGACATGCGGGCACAAGGCGTGGGCGTGGACGAAGTGATGCGCGCCATCCAGAACACCAACGCCAACCTGCCGGCCGGACGCCTGTCGGCCGACGTCACCGAAACCCTGGTGCGGGTGGAAGGCAAGCTGAAAGAAGCGGTGGAATTCAACAAGATCATCGTGGCGCGCCGCGCCAACGGCCCGGTCTACCTGGACCAGGTGGCCGACGTGATCGACGGCGAGGCGGAAGAACAGTCGATCTCGCGCGTCAACGGCAAGCCCGCCGTCTCGCTCGACATCACCAAGGTACAGGACGCCAACGTGGTCGAAGTCGGCAACGGCATCCTGAAGGTGGTGGAAAACCTGCGCAAGACCCTGCCGGAAGACATCAAGATCAAGGTTCTCGATTCGCAATCGGAGCGCGTGCAGGCACAGCTCGACAACGTCAAGCGCACCATCATCGAAGGCGCGATCCTGACCATGGTAATCGTGTTCTTTTTCCTGCACTCCTGGCGCTCGACCATCATCACCGGCCTGACGCTGCCGATCTCGGTGCTGGCCTCCTTCATCGCCATGAAGGCCTTCGGCTTCACGCTGAACTTCCTGACGCTGATGGCGCTGTCGCTGTGCATTGGCTTGCTGATCGACGACGCCATCGTGGTACGCGAGAACATCGTGCGCCACCTCGGCTTCGGCAAGCACCACCGCAAGGCGGCGGAGGACGGCACCAATGAAATCGGCATCGCCGTGATGGCGACCACCTTTGCCATTGTCGCCGTGTTCGTGCCGGTCGCCTTCATGGACGGCATCATCGGCCGCTTCTTCCTGCAGTTCGGCGTGACCGTGACGGTGGCGGTGCTGGTATCGCTCTTTGTCTCCTTCACCCTCGACCCGATGCTGTCGTCGGTATGGCATGACCCGGTCAAGGACCGCTTCAAATACCTGCCGTGGCTGGGCCGCATCATGGAGAAAGTCGAACATGGCGTGGAGAAGGTGCACAAGCTGTATGGCAAGGTGCTGGCCCTGGCGCTGAGATGGCGCAAGCTGACGCTCGCCACCGCCTTCGGCCTGTTCGCCGGCAGCCTGATGCTGGTGCCGATGATCGGCGGCGAGATGTTCCCGGAAACCGACCAGGGCCAGATTGTGCTGCAGCTCAAGGTGCCGGTCGGCTCCAGCCTGGATTACAACGACGCCAAGGTGCAGCAGGTAGAGGCGGCGCTGAAGGAGTTTCCCGAGGTCGACGCCGTCACGGCCAATGTCGGCGATCCTGCCGGCCGCCACATCTCCTTCCTGCGCATCAAGCTGACCGACGTCAAGAAAACCCACCGCCAGTCCCAGCAAAAGCTGGAAGGCGCGATCCGCAAGCGCATCGAGCGCATTCCGGGCATTACCCTGTCGGTGGGCCAGAAGCCGATCTTCATCGCCATCCTCGGCACCGACGAAGCCAAGCTGGAGCAGACCGCGCAGGCGCTGATGGCCAAGATGCGCAAGATCAAGGGCGTGGCCGACCTGGAATACAGCCAGGAAGGCGCCAACCCGTCGACGCTGATCAAGATCAATAACGAACTGGCCAGCGACCTGGGACTGAGCGTGCAGCAGATCGGCAGCGCCATGCGTCCTTTCGTCGCGGGCGACACGGCCAGCTACTGGCTGGCGGCGGACGGCCAGAACTATGAAGTCAATGTGCAGTTGCCCAAGTCCGGCCGCCAGCGCATCGCCGACCTGGCCGACCTGTCGCTCACCTCGAGCAAGACCGGCCCGGACGGCAACCCGCTGATGGTGCCGCTGCGCCAGGTGGTGGACTTTGTGCCAGGCTTCAGCCCGCAGGTGCTGAAACGCCAGGCCCTGCAGCGCCGGGTGGCCATCTACGCCGCGACCGAAGGCCGCCCCGCCGGCGACGTGGATGCCGACGTGAAGAAAGCCATGGACTCGATGACGCTGCCGGACGGCGTGCGCTTCGACGTGGCCGGCAATGCGCAGCAGATGGCCGAAACGATGAACGGCGCCATCACGGCGCTGAGCATCGCCGTGGTGTTCATTTACATCGTGCTGGCGTCGCAGTTCGGCAGCTTCCTGCAGCCGATTGCGATCATGGTATCGCTGCCGATGTCGCTGATCGGCGTGCTGGTGGCGCTGCTGGCGACCGGCTCCACGCTGAACGTGTTCTCCGTGATCGGCGTGATCATGCTGATGGGCCTGGTGACCAAGAACGCGATCCTGCTGGTGGACTTCACCAACCACGGCCAGCGCGACGGCATGAGCCAGTTCGACGCCATCATGGCGGCCGGCCAGGTGCGCCTGCGTCCCATCCTGATGACGACCCTGGCAATGATCTTCGGCATGCTGCCGATGGCGATCGGCCTCGGCGAAGGCGGGGAAACCCAGGCGCCGATGGGCCGGGCAGTGATTGGCGGCGTGATCACCTCCACCCTGCTGACACTGGTCGTGGTGCCGGTGGCCTACACCTACCTCGACAGTTTCGGCAAGCGCGCCAAGCGCTGGCTGCGCCGCGGCCACCACGACGACGCAGCAGCAGCAGCCGAACAATCCGGCGTAGCCGAAGCCGCGTAAGCAGTTTCACCTGACGCCGTGCCAAATAGCCGAGCCCGTGTCACACTTGGGGTGTGACCCCATGGTGTGACACGGGCTCGGCTACTCTGGACTTGTGGTGTCGGTCTCTTCGGTTTCGTAGCCGGCCTCGTCGGCATCCTGCTCGTCGGCTGGCCGGTTCTTGGATGCAAGTTTTTTCTGCGCTTTTTCCTCAGCCTTGCGCTTCTTTTCCAGCTCTCGCTGGCGTTTCTCGAATGCGAAATTCGTCTTTGCCATGGAAATACCTCCTGAAAGCCTACATTAGGCCGATTGGCGGCGCTGCGCAAACGAAATTATCCGCGCGGATGATGTAGCGCATGAATCTGCTTTAGACGCTCGCGGGCAACATGGGTATAGATCTGTGTGGTGGAAATGTCGGAGTGGCCTAAAAGCAACTGCACCACGCGCAGGTCGGCGCCATGGTTCAGCAGGTGCGTGGCGAAGGCGTGGCGCAGCGTGTGCGGCGACAGCGGTGCGGTAATGCCAGCCTTCAAGGCCTGCTTTTTCACCACGACCCAGAACATTTGCCGCGTCATCGGCCCGCCGCGGCCGGTGATGAAGAGCGCATCGTCCTGCTTGCCGTCGAGGATGACACCGCGCGCTTCGCGCAAGTAGCGCTCGATCCACAAGCGCGCCTGTTCGCCGAACGGCACCAGGCGCGTCTTGGCGCCCTTGCCGGTGATGCGCAGCACGCCGTCGTTCATGCTCAGCTCGAGCGTCTTCAGCGCCACCAGCTCCGACACGCGCAAGCCGCTGGCGTACATCAGTTCCAGCATGGTGCGGTCGCGGATGCCCAGCGGCGTGCGCAAGTCCGGCGCAGCCAGCAGCGCTTCCACCTGCGCTTCGCTCAGGGTATGGACGAAGCGCAGCGGCTGCTTGGCCGATGCCATGCGCAGGCAGGGATCTTCCGCGATCTGGCGCTGGCGCAGCGCCAACTGGTAGAAGCGCTTCAGGGCCGACAGGCGGCGGTTGGCCGAGCTGGCCTTGGTGTCTGCGTGGCGGGCTGCGAAATAGGCTTGCAGGTCGGCCGTGCCGGCTGCATGCAGGCTGCCGACCGAGGGCCGCGCCGTTTCCAGCCATTTGGCAAAGGCCGTCAAATCGCGCCGGTAGGCATCCAGGGAGTTTTTGGACAGCCCGTCCTCCAGCCACAGGCTGTCGCAGAACTCGTCAATCAGAGCAAGGTTGCCTGCTGCCATTGATACTCTTTATGTCCTTCGTGAGCCAGCAGCCAGCGCTTCACGCCGAGGGTGAAACCGTTCTGGTCGTCGCTGCCGGCAAAGCCGCCCAGGCTGCTGGCGCCCATCACGCGGTGGCATGGCACCAGCGGCGGGAAGGGATTGCTGCGGCAAGCCTGCCCCACCGCGCGCGCCACCGAATCAAGGTGCCTGGCCAGCTCGCCGTAGGTGCGCACCTGGCCGCGCGGGATTTCGCGCAGCGCTTGCCACACGCGGCGCTGGAACTCGCTGCCGCGCATTGCCAACGGCAGGTCGAAGGCGTAGTCGGCATCGTCGCAATAGGCCAGCAGTTGCTGCACGGCTTGTTCGGCCAGCGCATTGGTGGGCGATTTTTCCGGCGTGTCGCCGGGCAGGTAGAACATTTCCGTCACGACCGCGCCGGCCGTGCCGACACCCATGGCGCCGAACGGGAGATGGATGATGGCGCTGAAGTCCCTGCCAACATGTTGTTTTTCGGTCACGCTTACTCCAATAAAACTGTGGCAATCATGCTACACCAGCGCGCCAGGATAGGGCAAAAAAAAACGCACCCGCAGGTGCGTCTTGAATCTTTTTTGTCACCACCCCGGCCATTTAACCCCGCTTGTGGCGGCGGCCAACAGCATACTGTCAGGCAGCGTGTCTCCTCTATGATCCGCGGCCGCGCCGCTTGTTCTTCTTCTTCACTCCCCACTAAATCCTGTGCCCTTAACCATCATGGTGCAAGTCGCACCGTTCGGGGGCGTGGCCATAGTAACCGATCTTTTTCCGAATATCGTTATTTATTTTGAGCAACTTGACAGCGGACTTATTTTGCTGTTTCGCGGTTGATGGACTGGATCAGGTCCTTGCCGATGCGCTCTTCCATCTGCTTTTGCACGGGCAGCAGGGCATTGCGCCACAGGGCCTGTTCCTGCGCGCTCAGGTTGTAGATCTGGGTCTTGCCGGACTTGCGGATCGCTTCCAGCGCCATATCGTTGTCGCGCTGGGCGATGGCCTTTTCGTAGGTGGTGGCTTCCTTCATGGCGCCTTCGAGCTTGCTGCGGATATCCGACGGCAGGCCGTCCCAGAACTTCTTGTTGACGATGACGGCGTAGCCCAGGTAGCCGTGGTTGGAGATGGTCAGGTGCTTTTGCACCTCATGCATCTTTTGCGTGTACATGTTCGAGGGCGGGTTCTCGGTGCCGTCCACGACGCCGGTCTGCAGCGCCATATACGCTTCGGAGAAGGCCAGCGACTGCGGCACCGCACCGAGCGCGCGCATCTGGATGTCCAGCACCTTGGAGGACTGGATCCGCATCTTCAGGCCCTTGAAATCGGCCGGCACGCGCAGCTGGCGGTTGGCCGACATGACCTTGAAGCCATTGTCCCAGTAAGCCAGGCCGGTAATGCCCTTGGTCTCGAGCTTCTTCAGCAGCGACTTGCCGATCGGGCCCTCGGTCACGTTGTACAGCGCGGTCTTGTTGGGGAAGATGTACGGCAGGTCGAACACCTCGAATTCCTTCACGCCGAGCGGACCGAACTTGGCCAGCGACGGGGCCAGCATCTGCACAGCGCCCAGCTGCAGCGCTTCCAGTTCTTCCTTGTCTTTGTACAACTGGCTGTTCGGGTAGACCTGGACCCTGACGCGGCCGCCGGTGGCCTTCTCCGCGAGCTGCTTGAAGCGCTCCGCCGCCTGCCCCTTGGGCGTGTCCGGCGCGACGACGTGGCTGAATTTGATGACGATGGGCGCCTGAGCGAATGCTTGGGACGTGACAAGTGCGGCCGCGCCGAAGGCGGCCAGGAGGGACTTCAAATGCATAAGGTCTCCCGGCGATTTTGGTGCATTATTATTCTCACTTTATATTGTCTTCAGCGGAATGGTGGCACACAACTGTGGAAACCCACAATACAAGCAGCAACTGGATTCGCTACCCTCGGCGCATGTTGAAACGCATATCCCTGCCCTTTTCCATACGCTGGCTGCTGCCGGTAGTCCTGGTGCTGCTATTCGTCGCCATCGTGTTCTGGCTGCCGTGGCAGGCGCGCCAGCTCGAGAGCAACGAGCGACAGGAGCAATTGATCGCCGACACGCTGTGGGTCGAACAATCGATCCGCTTCCAGCTTGGCCGCCACGAAGAAAGCCTGCGCGGCCTGGCCAATGAAATCGCCGCCGGCCACCTGGCGCCGGCCGACGTGCAGCAGCGCATGGGGCGCATGCTGAAAAACGGCGCCGAGCTGAAAAGCGTGGTCCAGGTCGATTCGAAAGGGCGCATCGTCGTGGCCAGCGAAGGCACCCCGGCCAGTCCGGCCGGCGACGCCATGCTCGGTTCAGCCGCGCTGGCGGCGCAGGACCATGCGCGCCGTACGCACACTCCCGTCTACGCCGAACCGGAGCCGATTGGCGGCGACGCCGCGCCGGACGCGCTGAAAATGGACCTGCTGTTCCCGATCTACCGCGGCGACCAGTGGATCGGCAGCCTGGTAGCGACTTTCCAGCTCAGTAGCCTGCTCGACGAAATGGTGCCGTGGTGGTTCGCCCAGGATAACCAGATCTCGCTGCTCGACCGCGACGACAAGGTGCTGGCGCGCCGCAGTTCGGCCGGCCCGGGCCACGGCGTCTACACCCACAAGCGCGCCCTCGACCTGCCCGGCGCCACCATTACCCTGATGACGGACAGCGTGAAAAGCGAGCCGAAGCTGCTGCCCAACCTGCTGGTCGGCTCCGTCATCGCGCTCTCTCTTGCCCTGTTATGGAGCCTGTTCGCACTATGGGGCCACATTTCGCGCCGGCTGGCGGCAGAAGGCGAACTGCGGCAGCAAATGACTTTCCGCACCGCGATGGAAAATTCGCTGGTGACCGGCCTGCGCGCGCGCGACCTGGAAGGCCGCATCACCTATGTCAATCCCGCCTTCTGCCAGATGGTGGGCTACCCGGCGGAAGAACTGATCGGGCGTTCGCCGCCCATGCCGTATTGGGCGCCGGACGTCATGGAGGAATACCAGCACCGCCTGGCCAATGTGCTGGCCGGCTCGGTCACCCCCGAATTCGAAACCCTGTTCCAGCGCCCCGACGGCACCCGCATTCCGGTACTGGTGTTCGAAGCGCCGCTGGTGGACAAGGAAGGCCGCCACACCGGCTACATGGGTTCCATCCTCGACATCTCGGACCGCAAGCGCATGGAGGAATTGAACCGCCAGCACCAGGAAAAGCTGCAGGCCAGCGCGCGCCTGGCCACCATGGGCGAAATCGCTTCCATGCTGGCGCACGAGCTGAACCAGCCGCTGGCTGCCATTTCGAGCTACACCACGGGCGCCCTGAACATCCTTGCGCGCGGCGGCGATGCGGGCATGCTCAAGCCCGCGCTGGAGCAAGCCGGCGCGCAGGCCCAGCGCGCAGGCCAGATCATCCGCAGCGTGCACGAATTCGTGAAGAACCGCGAATCGGAGCGGCAGGACGTGGCGCTGCAATCGATGCTCGACTCCATCCTGGTGCTGATCGAACTGCAGGCGCGCCAGCACCACGTTTCGCTGCAGATCGAGATCCCGGAACTGCTGCCGCTGGTGCGCGCCGACCGCCTCCTGATCGAACAGGTGCTGCTGAACCTGACCCGCAACGGCATCGAAGCCATGGCCGACGTGCAGCCGCTGAAACGCGTGCTGCGCGTGGTGGCGGAAAACGATCCGCTGGCCGGCATGGTGGTGGTGCAGGTCATCGACAATGGCCACGGCATTCCGCAGGACGTGGCCGAGCGCCTGTTCTCGCCTTTCTTCTCGACCAAGGCGGAAGGCATGGGCATGGGCCTCAACATCTGCCGCACCGCGATCGAGTTCCACGGCGGCACATTGACCCACCGCGACAACCCGCAAGGCGGTACCATATTCACTTTCACGCTGCCGGTCGCAGGCGGCGCCCAATAGAGCAAATTCGGGAGACCCAGAATGCTACATATCGTTGACGATGAAGCCGTGGTGCGCGATGCGCTGTCGTGGCTCGCGTCCTCGCGCGGCATCGCAGCAACCACATACGAAAGCGCCGCCGCCTTCCTGGCCTTCGCGCAGGGCGGCGCCTTCGACCCCGAAGGCGACTGCGTGCTGCTCGACGTGCGCATGCCCGAGATCAGCGGCGTGGCAGCGTTCGACCAACTGGCGGCGCGCGGGCTGACGGCGCGCCTGCCCGTCATTTTCCTGACCGGCCACGGCGACGTGCCGATGGCGGTCGATACGCTCAAGCGCGGCGCCTTCGACTTCTTCGAAAAGCCTTTCAACGACAACCAGTTGATGGACCGCGTGCAGGAAGGCCTGGCGGCCTCGCGCCTGGCCAGCGGCAAGGCCGCCGTGCAGGCGCGCCTGGCCACGCTCTCCAGCCGCGAACGCGAGGTGCTGGACCTGATCCTGGCCGGCAAGATGAACAAGGTGGTGGCCGACGAGCTGGGCATCTCGATGCGCACCGTCGAAGTGCACCGCGCCCACATCTTCGACAAGATGCAGGTCAAGACCGCGGTCGAGCTGGCGGGACTGCTGAAGTGAAACAGGACGGGGCGCTGATCCTAGTGCTGGCGCAGCGCCCACTCCACGTGCTCCCGCACCATTTCCGATGGGTGGTCGCGGCGTGCCTGCAACGCGGCCAGGATGGCGGGATCACCCTTGGCGCCCATGCGCGCCGCATTGCCTAGCCCGACCGCGAGGTTGCGCAGCCAGCGTTCATGGCCGATGCGGCGGATCGGGCTGCCCTCCATGCGGCGGTTGAATTCCTCCTCGGACCACGCAAACAGCTCGATCATGCCGGCGCTGCCCAGGGCGTGGCGCTCGTCGAAATCCGGCAAGGTAGCCCGCTGGGCGAACTTGTTCCAGGGGCAGACAGTCTGGCAATCGTCGCAGCCGTAGACGCGGTTCCCCAGCAAGGGCCGCAGATCCTCCGGGATCGCGCTTTTGAGTTCGATGGTCAGGTAGGAAATGCAGCGCCGCGCGTCCAGCTTGCCAGGGCCGAGGATGGCCTGGGTCGGGCAAACGTCGATGCAGGCCGTGCACTGGCCGCAGTGCGCGCCGGTCGGCTCATCGACGGGCAAGGGCAGGTCGACCAGGATCTCGCCCATGAAGAACATGGAGCCCGCGCTGCGGTTGATCAGCAAGGTGTGCTTGCCGCGCCAGCCCAGGCCCGATTTTTCCGCCAGCGGCAGTTCCATCACCGGCGCCGAGTCGGTGAACACCCGGTAGCCGAATTCGCCGACGGCCGCACTGACCTTGTCGGCCAGCTGCTGCAGCCGCGCGCGCAACACCTTGTGGTAGTCGCGGCCGCGGGCATATACCGAAATGACGGCCTGCGTGGGATCGGACAGGCGCGCCGTTTCCCGTTCGCGCCAGCCCTCGTCGGCTGCACCGGGCAGGTAATTCATGCGCGCGGTGATCACGCGCACCGTGCCGGGCACCAGTTCCGCCGGACGGGCGCGTTTCATGCCGTGGCTTGCCATATAGTCCATATCGCCGTGCATGCCAGCATCCAGCCAGGCTTGCAGCCCCGCCTCGGCGGCTGACAGGTCGATATCGGCAATCCGCACTTCCGCGAAGCCGAGTTCCTGCCCCCATGCCTTGATGCGGCTGGCTAATTCGTCTAAATTGGCTTGGGAGAGTGGCACGGCCTTACAATGCGGGGAAATCCAAACCATCATTCTATTCGATGCAGCACTTTAAATCCCATCTCCACGACGAAGCCGGTACCGCGGCGCTAGGCGCCGCGCTGTCGCGCGCCCTGCTGCCCGGCATGGCGATCCACCTGCACGGCGACCTGGGCGCCGGCAAGACCGCCCTGACGCGCGCTCTTCTGCATGCTGCCGGCCACGTGGGGCCTGTGAAAAGCCCGACATATACCCTGTCCGAGCCTTACCGCGTGAAGGTCGACGGCAAGCTGGCCAACGTGGTGCATTTCGACCTGTACCGCATGGGCAGCCCGGAAGAATTCCTCGATGCCGGCTTCCGCGAGGAGTTCAATCGCGATAACGTTTGCATCGTCGAATGGCCGGAGAAGGCCGACGGCGTGCTGCCGCCCCCCGACCTTCACGTTTTCCTCTCTGTAGCCGGGTCCGGACGTGATGTAGAATTGCAGCCGTCTTCCGCTCTTGGTACGTCATGCCTGCAACGCCTCCAATTCGCTCCAAACCTGTAAGTCGCCGCACGGTGCTCAAGGCCGGTGGGACGCTGCTCCTGTCCGTGCTCGCCCCCATGTCTGCGCAAGCTGCGCAGATCCTGGCTGTGCGTGTGTGGCCGGCGGAGGATTACACCCGCGTCACGCTGGAAAACGACACCGACCTCAAGGTCAAGCACTTCCTGGTTCCCGATCCGGACCGGCTGGTGGTGGATATTGAAGGCCTGGTGCTGAACTCCACGCTGAAAAGCCTGGTCGCCAAGATCGAGTCGAACGACCCGTACATCAAGGAAGTGCGCGTCGGCCAGAACCGCCCGAATGTGGTGCGGCTGGTATTCGACCTGAAAGAGAAAGTCACGCCGCAGGTGTTCACGCTGGAGCCGGTCGGCACCTACAAGCATCGCCTGATCTTCGACCTCTACCCGGTCAAGGCAGTCGATCCGATCGCGGCGATGATCGAAAAGGGCGAGTGGTCGCAGGATGAGAAGGCCGCCAGCGCCAATCCGGAGCCCCCTGCCGCCGGCTCGTCCCAGCGCCCGGCGCCAGGCAGCCAGGCCGGCACAGCGGGCCAGCCCGCACTCGCCGGCCAGCCGGCTGCGTCGGGCCAGGGCAGCGCCAGCAGCAACGCCGAGGGGGCGGGCAGCCCGTCCATCGCATCTGCCCCGCCATCCGGCCAACCTGGCGCCGGCCAGCCCGGCACCGCCACGCCAGCACCAGGCACCGGCGCCAGCGCGCCCGGCCAATCGCCCGCCCTCGCCGGCCAGTCCGGCAAGCCCGTACCCGGCGAACCCGAGTCGGCACCCGCACATCACAAGCCCGGCCAGAAATCCGGCCAGGAGAAAATGGTGCGCATGCTCACCATCGCCCTCGACCCCGGCCACGGCGGCGAGGACCCAGGTGCCATGGGCGCGCGCGGCAGCCGAGAAAAGGACATCGTGCTGGCCATCGCCAAGCGCCTGAAAGACAAGATCGAAGACCACCCCAACATGCGCGTGATGCTCACGCGCGACGGCGACTACTTCGTCCCGCTCGGCAAGCGCGTGGAAAAGGCGCGCAAGGTCGACGCCGACCTGTTTGTCTCGATCCACGCCGATGCTTTCGTGAAAACCAGCGCCCGCGGCTCCTCCGTCTTCGTGCTGTCCGAAAAAGGCGCGACCTCGAGCGCCGCGCGCTGGCTGGCCGACAAGGAGAACCAGGCCGACCTGATTGGCGGCGCCAATGCCAAGGGCCACGACCCGCAACTGGCCAGCGTGCTGTTCGACCTTTCCACCACGGCCCAGATCAACGACAGCATGAAGGTCGGCAAGGCTGTGCTGGGTGAAATCGGCGGCATCAACAAGCTGCATAAAGGATCGGTCGAGCAAGCCGGCTTCGCCGTGCTGAAGGCGCCGGACATTCCATCGATCCTGATCGAAACCGCCTTCATCTCCAACCCGGAAGAGGAAGCGCGCCTGCTGGACGATGATTACCAGGACAAGATCGCGGACGCCATTGTCAAAGGCATCCGCCGCTATTTCGCCAAGAACCCGCCGCTGTCGAAGAACCGGCTCACATAGGGAAAGCACATGAACGAAGTCCGCATCTCCACACCCGAAGGCGCCGAAGCCACCATTTCCCTGTTCGGTGCGCATTTGATGTCGTGGAAGACTGCGGACGGCAAGGAGCGCCTGTTCCTGAGCCAGCGTTCAGCGCTCGACGGCAGCGCCGCCATCCGCGGCGGGGTGCCGGTCATCTTCCCGCAATTCGCCACGCGCGGCGACGGCCTGCGCCACGGCTTCGCCCGCACTTCCACCTGGCGCATCATCGAGCAGGCCAACGACTGGGCCGAACTGGCGCTGGCGCAAAGCGACTTGCCGCGCAACCACTTCCAATCCTGGCCGCGCGCCTTCGAACTGCGCCTGCGCTTCGACCTGAAAGCCAACGCGCTGCAGATCCGCTACACCGTGCGCAACACCGGCCAGCAGGAATTCAGCTGGGCCGGCGCCCTGCACACTTATTTCGCAGTAGGGGCATTCGACAAGGCCACGCTGGACGGCATGCCTTTCACCGGCGCCCTGGACGACATTCGGCCCGCAACGCCGCAGCTGCGCCTCGACACCGGCGCTGGCACGCTGCAACTGGAGCAGCAAGGTTTTTCGGAATGGGTGGTGTGGAACCCGGGCGCGCAAGGCGCGGCAGCTGCCGCCGACATGGACGACAGCGACTACCGCCGCTTCGTCTGCATCGAGCCGGCCCGAGTCGACAAGCAATTGCTGCAGGCCGGCGCCGAATGGACCGGCCTTCACACCATCAGTTTGATTCCTTGATCATGCGGCCGGAGCTGGCCTGGATCGGACGCGCATTGAACGGATACAGGCGGCTGAACAAGGCCAGCTGCGCCGGCGATGCCTGCACCGGCTCCTTCATCACCAGCCACAGCACGCCTTCGGTGCATGGCGGCGTGGTCAGCGATCCCATGAAAGTATAGTAGTCGCGGCGCTGCGGCAGCATGTCGTTCGGGTCCAGCACGATGCTCGGCGTAGCCGTATCGCCCTTTTCCAGCGGCAGGTTGTTCCATACTGTCTGGATGGTCGGCTGCGGCTTGCCGCGTTCCAGCAGCAGCGCCAGCACTGCCAGCCTGCCTTCCGGATCCTTGTGTACCAGGTGCACCACCATCTCGAAACCCTTGCCGTTGACGCGTTCCTCGGCCGGGCGATGGAAGTGGAACTGCTGCAGCTCGTAGGTGCGGCCCGCCACGCTCAGGTAGTTGCCCGGGCTGACCATCACCTGCACGGTATGGCCGTTATCGGTCACGTTGAACCCGGATGGGCGGTAATCGAAGGAGATCTGCTCCAGGTCCACCTTCATGCCGTCGCGGATATCGATCGGCGACTGGCGGCTGCCCGTCGCGCATTTCGCCCAGTCGGAGTTGATCTTGGACCAGTTGGCAGGACCTGATTCGCCTTCATACGTCCAATGGGTGCCATACACGCGCGGCGGCGGCGCCTTGGCAGCCACTTCGGCAGCGGCGGCCTTGACGGCCTTCTGCTTGCGCGCCTTTTCGGCGGCAGCCATGCGCGCGGCTTGGTTGGCACGCATTTCAGCCAAGCGCTGGGCAATCTTCTCCGACAATTCCGCTTCGGCGCGCGCTTCTTCCTCGCGCTGTGCAGCGGCGGATGCAGACGCAGTGCGATTCTTCCTTACCGGGGGAACGTACTTTGGCCCGCTGGCCGAACTGGCATCCTTTTCGACATTCGCCTTGTCAGCCGCAGCGGCTGCGGCCAGGTTCGGGCGAATACTCGGCACGCCTTTGGAAGGCGCGGTGGCGGGATCGGCGGCGCCTGCTGTCCCGATGACAAGACAACAGGCCGACAGGGCGATCAAGTTACGCATGTTAAATCCGGAGGAGAGACTGTTACTCCGGTTAACGGTTGCGCTATGGGAAAACTTGAGAGGCTTAACGCTTGAGCATGCGGCGGCCCAGTTTCCAGGCGCCGCCCAGTGCCATCGGCACCACCGCCACGCCAACGCCGAACAGCACGATGGTGCTCAGGTGGTCGCGCACGAAGGGAGTGTTGCCGAAGATATAACCCGCCACGCACAGGGACACTACCCAGGCCACGGCGCCGACGATGTTGAACAGCTGGAAGCGGGCATGGGTCATGTCCGACACGCCAGCCACGAATGGCGCGAAGGTGCGCACCACAGGCACAAAGCGCGCCAGGATGATGGTCTTGCCGCCATGCTTTTCAAAGAACTCGTGGGTGCGCCGCAAGGCATCCTTGTTGATCCAGCGGTAATCGTGGGTAAATACCCGCTGGCCGATGGCTTCGCCGATCCAGTAATTGGTGGTATTGCCCAGAATTGCGGCAGTCGCCAGCAGGAACATCAGCAATCCGAGGTTCATCTGGCCGCTGGCACAGAAGGCGCCTCCGATGAACAGCAGCGTATCGCCGGGGAAGAAAAACAGCACAACCAGACCAGTCTCGCAGAAGACGATGGCGAACAGCAGCGCATAAATATACATGCCGTACTGCGCGATCAGTTTATCCATCGCACTGTCTACGTGCACCAGCATGTCCAGCAATTGAACGAAATCCATTTATTAAATCCCAAAAGGTTGCGGCGGGAATGATACCAAACTGTCTATCTTACAGGCTAAAATTGCCCGGCATCTTAGCACCAGCTTAGAACCCCCACAAAGGAGACCTTAGTGAAGTCCATCATGCCCGCCGTCCTTGCCCTGGCCTTACCCCTGGCCGCCATGGCCGCGCCCACCAAGGAATTGCCGCCCAGGCCGACCGTCAGCGACATCGTCAAGGCATCGCCGCAAGCCGACTGGCGCCAGCTGGATCCGGCCAACACCCTGTACATGGACCTGCCAGCCGGCCGCGTCATCATCGAGCTGGCGCCGGCCTTCGCGCCCAGCCACGCTGCCAATATCCGAACCATGGCCAGGGAAGGCTACTGGGACGGACTGTGGATCTATCGCACGCAGGACAATTTCGTGGTGCAGTGGGGCGATCCGCGCGAAGACAAGCCAAAGGCGATCGGCACCGCCAAGGCCAGGCTGGAGCAGGAATTCACGGTACCGATGAAGAACGACACCCAGTTCACCCGCCTGCCGGACAAGGACGGCTATGCGCCGCAGGTAGGCCACTCCAACGGCTTCCCTTCCGCACGCGACCCGAAAACCGGCCAGGCCTGGCTGGCGCATTGCTACGGCATGGTTGGCGTGGCGCGCGGCAATGAATCCGACAGCGGCAACGGCGGCACCTTGTACACGGTAATCGGCAACTCGCCGCGCCACCTGGACCGCAACATCACCGTGGTGGGACGCATCGTCAGCGGCATGCCGCTGCTGTCCGTACTGCCGCGCGGCCCGGCGCCGATGGGCATGTTCGAGAAGGAGGAGCAGTGGGTGCCGATCAAGTCGGTCAAGCTGGCAGCCGACGTGCCGGAAGCCGAGCGCTCGAAGTTCGAAGTGATGCGCACCGAGTCGGCCAGCTTCAAGTCCGTAATCGAAGCCCAGCGCAACCGCGGTGGGCCATGGACCAAGTATGCGGCCGGCCATGTGGACCTGTGCAACGTGCCGATCCCGGTGCGCGAGGCAAAATAACTTCCTGGGGTAAGCACCCGGCATGCGACACGCTTAGCGTGTTGCGTGCCGGAGCCTGACACCACCGGCTACCGTTATAATCTTGCCCATGAATGCCCCAACTCCGCCCCGCCCGATCCGGGCCCTCCCCGACCAACTGATTTCCCAGATCGCCGCCGGCGAGGTGGTCGAGCGCCCATCGGCCGTTGTCAAGGAACTCCTGGAAAACGCCCTGGACGCCGGTTCGACCCAGATCACCGTGCGGCTGGAAGAAGGCGGCGTCAAGCGTATTTGCATTACTGATAACGGCCGCGGCATCCCGCCCGACCAGATGCCGCTGGCCCTGGCGCGCCATGCGACCTCGAAAATCGCCTCGCTGGACGACCTGGAAAACGTCGGCACCCTCGGCTTCCGCGGCGAGGCCCTGGCTTCGATCGCCTCGGTAGCCGCAGTCACCCTGACTTCCCGCACTGCCGACGGCGCCCACGCCTGGGAGCTGGAAGGCTCGCACGAAGGCATTGTGGTGCCCTCCTCCGGCGCCCCCGGCACGACGATTGACGTGCGCGACCTGTATTTCAACACCCCGGCGCGCCGCAAGTTCCTGAAATCCGAACAAACCGAATTTGGCCACTGCGCGGAAGTGGTTCGCCGCATCGCCCTGGCACGTCCCGACGTAGCGTTCACCCTTAGCCACAATGGCAAGACGGTCGACCACTGGATGGTCAGCGACATGGCCAGGCGCAGCGCGCAAATCCTGGGAAGCAATTTCGAAGAAGCACGCCTGGCCCTGGACGAAGGCTCGGGCGTACTGCGCATCCACGGCTTTGCCGGCCTGCCGACTGCTTCCAAGGGCCGCGCCGACAGCCAGTACTTCTACGTCAACGGCCGCTTCGTGCGCGACAAGCTGCTGGTACACGCCGTGCGCGCCGCTTACGAGGATGTGCTGCACGGCGACCGCTATCCGTCCTATGTGCTGGCGCTCGACCTCGACCCTGCGCTGGTCGACGTGAACGTACACCCATCCAAGATCGAAGTGCGCTTCCGCGATGGCCGCGCCGTGCACCAATTCGTGTTCCACGCCGTGCAGCGCGCGCTGGCCGCAACTTCGGCCACCTCGCACGGCAGCGTGCCTTCGCCGTTGCCGGCCGCCGACAACCTGCAGGCATCGGGTCCGGTCTGGCGCCCGCAGCAACAGACCAGCTTCGGCTCGATCCTGAATCCCGAATACCGCCCGACGTTCTCGCCATCGCCGTTCGGCGGCCCAGGCACGGGCACGGGCGGCGTGGCCCAGAGCACGGAACGCTACGGCGCCCTGTGGTCGAACGACCCGCGCGACAATTTCGTCCCTGGCGCGACTCCAGCGGACGGCGGCAACGGCTTCCGCGCCACTTCCGAGTACACGCTGCCGCAAGCGGCGCCGATCAGCGCCTCGCCGGCGCAGATGGCAGGCGAAGAATTCCCGCTCGGCTTTGCGCTGGCGCAGCTGCACGGCATCTACATCCTGGCCCAGAACAGCAAAGGCCTGGTGCTGGTCGACATGCACGCTGCGCACGAGCGCATCCTGTACGAACAGTTGAAGAACGCACTGGACGCCCAGATCGATGGCACCGAAATGTCGGTGCAGAACCTGCTGATCCCGGTCACCTTCTACGCCGACGCAGTGGAGGTGGGGACGGTCCAGGAACACGGCGACACGCTGAAGACGCTCGGCTTCGACATCGCCGTGATGTCGCCCACTACGCTGGCAGTGCGCGCCGTACCTGCCTTGCTGAAGAACGCCGACGCGCAGACCCTGGCGCGCGACGTGATCCGCGACGTGCGCGAGTATGGCGGCTCGCGCGTGCTGATCGAGCGCCGCAACGAGCTGCTCGGCACCCTCGCCTGCCACACCGCCGTGCGCGCCAACCGCATCCTGGCCGTGCCGGAAATGAACGCCCTGTTGCGCCACATGGAAGCCACCGAGCGCGCCGACCAGTGCAACCATGGCCGCCCTACGTGGGTGCAGATCGACATCAACGCGCTGGATAAACTCTTCCTGCGCGGACAGTAAGCAATGAACGAGCAGTTGAACAAGCGCCCGCTGGCGGTCGCCATCATGGGGCCGACCGCGTCCGGCAAGACCGCCGCCGCGCTGGCCATCGCGCAGCAGGTGCCGTGCGAAATCATCTCCGTCGATTCCGCGCTGGTGTATCGAGGCATGGACATCGGCACCGCCAAGCCTTCGAAGGAAGAACTGGCCGCCGTGCCGCACCACCTGGTCGACATCATCGACCCGATGGACTCCTATTCGGTGGCCCAGTTCCGTACCGACACCCTGCGCCTGGTAGCAGAGATCAGCGCACGCGGCAAGGTCCCGCTGCTGGTCGGCGGCACCATGCTGTATTACAAAGGCCTGGCCGACGGCCTGGACGACCTGCCAGGCGCCGATGCAGCCCTGCGCGCGCAGTTGGACGAGGAAGCCGCCCGCATCGGCTGGCCAGCGATGCACGCGCGCCTGGCGCAGGTCGATCCCGAAACCGCCGCCCGCCTCAAGCCCGCCGACGCCCAGCGCATCCAGCGCGCCCTGGAAATCCATGCCTTGTCAGGCAAGCCGATGTCCGAACTGCTGGCACAGCGCGAGAAAGAGGAGCTGCCCTTCGACCTAACATCGTTCGCCCTCGAACCGTCCGACCGCGCCTGGCTGCACGAACGCATTGCACGCCGCTTCGACATCATGCTCGCTTCCGGTTTCCTCGATGAAGTGAAAACCCTGCGCGCGCGCGGCGACCTGCATCTGGGCCTGCCGTCGATCCGCTGCGTCGGCTACCGCCAAGCCTGGGAATACCTGGACGGCACCATCGACTACGCGGCAATGCGCGAAACCGGCATCATCGCCACCCGCCAGCTATGCAAGCGCCAGCTGACCTGGCTGCGTGCCATGCCGGACAGGATCGTGGTCGACTGCTGCGCCGCAGACGCTGCGCAGCAACTGCAACAGCTAGTACTCGCAGCGATCAGCAAGGCGTAAGCCGATTCTGCTAGCGCTCACGTACCGCGTGGCGCAACACCTGCGTGACCGGTTCCAGAAGGTACTGCAGCGGCGTACGCTGCTCGCCTTCGATGTAGACCTCGGCCGGCATACCAGCGAGCAATTTAAGGGCGCCAGCCTTGGCCAGAGAAGATGGATCCGCCTCAATCAGCACCGAGTAATATGGCACCTCGGTGGCGCGATCGAGCAGCCGGTCGGCCGAGATATAGATCACTTTACCGTGCACCAGCCCCGTGGTGCGGTACTTGAAGGCCGTGAAGCGGATTTCGGCCGGCTGACTTAGTCCAATCCGGCTGATGTCCTCGGTCCGGATCCGCGCCTCTGTCACCAGGCGCGTGTCGTCCGGCACGATGTCGGCGATCGTCTCGCGCGGCGGAATCACAGTGCCGGGCGCCGAATACTTCAAGCCAATCACTTCGCCGTTGGCAGGCGCCGTGATGACCTGGCGCGCCGAAGCATCGGCTGATTTGCGCTGCTCCTGCTCGATCTCCGACAGCCGCGCCGTTGCCACCTTCAACTGGTCGCTGGCCTGTTGCCGATATTCTCCTTCCAGCGTGCGCACGCGCAGGTCGATGTCCACCGTGCGCTGCTCGGCGCGCGCCAGTTCAGAGCGCCGCTCCTCAAGCTTGACGCCATAATCGGCAATCCCGCCCTCAAGCTGGGTGATGCGGGTGGCCGACACGAAGCCGTCCTTGCGCAGTTTCTTGTTGTTGTCGAGATCGGCCTGCTGGAATTTCATCGACTCGCTGGCCTGCGTGATTTGCGCGCGCAGCGCCCCAATCTCCTCCGACACCTTGTCGCGCTGCGAGTGCAGCAGCCGAACCTGCCCCAGCATCGCCTCGCGCCGCACGGCGAACAGCGCTCGCTCCTTTCCGATCTGCTCCGCCAAGCGTGGATCGCCATTCGCCGCCGCCATCACGTCCGCCGGGAAAACCAGTGCCGGCGCCATCGCCTGTTCGGCATCCAGCCGAGCCAGGCTGGCACGTTCTGCCATGACGCGGTAATCCAGCCGGTTCTTGTCGGCGTCGACCGCTACATCACCCAGCACCAGCAGTGGCTCGCCTTGCCGCACGTGCTGGCCGTCGCGTACCAGCACCTGGCGTACCATACCGCCTTCCGCGTGCTGCACCGGGCGCCGGTTCAGGTCCACCTTGACATATGCCTGCGCCACCACCGCCGAAGACAAAGGGGCGAATGCCATCCAGGCCGCCACTGGAAGCAAGCCACCGATGACCACCGCCAGGCCGCAGCGCATCAAGTGGTGCGCCTCGCCAGCATGCTGCTGGAGGGAAGCGCTCCCTGTTACGGAATATGCCATACCGTTCATGATGCCCTCCCATCCGCCGTCCGCGCCATCGCCACTACCTGCGCGCCTGTCCTGCGCTGGCCAGGCTGCATGGCCTGCATGACTTCCGCCACCGTACCGAAATGCTGTGCGCGTCCGGCCTCCAGCACCAGCATTTTGTCCATATGCTGCACCAAGGTGCTGCGATGCGTGACCACGATGACCGTCACTTTTCCGCGCAGCGCCTTCAGCGCGTCGGCGAGCGCCAGTTCACCGGCGCCATCGAGGTTGGAATTGGGTTCGTCCAGCACCAGCAGCTTTGGATCGCCGTACAAGGCGCGGGCAAGGGCGATGCGTTGCCGCTGGCCCGGCGACAGCACGGCCCCCATGTCGTCGAGCGGCGTGTCGTAGCCTTGCGGCAGCGCAAGAATCAGGGCATGCACGCCGGCAAGCAGTGCCGCCTGCACCACTTTTTCGGAATCGACCGCGCCAAGGCGGGCGATATTGTCGGCCACCGTGCCTGGGAACAGTTCAACGTCCTGCGGAAGGTAGCCCAGCCACGGGCCCAGCTCTTCACGCGGCCACTGGGCCATGTCCACGTCGTCCAGCCGCACTGTTCCGGCATTCGGTTTCCAGAGGCCGGTGAGCAGGCGTGCCAGGGTCGATTTGCCGGCGCCGCTGGCGCCGATGATGGCCAGCGATTCACCCGGCTCCAGGTTAAGGGAAACGCCGGCCAGGATCGCCCGCTCGCTGTGCGCCGGGCGGAACACCAGTCCCTGCGCTTGCAGCCGCCCGGTAGGCACCGGCAGCTTCATGCGTTCCGGCCCGCGCTCGGCTGCATCCAGCAATTCGGACAGCCGCCCGAATCCCAGGCGCGCCTCCGCCAGCACGCGCCAGCTGCCCACCACTTGCTCCACCGGCGACAGAGCGCGCCCCAGCAAGGTTGTGGTGGCGACCAGGATGCCGGAAGTGCCCTCGCCGCTGATGACCAGATAGGCGCCCAGCGCCTGCATCATGACCTGCACCAGCTGCCTGGTCATGCGCGTGACGGCCGCCATCGTGACAGACTTGCGGGCAGTCGGTCCCTGCAATGCGGTAACGCTTGCGTTCAAGTCTTGCCAACGAGCGATCAGTGCATTGCCCATGCCAAGCGACTGCACTACTTCCGCGTTGCGCATCGACGACTCGAGATAGCGGGTGGCCCTGGCAGCTTCCTTCTGCAGTGCTTCGATATCGCGCCGTGTGATGCGGTCATTAACCACTGCCATGGCCAGCATCAGCAACGACGCGCCAGCTGCCGCCATGCCTAGCACCGGATGCGCCAGCCAGATGACGGCCACATAGACCACCGCCCAAGGCGTATCGAACAGTGCCAACAGGCCATGTGCCGAAAAAAGTTTGCGCAGCGTCGCCACATCCCGCAGTCCTTCGGAGGGCACGCGCTCGGTGCGATGTGCCGACTTGGCCAGCACGACTTTTGTCACGACCGGCGACAGTTGCTCAGAAATCATATTGCCCACCACACCCTGCAGGCGGCTGCGCAGATAATCGAGCACCAACATCAAGCCGAAGGCGACCGCCATGCCCAGCAACAATACCAGCAGCGTTTCCTTGCTTTGGCTGGTCAGTACACGGTCAAACACTTGGAGCATGAAGAGCGCAGGGGCCAGCATCAATAAGTTGACCACGAAAGAAAAGCCAGCAATGAAGAACAACGGGCGCCGAAGAAGTTGAAAGAGCGGTTTCATGATGGTCACCTGTTTGCTTGGCGGCTCAAGAACCGACCTTGATATCGTTCTGGTCGAACGTATCGCCTGGATTGTTGAGCGTCAGCGTTGCAAACAGGGTGCGGTTGGCGGCACCTTGTCCATCGGCGTCGAAGTATAGATTGCCCGTCACGCTATCGTAGATCACCCGAACTGATGCATCCACGGTACCCGAAGCGCCGGTACCAGCAAATGAGACAAACTCGGAAGCTGACAAGGTGCTGCCTGCCATTGTCGTGATGCCTGCCAGTGCAGAGCGCGACAATTCGATCATGTCGAAGTTCGCCCCCGTTCCAGAAGCATTGAAGTCGGTAATCAAGTCAACCGCATTGGGCGACGCATCGAAGACAAAAATGTCATTTCCGGCGCCGCCGGTCAGCAGGTCGGCGCCAGCCCCGCCGACGATACGGTCGCTGCCATCCATGCCGTTGATCACATCGTCGCCGCCGCCGCCACGCAACTGATCGTTCAAATTCGAACCGGTCAAGGTGTCCTCCTTGCCCGTGCCGATCACGCCCTCAAACCCCGAGTATTTATCCTTACCAAGACCCGCCGCGCTTGCGTCGAAGAAGGTATTGGCGCCATTGTTCACCAGCTGGAAACTGATGCCCGCAGTACCGTCAGAGAAGTCGAGCAGGTCGCTACCGCCTTTTCCGTCGAGCACATCATCGCCGGCGCTACCGCGGATGACGTCATTGTTGCTGCTGCCATTGATGATGTCGGCCTTGCTGGTGCCGATTACGCCCTCCATGTTCGAGTAGGTATCGTTGCCGAGACCGCCGGCATTGGAAGTGCCCGTCGATGCGCCCAGCGTGAAATTCAAGGCCGTGCCGCCATCGGAGAAGTCCAGCATATCCTCGCTTCCTGCGCCACCATCTAGCTTATCATTGCCGTTCCCTCCACGTAGTACGTCGTTTCCGTCTCCCCCTGATAAATCGTCGTTACCATCGCCGCCGGAAATAAAATCGTTGCCTACGGAACCAATTAATGTATCCGTTGAATTGCTGGCACCGCCAATGATGACGTCTCCAGCGTCACCGCCAGTGAGTGAATCTGGCCCGCTGCCGCCATCGATGTAAGACGCTTGATAGCTCTCCGATGATAGGTTGATCTCGTCGTGACTATTTCCATTACCTGCATCGATCGATCGGAAATTGATTGTTACCGCCCCGGTCGATGTGCGTCCAGCGCCATCGGACACTGTGTATTGGAAGCCGCCAGGTGTCGTGCCGGCTAGACTATCAAAGGTGATCATGCCGGTGTTTGTATTCAGGTTCAAGTGGTCAATTCCAACACCGAGGTCAACGTTGGTGATTGTCAATGCGTGACCATCAATATCGGTGTCATTGCCAAGCAATGCGGCGACTGAAATACTAACTGCAGTGTTAGTCGATACGAATATCGTATCCGCCATTGCGACAGGAGCGTCGTCAGTTCCTGTGATTGTGAACTTCGCCGATTGCGCGACAGTCGCCATGCCATCGAAAACGCCGTAATTGATCACCACATCTTTTGTCTGCCCAACAGCCAGCCCTTGATAGGCGGCATGAGTAGGGTCAAGCGTGAAACTATGCGATGCGGCGATATAACTGACACCAGCCGGCAGCTCGCCCAGCGGCGGCACTACCGAAAGCATTGCACCTTGATCCACATCCGAAGCGTTGGCCAGTGCATCAACCGTCACCAGCCCCCCATCTTCCATCGCCGTGGCGGTCACCTGGGCCGTCACCACCGGCGCATCATTGGTGCCGGTGACCGTGAACTTCACCGATTGCGCAACATTTGCCATGCCATCGGTCACTTCGAAGCTAATCACCACATCCTTCGTCTGGCCTTGCGCGAGACTCTGGTAAGCCGCATTGGTAGGGTCTAGCGTGAAACTGTGCGATCCAGCGATGTAGCTGACACCAGCTGGCAGCTCGGTTGGCAACGAGGTCACTGAGAGCGTCGCTCCTTGGTCCACATCCGACGCGTTGGCCAGCGCATTAACCGTCACCAGTCCCCCATCTTCCATCGCCGCGCCGGTCACCTGGGCCGTCACCACCGGCGCATCATTGGTACCGGTGACCGTGAACTTCACCGATTGCGCAGCATTCGCCATGCCATCGGTCACTTCGAAGTTGACCACCACATCCTTCGTCTGGCCTTGCGCGAGGCTCTGGTAGGCCGCATTGGTGGGATCGAGTGTGAAACTGTGCGATCCCGCGATGTAGCTGACACCAGCTGGCAGCTCGGTTGGCAACGAGGTCACTGAGAGCGTCGCTCCTTGGTCCACATCCGACGCGTTGGCCAGCGCATCAACCGTCACTAGCCCACCATCTTCCATCGCCGTGGCGGTCACCTGGGCCGTCACCACCGGCGCATCATTGGTGCCGGTGACCGTGAACTTCACCGATTGCGCAACATTCGCCATGCCATCGGTCACTTCGAAGCTGATCACCACTTCCTTCGTCTGGCCTTGCGCGAGACTCTGGTAAGCCGCATTGGTGGGATCGAGTGTGAAACTGTGCGATCCAGCGATGTAGCTGACACCAGCCGGCAGCTCGCCCAGCGGTGGCACTACCGAAAGCATTGCACCTTGATCCACATCCGAAGCGTTGGTCAACGCATCAACCGTCACCAGCCCGCCATCTTCCATCGCCGTGCCTGTCACCTGGGCCGTGACTACCGGCGCATCATTGGTGCCGGTGACCGTGAACTTCACCGATTGCGCAACATTCGCCATGCCATCGGTCACTTCGAAGCTGACCACCACATCTTTTGTCTGGCCTTGCGCGAGGCTCTGATATGCCGCGTCGGTGGGGTCGAGTGTGAAACTGTGCGATGCGGCGATATAACTGACACCAGCCGGCAGCTCGCCCAGCGGTGGCACTACCGAAAGCGTGGTCCCTTGGTCCACATCCGACGCGTTGGCCAGCGCATTAACCGTCACCAGTCCCCCATCTTCCATCGCCGTGGCGGTCACCTGGGCCGTCACCACCGGCGCATCATTGGTGCCGGTGACCGTGAACTTCACCGATTGCGCAACATTTGCCATGCCATCGGTCACTTCGAAGCTAATCACCACATCCTTCGTCTGGCCTTGCGCGAGACTCTGGTAAGCCGCATTGGTAGGGTCTAGCGTGAAACTGTGCGATCCAGCGATGTAGCTGACACCAGCTGGCAGCTCGGTTGGCAACGAGGTCACTGAGAGCGTCGCTCCTTGGTCCACATCCGACGCGTTGGCCAGCGCATTAACCGTCACCAGTCCCCCATCTTCCATCGCCGCGCCGGTCACCTGGGCCGTCACCACCGGCGCATCATTGGTACCGGTGACCGTGAACTTCACCGATTGCGCAGCATTCGCCATGCCATCGGTCACTTCGAAGTTGACCACCACATCCTTCGTCTGGCCTTGCGCGAGGCTCTGGTAGGCCGCATTGGTGGGATCGAGTGTGAAACTGTGCGATCCCGCGATGTAGCTGACACCAGCTGGCAGCTCGGTTGGCAACGAGGTCACTGAGAGCGTCGCTCCTTGGTCCACATCCGAAGCGTTGGTCAACGCATCAACCGTCACCAGCCCCCCATCTTCCATCGCCGTGCCAGTCACCTGGGCCGTCACCACCGGCGCATCATTGGTGCCGGTGACCGTGAACTTCACCGATTGCGCAACATTCGCCATGCCATCGGTCACTTCGAAGTTGACCACCACATCCTTTGTCTGGCCTTGGGCCAGACTCTGATATGCCGCGTCGGTGGGGTCGAGTGTGAAACTGTGCGATCCAGCGATGTAGCTGACACCAGCTGGCAGCTCGGTTGGCAACGAGGTCACTGAGAGCGTCGCTCCTTGGTCCACATCCGAAGCGTTGGTCAACGCATCAACCGTCACCAGCCCGCCATCTTCCATCGCCGTGCCAGTCACCTGGGCCGTCACCACCGGCGCATCATTGGTACCGGTGACCGTGAACTTCACCGATTGCGCAACATTCGCCATGCCATCGGTCACTTCGAAGTTGACCACCACATCCTTTGTCTGGCCTTGGGCCAGACTCTGATATGCCGCGTCGGTGGGGTCGAGTGTGAAACTGTGCGATCCAGCGATGTAGCTGACACCAGCTGGCAGCTCGGTTGGCAACGAGGTCACTGAGAGCGTCGCTCCTTGGTCCACATCCGACGCGTTGGCCAGCGCATCAACCGTCACCAGTCCCCCATCTTCCATCGCCGCGCCGGTCACCTGGGCCGTCACCACCGGCGCATCATTGGTACCGGTGACCGTGAACTTCACCGATTGCGCAGCATTCGCCATGCCATCGGTCACTTCGAAGTTGACCACCACATCCTTCGTCTGGCCTTGCGCGAGGCTCTGGTAGGCCGCATTGGTGGGATCGAGTGTGAAACTGTGCGATCCCGCGATGTAGCTGACACCAGCTGGCAGCTCGGTTGGCAACGAGGTCACTGAGAGCGTCGCTCCTTGGTCCACATCCGACGCGTTGGCCAGCGCATCAACCGTCACCAGCCCACCATCTTCCATCGCCGTGGCGGTCACCTGGGCCGTCACCACCGGCGCATCATTGGTACCGGTGATCGTGAACTTCACCGATTGCGCAACATTCGCCATGCCATCGGTCACTTCGAAGTTGACCACCACATCCTTTGTCTGGCCTTGGGCCAGACTCTGATATGCCGCGTCGGTGGGGTCGAGTGTGAAACTGTGCGATCCAGCGATGTAGCTGACACCAGCTGGCAGCTCGGTTGGCAACGAGGTCACTGAGAGCGTCGCTCCTTGGTCCACATCCGACGCGTTGGCCAGCGCATCAACCGTCACTAGCCCACCATCTTCCATCGCCGTGCCTGTCACCTGGGCCGTGACCACCGGGGCGTCATTCGTGCCTGTAACGATGAATTTCACCGACTCTGCGACAGTCGCCAAACCATCGGATACGCCGAAGCTGACCACCACCTCCTTTGTTTGGCCTGCAGCCAGGCTCTGATAGGCAACATGGCTGGTATCCAGCGTGAACTCGTGTTTTTCAGAGTTATAGCTGACACCTGGAGGCAGCGTATTCGGCACGGACACTATGGTCAGTGTCGTTCCATCATCTACATCCGACGAGTCGGCTAAAGCGTAAAGCGTCACTTTAGCCCCGTCTTCAGCCGCCGCACCGGTCACCGTACCAGTAACCACCGGCGCATCATTAGTGCCGGTGATCGTGATGGTTGCTCTCTGCGCGACCACCGCCCCGTGGGCATCCATGATGTTGTAGCTAACCGCGATTGTGGAATGTGCGCCAGCCGCAATATGGTTGAAGGCGGTGCCCGCCGCATCCACGCTCAGCTGGCCGTCAAGCAAACTCAATCCTGGCGGTAAGCCACTGGAGATTTGCCCATCATCGATGCAGTAGCGGACGCCGACAACCTTTAGCGTAGCTGTTTCGCCGCGATCTGCGTCACTCGCCCCAGCCAGCAGATTCACCGCGTAGCGCTCATTGCCTTCTGCAGCTTCCGATGCCAATGCCGCGCTAACGACTGGCGCATCGTTATTCCCCGTGATGGTGATTTTAATGAGTTGCGAAGTACCATCTGCACTACTCACGGTAAAGCTGTCAGTAATGCTGTCCCCAACTGCCAGCGACTGTACTTGTGTGTTGGCGTTGTTCAGCGAATAGCTCCACTTGCCATGCGCGTCGACGCTGTAATTGCCGTAGCTTGCTGTGCCGTATGCCACAGCTTGAAAGCTATCGTCGACGCCATCCAGGTCATCCGCGTGGAGAACGCCGGTGGCATTCGGAGTTCCAATATTTGCGTTGCTGACGCCTCCCGCCTCGATAACGGTTCCTTCCACGTTGCCGCTGATCAGGGACGCGCGATAATCGACGGGAGCATAATCTCCTTTAGCAGATTGAACCTCTACCACTAACTTCTCCATCATCTGCACAGTAAGCGTAGACGATCCAAAGTGGAAGATGAAATCGCTGGCCGCCCCATTCGACACTTCGCCCTGCGCGTTAATTTTCACAGTGGCGAGAAATTGAATGTAGTTTTCAAGCTCCTTGCGCACATCACAGTCGCACCACTGAGCTTGGCTCAGTTGAAGTTTTACGATGTCCACGCCAGCGCCGCCCGTATACACGTCCCTGGATCCACTCGCCATGTTCTCCACGACGTTGTATATCAACGTATCGTTCCCAACCCCGCCATTGACCTGGTCGCTACCGCTGCCGCCATCAAGAGTGTCGTTGCCAGCGCCACCGTTCAGGGAGTCGTTTCCCGTACCGCCATCGACGCAGTCGTCACCATTACCGCTATTGATGGTGTCATTCCCACAGGTCCCTTCGAGAACATCGTTTCCATTAGTTCCGGTGATGGTGGCCATAACTCTCTCCTGAATACTCCGGCGTGCCGGCAGCAATGACTATTTGTAAATATTATTACTTTTAATTCACAAAAATATCTGGAAAGGCACTCCTATTTCCTTTCCACAATTAGTATCAACATTTAACCAATGTCATCACGCTGGCGCATGAGTACGCTGTCCTCTTTCGGTTAGGACGGAAGCACCATTTGAAGGGAGCGGAAACAGGTCTTTTGTCACGTTTCCTGGGGGAACGACACCTGGCGATGAAATCAATCCTTGACAGATTGATGCCAGGCACCGATAATGTTGGCCTTGCGGTGATATAGCTCAGTTGGTTAGAGCATAGCATTCATAATGCTAGGGTCGGTGGTTCAAGTCCACCTATCACCACCAAATTAAGCTACAATGTACGACCGCGCGGTGATATAGCTCAGTTGGTTAGAGCATAGCATTCATAATGCTAGGGTCGGTGGTTCAAGTCCACCTATCACCACCAGAGATTTATCAGAAAAGCCTGAGCCGGAAACGGTTCAGGCTTTTTTGTTGTTCCGGCCCAGGTCAGAGGACGGTAAACCAGTTCGGGGTAGACAGCAGATGGAGTATCGCTGGATCCTGCGATAGTACTCGCAGGCTTAGCTGCCGGAGATCTGGTCAAAGCCCTCGCGCAACTCGTCGGCGTCTTCGGGACGCACGACGCGGGCGACTTCCTTGCCATCTTTCAGGAAGATGACCGTCGGCCACAATTTGACGCGGAAGGCGCGACCCAGCACTCGGCCGGGACCGTCTTCCACTTTGAAGTGCGGGATGTTGGCATACTCGCGATATGCCTCGGCGATGGCCGGCTGGGCGCTGCGGCAATAGCCGCACCAGTTGGTGCCGAATTCCAGCACCGCCGGCCCGGTGAGCGCATCAATGTCAGCCCGGCTGGGCTGTTCTGTCTTGTACACAGTTTCCATCATGCGACCCACCTTACCATGATCGCGCGGGCTTATGCGCCCGGCTGGATCTTGCCGTCGACCACGCGCGGTACGTTTTGCGGGTTGTCGTTGGCCAGGGTCGATGGCAGCGCCCATTCCGGCGCATCCTGGTAGCACACAGGACGCAGGAAGCGGTCGATGGCGGTGGCGCCAACCGACGTGCTGCGCGGATCGGATGTCGACGGGAACGGGCCGCCGTGCACCATGGCGTGCGCCACTTCGACACCGGTCGGGAAGCCATTGAACAGGATGCGGCCGGCCTTGCGCTCCAGGGTTGGCAGCAGGCCGGCGGCGATCTCGCGGTCGTCGGCAGTAGCGTGCACGGTGGAGGTCAACTGGCCTTCCACGTGCTCGGCGATGCGGCGCATATCGGCGGCATCGCGGCAGCGCACCAGCACCGAGCTCGGACCGAAGTTCTCATCTTCCAGCGCCGGCGTAGACAGGAAGGTGTCGACGTCGGTGCTGTACAGGTGCGGTTGCGCCGCGCAAGCGGTGCTGCCCGCGCCGCCTTGCGCCAGCAGTTCCACCTTGTCCAGCGCGGACAGTTTGCCCACGCCAGCTTCGTACGACTTATGAATGCCAGGGGTCAGCATGGTGGTCGATGGCTTGGCTTGCACCGCAGCCGCTGCCGCGGCAGCAAATTCGTTCAACTCGGGGCCTTCCAGCGCGATCAGCAGGCCAGGATTGGTGCAGAACTGGCCGGAGCCCATGGTCAGCGAATCGGCAAAACCTTGCGCAATGCGCGCGGCGCCGGCTTTCAATGCGCCCGGCAGCAGGAACACCGGGTTGATCGATGCCATTTCTGCGTACACGGGAATCGGCTCCTTGCGGGCCTGGGCGATGCGCACCAGCGCCAGGCCGCCGCCGCGCGAACCGGTGAAGCCGACGGCCTTGATGGCTGGATGCGCCACCAGATCGCCGCCGATCTGGACGTCGCCAATCACCAGCGAGAAGACGCCTTCATGCAGGCAGCAGTCGGCCACGGCTTTCTGGATCGCCTTGCCCACCAGCTCGGACGTGCCCAGGTGCGCAGGGTGCGCCTTCACGACCACCGGGCAACCGGCAGCCAGTGCCGATGCGGTATCGCCGCCGGCGACCGAGAACGCCAGCGGGAAGTTGGAGGCGCCAAACACGGCGACCGGGCCGACGCCGATCTTGCGCATGCGCAGGTCGGAGCGCGGCGGCACGCGCTCAGGCAGCGCGGAGTCCAGCGTCGCGCCCAGGAACAGGCCATCGCGCACCACTTTGGCGAACAGGCGCAGCTGGTTGACGGTGCGGCCGCGTTCACCTTCCAGGCGGGCTTGCGGCAGGCCGGATTCCTGCATTGCGCGCTCGATCAGTTGCGGGCCAATGTCGAGGATGTTCTGCGCCACCTGCTCCAGGAACTGCGCGCGCTTTTCCAGCGTGGTTTCGCGGTAGGAGTCGAAAGCTTGTGCCGCCAGGTCGCAGGCGCGCTGCAGGTCGGCCGGTGTGGCCATGCCAAATGCTGGCTCGATCTCGATATTGCGGGCCGGGTCGGTGGCCTTCATCTGGCCTGCGCTGCCTTTGACGGCGGCTTGTCCGATCAACATTTCACCTGCGATCTGCATTCTTTGCTCCTTGATGTATTGGGGTCGGCAGGGCCGGAAGTTTACTTGAATTTAGCGCAGGGGTCTGTGCGCTTTTGCGCTGCAACCTTGCGGATTTCGTCATAGCTGCCCTGCAGGCCATCGGGTTCGATGAAGCCTATGGTGCGGACGGTCAGCCTGGGTTCAATAGCATTCAGCCAACGTGGAACGCCAATGTCCTTGCGCACATGGCCGTTGCCTGCAATGAGGACGACGTCGCGCGGCTGCTGCTGGCGAATCAGCTTGGCCATCCAGATATCGCGCGCCACTTGCGCATTGACCATGCCGGGCAACATCATGTCCGACGCCATGTTGCAGTGGCCCTCCTGGATCGCCTTCTCCTGGCCGCGGCGCACGTCCGATGGCAGCGGCTCTTTCAGCTTGTAGGCTGCGACGGTGGCGGCATCAAAGCTGGAGGCAACGCCGTCGCGCACGACTTTCGATGCATCGGTGCGCGACAGGTTGACGGCGATCAGCGGCAGGTGGTTGCTCAGTGCGAGCTGGATGATGGGGTGGTAAAGCTGCCAGTCCCACCCTTTCTTGTTCATGACGCTAATCACGCACGAAGCGTCCAGGCAGCCCTTTTGCGCTTCGTCCAGCAAGCCTTGCGATTCGCGGTCGAACTGCTCCATTGCGATCGCGGGCCGCCAGCCGGCTTCCACACGCTGGCGCAAGTCTTCGAAGCGAAGCTTGTGACCCTCTTTGTTGTCGTGCACCTCGCCCAGCAAGAGCACTTGCGGGTTGGAGGCAGTCGTAGGCGCCGTGTAGGCGACGGTTTGCTTGCTGCTGCAGCCGGCCAGCGCCAGGCCGGCCAGCAACAGTGCGATCGTGTATGGCTTCATCGATGCGTGTTCGGGCTATCTTCGAAAGCGTCTAGTCTAACAGGGCATGGATGGCTTTGCCGATCACCTCGACGTGGGTCTCCAGCGCGAAATGGCCGGTATCCAGCAATTGCACGATCGCGTTCGGGTTATCGCGGCGATAAGCCTCGGCGCCCGGCGGCGTAAAGAACGGATCGTATTTGCCCCAGATCGCCAGTGTCGGCACCTGCGCTTTGCGGAAGAACGCCTGGAATACGGGGTACAGCTCGAGGTTTTTGCGATAGTCGTAGAACAGTTCGAGCTGGATATCGATATTCCCCGGGCGCGCCATCAGGGCCGAGTCCAGGGTATAGGACTCGGGAGCCACGCTGGCGGGATCGGCGACACCGTGCGTGTACTGCCATTTGGTGGCTTCGGGCGTCAGGAAGCCGCGCATCACGTTCGTATTCTCTTCGTTCGGGTCGGCCCAGTGTTTGCGCATCGGAGTCCAGCCATCGCTCAAGCCTTCCAGGTAGGCGTTGCCGTTCTGCGAAACCAGGGCCGTAATGCGTTCCGGTTTGGCTGCAGCCAGGCGCAGGCCGACCGGGGCGCCGTAGTCGAATACATACAGCGCGAATTTTTCGAGCTTGATGGCTTGCAGGAAGGCCTCCATGGTGTTGGCCAGGTTGTCGAACGTGTATGTGTACTTGCGTTCAGGCGGCACCTCGGTAAAACCGAAGCCCGGCAGGTCGGGGGCGATGACGCGATACCTGGTCGCCAGCAGCGGAATCAGGTTGCGGAACATGTGGGAACTGGTGGGAAAACCGTGCATCAGGAGGATCGCCGGCGCGTCCGGAGCACCTGCTTCGCGGTAGAAGATGTTGATGCCGTCGGCCTGGATGGTGCGGTTCATAATTAACCTCTTAAAATTAGTTTCGATGGTTACAAGAATACTCCAGCCACGTAACTTGTCAAGAGTTATTTTGGTGGTTACAATGAAATTAGGAGGACAGGAAAATGATTGAGTTCTACGGCGATCACCCGGCGCTGGACCTGATGAATACCGTTGTGCAAGGAGAAGAAACCTGGCATGACGATGCTGGTGTCATGGCCTGGCTGGCAGCTGCCGGGCAGCTCACGGCGGAAGAGGAGGCGCCCGGCAAGCCAGGCGAGCTGCTGGCTGCAGCGCGCGCGTTGCGCGAATCCGTTCGCGCGGCAGTGGCGGCGCGCAAGGCCGGGCAACGGTTCGATGCCGCGGCGCTGAATGCGGCGCTTGCGCACGCCGAACGGCACCTGGTGCTGGTGGAAGCAAGTGGGGACGGGCTGTCGCTGCAAGCCCGCTACGCGGCCCGCACGCCGCAGCAGCTACTGGCGCCCCTGGCGGAAGCCGCGGCGCAGTTGCTGGCGACAGCCGACTTCAAGCTGGTGCGCAAATGCGAGGACCACGCCTGTACGCTGTGGTTCCTGGACCGCACCAAGTCACACCGCCGCCGCTGGTGCAGCATGGCGCTCTGCGGCAACCGCAACAAGGTGGCGGCTTTCCGCCAGCGCCAGCAGGAAGGCTAGCGCACCAGGAAGTCGACAAAGCTGCGCACGCGCAGCGACAGGTGGCGCGCGTGCGGATAAATCAGGTAGAACGGCCTTGAGCAGCCGCCATGCTGCGGCAGCAATTCGACCAGCGTCCCGCTGGCCAGTTCGCGCTCCACGGCAAAGCGATAGGTCTGCGTAATGCCGCCGCCATGGACGGCCAGGGTGCCCATGCCAAGAAAGTCTTCCGCGCACACCACGGCATCGCCGCCGATCAATTCGATTTCCGAACCGTCGCGCATGAACTGCCAGGGTACCAGCCGTCCGGTACTGGGCAGCACGAACTGGATGCAATCATGTCTGGTCAGTTCTTCAAGCGACTTCGGCTTGCCGCGCCGTTTCAGGTAGGACGGCGCAGCCACCAGTACCAGCTCCGCATCTTCCATCTTGCGGGCGACCAGGGTCGAATCCTGCGGCGCACGGCCGCGCACGGCAAGATCATAGCCCTCGTCTGCGAAATCGATGTTGCGGTTGCTGATGTGGACTTCGACCTGCACTTCCGGGAATTGCAAGCGGAAGGCCGCCACGCGCTCGAGCAAGCGGTAATGCGCATAGGGCGTCGTTGCACTGATACGCAGCTTGCCGGATGGCGTGGCCTGCTGGCCCGTCACTTCACGTTCGGCCTCCACCAGTTGCGACAGCGCCTGCCGGCACTGTTCGAAGTACACCCTGCCGCCGTCGGTCAGGCGGATCTGGCGCGTGGTGCGCACGAACAGGCGCACGCCGAGGCGCTCCTCCAGGCGCGAAATGGAACGGCTCACCGCCGCCGGCGTCACGCCCGCCATCGCCGCCGCCGCGGTGAAGCTGCCCTGCTCCCCCGCCAGCACGAACAGCTCGATGCTGCCCAACTGCATATCATCGAAGTGGCGCTGCATTCATTACCCCATGTATCAAGTCAATTACCGGAAACCATATTTATCTACCAAAACGTCATAAGTATAGTGGACTCACCTCAACCAAACTCATGGAGTTCCAAATGACCAAGACAGCAATCGTGACCGGCGCTTCCAGCGGCCTGGGCTTTGCCATCGCCAAGGCCTACCTGGCGCGCGGCTACAACGTGGTCGGCAACGCCCGCACCATGGACCGCCTGCAAACGGCTGCAGCCCACCTCGGAAATCCCGCCAACTTCCTGCCGGTCGCCGGCGATATCGCCTCGCCGGCGACGGCCAGGGAACTGTTCGATAAGGCGGCTGCGCGTTTCGGCAAGGTCGACATCCTGGTGAATAACGCCGGCATCTTCATCGCCAAGCCGGCCGTCGATTACACCGAGGCCGACACCGACGCCATTGTGGCGACCAACCTGAAGGGCTTCCTGTTCCCGGCTCAGGAAGCGGTGCGACACATGGAAGCCAACGGCGGCGGCCACATCGTCAACATCACCGCCAGCCTGGGCGTGACGCCGGCCAAGGCGACCGCGCTGCTGCCCGTGCTGATCAAGGGCGGCCTGAACATGGCGACGCGCGCCCTGGCGCTCGAGGTGGCCAACAAGAACATCAAGGTGAACGCGGTAGCGCCCGGCATCATCAGCACCCCGCTGCACAGCACGGATGCCGGTACCCAGGAATTCCTGAAAGGCCTGGTGCCGACCCACAGGATGGGTACGGCCGACGACATCGCCGACGCGGTGCTTTACCTGACCGATTCGAGCTTCATCTCCGGCCATGTGCTGACCGTCGATGACGGCGCGGCAGCCGGCAACTGGTAAGCAAGGAGACTGGCATGCCCTACGTGAACATCAAGGTCACCCGCGAACAAGGCGGCCCGACCGTGGAACAGAAGAAGGAACTGATCGCCCGCACCACCAGGATGCTGCAGGAGGTGCTGGACAAAGACCCGGCCACCACCTTCGTCATCATCGACGAAGTGGAAACCGATAGCTGGGGAGTGGGATTTGAATCGGTGACCGAGCGGCGCGCCCGCCAGTCATAAGCCGCAAACGCTGTGGATATTGCTCAAGGCGACACCACCGACGATGGCGCGGCCAATGCAGCTGACTTTTTGCCAGCCATTGTCGGCCACAGCAAAGCCACCGATGACCAGGGCCACTACGACGGCGCCCAGTATCATGGCACCTCTTATCGAATCGCTAATCTTCATTGTGCATCTGACAAAATCATGGATAAGCGATTTTAGACGCTGGACGCGACAGTCGACAACTAATTATTTGCCATCGCGTGCAGTTTGCTGATGGTGCTCCAATTGCGCGAAGTGACCGCATCGCCCAGCGCCTTGCCCATCGCTGCGGCAGCGCGGCTGGTCAGCACGCCATCGGGGCACCAGATGTAGGCGGCGTGGCGGCCGAGTGCGAACGCTTCCGGCTGCCAGCTCTGCCGTGCCAGAGGTTCCAGCTTGCCGCGGTCTTCATCGGGCCTGTTGAGGACAGCCACCAGCAGCCGCGAATGGTCGCTGGCCACCTCCTGCAGGCTGTTTTCCTTGACGATCTCGGCCAACTGGGCGGCCTCGATCACGGTGACTTTGGCCGGTACGCCGAGCTTGAGCACCAGTGCTTCTTCGATGCGCGCAGCGCTGTCGGCAGCATCGGCGGCATTGCAATCAAACACGACGTTGCCGCTGTTGAGCAGCGTGCGCACGTCGCCGTAGCCCATATCGCTCAGCACCTTGCGCAGGTCGGCCATCGCAACGCGTTTTGCGCGTCCGACGTTAATTCCGCGCAACAAGGCGATCAGGCGCTGCTTATCCATGACATTCCTCCCTGCATGGCTTCAGTATGCGGCAGATGCTCCTGCGGCGGCGCTCAGCTCGCAATCGGCGCGTGCAAGGGGGCGTCCGGGTGCCTGTCCTCATTTTCATCGCCCGGCGTCACGCGCGGGATGCGGAAGACGAAACTGGCGCCCTTGCCCAGCGTGCTCGACACCGAAATGGTGCCGCCGAACTGCTTGACGACCAGGTTGAAGACGATGTTCAGGCCGAGGCCGGTGCCGCCCTGCCCGCGCCGGGTGGTGACGAAGGGGTCGAAGACCTTGTCCAGCATGTCCGGTGCAATGCCCTTGCCGTTGTCGACGACCTGCATTTCGATATGGTCGCCTTCCGGGATGACGTTGATGTCGATATTGCCGGCGCCATCGGGCTCGAAGGCGTGTTCGACGCAGTTCAGCGTGAGGTTGGTGATGACCTGCGCCAAGGCGCCGGGATAGCTGTCCAGAATGACGTCGTCGGGGCAGTTGATGGCGACCACGATGCGGGTTTTCTTCAGCTTCGGCTGCAGGCTGGACACCACTTCGCCAATGTATTCCTTCAGTTCGAAGCGGCGCCGCGCTTCGCTGACCTGGTCGACCGCAATTTGCTTGAAGCTGTGGATCAGGTGCGCTGCGCGGTAGGCATTGTTCATGATCAGGCGCGCGCTTTCACCGGCCGTATCGATGTATTTCTGGATTTCCGACTTCTTCACCTGGCCCGCCTTCATCGACTCGTCGACGGCCGTGGTGGCATCCATCAGCACCGAGGCGCTGGTCAGCGCGATGCCGACCGGCGTGTTGATTTCATGGGCCACGCCGGCCACCAGCGAACCGAGGGACGCCAGGCGCTCGGCCTGCAGCAGGGATTCCTGGGTGCGCTGCAAGTCGTCGAGCGCCTGCGCCGTTTCCTGCGCCGAACGGCGCGCCAGGTCTTCCGCTTCGCGGGTGCGCTTGATGATCGATTTAACCTTGCGCTGGATGGCGTTGAAGCCGCGGATCACGTCACCCAGTTCATCGCTGCGTTTTTCCGGCAGCTCCTCCACTTCATCGGAACCGCGCGTGGCCAGTTCGAACAAGCCGTCGCGCAGCTTCTTCAAGGGATCGAACACGATGCGCAGGGACAGCGCCAGCGCCACCACCAGGATCAGGTCCAGCGTCAGCACTTCCACCACTTTGCGGCGCACTTCGGCGGCCAGCGTGGCATCGATCTGGGCACGGGTGAAATTGACCACGACGCGGCCCACGATCACCGGTTTCAGGGCACTGCCAGCGGCGCCGGCGTCGCGGTAGGCCAGGTCGGCCACGACCGGCGCGCCCTGCACGGCAGTTTCGGATTCGATGGGGACGATGCTGCCGTCTTCCTTGCGGCGCTTGCCGGAAAACAGGCCGACCGAGGTGTCGTAGACGCGGATCGCAACCAGTTCCGGCGGCAGCATCTCGGCTGCCACGATATTGTCGACCTTGGCCTTGTCGAGGTCCCACAGGGCGGATGGCAGGCTGGTCTGCAAGCGGGTCAGCACGCCCTCGCGCAGGCGCTGGTTAGCTACTTCCAGTTCGTGACCCAGGCTGTATTGGGCGTAGGTGCCGGAAATGCCCAGCACGACGGTGACGATCACAACGAACAGTGCAGTCAGCCGGCCTTGGATACCAAACATTCACTCCCTCCCCATATTCCCCCCAATGTAAGGGAAGCGGTGTGACTTGGCAAGATTTTAAGGGTGATGCCTTCCCGGCACTGATGTAAGATCTGGCATTGATCTGTGGGAGATAAAACAATGACGGCGACATACCGCCACCTGCCCCTTGCCAAGGTCGAGCCTGGCATGGTGCTTTCTGACGAACTGCTGGACACGCACGGCCAGGTCCTCCTGCCGGCAGGCGCCGTGCTGACCGAACGCATGCTGGAGCGCCTGCAAGGCCACGGCATCGAGTCGCTGGCCGTGGTTGACGACACACCGCCCGACCCGGCGCAATCGGCTGCCGAACGCACTGCCCACCTGGCGCGCATCGAAGTGCTGTTCCGCCGCCACGATCCGGCCGATGCCGAAGACTCTGCGGCCAAGGCGCTGCGCACCCTGGTCACGGATTTCCGCGTTGGCAAGGAGGCTGCATGAGCGCACCGCTCAGTTATGACGACGTGGTGAAAAATCTGGACGACCTGCCTTCGCTGCCGGCCGTGGTGATGGAACTGCTGAACAGTGTGGACCAGGAAGAAATCGATATTGCCGTGCTGGCAAAGAAGGTCTCGCATGACCAGGCCTTGACCGCCAAGACGCTGCGTCTGGCGAATTCTTCGCTGTTCGGGCTGCAGGTCAAGGTGACCACGATCCAGCAAGCGATTACCTTCCTCGGTTTCCAGAGCACGCGCAACCTGATTACGGCGGCCGCAGTGACCGGCTGCTTCGCCGGCAAGCAGTGCCCCGGCTTTGACCACGGCATGTTCTGGCGCCATTCGATAGCGACGGCAGCTTGCGCCAAGGTGCTGGCGCGCCACGTGCGCTTCAACCAGGATTATGCTTTCACGGCGGGGCTGCTGCACGATATCGGACGCCTGGTGCTGGTGTCGACCTTCCCTGAGCGGTATGCCGAGGTGATCGCCTACCAGAAGGAACACGACTGCTATACGCTGGAGGCGGAACGCGCCGTGCTCGGCATCGACCATGTCGAAGCCGGCCTGGCGTTGGCGGAGCACTGGAATTTTTCAGACACGATGCGGCTGGCGATTGCCGGCCACCACGAACCCGGAAAGCCGGGGGCCGGCTTCCTGGCTGCCATCGTGCACGTGGCCGACGCGGTGGTGCATGCGCTCGACCTGGTGCAGAAACCGGACGACCTGGTGCCGCCCGTTTCCCCGATCGCCTGGAAAGCGCTCAACCTGGGCGAAGACACTTTCCTGCACCTGTTCCGCGAAACGGAACTGCAATATGAAGAAATTGCGCTGGTGCTGATGGCCTGATGCGCAGCGCGCTTAGTGCGCGCTGGCCTGCGGCATGCCGCCCTGGGTCGAGGCGCCGACTGGCTTGTCCTCTGGCTTCGGGCGGCCTTGCGCATCCGACAGGCGATACTTGGTGCGGCGATCGCCCATCAAGTCGCGCAGTTCGCGAATGCTCATGCCGGTCACTTCATGCATGCGAATCAGCAGGGATGCGCCGACTGGCAAGCGATGGTGGCGGATTTTACTGATGACGGGCGGTGCGACTTCCAGCATGCGCGACAGCGCAGCATCGTTCTTCAATTGCATTTTGCCGAGCAGGATGTCCAGCAGGTGGTTCGGGTTGTAGCTTTCCTGCGAAGCGAGAGCGTGGTGTGCCATGATTGATCCTCTCTTGACAGTGGAGTGTTGAGGAAAGGGCCTTGCAGTCTTGCTAATCTTCTTACTGCGCTGCGAAGCGAACCTTGTTCAACATCAAGACTTAGCGATGATTTGCCGAAAATCTTGACAACAATGCCATTTCAACACAGTCATTATTCCTGTGTCGCACGAAAGAACCATACGGAAATTGTGTTGCGCGGATATTTCAGGCTGTAACGGAAATGATGCTGCCCGGCGCCGGGGTGCCTGGCGTGCGCTGGCTTGACTGGGCATTCTGGGCCAGCAGGTCCTGCCGGGTCAGGAAATCCTGCAGCTCGGCCGATTGTGCTTGCTCCAGGGCACGAGTCTCTTCACGGCGGGTACTGATTTGCTCGGTGCTTGCGGCCTGCTGCTCGCGGATGCGTTGCTCTTCCTGCCGCAACTGGCGCTGTTCGGCCAGGCGGCGTTCGGCTGCAGCACTGTCCACCTGCTGGACATTCGGGGTGGTCGGTCCTATTCCATTGATAGCCATGACATAGCTCCCGCAGAAAATTGCTCTTTTAACTCTAGAGCTCGCGGGGCCGGTTTTCAAGGGACGATTGGCGATTTACGGTAAACTTGCGGGTATGCAGAAAAAAGTATTCATCAAAACCTTCGGCTGCCAGATGAACGAGTACGACTCGGACAAGATGGCAGACCTGCTCGGCGCGTCCGAGGGACTGGTACGCACCGAATCCCCGGAAGAAGCCGACGTTATCCTCCTCAACACCTGCTCCGTGCGCGAAAAGGCGCAGGAAAAGGTGTTTTCGGACCTGGGCACCTTCAAGAAGCTCAAGCAAGCCAAGCCTGAACTGGTGATTGGCGTGGGCGGCTGCGTCGCCTCGCAGGAGGGCGAAGCCATCGTCAAGCGCGCGCCGCTGGTGGACGTGGTGTTTGGCCCGCAAACCCTGCACCGCCTGCCGAAGATGATCGAACTGCGCCGCCACACCGGCAAGCCGCAGATCGACATCAGCTTCCCCGAAATCGAAAAGTTCGACCACCTGCCGCCGGCGCGCGTGGAAGGCGCTTTCGCCTACGTCTCGATCATGGAAGGCTGCTCCAAATACTGTTCCTACTGCGTGGTGCCCTACACCCGCGGCGAGGAAGTATCGCGCCGCTTCGAAGACGTGCTGACCGAAGTCGCCGGCCTGGCTGCCCAGGGCGTGAAGGAAGTCATGCTGCTCGGCCAGAACGTGAATGCCTTCCGCGGCGAGACCGCGGACGGCAGCGTCGCCGATTTCGCCATGCTGATCGAATACGTGGCCGAGATTCCCGGTATTGAACGCATCCGCTTCGTCACCAGTCATCCGAAGGAGTTCACGCAGCGCCTGATCGACTGCTACGCGAAAATCCCGAAACTGGCGGACCAGCTTTACCTGCCGGCCCAGCATGGCTCGGACAAGATCCTGGGCGCCATGAAGCGCGGCTACACTGCGCTGGAATACAAATCCATCATCCGCAAGGTGCGCGCGGTGCGCCCGAACGTGGTGATCTCTTCGGACTTCATCGTCGGCTTCCCCGGCGAGACCGACGAGGATTTCGAAGCGATGGTCAAGCTGGTGCAGGACGTCGACTTCGACAACAGCTTCAGCTTCATCTTCAGCAAGCGCCCCGGCACGCCGGCCGCCAACCTGGCCGACGACACCCCGGCCGAAGTCAAATCGGCCCGCCTGCAGCGCCTGCAAGCCCTGTTCGACGAGAACACCAAGCGCCACAGCGCCGCCATGGTCGGCATGACCATGCAGGTGCTGGTGGAAGGCCAGTCCAAGCGCGGCGGCAATGAAATGCAGGGCCGCGCCAGCAATACCCGCACCGTGCACTTCGACGGCGGCGCCAATGCGCAGGCACTGATTGGCCAGATGGTCAGCGTGCGCATCACCGAAAGCCTGGATTACTCCCTGCGCGGAGAAGCGATACTTTGAAAACAAAAACCCCGGTGCAACCGCACTACTTCGTCCCAGAACCCCTGGACAACACGCGCCTGGCCCATTTGTGCGGCCCGCTCGATGAAAACCTGCGCCAGATTTCAGCGGCGCTGGACGTGACCATTTTCCGCCGCGGCGAAAAATTCATTGTCAGCGGCACCAATGCCGAACGCGCAGTGGCCATCCTCGAGCGCTTCTATGAAGTCGCCGACAAGGTAGTGCCGGTGGAGGAAGTCCAGCTCGCCCTGGTCGAGCAGCGCGCCAGCGAGGCGCCGGACGACTTTGGCCCGGGCGAGGAAGAGCCTCCTTTCCACGAACCGGACATCACCAGCCCGGTGCTGAAAACGCGCCGCAACGACCTGCGCGGCCGCACGCCGCACCAGATCCGCTACCTGCGCAATATCCTCGACCACGACATCAGCTTCGGCATCGGCCCGGCCGGTACCGGCAAGACCTATCTGGCAGTGGCCTGCGCGGTCGACGCCCTGGAGCGCGACGCGGTCAAGCGCATCATCCTGACCCGCCCTGCGGTGGAAGCGGGCGAGCGCCTGGGCTTCCTTCCAGGCGACCTGGCGCAGAAAGTCGACCCGTATTTGCGCCCGCTGTACGACGCGCTGTACGACCTGCTCGGCTTCGACCGCACGCAGAAGATGTTCGAGAAACAGGTGATCGAGATCGCCCCGCTTGCCTATATGCGCGGCCGCACGCTGAACCACGCCTTCGTCATCCTGGACGAGGCGCAGAACACCACTGTCGAACAGATGAAGATGTTCCTGACCCGTATCGGCTTTGGCAGCAAGGCCGTGGTGACGGGCGACGTGACCCAGATCGACCTGCAGAAGCACCAGAAATCCGGCCTGGTCGATGCCATGCACGTGCTGCGCAATGTGCGCGGCATCGCCTTCAGCCAGTTCTCCAGCGCCGACGTGGTACGCCATCCGTTGGTGGCGCGCATTGTCGATGCCTATGAGAATGCCCAGGAAGCCAGCGCCGAGCTGGCGCCCCTGCTGCAAACCGTGAAACCCGCTGTGAAAGCTGTGCGCAATGTCCGAAAAAAATAAGCTGGCCCTGTCCGTCCAATACGCCGACCCGCGCCTGCAGGAAGAAATCACCCGCCCAATGATCCGCAAATGGGTCAAGGCGGCCCTGTTCGCACCGGCTGAACTGACCATCCGTTTCGTCGATGCGGAAGAAGGCCAGGAGCTGAACCGCGACTACCGCGGCAAGGACTACGCCACCAATGTGCTGACCTTCGCTTACAACGTAGGCGAGGAAGTGGCCGAGGACGAGCCGACGCGCGCCGACATCATCCTGTGCACCGACGTGCTGCAGCGCGAAGCGGCCGAGCAGAAGAAAACCGTGGAAGAGCACACCGCCCACCTGATCGTGCACGGCGTATTGCACGCCCAGGGCTACGACCACGAGGACGACGAAGAAGCGGCCGAGATGGAAGACATCGAAACCGAGATCGTCACCGGCCTCGGTTACGCCGACCCGTACTAGACTTCCAGCGTCAGCATCGTCACGCCGAAGGCGCAGAACACGAAAGCGCTCAGGCGCGACAGGGTGCGCGCAGCGCTCGGCCGGCTGAGCCACGCGCGCGCCTTCGCCGCAAGCCCCGCATAGATCCCGTGGATCACAACCAGCACCATGCAATAGGTGGCAATGGCCAGGGCCAGCGGTACCTGCTGTTGCGCGGCTCCCGTGGCGCCGGCCACTTGCGGCAGGACAGACAGGAAGAACAGCAGCGACTTCGGGTTGCTCGTCTGGAGCAAAACACCGCGCAGCAGGCGCTTGCGGCAGCCGTCGGCCTCTTGCGCCTGGCCCGCTGCGGCGCCTTGTCCAATGGGTGCTGGCACGCGGCCCCAGGCCTTGCAGGCGAGGTAGAAGAGGTAGCTGACGCCGCAATACTTCAGCAGCAGGAACGAGGCTGGCGAGGAACGAATCAGCAGCCCAATTCCGGCCGAAGACAAGCCGGCCATGACGGCAGCGCCGATGGCCAGGCCCAGCACTCCATGCATGGCCGCGCGCCAGCCAGTCGCGATGGCATTGTCCAGCGTCATCAACACCCCTGGCCCCGGGCTCGACACGGTGAAGACCACCATGACCGCAAACATCCAATAAGTATTGTTCATGTGCGCAGTGTGCCGCTGGCCCGACAGGCATTCAAACGAGATCTTGGTATGATGTGTTGAGTATTCCTCAACACTATCTTGCCGAGCAATCGATGACCGTCCGTCCGCCCCTCCATGCACTCCATGTTTTCTGCATCGTCGTGCGGGAAGGCGGGTTCCGCCAGGCGGCACAAGCCCTGCACCTGACGCCGAGCGCCGTCAGCCGCCAGGTACAGGCGCTCGAAGGACACCTCAGGCAAATACTGTTCGAGCGTACGGCCGGCAATGCGGCCGCACTAACCGCCGCCGGCCGGCAGTTGCATGAACAGGCCGCCGGCAAGATGGCGGAAATCGTCGGCATGCTCGAACCCGGCGGCAACCCGGGAAACCAGGCCTCGATCCTGGTCGACACCAGCGTGACGCTGGCCATGCACTGGCTGATTCCGCAACTGACGGGCTTCCGCCAGCAATATCCGCACATCCGCATTGATGTGCGCACCGCGGACGGCGACATCAATCCTTCCGCGCCGGTCGATGTTTTCCTGCGCCGGGATGGGGCGGAATTGCGCGGGATACCTTCACAGGTGTTCATGCGCGAGCACTGCGTATTGGTGTCGAGTCCATCCTTCGCAGCAGGCCTGAGCTCGCGCGAGCCGGACAACATGTACTGGCTGGCCACGGCGCCGCGCATCGGCATGCGCTCGCGGCCCGACCTGTGGCCATTATGGAGCCAGGCGCATGGCATGGATGCCAGGACGCTGGCACCGGCCATTGAATTTGACAACACGGTGCTGGCTATCCAGGCTGCCGTGCAAGGGCTCGGCGTGCTGGTAGTGCCGGAGGCCTTTGTCGCGGCAATGCTCGAAAACGGTACGCTTCAGCGCCTCCTGCCGGCCGCTATCGAAAGCGGCACTTATTCGTTTGCCGTGGGCCGCCAGCGCGCGTCGCCTCGCGTGGACCTGTTCACGCAGTGGCTGAAGGAGCGCGGAAACGCCGCCTAATCGTTACGCTGGCGGAACAGCCAGGCCCCCGCCACCACGGTAAACAGCACCACGATGCCGGCGATGATCCAGAAGCCGGCCTTGTCGTCGGCCAGCGGTACGCCGCCGACATTCATACCCAGCAGGCCGGCAATGATATTGATCGGCAGCGCCAGCACCGTCACGATGGTCAACACATAAAGGCTGCGGTTATTGGCCTCGTTGACCAGGGCCGCAATCTCTTCCTGCAGCAGCTTGATGCGCTCCTGCAGCGCCGCCATGTCGTTCAGCACTACCGCAAATTCCTCGGTCGATTCGCGCAGTTCCTGCCGATCCGCCTCGCTGGCCCACGACGGCGGCCGTTGCAACAGGCGGAACAAGGCCGCCGGCTCTGGCGCCAGCAGCCGTTGCAGCCGCACCAGCACCCGCCGCAGGGCGCCCAGGTCGGCGCGCTTGAATTTCAGCTTGCCCGACAGGAGGTTGTCTTCGATCCGATCCACCTTGCCGGTAGCGTCGCGCACGATGCGGGTCAGCACGTCCGCCTGGTCGCGCAACAGGTGGGTCAGCAGCACTACGCTGGAGACCAGGTTTTCGCCGCCGCGCACGGCCTGCCGCAGCCTTTCGACTGCCTGCAATGGCTTGCGCCGGGCGCTGACCACCAGCCGCCGGTCAACACTCAGGCAGACGCTGGAAATATCCGATGGCTCGAAACTGAAGTCGCGCAGCACGTCGTTGACCACGGCCACCAGGGTATCGTCGGCCTGCTCGATGCGGGTCGAGCGCGCGCCCTCTTCATGCAGGCTGTCGTAATATTCATTGGCCAGCACGGCATGTTCGCGCATCCATTTTTCGCTGGCGGTGTTGGCAAGGTTGAAATGCAGCCAGATGAACTCCCCTGCCGGGGCGCCTGTATCACGCAGCCATTGTTCGGCCTCGGATGCCTCGATCGGCACCGGCTGCGGGCCGCGCCCGAACAGGTAACCGCATACGAGGCCGCACTGGTCGGATCCATAGGTGACTGCACTGATCTGCATGAGTTTCCAATCTGATAATTTCGGCCGGGACTCGGCCGTTTAGTGTATGCTATAGCACTTCGGAACAACGGCTTTAATGCCAATTATGCAAGAGCACTCTAGTAGCGTCAGGAATGACGCTAAACCACACCGGTCGCTGTTCGAGCGACTCACCGCCCTGATTTCCCCTGAGCCCGAGAGCCGCTCGGAGCTGCTTGAAGTCCTGCACGACGCCCATGAACGCAACCTGATCGACGCCGACGCGCTGTCGATGATCGAAGGCGTGTTCCAGGTGTCGGACCTGTCGGCGCGCGACATCATGATCCCGCGCTCGCAGATGGACGTCATCGACATCACCAAACCGATCGAGGAATGGCTCCCGCTGGTGCTGGAAACGGCCCACTCGCGCTTCCCTGCCATCGAAGGTGAACGCGACAAGGTGGTCGGCATCCTGCTGGCGAAGGATCTGCTGCGCTATTACGCGGAAGAATCGTTCGACGTGCGCGACATGCTGCGCCCTGCGATCTTCATCCCGGAATCGAAACGCCTGAACGTGCTGCTGCGCGACTTCCGCGCCAACCATAACCATATGGCCATCGTGGTCGATGAGTACTCCGGCGTGGCCGGCCTGATCACCATCGAGGACGTGCTGGAGCAGATCGTCGGCGATATCGAAGACGAATACGATTTCGATGAAGAAGAAGACAATATCCTATCCATCAAGGAAGGCAAGATCGGCCCGCGCTGGCGCATCAAGGCGCTGACCGAGCTGGAACAGTTCAATGAAGAGCTGGATGCCGACTTGGCCGACGAGGATGTCGACACTATCGGAGGCCTGGTGGCCAAGCACCTGGGCCGCATGCCGCACAAGGGCGATACCTTCGACATCGCCAACCTGCGCTTTGAAGTGCTGCGCGCCGATGCGCGCCAGGTCCATGTGCTGACGGTTGAAAAACTGCCGGCATCCGTGGACGAGCAGGACTGATGCGCTGGCGTAAGACCAAGGCAGGCGAACCGCCTGCCGCGCCCCGCTCTACCCGTAGCCGCATGCTGATCGCCGCCATCTCCGGCGCGGCGGGCGTGTTCGCGTTCGCGCCGTTCGGCTGGTGGCCGCTACAGATCCTTTCGCTGGCAATGCTGGCCTACCAGGCCTTGCGCGCGGATGGCGTGCGTGCCTGCGCCCTGGTCGGCTGGGCCTTCGGCTTTGGCTGGTGCCTGGCGGGATTCCATTGGTTGTACATCGCGATCCACAATTTCGGCGGCATGCCGGCGCCGCTGGCCGCCATTTCGATCGCCCTGCTGGCGGCGGCAATGGCCTTGTATGCCTCGGGCGCCCTGGCCGCTACCGCCTGGCTGCGCAAGCGCTGGCCGCTGCCGCTGCCTGCCGCCACGCTTCTTGTGTTGCCGGCTTGCTGGGCTCTGTTCGAATTCCTGCGCGGCTGGCTTTTCACCGGTTTTCCCTGGGTGACGGCGGGCTATGCACACAATACTTCGCCGCTGGCAGGCTATGCCCCGGTGCTGGGCGTGTACGGCATCAGCTGGCTGGCCGCCATCACCGCTGGCGCCCTGCCGCTGCTGATGCATCCGTTCCGCTACAAGGCGATTACGCTGGTAGCGGCGATCTGGATCGGCGGCTTTGCGCTGGGCCGGGTCGAATGGACGACCCCTTCCGGCAATCCCCTGTCGGTGCGCCTGGTTCAGGGCAATGTCCCGCTGGTGAATAAATTCGACATCAAGCATCTCGGCGACATCCTGCGCATGTACCAGCAAGTGGTAACTGCGGCTCCCGCCGACCTGATCGCAATTCCGGAAACGGGCGTGCCGCTGTTCGCCTCTCAACTGCCGCCTGGCTATCTAGATTCCTACGGCCAGTTCGCGCGCCGCACCGGCAGCCATATCGTGCTGGGCATGCCGATGACCAATGGCATGGAATATTCGAACAGCGTGCTCGGCCTGCCGCCTTCGCTCTCCAGCAGCACTTATCGCTACGACAAGCACCACTTGGTGCCGTTCGGTGAATTCATCCCGACTGGCTTCCGCTGGTTCACCAACCTGATGCAGATCCCGCTCGGTGACCAGACACGCGGCGCTGTGATCCAGGCCCCGTTCCCGGTGAAGGACCAGAAAGTGCTGCCGAATATCTGCTACGAAAACGTGTTCGGAGAAGAGATCGCGGAACAGATTTCGCTGACCGGCGCCACGGTGATGCTGAACGTATCCGAGCTGGCATGGTACGGGGAATCGATTGCGATTCCGCAGCACTTGCAGATGTCGCAGATGCGTGCGCTGGAAACCGGCCGGCCGATGCTGAGCGCCACCAATAGCGGCGCCACGGTCGTGATCTCTCCACGCGGCGAAGTGATGCACGCGTTGCCTTATCGCCAGCCGGGCGTATTGAGCGCAACGGTACAAGGCATGTCGGGCGACACGCCTTACATCAAGCTGCAGAACAAGCTGTTCTTTGTCCTTGCCGCCCTGGCTTTGGCCGGTGCCTGGCTCTGGGCGCGATCCGTTAAACGCTAGCGGAGTGGAGCGCAAAACCGATCAGTGTTTTGCGCTCTCAATGACATCTTCGATACTTTTTGCTTCCAGCACCGCCATGATTTGACGCTCCAGGTCCTCGACGGTGCCTGCGGCGATCACTTGCTGCACATGCTCGTCCAATGGACCAAAACGCAGCCCAAGTTGGGACAGGACGATCTGGCGCAACATGCGCAGCTTCCCCTCCCGTAGTCCTTCCTCGCGTCCTTCTTCGCGTCCTTCTTCGCGTCCTTCCAGCCGTCCTTCCAGCCGTCCTTCCAGCCGTCCTTCCAGCCGTCCTTCCATCCGTCCTTCCATCCGTCCTTCCATCCGACCTTCCAACCGGCCTTCCAACCGGCCTTCCTGGCGGCCTTTGATCTTGGCACGCTTTTCAACGCGATGTTCATACGCACTCATGTAAGGCATGGCACTCCTCCCAAACAAGTCCTCCAACCTGGCATCCAGCTGTTGCTGCAATCCCCAAGGCAAGCGCATCATGCGATCGATTAACTCATGAACATCGAGAACTTTTTCCTTAGGCCAACCACAAGCATGAATTCCTGTTAGCAGACAGCCTTTGACACGCATGCGGTCCTCTAGTTCCCTGCGAGTGCGAAGGGTCGCCACATGCGCCGAAACCAGCCACGCGAAAACGTTGTCGCTCAACAGTAGTTCCGCGATCCGGTCCTCAAAGTCGATTAACTTGATCGTTTCGAATCCGAAACTCAATTGCGTGCGCCCGGAAATCATCTCCAAGCCCTCCGGACGCCAAGTTGGGCTGAGATCGCCAAGGATAGCGATACTACGCACCGGCAGGCGGAAGCGTTCATACAGGCGGTAGTAGCAGATAAACATGCGCTCCGCAAAATCAGCCTGGCTGGCGGTCTGGACTTCGATATGCCACAAGCAACTGGAACTGTCCGGTTCAGTAACGCGCATCAGCTTGTCCAGTCGACGCAGCCCAAATGCCCCATCGCGCACGCATTGGCCAAGCTCCTGCTCCAGGCTCTCGGGTGCAACTTGCCTTTCCCGCGTTTCAAGCAGGAAAAGTTCCGCAAAATCAGCCAGATAGCGCTCAGGGGCATGCTTCCACGGGGAATCAAAGTCGGCATTTGGACTATCCATGCTGCTTGGAGGCGGCTACGGGCTAGAGGTTCACGCGGCACCGCCAAGGTTTGATATTGATCAAAGGACCAGCCAGCCGGGCAAAACTCTACAGGTTCGCCGCAAAAACCGCTAAAATGAGCCGTTTTAGCGAACCGATAACGCTCGCGCCCAGGGCGCCACCAACGACCACGATGCTGACATTTCAACAAATTATCCTGACCCTGCAAACCTACTGGGACAAGCAGGGCTGCGCATTGCTCCAGCCGTACGACATGGAAGTCGGCGCGGGCACCTTCCACACCGGCACTTTCCTGCGCGCCATCGGCCCTGAGCCTTGGCGTGCCGCCTACGTCCAGCCATCGCGCCGCCCGAAAGACGGCCGCTACGGCGAAAACCCGAACCGCCTGCAGCACTACTACCAGTACCAGGTGGTCCTGAAGCCGGCGCCGGAAAACATCCTGGACCTGTACCTGGGCTCCCTGGAAGCGCTGGGCCTGGACCTGAAACAGAACGACGTACGCTTCGTGGAAGACGACTGGGAAAGCCCCACCCTGGGCGCCTGGGGCCTGGGCTGGGAAGTCTGGCTGAACGGCATGGAAGTGACCCAGTTCACCTACTTCCAGCAAGTGGGCGGCCTCGATTGCAAGCCGGTGCTGGGCGAGATCACCTACGGCGTTGAGCGCCTGGCCATGTACCTGCAGGGCGTGGAAAACGTCTACGACCTGGTGTGGACCGAGTGGGAAGAAGGCGGTGTGAAGAAGCAGCTGAAGTACGGCGACGTGTTCCACCAGAACGAAGTGGAGCAGTCCACCTACAATTTCGAGCACGCCAACACCGAGCTGCTGTTCGCGCAATTCGCCAACCACGAATCGGAAGCGAAGCGCCTGATCGAGCTGCAACTGACCCTGCCGGCCTACGAGCAGATCATGAAAGCCTCGCACAGCTTCAACATGCTGGACGCCCGCGGCGCCATCTCCGTGACCGAGCGCGCCGCCTACATCGGCCGCGTGCGCAACCTGTCGCGCATGGTGGCCCAGGCCTACTACGAGTCCCGCGAACGCCTCGGCTTCCCGATGGTCGCCAAATAAACGAATACCGAACATGAATCAGACCCTGCTCATCGAACTGCTGACCGAAGAACTGCCGCCGAAGGCCCTGTCCAAGCTGGGCGCCGCTTTCGCCTCCGGCATCGTCAACGGCCTGAAATCGCGCGACTTCCTGGAAGAAGACAGCGTCGCCACCACTTACGCCACGCCGCGCCGCCTGGCGGTGTCGATCACCAAAGTACGCGCCACCTCGCCGGACAAGCAGGTACGCGAAAAGATCCTGCCAGTCGCCATCGCATTGGACGCCGACGGCAACCCGACCGCGCCGCTGACCAAGAAGCTGGCAGCCATGGGCCTGGCCCACATCGCCGTCGCCGACATGGAACGTGCCCAGGACGGCAAGGCCGAAAGCTTCTTCTACACTAAGCTGGCAGCCGGCTCCGCCCTGCAAGCGGGCGCGCAAGCAGCGCTGGAAGAAACCATCGCCAAGCTGCCGATTCCTAAGGTGATGAGCTACCAGCGTCCAGACGGCGAGACCGTGCAGTTCGTGCGCCCGGCCCACGCGCTGGTCGCCCTGCATGGCGCCACCGTACTGCCACTGACCCTGCTGGGCCTGACCGCAGCCAACAAGACCGAAGGCCACCGTTTCCTGACCGCACCGGGCAAGCGTGAAGTGACCATCGCGGACGCCGAGTCCTACGCAGCCACCCTGGCTGAGGCGGGCAAAGTCGTTGCAGGCTTCGATGCGCGCAAAGAGGCGATCCGTACCGCCCTGCTGCAAAAGGCAGGCGCCGACCAGGTCCTGATGCCGGAAGCGCTACTGGAAGAAGTGTCGTCCCTGGTCGAATGGCCGGTCGTGTATGAATGCCACTTCGAGGAAGAATTCCTGGCCGTGCCGCAGGAATGCCTGATCCTCACCATGCAGACGAATCAGAAATACTTCGCCCTGACCGATGCCAACGGCAAGCTGCGCTCGCGCTTCCTGATCGTGTCGAACATTGCGACCGACACGCCGGCCGCCATCATCGGCGGCAACGAGCGTGTCGTGCGCCCGCGCCTGTCCGACGCCAAGTTCTTCTTCGAGCAGGACAAGAAGAAGTCGCTGGAATCGCGCCTGCCGCTGCTGAAGAACGTGGTGTACCACAACAAGCTGGGCACCCAGGCCGAGCGCTCCGAGCGCGTCACCTCGCTGGCCGCCGCCATCGCCGGCCGCTTGGGCGGCGACAAGGCGCTCGCAGAACGCGCCGCACGCCTGTCCAAGGCCGACCTGCTGACCGACATGGTGGGCGAATTCCCTGAGCTGCAAGGCATCATGGGTACCTACTACGCGCGCCACGACGGCGAACACGAAGAAGTCGCCCTGGCCGCTTCCGAGCACTACCAGCCGCGCTTCGCCGGCGACAACCTGCCGTCTACCGCCACCGGCACCGCCGTGGCACTGGCCGACAAGGTCGAAACCCTGGTCGGCATCTGGGCCATCGGCCTGCAGCCGACCGGCGACAAGGACCCATTTGCGCTGCGCCGCCACGCCTTGGGCGTGCTGCGCATGCTGGTGGAAAAGCGCCTGCCGCTGTCCGTCTCGGCGCTGCTGGGCGACGCGGCCGCGCAGTTCGTGGCCGTGCCGAATTTCAAGGACCCGACCGCCGAAGTCACCGCGTTCATGATGGACCGCCTGCGCGGCATGCTGCGCGAGCGCGGCTTCAGCGTAAACGAGATCGAAGCAGTCGTGGCGCAGAACCCGGACCGCCTGGACGACATCGTGCAGCGCCTGGAGGCCGTGCAAGCCTTCGCCGCCCTGCCGGAGTCGGTCTCGCTGGCCGGCGCCAACAAGCGCATCACCAACATCCTGAAGAAGAACGAGGAAGCGCTGGCGCAAGCCGGCACGGTGCGCGCGGACCTGCTGCAAGATGCCGCCGAAAAGGCTCTGCACGCAGCCATGGGCCGCGTGGCGCCGGAAGTCGACACCGCATGGGCCAAGGGCGACTTCAGCGCCACGCTCAAGACATTGGCGCAACTGAAGGAAGAAGTCGACGCCTTCTTCAACGACGTGATGGTGATGGCAGAGGATATCGCGCTGCGCAACAACCGACTGGCGCTGCTGTCTTCCCTGCACGGCATGATGAACCGCGTGGCCGACATTTCCAAGCTGGCAGCCTGATATGCCTCAGACCCAGCCGACCAAGCTGATCATCCTGGACCGGGATGGCGTGATCAACCACGATTCGCCCGACTTCATCAAGTCGCCGGACGAGTGGATCCCCATCCCCGGCTCGCTGGAAGCCATCGCCCGCCTGAACCAGGCGGGCTACCGCGTGGTGATCGCGTCGAACCAGTCGGGCATCGCCCGCCAGTACTTCGACATCAACACCCTGAACGCGATCCACCAGAAGATGCACCGCCTGGCGCAGCAGGTGGGCGCCGATATCGACGCCATCTTCTTCTGCCCGCACGCGGCAGCCGACAACTGCGACTGCCGCAAGCCAAAGCCTGGCATGTTCACGGAAATCTCGAAGCGCTTCGAGATCAGCCTGAAAGGCGTGCCGACCGTCGGCGATTCGCTGCGTGACCTGCAGGCAGGCTTCATCAGCGGCTGCGTGCCGTTCCTGGTATTGACGGGCAAGGGCGAGAAGACTCATGCTACTGGTGGACTGCCGCCCGGCACGCAAGTCTTCCCCGACCTCGCTGCCACTGTAGACCACATCCTTAAGTCCGATTAATTGGAGACTGTCGTTGCGTAATTTCGTTCTGTTCCTGCGTTCCGCCCTGTTCATGGTTCTGATGGCAATTGCCACCGTCATCTGGTCCGGAGTCTGCATGCTGGCGGCGCCGCTGCCATACAACAAACGCTATTTCGTGACGTCGCGCTGGAACGTCTTCATCGTCTGGTGCGCCAAATGGATCTGCGGCATCAACTACCAGTTCAAGGGCTACGAGAACTTCCCGGATGCCCCGGCGATCATCCTGTCCAAGCACCAGTCGGCATGGGAGACCATCTTCCTGCTGGCGAACCTGCCGCGCCCGCTGGTGTTTGTATTTAAAAAAGAAATCCTGTACATCCCCTTCTTCGGCTGGGGCATTGCGCTGCTGCGCATGATCCCGATCGACCGCAAGCAAGGCAAGAATGCATTCAAATCCGTTGTTGCGCACGGCAAGCGTCGACTCAAGGACGGCCAATGGATTATCATGTTCCCGGAAGGGACTCGCATTCCGGTCGGCCAGCAAGGCAAGTACAAGAGCGGCGGCACGCGCCTGGCAGTGGAAACCGGTGCGGTGGTGGTGCCGATCGCGCTGAACTCCGGCGAGTGCTGGCCAAAGAATTCCTTTATCAAGAAACCGGGCACCGTTACGGTGTCGGTGGGCAAACCGATTTCGTCGGAAGGTAAAACTCCCGACGAATTGATGGAGCAGGTGGAACAGTGGATCGAATCAGAAATGCGCGTCATTTCGCCCCACGCCTACAGCGCTGGCTAGCCGAAAAGGCCGAAGCGCAACAGGAGGCGCCGCCGCCAGCGGCCGCGCCTTCTTCCCCGTTTCCCGTTCCCGCTCCCGCGGCAGTGAACCTGCTGCGTCCCCCGGTGCAACTGCGCCGCCCTGAACCGACCAACCCGCCACTGTCCGGCGACCAGGACAAGCGACAACTTCTTGTCGGCGAATACATTCTCGAATACGTGCTGAAGCGCTCCACGCGCCGTTCGATCGGCTTTACGGTCGACGATACCGGCCTGTACGTGACGGCGCCCAAGCGCTGCTCGCTGGCCGACATCGACAACGCCATCCGCGCCAAGCAGCACTGGATACTGTCCAAGCTTGACGAACGCCGCCAGCGCCGCGCCGCACGCCTGGAAAAGCCGCCCATCGTGTGGGATGACGGCGCGAAGCTGCCCTACCTGGGCGAAGAGATCACGCTGCGCCTGTACCAGGCGCCGCGCAATCGGACCGAATTCGATCCGGTGGCGAGGGAGCTGTCGATGGGACTGGTGCAGGGCGCCACCGAGCAGCTGCTCAAGGAACGCGTCAAGAACTGGTACAAGGCGCAGGCGGAAGGCCTGTTCCAGCAACGGCTGGACCTGTATGCGGCGCGGCTGGGCGTGCAGTATGCCGGGTTTTCGCTGTCCTCGGCCGACACGCGCTGGGGCTCCTGCACCGCGCAGCGCACGATCCGCCTGAACTGGAAGCTGATGCACTTCTCGCTGCCGCTGGTGGATTATGTGGTGGCGCACGAGCTGGCGCATATCCTCGAGATGAACCACAGCCCGCGCTTCTGGGCCAATGTCGGCCGCATCTATCCCCAGTACGAGGAAGCCAAGCAGCTGCTGCGCAAGCGCGCTGCGGAATTGCCTCCCCTGTTCACCTAGTGCGCGTTCCCCCTGCCCTCCTGCTGCTTGCATCACTGGCCGCATGCGGCACGATGCGCGCCGGCGAGCCGCATTTTACGGTCATCACGGCCGATCCGCTGCGCGAACGCCTGCAACTGTTCCTGAACGATGAGCAGGGCCGTCCCTACAAGCGGCTGGAGAGAGTCGCTGCAGCGTTGGACGGGCGCGGCCAGCATCTCTCGTTCGGCATGAATGCGGGCATGTACCATGCGGACTACTCGCCGGTTGGCTTGTTCGTTGCGGACGGTGTCGAACTGTCGCCGCTGAACCTGTCGCCAGGCAAAGGCAACTTTTTCTTGCGCCCAAACGGCGTGTTCCTGGTCAGCGACGCCGGCGCCCAAGTGGTCGAATCTTCGGCCTACCCGGCGCTTGCCGGCAAAGCGCGCCTGGCAACGCAGTCAGGCCCGATGCTGCTGACCAATGGCGTGGTCAATCCACTGTTCGATCCGGATTCGCGTTCGCGCCACGTGCGCAACGGCGTGTGCGCCCTGGACGGCAAAGCCGTCTTTGTCATTAGCGAAGAGCGGGTCAATTTCTACCAGTTCGCCAGGTATTTCCGCGATGTGTTGAAGTGCCGGGACGCCCTCTACCTGGACGGCTCGGTCTCATCGCTTTACTGGCCGGCCCTGGGCCGCAACGACCACCGTGCCGACCTGGGACCAATGATCGGCGTGATTGCGGACTAGAGCCAGCCCGCTTCGCGCGCCAGGCGGAAGGCTTCCACGCGGTTGCCTGCGTTGAGCTTGCTGATCGCTTCCGACAGGTAGTTGCGCACCGTCCCTTCCGACAGGCTTAGCTGCTTTGCGATCTCCGCGCCACTGCGGCCTTCACCGGCGAGCCGCAGCACCTGCCGTTCGCGTTCGCTCAACGGGTCTTCGCTTCCACTCCAGCTCTCCAGCGCCAGCTCCGGCGCGATGGCGCGCCCGCCGGCATGCACGCTGCGGATGGCGGAGGCCAGGGAATCGGATGGAGCATCTTTCAGCAGGTAGCCGCGCACGCCGGCCGCCATGGCGCGTCGCAGGTAGCCTGAGCGGGCAAAGGTGGTGACGATCACCACGCGCGTTGCGACACCGCGCTCGGCCAGCACGGCAGCGAGCTCGAGGCCAGTCATCAGCGGCATTTCGATATCGGTCAGCACGATGTCGGGGCGCAGTTCTTCACAGAGCAGCAATGCCTCCTGCCCGTTGCGCGCCTGGCCGACCACATCAAGGTCGGGTTCCAGTTTCAGTAGCGCAGCCAGCGCCCCCAGCACCATCGACTGGTCTTCGGCGATCAGTACGCGGATCATGCGACAGCTCCCATCGGTAAATGTAATTCCAGCGCCAGGCCGCCGGCGGCGTCGCTGGCGTGCAGTGACAGGCGCCCGCCCGCTGCCATGACACGCTCGCGCATGCCGCGCAGGCCATTGCCGCGTGCCAGCGCCCCGCGGTCAAGCGGCGCGCTGCCATCATCGCTGATGTGGCAAACAACCTGCCCGCCGTCCTGCCTTACGCTCACCAGGCAGCGCGTCGCCCTGGCGTGGCGCAGGATGTTGGTGACGGCCTCGCGCAGCGACAGCGCAAGCACGTTCTCCACCGTTGCAGGCATGGGGAAAGGCTGCACATTTGCGTCAAGTTCCACGCCGGCCGCGGCGAGCGCGGCGCGCGCCTGCGCCAGCTCTTGTGCGAAGCCGCTCTGGCGATAGCCGGTCACTGCGCTACGCACTTCGGCCAGGGCATGGCGCGCGGTGGTTTCGATATCCTTGATTTCCTTCGCCGTCGCCGCCGTGTCGCGTTCCAGCAAGCGTCCCGCCAGTTCAGCCTTGATGGCGATCAGCGACAGCGTATGTCCCAGCAAGTCATGCAGGTCGCGCGAGATGCGTTCTCGTTCTGCGATGCGGGCAAGATGCTCGACTTCTTCCTGCTTGCGCAGCAGTTGCTGGCTCGAGCGGCGCACCCGCGCATCCATCACGCTGGCGATGCCGACTGGCGCGCCGACCGCCAATGCCGGCAGCAGGAAAGGCAGCGGCAACTCCAGCGTCAGCGCAAGCAGCGTCGCGGCAATCAGGGTGATCCCGATTCCCAGGTAAGCGTGGCGCGGCTGCTCCAACGCAGCGCACATCGAGCAGGCAAAGATGAAATAGGTGCAGGCGCCAAAATTGAACGGCGCCCAGGCAACGCCCAGCGCGATGGTCGCCAGGAGCAGGGGCACCACGCGCAGGTTGCGCAGCCAGAAGCTGGCAAGGTACATCGGCACGAACGCCAGGATCGACAGCACCAGCAAGCCAAGTTCCAGCAGCGAGGGTTTGATGTAGAAGTACTTCCAGAGGAAGAAATTCAGCGACAGCAGCCACAGGTAAGGCGCCTTGCCCAGGTGCGGAGGCAACCAGGGACCTTGCAGCCAACGCCTTGCCTGGATCATGCCTGCTCCCTTTACTGGTTAGTCAAACGCACGTCGGCGATCTGGAACTGGTAGTCGCCGATCTTGGGGCCGGCATTGAACATGATGAGCGTGATCGCACCGGTATCGACCCCGGCGAAACTGGCCATCGGCATGGCAACTTCCCGCCATTCTGCACCGGCTGCAAACGGCTGATAGACCGGGATGCGCGCGCTGCCATGCATGATCCCCACCTGGTAGCCCTGGCCGTCGCCTTTGACGCGGAAGCGCAGGGTCTTGGCGGCGCTCAGGTTCGCCGCCTGGAACGGCTGGCTGCCCGGCACGAAAGCGATGCCGGCCCACGGGAAGGCAAAGCCCTGCTGCACGCTTGCCTTCACTTGGACCGCGTTCTCGCCCGCGTACTCCAGGCTCACCGTCGATTTGCCGCCCAGGAAAGCGTCGTTGGAAGGCACCCATCCGGTGCCGAACGGGCTGGCCAGCTTTTCCTTGCTGAACAGGCTGATCATGCCGTCTGCCGGCAGCACCAGCGGCGCGCCCTTGGGCGTATTCAGTTCCCTGGCCACCAGGTCCTGCTGCGCCTTGCGGCGTGCCGATACGGTCGCGCCATCCTTCCAGACTTCGACAATATTGCGAGTGGCCTTGATGTCCCGGCTTGGATCGCCTTCGACCAGCACCAGGTCGGCCTTGGCGCCTTTGGCAATGACACCCCGGTCGGCCAGGCGGAATGACTTGGCCGGTACCGACGTGGCGGCGCGCAAGGCTTCCAGCGGTGTCAGTCCGGCACCGGTCAGCGAGAGCAGTTCGTGGTGCAGGCTGGCGCCGGCCTGGGTCCCGCCGTTGCCGGCGTCCGTGCCCGCCAGGACCGGCACGCCGGCGGTGCGCAACGCGGCCACCACCGACCTGGCCGCGTTCATGCGCTGTGCCATTTCCTTTTTCCCGTACGGGGAATTCAGCGGCGCAATCTGGTCGCTCGTCAGCAGGGCCATCATCTGCTTGTCTTCCAGCACGTCCGTCTCCTTCAGGCCTGCTACGCTTTCCAGCACGCTGAAGGTCGGAATGACGAAGGCCTTGCGATCATGCGCCAGCTTGACGAAGGACTTGAGGTCCTGCTCTGTCATCGACTCGCCGTTGAACAGGTGCACCAGGCCATCGGCGCCCTCTTCCAGCGCGGTACGCGCATCCTCCGGATTGGAAATATGCACCAAGGCCAGCTTGCCGCGCCGATGGGCGGCCACGATCAGCGCCTTCACGGTGGCGCGGTCCAGGCTCGGCACCGGATGTCCGGGCCAGCCAGGTTCCATCACGATCTTGATGAAGTGCGAACCTTCCGCAATGCGGGCATCGACCCAGGGCTGCGCCTCTTCCGCCTTGGTCAGGGTAGGAATCGGCATGCCGTATTCGGTGCCATGGCCGCCCGGCACGGTGGCCAGCACGCCGGCCGAGATGATATCCGGACGATCCTTGTTCTCGCCGCGCGCCATGCGGCCGTTCATTTCCTGCAGCAGCGGCACGGCGGTGAACATATCCAGTTCGCTGGTCACGCCAAATACCAGCGGCAATTCTAGGTGCTGGAAGCTGTGGGTATGGGAATCGATCAAGCCCGGCATCAGCGTGCGGCCGGCGCCATCGACCACTTTCGCGCCGGCGGGCGTCTTGCCCTTGAAGTCGGCGCTGGCGATCTTGCCGCCTTCCAGCAGCACGCTGCGCCTGGCATGCATTTCCTGCCCGTCGAAAACGCGGACGTCCTTGATCAGGGTAGTTTCGGCTGCCATGGCAGGCAGGGCGCCGGCCAGGCTGGCGGCTACTAACAGTTTCAGCATTGCGGTTCTCCTTGTGGTCAGGTGAACCCAGTATCCGGTTTGCGCCCGCTGCGCACCAGAACGGAATGCCACGACTTGGTCATGACATTTGTCACTTCAAATCGGGAAGCAATGCAATCGTGCGTGCCGTGGCGCCGCGGTGGGTATTGGCAAAGGTCTGCGCATGCGCGCCCATGGCGCCGCGCGCTGCGCTATCGGCCAGCAGGCGCGCAGCCTGGTGCATCAGGCCGTCGCTGTTCGGCACGCGCACCGCGCCGCCCTGCTGCAGGCAGTCTTCGGTGGCTTGCGCAAAATTGAAAGTGTGCTCGCCGACGATGATCGGCTTGCCCAGTGCGGCCGGTTCAATCAGGTTCTGGCCGCCCAGCGGTTGCAGGCTGCCGCCGATGAAAGCCAGGTCGCAGGCCGAGTAGTAGGCAAACATCTCGCCCATCGAATCGCCCAGCACCACCTCGGTGGCCGGGTCGACCCTGGCGCCCGGCGCCGCCAGCGCTGAACGGCGCTGCAGCGACAGGCCGCGTTCCGTCACCATTGCCGCGACTTCGTCGAAGCGCTGCGGATGGCGGGGCACAATCAGCAGCAGCACATCCTGCGGCAGCGATGCGCGCGCAGCCTGGAAGGCATCGAGGATCAGGCCTTCTTCGCCTTCGCGCGTGCTGGCGCACAGGAATACCGGGCGCACACCGAACTGCTGGCGCAACTGCGCGCCGGTTGCCAGCGCGGCTTGCGGGATCACGACGTCGAACTTGATGCTGCCGGTCACGCTCACTTTGCTGGCGCCCAGCGCGCGGATGCGCAGGGCATCGGCCTCGGTCTGGGCCGCCACCAGCGTGATGCCTTGTGCCGCATCGCGGATCACCTTGCCGAAGCGTTGCGCCTTGCCCAGCGACCGCTCGCTCAGGCGCGCGTTGGCCAGGACCACCGGCACCTTGTCGCGCTGGCATTGCACGATCAGGTTCGGCCATACCTCGGTCTCCATCAGGATGCAGACACGCGGTTCGAAATGACGAATGAAGCGCGCCACCAGCAGCGGCATGTCGTAGGGCAGGTAGGATTGCACCACGCGTGCACCATGCTTGCCGAACAGGCTCTTGCCGGTCGCGCGGCCGGTAGGGGTCATGCAGGTCAGCACGATGCGGGCCTGCGGGTATTTCTTCAACAGCGCATCGACCAGCGGTTCGGCAGCGCGCGTCTCGCCCACCGAAACTGCATGCACCCAGATGGTGGCCGGTTCATCGTTGGCGGCGCGCGCGCCATACATGCCAAGCCGCTCGCCCCAGTGCTGGCGGTAGCCCGGCTCCTTGCGGCCGCGCCACCACAGGCGGCCCAGCACCAGCGGCAAAGCCAGCCACCACATGAACGTATAAAAGTTCCGCATGCTCAGAGCAGGCTCCTGGCCGCGGCCAGCACTTCCGCCACGCCCGGCGGCGAACCCTTGTCGCCGAGGTTGATGATGCGCGGCGACCAGTTGCCTTCGGTCTTCCAGCGCGGCGAGTCGGCATAGATTTCCACCACGGGACGCGAGAAAGCCGCCGCGATATGGGTCAGGCCCGTATCCACGCCGACCGCCAGCGCGGCGCGGCGCGCCAGCATGACGGCATCGGCCATCGACAGCTTCGGCAGCACCCGGGCATGCGGGATGCCGGCAGCCAGCGTTTCCGCTTCCGCCTTTTCCTTGTCCGAGCCCCACGGCAACAGCACGGGCATCGGCGCCAGCGCCTTGCCCAGCTCGATCCAGTTGGCAGGCGCCCATTTCTTGGCGTCGCGCGCCGTGCCGTGGAAGAACACGGCATAGGGCGCCTCCCCCATCCACTGCGGGCGCGCTTCGCTGGCCGGTACTTCAGGCAAGCCGAAATCGGCCGGATAATCCACCTTGAAGCCCAGCGCAGCGCCCACTACCAGGCGGCCGCGCGCCACCGCATGCGTGCGCGGGTCGAGCGGAATGCTCTTGCTGTGGAAGATGCGGGATATGCCTTCATAGCCCGAGCCTTCGCTGCCATTGGCCAAGCCGACCTTGTTCTTGCCGCGCGCGGCGCCCATGATGATGCCGGTCTTCAGCAAGCCCTGGGTGTCGAACACATAGTCATACTGCACTTCGCGCAGCTTGCGGAAGAAGGCCCCGATCTCGGCGCGCGTTTCCTTCTTGCCCAGGCTCTTGCGCCAGCGGCGCAGGCCCCACGGCAGGATATTGCGCACCATCGGGTTCAGGCGCACCAGGCTGACATAGCCCTCCTCCACCACCCAGTCGATGTTCGCATCCGGGAAATGGCGCTTGATGTCGGCCACGATCGGCATATTGTGCAGCACGTCCCCCAGCGACGAGACGCGCACGAGCAGGATATTCATTTAGAACGGCAGTTTCGCATCCGGCTTGGCAGCCAGGATCACATCGCGGAACTGGCCCTGGATGCGCGCCAGCGCCGCTGGCGATTCCGCCTCGAAGCGCATCACGATCACCGGAGTGGTGTTCGAGGAACGCGCCAGGCCAAAGCCATCGGCATATTCCACGCGCAGGCCGTCGATATCGATGACACGCTCATTGCCGGGGAATTTCGCCTCGGCCGCCAGCTTGGCCATCAGCGCGTAATTTTCGCCCTCGTCCAGCTGCAGCTGCAGTTCCGGCGTGCTGTCCGACTTGGGCAAGGCGTTCAGCAGCGCCGAAGGATCGGCGTGGCGGGTCAGGATCTCCAGCATGCGCGCGCCGGCGTACAGGCCATCGTCGAAACCGTACCAGCGGTCCTTGAAGAACACGTGGCCGCTCATTTCGCCGCCCAGCGGGGCGCCGGTTTCCTTCAGCCTGGCCTTCACCAGCGAATGGCCGGTCTTGCACATCAGCGGCTTGCCGCCTGCCTGTTCGATGTACGCGGCCAGGTGGCGCGTGCATTTCACGTCGTACAGGATCTGCTCGCCCGGGTGTCGGGACAGGACGTCTTGCGCGAACAGCATCAGCTGACGGTCAGGATAGATGACCTGGCCATCCTTGGTCACGATGCCGAGGCGGTCGCCGTCGCCGTCGAAGGCCAGGCCGATCTCGGCGTCGGTTTCCCGCAGCGCCCTGACCAGGTCCTGCAGGTTTTCCGGGTGCGCCGGGTCCGGGTGGTGGTTCGGGAAAGTGCCGTCCACTTCGCAGAACAATTCGACCACTTCGCAGCCCATGCCGCGATACAGGTCGCCCGCGAAGGCACCGGCCACGCCGTTGCCGCAATCGACGGCAATCTTGATCGGGCGCGCAATCTTCACGTCGCCGATGATGCGCTGCAAATATTGCGCGCGAATGTCGCAGGTGCCGTACTTGCCGGCGGCAGCCGCTGGCTGCAGGCCGGCTTCAATGGCGTGGTACAGGGCGGTGATGGCATCGCCATGGATCGCCTCGCCCTTCAGCACCATCTTGAAGCCGTTATAGTCCGGCGGGTTATGGCTGCCGGTCACCATGATGCCGGAACGGGTGTCGAGCACGTGAGTGCCGAAGTACACCATCGGCGTTGCCACCACGCCCAGGTCGATCACGTCGACACCGGCTGCCTGCAGGCCCTGCGCCAGTGCAGCGATCAGCCCCGGGCCGGACAGGCGGCCGTCGCGGCCGATCACCACGCTGCGCTCTCCCTTCGCGGCGGCAGCCAGGCCGAAGGCATGCCCAACAGAGCGCGCCACGCCTTCGTCCAGCGTCTTGCCAATGATGCCGCGGATATCGTAAGCCTTGAAAATCGATTTAGAGAGAGCAACCATAGAAAAGAGAAAACAAATAGTAGAAATTGAATCGGCTCAGATGCGCAGCTGGTCGATCGACTTGCCGCCATCGACCCATTCCTTGACCCATTTCGGCTGGCGGCCGCGGCCGGTCCACTGCTCGGCAGCATTGGCAGGATTGCGATAGCGCGCTTCCACCTTGCCGCCCTTGTTGCGGGTGCCCGGGAAGCCAGCCAGCAATTCCTTCAGCGGCACGCCGGCTTGCTGCGCGATGGCGAATATCTGCTCGCGCGCCTTTTGCTTATCCATGCCTTCGCGCTGCTTTAATTCGCGCTTAATCTGCTCTTGCAGGTTGCGCAATTCAGGGGACGACAAATTCGACAGGTCCATCTTCCTATCCTTTATCAGATTTCGATGTCTGGGAATATACACGAAATCGGCTTAACGGATTTTCTTATGTCGGATCATCCAGCGCGGCGCTTTAAATCTGACAATACGTGCATATAGCCAGACATAACTCGCAATAAATAGCAGGCAGAACAGCATCAGCACCCAGGTATAGGCCCAGAATACCGTGGCGGGAATCACCGCCATCAGCGAAAACATCCACAAATATGGCGAGGTCATCGAATTGCGGCGCACCAGCGCGCGCGCATCCTTGCGGCCCACCGCCCATTGCACCACGCGCCGGAATATCAGGCTATGCAGGTGAATACCGTCCGGCATGGCCGGCGAAGTCCCGCGGATAAAGAAGCGGCGATAAACGCTGAACAGTGTTTCAAAGGTCGGATAAATTAACAGCAATACAGCATACCAAGTAGAAACTTGTGGATTGCGCATTACCAGCAACAGGGCCAATTCGCCCAGCATGAAGCCAATAAAATAGGCGCCGCCGTCGCCCAGGAATATCAGCCCGACCGGGTAATTCCAGATCAGGAAACCGGCAGTGGCGCCTGCCACCATCAGGGCCGCCACCAGCACGAACATATCGTTGACTTGAAGAGCAACATAGCCAAGCGACAGCAGCATGCAAATCGTCACCACGCTGGCCAGGCCATTGAAACCATCGATGATGTTGACGGCGTTGGCAATGCCGGCAACGGCCAGCACCGTGAGCGGCAGCGTAAACCACAGGTACGGCAGCGGCGTGGTGGAGAACATCCAGTCGATGCGGTCGATCCGGGCATCCATCAGGAAATAAGCCAGCAAGGCAGCAAACATGGTCAGCAGCAGGCGCCGGCGCGCGCTGACCTTGCCGGTATAGTCTTCGACAATGCCGCCGAGGAAGGCAAATAGGGCACACATGATCAGTGACAGCATCCAGCTGGTCATGACCGGCACGCGCCACACGGAAACGCAGGCGCTCAGTGCCACCGCCAGGAAAATCGACAGGCCGCCGATGCGGGCCACATGATGGGCATGCACTTTTTGCACGCCGCCGAAATCAGTGTCCAACGCAGGTCCATGCAAGCGCACTTCCTTGATGACCCACAGGGTCAAGAGTGCGGACGTGAAAAAGCTCACGAGGAAGGAAAACATTTGTTCTTATCAGTATAGTGAGCCAGCCGCCATTTACGCAGCGCGGCAAGAAAGATTGCTTGCGCGCTAAGCGGCGATTGTACCGTATGCACAGGGCGGGACGGGAAATTCTAGCCGATACCGTTGCGCCCAAGGTATTTCCTTACCAATTGATACCATTTGCCAAGCCGCCCGGCGCAGCGCGCCGCCGGATGCGCTGATCATGCGTTATCCTATTGCCATGAAAACTTATGTAGTGGGCGACCTGCAGGGTTGCCACGGCGAGACAGTCACCCTGGTCGAAAAGATCCTGGACACCGAGCATGCCGCCGGAAATGAACCGCCAGCGATCCTCTTTTGCGGCGACTTGATCAACCGCGGCCCCGACTCGCTGTCCACCCTGCGCTATGTGCAGGCCCTGAGCCAGGGCAGCGACGGCCGCATCGACGCCGTGCTGGGCAACCATGACCTGCACCTGCTGGCCGTGGCCAACGGCATTCGCCCGGAGTCGAGTTCCGACACCATCGAGCATATCCTGGCGGCGGCCGACCGCGACCCGCTGCTGCACTGGCTGCGCCTGCGCCCGATGGCCATCATGCGCCGCGGCCACCTGCTGGTGCATGGCGGCGTGCTGCCGCAATGGACGGCGCAGCAGGCCATGGCGCTGGCCGGCGAGGTGGAAGCAGCCCTGCGCGGCGACGAATGGGTCGGCTTCCTGCGCGAAATGTACGGCAACCAGCCCGATCGCTGGGACGATGCGCTGACCGGAGCCGCGCGCTTGCGCTGCATCGTCAATGCCCTGACCCGCATGCGCTTTTGCAGCGCCGAAGGCGTGATGGATTTCAAGATGAAGGAATCGGCGCATGCCGATCCATCGTCCGGTCTGATGCCGTGGTTCGAGGTGCCGGGCCGCCGCACCAGCGATACCACCGTGGTGTTCGGGCATTGGTCGGCGCTGGGCCTGCGCATCATGCCGCGCCTGATTGCACTTGACAGCGGATGCGTGTGGGGCGGCAAGCTGTCGGCCGTCTGCCTGGACGACCGCAGCCTGCTGCAGGTGGATTGCCCGGAGTACCGGACGGTTTAGTGCTTCGACGTCCCGTCAGGCGGCGCCGAAGCCTGCGCCTGGGACTGGCCGTCGGCCTTGGCCGGTTCGCCGCCGCCTTCCGTGGCGGCGGGCGCCTCGCCTTCAGCCGGCGCTGCGGCGGCAGGCGCGAAAGTGGCCGCCATCAATTCCTTGTAGGCTTCCGATTTGCGCAGCGGTTCCAGGTTGGCGCTGCCCTTGATCGCCTCTTCATCGGTAAAACCGTTGACGATCGCCGTCTCCAGCGACGCCATGGCCGCGTTCTTGCGGCCCAGCTGCGCCTGGGCCTGGGACAGAAGGAACCAGGACTCGGCTTCCTTGGGCGCCTTGAGCGTGGCCGCGTAAGCCTTGTCGGCCGCAATGCCATAGTTCTTCTGCGCCAGGCTTTCCGTGGCCTGCGTGCGCAGGGTCTTGGCGTTGGTGAAGGTGTCGCCGCAGGCCGCCAACAGCAGGCAGGCTGCCAGCACGCTGATCCTGGTCATGCTGATTGCTCCTGTAAAGTTTCGGCCTCGGGCACGATGCCCAGGGCCGCACCGATGGCAGCGTGGCTCGCGGCCGCCAGTTCGCGGCGATGGGCGCCCTCGCCCGGCATCGCTTCCAGCACCGCGAGGCGCGCGCGCACCGGCTTGCCATCGAGGATATTCACCACGCTTTGCACGAAAGTCATGTCGCCGATGAAGTCCACCGACGGATGCGTCTGGCCCGCTGCATCGACGTAGGACAAGGCGAACGGCTGCACCAGCACCTTGCCGTCCACCGCCGCCTCAAACAGGTTGGCATGAAAAGGCAGCAGCGTGCCTTGCGCGGCGGTCGTCCCTTCCGGGAAAAAGGCCACGCGCTGGCCATCCTGCAGCGCATGCACCAGGCCCTTGAAGATGTTGCGCAGTTCGCGCTTGTTGCCGCGTGCGATAAACACCGTGCCCGCCTGCGCCACCAGCCAGCCGGCCATGGGCCAGTCGCGGATTTCCGCCTTGGCCACGAAGCGGCATGGATACAGCGCATTGATGACGAAGATGTCCAGCCACGAAATGTGGTTGCAGACGATCATGCCCTGCTCCAGCGGCGCCGCGCTGCCTGGCGCCATCTGCACGCTGACGTTGCAGATGGCCAGCAGCTGGCGCGACCAGCGCCGGACATGGCCGTTGCGCTTTGCCGTCCCGATGAAGGGGAAGATGAAAGCGCAAGTGGCCATGCCCGCCAGCAGGTGCACCGCCATGCGCCCGATGCGCAGCACCAGGCGCCAATCGAGATTGCGTTTAGCTGGCTGCGCGCTCATACGCCACTTGGCCCGCAACGATGGTCGCCTGCACCTGTCCCGCCAGCTCATAGCCGAGGAACGGGGTGTGCTTGCCCTGGCTGGCCAGCGCGCTGCCGGTGACGGTCCAGCGCGCGGCCGGGTCGAACACCACCACGTCGGCCACGCTGCCCACGCCAAGCTGGCCGGCCTGCGCCAGGCCAGCTACGCGTGCCGCATCACAGGTGACGCGCGCCACGGCGCGCGACAGCGCATCGTCCTTGCCTTGCAGCCCCGCATAATCGTCGGCCCACTTGATGGCCAGGGACAGCAGCAGTTCCAGGCCAGTAGCTCCCGGCGAAGCTTCGCCGAACGGCAGCAGCTTTTCGTCGTCGTCGCACGGCGTGTGGTCCGAGCACATCGCATCGATGGTGCCGTCCAGCAGGCCGGCGCGGATCGCCTCGCGGTCGCGCTGGGTGCGGAATGGCGGATCCATGCGCGCATTGGAATCAAAGAAGTTGATGTCGGTGTCGGTCAGGTGCACATGGTGTGCGCCGACGTCGCAGGTGATCGGCAAGCCTTCGGCCTTGGCGGCGCGCACCAGCTCCAGGCCGGCTGCCGACGACATGCGGCACAGGTGGACCTTGGCGCCGGTCGAGCGCATCAGCTCGAAGATGGTGTGCAGGGCGATGGTCTCGGCCATCACCGGCACGCCGGACAGGCCCAGGCGCGAAGCCAGCGGGCCGCTGTTTGCCACGCCGCCGCGGCCGATCCAGGCGTCCTGCGGGCGCAGCCAGATGGTGAAGCCGAAGGTGGCTGCATACTGCATGCAGCGCTGCAGCACGGTGGTGTCCTTGATCGGGGTTTCGGCCTGCGAAAAGCCGATGCAGCCGGCGCCGGTCAGCTCCACCAGCTCGGTCAGGGCCTCGCCTTTCAGGCCATGGGTCAGCGCGCCCAGCGGATGCACGTGGGCCTGGTTCAGGCCGCGCGCGCGGTGCTTCAGCATTTCCACCAGGCCCGGCTCGTCGAGTACCGGGTCGGTGTCGGGCGGGCACACCAGGGAAGTCACGCCGCCCTGCACTGCCGCCTGCATTTCAGATTTCAGCGTAGCCTTGTATTCGAAGCCCGGCTCGCGCAGGCGCGCGGACAGGTCGACCAGGCCCGGCGCCACGACCTTGCCGGCGGCGTCGATGGTGCGGCCGGCCTGGAAGCCGGCCGGCGCGCTGCCGATGGCGGCAACCTTGCCGTCCACGATGTACAGGTCTTGCTTGGAATCGATCTTGTTGGCCGGATCGATCAGTCGGCCGTTTTGGATAAGTACGTTCATTTTTATGCTTGCGTGCCTGCCAGGATGCTCATTACCGCCATGCGGACTGCGATACCGAAGGTGACCTGCGACAGGATCACCGCTTGCGGGCCGTCGGCCACGGCGGAGTCGATCTCCACGCCGCGGTTCATCGGGCCCGGGTGCATCACGATGGCGTCGGGCTTGGCCAGCGCCAAGCGCTCCGGCGTCAGGCCGTAGGCGCGGAAGTACTCGCCGGCGGACGGCAGCAGCGCCCCGCTCATGCGTTCGTTCTGCAGGCGCAGCATGATGATCACGTCGACGTCCTTCAAGCCTTCATCCATGTTGGTGAAGGTACGCACGCCCAGCTGCTCCAGGCCGCCCGGCAGCAGCGTGTGCGGGCCGATGGCGCGGATTTCCGGCACGCCCAGCGTGGTCAGGGCGTGGATGTCGGAACGGGCCACGCGGCTGTGCAGGATGTCGCCCACGATCGCCACGCGCAGGTTGGTGAAGTCCTTCTTGTAGTGGCGGATGGTGTACATGTCCAGCAGGCCCTGCGTGGGGTGCGCGTGGCGGCCGTCGCCCGCGTTCACCACGTGCACGTGGTTCTGCTTCGTATCCTGCAGGTGCTTGGCGATCAGGTAGGGCGCGCCGGACTGCGAGTGGCGCACCACGAACATGTCGGCGTGCATGGCCGACAGGTTGTCGATGGTGTCCAGCAGAGACTCGCCCTTGCTGGCGGAGGACGCCGCGATGTTCAGGTTGATCACGTCGGCCGACAGGCGCTTGGCCGCGATCTCGAAGGTGGTGCGGGTACGGGTGGAATTCTCGAAGAACAGGTTGAAAACGCTTTTGCCGCGCATCAGCGGGACCTTCTTCACTTCGCGGTCCGACACGGACACGAAAGAGGAGGCGGTATCGAGGATCTGGTTGATGATGGCCTTCGGCAGGCCCTCGGTCGTCAGCAGGTGCTGAAGCTCGCCGTGTTTGTTGAGTTGCGGATTAAGCATGGTTCTGTTCAAGAGTCAGGGAAAACTTTCCGTCGCCGGTTTGCTGCAGGCGCAGCGCCTGGCCCGGCGCGCAGCGCGTGTGCGCCGCCACGAAATCGGCAGCCACCGGCAATTGGCGTTCGCCGCGGTCCACCAGCGAGGCGAGCATGATGCGCGCCGGGCGGCCGTAGTCGAACAATTCGTTGATGGCGGCACGGGTGGTGCGGCCGGTGTAGAGCACGTCGTCCACCAGCACGATGGTGGCGCCGTTGACGTCAAAACCGATGTGGGTCGGTTTCACTTCGGCCGGCAGGCCCTTCTTCGCGTAATCGTCGCGGTAGAAGGACACATCCAGCACGCCCAGGCGCGCCGCCAGGCCCAGGTCCTTGGCCAGGCGCTCGGCGATCCAGGCGCCGCCGGAGTGGATGCCGACGATGGCGGGATCATTGGCGCCGGCGATACCGGCCTTCACCTGCTCGAGCAGGCTGGCGTACAGCGCTTCGGCGTCAAGCTGTTGGGGATCAGTGTGGGACATATTCGTCAAAGTATTGTTGGAGGATGATGGCAGCGGCACGGTCGTCGATGATCTCGCCGCGCTTGGCGGCAATCATCGCGGACGAGTAGCGCTCGTCGACCAGCACCACGGGAAGGTTGAAGCGGCCGTTCAGCTGATTGGCGAACTTGCGGCAGCGCGCCGTCATGTCGTGCTCTGCCCCGTCCGGGTGGAAAGGCAGGCCGACAACCAGCCTGGTCGGCCCCCATTTGTCGATCAGGGCCTTGATCTCGGCGAAGCGAGCATCGTTGACGGTGGATTGAATGACGGCCAGGGGGGTGGCCTGGCCGATCATTGTGTTTCCCATTGCGACACCAACGCGTTTGATGCCGAAGTCGAAGCCTAAAACAGTTTCCGGACTATGCATGACCCGCTTCAGAGTTGAGCATCAGGGGGTCGAAGCCCAGCAGCTTGATGGCGGCCTGGTAGCGGTCCTCGATCGGCACATCGAACAGGATGCGCGGGTCGGCGGCCACCGTCAGCCAGCCGTTGCGGGCCAGCTCGTCTTCCAGCTGGCCGGGGCTCCAGCCCGCGTAGCCGATCGACACCATCATGCGTTCCGGTCCCTGGCCGCGGGCCACGGCTTCCAGCACGTCGATGGAGGTGGTGAAGGCGACGTCGTTGGTCACCGTCAGCGAAGACGAATAGTGCGCGCCCGGGGTATGCAGCACGAAACCGCGGTCGTCCTGCACCGGGCCGCCGAACATGATCGGCTCCGACTCCAGGTGGCGCTCGGCGGCGGACGACACTTCCAGGTCGATCCGGTCGAACAGCACTTCCATGGTCATGTCGGTAGGTTTGTTGATCACGACGCCCAGCACGCCGTTCTCATTGTGTTCGCATACATACACGACCGTGCCGCCAAAGATCGGGTCTTGCATGGATGGCATGGCAATCAGGAAATGATTCGCCAGGTTGAGCGCAGGGGCAGTCATAGGCGCCTTTAGCTCCTTCAGTTCACTAGTTTCCGGTAACAATCCCGGCACAGGCATGCTTCTGGTCAATTTGACTTTTTTCATGATTGCTCTCTATGCAGGACTGTTAAGAGTTCTTTACTGTAATATCCGCGCTGCAACTGCCGGATATACCCACAGTTTACTATGAATTGCTGATCCAGCCATGAAAAACGCCCTTGTCTGGTTGCGCCGGGACCTTCGCCTGTTCGATCATGCCGCAATGCATCACGCTCTGGCCTCTGCAGGGACAGTGTACTTGGCCTTTATTTTCGACCGCGCCATCCTGGATCGGCTCCCCGCTGCCGACCGGCGGGTCGAGTTTATCCACGATACGCTGGCGGCCCTTGCTGCTGAGCTGGAAGCGGCTGGCGGGCACCTGATCGTGCGGCATGGCCTTGCCGAAACAGCAATTCCCGCGCTGGCTGCCGAGCTCGATGCGGATGCCGTTTTCGCCAACCATGACTATGAGCCGGCCGCCATTGCCCGCGACGACGCCGTGGCCCGCAGCCTGCGCGCTGCCGGCCGTGAACTGCGCACCTTCAAGGACCAGGTGGTGTTCGAGCGCGACGAAGTGCTGACCCAGGCCGGCCAGCCGTTTTCCGTGTTTACGCCCTACAAGAACGCCTGGCTGCGCAAGCTGGAAGCGGATCCCTCGGTACTGGTGCCGTACACCGTGGAGCCGGGCCGCTTCGCACCGGGCGGCAGCACGCTGCCGGCGCTGGCCGATCTTGGTTTCGAGCGCACCAACCTGCATGAACTGGGCATCGGCGACGGCCCGCAGCTGTTCGACGAGTTCCTGGGCCGGATCGCCGGCTACGGCGTGGCGCGCGACTACCCGGCCATCAAGGGGCCGTCCTACCTGTCGATGCACCTGCGCTTTGGCACCGTGTCGATCCGCCACCTGGTGCGCACCGTGATGACCCTGTCGGCGCGCGGCGCGGCAGGCGAAGGCGGCGCGGTGTGGCTGTCGGAACTGATCTGGCGCGAGTTCTACATGCAGATCCTGTACCACCATCCGCACGTGGTGGATGGCGCCTTCAAGCCGGCCTACGACAGGATCGAATGGGAAACCGGGCCGCAGGCCGACCAACTGTTCGCGGCCTGGTGCGAAGGCCGCACCGGCTATCCACTGGTGGATGCGGCCATGCTGCAGCTAAACCGGACCGGCTATATGCACAACCGCCTGCGCATGGTGACGGCCTCTTTCCTGTGCAAGGATCTGGGGATCGACTGGCGCCGCGGCGAAGCCTACTTCGCGCTGCATCTGAATGATTTCGACCTGGCGGCCAACAACGGCGGCTGGCAATGGGCGTCGTCGTCGGGCTGCGATGCGCAGCCCTACTTCAGGATTTTCAATCCGGTCACGCAGTCGCAGAAGTTCGATCCGGAGGGGAAATTCATCAAGCGCTACCTGCCGCAGCTAGCCGGTTTGCCGGCCAAGGAGATCCACCTGCCGCGCAATCCGGTCGTCGACCACGACCAGGCGCGCCAGCGCACGCTCGAGCGCTACGAAGTCGTCAAGAAATAAAAAGGGCAGGCGCTGTGGCCTGCCCTTTGGTCCGCTGCTGCGCGCCTCAAGCCCGTTGAGGCAGCAGGCCGGCGATGGCGCCGAGCAGGATATCTTCCTGGAACGGCTTGCCGAAGTAGGCATTCACGCCCAGTTGCAGCGCGTAGTTGCGGTGCTTGTCCGCCGAACGCGAGGTGATCATGATGATCGGGATCTCCTTGGTGCGTTCGTCGCCGCGCACGTTGCGGGTCAGGTCGAAGCCGTCCATGCGCGGCATTTCGATGTCGACCAGCATCAGTTCCGGCAAGCGGTCCTGCAACTGTTCCAGCGCATCCACGCCGTCTTTTGCCAGCATGACGTGGTAGCCTTCGCGCTCCAGCAGGCGCTGGGTCACCTTGCGCACGGTGAGCGAATCGTCCACCACCATGACGGTGCCATGCGCGCGGGTCGGTTCCACCGGTTCGGCGCTGCCGCCGGCCGGCGCCGGCGCCGGAGTCGCGGCAGTGCGCGGCGCCAGTTCCGGATGCTGCGCCACGTGCAGCTGCAGCGCCACCGGATTCAGGATCAGCACGATCTCGCCCGAACCGAGCACGGTTGCGCCGGCGATGCCGGGCATGCGCGACAGCTGCGGGCCGATGTTCTTGATCACCACCTCGCGGTTGCCGAGGATCTCATCGACGTGCAGCGCGACACGGTCGGTACCGTTACGCAGCATCATCACCGGCGAAGAGCGTTGCAGCAGCGGACGCGCTTCCCCATCGCCCAGCAAGGTTGCCAGATAGCGCAGCGGCACGTGCTGGCCATGGTGCACCACGGCGCCCTTGGCGGTAGCTTCGGCCAGTGCCCCTTCCTTCAGTTGCAGCACCTGCTCCACCATCAGCGCCGGCACCGCGTGGGTGCGGCCGCCGGCGGAGATCAGCACCACCTGGGTCACGGCCAGCGTCAGCGGCAGGCGGATCGTGAAGCGGGTGCCCTTGCCTGGCTCGGTGAAGGTTTCCACGCGGCCGCCCAGGGCTTGCGCCTCGGACAGCACGATGTCCATGCCCACGCCGCGGCCGGCCAGTTCGGTCAGCGTATCGGCAGTGGAGAAGCCCGGCTGGAAGATCAGGTTGGACGCTTCGGCATCGCTGACCACCTGGTCGTCGGCCAGCAGGCCGACGCTGCGCGCCTTGGCGCGGATGCGTTCCAGGTCCAGGCCGGCGCCGTCGTCGCTGAACTCCAGCACCACTTCGTTACCCTGCTGGCTGACCTGCACCAGCAGCTCGCCGGTCTCGCCCTTGCCGTGTTCAACGCGGCGTTCGCGCGGCTCGATGCCGTGCACGATGGCGTTACGCAGCAAGTGTTCGAACGGCGCGGCCATGCGTTCCAGAACGCTGCGGTCCATTTCCACGCCGCCGCCGCGGATGTCCAGGTTGACGCGCTTGTCGGTTTCTTTCGCGCCCTGGCGGGCCACGCGGAACAGACGCTCGGACACGCTGTTGAACGGCACCATGCGCACGCGCATCAGGTCTCGCTGCAGGTCACGCGTCATGCGCGCTTGCTGCGTCAAGTCGCCGGTGGCGCCGTCGATGGAACGGATCAGGCCTTCGTGGAAGGAGGCCACGTCGTTCACCGATTCGGCCATCATGCGGGTCAGTTCCTGCAGGCGGGTGAAGCGGTCGAACTCCAGCGGATCGAATTCGCGCTCGCCGGCAATCGACATGCGCGAAGCGATCTGCGACTCGGCTTGCATTTCGACTTCGCGCAGCTGGCGGCGCAGGCGATTCAAGTTTTCCTGGAAGTCCGATACCGAGGTACGCAGCGAGGTCACTTCGTTTTCCAGGCGCGAACGGGTGATCGACACTTCACCGGCCTGGTTCACCAGGCGGTCGAGGATGTCTGCACGCACACGCACCAGCGGCGAGGCCTTGGCGCCTTCCGCTTCGTCGCCGCCGCGTGCCGCCGTGCCAGGCGCTGCCGCCAGGCGCGCAGCCAGGGCGCTGAGCGAAGGCTGGGCTGCGCCTTGCGCTGCCGGCGCGCGGGCATCGGCGGCCGGTGCTGCGGCTGCCGCTTGCGCGGCGGCCATGGCAGCTGCATAGGCTTCCGGATTTTGCAGTTGTTCGAACAGCAGCAGCGCGTGGTCGTAGTGCGCCATCAGCTCGTCGAACGAGTGCTGGGAGGCGCTACCTGCGTGCACCATGTTTTCAATGTGCGTTTCGATTTCGTGCGCGTGCTGGCCAAGGCGCATCGCGCCGGCCATGCGGGCGCTGCCCTTCACGGTGTGCAGCACGCGCTGCAGGCTGTGGGCGTGGCTGAAATCGGTCGGCTTGGCGTGCCAGGCGCGCAGCGATTCGCCGATCTGCGGCAGCAGGTCGGTGCCTTCTTCCAGGAACACAGGCAGCAGGTCCGGGTCCAGTTCGTCGTGGATGTCGGACGGGCTGGCGCCCAGCAGGTGCGGGGTTTCCGGCAGTTCGACCACCTGCACTTCGCTTGCAGCGGCGTGGTCCAGGTCGACCGCATCTTCTTCGATGGCTTCGCCGGCAGCCAATGCCGTGGCATCGATGGCGTCGACTTCCATCGCGGCTTCGGCAGTGGCAGCATCGGCTTCGGCCAGCAGCGCGGCTTCCTCGATGTCCCCGGTGGCAGGTTCTGGTTCGGCTTCGGCAACGGCCGGCTCGGCAATCTGCTCGATGGCCGGGGCAGCGGCTTCTTCGACGACCGGCGCAGCGGCCTGCTCGACGACTGGTTCGGCAGTTTCCTCGGCGACCGGCACCGGGGTTTCTTCGACCAGCAGCGCATCGATCTGCTCGAGGTCCGGTGCGGCAGCTTCTTCGACCACCGGCGCGGCGATTTCCTCGACCGCCGGTTCAGCGGCTTCGGCGACGATCTCTTTGGCTTCGCCCGGCTCCACCAGGCGCAGCGTTTCTGCGGCAGGCCCGGCCTGCTTCAGTTCAGGCGCATCGAAAGCGTCATCGAAAGCGGCATCGAACAGGTTATCGATGTTGCCGTCCTGCGCGACAACTTCCTGCTTCGACTGCTCTGCGTGTGCCGTTTCTGCCGGCAGTTCGGCGACCAGGCTGTGGTAAGTATCGCTGAACAGGTTGTCGAGGCGCTGTTCCAGCTGCGCGCTGGCTGGCTCGCCGACAATGCTGTCCAGGCGTTCGTCGAGTTCCTGGCCGACTTCCGGCGGATGCGCCAGTTCGTCGCGCAGCTTGTGCAGCGCTTCGATCAATTCCGGCTGTTCCGGCGGCAGCTCGCCGGTGGCAAAGCTTTGCAGCATCTGGCGCACGCGCTCGATCGTGAAATCGAACAGGTCGTGTTGCGCATCGTCCAGGTGCGGCGCTGGCGGTTGCAGTTCCTGCAGCGTGATTTCCAGCGCATAGGACAGCTCACGCAGCGGCTTGAAGCCCACCGTGCCGGAGGTGCCGGTCAGGGTATGCACCGCCTGCAACGCCTCCGGATTCACCGGACGCTGCTCGTGGCGCCATTCGCCGAAATCTTGCGACAGCAGGCGTACCAGTTCGTCGGTTTCCGCCATGTAGATGTTGTACAGCGGCAGCGGGATCGCCAGGCGCCCCACGAACTTCATATTGTCTTCCGCCGGCGGCTCTGGTGGCGTTGGCGCGGTAGCAGTCGGGAATTCGATGACGTTGGTTGGGCGGGCCGTTGCCGCTTCCGTTTCCAGCGCCTCGACGACCAGCGGCTCGTCCAGCGTCAGGGCAGGTTCGGGCTCGGTGACTTCGATCGCGTCCAGGTCAAAGGACAGGTCGGCAGGCAGTGCTTCGATCACTTCCTCGGCCGCTTCCGGCGCGGCTCCCTCAGCCGCCGCCTCGGCGCCGGCAGGCTCCACGACGATTGGCTCGGCCAGTGCCGGGGCCTCGATCGCGTCCACTGCAGCCTCGATCTCGACGCCGGCTGCTTGCGGCGCACTTGGCGCCGCGGCAGGCAGGGTGCCCGCAGCAGGACGCTCGAACACGCCAGTGTCCTGCACGCGCGTGGCAGCGTCGACGATCGGTTTTTCCTGGCGCGCAGAATTGCCCGTGCTGGCCAGTTCATCCACCCATGCCGACATCTCTTCGCTCGCAAATTCGAGCAGGCCGAACAGGTCTTCGGTGGCACGGCGCTCTTCTGCCAGCCACAGGTTCATCACCTTCTCGATCGAATGCGCGCCGTCGCCGAAGCGGTTCAGGCCCACCATGCGGCTGCTGCCCTTCAGCGTGTGGAAGGAACGGCGCAGCATGGTCATCGTGTCCAGGCTGGAAATCTCGCTGTGCGGACGCGCCAGCGTCTCGCGCACGAAGGCCAGCACTTCCTGCGCCTCGCCGATGAAAATTTCCAGCAGCTCCGCTTCCACCGCCTCGTCGCCGGCGGCGCCGGCTTCGGGAACGGGTGCGGTCAGCACCGGCTCAGGGGCCGCTTCCGGCTCCGGCAGCGCCTCCTCCAGCACCGGGATCGACTCCGGGCCGGAGATTTTCTTGAACGGCACGGCACGGAACGTACCGTGTTCCGGATCGAAGGCGAACCGCTCGCGCGCGCCGGATGGATTCTGCGCCAGCATATCGACGAAGAAGCCCAGCGCGCCCACGTTCTGGGCGATCTCGTCGAGCGCCCTGGCTTCGTGCGCCTCATCGAACTGGCCCGATGCCAGGCGGCCGATCTCGATGCGCACGTGCGCCGCGGCGTTCATTGCATCGTCCTGGTCCAGGATGGCGCAGGCGCCGTGCAGCTGGTGCAGCACCTTGTCCAGGTCCGACAGTTCGGCGCGGCGCGCCGGGTCGGTGTAATACTCGTCCAGCATCTTCTCGACCTGGCGCAAGCCGGTCTTCATTTCCAGCGCCAGGGCGACGACGGTATCTTCTTCGTGCAGCTGGCGGGCCAGGCCGCCCTGCCACTGCGCCGGCTCCGGCGCCGCGCCGCCGGCCTGCAAGGCTTGCAGGCGCGCCGCGATGGTGTCGGCGTGGACGTTGAAATCGTCCGGCAGGTGGCGGATCTGGGCGATGCCGTGCTCGGCGAACAGCAGTGCCGTCGCCATTTCCAGCCCCAGCGCCTCGCTGCGGCGCGTGCCCACGGTATTGCGTGCCGACTCCGCCAGCTGGCGCAGCAACGCTGCCAGCGCGCCCAGGCCCAGCATTTCGCTGGCCACGGCCGCCTTGGCCAGGGACTGGCCGAAATCGTTATCGAGTTCCGGATTGTTTTCGTTCTGTTCGATGCGCTGCCAGACCGAACGCGCGTGGGCGATGCCCTCGCGCGCAGCGGCCAGCGAAGCGTCGTCAATGCGGCCGTAGCGGCGCGTCTCGAAATCGTGCGGCACCATGCCGTCCAGCGCATAGCCGGCGCGCAGCTGGCGCGCCAGCGGCGGCAGGGTTTCCGGATCGGCCGAGGCGATGAAGAACAGCGCCTCTTTCAGCACATTGTCCGGCAGTTCGGGCGAACCGGCCGACAGGCGGCGCAGTTGCAGGTTGATCAGGCCGAACAGCTGCTTGACGTAGCGGTTGCTTTCCTGCTGGCCGCTCACCACCAGTTCGGCGAAGGCCTGCATGGCGCGCCAGAACACGCGCGCCTTATGCTCGCCTTGCTGGTCTGCCACGTCGGTAATGGCTGCCTGCAGCGCCGCGGCATGGATCGCCTGGCTGCCGGCGTCGGCCGCCTTCAGGTAGGGCAGCAGCGCGCGCTCGAAGCGCTGGCGCAGGGCCTTGTAATCGGGGGCGCCGCCCGGCGCGCCGGCCGATGGCAGCGCCGCCGGCAGTTCCGGCACATGCGATACGTCGGGGAAGAACAGGTCGGCCGGGTGGACCCGGTCGATGCCCAGCAAATCCTGGATATCGCGGAAGAAGGGGAACAGGCGCACCGGCTGGAACGGGGCGCCGGACAGTAGCTCCTCCAGGAACTCTACCAGCGCCTGGTACATATTGGCCAGCAGCTGCGCATGGTCCGGCGTGCATTTCAGCGTGCCGTCGCGCATGCGGTCCAGCACCACTTCCGCCAATTGCGTCAGCAGCGCGACGCCGTCCACGTCCACCATCTGCAGGGCGCCGTGCGCCTGGTGCAGGTGGGACTTGGCATGCATCAGCGCCGTGGTCTGGTCTTCCGCATCACGCCCGCCGGCTTCGAACAGCGCCGTGCGGGAACGGGCCAGCGCTTCGCGGATTTCACCCATGACCCAGGACAGCGGGCCGGTGTCGTATTGCGGCAAAGCGGTGAACGAAAGATCAGGTTTGCTCATAGATTCTAAAAATTAAGCGGCAACTTGGGCACTAATCAGGCACTCATCAGGCGCCGACGCGGAATCGCGACACGGAGTTCTTCAGCTCCTGCGCCAGCGAGGTCAGTTTGCGAACCGAGCTCGCGGTTTGCTGGGTACCATCCTGGGTTTGCTGCGTTACCTGCAGGATGTGCTGCATATTGTGCGCCACGCCGTTTGCGGACGTCGCCTGCATGCCGGTTGCGTAGGAAATACCCTGAATCAGTTCCGCCAGGCGGTTCGAAACCTGCGAGATGTCCTGCAGTGCGGTACCTGCCGCGTCGGACAGCTTGGCACCTTCGACCACACCCTGCGTGGATTTTTCCATTGCCGCCACCGCGTCGTGGGTGTCGGTCTGAATGGTCTTCACCAGCGCACCGATCTGCTTGGCCGCTTCGGCGGAGCGTTCCGCCAGTCGCTGAACCTCTTCCGCAACCACCGAGAAGCCTCGGCCTGCCTCACCTGCCGATGCCGCCTGGATCGCCGCGTTCAGCGCCAGCACGTTGGTCTGTTCGGTAATGTCGGAAATCAGCTCGGTGATCTCGCCAATCTCCTGCGAGGATTCGCCCAGTCGCTTGATGCGCTTCGAAGTTTCCTGGATCTGCTCGCGGATCTCGTCCATACCCTTGATCGCGTTCTGCACCGCTTCCGCACCCTGGCGCGCCGCATCAACCGACTGGCGCGCAACGTCCGCCGATTCGGCCGCGCTGCGCGACACGTCGGTAATTTCGTTGGCCATCTTCACAACGGTGTTGGATGCGTCCTGGATCTCCTTCGACTGCGCTGCCGATGCTGCCAGCAGGTCGTTGGAAATACCCTGTGCGTGGGTCGATGCCGAGGTAACCTGTTCCGCGGTGATCGTCACACGGCCTACCAGGCCGCGCAGCTCTTCCACGGTGTAGTTAACCGAGTCGGCAATCGCGCCGGTAATGTCTTCCGACACGGTTGCCTGCACGGTCAAGTCACCGTCCGCCACTTCCTGCAGTTCGTTCATCAGGCGCAAAATTGCGGCCTGGTTCTGCTCGTTAATGGCCTTGGTTTCTTCTTCCTGCTGCTGCGCTTTCAGGCGCATCGCTTCCGCTTCCTGGCGGCGGCGCTCGGAAGCGCGGCCACGGTTCTGCGAATCGAGCAGCAGCACGCGGCCGATCGCCGCAGCGGAGACCAGGGTCACCGTCAGGCCAACCACCATCAGCCAGAACGAGATACCCAGCGAGTCCTGCTGCTCACGCAGCTTGGTCTGCAGGTTGGCGAAGTTGGCACGAACGTCTTCGTTCTCGTTGAACAGCAGTCGTTCCGCGCTCTTCGCAGCGGAGAATTTTTCCAGACGGTCCAGAATGAACTTGACCAGCTTGTCGTAGTCTTCGAAGCCTTTCTTCAGCGCCTGCAGGTTTTCGCGGGTCTCGCCATCCTTCACGGCCGGCAGGCCGAGCTGGTCGCTGCCGCCCAGGAAACCGTCCACGGTCTGGCGGAACACGGTCGCGTCGCGGCCCAGCTGGAACGCGGTCTCGGACGAGGAAACGCCGCCCTCGGTCAGGAAGTTCGAAGCGCTACGGCTCATGCGCTGGGTCAGCATGCCCAGCTTGCCCAGTGCCGCCAGTTCCTTGGCGCTGCCGCCCTGCTTCAGGCGCGCCGATGCGACTTCCTCGGTCAGCGACAGCAGGTCAGGCGACATGGCGTTGAGCTTTTGCAGGGTCTCGTCCAGACCGGCCAAGTCCCATTTGTATTTGGCGATGGTGGCGGCAGCCTTGTCGGAAGCGGTCCACTTCTTGCGGGCATCGTTCAGGGTCGGCAATACCGCGCCCGGGGCCGACAACACCGAGTGGCCGGCATAGCGGCCGCCGTCGGCCAGCGCCAGCAGCGCGCGATTCAGTTCGCTGCGGCTGTCCTCCAGCTGCTTGATCGCCTGCTGGTTGCCCTTAATCGCGTTTGGCGCCGCCTTGCCGATACGCTGCGAGTGCATCAGCACGTCGGAAGCGATCTGGGTACGGGTCGACGTCACGCCGCTGTTGTACGCGTTCCACGCCACGAAGACCACCGACAGCAGCAGCGATACGCCCAGCGTGGTGGACAGCAGGCTCAGCTGGCGCGCGCTGGGCAGGTGGCCGATCAGCGGCAGCTTGACGTTGGCCGCAGCCTCGCCCACCGAGCTGGTACGCAGGCGCTGCAGCAAGCCGCGCGCGCCTTCCGCCGCTTCCGGGGTAACGCTTTCGGTCGCTGCCGGTTGTTCAGCAGTGTCAACGGCCGCCTCTGGCGACGCGCCTTCGTACTGAGAATTGTTAAAGTTGGCAAACTCCGAATTGGAACCCAGCTCGGCGCTGGCCTCCGGTGCGGAGCGCGACAAAAATTTAAATGCCATTACTACGTCCCCCGATAGCTTTCAATATGTTGCGCCTGCCCGATGGCAGCGCGAGATTACAGGCCGATTTGCAGGAACCGCGCATCGTGCACCAGTTCGCCCAGGTCCAGCCTGGTCCACTGCTGCCCTTCACGGTCTTGGAATTGCTGGCCACCCCAGGCAGCTTGCCCACTGTCCGCCGGTGCTTGTTCCACCATTTCGTCCAGGTTGCGCAAGCCAAGCACGCGCCCGGCCAGGATTGCTACATTAAAGTTGAGGTGGGTGGCAAACGTCACCAGGCGGCTGTCCGGGCCTGCCTGCGTGCCAGCCTCGCCCATATAGCGCGCCAGGTCGACCACACCGACCAGGTTGCCGCGGATATTGGACAGGCCGCGATACCAGTCCTGCGACAGCGGTACCGCCGTCACAGCCTGGAACGGCACGATTTCGCCGACCTGGGTCAGGTCCAGCAGGCAGCGGCGGCCGCCCAGCAGCACGCCCAGTTCGCGGCCGGCATTGCCCGTGCCGGCCTTGGCGGCCTGCATGCGCTCCAGCAGCGTCACTTGGTACTGCCGCAGGCGGCTGCGGCGTTCAGCGCCGGTCGGCGCCTGCTGTTCGGTCGTCATCGCTTAACCGAGTGCGGCAATCTTGGCCAGCAGCTCGGCCGCGTCGACCGGCTTGACCAGGTAGTCCTTGGCGCCCTGGCGGATGCCCCAGATACGGTCGGTTTCCTGGTTCTTGGACGAGCAGATGATGATCGGCACGTCCTGCAGCTCAGGATCCTTGGCGATGGCGCGCGTGACCTGGAAGCCGTTCTGGCCAGGCATCACCACGTCCATCAGGATCAGTTGCGGCTTGTCGGCCTTGATCTTGGCCATGGCTTCTTCGCCGTTTTCAGCGGTGGACACGGTGAAACCGCTGCGCACCAGGATGTCGGTCAGGTAATAACGCTCGGTAGGCGAGTCGTCTACGATCAGGATTCGTTGAATGGCCATGCTTTACTCTCTGTATTACGGTGTTTTACGCACTGGCGGCGGCGGTGTGCTCTCGCACCGCAGCCAGCAGGCTATCTTTGGTGAAGGGTTTGGTCAGGTAGGCAGCCGAACCGACCATGGCGCCGCGTGCGCGGTCGAACAGGCCATCCTTGGATGAGAGCATCAGCACTGGGGTCGTATGAAACTTGGCGCTCTTTTTGATCAGGGCGCAGGTTTGATAACCATCCAGCCGCGGCATCAGGATGTCGCAGAAAATCAGCGCAGGCTGCTGGTCATTGATCTTGGCCAGCGCATCAAAGCCATCCTCGGCCAGGATTACCTGGTATCCCGCCTGGGTCAGGAAAATTTCTGCGGACCGGCGAATAGTCGAGCTATCGTCGATCACCATGATTTTCAGTCCGGTTCCTTGCGGTTTTGTCGTCATTTCTAAAGTATTTCCCTATAGTCTCGCTACGATAGCACAGGGGACAGCCCTATGGCAGGATCTGCTGCTTAAAAGAAACACTTATTTATTTGAAAACTTGGAAACATTCCTTATTTGATAAGAAACTAAGTTTTCAATTACATAACAGTTTAGATGGCGACCATCTCGAAATCATCCTTGCGCGCGCCGCATTCCGGGCAAGTCCAGTTCATCGGCACATCGGCCCAGCGGGTGCCCGGCGCAATGCCTTCTTCCGGCAAGCCTGCGGCTTCGTCATAAATCCAGCCACAGATCAGGCACATCCAGTTCTGGAATTCCTGGCTTGTATCATTGCTGCTCACGTTGAGTCACCTTCTAATAAAGTAAAATGCTGAATTAGGTATCTTAATCTAACCGCCGTGCAAAACCAAACATCTCCCTTGATCCTGACATTTGGCGTGGCCGATCCGGTCGGAGCGGTGGGCGTGCATGCCGACCTGGCTGTTTTCCATGCCCTCGGCTGCCGCGGCCTGTCCGCCACCACCGCCCTGCTGGTGGGCGACAGCGCGCGCGTCGAAGACCAGCAGCATGTCGATCCCGACTGGGTGGCCGACCAGGCCCGCATGGTGCTGGAAGACGTGCCGGTGCAAGCCTTCAAGGTGGGCGCGCTGGACCACCTGGAACATGTCTCCACCCTGGCCGAAATCGTCTCCGACTATCCCGACGCGCCGCTGGTGCTCGACCCCTTCGGCAGCCAGTTGCCGCCGCCGGGCGACGAAGACGATCCCGAAGAGCTGCTGACCGTGTTGCGCCAGCTGCTGGTGCCGCAGGGCACGCTGCTGATGCTGTCGGAAGTCGAACTGGCGCGCATGGCCGAAACCTGGCGCGACCTGGGCAACGGCGAAACCATGGCCGACGACGCCGAGCACCTGATCGACCTCGGCTGCGAATACGTGCTGGTCACCGGCACCAACGCCGGCGGCGGGCAGCGCGCCAATACCCTGTACAGCGCCGAAGGCGTGCTGCGCCACGACAAATGGCAGCACCTGCCGGGCCCCTTCGTGGGCGCCGGCGGCACCCTGTCGGCCGCCATCGCCGCCTGGCTGGCGCACGGCCTGGCCGTGCCGGAAGCCGTGGAGCGCGCCGAACAATACACCTACCAGACCTTGCTCCATGCCCAGCGCTATGGCATGGGGCGCTTTGTCCCCAATCGATTCTTCAAGCCATGACTACTTCGAAAAACGACATCCTGTTCGAACGCGCCCAGAAATCCACCCCGGGCGGCGTCAATTCGCCGGTGCGCGCCTTCCGTTCCGTGGGCGGCACGCCGCGCTTCATCACCCGCGCCGAAGGCCCCTACTTCTGGGATGCGGACGGCAAGCGCTACATCGACTACATCGGCTCCTGGGGCCCGGCTATCGTCGGCCACGCCCATCCGGAAGTGGTGAAGGCGGTGCAGGATGCCGCCACGCGCGGGCTGTCCTTCGGCGCCCCCACCGAAGCTGAAATCGAGATGGCGGAAGAAATCTGCCGCCTGCTGCCGTCGATCGAACAGGTGCGCCTGGTCTCCTCCGGCACCGAAGCGACCATGAGCGCCCTGCGCCTGGCGCGCGGCGCCACCGGCCGCGACAAGATCGTCAAGTTCGAAGGCTGCTACCACGGCCACGCCGACTCCCTGCTGGTGAAAGCCGGCAGCGGCCTGCTCACCTTCGGCAACCCGACCTCGGCCGGCGTGCCGGAAGACTTCGTCAAGCACACCCTGGTGCTCGACTACAACAACGTGGACGCCATCCGCGCCGCGTTCGACGAGTACGGCAATGAGATCGCCTGCGTCATCGTGGAACCGGTGGCCGGCAACATGAACCTGATCAAGGGCACCCCGGAATTCCTGGGCGCGCTGCGCGAACTGTGCACCGAGCATGGCGCCATCCTGATCTTCGACGAAGTGATGTGCGGCTTCCGCGTCGGCCTCGGCGGCGCGCAGGAACTGTATGGCATCAAGCCCGACCTGACCGCGCTGGGCAAGGTGATTGGCGGCGGCCTGCCGGTGGCAGCCTTTGGCGGCTCGAAAGAACTGATGTCGAAGATGTCGCCGGTGGGCGCGGTGTACCAGGCCGGCACCCTGTCGGGCAACCCGGTTGCCGTGGCGGCCGGCATGACCACTTTGAAACTGATCCAGCAGCCCGGCTTCTACCAGGGCCTGGCCCGCAGCGCGCGCCGCCTGGCCGACGGCCTGAGCGCCGCCGCGAAAGAAGCCGGCGTCACCTTCTGCGCCGATGCCGAAGGCGGCATGTTCGGCCTCTACTTCAGCGCCACGCCGCCCAACAACTACGCCGAAATGATGGCCGGCGACCGCGAGAAGTTCAACGTCTTCTTCCACAAGATGCTGGACGAAGGCGTCTACTTCGCCCCGGCCGCCTTCGAAGCCGGCTTCGTCAGCGCCCAGCACGACGACGCCGTGATCGACGCCACCATCGCCGCCGCGAAAAAAGTCTTCGCTACGCTTTAAAAAGTCGGGGTCAGGTCTGGCAATCCGCCACATTTTTCGCTTTGCGAAAAATGTGGCGGATTGCCAGACCTGACCCCGACTTTTAATTCACTACTGGTGCGCAGCTGAAAGGCCGCGCGTCCATCGGGATGTCGATCCGGAAGGTGGTGCCCAGCGCCGCCGAACTGGTGACGATGATGCTGCCGCCGTGGCTCTCGGCCACGCGGCGCGCATAGGGCAGCCCTACTCCCCAGCCATCCTTGGAGCATTTGCCCCCGCGCGCGCGGCGATAGACCTGGAAGATCGATTCCAGCTCTTCGGCAGGAATCGGCTCGCCGTCGTTGTGCACGGACAGTTGCACGCGCTCGCCATGGCAGGCGACCCGGATCAGGACCGGCGTACCCGGCTTGCGATACTTGATGGCATTGCCCAGCAGGTTCTCCAGCGCGCGCTGCAGCGAGGCGCGGCACCATTGCCCCACTGCCGACTCGAATTCCACCTGCACCTGCACTGCGCTGCGCTCCATGGTTTGCTGCGCAACCTCGTAGGCCAGCAAGGCAAGGTCGAACTCCTCCAGGTGCAGCGGCAAGCGTTGCCCGCCTTCGAACACCATGCAGTCCAGCAGGTCGCGCGTCATTGCTTCGATGCGCTGCGCGTTCACCGCGATGCGCTCGGCCAACCTGCGGATGTCGTCAGTCGGCGCCTTGCTTTCGATAACTTGCGCCGCCACGCTGACGGTCGACAGTGGTGTGCGCAGGTCATGCGTCAGCGCGGCAATGAACTGCTCGCGCAGCGCTGACTGGATCAGGGCGAAGGCCGTCACGCTTTCGCGGATGGCGCTGTCGATCGAGGTGGCAATCGCTTCGCGCTGATCATGGGTCAGCACCACGCTGTGCAGGTGCAGCATCTTGAACAGCACTTGCCGGAACAGCTGGTATTCGCGGATCAGGGTGGTGGTGTCGTAGCCGCTCAGGCGCGCGCGCTCGCCGCCATGCTCCTGCGCGATCACCGCCACGTCGACGCCGCTGGCCTGGTAATACTCGTGCGTCAGCAGGCGTGCCAGGTGCTCGTAAAAAGTCGGCAGGGTATTCAGCAAGATCGGGTCGGGCAGCTCGCCGGCCTTGCACAAGGTCTCCCGCGCTACCTCGCGCCAGGCGTCGATCACCTGGTCGCGCAGCGCCAGCATCGCTTGCGATGCTGGCGACAAATCGACCTCAGCCATTCAGCCTCCGGGGTAAATGTGGATTGTGAAACGAAAGAATGTGACGAAGATACTTTCGTGTCAATATGTGGCCCGAATGCTGTATATGATTGACAAGTACAAGTACTGGAGCATGCAATGGTTCGCAGCTGGAGCAGGAACAACTGGTTTTCACTGTTATTCGCAGGCGCCCTGGGCGGTCATTTCGTCCTTTACCGGACACAGGGCAACCCCTTGGGTCATCCGGAGTGGCCGCTGCTACTGGACCTTTTGGTTACATTCCCTGTTGCATATTTGCTGATTTGCCGGCCCGCCTGGAAGGATTGGCTCAGGAAATGTGCCGCCATGTTGTTGCTGGGGCTGGCGTTCGGCAGTTTCGCCATCCCCGATGCATCCAAGCTGGCATGGCGCGAGATTGACCGCTTGCGCATGGCACTGCCTGGGCTGCTCGCCATGGCGGAAATAGCCCTCGCAGCCTGGCTGCTGCTGGGAATTCGTCGCGCCCTGCAGGCCGACGCCAATCCAGACCGCGTCCTGGCGCGTGCTATCCGGCGCCGCTTTGGCAAAGGCACCACGGGCCGCCTGATGGAGTTCGAAGCACGCATCTGGTATTACGCCCTGTTCATGCGCACGGCGCCCGTATTTGAAGGCGAACAGCATTTTTCGACGGCCCGTGCAGGCGGCAACGCGAGCAACCAGCTTGCGTGGATCTGGCTGATGGCATTCGACATCCCCGTCGCGCATTTGCTGCTGCACTTCCTATGGTCTCCGGCTGCCGCCTGGGTCGCTACGGCGTTGACTGCCTGGGGCCTGCTCTATTTGCTGGCCGACTATCGCGCCACCCTGGCGCGGCCAGTGTCGCTTGGCGCTGCCGATTTGCACCTGCGCTGCGGCGCGCTGGCCGCCGATGCCGTCGTCCCGTATGCCGCGATCGTCTCAGTCGCGCGCGTGCCGCATCCGGAGCGGCGCCTGCCTGGCAAGCGCTATTTCCGCCACCAGGGTGCGATGAATGTGGAAATCACGCTGCGGCCCGGTACCGCGCTGCCAACACTCTTGGGCGGCGACCGGGCTGCCACCCACATCGTGCTTGGCGTGGACGACCCTGCAAAATTCGTCGAGGCGCTGGGCGCGCGGCTGCACTGAGCCGGGTCCGCTGCGCTACAGCGCTGGCGGCCCGGCCGGCCCAGCGCACTCGGGCGCTGACGCGCGCACGCGCTTGAGCGGAATCGACATCAGCCAGCCACGCAAGTTCCTGACCAGCGCACGGCCGCAATGCTCGCTGACCGGTACAGCGCGTTCGACTGCCTCATTCTTCCCTTCCAGGTAGCGGAAGGTGCGCTCGGCGCCGGCGTTCGGTGCGACAGGCACGAACGCATGCGCCCGCGCAATCTCGACTGATGCGCGGAACAGTCCAGCGCTGACCTCCCGCAGCCGCTGGCCGCCGTCGCGTTGCCAGAATACAGCCTCGTTCTCCACTTCAACGGCTCGCGACACGACCCGCACCGTGTTGGTGTAGACCGGCTGCTCGCTTCCCGCCTGAAACACCGACACGGTATTGTCGACGATCAGCGCGCTCTGGTCCTGCGTCATGTAAAACACCGGTGAGCTGGCAATGAGCAGTCCTGACTGCGGCCGCTCATTGCTGCCGAGCCAGGATACGCCCGTCGCCGCAGGAAAAGCACGCTCAGCCAGCTCGGCATGGCTGAAGGTATTCAGGGTCTTCCTGAAAGGCACCAGGATCCGGTCCGCCTCAGCTTCGATCTCGCTGCGCTGCTCTTTCATCTGGCCCTTGACCACCGCCGCGTGCGTCGCCAGGGCCATGATAAAACCGGCCAGGCCGGGCGTCGGATACAGCATGGTGCCCGGCGCCTGGCCGGCCTTGTCAAAATTGACCTGGCCGTGGAAGGCGACTTTTTCCTCGGCCGGCAAACTGAGCGACCAGAGGGCATCGGCCTGCGCGGATTCGGCCGCCTTCGCCGCCGGCAGGCAAGCCAGCAGTACGGCCAGGGCAATGTAACGATGGCGGGTCATTGTCTTAGTTGGCCAGCGGCTGGAGGATGGCCTGGCGGGCCGCTTCGATCGCCTGGAAATAGGCATTGCTCAAGCCAGGGAAGGCCGGCGCTTCGTCCCAGTTGCCCTGCGCGCTCTTTTGCTGCAGCAGCGGCACATACCACTCGTAGGAACCGTCCCTGAAGTCGACCATGTAGAACATGCCGCGGACGACTCCTTTGGGTTCGCCAGCGGGAATGTACGAGGAGTATGCGCGCGTGATGCCTACTTCCGCCAACTCCACCACCAGCAGCTTGTCCAGCTGGTACTGCGATTGGAGCGAGGAGTAATCCCTGGGCGCCGCGTTGCGCACTGTGCTGCCGGCCTTGGGCAATTGGCCCACCACAATCGGCTCGTCGATCACGACAGGCACCTGGCCCTTCAGTTTCAACACTGCGGCGATGTCATCCTTCAGGCCGGCCAGGTCATCCGTCGGCAAGGTCCGCGCGTGGGCCGTCAGCTTGGCGTTTGCCAGCGCGGCGGCAGCATGGCACAGCGGCCATTCGGCACCTGGGAAACTGGTGTCAGCCTTGGGCAATTTGCTCATCGCGACGCCGATGCGCAGTCCCGGCTCGGCAAATGGCCTGTAAGCCATCGAGACCGGAGCTTGAGGCGGGGTGGCGCAACCTGCCAGCCAGCCTGCGGCAACGGCAAGCAGCAGCCCAAATCCGAATCTCATCTCAGCCCTTTCGTATCGTTGGAATTTCGCGCAACCGGGAGTCGCGGCGAAATTCTACCTTTCAAACAGGGCTTAGCAAATAAATATGTTGCTTTACATCAACGCAGCCAGCCGCGGCGGCGGAAATACATCAATGGCGCGGCAGCACTGACAATCATCAGGCCCCAGGCCCAAGGGTAGCCCAGGTGCCATTTCAGTTCGGGCATGAAGTCGAAATTCATGCCGTACACCGAGGCGATCAGGGTCGGCGGCAGGAAGGCCACCGAAGCCACCGAGAAGATCTTGATGATCTTATTCTGGTTAATGTTGATGAAGCCGACGGTGGCATCCATCAGGAAGTTGATCTTGTCGAACAGGAAGGAAGTGTGGCCATCCAGCGATTCGATGTCGCGCAGGATCTGGCGTGCTTCCTCGAACTGGTCGGAATTGAGCAGGCGGCCGCGCATCAGGAACGAGACCGCGCGGCGCGTGTCCATCATGTTGCGGCGGATGCGGCCGTTCAAGTCTTCCTCGTGCGCGATGGCGCTCAGGGCGTCGGCCGCGTCCTTGTCGGTGAATTCTTCCTGCAGCACGCGGCCCGAGACTTCTTCCAGGTTCTGGTAGATGCCTTCCAGCGCATCTGCCGAATACTCGGCGTCGGTGGCGTACAGGTCCAGCAGCACGTCCATGTAGTCGGCGATCGAACCGGGACGCGAACGGGCGCGCATGCGCACCAGGCGGAATACCGGCAGGTCGTCGGTGTGTACCGAGAACAGCATTTTCTTGGCCAGGATGAACGCCACCGTGACCACGCGCGACGGGCCCTCGTCTTCTTCCAGCAGGAAGTCGGTCCGCAGGTGGAGGTCGCCGTTTTCCGCTTCGTAGTAACGGGCGGAGGCTTCGATGTCCTTGACTTCGTCTTCGCCTGGCAGGATGACGCCGTAGATGGACTTGACCCAGGCGCGTTCGTCTTCTGTCGGATCAGTCAGGTCGACCCAGACCGGCGCCACTTGTTCAAGGTCTTCGCGCGTCTCAATAGGCACCTGGTTGAGCCGGCCATTTTGTAAAACGAAAACATTGATCATAGGCAATCTCAGCCGGACAGGGGATGTAGAGCGCGGGTTCTAAAAAACTTCGCAAGTGTACCCGCAAAGGGGGGCGGGTTGCCACCCCGCCGAGGCATATTTTTAGCGCGTTGCCCGCTCAATGGCGCGGTCTGTGGCATTCGGCATCGCTTCCGGCGGCGGCTTGGGCGGCTCCTTCGGCGGCTCGATGCCGCGCGAGTCGTGGATCTCGATGACTTTGCCTTTTTCACCACATTCGGTGTTGGAAATCACGGTCTTGCCGTTGATGACGCATTTGCGCATCGGTGCCGGCGGCGGCGTCACCGATGCCACCGCTGGCGCCGCCACTTCGGCCGCCTTGGCGCCGACCTTGTTCAGTCCTTCTGCAAACAGGTTGCGCTCCTGCCGCATCGAGATCAGTGCAAATGCCGCCACTGCGCCCAGCACGCCCATAATGACCGCCACCGCGACCAGGCTGATGCCCGCTTGATGTTTTTTCATGGAAGATCCGCCGAATTCATTCGTTGCATGATGATGCCGGTACGCCGCGCCAGATAGGCCGATTCGCGGTGCGCATCATAGTATTTAGGACGCGGCAGCATGACTGCCAGCCGCGCCGCCTGTTCCGGCCCCAGCTTCGACGCCGGAATCCGGTAATAGTGGCGCGCCGCCGCTTCCGCACCGTAGATGCCGCGCCCGAACTCCGCCACGTTCAGATAGATCTCGAAGATGCGGCGCTTATCCATCAGCATCTCGAGCATATAAGTGATGATCAGCTCCTGCCCTTTGCGCAGATAGCTGCGCGAGCCGGACAGGAACAGGTTCTTGGCCAGTTGCTGCGTGATCGTCGAGCCGCCGTGGATCTTGGCGCCCTTCTTCTTTTCCTGGTTATGCTCGTAGGCTTTCTGCATCGCCTCCCAATCCACGCCTTCATGCTCGGCGAAGTTGGCATCCTCCGAAGCGATCACCGCGCGTTTCAGGTTCGCGGAAATGGCCTGGTAGCCGACCCATTGCTGCTGCACGCGCGCTTTCGGGTCCTTCTCCTGCATAGCGGCCTGCTGCTCACGCATGAAGGCCGTCATGGTCGGGTTATGGTCGACCCACCACCAGATCTGCACCAGGAAATACAGCTGCACCGCGAGGAAAATCGCGATCGGGACGATGATGAACCACTTCAGCTTCCTGATCATAGCCTGGCGCGCAACTGCTGTAGCACTTCGGCAGTCCGAGGGCGCACGCCACGCCAGACCTGGAAGGCTTCGGCGGCCTGTTCGACCAGCATGCCCAGGCCGTCGCGCGCGACGGCGCCGTGGCTGGCGGCGAATTGCATGAAGACGGTCGGCCTGGCGCCGTACATCATGTCCAGCGCCAGCGCACCCGGCGCAAAGACCGTGGCCGGCACGGGCGGAAGATCGGCGCTCAGGCTGGCGGAGGTGGCGTTGATGATGATGTCGAATGCGCCCAGGACGTCGGCAAAGCCGCAGGCCGACAACACGCCCGGCCCGGCCAGCGCGCCGAATTGTTCGACCAGGGCCTCGGCCGTGGCAACGGTGCGGTTGGCGATCACCAGCGCAGCGGGACGATGTTCCAGGATGGGCAGCACGACGCCGCGCGCAGCGCCTCCTGCGCCAAGCAGGAGCACGCGCTTGCCGGCAATCGCGACGCCGGCGTTCTGCACGATGTCGGCCACCAGGCCGGCGCCGTCGGTGTTGTCGCCCGTGATGCTGCCATCAGCGCCGAACACCAGGGTATTTACCGCGCCCGCAGCCTGGGCGCGCACGGTCAGCGAAGTGGCCAGCTTGTGCGCTTCCAGCTTGAAGGGCACGGTGACGTTGGCCCCCTTGCCGCCAGCGGCAATAAAGGCCCGGACCGCGCCGCCGAAACCGTCCAGCGGCGCAAGCCATTTCTCGTAACTCAGTTGCTGCCCAGTCTGCGCCGCATAGGCCGCGTGGATTTCAGGCGACTTGCTGTGGGCAATCGGGTTGCCAAAGACGCAGTACTTGTCCATCACTGGTTGCTTCCGTAGGAAACCTCGACCTTCTCTTCACGCGTAAAGACGAACTTCTGCACGATCACCCACAGGTCGTCGCGGTCCTTGGAGCGCATATTCGGCGGGAATTTGCCGAATGGCGCGGAGCGGCGCACGATGCTGATCGCTGCCTTGTCCAGATCCGGATTGCCGGAGCTGCGCTCGATCACGGTGCCGCCTTCCTTTTCATAGACGCTGCCGTCCTGGAAGATAGGAATGCTCAGCACCACCACGCCGTACAGCTTGCGCCCATCCTTCTGCGGGAAATTGAGCGTGCCGATATCCTCCACGCGGCGACGGAAGGCGTTGTAATACATGGCGTAGCCGACGCCCTGCGTGCTCGGCGACAGGAAAGTCTTTTTCGGTCGCTTGTTCTGGTCGTCGATGGTTTGCGTGATTTCCGCTTCCATGCGGGCGATGGCTTTGCTGCTTTCAATCAGCTCGGCGCCAGTGCGGCTAGGGTCGGTCTGGTTCTTTTCGGCCACCGGCGGGGCGGACAAAGGACTCTTTCTGACTTGGCTCAGCAGGTTTTTCTGGCGCTCCTCCAGCTCCTGCATATAGCGCTGGGAGGCCTTGATGCTGTCGCCGGTTTCCATGCGGCGCATGTCGGGCAGCGGGGATTTGGCACGGCCGGCATCGGCATTGCCGCCGCCATCCAGGTCGGCCTGCGCCAGTGCATCGGCCTTCAGCGGCTTGGATGCATGCTTGGCATTGACCAGGATGACTTCAAGGCCGGGGTCGGTTGGCTCGACCTTGAAATCTTTGGGGGCGACGAAATGCACCATCAGCGCCACGGCGTGGAAACCCACCGATACTGCGGAGGCGATGACAAGGAACTGGTTTTCTTTGAAATACTTCACGCGCTGGAATCAAAAATGATGCTTTAGAGAATCTTGAATTCTACTTCACTGTGGGCCAGGTTCGGTAACAACCGTCTCGCTGGCGAGCGAAGCTTCCTCTGCGTCGGCCTCGGTCGGCTGCGCCGGGTCGGCTGGCGCCTCTTCCTCGTCCAGTTCCGCCTCGGGCTCGGAAGGCAGGGTAATCGAGCCTTCCTGCAGGCGCGTCTCGATGGCCAGGTCGACTTCGTCCCAGCGCAGCACGTCCAGCTTCACGTGTGACCCGCGTGCAACAGACGGCATGCCGGGCATGCGCACGATCAGCGGGATGTCGGCCAGGCGCAGGACTTCATCCTTCAGCACCACGGCTTCCACTTCCTTCGCATTTTCCTGGCCCAGCCATCTCAGGCACCAGTAACGCTCCATATTCGACTGGAAGTCGGCATAGGCCGCGTAGGCCGCATCGAAGGCCGACACGATGGCGAACAGGTTGGCGTCCTTGTGCTTGAACGGCGCCACCATCGGCGCGGTCACGCCGTGCGAAGCGCAGGCCAGGATCTGCCATTGGTTGACCAGGTCGGTATACCGGCGCAGCGGCGAAGTCGACCATGCGTACTGGTCCACGCCCAGGCCCTGGTGCGGGGCCGCCTGCGTCATCATGCGCACCTGCATCTTGGCGGCCCAGCCGCCCACGCCCTGTCCCTGGGTGCGGTAAATGCCCGGCACGCCATGGTCGTGCATCAGCTTGCCCCAGGTGGAGTTGGCAAAGATCATCAGCTCGGCCACGATCTTGTCCAGCGGCGCACCGCGCTTGCGGCGGGAAATGGTGACGACGTCGTCTTCCACATAGAAGTTGAAGTCGACGCGGTTGTTCTGTTCCGGCTTCAGGCCGAACGCTTCGCGCTTGACCATGCGGCCTGCTTCCAGGTGCTGTGCCCAGCCCCACAGCAAGGCCAGCTCGGCCTTGCGCGGGTAGTCGCCCGCGCCGCTGGCCAGGGTTTCCTCGTTGACCAGTTCGTCCAGCGTGTTGTGGCGCAGGTTGTTGGCGATCGGAACCAGTTCAGCTATCGTCTCGGTCGAGATCACGGACCAGTCGGCCGGGTCGAGCACGGCATACAGGGACAGGGCCGGGCAAGTCTTGCCCTCGGCCAGGGTGAAAGCGTCGACGATGCTGTCCGGCAGCATGGTGATCTTATCGCCCGGCATATAGACCGTGGACATGCGGCTGCGCGCGATCTTGTCGATGGCGTCGTCCGGCTTGATGCCCAGGCCCGGGGCGGCGATGTGGATGCCCACGCGCACCTTGCCGTCCGGCTGGTGCACCACGGAGAAAGCGTCGTCGATCTCGGTGGTGGTCACGTCGTCGATGGAGAACGCTTCCACCGCCGCCAGCGGCAGCTTGGCCGGAGCGGAAGGCACCGGCAGTTCGGGGAAGCCATGGCCTTTCGGGAAATTCTCGAACAGGAACTTGGCCATATGCAGCTCTTTCGGCGACTTGATGCCGCCGGCCGACAGCATCAGGCGCGCCGGCGTGGTGTGGGCCTCGTTGGCGGCCTGCTCCAGCGCCTTGTATTCGATGGTGTTCTTGTCCGGCTTGAACAGCAGCTGGTTGACGATGTTCTGCATCGATGCCGGCAGGGTGCCAGCCTTCAGCTCCTCGGCGTACTGGCCCTGGATGATGGCTTGCTGTTTCTTTTTCTCGATGCCGGCCAGGGCGGCCTTCAGGGTCTGCTCGGGCGCTTTCTTATAGCGGCCGCGGCCCTTCTTGTGGAAATAGATCGGTGCCGAGTGCAGGCTCAGGATCAGGCCGGCCGCTTCGGCCGCTTGCGGAGCGTGGCCGAAGTATTCGGCGCCCAGTTCGGCAAAACCGAACTCCTCTTCGCCCGCCACCTCCCACAGGAAGTCCAGGTCGACGTCGGCGGCAATGGCCTTGGCCTGCTCCATCAGCTCGGCCGGCGACGGCTTGTCAAACTGCAGCATGACATCCTTGGTCTTGACCTTGTTGCGCTTGCCGCTGGCCATTTCAACCTGGTAGGCTTCGCCCGCCTGCGACAGCACGCTGCCTACTTTGAAATCGCCGGATTCTTCAAAAAATACATTCATTTCACATTATTCCGTTCAAGCTTGAGCACCGGCGGCAGGAATACCTCGGTCACAAGCAAAGTTCCTTCATGGCGCTGGTACAGGCAGCGCCGTGCATACAGTAAAGCTTCATCCGGCACCTCGGCGCCGTGCGCCGCCAAGGCACTGCGGGCACGCCGGGCCAGCGGATGCGTCGCGCGCAGCCGCGCAAATTCCAGTTCGCCACGCCGCACCTGCGGGTCGCCAAACAGTGTACTGCCGAGCGAACGTTCGCCCAGGGCGCTGAACAGCGGCCAGTCCGAGGCATCGGCCGACATCGGCACCACGGTATGGGCGAAGACGACAGGCGTATTATCACACTGCAGCAAGACCTCCCGCTCCCAGACGCGGCCTGGGCGGTGGTAGCCGATGATGTTGGCTTCATCTGCCAGGCAGATTGCCGTGTCCTGGTGCAGCAACTGCACGCGGAAGGCGCTGCTGTGCGCTTTCAGCTTATTGGTCAGCGAGCCGCCGCCGGTCAGCCAGTGGCGGTAGGGGTGCGGGGCGTTTGTCGCGAGCACGTGACCGTGCCAGTTGGCCTGGCGCAGCGATTGACCTTTCATCGAGCCTCGCCCGTGATGCCGCAAAACTCGAGGACCTCGTCGAGGTAGCCGGCGTACTCGCTGATGGCGTGGTCGCTGCCCTGCACTACCTTCTGCTTCGCGCCGGCATAGTGCGCCACCATGTCGCGGTAGTCCAATACTTCGTCACCGGTGCAGGCAACCAGGAAGTAGCGTTCCGGCTGCGTAATCTTCGGCACGGCCAGCGCGCGCAGCTCCTCTATATATTCACGCTTGAATTCGAACGGCTCGTCCGAATGATAGGCGGTCGTGACGCCAACGTGCTTTTCGAGGTCAAGCGCCGCAACCACTGCGGGATTCAGCAGGACGGCGCGGCAGCCAAGCTTTTCCGCCATCCAGGTGGCGTAGTAGCCGCCCAGCGAGGAACCGACAATCGTGAGTTCTTCGGCCGGCACGCCTGCCACCAGGCCAAAGGCCAGTTCCATTGCCCGCCTGGGGCTGGCCGGCAGCTGCGGGCAGATGAATTCCGCGCTGCGGCCAAGCTGCGCCATCCGCTCCCCGGTCAGCCGCGCCTTCATCGACTGCGGCGAAGAACGGAAGCCATGCAGGTACAAAATCATTACTTCAGCGCCTCCAGCAATTTCTGGTGGACGCCGCCGAAGCCGCCGTTGCTCATCACAATAATATGGTCGCCCGGCCTGGCCTGCGCGACAATAGCTTTCACCATACCGTCCAGGTCCTCGTAGGCCGAGGCGATTTCGCCCATTGGCGAGAGGGCTTCAGCCAGTTTCCAGCCCAGGGCTTGCTCGCTGCCAAAGCCGAATACCAGGTCGGCCTCTTTCAGGCTGCCGGGCAGCGCGTCCTTCATGGTGCCCAGCTTCATGGTGTTGGAGCGCGGCTCCAGCACGGCCAGGATGCGGCCATTGCTGCCGATCTTCTGGCGCAGGCCGCCGACGGTGGTTTCGATGGCGGTTGGATGGTGGGCGAAGTCGTCGTACACGGTCACGCCGTTAACGGTGCCGCGCACTTCCATGCGGCGTTTCACGCTCTGGAAGCTTTCCAGCGCCTGGGCCGCGATCTCGATCGGCACGCCCACGTGGCGGGCTGCGGCAATCGCGGCCAGCGCGTTGGAGCGGTTATGTTTACCGGTCAGCTGCCAGTTCACAGTGGCGGCCTTGGCGCCCTTGAAGATGACGTCGAAGCTGCCGTCGGCATGTTCAGCCATGGACCAGTCGGCGCCCTCTGCGCTGCCGAAGGTTTCCTTCTCGCTCCAGCAACCGCGTTTCAGCACGCGCTGCAGGCTCGCTTCGTCGGCATTGGCGATCACGCGGCCGATGCCCGGCACGGTGCGCACCAGGTGGTGGAACTGGGTTTCGATGGCGCCGATGTCCGGGAAGATGTCGGCGTGGTCGTATTCCAGGTTGTTCAGGATGGCCGTCTTCGAGTGGTAGTGCACGAACTTGCTGCGCTTGTCGAAGAAGGCGGTGTCGTATTCGTCTGCTTCGATGACGAAGAATTCGGAGTCGGCGCCGGGGCCGGTCAGGCGGGCCGATATGCCGAAGTTCTGCGGGATGCCGCCGATCAGGAAGCCGGGCGCGTAGCCGGCATGTTCCAGGATCCAGGCCACCATCGCCGAGGTGGTGGTCTTGCCGTGGGTGCCTGCGACCGACAGGACCCATTTGTCCTTCAGGATGTGGTCACCGATCCATTGCGGGCCGGAGATCATCGGCAGGTTGCGGTTCATGATCTCTTCGATCAGCGGATTGCCGCGCGAGACGACATTGCCGATGACATAAAGGTCGGGATTCAGTTCTACCTGCTCGGGGCCGAAACCCTGGATCAGTTCTATGCCCTGCGCTTCCAGCTGCGTGCTCATCGGGGGATAGACATTGGCGTCGCAACCCGTTACGCGGTGGCCGGCTTCCTTTGCCAGGACGGCAAGCCCGCCCATGAAGGTGCCGCAGATGCCTAGGATGTGGATGTGCATGGTGCAGATAGAAAAGAATCAAGAGCCGGATTTTACCTGATTAAAACCGGTAAACCGGTGTCTGACCCGCAGGGTCAGACACCCAACGGTCTCCTGGTCGGCGGTTTTGGTTGTGCGATGTTGATCTTCTCAAAAGTCAAGGGCACAGAACCAACCCACGGCTTCGAGACCGTTCGGGGTCTGGCTCTGCGTCAGATGGCCGCCCCGTCAGACCCCGAATTACCGGTTTTAGGTATGATGCATCCATGAACCCCGAGATCAAAACCGAAATCGCCGCCGCCGCCGCCCGCATGATCGCGCAGGATGGCGCCGACTACGGCAGCGCCAAACGCAAGGCCGCCCGCCAGATATTGGGCGAGTCGCAAGCCCGCGACCTGTCCGACATCCTGCCCGACAACGAACAGATCGAAGAAGAAGTCCGCCTATACCACGCTCTATATAACGCCGACACCCACCCGGCGCATTTATTCAGATTGCGCGGCCTGGCTTTGCAGGTCATGGAAATGCTGGAACAATACCAACCTTTCCTGACCGGCTCCGTCCTGTACGGTACGGCGGGCATGCACGACGACATCCACCTGCAAGTATTCGTCGACAGCGCCAAGGAAGTAGAAATCTATTTATTAAACAAGAACCTGCAAATCGAGATCTCCGAGTCGCCCCATTTTCGAGGGCCCCGTTTCGAAGATGTTGAAACGGCCAGCTTCATGTGGAAGAACGTCGGCGTGCACGTCGAAATCTATGAGCAGGACGATCTGCGCGGCGCGAAAAAGAAAAGCGGCGACAAGCTGCTGCGCGCCGACCTCACCGAATTGCGCACCATCCTTACCAATAGCTCCCACCCAGCCCAATAATGAAAAAATTTGCAATCTACGCCGTGGCCGCCGTCCTGTTTGCCGGTGCCGGCGCCTGGTACTTCCTCCACACCCAGCAAGCTCCCGCTCCAGCCCCGATCACCACCACCGCGCCAGCCGGCGTGACCAGCCCGGTGGCCGCCATGATGGCCGAGTCCTTGCCAAATGATAAAGGCGTCAAGGAAGCGCTGTCGAAATGGAAAGGCAAGAACCTGCTGGTGAATTTCTGGGCGCCGTGGTGCGCGCCGTGCGTGGAAGAGATGCCGGAATTGTCCGAACTGCAAAATTCCGAGCTCGGCAAGAAGGTCCAGGTGATCGGTATCGGCATTGACTCGCCATCCAATATTGCAGAATTCACACAGAAAGTGAAAGTCGCCTACCCTGTTTACGTGGCAGGAATGAGCGGGACCGAACTGTCGCGCCAGTTCGGCAACACGCAAGGCGGGCTGCCCTTCACCGTCCTGATCGGCGCTGACGGCACAGTCAAAAAGACCTACCTCGCACGCCTGAAATTCGACGACCTGAAGGCCGACCTGGCGGCACTAAACTAGCAGAAGAACGCCGCCGAACGACCGTTCTATTAAGTTCCGACAAGTTATTTTCTCTTGCCAATGCTCGTAGATGGCGGCAAAATGCGGAACTTTCGCGGAAAATGGTCAGGGAATCATGGCATCGAACCTGCTGCTACTTAATGGCCCCAACCTGAATTTGTTGGGGACGCGCGAGCCTGAAACCTACGGCGCCAGCACGCTGGCAGACGTTGAACAGGCTGCGCAGGCACAGGCCAACACAGCCGGTGCACAGCTCGCCTGTTTCCAGAGCAACCACGAAGGAGCGTTGATTGACCGCATCCACGCAGCCCGAACCGAGGGCGTGGATTTCATCGTCATCAACCCGGGTGGCTATACCCACACCAGCGTCGCATTGCGCGATGCACTGGCCGGCGTAGCGATCCCTTTTATTGAAGTGCACATTTCGAATATTTATCGGCGGGAGGAGTTCCGCCACCATTCCTATCTCAGCGCAATCGCACAGGGGACGATCTGCGGGCTTGGTATCGACGGATATCGTCTCGCCATCGACTTTGCTTTAAAAAGCAGTTAATCTACCGCGATCTGCGCACATCTAACGCGATGCCGCCCATAAGGCGACATCAATGTAACCGTCAACATAATAGATAGAACAAGGGAGCCAACAACATGGATCTACGCAAGCTGAAGACGCTGATCGACCTGGTAGCAGAGTCGGACATCGCTGAACTGGAAGTGACCGAAGGCGAAAGCAAGGTTCGCATCGTCAAGTCCGGCGGTCTGGCACAAAACCAGGTCGTGATGATGCCGCCGCAAGCGCCAACCCATTACGCACCCGCTGCCGCTCCTGTCGCAGCACCGGTTGCCGCGCCTGCCGCAGCCGCTCCAGCTGCCGCCGAGCCGACCGGCCACGTTGTGAAGTCCCCAATGGTGGGCACTTTCTACCGCGCTTCCGCGCCTGGCAACCCAGCCTTTGTTGAAGTGGGCGCCACCGTGAAGGAAGGCGACACCCTCTGCATCATCGAAGCGATGAAGCTGCTGAACGAGATCGATGCCGACAAGTCCGGCACCATTACCCAGATCCTGGTCGAGAACGGCCAACCGGTCGAATTCGGCCAGCCACTGTTTGTGATCGGCTAAAGCCGGGCCATGGCTGCTGTGGATACTGCGGCAGCCAGCACAATCTCTCCTCCTTTCACAAACATAGAAGCTGCCATGTTTGAAAAAATCCTTATTGCCAATCGCGGTGAAATCGCCCTGCGCATCCAGCGCGCGTGCCGCGAACTGGGCATCAAGACTGTGGTCGTGCACTCCGAAGCCGACCGTGACGCCAAGTACGTGAAGCTGGCCGACGAGTCCGTCTGCATCGGCCCTGCTCCTTCGGCCCAGTCCTACCTGAATATGCCGGCCATCATTTCCGCGGCCGAAGTCACCGACGCGGAAGCGATCCACCCGGGCTACGGCTTCCTGTCCGAGAACGCGGACTTCGCCGAGCGCGTGGAAAAATCCGGTTTCGTCTTCATCGGCCCGCGCGCCGAATCGATCCGCATGATGGGCGACAAAGTGTCGGCCAAGCAGGCGATGATCAAGGCCGGCGTGCCTTGCGTGCCAGGTTCCGACGGCGCCCTGCCGGATGATCCGAAAGCCATCGTGCAGATCGCACGCAAGGTTGGCTATCCGGTGATCATCAAGGCCGCTGGCGGCGGCGGTGGCCGCGGCATGCGCGTGGTGCACACCGAAGCTGCCCTGCTGAACGCGGTCACCATGACCAAGTCGGAAGCCGGCGCCGCCTTCGGCAATCCGGAAGTGTATATGGAGAAGTACCTGGAAAACCCACGCCACGTGGAAATCCAGATCCTCGCCGACGAACACAAAAACGCCGTCTGGCTGGGCGAGCGTGACTGCTCCATGCAGCGCCGCCACCAGAAAGTGATCGAAGAAGCGCCGGCGCCGGGCATCCCGCGCAAGCTGATCGAAAAGATCGGCGACCGCTGCGCCGAAGCTTGCCGCAAAATCGGCTACCGCGGTGCGGGTACCTTCGAATTCCTGTACGAGAACGGCGAGTTCTATTTCATCGAAATGAACACCCGCGTGCAGGTCGAGCACCCGGTGACCGAAATGATCACCGGTATCGACATCGTGCAGGAACAGATCCGCATCGCTTCCGGCGAGAAGCTGCGCTTCCGCCAGCGCGACGTGATGCTGTCCGGCCACGCCATCGAGTGCCGTATCAATGCCGAAGACCCGTTCAAGTTCACCCCGTCGCCAGGCCGCATCACCGCGTGGCACGTACCGGGCGGCCCAGGCGTGCGTGTTGACTCGCACTCCTATGCGGGTTACTTTGTACCACCGAACTACGATTCGATGATCGGCAAGGTCATTACCTACGGCGCGACCCGCGAGCAGGCTATCCGCCGCATGCAGATCGCGCTGTCGGAAATGGTCGTTGAAGGCATTTCGACCAACATCCCGCTGCACCGCGAGCTGATGGTTGACGCACGCTTCATCGAAGGTGGCACCAACATCCATTATTTGGAACAACGGTTGGCAGAGATGCCAAAAGCAGGCAAGTAAAATAGGTAAGAAATAAGATGAGCTGGACTGAAATCGTCATCGAAGTAGCCCGTGAACACGCTGAGGCCCTGTCCGAAGCGTTGATGGATGCGGGCGCGCTGTCGGTGTCGGTGGAGGATGCCGATGAAGGCACCGACGCCGAAAAACCCCTGTTCGGCGAGCCGGGCATGGAGCCGACCGAAGCGGCATGGGATCATAGCCGCGTGGTCGCGCTGACCGATGACGAGGAAGACCAGGCCCTGATCGTGGCGGCTGCCGCCGGCGCGATCGGGCTGGCTCACCTGCCAAAGTTCACCACCCGCAAGGTGGAGGATGCCGACTGGGTGCGCCTGACCCAGTCGCAATTCGAGCCGATCCATATCGGCAAGAACATCTGGGTCGTGCCGAGCTGGCACGAAGCCCCCGATCCGTCGGCCCTGGTGCTGGAACTTGATCCCGGCCTGGCTTTCGGCACCGGCTCCCACCCGACCACCAAGCTGTGCATGGAATGGCTGGAAGCCCACCCGGCTCCGGGCAAGACCGTGCTGGATTACGGCTGCGGTTCCGGCATCCTGGCCATGGTGGCGCGCAAACTGGGCGCTGCCACGGTAGCCGGTGTGGATATCGATCCACAGGCGATCGTCTCGGCCAACGACAATGCGGTGCGCAACCGCGTGGAAGATATCCAGTACTTCGTGCCGGATGATTTCGCGGAATCGGCGTTTGCCTCGCAGCGTTTCGATATCGTGGTCGCCAACATCTTGTCTTCGCCGCTGAAACTGATGGCGCCGATGCTGTCCGGCCGCGTTGCACCGGGCGGTTCGCTGGTGCTGTCTGGGGTGCTGGCGCGCCAGGCAGAAGAAGTCGCTGCGGCCTACGCGCCGTTCATCAAGCTGAGCGTCTGGGCTGAGCACGAAGGCTGGGTGTGCCTGTCCGGCACGCTGGCATAAGGTAGCTTCCTGACTGATGGCGCTCGCCACTAAATGCCCCCATTGCAATACGATCTTCAGGGTCGCGGCTGACCAACTGAAACTGCGCGGGGGCATTGTCCGTTGCGGCTCTTGCGCGCTGGTCTTCGACGGCAATGCTGCCCTGGTCGAACCGGCTGCCAAGCCGACTCCTGTCATTCCCGATGTAGTCGCCGAGGCGCCGCCGCCCAAGCCGGCGGTCTCCGATTACGTGCATGGCTCGCCGGTCGATTTCGAGATCGATTTCGGCGAGGAGCCGGCACCTGCTACGCCACAGCCGCCTGTGGCCGAGCCAGTCTCGCCTGCCGTCTGGCGTACCGCAGGTACTCCGGCCCCTGTTGCCGAGCCAGTGCCCGCTGCCGCCCAGCCCAAAGCGCCCTCGCCTGACGACATCGCCATCGCCGCCGTCACTCGTGCGTTCGCCCACGTGACCACGAATCCTGCGGTGGCATCGCCCGCGCCAACTTCGCCATCGCAAGCCGAACCGCCGCAGCCCGCCGCGCCTGCGCAAGCGGCAGCCTCGACGCCTGTCGCCGAGCCATCACGCCCGGCTGCCGCTCCGCTTGCCGCCAAGCCATCGCAACCGGTCGAAGCTTTGCACGCTACGGCGCCGTCACCGGCAGCTCGCGCCCCCTCGTCGCCGGCTGCGCGTTCGCTGATCGATGTAGTGTCGCCCGACGCCGCTTTCACGGCAGCTGCCGAACCATCACCTCCGCTGGTAGCCGACACTGCTGCCGCGGCATCATCAGCCAAGGCGCGGACGCCGGCTGGTTCGTCTTCGCTGGCCGACCTGGTGGCGCCCGATGCCATCTTCACGGCCACCGCAGAACCGTCGCAGCCCCTGGCACCTCCACCGGCCGCCAAAGCGTCGGCCCCGGTTGGCTCAGCCATGCTTTCGGATGTGCTGTCGCCCGATGCCACTTTCTCGGCCGCTACGCAAACAACACCAGCTGCCACCGCACCGACGACGCCAGCACCGCGCACCGCGTTCACGCCAGCGCCAACGCCAATCCCTGCGGCGGCCGCTCGGCCTCCTGTCGACGCAACCACGTCCACGGCGATGCCCCAGCCGGCAGAAAGCCTCCCATTCGGGGCCCCTCCGCCAGTCGACCGGGCGCAACCTGCTGCCCTTGAAGCCGCTCCGCAGCGGGACGAGCCACCTGCCGAGCCGGCGCAACCTGCCGATGCGAGCGCGCTCGCGCCGGAAGAAGCGCTCGAAGTCGAAGCCCCAGCGCCCGTCGAGCAGGCTGGCGCGCCTGCCGACGATACAACGCCTCAGCAGCGGGACGAAACACCTGCCGAGCCGGCGCAAGCTGCCGACGCGAGCGCGCTCCCGCCGCAAGAAGCGCTCGAAGTCGAAGCCCCAGCGCCAGTCGAGCAGGCTGATTCGCCTGCCGACGATGAAGCGCCCCCGCAGCGGGACGAAGCACCTGTCGAGCCGGCCCAAATTGCCGACCAAATCGTGCTCGCGCCCGATGAAGCGTCCGCATTCGAGGCCCCATCACCCATCGAGCACACCGATTCACTGGCCGACAATGAGGCCCGCCTCGAGCCAGCGCAGGCGGTCGAAGATGGCGATGGCGTTCAGCCATGGGACGATACGCCCGCCGGCGAAGAGCACGCGACGACGGAATCTGGCGAGCAGGCCGGCGCTTCCCTCGTGGAGGCTATCGACCAATGGTCGACCGATAATTTACATCCCGACGGCCGCGTCGAGCCCTCGCTCGACACGCCCCAAGAGCACGTGGTGGTCGCCGCCCTTGATGACGCGCACCATTTTGAAGACCTGCCGTCCGAAGAGCCGTCCGAGCCGGTAGCACCAGCAGCCGAGGCAGAGGCGAACCGCCTGAGCGAACCATCCCTGGATGCCGAACCGTGGCACACAGGCGAAGCAGAGGCGTCCGACGACGCTGCGCCAGCCAGCGAAGCATGGAGCCTGTCCGATCCCGACGAAACTGCCCAGCATGCAGTCGCAGCAGTCAACACGGATGCACCGGACGACGGCGCCTCCATCCCCGACGAAGCGCCAGCCGAACAACCGGCCAAATCCCGCCGCGAACGCGCCCTGAAGCGCGCCAAATCGCGCCGCGATGCCAGCGGTCCGTCCGCCGAACACGAAGTCTTTGCGCTTGAAGAAAACGGCCCCGCACAGGAATCGAGCGCCGAAGAAGTTGCTGCCCGCATGCGCGCGCTGGCCGGCGTCGACGAAGCAAAAGCCGAGGCCGAAGCCGAAGACCTCGACCACTCCGACCTGAGCTTCGTGAAGCGCGTCGACCGCAGCCAGAAGTACGGCAAGGCGGTCACGATCACGATGGCCGTCGGCGTCCCGATCCTGCTGGCGGGACTGGTGCTGCAAGCCGCCACCACCTTCCGCGACAGCCTGGCCGCGAATTACCCGCAACTGAAGCCAGCCCTGGCCGCCGTCTGCCAGCCGCTCGGATGCAAGATCGCCCTGCCCACCCAGCTCGATGCCCTCAGCGTCGAACCGGGAGAGCTGGCCAGCATGACTGAAAACACCTTCAGCTTCAGCACCGTCCTGCGCAACCAGTCCAAGACTCCACAAGCCTGGCCGCACATCGAACTGACCCTGAACGACAACGCCGACAAGCCGGTGCTGCGGCGCGTATTTGCCCCGCGCGAATACCTGCCCTCGCCAATCGAGCCCGAAAAAGGCTTCGGTCCGCGCAGCGAGCAAAGCATTAAACTGTACTTCGAGCTGAATGAGCTCAAAGCTTCCGGCTATCACATCGCCATTTTCTACCCTTAAAAATACTATGACTAAAACCGCGCTTGTCTGTGGCTCGCTGGCCATCGACATCATCATGCAATACGAGGGCCGTTTCGGCGACACCCTGCTGGCAGACCAGCTGCACAAGGTCAACGTGTCCTTCCTGGTGCCGACCATGCGCACCGAGTTTGGCGGCTGCTCCGGCAATATCGCCTACTCGCTGAAGATGCTGGGCGGCGACCCGCGCATCGTTGGCGTGCTGGGTCAGGACTGCGCGGCCTACCTGGAGCGCTTCCAGAAGCTCGGCATCTCGACCGACAACATCCTGATCAAGAAGGATGCCTACAACGCGCAGTGCTTCGTCACCGCCGATGCGGACCACAACCAGATCAATGCCTTCCACCCAGGCGCCATGTCGTTCGCGCACGAGAATCCGATCGAGAAAGCCGGCCCGGCCCGCATCGCGATCATCTCGCCGGACGGCCACCTGGGCATGCTGAAGCACGCGGAAGACCTGGCGCGCCTGGGCATCCCGTTCATCTTCGACCCGGGCCAGCAGATGCCGATGTTCACCGCCGAACAACTGATCGGCTTCATCGAGCAGGCCACTTATGTAACCTGCAATGATTATGAAATCGAACTGCTGATGTCGCGCACCGGGCTGACCATCCCGGATATCGCTGCCAAGCTGGAAGCATTGATCGTGACCCGTGGCGAGAAGGGTTCGGAGATTTATACCCAGGGCAAGCGGATCGATATTCCTGCCGTGGTGGTCGATTCGTCGCTCGACCTGGACCCGACCGGTTGCGGCGATGCGTATCGCGCCGGCTTGCTGTTTGGCCTGGTCAACGACCTGGGGTGGGAGTCGACCGGCCGCCTGGCCAGTTTGCTGGGTGCGATCAAGATTGTTACCAAAGGGGCGCAGAACCATGTGTTCACGCCTGCTGAAATCGCGGACAAGTTTGAGGCGGCGTTCGGTTACCGTTTCTGAAACCGGTAAACCAGGGTCAGACCCAAGGGTCTGACCCTGTACGGTCTCCCAGGCGCGGGTTGGGTTCCAGGCTTTTGACGTATTGAGAAGATCAAAAACGCACAACCGAAACCCGCGGCCGTCGCTCTGACGGGGTCAGACCCTTGGGTCTGACCCAGATTTACCGGTTTACAAGACGCGCCACATCCTCCAGCGTCACGCCGGACACTTCCAGCAGCTTCTTCTTATTGGTCTGCCCATGCGTCAGCGTCACCGCGCTGCGCGACACGCCCAAGGCTCCGGCCAGCCACTTCACCAAGGCCTCGTTCGCCTTGCCCTCGATGGGTTGCGCAGCCAGCTTGATCTTCAGGGCATCATCCAGCACCCCGATCACCTCGGTCTTCTTCGCATTCGCCTGGATCTGAACCGCCAGCCGCACGCCGCCCGGCAAGGGCGAACACCAGCTGCGGCTCATGCCACCCCGAACAGCTTGCCCAGCAGAAGTTGGAAGATCTGCAGCAGGATCACCGCCACCAGCACCGACAAGTCCAGGTTGCCAACCAGGGGCACCACCTTGCGGATAGGCCTGAGCAGCGGATCATTCAGCGCGCGCACGAAAGGCGCCAGCGGGGCATGCGGGTTGACCCAGCTGAAGATCACTTCGATGATCAGCAGTGCCATGAAACCGAACAGTATCCACTGCAGGAAGCGATACAAGGCCGCCAGCAACACGTACTCCACCGACCGTCCAATCAGGAAATCGATCGACGTCGCCAGGATTACGATCAAGAACGCCCCGATCAGGCTGGCCCAGTCATAGCCGCCCATGCCGGGAACGATGCGGCGCAGCGGGCGCACCAGCCAATCCGATAATTGAAAAGTAAACTGTGCCACCGACGAAGGCGGCCGGACGCGGATAGCCTGCATCCAGAAGCGCAGCAGCAGCACGCCGCCGAGGAGGCTCGCTATAACATCGACGATCAACTTCAGAATATCAAACACGAGTTCACTCCAAATAAAAAAACCGCTGTGCGATTGTCTCACACAGCGGTGTCTTCGCCATCCGGCACCAAGCGTTTAACGGCTTAGGAAGGACGGGTGCTGGTCGGGAACGGCCAGGCGGCTGCCGGGGCGATCACGGTTTTTGCTGCCGGAGCGGCGGCTGGAGCTGGGGCTGCAGCAGCAGGTGCTGGTGCGGCGGCTGGCTTCACAGCTTCCTTCTTGGGAGCAGCTGGTTTCTTAGGAGCGGCCTTTTTAGGGGCAGCTGGTTTAGCAGCCGGAGCTGCAGCCGGTGCTACGGCTACTGGCGCAACAGCTGGCTTGGCTGCTGGCTTAGCCGAGGCTTTTTTTGGGGCGGCCTTTTTAGCTGCAGGCTTGGCAGCTGGTTTTGCGGCGGCTTTAGGAGCGGCTTTTTTAGCAGCTGGCTTGGCAGCAGCTTTCTTGGCAGCTGGCTTCTTGGCGGCTGGCTTGGCAGCAGCTTTAGGAGCGGCCTTCTTGGCAGCAGGCTTGGCAGCGGCTTTCTTGGCAGCTGGTTTCGCAGCAGCTTTCTTGGCGGCTGGCTTGGCAGCAGCTTTCTTGGCAGCTGGCTTGGCAGCAGCTTTCTTGGCGGCTGGCTTGGCAGCGGCTTTAGCTACGGTCTTCTTGGCTGCTGGTTTCGCTGCAGCTTTCTTGGCAGCTGGCTTAGCTGCTACTTTCTTGGCAACGGCTTTTTTAGCTGCTGGTTTAGCGGCGGCTTTCTTGGCTGCTGGTTTTGCTGCTGCTTTAGCTACAGTCTTCTTGGCTGCTGGCTTGGCTGCTGCTTTCTTCGCTGCTGGTTTTGCTGCTGGCTTAGCAGCGGCTTTCTTCGCTACTGGCTTAGCTGCTGCTTTCTTGGCTGCTGGTTTTGCAGCTGGCTTGGCGGCGGCTTTCTTGGCTGCTGGTTTAGCGGCTGGCTTGGCAGCGGCTTTCTTGGCAGCTGGTTTAGCAGCTGGCTTAGCTGCGGCTTTAGCGGCCGGCTTGGCGGCAGCTTTCTTTGCTGGAGCAGCTGCTTTAGCGGCTGCTGGTTTCTTCTTAGCGGCGGTTGCCATTTTTAGTTCTCCTTCATCTGGGATGGGAAAAATTCACGCACAAATTTAAAACCCGTCCGGCCCTGCGCTGGACCAGGCGAATTATTCATCGGCACAAACAGGGTTGCGGTTTGCGCTAATGAATTCGGCACCCAGCTGAACTGCTGCACCTCCTCACAAGTGCAGCGCTTCAGCCATCGATTCCTGCGCCGGTGCTTGGCAGCGCAGGACTCAAATTCTTTGTCGCGACGATTGCGCGGGTGGGGCGTCAACTCAGCTCCTCGACCCTTCGCCGGGCCACTTGGTACGACCAGCGTTCAAAGAAAAAACCGCCCGGCCTGATCGAGTGATCAGGAGAGCGGCTTCGCTGTCGTCGTGTGGTCTTTAAGCATACTTATGCGTTTTTGGTTCCCATTATTTTTCGATTTTTGCGGTAACAACACACCCGAAAAAACAGTGCTTGCAAATTCACGCGATTTCAAGTTCGCAAAGTACACGAAAGCTTGTCGATGCGCAACCAGCACGAATGATTTTCTTCTTCTTTTTTTGCGCCGATCTGCGAGTTCGCGCACATTGAAACGCGCATCGCGAGCCGCTCACGCGCTTCGCTCGACCATCACATTGTCGACCACCTTCGGATAACGCCTTTAGGTAAAGGCTGTATAAAAAATGAAGCGCCCTGGCCTGCGTTTGCGCGCGGGACCGGGGCGACTGATGGCGGCGTTTGAAAATTTTTTTTCGTCGCGATTACGCGACATGCAAAATTCGCTGCATCACGCGTTCGAGATCAAGCAAACAGGTGCTGTGCGTGCTGCCATCTGTTTGCGGCAGCTCCACCACCTCATGCGATTCAGCTGACAGTCCTTGCAGCGCCGCCGAGGCCTTCATCAACGACGGTGCAGCGAAGCGCTTGCCGTCATCGACCGTGACGATGTCGGCCACCGCGTCGACTACCAGGCCGTAACGCCCTTCTTCGCGCTCGATCACCAACACCTTGCCGGCATCTTCGCCGGCGTCCATCCCGTACAGGCGGCGCAAGTCGACCAGGCTGATGAGCTGTTGGCGCAGGTTCAGCACCCCGCACAGGCAGTCGGGCATGCCGGGCGGGTGGCTGATGTCGCCGCCGTGGTCGATGATCTCGCGCACTTGCTTCAGCTCCAGCGCGAACAGCTCGCCCACCCGGAAGCTCAAGTAGACCTTGCGTCCGGCGCGCTGGCTGGCTGCCGCCGCCCCGCCCTGGTCGGCTGGATACAGCCGGCGATGGCCCAGGTCCATCTCGCCGATCTCGCTGCGCGAGAAGGTGCCCGCGTGGTCCAGCAGGATCACGTCCTCTTCACCGGGCCGCGCCACGCAACCGGCAAACATCGCACTGCGCTCCTTGCTCAGCAAAGGGATCGGCAGCACTTCATCGCTGGTGAAATGCAGGATGCTTTCCACTTCGTCGACCAGGAATCCGATCGTCGCCTCGCCGATGCGGGCGACCAGGATGCGCTGTTCGGCATCGGCTTGCGCGGGCAAGCCGCCGGCCAGCGCGGCAAAGTCCACCACGGGCACCTGCAGGCCGCGGAACAGCATGCGGCCGCGGCACAGGGGACTGGCCAGGATGGACGCGGCCAGTTCGGGCACGCGAACGATTTCCTGGATCGCCTTCATCTCCATCGCGAACCGGGCGCCGGCGGCACGGAAGCTGATCGCGTGGCGGCGCTCGCCGACCACCCGCATCTGGCGCCGCGATTCGGCGCCGGCGGCGCGCATCGATTGCACCTGCGGCACGTTCTCGATATGCACCAGGCGGTCGATGTCGAGCACCTGGACCAGGCGCCGGCCGTCTTCCAGCAAGATGGTGCCGGCTACTACCCCTTGTGTCGATCCCTCCGCATAACGCAACCGGCTGCGTTGTTCGGGCCGCACGCGCAGGATTTCGCCGGTGGCGTGCACCAGCAGGCCGACCTGCGCTTCCTGGTAGTCGATGATGGCGATCTTGTCCGAAGCTGCGGCCGCAGGCGCCGACGGATCGAACAGGCGGCCCAGGTTGACCACCGGGATCACGCTGCCGCGCAGCGTGAACATGCCTTCCAGATAAGATGGCGCGAGCGGCACGCTGGTCATGCGATCGGGAAAGTTGACCACTTCGCGGATGCACAGTGCGGGCAAGGCGAACTCGCTGCCGCCCAACATGAAAGACCCAAACAGTTCGACCGCCGCCGCGGCGTCCGCCTGCGGCGCCGCCGACACCACACGCAAGGCTTCCATGGCTTACACCACGAAACCGGCGACTAGCTTGTTCAATTCCCCGGCGCGCGAATTCAGGCTGGCGGTCGACGAGGCAATGCTGTCGCAGCTGCCGGCGGACTGCTCGGCCGCTTCGGCGATATGGTTGATGGCCACGCTGACCTCGCGCGCCGACAACAGTTGCTCACGGGCTTCGTGCGAGATTTCGGCAATGGCTTCGCTGGTCTTGCCGACGCCTTTGACGATGCGGTCGAAGGCTTCGCTGGCCTGGTGCGAGATGGCGGTGCCGGTATTGACCCGCTTGACCGACTTGCTGATCAGCTTGGAAATCTCCTTGGTCGCTGCGAGGAACGCTCGGCCAGCTTGCGCACCTCGTCCGCCACCACCGAGAAGCCCAGGCCATGTTCACCGGCGCGCGCCGCTTCGATGGCCGCGTTGAAGGCCAGCATATTGGTCTGATTGGCAATATCGCTGATCACCTTGACGATCTCGCCGATGTCTTCCGACGAACGATTGATCAGGTCCATCGCCTCGATCGAGCGCGCCACCGCCTTGGCGCCCGCCTCGGCTTCGTCCTGGGTCGACTTGGCCAGGTTCGTTGGCCTGGCCGGTGCTGGTGGCAATCGCATCGATCGAACGGGTCAGGCCGTCGACCGTGGCGTTCATCTCCTCGACTGTCGCACCCAGCTCCTGCGAACCGCCAGCCACTACGCCGGCACGGTTGGCGATCTCCTCGGCATCGTCGGCGAAGGCGGTGGCCGACATCACTACCTGGCCGATCACGCCGCGCAAGTCTCCCATCATCTTGCCGATCCCTGCGCCCAGCTGGTCGAGCGGCTCGTCGCCGGCCAGCGGCACCTCGGCCGTCAGGTCGCCCTTGGCCGCGCGCGCCACCGCATCGAGCAGGCGCTCGATCTTGGCGGCGTCGCTGGCCGCCTTGTCCTTGATGCCCTGCTCCATCAGCACCTGCTCCGTGATGTCGCTGGCGAACTTGACGATTTTGAAAGGCGTGCCGTTCATGTCCAGGATCGGATTGTAGGTGGCCTGGATCCAGATCGTCTTGCCGCCATTGCCGACGCGCTTGTAGCGGCCGCCGTCGAATTCGCCGCGGTTCAGTTTTTGCCAGAAGCGCTTGTAGTCGACGCTGGCCGCGTAGTCGGTCTCGCAGAACATGCGGTGGTGTTCGCCCTTGATGTCGTCCAGCGTATAGCCCATCGCATCGAGGAAGTTGCTGTTGGCGGTGAGCACATGGCCGCCCATGTCGAATTCGATCACGGCCTGCGCCTTGTCCATCGCGCTGACCTTGCCCTCGTACTCTGCGTTGCGCAGCTTGGTGGCCGTGATGTCGGTGGCGAACTTGATTACTTTATAAGGCTTGCCGTCGGCGTCGAACACCGGGTTGTAGGAAGCGTTGATCCAGATTTCACGCCCGCCCTTGCCAAGGCGCTTGTACTCGCCGTGCTCGAAATGGCCGGCGCGCAGGCGTTCCCAGAATTGCTTGTATGCTTCGCTGGCCACGAACGCGCTGTCGCAAAACATCGCGTGGTGGCGGCCCTGCACCTCGTCCAGCGTATAACCTGACCGGGCTGTTCATTTGGGTGAGCTCCTGTAGGGATTGTTGCCACTGAGAATTTTCAGTATAGACAGCGCCCTGCGGGGATACTCACGCTTGTCACCGTTGTCGACCCACAACGAAACAACGCCCGGCGTGCCGGGCGTTGTCAGTTTCTTACTCCTCGTGGAAGGCTTCTTCCCGTTTCTTGCGCAAGGAAGGCGACAGCACCACCGCCAGCGCCAGCACTGCCAGCGCCAGCAAGGTGGCACTGATCGGACGGTTGAGGAATACCATCGGGTCGCCATGCGACAGCGTCATGGCGCGCCGCAGGTACTCTTCCAGCATCGGCCCGATGATGAAGCCGAGCAGCATCGGCGCCGGCTCGGCATCGAGCTTGGCGCAGATATAGCCGAACACGCCGAACAGCGCCATCAGCCAGACGTCGAACTGGGCGTTATTGAGGCTGAACACGCCGATCGCGCAGAACATCAGGATGGCCGGGAACAGGCGGTGGTATGGCACGGTGATCATCTTCACCCACAGGCCGATCATCGGCAGGTTCAGCACCACCAGGAACAGGTTGCCGAACCACATCGACACGATCAGGCCCCAGAACAGATCGGGCTTCTCCGTCATCACCGCCGGTCCAGGGGTAATGCCCTGGATGATCATGGCGCCGATCATCAGTGCCATCACCGGGTTGGACGGGATGCCCAGCGTCAGCATCGGGATGAAGGAAGTCTGTGCGCCCGCGTTGTTGGCCGATTCCGGCGCCGCCACCCCCTCGATGGCGCCCTTGCCGAACTCTTTTGCGTTGGGCGACACCTTTTTCTCGAGCGAGTAGGAAGCGAAGGAAGCCAGCATCGCGCCTCCGCCCGGCAGGATGCCCAGCGCCGAACCGAGGAAGGTGCCGCGCAAGACCGGCGCCAGGATGCGCTTGAAGTCTTCCTTGTTCAGCATCAGCCCCGACACCTTCTTCATCAGGATGTGACGCTCTTCATCATGCTCCAGGTTGCGCACGATCTCGCCGATGCCGAACATGCCCATGGCCACGATCACGAAAGAAATGCCTTCAGCCAGCTCCGGCATGTCGTAGGTGTAACGTTGCTGGCCCGAGTTGACGTCGGTGCCGATCATGCCCAGGAGCAGGCCCAGGATCACCATGCCGATCGCGTTCAGCAAGGAACCGCTGGCCAGCACCACGGCCGCCACCAGGCCCAGCACCATCAGCGAGAAGTAGTCGGCCGGGCCGAACTTCAGCGCCAGGTCGGCCAGCGGCGGCGCAAAGCACGCCACCACCACGGTGGCCACCGTGCCCGCGAAGAAGGAGCCCAGGGCCGCCGTTGCCAGCGCCTTGCCGGCATGTCCCTTGCGCGCCATCTGGTAACCGTCGATGGCGGTCACCACGGAGGATGACTCGCCCGGCAGGTTGACCAGGATGGCCGTGGTGGAGCCGCCATACTGGGCGCCATAATAAATACCGGCCAGCATGATCAGCGCCGCCACCGGCGGCAGGCCGAAGGTGGCCGGCAGCAGCATGGCGATGGTGGCGATCGGGCCCAGGCCCGGCAGCACACCGACGGCAGTGCCGATGAAGACGCCCATCAGGCAGTACATCAGGTTGGTCAGGGTGAAGGCGGTTTCAAAGCCCAGACCCAGGTTGCTTAAAATTTCCATGCCCGCTCCCTAGAAACCGAGCCAGGGGCCGAGCGCAGGTATCGGCAATCCCAACAATTTAATGAACAGCACATAGGCGAAGGCCGCCAGGCCGATGGCCAGCAGTGCCACTTCTTTCCAGCGGAACTTGGGGCTGGCATACGCGCTGACCAGCACCAGCACGGCTGCCGCCGGCACCAGGCCGGCGCCGCGCATCAGGACGCCGAACAGCACCACGGCCAGCGTAACCAGGGCCAGCGGCTTGAGGTGCAGCTTTTCCATCGGTTCGCCGTGGCGGAAGAAGGAACGCAGCACCCCCGCCGCGCCGATCACGGCCAGCAGGATGCCCAGCACGACCGGGAAGAAGGCCGGCCCCATGCGGAAGGAAGTGCCCATGTTCAGGTCGCCGCGCGTGAACACGGCGCCCAGCCCAATGGCGATGAAGATCACCCCGATCCAGAAATCCTTCGGGTGACGAATTGCGGAAGACATCAGAGACTCCTTGGCCGGCGCTTAGTCGGCGTAAACACCGGCTTTGCTGATGATCGGGCCCCAACGGTCGATATCAGCCTTCAGGTGCGCACGCAGGGCTTCCGGCGTGGCGCGCTTGGTTTCCACCGGCTCGGTGCCGAGGTCGGCGAAGCGCTGCTTGACGGCCGGATCCTTCAGCGCCACCTGCAGGGCGCCAACCAGGGTGTCGATCACTGGCTTCGGTGTGCCTTTCGGTGCGTACATGCCGTGCCACACCGCCACTTCAAAGCCAGGAACGCCGGCTTCGTTCAGGGTCGGCACGTCCGGCATCGACGGCACGCGGGTCTTGGTGGTGACGCCGTAGACCTTCACCTTGCCGCTCTTGATCTGGCTGGTGGTGTTGGTGGTCTGGTCGCACATGAAGTCCACCTGGCCGCCCAGCAGGTCGTTCATGGCCGGGCCGGTGCCCTTGTATGGCACGGTGGTCAGGTCGGTCTGGATGGCGGACATGAACAGCATGCCGCACAGGTGGGACGCCGAACCGAGGCCGGCGTTGGCGTAGGTAACCTTGGCCTTGTTGGCTTTTACATAAGCCAGGAATTCCTTGAAATCCTTGGCCGGGAAGTCCTTGCGCGCCACCAGGGTCATTGGCACGTCGGTCACCAGGCCGATCGGCTCGAAGCTGTCGATGGCGTTGTAGCTCAGCTTGCGGTACAGGGCCGGCGCGGTGGAATGGCCGATGTGGTGCAGGAAGATGGTGTAGCCGTCCGGAGCCGCCTTGGCGGCGCGCGCCGCGCCAATGGTGCCGCCGGCGCCGCCGACGTTTTCCACAACGATCTGCTGTTTCAGCTTGGTGCCCATGGACTGCGCCAGCAGGCGCGCCACGGTGTCGGTCGGTCCGCCGGCTGCGAACGGCACGATCAGGGTGATCGGCTTGGTTGGGTAGCTCTGTGCCTGCGCGAGGCCGGCGCCGAACAGGGGCAGGCATGCCATTGCGGTGATGAGGGCGCGTCGTTTCATGTGGTTCTCCAGTTGCTGATTAATTGTTGGATTTGCGCTACTAGTAATGTTGTACCAGCAATTATTGGAGGACACAAGTCGGGCCTGTCAGTTTGATTGACTTCGCGCCTCAAGACGCACATGATTGGCTGATCATGGCTCCCAAGCTGCACCTCGCCGCATCGTTCCTGGCGCTGCCTTTGGCGGCATCGGCCGGCTCGCTCCAGCTGTTTACCGAGTACACGCCGCCCGACATCATGCGCGATGGCGAACGGGTCGTCGGCATCTCGCCGGACAAGGTGAAGGAAATCATGGCGCGCGCCGGCATCAGCTACACCATCGAGATCATGGCGTGGCGCCGCGCCTACGAACTGGCGCTGCGCACGCCGGCTTCCTGCGTATTCTCCACCTCCCGCACGCCGGAGCGGGAAGCCCTGTTCAAATGGGTTGGGCCGCTGCGCGAAGTGGACTGGACGCTGTACGGCCTGGCCAACCCGCCGTTCCGGCTCGCCACGCTGGATGACGCCAGGCACCTGCGCATTGGCGGCTACAACGGCGACGTGCGCGCCCAGTTCCTGCTGGACCGCGGCTTCAAGGTGGATATTGCGCCCGACAATTTTTCCAACCCGCGCAAGCTGCTGGGAGGCCGTATTGACCTGTGGGCGACCAGCCACCAGCTGGCCAACGGCGTGCTGGCGCAGGAAGGCCTGCTCGGCAAGATCGTGCCCCTGCTGACCTTCCACACCTCGCGCGCCTACCTGGCCTGCAACAAGGCGGTGCCGGACGCGCAGGTTGCCGCCATGTCGGCGGCCATGGCGGAAATGGTGAAAGACGGTACCTCGACTGCGATCGACCGCAAGTATGCCAACTGGCGGCCAGCGCCCTCACCCACCCGCTGACCTGGGCAAGCGCAAGCGCCGGAAGCGGTGGCGCCGGTGCTCCTCGTTGTCGAGCGAAAGCGAGGACTTGACCAGGTCGCTGCGGCTGATCACGCCCACCAACTGGCGGCTGCCGGCATCGGCCACCACCGGCAAGCGCTCCAGTCCGTGCACCGCCAGGCGCACCGCCACCGTGCGGCAAGTTTCGCCGCGCAGCGCCACAATCGGGGCGTTCACGCCATACAGCTCGCGCACGTGCACGGCGTGGCTGGCCTGCACCAGGGTCGCGCGATCAAGCATGCCCAGCACCGCGCCATTGCTGGTGACCGGATAGGCGCGGTGGCGCTGCGCCGCGCCGAAGTGGGACGCCAGCACGTCGGCAACGCGCGCATCCGCGTCGATCGACACCGGGGCGGCCGTCATCACCTCCTCCACGCTATGCCGCTCCAGCGGATCGATGCCGTACTCGCGGTAGATATGGTGGCCGCGGCGAGCGATCTTCTCGGTCAGGATCGAACGGTGCATGGTGATGACGGTGAAGCCATAGGCCACCACCGAGGCTGCCAGCACCGGCAGCAGCGCATTCGCATCGTGCGTCAGCTCATAGGCAAAGACCGTGGCCATGATCGGTGCGCGCATCATGCCGCCCAGGGTGGCTGCCATGAACACCAGCGGCCAGACCGCTGGCGAGCCGCCCGGCAGGTAGGGCGCCAGCAGCGTTCCCAGGCCGGCGCCCAGCATCAGCAAGGGCGCCAGCACGCCGCCCGACGTGCCCGAGCCGAGCGCGATCAGCCACATCACGGCCTTGGCGGCCAGCAGCGTCGCCACCACGCCGGCGGCCAGGTGATTTTGCAGCAGGTCGCCGATCACGTCATAGCCGACGCCCAGCGCGCGCGGCTGGAAATAGCCGCCGATGCCGATCGCCACGGCGCCCAGCGCCGGCCACCACATCCAGTGCAGCGGCAGCTTGTGGAAGCCGTCTTCAATGCGGTACAGCGCGGTCGACAGCAGCCACGCCATGGCGCCGCACAGCACTCCGGCCACGGCGCAGGACAGCAAGGCTACCGGCGGCAGCTGCGGGCTTTGCTGCGGGAACAGCGGCCCCGCTTCCATCAGCAGCGGCCGCAGGAAACCGGCCACGGCGCAGGCAATGGCGACCGGCAGCAGGCTGCGCGGGCGCAGTTCGAACAGCAAGAGTTCAACCGCCAGCAGCAGCGCCGCGATCGGCGTGCCGAAGACGGCCGTCATGCCGGCCACCGCGCCCGCCACCAGCAGGGTCTTGCGCTCGGCATCGCTCAAATGGAAATGCTGCGCGAACAGCGAACCGACCGCGCCGCCGGTCATGATGATCGGCCCCTCGGCGCCGAACGGCCCGCCACTGCCGATGGCAATGGCCGAGGCCAGCGGCTTGAGCACCGCCACCTTGGGCGACATCGCACTGCGCTTGAACAGGATGGCCTCGATCGCCTCGGGAATGCCGTGGCCGCGGATCTGCTCCGAACCATAGCGGGCGATCAGGCCAATCACCAGTGCGCCAATCACCGGCACCACGATCACCCAGGCGCCCAGCGCATGGGCGGACGGCGATTGCGGCGCGGTCGACAGGGACTGGAAAAAGAACAGGTTGGTGAACAGCGAAATGGCCTTCAGCAGCAGCCAGGCGGTGCCGGTGCTCAGCATGCCGATCAAGGCAGCCATGGCGCCAATCTGCAGCAGGCGCGCGTCGCCGCTGAAATCGCGGCGTGGATCGTACGGTTTCATGGTTTCCTGGGCAGGTTGGGAACGGTGAAGACGCCGTGCAGCGATTGCAATTCGGCGCGATGGATGGCAGCCAGGCGTACCAGCACTTCTTCGCCGGCGGGCAGCAGGTGGACTTCGACCCGGCGCCGGTCCTGCGCATGCGGGCGGCGCTGCACCAGCCCGGCTGCCTCGCAGCGGCCCAGCAATGCGACGACGCCATGCTGCTGCGCCTGCAGCCGTTCGGCCAGCTCGCCGACGGTGGCCCAATCGCGGCCGGGAAAGCCCTTGATATGCAACAGCAGCAAATACTGCAGTGGCGTGATGCCTTCGGCCTGGGCCGCGTTCTCGGAGAAGCGCTCGAAGCGCCGCATCTGGTAGCGGAATTCGGACAGGGCCATGAAGTCGGCCTTGGCCAGCGTATCTGGTGGAGACGGCATTTTTATATCACGATATGATGTAATCAGCCGGTCATGATACCACCGTTTTTCTATCTGCAACCAGGCCGGCCAGCGCTGCCTGTCGCGGGATCACGCCGCCGGCTTTGACCTCGCAGGCGCCACGATGTGCGGTTGCTGCGGTTCTTGCGTGAAGTGCGGCGACATGATCTGGACGCCTTCGCGATTGAAGACGTCGACCACCTGCTGGTGTAGTAGGCTGAGCAGCTCGGCACGGCTATTGGGCGAGCTCAATACCGAGCATGCCACGAGCTTGTATTCGATATAGAAATCGGACAGGGCGCTCTGGATCACATACGGCCGCGGTTCCGCAGCAATGCCCTCGGTGGTCGCAGCCGCTTCCTCCAGCATGGCGTAGACCTGGCGCCAGGGCGTGTCATACCCGATGGTCACGCTCGTATCGACCACATAAGCGCCCGGCACGGCGCGCGAGTAATTCTTGATCGTATTCGACAGTACCCAGGCATTCGGCATGGCCACATCCACGCCCATGCCGGTACGCACGCGGGTATCGAAGATTCCGGGTTCGACCACCGTGCCCTGCACGTCGCCGATGCTGACGTAGTCGCCCTTGCGCAGCGCCCGCGTATACATCAGGATCAGGCCCGCCGCGCCCTGGCCGACAATGCTGGAGGCGCCGATCGACAGCATCAGCCCCGCCAGCACCGTCACGCCCTGGAAGGCCGCCGTGTGCGAACCAGGCAGGTAGGGATAAGCCATGGCCAGCGCAAACAGCCAGATCACCACCTTGCCCAGGCGGCGCGTCGGCACTGCCGTATCGCGATCGAGCCAGCCGAAATGCAGCTCGCCGCTTTCGATGCGCTTGAAAACAGAGGCCAGCGTGGCGCTGGCAAGGCGCGCCACGACAACAATCACGGCAACGAGCAGCAGGCCGGGAATCGCATCGGCCACGTTGCCGGCGATTTCAGCGGCGGTATCGAGCAGGAATTGCTGCAAGCGTTCGCCCCAGTTGCGCGCGAACGGAATCCGCGCGAGCACAAAGGCCAGCCAGACGTAAGCGGCCAGCAGCCCCAGGAACCAGGCCGCAACATCCATGGTGAGCCGCATGAAATGGACCAGGTGTTCCGCATCGAGCACGCGCACGTTGCGCACCCGGACCTGCGCCAGGCGCCGCCCCAGGATCGCCTCCAGCCGGCGCCGGCCCTGGCGGCGCAGCGCCGCCAGCACCCACAGGAACAAGGCCAGCGCGCAGCTGGCCAGGGCGCACAAGGCCAGCGCTTGCGCGATATAGGCCGGGCTGCGCTGCTCGCGGCGTTCCAGCAGAGCTTTGTTCAATTGCGCGGCGCTTTCATGGGCCAGCAGTTCGGTGGTATCACCCGCCAGGGCGTTGACGTCGCCGGGAGACACCAGGAACAGCAGCGAGCCGTCCAGCAGGACTTGCGTACCCTCGGCGATCGAACGGGTGCTGGCCTGCTGCGGACCGCCTTGCGCAAGCGCGCGTTCGAGGCGTTTCTCTGCAGCTTCGGCGCGGTCATGTGGCGGATAGCCGCTCAGCATCGCGCGGAACACGAAGACTGTCCGGTTGCCGACGGTGAGCCGCGCGAGCGGCGCCTCTGGCTGGGCCGCCGGCGTGGCACTTGGCAGTGCGTGGCTCAACTGGCTGAACGTCAGCAGAAAAAGACAGAAAAGCGTGCGTAGCAGCATGGGTTCCTTCATGTCAATTTGCGTGCCATCATTGCATACAATGCTGTACAACTCAATCCATGCGCTCGCCACCGCCAAGCATGAAAATGTTACGACTGCTCGTCCTCAGTTGCCTGCTGCTGTCCGCACCGTACGCAGGGTGCGGCGAACTGGTCGTGCTGGTCGACCGGGCGGCCGACATGCCCATGTCGCGCATTGAGAATGGGCGCCTGGCGGACGGCGTGCACAAGATGCTGGGAGAGGCGCTGGCCCGCGGCACAGGGCGCGAGCTGCGCTTCCTGCTGCTGCCGCGCAAGCGCATTGCCAGGGCCTTGCAGCAGGGCGAGGCCGACATCCTTTGCGGCTATACGCCGGAATGGATCGAAGGGGACTTCCTGTGGACAGAACCCGTGTTCACGGCGGAGGAAGTCCTGGTCACCGATGCCCGCCATCCGCAACCGCATTCCATCGCCGACCTGCGCGGACAGGCCATCGGCACCATCCTAGGCTACCAGCATCCTGAAATCGAAAAGGTCCTGGGCGCCGGCTTTGTACGGGACGATTCGCCCAATATGGAGACCAATCTCGAGAAGCTGGCGCGCGGCCGGGTGCACCATGTGCTGATCGCGCGCGCTGTCCTCGAATACCGGCAGCGCCTGCGGGCCTTTCCGCTGAACCTGCACCCGCCCCTGACTGCGGCGAGCTTCACGACCCGCTGCGCGGTTTCACGCAAAGGCCATCTCAGCCTGGAAGAAGCCAATCGCGCGATCGCTGCCGCCGCCAGAGACGGCACGCTCGCGCGGATCCTGGCGCAGTTTCGTTAGGCGCCTGTCCGGCTTCACGTGTCGATGTTTTCAGCTCGTTTGGCAGCAGATAGGTATAGCTCTTTGGATCGAACATTTCCTTCCAGGTTTTCGTGCCCACCTGGATTCCTTCCTGCATGCCGGCCTTGCGTGTGATATACAGCGGTGTGAACGTCGAGTCGCTTACCGGGTCGGTGCGATAGGACCGCTACAGTTGGTTGCAGCGGCGCGGAACGATGGCGTACTCCTCGTCCGCCTCCTCGCTCGACGCTTCCGGCGAACCCTCACCCTCGGCAGGCGCAGTCTTCTTTTCGTCCTTGTTTTTTCCCAGTCGGCATACGCGCTCTCGGTTTCCTTGCAGTTGCCGGCCCCAGGACCTGGAACGCTGCCGTGAACTCGGTCAGCACGACGATCTGTTCATTGCGCTGCGCCAGGACCACGTTGCTGGTGGTGGTGAAGTGTTCGCCCACGGCGGCTTCATTGGCGGTAGTCTTCAGCCCCCCCGGCATCGACGCTCAAGGCTTCGAACGAATCCTGGCCATCCTTCGATTCGATGGCGAGGCCGCTGGTGACCAGGTAGAGCTCATCGCCTCCTTGCCGTCGACTTTCTTTTGCTGTACGACCGTGATGGGGTAAGTTGCGTGGTTCATTTCGTCAACGTAGAGCCAGCCTTTCCGCGACTCCGAGTACTTGCCATAGTTGCGCCTCATGAGCCCGTCGATCGGAACGGCGATACCCTGCTTGCGGTCCGCGCTCAGCGCTTCGTGTCCACCTTCAATGAACCTGCAACGGGTAACAAACTGCTAATGTGACGGCCAGCAAAGCCGTGTACACCAGCGAAGCCATAAGCAATGAGCTGCGCAGTAGGTACCCCGCCCCCAATGAAGTTGCGCCACTTGAAACCAGTCTGTAGGCGAAACCATTATCGGCCGGATTTCAGAAATAGCAATGCACGCTCAAGCACTTCATCCTGTTGCGCCCGCAGTCCCGCAACAGTAGGGTGGACCGTGATATGAGGTTGAATACCTATTTGTTGCAAACGAGTGCCATTGGCGCGGGTGATTCCGATCCCAGAATAGCTTACAGTGACTTTGCCCGGAAGTGTCATGAGGCGAAGGTCGCCGTTCGTGCCAACGCTCGGGCTGCCAATAAAGGTGACAGGCGCCACCGACTCAAACAAGAGCGCGGCATGTTCCGCCTGGCTCATGGTTCGAGCATCGATCAGGACCACGACCGTACCGGAATAGATCGGGCCGTCGGCACGGCGAATTGGCTGCGGATGATACAGGCGGAAAGCTGTCGACGGTAACAGGCCACTGCCGAAAAACTGGTGTATCCCGGGGCCGCTGGCGGCGCCCTTGACGTTCAAGCGGGCGGCAATGGCCAACGCCGTACTGCGCGGATAACCCCGCAAGTCAAAGATTACGCCCGACGTATCCGCAATGAACGAGAACATGGCGGGGACCGCATCCGGTTCCAGGCGGTCGAGGTCCACATAGGCGATACGGCCTTCAAATCTTTGCAAGACGGGTGAGGATGCCCGTTGAATCGTCTCGGCGGTTACAGCTTTCCGGCCCAGCGTGGCTTCATACTCACCGCGCGCACCGAGTAGCTTCAGCCTGGCGACCGAAGCCGGCTGGCCTCGCAGCAAGGTGCCCAAAACGCCAAATTCAATGCCAGCCGCCGTGGCAGCTGAAGTCCGGGACGCAAGCATTGCCATTCGCGTTGAAATTGGCTGGTCATCGATTGCAATGAGCTCATCGCCGGCACGAATGAATTCTGCTTGATCGCCGCCAACGCTGTCTGCGGTGGCGATAACCTTTCCGTCGATCAATGCAAAGCGCAGGTCCAGGTCTCCCTTTCCATAAAAGGCATTCAGTGCCCGGCTCGATACCCAGACATGGTTGTCCCCCATCTGAATTGCCATCGTCTCCAAGGCTTGGGCGTACTCAAGGCTGTTGCTGACCATCGTCATTTGTTGCAGACACGTGGCCAAAGCGTCATTCCAGGCCTCGCCAAGTAACTCCCGATAAGGATATTGGCGATCTATCGTGGCCCACATTTTAATGGCGGCGAGAAGCCGTTGCTCCAGCGCGGGGAATTCGGCCTGATCAGCCTGGTGGTGCTGGCGTGCCATTATGGGCGCTGGATGCTGGGCGGGAGCAGGACGCCAATGGCCGTGATTTTTCAGCATTTGTATTGCCGCTTGCACGAGTGCCTTCTCGGCATTGCCGTCGCCTGCAGCGGAGATGACCTCATTGGGGCGAAAGCCGATGATTCCCTGAGTTGTCACCAATCTGGCGCGGCTAAACTGAACCGTTATATGTTCGCCGATATTCAGGTGCTGCAATGGCACCGCATATGCAGGCAAAATTCGTCCCACTGCAATAATTTGTGCCGCGCCCCTTGTTTGCAGGGCCACGGCAACCTTGGGAACCGGGAACAGATTGTCGACTATAAATACGATGGGTTTGCCGCGCTGCGAGGGCTGCGGCGTAACCGAGCGCATATTCATCGTCAGCAAGCCGCCGACAGCAGCGCCGTCGTCCGCCGTGCCGGATGGCAGCGCGTCAGCATAAAACCGGTATTGCTCAGTTGGCAAGGCCAGCGGCGCCGTGATGACGCGGGCTGCAAGCTGCTCCAGATAGGGAGCTTGGTTGGGAACTTGCCAGGATGTGCTACGCAGATCGATGACCAGACCGCGCACGTTTGGCAAATGCGCCAGAAATTTCGCCCAGTCCGCCGGCGACACCGGGCGGCCGCCATGCAGTCGCAGCAGGCAATAGCTAGCCGGCAACTCTTGCCACAGAGCTTGGCCCGACGGGAGGGCGAGCGGCCGGCTCTCGCTCTTATCCCAGATGCGCAACGCAGAATCATGCAATGGTTGCATCAGCCGCTCGATGGCAAGCATGCGCGCGCCGTCATCCTGCGCAGCGAGCATTGCCGGCAACGCATCGACCAGCGCCTGATCCCAGTCGACTGTCCCGTCACCCAAGGCTGGATGAAGGTATTGCACATCGCGCCAGATGCGCGCCATGTCCGGCAGGTCGGCCTGTGCAGCGACAGCCGCTGTAGGCAGGCAAATTAACAGGCTGGCCAAGCAAAGCAAGCTGGCCCACCTGCGCCGAATACCTTGCCGCAAGCTCATCCATGACATCATGGTTGGGCTTGCGCTACGGCATGCGTCAACGGCGCGCGCGCGTGTTTGCCAATGATGTCGCGCAGCAGCAAGTCGTTAAGTGTCCACAGCAAGGCTTCGTGTTTAATGGCAGGATGTGCAGCCTGCAGCGCCTGGAAGCTGATCGGCTGTGTGGCATTTGCAATGGATTCCGTGACCGCCTGGCCATGCGGCGTGCGTAAGGAAGCGCGGCCATTGATCGTGCGCGCCTTGAAAATGGCGCGACCATCGAAGCGCGAGTGCAGGATGAAGCGACTCTGTTCCAGCTCGTCGTAAGCGTCTGCCCGGAAGGGACGTGCAATGTCGAAAGCACTTGCCGTGCGCTCGTTGCGGACCAGCTGCGTTTGGTAAGCCGAGAAGGTCTCGTCACTAAATAGGACTTCCAACAGCGTCTCCTTTGCCGCAGCGATGATGTGCCGCGATTGCTCATTCGCGTGAATTGAGTGTCGGCACGAAAAATGGTCGGGCAATACGTTCTTGGCCACCCATTCCACGTAGTTCGCGACGACTGGTGGGTGAACGCCGATGGCAACGTGGAATGTCTCTTCCCGCAATGGTATTGCAGTGTGCCACCATCCGCGCGGAATATAAAGGATATCGCCTGCTTCCAGTATCTCATCGAAGAAGGGAGTAGCGGGGCAATCGGCTTTATGGTGCAGGCTGGTTTGACCAGGCAGTGGCAGGGAGAACGTGGGTTCATAAACAAGCCACCGCTTGCGTCCGATCAACTGTACTGCAAACACGTCGTGCGTGTCCCAATGGTTGCCAAACGTCTCCTTGTCACCAAAAGAAATATAGCCGTTTGCCGCTGCGGGCGCGCCGGTGAATCGGGCGACCTGATTGCACAGATCGCGAATGGGTACGGATACCCCTTCCATCCGGTTGTAAATGATCGAGGCACCGTCTTCCAGCAACTTGGCCAGTTCGGCTTTGATGATGCGTTTGCGAACCACGCCGAGGTCGGAACAAAGTTCCGTATATTTCGCTTCATCGATGACCCCCCCCTTGTGCACGCGCAGATTGGCATCGGTGTTCTCACCGACAAACAGGGCGCGATCCACTTCGTCCCAGCCGACAGCAAGCGCGGCGTAACCGCCACGCTGAATAAAGGGACGCTTTTCGTGCAGTTCGTCAAAGAAGGTCTGTTTCGATATTCCAAAGTCCAGCATGAGTACTTCTCCAATTGTCGTATAGGAATGCAGTCAAGCACTGCGTAGATGGCTGGCAGGCTGATCGTTCGCGACCCGGCCGTGCTCAATGGTCAGAATCCGGTCTGCGGAGGCGATGGTCTCAAGCCGGTGCGCGATAATAATGCGCGTTATCCGCAGCGCACTGATGGCAGCGTTCACCTGCTTTTCGCGTGGTACATCAAGGTGGCTGGTAGCTTCGTCCAGGAACAATATTTGAGGACGCTTGTACAAGGCACGCGCCAAAAGGATGCGCTGCTTCTGCCCGCCAGATAACACCGTACCCATATCGCCAACCAAGGTATTGAATCCCATCGGCATAGCCCGGATATCGTCCAGTACGGAGGCGGTCGCGGCACACTGCTCAACCCATAGCGGATCGGCATCGGCGTCAAAGAAACTGATATTGTCCTGAATCGAGCCAGCAAACAGGACGTCATCCTGCAGTACGGTACCGACCATCGAGCGAAATGCATTGACGCCGAGCTGCCGTATATCGGTGCCGCCAATGGTAATGCTTCCTTCGTGGGGCGGACGAATTCCCAACAGGACAGATAGCAGAGTACTCTTGCCGCAGCCCGATGCGCCGACGATGGCCAGCGACTCTCCTGCTGCCAATTCGAAGCTAACGCCGTTCAACACCCATGGTTCCTGTTCGCCATACCGGAATCGTAAGCCGGCCACCCGTAACGATGGCGCCGTGCGGTCGGTGGCGCCAGCCATATGTTCGGGCCCATCTTCTTCGGGTGCCGTCAATACAATATCGCCCAGCCGTTCGCTCTGCAATTGAAGCATTTTGAATTCCATCGTCTTATCGATAAGGGAGGCGGTACGATTGATAAACTGCGTCTTGTACGCCATGAAGGCGAGCAGAATGCCTACGCTGAAACGGCCCTCCATGACGAACAGCGCGCCGAGGCCAGTCAGCAGCAGGTTTTCGAGACCAAAGCCAAGACCATTCACCACACGGAAATACAGATTCAGTTTTTGCAGCCGAAGATTGGCGTTGATCTGGTCGGAGGACAGCGCCAGCCAGGCTGCGCGCCGCTGTTCTTGCTTGGAAAACAGTTTGATCGCCTTGACTCCCCGCACCGTTTCCAGGAAATGTGTGTGTTGCTTGGCACCGCAGTTAATTTCCCTCTCGCTGGCGGCACGGGTAGGGTAATACCATGCCCACCGCAGCAGTGCGTATAAGGCAACCACGGCGATGCTGACCGCAGTCATGGCAGGACTGTAGTAGCACATCAGCATTAGTGTCACCAATGCCATCGTGCCATCAAGCAGCGCTTCCAGGAATGAGGTAGTGATCGTGCGCTGAATCTGGTTGACAGCGTCGAACCTTGAAATGACATCGCCCAGGGTGCGCTTCTCAAAGTACGGCATGGGCAGCCGGACCAGGTGGGAGAAGATATTCGATCGCCACTGCAGGCTGATCGACGTGGACATATAGATCAGCATCCAGCTACGCGCCGTACTGATACCGGTCTCCAGCAACAACAGCAATGCAAAAGCTGGTACGAGGACGTAGAGCAGCGGCTTGTCGTTGGATGGAATAACCGAGTCGACAATCCAACCCGTAAAGAATGGGCTGATCAACGATAAGACTTCCAGGGCCGCGGCCAGGAGCAGGATTTGGCCAGCGGCACGGCCGAATCCACGCGTCGTGCCTATCAGTTCACGGAACCGGACCCGAGGCGTTTCGACTCGTGGCTGGAACTCCGGCTTGGGCCAAAGCTCCAGGGCGACCCCGGTAAATGATCGCGACACCTCGGCAAAGGTCAGCTTTCGCTCGCCAAACGACGGATCCTGGACTGTAATGCCGCGCTGATCGACCTTGGTCAGTACCACGAAGTGATTGAAATTCCAGTGCAGGATGCACGGCAACTGCAACTGGTCCATGTCTTCCAGCTCCAGGCGCAATGGGCGTGACCCCAACCCCATTTTTTCCGCAATATGAATCAGTTGGCCAAGGGATGCTCCTTTTAAGGAGATGGCGAAACGTGCTCGCATTTCCGCCAAATCGACGCGGTGCTGGTAATAGGAGAGCACCATGGTCAAACAGGCCAGTCCACATTCCGCAGCCTCAATTTGAAGAACCAGTGGGACGTTTCGCCCACGGGCGAATAGCATTTTTTCAAAGGACTGCATTATTTGCGATTTTTCGGAAGCGAAGAGGAGGATGAAGCTGCTTAAGGCTTAGTGGCGCCGACCAGTGCATTGAGCTCGCGGAATGGCATGAACATCCATTGGTAGAGACTACGCGTTTCTGACAACACGTCGGCCTGCAAGTTCATCCCGGCCGGAAGCTTGCGCATCTGGCCTGCGACCTGAATATCCTGCTGGTCCAGTTCAACGATGATTTCATACTGAGGCGTGCCAATGCCGCCGTTTGCCGCGCTCACCGCAGTGCCGACGACGGCCGGGGCCTGAGTGACTGAAACAACGTTGCCGCCAGCTTGACCAAAGTGCTGATAGGGATAGGCGTCATAGCGCAGGAGCACGCGCGCATTGGGACGGACGAAACCGATGGCATTGCTAGGGGCGTACAAGCGCGCCTGCATCCGGGAAGCTTGCGGCAGCAAGCTTGCAAGTGTACTGCCTGCCCCCACGGCCTGGCCTGTATCCGCCAGGATCGCCGTGGCGACGCCGTCGCGTGGTGCGACTATGAGTTCGGTGAGCTGCAATTCATTTTCACTGAGTTCCTGCTTGTTCGACGATAGCTGGCGGCGCAACGCTTCCGCGTCACTGGCATGGCGCAGCCGTGCTGTGGCCAAGTCATCTTGTCGTTCGTTGATATTTCGCTCGACTTCCAAACGCTCGCGTTGCAGTGCAGCCAGGCGATTCCTGTGCTCAAGCAGTTCAGACTGCTTTTGCTTGAAAGATTCGTCGGAGACATAGCCGCGCTCATGCAGGTCCTGGAATCGTTGGTGGCTCCCCTGCTCCAGCGTCAACAGCTTGCTTTGGCTGGCAAGTTGCTCATCCAGCTTTGCCAGTTCCTCTCGCAGGGTACGCAAGTGCAGTACCGTGCGACGCTCCTGATCCTGCAAATACTCGGCCTTGAGACTCAGTTCGTGCTGGAGCGAATCTGACCGCGACTGCAGTTCGTGTGCAGCGGTCTGGCGTGTAGGGGCCAGTGCACCATTTTGACGTTCGCTGGAGATGACATACATGATCTGCCCGGCCCGCAGGGTATCTCCTTCGGCAAAGCGGCGCTCAAGCACAACGCCGGCCTGGTTGGCCGCCACCTGGATAAGACCGCCAACCGGGACAAGTTTGCCGGACACCGTTGTCCGGCGCGTATACGTGCCCAGCGAGAGCAGCAAGACCAGCCCCACCAGCACGCAGGCAACCAAGGCGGACACGAGACGTGCCGAGGGCGGTTGAATTACGATAATTTCGCCAAGCCATTTTGGGCGGCGGGCGGCATAGGCTTCCCGCCTGAAAAGCTCACTCATGCGGCGACTTTCCTTGTGTTGGCGCGTTGCCGGCCCAATGCCGTGCGATAAATGCGTTCCAGTGCATCGTAGGCGATGACTTCATACGAGCGCGGATGCTGGCTGAACAAACGTATACAGCACATATGCAGATGGCTCTGCACGATCTCATCTGCCAACGGCTGCACCGTGCTCAACAACGCGCGACGTCGTTCCAGTCCGCTGGCGGCAGCCAAACGATAATTCGCGTCCCATCCCTTGGCGTCGGCGGTATCGTCGAGGATGCAGTTCAATTGGCTGGCATGCGTGCGGAAATTTTTTCCCAGCAAATCGCGCTGATAGGAGCTCACGCTGAACTCGGCGCGGTATTTGTTTGCCATTGTGGCTACGATGCGGTGACGAGCCTCGATAGAGTAGCCCAGGTCGGCCAACAGGGTGTTGCAGGACCAGACGGCAGCATGACAGCGCTCTTCTTCTCCTTGTCCGGCGATGCCCAGCAAAGCGATGGCAATATCGCTGTCGGCGCAGAACAGTTGCTCGCTCAGTCCCATCAGTTGTGCACCGCCATAACGGATCAACTCGCGCTCATACTGGGCGAAATGGTAATGGCGAATGCGCTGCTTTTCATGCAGCGAATCGAGAACTTTGGTAACTTCGCGCACAAGCGGTCCTAACTCGGGGCTCAGGAATCGAAGCCGCAAGTGATGGTTCGGATCGGCGTAGCGGATAAAGAACCAGTCGCTGGCCAGTCCGGCGCCGCGCAGACGGCGCACCAAGGGTTCGATCACGTCCAGCAGCAGCGCGTCGACCTCGGTGGGAGCAAGATATATTTTGGCATACAGAACTTCGTGCATGGCCACGAGGGGCAGATCGCATTGATCCAGCTTTCGTACCTTACCATGTGACACTGCCGCTGGGACGGCATCCGGTCCAAAGGGCAGCAGCACCTCGTGCCTTGTCAGCAGCGGCGCACCGTTCGCGGGCGCTGCCTGCGAAACGACTTCGCGCAGCACGAGCCGGCGGCTCTTCCGGTATATGCGATAGAGCTGTTCCATATCCAACTCATCGGTGCGGTCCAGCAGCAACGTGTTGTCGAACTCTTTTAGTTCGGTCAGTGCCGGGAGACCGCGTTGTGCAAGGTAAGTTGCAAACGCCCGCCTGTTCTCCTGCTCGGACAGTGCCTTGTCAGGTACGAAATCCCCGGTTTGGATCAACCAACGGGCCGGCGCAAGGATAATATTGGCATATTCCAGGCGTGGAAGATAAGGATAGCTCCTGAAGAAATTGCTCCATCCAAAATGCGCGAAATACGCTGGATGCAACTCAAGGCTACGCAGGAGAGAGTAGGCCTTGACATTGCCAAAATGCTCGCTGTTATGAGCGGACGACATATGCGGAATAACCCGTTTGCCGTGCCGACGCGAGTACAGCTGCACCTCGCCGCCGACCACGGTCACAAGCAGGTCGTTCAACGGAATTTCGTTGTCGCTACCGCGCAGATCCCCTTCAACCAGATTGATGCGGTAGGGCCAGATGTCGGCCCGAGACATCACATTGTTGAGTTTGCCATATGGCATGTAACAAATTTCCGCATGCAGGACTTCGGGATCGTTTTGCTCCGTTGTCCTTGCCATATCGCGCAGAGCATTGCCGATTGCCGGATCGCCATAAGCGAAGCGGCCGGTCCAAGCCCCCAGGCTGGAATTGGAAATACCCTGCAGCCAGGTACGCGTACCCTCGGCTGTTGGGGGCAGCACGGTCATGATCGCAAACAGGCTATCCGGGAACTTCCTGCCGCGGCGTTTGAATGTCCGCACTTCTTCCGGCGTAATGCGCAATACAGTATTGCTGCCAACGGGAGCGGCCAGCAACTTCCCGACCAAGAACTTGTCAAATTCACGCAGAGTGTCTTGCGCATTGCCGTTATGGCCACTCCCCTTCGTGAGGCCAAATTTTCGTAGCAAGTCGCAATTGTAGGGATCGCTCCCGGCCCCAAACAATTCTTCATCGTCCAGCAGTTCAGTCAGTGGCACGACGCTCTCGCCGTAGCGGTGCGAAAATGCCTGGGCCAAGTTGTTGAAGGACGCTTCCTCTTCGCAGAAGCGAGAAATCAGCAGACCTAAATCCGCCAGCAGCTCGTCGCAATACTGCCTGGACAGACTGAACGCTGCATCCGGACGGAAACAATCGACTCTTACTTGCGGTGCTTTCGGCGCTGGTTCGCAAAGTGCGGCCAATTCTGCTCCTATGCGCTGGTATTGAGCCATGGGGAAGGCCTGGACGTCGGTCAGAACGTCCAATTCGTCCGCCGCCCGCAACAAGGCTCGGCCAGCGGCGCTTGCAGGAGAAGCCAACAGTGCAGCTGCCAGTGCACGGGCAGGATCCGGGGCCAGCAGGTCGATTGTTAATGCTGGCAGTAATAGCCGGGCTTCGATGAGGTCGCCAATCAGGACCTCAAGGACTGCGTTCGGCACCTGCGGGAATTTGCCGGCGACGCGTTCGCACACCTGTTGCGGCAGCAATGGGGCTGCGTCGCAAAGTGCCAAAATTGCTTCCACTACCGGGTGCCGATCAACCTGGGCCAGTTGGTAATTCCGTCCGCCGGTGGAGGTGCTGGACCAATCCGTATATTTCAGGAACTCGCCGCTGACATATGCCGAGCGATTTGCGAGGTAGGGAAGTTGTTCGCGGTGCCGGATCACCATCTGGTCGCAAAGAATTTGTAGAAAGCCGGCATCGACGCGGGCGCGCCGTACGCCGCTGCCATCGCCTTCCAACTGAGCGGGGCCATGATAGCCATCACTAGTGATGCGACCGATGGCTACGGTGGAAAACATCCCAAAAGGGGTCGACCGCAGGCACATGCGGTTCAGGTAGCGCTCGAACGTCAGGAGAAGCTTGCGGCTGTCCGCTCGCGCGCTATCCCAATCGGATGACTGAAGCCGATGGTGCAGCTCGCCGCTTGCCAAGTAGATCGCTTCACTTACCGGGGCGCGAGCGAACAGTTCACGCGCCGCGCCCATGCGCTTGGTCCAAAGAAGCTCGGCTGGATCGGCAGCGCCAACTGCAGTATTGTGCCGATATTCCAGCCAGACTTTGGCAGGCAGAAATGGCGCGCGCAAAATAAAGAAATCGCGATGGGTGAAGCGGAGATCAGTGGTCATGAGTGTCAAAGTTTGCGGTACAGGGCATATGGCCAGCGTTAATCAGAAACCGAATGTCAGGCAAACATCCCAATGGTGGCGCCCGCGCGAATGTCGATCTTCCATTGCCAGCAATACGCCGCAGCTGCCTTCAAGCAGGCCTGGCTGCAGGGCATAGTGATCCCGGCCATCACCTAGCAAGTCCAGACGCGTGCGAAGGAACTCGGCGTAGCGCGGAGCCGGCGCGGCGGCATTCAGTTTGTGTACCATATGTAGGGCTCCCCCATGTCCGTGGCAGAGTGTGTTGTCACTGAAGCCGAACGATGCCTCAGGTTGCGCAAGGCGCGACAGGACAATTTCGTGGGCTTGCGAGGCCAGGGCCGGTTGCACGAGGGCCGTCGCGGCGCCGTGCAATGCAAATCCTGCACTCAGGTCGCCATAGCACCAGCCCAAACGGCTGGCTTGCGACAACTTCTGGCTCGTGTAATAACTGTAGCGACTGCCTTTCACTGGGTCCGACTGATACTCCAGCAGCGCAGCAACTGCCTCCTGCAGCAAGCCAGGAGTCGCGCTGGTGCCCAGGCCGTGATAGTGAGCACCTGCCAGCAGCAGCACTACGCCGGGCAAGCCGTGAGCGATGCCCAGGTCGGTATGGCCATTCTCGCGCGCGGACGCGGGGGCCAGCGGGCCTAGGTGTATGGGTTGAGTGTGCCAGGTACGGCCTGCGGTAGTCCTTGTAGACATCGCCACCAGGCTCGCCTCGACGATTGCATAAAGGTTACGGGCAGCTTCAAGGTTAGTGCGCATCAGTGCATATGCACCAATACCTGCGACGCCAGAAATGAGATCGAAATGTAAGGTGGTGGCCCGGCTCCTGATGTAATCGCCGAGCTGGGCATCCATTTCGTCAACAAAATCTGCTACTGCGGCTGGTAGTATTTCCGGTGCGCTGGCGCGGACGAATTCGAACGCATACAGGATGCCTACCAGGCCGGACCACAGGTTGACCTCCAATGGGTGTTTTTGAATTGCATTGATTAGCGCTTGCAGTAGCTGCTCCAGCCTCGCGCGCCGCTCGGCTGTCGGGTGGACCGCGTAGCGCTCGGTTTGCATGAGCAGCCCGCCGGCCAGCCCACCGGACAAGTATGGATAATTAGGGTTGCCCATCAATTGCGTCAGGTTCTGGCGTTCAGTTTGATCGTGCGCGGCAAACATGTTGGTCACTTCAACAGGAAAAGAATAGGGTGCGGAGCTGGCTCATCCAGATGGAAAATTGCCGGCCCAAGCGTTCTGGAGCCGGCAATCTTTCAGCGTTTTTTAGTCACCAGTGTTTGGACAGCAACGAACGTTCCTCGAGGTGCCCGGAGGGCATCTGTCGGACGGCACCGGGCACAGTTCAGTCGGGCACGGGCAATTCGTTGGCAAGGTGTCTGGCTTTGGCTTTTGTTTGGAACCATCTGGATCCTCGTCACCGTCTTCGCTTGCGCCTCCAACAAGCTCCAGCTCACTCAGGGTTAACGTACGCAAGGTACGCTTATTCAACTCAATTTTTTCCATTATTTTAAAAATGATAAATTAATACTCCGCGATATAAGAGTGCCATAACGCACGGTCTACACCGTCAATTATCAGGCACTCCGATATAATCGCAACCTACCCCAAATAAATCTGGGATAGGAATAATAATTATCATTTTAAAAAAAGTAAATACAGGGAGAATGATTTTATCGCAGCAAAAGACTAAATAATTCCAGGCGAAAATATATGCGGATGGCGCCACACCCATTGCACGATGCGCAATAGGCGTACATAAGGCGCCGCCATGTCGCTTTCAATATTTTGGGGGCAAACCTATTTTGTCACCCGTGGCTGGCAATTACTCATGAGCGTACTGGCGAAACCATTTTGTCATTATCCATTTTTCACCGCTTTGCACCGGGTCGCCCGCATGCAGGGTGCCGCATTGCACGGTTGGCGTTGGATAAGAAAAGAAGAGCGCGCTGCCCTTTCTTGGCATCACGCGCACGCCCAAGTTAGCCATAAACGTGGCGCCACCGCGCTCCGGCTGTTTTAAGTAAACGATCAGGGTCGCCAGGCGCTGCCCGCCATTCTGGACCGAATTTTCAAAATATTCGTTACCTTCCAAGAAATAATCATAGTGAGGCTTGAAGCTGCCGTGCGCGCCATAGCGTTGGATCTCCAGCGGCTCGCCCCAAGCCTGCGGCCACCCTGTCAGCGCTTCGATACGCCTCTCTATTGCCATTGGCAGTGGCTGTCGCGCCGCATCCAGCCTGCATGTGTCCGACTTGCGGTAATCATCAAATTGGATGCCGTGCTCGTGATTAGCATGCAGCACCATTGCCGCCTCAAGCGAGTCATGGGCGAGCTCGCACAGGGCGTCGCACTCCTCTTCAGACAGGAAATCATCGAGCAATACCAGACGCGGCGCAAATTGTTCCATTGCGATACGTACCCGGCGATCTGGCAGTTCGACAAACAGATCACCCTTGCCGGTGTCTATGGCGGGCAGGGCCTGCCCATGTAATCTTTCATCGCTGACTGCCTGAAAGTCGTTGGCGCCATGATCGAGCACGGTTTCCACAATGCGCTGCGCGAAATGCGCCGCATATCCCCCGGTTACCACCAAATTCATGACGATTTGGGTAAAGGGAGTGCCTTGGGCATGCAGTTTTTCAATGTGAATTTGCAAGTTTGCAGGGAATTGCACAGGTAACCTTTTTGAATCAATGGAAATGCGCCTGGGTTGCCCTGCTTTGCCTTGGCTAAACCGTATCTTTTTTCGGCATACAACATACGAAAGCGATGCGGCTTATTGAGGCTGAGCATGATAGCGCGTTTTTTTAATTTGTCAACACCATCAATATTAACTTGCAAATAGCAATCTAGTGTTGCAGCAAGACATCCGACAGTGTTCAATTTTATAATTTCCTGATAACATTTTGAGTTTGCCGCGACACTCCCGGCTGAAACAGGGAAAATGCTCACACAAGGAATTAAATGAATTACGCAAGAAAAAATCTATCCCCACACACCGCCTTTCGCCTTATTAATGAAGAACAGGGGGACGTGAGTTCAAAGCTGGGCGTTGTCGTACAGGCGATGGCAAACCTTATTAACGAAAAGGGTGGATTATCCGAGGCAATTTTGGCCGCTGCAGAGTTGCCGAACTTCGAGCGTTTTTTTGAATATGACGCCGCTGCCCCCGCAGCATCGTTTGCCCCGCGTGACAGCCTGCTGTTCCCTCCGCGCTATCCATTGGACACCTTTATCGTTTCGGTAGATGAAAGGCGGGAAGACTCGTTTGCCGAACAGTATTTGATGAAAATGCGAACCCCTGAAGGCGTGAAGATGGTGGCTGACACGCTATTATGGATAGCTGGTGACCAGACTGACGACCCCCCATCGGATGAGTTGATAAAGCGGCTCGACGAGATAGGTTGCTTCAGTGAGGCGGCAGACGAAGCCGACACGATTGCCGCGGCATTCAGTCAGGACGGCATATACAGGCTGCAGCACGCATCACTGCTCTATGTCCATCAAGGGCAATCGGTGCTCATTGATCCAGTGCTGCATACCGTCGGCTATGGCGTTGGCACCGGCGATTTGCGCCTGTTGATCGCCTCGCGCACGTGCTCTGCAATTCTGATCTCGCATTCGCACGGCGATCATTTTGAGCCCTCGTCCCTGGCCTTCTTCCCACGGGATATTCCGATTGTCGTCCCGACAGTCCGACGCACCAACATTCTGACTTCATCGTTTGTTGAACCGCTCAAAGCGATGGGGTTCATTAACATCATTGAGGCCGATTGGTGGAGTAATCCGCTGAACGTCGGGGATATCAAAATCACGGCTTTGCCCTTTTATGGTGAGCAGCCACGCTCGACAGGATATGTGCGCAATCCTGAACTGCGCAACATTGGCAATACGTACTTGATCACAACCCCAACCGACAAGACCTGGGTGGTCGTTGATACGGGCAATGAAGTGGAACACAAGATGGTTCATGTGGCGGAGGCGATAGCGGCCAAGTTCGGAAAAATCCGGCACATTGCCTGCAATCTGGGAAGGTTCACTGCCCATACTCCGCACTATTGTTCGGGCTCAGGCAGTTACTGGGCATGCTTGAGCAACGAGGATATGGCCAATTTTTCGCAACTTCGCTCAGAATGCGTGACCTTGGGGCCCAAAGGTGTCGCGGAAATCATTGCAGCCAGTGGTTGCGAAAGATTCATTCCCTATGCTGACTGGTGGGGCGAAATGGATCAGCCATCCATGCAGCAGGAGAAACTGACAAAGGCATTGCAGGAACAACTCAAGGGCTTGGGGTCCGCTTGCTCAATTGCAGACGTCAACATTGGTGGGGTCGTGAGGTTGCCTTAAGCGCCGGCAACCCATACGCCGATTTGGTCCACCAAATTCGCTAACAAAAGCCCGTGCCAGGCCCAATGCCTGGTGCCGGCGATTCGATGCACGGGTCGATCAGCTCATTGAGCGTCTCGGCCAGGTGCTGGCACCACACAAGCCCCTGGCCAACGCATGTCTTCCGTTTCCGCGTGAAGTCGAAGAATCAGCTGCTGATGCGGCAAGCTTGGCTTCGATTTGAATAAGCTGACCGCCGGCAGCAGCAAAGAGCTGGAGTTACAGCGACCTGCATCGAGAAGGGAACACGTTTCGTTTTGCAATCAGTACGCTCCGTGTGTTCTGCTCGCGTCCGCTTCCCGAAGGGAAAAATCAAGGATGGCAGCTATTTTGCGTAAGATAGCTGGGGCAATTAGTTCCTCAATATTGTGATCGAGTTTGCAGCCCCCCAGGTCTTCCGCTCGACCACGGTGTTGGTATTGACCTCGGCTTGAAGGATGTCGCCATGCCCCGGTACGTGAAAGTGGACGAACGCTTTACCACCCAGACCTGCTCGAATTGCGGAACCCCGATCCACGATCGAGCGCCAAGGTGGGACCGAAAGGTATCGCAGGCCTTGGAATAAGAGAATGGGAATGCAGCGAACGCGGTGTGATACATGAACGAGATCGTGATGCTGCGTTAAACATTCTCCGCCGCGGACGTGCGACGCTGGAAGCAGGAAACCCCAGCCTTTAGTGCGGGGAGGAAGTAAGCATTGCACACAATGCAGTACAACTCAATCAGTGTCCTTGCGACCGCTGCGTATGAAAACGTTTTACCTGCTCGCCCTCGTCTGCTTGCTGTGCGCGCCACATGCATGGGGCGGCGAACTGGTCGTGCTGGTCGACCGTGCGGCCGACATGCCCATGTCGCGCATTGAGAATGGGCGCCTGGCGGACGGCGTCCACAAGATGCTGGGAGAGGCGCTGGCGCGCGGCACAGGGCGCGAGCTGCGCTTCCTGCTGCTGCCGCGCAAGCGCATTGCCAGGGCCTTGCAGCAGGGCGAGGCCGACATCCTGTGCGGCTATACGCCGGAATGGATCGAAGGGGACTATCTATGGACGGAGCCGGTGTTCACGGCAGAGGAAGTGCTGGTTACTGACGCCCGCCAACCGCAACCGCATTCCATCGCCGACCTGCGCGGACAGGCCATCGGCACCATCCTAGGCTACCAGCATCCTGAAATCGAAAAGGTCCTGGGCGCCGGCTTTGTACGGGACGATTCGCCCAATATGGAGACCAATCTCGAGAAGCTGGCGCGCGGCCGGGTGCACCATGTGCTGATCGCGCGCGCTGTCCTCGAATACCGGCAGCGCCTGCGGGCCTTTCCACTGAACCTGCACCCGCCCCTGACCGCAGCGAGCTTCACGACCCGCTGCGCGGTCTCGCGCAAGGGCCATCTCAGCCTGGGAGAAGCCAACCGTGCGATCGCTGCCGCAGCCAGGGACGGCACGCTCGCGCGCATCCTGGCCCAGTTCCGCTAGGGCCTGTGCAGCATCACATGCCGACGTTCTTCAACTCTTCCGGCAGCAGGTAGGTATAGCTCTTCGGATCGAACATCACCTTCCAGGTTTTCGCCGGGACCTGGGCACCGCCCTGCATGCCCGCCTTGCGTGTGATGTACAGCGGGGTAAAGGTCGAATCGCTGACCGGGTCGGTGCGATAAGACCATTGCAGCTGGGTGCAACGCGGCGGAACGAGTTCGAACTCCTCCGCCGTCTCCTCGTTCGAAGCTTCCTGCGCGCTGTCAGCCTCGGCCGGAGCAGCCTTTTTTTCAGCCTGGGCTTTTTCCCAGTCAGCGTACTGGCTTTCGGTTTCCTTGCAATCGCCTCCGCCCAGAACCTGGAATGCCGCAGTGAACTCGGCCAGCTCCGCGATCTGTTCGTTGCGCGGCGCCAGGACCACGTTCCTGGTAGTGGTGAAATGTTCGCCCACGCCAGATTCATAGGAGCTGGTCTTCACCACCCATCCCCATACATCGGCACTCAAGGCCTCGAAATGCACGCGCTCCGGAGTCACCGGATCGACATCGCTTGGGCGGCACGGATCGCTGTATTCATACAGCTGGCCGTCGCGGTAGCGCAGTTGGAACACGCCGTAGAATGAATCGTCCTCGTCCTTGTTTGCGATGGCACGGCCGCTGGTGACCAGGTAGAGCTCATCGCCCTCCTTGCCGTCCACTTTCTTTTGCTGCACCACGGTCACGAGGTAAGTGACGTGACTCGTTTCATCGACATACAGCCAGCCTTGCTGGGATTCCGAGTACTTGCCATAGTTGCGCGTCATGACGCCGTCGATGGCTTCGTTCGCGTCGAAGGTGCGCGGCGCCTGCGGCTTGGATTGCAGCGCCATCACGGCGATCAACACCGAGAACAGTAGCCCGACTGCGGCAAAGATGTAGATGGCGATGCGGCCCAGTTTCCTGGTGCGCTTTGGTTGTTCCGGGGTAGTGGCTTCTTCCATGTTGTAACATTGCAATATTAGTAGAAGCGCAATTATACAAAAGCCAAAGAAACATGATTTCAGCCGTGCGCGGCTGACTGTTCCCTACGCATCCTGCCCACCTCAGTCGGAATAGCCTTGCGGCTCCGGTCCTGCATCGTGGCGCAATCCCCACCAAGGCAGGAATGCGTTGCCCCCGCCGCGGGCTCGGAACCACGGCGCGTTCGGATCGATCGGGCGTACCTTGGCGGGTGGGCTCACCACGACTGCCGTTGGCTGTTCGGCGTCGGTGGTGCCTGCCACCAGCACGTGCTTGCCCAGGTGATTGGCGTAGGCGATGCCAAGTGCAACGTTGGTCAGCGCCGTGCCAGCCCCCATCTCGCCCAATAGGGCCGAAGTATTGAAGGCCTGCTTCTTGAAATCGAAGTCCACCAACTCAGTGGTGAGTGTTTGAGCCAAGGCGCTGATGCGTTCAGAAGAAGCAGAGTGAGTCTTGTTGGCATCATGAATGACGTAGCCAATGTCGCCATTTAGCTTGCCAACGTTACGTGCCGCGGCTTCCATAGTCGCCCTCCAAGCCTGGACTTCGCGAGACGGCTGTCCTTCCTGGCCTTCGAAGTCCACCACGTTCGTGGCGGCCGGATGGCCAATCCAAGCCAGCGGTGCACGCTCCGTCTTGTAGTTCGGACCAGCGAGCACCAGCAGCACCATATTCTCGTTAATCTGCGCGTCTTTTGGCGGGAAGCTCGGGGCGTCCCAGTTCATCACCCAGACCGTTTCGTTTGGGTGCGCTTGCAAATAGTCGAGACCAGCGGCCAACGATGTGAATCCAGCATTGGCACCGCCCATCGTTACACGTACGTCTGGCGGGGTACTCCGGCTCCATGCGGCGGGGAAGTTAGGATTGCCAATATCAAACGTATCAACGATGCGCTCTCGTGTGTAGGTTGCCGCCTCGATTGGATCCAGGCGCCCCTCGGGCAATGCATACTCGACGTGAATGCCAGCCAATTCTCGCCACGTTTTCTTGTCCTTTAAGGAGTGGACATTATAAAAATATGTCGAACTTGAAAAGTAATTCTTGTGAAATCTTAGCGTCAGTGAATCAACGTACTTGTGATGAAATCCATTGAAGGTTTCCACCCCATCATTACCGCTCGCGATAATGCCTATCGCCCGGAGCTCCGAGAATGACTTGGGATCTGACTTAACCATGTCATCGTCGTTGTTAGGCTGAACAAGCCCCAAGGTCCAAAGCAATTGCCACTCGGTCGGATAATCCCGCCGTTGCAGCAGGTTAAGCCATTGCAGCCCAACGACTTGTGCCTGAAATGGTTTGGCTTCCTGCAGCGCCCCCATCGCGGCGGCAGGCTCAGACCGGGTCGTACTGCACGCGCCAAGGTTAAGCAATGCCATGACACTCGTGCTAAAGAGGGCAGGCAAAAGTAAGAATCGATTCATAGTCAGCATCTGTTGGGAAAAGGGCGACGACTGGATAGTCACCTTGGCTGCACTGCCACCGATACTCCCCTGCCGCAACTACTTCGCGCACAAAATCTGCCGCGACAATGCACTGCCCACGTTATCCGCGGGTGCTCTTCGGGGCAGTGGTGATAAGGGTCGCGCCACAGCTGGTTTTATGACCGTCAAATGCCACTGGCACACCGTCGATCAGCGCTTTGGGGTCACCTTCAACAATCACGCAAACGCCATGACCAGGCACTGGGCAGGTACAGCTGTCACCCTTGCGGGCGACAGCGATTCCATGGACCTTGGAATTAGGTGATGCACTGATGACGATGCCACCATGGCTGGTGGGGTCGTTCAGGCGGATCACGCCGCGCATGTGACGGCCTTACTCATCGCGAATAGCCTTGCGAGCCAGGCTTGGCGTCGTGACGCAGTCCCCACCAAGGCAGGAATGCGCTGCCGCCACCCCGAGCCCGGAACCAAGGAGCGTTTAGATCGATTGGCCGCACTTTGGCAGGCGGGCTTACAACGACTGCTGTCGGCTGTTCCGCGTTGGTTGTACCAGCGACCAGCACGTTCTTGCCAATATGATTGGCGTAAGCAATACCAAGTGCGACATTGGTTAGCGCCGTGCCGGCGCCCATTTCGCCCAGCAGCGCAGGAGTATTGAAGGTCTGCTTCGTGAAATCGAAATCCACCAGTTCAGTCGTCAGGGTTTGAGCCAGTGCGCCGATACGCTCGGATGAGGCGGAATGGGTATTGTTGGCGTCATGAATAACGTAGCCGATATCGCTATCCTGCTTGCCGACGTTCCGAGCGGCGGTTTCGACTACTGCCTTCCAAGCTTGGATCTGGCGCGGCGGCTGGCCTTTTTGCGCTTCAAAGTCCGCCACTTTTTGCGTGGCAGGGTAACCGATCCAGGCCAGTGGCGCGCGCTCAGTGCTGTAGTCTGGGCCAGCAAGAACCAAAAGCACCATGTTTTCGTTTATCTGCTCGTCTTTCGGCGGAAAGCTCGGGGCATCCCAGTTCATCACCCAGACTGTTTCGTTTGGATGTGCTTGTAGGTAGTCGAGACCTGCAGCCAGCGAAGTGAAACCGGCGTTGGGGCCGCCCATCGTTACGCGTACGTCAGGTGGCGTGTCGCGGTTCCATGCTTTGGGAAAGTTCGGGTTTCCAATGTCAAACGTATCAATAATGCGTTCCCGCGTGTATGTTGCGGCCTCGATCGGATTCAAGCGACCTTCTGGCAGCGCATACTCGACGTGGATACCAGCCAACTCACGCCATGTCTTCTTGTCTGTGAGCGAATGGGCGTTGTAAAAATACGTTGGACTGGAAAAATAGATGTCGTGAAAGAGCTCGGTAAGGGCATCAACGTACTTGTGATGATATCCCTTGAATGACTCCCTTCCATTATTGCCCGAGGCGATAATTCCTATCGCTTGAACCTTCGAGAATTTCTCAGGCTTTAATTTAACCATGTCATCGTCCTTGTTAGGCTGCACAAGCCCTAAGGTCCAAAGTAATTGCCACTCGGTCGGATAATCCCGCCTCTGCAGCGGGTTAAGCCATTGAAGGCCAACGACTTGAGCCATAAAGGGCTTTACTAAATTTGGTACCGCCGACTCAGCCGCTGCGGGCACCGGCTGGGCGGCTGCATGTGTGCCGAGGCTTAACAAAGCCAGTACGCCAGCTCCAAACAAGGCGGGAAAAACCAAGGAACGTTTCATAAGGTCACCATCAGATAGCAAATTTGGCGAGGATTCAGCGGCTCCTCTCGTAATTACGAAGGCCGCAATGACTGCAAGAACAAAGGCGAATAAGGCACAGGCGACTCGGCGCGTACGCGTCTCAGACAGAAATTTCATTGTGCCCCCTTGGGTACTTTGGCAAAGAAGCCTCGTTGATTAACGATCTTAATAGGCATGCTGCCTTCAGGATCGTTTTCCGCCCAAGTGTGAACAGCTAATTTCTTGAACTTCCCTAATTCAAAATATTCCTTGAATCGCTTGTTAGAATTATCGTCATCAAGACCACGAAGGAATCGCCAGTCTGCAGCCTTTCGTAACTCGGTAAAATCTACTGCTTTGATATAGCAAGCGCCAACTGCCACGTCGTAGGCAAGCGCCTTTTGTGCATGCATGCCGTTAGTCATAATCGTCGAATGGTCTGTCGCATGTGTGTCGATGTTATCAGCCAGGCTCTCTTTGATTTTCTTGGTGCGCCAAGCATTGTATTCTGCACTGGCAGTACTTGGATCGTCTTCTTCCATCACTTGATCTCCATTTTTATAGAGGCCCTCCCGTTTCGCCTGCATGCGTAGCATGGCATGGTGCTCATAACGCAAGCCGGCCTCGGAAGACTGATCACCTTCTGCCGTATCGGTACCCTTGCGTGTCGAACCCTCTGAGCCACCACGCGGAATGGTCCGGTCGCCAGCATAAGCGTCACCTTCGTTGCGTTCACGATTCTTGTCGCGCGAGTCGCCCGGAGCATCGTAGCTCTGATCGAAGTCGGCGCACGGCTGGCCAAAACGCAGCGCAACTGGCAAGAACGAATCTGGCAGGTTTGGTGCGGTAAGTGGCGTCTTCCAGTTTTCTGGCGGGCTGCCATTGATGCGTGTACGAGCCAGCGATGTTGCTACCACTACCAACGGAGCGCTTACAAGCGTCATCACTTTGCCAAAAATATTCGTGTTGGCCGCAAGGCCTTTTGAAATGGAATATTTTGCTATCGGCGAAGGCGGGTGCCAGAACTCCTTAATGCCGCGGTCTTTCATCGCCTGTGCAAAGTCGTATTGCCCCTGCTCACCAACTTTGAATCCTTGCGCGAACACCCTTTGACTGAACACACCGTGGCCGCTGGTGGCATTGATCTCTTGCTGGCTCAGGCCACGCCAGCCTATGCCTTGAATGGTGGAGGATGAAATTACTTGGTCGTGCGGATTGAAATACAGGGTTACGCGTCCAAACGTTGTCAATTTGTCGCCATAGCCATACTTGTTACGGTCGCTTCGCGCATCGAAACCATGCGCTTCGTTTTTCATGAGTTCATCAACGACAGATGCTGGTTGCTCGTATGCCGCCTGCTTCCGTATGATGTCAAAGAAGGCGGCCAGCGTCTTGTAGCGGGCCTCGCCACTTGTACGCCCCCTACGCCCCTCTTCGTCTTTCATCCCGCGCTCGGCCCAGGTCTGGGTAGCGTTCTCTTGCAATAAGCTGTAAGGCGGATTGCACAGCACGTAGGTATCTGCTACGCAGTTGCCAGTTTTACCGGTCGCGTCACTGACGGGATCGAGCCGATCACCGAGAAATGCAGCCGCAATGCCGATCATATTGCCTTGGCTATGGCAGACGATAGTAATCGGGGTATCGGCCTGCTTCTTACGGATCGATTCGACCAGCTTCGCCAGGCGCAACGCGGCCAGCACGTAGTAAGGCCGGGGTGGGCAGGAATACACCAGTCGATCATTGGTCGGGTTCATGTGTTGGATGTGCAGCCACAGAAACAGAGTGTCGTCGATGCCGCTTCCCCATAGGTCGGGCAGCGATGTGCACCCGTTGGCAAATGGCCCACCTCCCCAATAGTTCTTTTCATTGAGGTAAATGGAATCGCCAAACTTCTGCAGTTCTTCGCTGCTAGCCTTATACCCCCAGCGGAAGTGAATCACCGGAGAGAAACTACCCGCACAATCAACAAAAGAATTTTCGTTCAGCTCGGGATTAATGAACCCATCCGGCGTCAACTCCTCCATATATTTGGCTGGCCGTAGCTGGCCGCCTTCCGGCGTAGCATGAACAATCTGTCCCTCATTGCGTTTGAGGCGGTCGTTCAGGCCTTTGCAGATGCCATCTTCCGTCTGCGTGTACCACTCGCCATCGGAATTCACTCCGTGCACGAAAATGGTAATGCCCGGCAGCGGCATCTGGGCGATCACGTCGAGGTGTTTGGGGTCGACCAGGCAGACGCCACTCTTGGCGCCGACGATCAGGTTACACGGGTCCTCAACCGGACCGTCAAAAGTTAATGGCTTCGTCATTGATGCGATTTCCTGGCTGATACGGGAGTGCACTTCATTTGCGCGGACGATAGAAAATGGCCTTGATCTGCTGCAGGCGGTCGGCGACGATCTTTTCGCCGGTACCGGCACCATCGCTGACGCCCTTCATCGCGCTGTCGCCGACGCGCTCGACGTGCAGCTGCATGCCTTCCACCGGCTTGCCGTCGGTGGCGCGCAGCAGGCGTGGCACGCGGCCAAAATCGCCCGATTCAAACTTGGGCAGCTCGGTCGCGGCGCTTGCGGGACCGTTCCAGTGGTGGCCATCCGTTTTCACGGTGAGTGGTCCCGGACCGCCGATTTCGGCATTGCCGCCTTTCAGCGTCAAATAGGCGCCACCACTCACCATCAAGGTCACTTCTTCTTCGGCCATGATGATCAGGCGCTTGGCAGCGGTGACCTTGATGTCCTTGGCCGAATTGATCTGCATGTCATCCAGTTGGCTTTGGAGCAGGAACTTGCCCTTGTGCGCCACCTGGGTGATGCCGTCCATGTGCGAGAACAGCGAAATGCCCTTCCCCGCATTGAGATTGAAGCGTTGGCCGCTCGTGAACTGCATATGCTGCTGGGCCACCGTGTCGACGTTCACGCCGGCGTAGCTGACCAGCGTTTTCGGTGTACTGAGCGCGATTCCGGCCGGCGCCGTCATGCTCAGCGTCGGCTTGCCGCCGTCGCGCTGGCGATCGGTATTGCTGCCGCCGGCGGCGGCGTCCACATGGTCTTTGAGTTCCGCTTGCGGCTCGGCATCCAGCGCAAGGCCCTGGTGTTCGGCGGCGTACTGACCAAGGGACTTGAACAGGTCGAGGCAGTCCTGCATCAGGGCCAGGTGTTCGTCGCTGCTTAGCTGGTTGCCGCAGGCGTCCAGCCGCTTCCAGGCGGAGATCAGGAGCGACTTGGCGGTACGAATGGCGCCGCTGTCGTTGGTGGCCAGCTCGAAGCCCTCGCCGCGCGGGTCGGCTTCGCCGTCGCAGCGCGGATGGGTCAGATAACCGAGGTTCAACTGGCTGTGTCCATGTTCACTGGCCAATTGGGCGCTGATCTGGCCGGGCGTATCGTCCATGCGCAACTGGTTATAGCGCTGCGCCTTGACCTCTTTGCTCTTGATGCCGGACAGGTATTTGTCGCCGGGCAGTCGGCTGCGGTGGCTGAATGATGGCGGGTTGGTCTTGCCGCCATGTACGCGGCCGATGATCAGTGGCTTGTCCGGGTCGCCGCCGAGGAAGACGCAGATCACTTCGTCGCCGGCGCGCGGGAGGGAGATCGCGCCATACTGGGCGCTGGCCCAGCCGCTGGCCACGCGCACCCAGGCCGAATCGCGCTCGCTGTCGGACGCGCCGGCGCCGTTGGCGTGCTCATGGTCTTCGTTGCGGCAGCCGGCAAAGCGGATCTTGACGCGGCCCAGCGCATCGCAGTGGATTTCTTCGTTGACGGGGCCGACCACCGTCACGCTCTGCGCCTCGGTGCGCGGCAGATCGATGCGTGGGTCGTAGCGCGGCACGATGGGAATGCCGCGCCTCACGCAAGTAAAGCGATTGGTGTAGCGCACGCCGCGTTCGGCACTGGCCTGCTCCATGCCATTGCTGTCGGTACGCCAGTGATTGAGCGCGAACAGCCGGCGCACGCGGTCGTCGAATGCTTTGGGCAGGTTGTTTTCGGCCTCCACACGCAGTTCGGTGATGACAAACTCACGCTGCTCTTCCGAATGCGACTCCAGCTCCGGATGGCCGCTCACACGATTCCACTGGCCTACGCACATATTGCGGTCGCTGCCCTCGCCCTGGAAGAACTTGGACTCGTATTCATGCCGTTGCATGCGCAGGGTGCCCAGGCTACGGTAATCGGCGTCGTTGTCACCCGCATGCGGCACATCGACCAGGTAATCATCAAGGCCACTGGCGAACTGGTTGCCAAGCTTGCCCTGGTCAGCCTCGCTGAGGTTCTGGCTGCCCATGGACCAGGCCTGGGCGTAATCCCAACTGCGGCGGCTCACGCTGCCGGCGCTCAGTTGCCGCACTGCGTGCCATGTCGTGATGGTGTCGCGCTGTTCGGTACCGTCGTCACGGTGGTAGCGAATGGTGCCGGCCGCGTTCTCTTCCAGCGACATGGCATCGTCGAACAGCACCAGCGTGTGGGCCGGCGCTTCGTCGCTGCCGTGTTCACTCGATGCGCCGGGACGGATGAACCACGCAATGCCGCGGCGCTTCCAGAGGCGCTGCAGGAAAGCGGCGTTCGATTCGTTGTACTGCATGGTGAATTCGCGCGCCAGGTAGGTTTTCAAGTGACCCAGGTCGAACTGGAATGCGCGTGCCACGACGGGATTGGAGTCACGCCATTCGCGCAAGATGGTGTTGGTGATATCGATTTCGCTGGCGTTGCGGAACACCCGCGTATTGCTGGTTTTGTCGAGCAGCGACAGCGCGTCGCGCACGATCAGCTGGTAGGTGGCCAGGCCGCCATCGCCCTGCCCTTCAATGGCCGAGGCGACGATGCCGCACACGGAGCGCAGGCCGCCGCTGTCGGTAACGAACTGCAGTTCAACCGGATTGGCCATGAACTGCTTGAGCGGCAGTCCGGCTTCAGACGAAACGCAGAGCAGGCTGTATTCGATACCGCCGCAGATGCTCTCCACACCGCTAACGTGCTTGACCAGGAGTTTGTCGTCAGCTGTCCCCTCACCGCGGAACAGGCGCAGGCGGATCGGGCGATTGGCTTCGGTGAGCCCGGCCATTTCAAGGCCGGCGAGGCGTGGGGACATGCGAGCACTCCTGAAAATCAAGAAAATTCGGAGTGGAAATTATATTTTATTTAACACTTCATTGATGCACGATTGAATTTTTTTACATTGACAAGGTGCGGTCTGTCACTTTCTTTCAGACCGGACGCAACTGGTCGGCAAGGCTCCGCGTTTTTGTCGTAACTTCGGTACCGGTATGAAGCGTCGATTTTCGTTCGATCAGCATGATATGGCACTCCTCAACAGCGACGGGATTGTGCCTGACGCCTTTCGGAACGACGAAAGCCTCCCCTTCACGGAGCACCACCGTTCTGTCTTCCATCTCGATAGTTAAAGAGCCTTTGAGAATATAAAAAAGCTCGTCCTCGTTATCGTGGCTGTGCCAGGTGAGCGAGCCAAGTACCTTGGCAACTTTGACGAACGAGTCGTCCAGTTCTGCCACGACGCGGGGCGACCAGTGTTCAGTAAGGCCTGCCGCGATCTGGTTCGGAGAGACAACGTTGGTCATTGCATACCTCATTTAGGAGAACATCTTATTTCCTGGCTTCAGATACAAAAAAGCCCGGCAGTGCCGGGCTTTCCAGGTAGCAGGGTTTAATCCCAGCTCAACGCGCCGCCGGTCTGGTACTCGGTGACGCGGGTTTCGAAGAAGTTGCGCTCTTTCTTCAGGTCGATCATTTCCGACATCCATGGGAATGGATTCTCGTCCTGGTCGAACAGGGTTTCCAGGCCGATCTGGGTGGCGCGGCGATTGGCGATGAAGCGCAGGTAGCCTTTGAACATGGCTGCGTTCAGGCCCAGCACGCCGCGTGGCATGGTGTCTTCCGCGTAGCGGTATTCCAGGTCCACGGCTTGCAGGAACAGGCCCTTGATCTCTTCCTTGAAGGCCGGGGTCCACAGGTGCGGGTTTTCCAGCTTGATGGTGTTGATCAGGTCAATGCCGAAGTTGCAGTGCATCGATTCGTCGCGCAGGATGTACTGGTATTGCTCGGCGGCGCCGGTCATCTTGTTCTGGCGGCCCAGCGCCAGGATCTGGGTGAAGCCGACGTAGAAGAACAGGCCTTCCATCAGGCAGGCGAACACGATCAGGGACTTCAGCAGTTGCTGGTCGGTCTCGATGGTGCCAGTCTTGAAGGCCGGGTCGGTCAGCACGTTGATGAACGGGATCAGGAACTGGTCCTTGTCGCGGATCGACGCTACTTCGTTGTAGGCGTTGAAGATTTCCTGTTCGTCCAGGCCGAGGGATTCGACGATGTACTGGTAGGCGTGGGTGTGGATTGCCTCTTCGAACGCCTGGCGCAGCAGGTACTGGCGGCACTCAGGGGCGGTGATGTGGCGGTAGGTGCCCAGCACGATGTTGTTGGCTGCCAGCGAGTCGGCGGTGACGAAGAAGCCCAGGTTGCGCTTGACCAGGCGGCGCTCGTCTTCGGAGAGGCCGTTCGGGTTCTTCCACAGCTCGATGTCGCGCTGCATGTTCACTTCCTGCGGCATCCAGTGGTTGGCGCAGCCGGCCAGGTATTTGTCCCAGGCCCATTTGTACTTGAACGGGACCAGCTGGTTGACGTCGGTCTGGCCGTTGATGACGCGCTTGTCGTCGGCGTTGACGCGCAGGGCGACTTGCTCGGCGGTGGCTTCGGCGGTGGCGCCCAGTGGTGGGGTTTGGCGCGGTGCTGCCGCGGCTTCATCATCCCAGGATAGCATTTGTTTTTTTCCTCTTAGATTTACTCTTTTTTAACCGGTAAACCGGTGTCTGACCCATAGGGTCAGACACCTTCTGCTCGACCGCCGACGGTATTGTTACAGCCGAGGACTTTGTGCAGACGGGGTCTGACCCAGCGGGTCAGACCCCGGTTTACCGGTTCTAACTATGACTATTGTATTACTGGCAGGCTTCGCATTCCTCGAAACCTGGGTCACCAGGACGCAGGTAGCAGGCGGCGCCTTCGGTTACCTCGGCAGTCACTGCCGCCGGGGCATCCGGCACGTTCGCGGACACGGCGTTCAGGGCGCCGGTGCGGGTGGTGGATTTCTCCATGTGCGACGCTGCAATGGTGCGCAGGTAGTAGGTGGTCTTCAGGCCGCGCAGCCAGGCCAGCTTGTAGGTTTCGTCCAGTTTCTTGCCGGAAGCGCCTGCCATGTAGATGTTCAGCGACTGTGCCTGGTCGATCCACTTCTGGCGGCGCGATGCTGCTTCCACCAGCCAGGTTGGCGACACTTCGAATGCGGTGGCGTAGATGTCGCGCAGGTCTTGCGGTGCGCGGTCGATCTTGCTCAGCGAGCCGTCGAAGTACTTCAGGTCGGCGATCATCACTTCGTCCCACAGGTCGCGTGCCTTCAGGTCGCGCACCAGGTAGGCGTTGATCTCGGTGAATTCGCCGGACAGGTTGGACTTCACGTACAGGTTCTGGAAGGTCGGTTCGATGCAAGCCGACACGCCGATGATGTTCGAAATGGTTGCGGTCGGGGCGATCGCCACGCAGTTCGAGTTGCGCATGCCGAACCTGGCGATGCGTTCACGCACCGGGGTCCAGTCCATCGCGGACGACAGGTCCTGCTCCAGGTAGCCGCCGCGCTGTTCTGCCAGCAGGCGCACCGAGTCTTGCGGCAGGATGCCACGCGACCACAGGGAGCCTTCGTACGACTCGTAGCGGCCGCGCTCTTCCGCCAGCTCGGTCGACGCCAGGTAGGCGTAGTAGCACACGGCTTCCATCGAGGTGTCGGCGAAGCTCACCGCTTCCATCGAGGCGTATGGCACGCGCATCATGTGCAGGCAGTCCTGGAAGCCCATCACGCCCAGGCCGACCGGACGGTGGCGCATATTGGCGTTGCGTGCTTTCTCGACGGCGTAGTAGTTGATGTCGATCACGTTGTCCAGCATGCGCATCGCGGTGCGAATGGTCTTCTGCAGCTTGACGTGGTCGATCTTGCCCTCTTTCATGTGGGCCGGCAGGTTCACGGAACCCAGGTTGCAGACGGCGATTTCGTCGGCGTTGGTGTTCAGGGTGATCTCGGTGCACAGGTTCGACGAATGAACAACGCCCACGTGCTGCTGCGGCGAACGGATGTTGCACGGATCCTTGAAGGTGATCCATGGGTGGCCGGTTTCGAACAGCATGGACAGCATCTTGCGCCACAGGTCCAGCGCTTCGATCTTCTTGAACAGGCGCAGTTCGCCGTTGGCTGCCTTGGCTTCGTAGCCCAGGTAGGCTTCTTCGAATTCCTTGCCGAACTTGTCGTGCAGGTCAGGCACGTCGGATGGCGAGAACAGGGTCCAGGTGCCCTTTTCCATCACGCGCTTCATGAACATGTCCGGAATCCAGTTCGCGGTGTTCATGTCGTGGGTGCGGCGGCGGTCGTCGCCGGTGTTCTTGCGCAGGTCGAGGAATTCCTCGATGTCCATGTGCCAGGTTTCCAGGTAGGCGCAGACGGCGCCTTTGCGCTTGCCGCCCTGGTTCACTGCCACGGCGGTGTCGTTCACCACTTTCAGGAACGGTACCACGCCTTGCGATTTGCCGTTGGTGCCCTTGATGTGGGCGCCCAGTGCACGCACCGGGGTCCAGTCGTTGCCCAGGCCGCCGGCGAACTTGGCCAGCAGTGCGTTTTCCTTGATGGCGTCGTAGATGCCTTCCAGGTCGTCGGACACGGTGGTCAGGTAGCAGGAGGACAGCTGCGAACGCTGGGTGCCGGAGTTGAACAGGGTCGGGGTCGACGACATGAAGTCGAAGGTCGACAGCAGGTTGTAGAACTCGATGGCGCGCGCTTCGCGGTCGGTTTCGTTCAGGGCCAGGCCCATGGCGACGCGCATGTAGAAGGCCTGCGGCATTTCGATGCGCACATCGCGCACGTGCAGGAAGTAGCGGTCGTACAGGGTTTGCAGGCCGATGTAGCCGAACTGCAGGTCGCGGTCGGCCACCAGGGCCTTGGCCAGCTTGGCCAGGTCGAACTTGCCCAGTTCTTCGTTCAGCAGTTCAGCGGCGATGCCCTTGGCGATGTACTGCGGGAAGTATTCGATGTAGGCGGCAGCGGCGCCGGCTTGCGGAACTTCCTTGCCGAACACTTCCTTGCGGATGGTGTGCAGCAGGATGCGGGCGGTCACCTGGGAGTAGGCCGGGTCCTTTTCCATCAGCGCGCGGGCAGCCAGGATGGCGGACTTGTGCAGTTCTTCGACCGGCACGCCGTCGTACAGGTTCTTCACGGTTTCGGCCAGGATGGCGTCGGCATCGACGTGCTTTTCCAGGCCCTTGCAGGCGGCGCCGATCAGGTCGCGCACTTCCTGCATCACCAGCGGACGGGATACGCCGTTCTCGGTGACGTTGATCTGCGGCTCAGCGGTCGCGGTGGCGCCGGCTGCCTCTTTCTTCAGGCGGCGTTCTTCCATGTGCTTGGCGCGGTACAGCACGTAGGAGCGTGCCACGTCGTGTTCGCCGGAGCGCATCAGGGCCAGTTCAACCTGGTCTTGCACGTCTTCGATATGGAAGGTGCCGCCGGCTGGCTGGCGGCGCATCAGGGCGCTCACCACGTTCTTGGTCAATTCTTCCACCAGTTCGCGGATGCGGGCGGAAGCCGCACCCTGGCCGCCGTTTACTGCCAGGAAGGCCTTGGTCATTGCCACGGCGATCTTGGATGGCTCGAAAGCGACCACGGCGCCGTTGCGGCGGATGATGCGGTAGTCGGCCATTTGGCTAGCGGAAACAGCGACGCCGCCAGCGGTTTCGCCAGCGGAAACAGGCACTTGAGGCGCCTGAGTGGTGGAAATATCTTGAGTAGATTGCATTTATGCTCCGCGTATTCAGTATTTGTTAATGGCCACTATATCTAGTGGACCATCGAATTCTGTCCACTAATTGTAGTGACGTGATTCGGATCGTACAAGGTGAAATTTTTTCGTTTAGACCACGTTTTCTTATTGACTTTTGATATCCCCCATCGCTACAGGCGATCGGCGGTGAGCGAGCACTAACACAGCTTTTTGCGTGCTGATTTAATAAGCAATGTTGCGGCGCAGCACACGGTTGTGCGTTGGCGAAAACGCTACATCAATCAAGGGGATTTTCGCGGCGGACCGGGATTATAGACCAATCGGGCGGCGGGCGCCCCGCCGCCGCGAACTGCTAGCCTGGGTCCTGGATGTTCAGCTTCTGCATCTGGTAGCGAAGCTGGCGGTAGCTGATGCCCAGCAGCTGGGCGGCCTGGGTGCGGTTGTAGTTGGCCTGGGCCAGGACACGCGTGATGATGTCGCGCTCGACCGCTTCCAGGTAGGCCGGCAGGCTGCTTGCCTGGACATTGAACGCCGGCAGCTGCGGCATGGCCGGCGCGCCGCCTGCTGCGGCCGCCCCTGCAGGGGCTTCGGCCGGCAAGCTTGCCACCGGCGCTGGCGTGGCGGCCGGGCTGGCCGGCTGGGCGGCAGCCTGGCTGGGCTCCGGGCTGGCAGGAGCGGCTGGCGCGGCCACGGGCGCAGGGCTTGGCACTGGCGCCGGCAGCGAACCGCCTTTCAGCGCCAGGTCTTCCGCCGAGATCACGCCATCATTGGAAAATGCCAGCGCGCGTTCCAGGATATTCTCCAGCTCCCGCACATTGCCCGGGAAGGAGTAGCCTTTCAAGACGTCCAGCACGCCGGGCGCCAGCACCACCTTTTGCTCAAAGCTCCCCAGCCGCGCCAGGATGGCTTCGACCAGTTCGTCCAGGTCGTCAAGCCGCTCGCGCAAGGGCGCCAGGCGCAGTTCGATCACGTTCAGGCGATAGAACAAGTCCTGCCGGAACAGGCCGTCCTCCACCAGCTTTTCCAGATTCTTGTGGGTGGCTGAAATGATGCGCACGTCGACCGGCTCCTCGGCCGTGGCGCCGATCTTGCGCACGCGCCGTTCCTGGATCGCGCGCAGCAGCTTGACCTGCATGGCCAGCGGCAGGTCGGCCACCTCGTCCAGCATCAGGGTACCGCCGTTGGCAGCCTGGAAGAAGCCGTCGCGCTCGTCGGAAGCGCCGGTGAACGCGCCCTTGCGGTAGCCGAAGAACTCGGCCTCCATCAGGGCTTCCGGGATGGCGCCGCAGTTGACGGCGATGAACGGCTTGTCCGCGCGCGAGCTCTGGGCGTGGATTTCGCGCGCCGCCAGCTCCTTGCCGCTGCCCGACTCGCCACTGATGGCAATCGGCGCCATCGAGCGCGCCAGCCGGGCAATCTGGGCGCGCAGGGCCTGGATCGCAGCCGAACTGCCGCGCAGCCTGCCTTGCGCCTGTCCGCGCGCCCGGGCGGCAGCCGGGGCGCTGTCGCTCAGCTTCAACGCCGACTGCACCAGCACGCGCAACTGCTCCAGCTGCACCGGCTTGCTCACATAGTCAAAGGCGCCCGCCTTCAGCGCCACCACGGCATTTTCGGCACTGCCGAAGGCCGTCACGACTGCAATCGGGATATTCTTGCCGCTGGCCGCCACCTCGCGCACCAGGTCCAGCCCAAGGCCGTCGGGCAAGCGCATGTCGGTCAGCACCAGTTGGAAGTCTTTTTCGGCAAACAGCTGGCGTGCTTGCTGAAGTGTTTCGGTGCTGTCCACGTCCAGCCCCATCTTCAGCAGGGTAATTTCCAGTAGTTCGCGCAGGTCGGCTTCATCGTCGACGACCAGGACACGTGGAGAAGTCATGTGTTTTTCGCAAATGTAATCACAAAACGGCCGCTCGATTTGCGCGCACCGCCCTCTGTCACGCTGGCTTCGAAGCGGTGTTCGTAGTCCAGCATGGCTTCGTTATTCGAGCACAATTCACGCGCCAGATACAGCCCCAGGCCCGTGCCTTTGCTCGACGTAGTATAAAACGGCTCGAACAGGTGGGCCCGCACCTGCGGCGAAATGCCGGGGCCATCGTCCTGCACGTGCAGTTCCAGCGGCCGGCCGGCCACCTGCACGATGAAGACGCGGATGCTGGCCGGCGTGCCGCTGGCGTAGCGCACCGCGTTGTTGAGCAGGTTGATCAGCACTTCGCGCAGGTGCAGCGGATCGAAGCGCACCACCACCTGGCGCATGCCGCCCAGGCAGACGATCTTGCTGTCCAGCTTATGGGTTTCGTCGAATTCCGCCTTCAAGTCATTGAGGAAGCTTTCCAGCTCCATCGGCTCATGGTGGTTTTGCGCCTTGCGCGACAGTTGCAGGATGTCTTCCACCATGCGGTTCACGCGTGCCACATTGTCGGCGATGATCTTCAGCAGGCGCTTGTGCACGGGCGCGTGCAAATCCTCTTCCAGCAGCGAATTGGCGTGGCCGATGGCCGACAGCGGATTGCGCACCTCGTGCGCGATACTGGCGGTCAGGCGGCCCATCGAGGCCAGCTTGAGCTGCTGCGCCTTTTCCTCGATGCTGGTCACGTCTTCCAGGAAGATCACGTTGCGCTCCACGTCCAGGCCGTTGGTATCGGCGGCGGCGAAACGCAGTTTCAGGTGCAGCGCCACGTCGCGCCGCGAATTCCAGGCAGCCGTCATGTCTTCCTTCTGGGGGTCCTCGAACGGCTTGACGGTGATGAAGGCGCTGGCCTGATGCGGGTCGTTGCGCCAGGTTTCGTAAGCGAGCGCAATCGGCTGCAGGGCTGCGCCATCCAGCATCTGCGCGGCGCCGCCCAGCATCTGCTGCGCTGCCGGATTGCTCATATGGATGGTGCCGTCCGCTCCCACCACCAGGATGCCGTCGGCCGAATGCGCGATCACCAGGCGGTTGACGGCCTGCTGCACGCCGATTTCAATGCCGCGCTGCGCCGCCAGTTCTTCCTGGCCGATCAGGCGCGCCGCCATGCGGTTCACCACCAGCGTCACGGCAAACCAGGCAACGCCGTACAAGCCGGCCTGCAGCACCGACGAATCTTCCCCGGCAATGGCGAAGTAGGCGCTATGGGCCAGCATGAACAGCGTGGCCAGCGAAGCACTGAACAGCGACAGCACCAGCGGCGCCAGGATGGCGCAGCCGGCCAGCGGGAACAGGTACAGGATGGCCAGGCCGGAGCGCAGGCCGCCCGATGCAAGGTACAGCAAGGAGATGCAGGTCAGGTCGCAGGCCACCTGCGACATCAGCTGCAGCATGAAATGGCGGCGCCAGCGGATAGCCAGCACCTGCATCCCCACCGCCAGCAGCAGGTAGGCGATGCACACCTGCACCGACAGTTCCGGGAGCGTCAGCTTGCCGGCGCTGAAGTACAGCAGCAAGACCAGGGCAATGACGATGCGGGTCGCGCCCAGCGCCTTCAGCGAGCGCCAGAAGGTGTCGCGCGAGGCGGCCGACAGGGTATGGAGACGGGCGAACACGCTGCGGCTTAATGCGGGGCGTGCGCCGCGCAGCAGTAGTCACGGCCGTTGGCAGGCACGTTTTCGGAGGCAGGGAAATGCACGCCGCAATGGGCGCATTGCAGCATCTTCTCGGCCTGTTGCGGCTCGGCCGCGCGCGGCTGTTGCGGCGCAGGCGAGCTACCGCCCTGCGGCGGGCCGCTCATCTTGCGCAGCTTGCTGCGGACGGCGGCGATGACCAGGAAGATCAGCGCCAGCCAGAACAGGAGTCGTGTCATGCCAAACCTCGATGTAAAACCACTTCCAGGACAAAACGGCTGCCGACATAGGCCAGCAGCAGGGTCGCAAAACCCGCCAGCGTGAAGCTGAGGGCCGTCTTGCCGCGCCAGCCGCGGAAATGACGCCCGGCCAGCAAGGCTGCGAACAGGACCCAGGACAGCAGGGTGAACACCGATTTATGGTCCCACTTCAGCGCCCGCCCAAACAATTCTTCGCTGAAGACGATACCCGACAGGACGGTCAGGCTCAGCAGCACGAAGCCGAAGGCGATCAGGCGGAACAGCAGCTTTTCCATCGTCAGCAGGGCCGGCAACTGGTCCAGCGCGGCGGCGAAAAAGCCGGGACTGTCGCTGCGCGTATGCAGGCGCGACTCCTGCAGCGCCATCAGCACGGCATGGAAGGCGGCGATGGTCAGCGTGCTGTAGGCCAGCGTGGCGATGGCAATGTGCCAACCCAGCATGGTGGAACGGCCCGCCATCGGCACCAGCGAGCCGGGAAAGCCGGCCTGCAGGGCAACCGCCAGGGCAGCCACCGGCATGACGATGCGGCGCAGGCCATCCAGCGGGTAATTCTGGTTCTCCAGCCAGTAGGCGCCGACCGAAATCCATAGCGCGGACGACAGCATGGTGGCAAAGCCGATGCGCAGCGAGCCTGGCACCATCACGTCGACCCACAGCGCCGCCCCGTGCAGCAGCCAGGCGCCGGCCGTCAGCGCGGCGATAGGCACGGATTTACGCGACGGGAGAAAACCACAAATCAGGTAAAGCAGCGTTGCTGCGAGCAGGAAGTAAGTTTGCATCCGGTAAGTTTAACACCTGAACACCATGGGGTCAGGCACTGACATGCAACACGCTGCGCGTGTCACATGTCAGTGCCAGACCCCTGCTAATCAACCGCCGCCGCGCGCAACTCGTCGTTGTGATGGCGTTGTTGTTCTTCCATCACCAATTGCCCCAGCTCGCGCTTCAGGGCATTGAATTCCGGCGACGACGGATCGCGCAGGCGCGGCATGTCGACCAGGATGTCGCGCTTGACCGTGCCGGGGCGGTAGGTCATGACCACGATGCGGTCGGCCAGGTAGATCGCCTCCTCGATGCTGTGGGTGACGAAGATGATGGTCTTTTTCTGCTGGTCCCAGATGCGCAGCAGCTCGTCCTGCAGGTCGCGCCGGGTCAGCGCATCGAGCGCACCGAATGGTTCATCCATCAGCATGATCGGCGAATCGAGCGCCAGCACGCGCGCGATCGCCACCCTTTGCCGCATGCCGCCCGACAGGTCTTTCGGGAAGCGGTGGCGGAAGTCCTGCAGCGACAGGGTCTTGAGCAGCCTGTCCACGGTGGACGCGATCTGCTCCTTCGGCATGCCCTTGATCTCCAGCCCGAAGGCCACGTTGTCGGCCACCGTCATCCACGGGAACAGCGCGTACTCCTGGAACACCATGCCGCGCTCCGGGCCCGGGCCGGCCACTGGCTTGCAGTCGGCGACGATGCTGCCGCGGGTGGGCGGGGAAAAGCCGGCGATGGCATTCAGCAGCGTCGACTTGCCGCAGCCGGAAGGCCCCAGCAGGCAGACGAACTGGCCGCGCGGGATCTCCAGGTCGATGCCCTGCAGCGCCACCACCGAGGTGCCGAAGACCTTGGTGACGCCCTTGACTTCGATATGTGCAGCGCTCATTCAGCTCTCCAGGCCGCGGTGCCAGCGCAGCAGATGGTTGTTCAGGCGGTCCATGGCGACGTCGATGGCCAGGCCGAGCAAACCGATGGTGATCATCCCGGCGATGATCTTGTCCGACCAGAAGTACTCGCGCGCCTCGCTGATGCGGAAGCCAAGGCCGTTGTTCACTGCCACCATTTCCGCCACGATCACCACGATGAACGCCGTGCCGATGCCGATGCGCACGCCGGCCAGGATGGAAGGCACGGCGGCCGGCAGGATCACGCGCAGGAACATGGTGGGCCCGGAGGCGCCCAGGTTGCGCGCGGCGCGCAGGTAGATGCCGTCCACCTGGCGCACGCCGGCGATGGTGTTGATCAGCACCGGGAAGAAGGCGCCCAGCGAAATCAGGAAGATGGCCGGCGGGTTGCCCAGCCCGAACCACAGCATCGACAGCGGGATGTAGGCGATCGGCGGCACCGGGCGGATGATCTGCACCAGCACATTGAACAGGCGGTAGGCGTGGGCGCTGGCGCCCATGGCCAGGCCCAGCGGCAGCGCCAGCCCGCCGCCGATGGCAAAACCAAGCAGCACGCGGTACATGCTGCCGATCGCATCGTGGATCAATTCGCCGGAGAAGGCCCAGGCCAGCCAGTTGCCGCTGCCGTCATAAGGCTGCAGCGGCAGCAGGTACTCCACCCATTTGCGCGCCACCGCCTCCGGCGACGGCAGCGCCTGCGGATTGACCCAGCCGCGGTAGGTCACGAGATGCCAGGCCAGCACCAGCATTGCCGGCACCACCAGGCCGACAGCGACGTCCCGCCATGCGACCTTCATTTGACGCCCAGCGATTTCTTGGCCTGGTCCAGCAGGTCGGTCTTGACCCAGTCCTTGGCCACCGGCGGCTTGGCCATCTTGCCCACGCCGGTCTTGACCATGATGTCGGTGGTGACCTGGATGTGCTCAGGCGTCACGTCGTACGAATACGGCGAGTTGCCGATCGCGTCCTGGAAGTCGTCGCTGGTGATCTGGCCCTTGAACACGGTGTCGCGCACATATTTTTCCGCGGTGGCCGGCTGGTCGATGAAGGTCTTGGTCGCCTCCACGAAGCAGCGCATGAACTTCTCCGCCACCGGGCGGCGCTCCTTGTAGAACTTCTCGGTCATCACCATGGTGCGGATCGGCTCGCCGATCGGGGTGTTGTAAGGCTTGAGGATCTCGGTGCCGTAGCCTTTGTTGATGGCCTGCGACGACTGCGGCTCCGACTGCATCATGGCGTCGATATGCTTGCCGAGCAGGGCCTGGTTCAGGTCCGCATAGGCCAGCAGCACGGTTTGCACGTCCTTGCCCGGCTGCTCGGAAACCGTCAGGCCGGCCTGCTGCAGTTCTGCCAGCAGCAGCACTTCCTGGATGCCGCCGCGCGTCACGCCGACCTTCTTGCCCTTCAGGTCCTTGACCGACTTGAGATTCAGGTCGCTGCGGCCCACCAGGCGCGCCCCGCCCTTGGCGAAACCGGCCACCACGTAGATCGGGGCGCCGCCGGCGCGGCCGGAGATGGCCGCCTCGGAAGCAGTGGCGCCCACGTCAAGCTCGCCGGCCAGCACGGCGGACATCACGTCCAGGCCCTTGGCGAACACGCGCTCTTCGACCTTGATGCCGCATTTCGGCGCGATCTCCTTGATGTACGACACGGCGCCGTAGTGGGCGAACTTCAGGTTCCCCAGCCGCACCACTTCCTGCGCCTGCGCGCTTCCAGCAGCCACCAAACTTGCCAGCGCCACGAGGGCCGCCGCCTTGCCGATACGTTCCAGTTTCATCCAGGTCTCCTTAGTGAATTTTGGCCTGCGCGGCCGCGCGCCCATCATACATTGAAGGCAGTGGCGCTTAAAGGGCGCTGCGTTCGCGCTGTTGCGCCAGGCGTTCCGCGCACGGGGGATGGATCGCGAGGTAGGCGCGCTCGGCGCCGGGCGTGCCGGTGGTGCCGGCCGCGCCGCTGAGCGCTTCCTGCACTTCGGTCAGCAGACGCAAGGATAGGCCGTTATGCTCCAGCAGGTCGGCGGCGTAGTTGTCGGCTTCGATTTCAGCCTGTTGCGGCCACTCCAGGTGCGGCGCCCGGGCCGCCATGCTGGAAACCAGCCAGTTGGTGTCGCCCAGCACCACCGCGCTTGCCGCCGGCAGCATGGCTTCCTGCACCAGGCGGCGCAGCATGTGGCGCTGCTGCTGGTGGCCCAGCTCGTGCGCCAGTACCGCCAGCACCGCGCCATCGTCGGGCAGCGCCAGCACCAGGCTGTCGGTCAGGATGATGTCGCCCGATGGCAGGGTGAAGGCTGCGGCGCCCAGTTGGCTGCTGCGAAACAGCAGGCGGTGGCGCGGCGCGCCCTCATGCGGCGCCTGCAGGCTGGCGAAGGCCCCGCTGATGCGGGCCCGGTGCGTTTCCGACAGCTCGCTGGGCTGCAACGCCTGCCTATCGAGTTCGCGCAGCATGTCCTGCCCCAGCCGGGTTTCAAGCGTTGGCGGGAAAGCCTCGGCCAATTGGTCGACGATGGCGGGACGCGCCAGCTGCCAGCCGATGTACAGCGCAACGCAGGCCGCTGCCGCCAGCGCAGCGAGGCGCCAATGGCGCAGTGCGCGCCGCCGGCCGGGCGCGAATAGATTGATCAGGTCTGGAACGGCCAGCGTCTGCACAAGGTTTATCCATAAAATTAATTTATGAACAAGATGCACGTGGGTCGCATGTCTTGTCAAGAAGAAACTTTGTTTATTTCGCAAATTTGTGCAAGATAGTGACATTTCGTGAGAGACCCGGGGTCACCGCCGGACGCTGCCGCCGAAGCCGGCTCCTAAGGTAAAATGGCGGGATTTTCCGCTTATCGCGCCACCATCTATTAATTAGTAGGCCACCAATGCTAGACAACCTGACTACGCGCCTTGCCAAAGTCGTCAAGACGATGCGCGGCGAGGCCCGCCTGACCGAATCCAACACCGCCGACATGCTGCGCGAAGTGCGCATGGCGCTGCTGGAGGCCGACGTCGCCCTGCCGGCCGTGCGCGAATTCATCGCCAAGGTCAAGGAAAAAGCCCTCGGCGAAGAAGTGATTTCCTCGCTGACCCCGGGCCAGGCCCTGGTCGGCGTGGTGCAGCGCGAACTGGGCGCCCTGATGGGCGCCGACCTGGGCGTGGAAGCCTCCCAGCTCTCGTTCGCCCAGCAGCCGCCGGCCATCATCCTGATGGCGGGCTTGCAGGGCGTGGGCAAGACCACCACTGTCGGCAAGCTGGCCAAGTACCTGAAAGAGCAGAAGAAAAAGAAGGTGCTGACCGTTTCGGCCGACGTCTACCGTCCCGCCGCGATCGCCCAGCTGCAATCGGTGACCGGCCAGGTCGGCGCCGACTTCTTCCCTTCCACCGCGCAGGACAAGCCGGTCGACATCGCCCTGGCTGCCCTCGACTGGGCCAGGAAGCACCACCATGACGTGCTGATCATCGACACCGCCGGCCGCCTCGGTATCGACGAAGAGATGATGAAAGAGATCGCCGCCGTGCACGGCGCGGTCAAGCCGATCGAAACCCTGTTCGTGGTCGACGCCATGCTGGGCCAGGATGCGATCAACACCGCCAAGGCCTTCAACGATGCGCTGCCGCTGACCGGCGTGGTGCTGACCAAGCTCGATGGCGATTCGCGCGGCGGTGCGGCGCTGTCGGTGCGCCACATCACCGGCAAGCCGATCAAGTTCGCCGGCGTGTCGGAAAAGCTGGACGGCCTGGAAGCGTTCGACCCGCAGCGCATGGCCAACCGCATCCTGGGCATGGGCGACATCCTGGCCCTGGTCGAGGAAGCGCAGAAGAACGTCGACGCCAAGGCGGCGGCCGAGCTGGCAGCCAAGGTCAAGTCGGGCGGCAAGTTCGACATGAACGACTTCAAGGCGCAACTGGCGCAGATGAAGAAAATGGGCGGCATGTCCGGCCTGCTCGACAAGCTGCCGGCCCAATTCCAGCAAGCGGCGGCCGGCGCCAACATGGACCAAGCCGAAAAGCAGGTGCGCCGCATGGTCGGCATCATCGACTCGATGACGCCGCAGGAACGCGCCAAGCCGGAGTTGATCAAGGCGGCGCGCAAGCGCCGTATCGCGGCCGGTGCCGGCGTCCAGGTGCAGGAAGTGAACCGCATGCTGACCCAGTTCGAACAGATGCAGACCATGATGAAAAAACTGTCCGGCGGCGGCATGATGAAGATGATGCGCTCGATGAAAGGCATGATGCCGGGCATGCGCTAAGCCCCGCCAAGCCGCAAAAAGCCGCCTTCGGGCGGCTTTTTTTGTGTTTAAGTCTTGTTTCCCCTAAAAAACCCACAAAAACACTTGCACAAGCTGCAAACCCCCGCCAATATTAGCCGTGCGATAGTATTGCGCAATTATCCATTTGTTTGTTAAGGAGGCTCGAATATGGCAACAGCCAAGAAAGCAGCACCAGCAGCAAAGAAAGCCGCCGCCAAGCCAGCAGCAAAAAAAGCTGCTCCGGCCAAGGCAGCCGCCAAGCCAGCAGCAAAGAAAGCAGCCGCACCAGCCGCACGTAAACCTAACGCAGCCTTCATGAAGGCGATGACACCATCGAGCGCACTGTCCGCCGTAGTCGGTTCCGCACCGCTGCCGCGTACCGAAGTGACCAAGAAAGTCTGGGACTACATCAAGAAACTGAACCTGCAGGACGCCGCAAACCGCCGCATGATCAATGCGGACGACAAGCTGAAAGCTGTCTTCGGCGGCAAAGCCCAGGTTTCCATGTTTGAAATGACCAAGCTGATTTCCGACCACCTGAAATAAGCTGCTTCTGGCTGTTGCAGCCATTCGAGGAGCCCCGACGCCACGCGCTCGGGGCTTTTATTTTTTATGCACCCACGCCTTCACACTGCCCTGTCGCTCGCCAGCCTGGCCGCCCTCGGCCCGCTGGCCTTCGACGCCGTGCTGCCCGCCTTGCCGGCGCTTGGCAAGGAGCTCGGCCTGTCCCTTCCCGCCACCCGGTCCTTGCTGGCTGTGTACATGGCAGCCCTGGCATCGTCCCACCTGCTGTCGGCCTGGGCCGCCAATGCGCTGGGCAAGCGCACAGTACTGCTTGCCGGCGCCTTGCTGTTCGGCGCCGGCGGCGCCATGTGCGCGCTGGCCCAGGCACCGTGGGAATTGCAGGCCGGGCGCATCCTGCAGGGCCTTGGCGTGGGTGCGGCGGCGGCCCTGCTGCCCCTGCTGATGCGGGCCCATTCAAGCCGCGGGCTGCGGCTGCTGGCCGATGGCGCCATTCCGATCCTGGCGCCGGCGGTTGGGGCGCTGTTCGTGCTGTGCGCCAGCTGGCGCCATGCGTTCTGGCTGGCGGCAGCGGCGGGCCTGCTGCTGCTCGTCCTGCTGGCGTCCACCCCGGCCGGCAGCATCAGTGCCGGCGACAGGTTCCAGTTCGGGGAGTTGATGGGAAACCTTGCCTACCTGCGCTATGCCGCCTGCCATGCCATGTGCTTCGGCGCCCTGGCGGCCGGCGCAGCTGCCCTGCCAGTCATGGCCTCCATGGACCTGGGGCTTGGCGCGGGCCACATTGCACTGCTGCAGGCCGCCGGCGCTTCAATCATGTTGCTGCTGTCTTACAGCAGCCCGGACGGGCCGACGAGGCAACGGGTCACAGGTGGCATCGCAATGATGATCATGATGGCCGCTTTCATCGTGGCCTGGAACGAACTGGAGAAAGGGGTCGATCCCTTCTACTACCTGCTCGGCTGCTGGGCGATGCTTTGCGGCGGCTTCTCGGCCTGCGCAATGCCGCTGGCTGCGGGAGCGCTGAAAGCGGCGGGCCAGCAGGCGCGAGCCGGACTGTCGCTGCTGCAGTTTGCCAGCCATGCCGTCGCCGCCGCCGCCATCCAGTTCACGGCCAGGGGCAATGTGGAAGACACGGCACTCATCACGTTCGGCACTGCCGCCCTGATGGTGCTTGCGGGAGCAGCCGTGCTGCCCTTCTTCATCTGGCGCTCCGCCCATGTTGAGCATTAGCCGGCCGCCATGCAAGCACTCCACCGCCTTGCCCTTCCCCTCGCCAGCCTGACCGCACTGGGCCTGCTGGCCTCGGACCTGTACCTGCCCGCCATTCCGGTGATGGCCGCGGAGCTTGGCGCCTCGATCCCTTCCGCACAGGCGACCATGGCGCTGTTCATGGCAGCGCTGGCCCTGTCGCAGCTTGCCTGGGGCTGGGCGGCCGATCATTTCGGCGACCGCCGCACCATCATGGCGGGCACCGTCCTGCTTGGCGGCGGCAGCCTGGTGTGCGCCATGGCGCCGGGGATCGACTGGATGCTGGCGGGCCGCCTGCTGCAAGGACTGGGCGCAGGCGCGGCCACCGTTGCCGTCCCCGCACTGATACGGCGCCGCTTCAACGAAGCAGACGCCGTCAAGGCGCTGGCCATGGTCGCCATGGCCGAATCGACCATTCCCGCTGTGGGGCCGGTAGCAGGCGCCGCGATCGTGCTGTACGCCGACTGGCGCACCACGTTCTGGCTGATCGCCGCCATGTCGCTCCTGCTGCTGCCGCTGGTCGCGCGCATTGTCGGCCGCGCGCCGGCATCGGCGCATCCCGCCGCGACGCCCGCCCAGCGCGGCTATGCCCCGCTGCTGCGCAACCGCCGCTACCTGCGCTACGCCTTTAGCTACGCCCTCATGTTCGGCGCCTTGCTGATGTATGTCGCCAGCGCGCCGGTGCTGGTCACGCATGCCCTCGGGCTGGGCATCGAAGCCTTCGCCATCCTGCAGATCTGCGGCGTGCTGGCCTTCATGCTTGGCGCCTCGGCCGCGGTAAGGCTGGTGAAGCGGCTTGGCCAGCAATGGCTGGTGCGCAGCGGGACGCTGCTGCAATTCCTGGCAGGCGCAGGCTTGATGGGAATGGCCCTGGCGGGCCTGGCCGGCACGCGCGGCCTGGTGGCGCTGGCCGTGCTCGCGGCCCTGTTCTGCGGCGGCCTTGGCCTGCGCGGCCCCGCCACCATGGGCGGTGCGCTGCATGCGGCCGGGGACGATGCCGGCAAGGGCGCGGGCCTGCTGATGTTCCTGGCCTTTGCCTGCGTTGCGGGCGCCACGCAACTGGTGGCGCCCTTCCTGCATTACGGCTTGCTGCCGCTGGGCGCCCTGCTATTCGCGATGGTCAGCGCCAGCGCGCTCTTGCTGCCGCGTTAATTGCCGCCGATGGCGGCACTCTTGATGAAGACCAGCCTGTCGGCATCGTCTGGCCCGGCGATGCGGCCATTATTGCGTTCGGTGGCGATGCGGGCGCTCACCGGCTTGCCGCGCAAGCTCGGTTTCAAGCTCACCACGTCGTCCTTGTCCGGCTCGGTAAACCAGTCGCCGCAGTGGGTCGTGCAATAGGCCTGGATCTCCTTGCCGTTCTCCGTGCGGATCTTCAAGGAATAGTTATCGAGGCCGCCGCCGCCGACCAGTTTGCCCTTGACGAGTTCGGTCGGGACGGGCGGGCAATACGCGGGCGCATCATCGCCCAGGATCTTGCAGCCTCGCTTGATTTCATCGGTGATCATCTCGCAGCTGTTTGCGGCATTGCATGGCGGACGCGTGGCGGGAGAGACATTCTTGCATTGCTTGACCAGTTCGGCGGCCTTTGCCTTGCCAAGCTGCTCGTCACAGGACAATGCCGCGGCATTGCCGGCAAAGGCCAGCCAGGCCAGGGAAATCAGGATCTTATTCAATTGCATGGTTGCGCACCTGCGTGTGTTGGAGAGGCGCAAAGTGTAATCGCCGCCGCCCGCACACATATGCACGGAATGTCACGCACGCGGAACTTTGACGTGGCGCAGCAGCTTCATGCGGCTTCCGGTCCATTCGAAAAATGAAATGCCGCGCCGTTTCTCGTCTTCCTCAGGCTCGCCGATCAGGATGAACAGGCGGCTGTCGACGCGATAGCGCAGCATGCCGCCGCTATCGAACAAGGGACCGTCGATATTGATGACGATATTGGTTTCGACACCGGCCGGATGAAATACCTTGCCGGTGCGGGCATCGATGATCTTGTTCATCACGCAGCTGCTGCCGCAGCCCCATTGCGCCACGATGAAATGGCCGGCGAAATCCGGGCGCTGCTCCTGCGCCGCCTTCTTCAACATGGTGCGGTACAGGCGCGCCTGCGGGTCGGCCCGCCAGCGCACGGCCGCAACCGGGCCCGTATAAGGCCTGGCGGGATAATCCTCGAAACGCGGCGCATCGGCCGGATAGTCTTCCTGGCAGATGGTGAGGCTGTCCTCCTCGCCGGGCGGATCGCTCTTGCACGCCAGCGCCAGCGACGGCGCCGTGCAGGCTGCCGCCGCCAGCAGCATGCCAAGCCGGCGCAAGACGGCTACAGCTTCCATTTGTTCCACGCCGCCAGCACCGCGTTCGGATACTCAGGCCGGCCGCGGCTGCCGTTGTAGCGGCCAAGGGCCAGGTAGAGGTTGCCCTGCTCCATGTCGATATACATGCGCAGGATCGAGCAGCCGTAGCGCAGGTTGGTCTGCATATTGAACAGCTTGGAGCGGTCGCGGTCGCCGATCACATTGGTCCAGAACGGCATCACCTGCATGTAGCCGCGCGCGCCGACGATCGACACCGCATATTTGCGGTAGGCCGATTCAACCTGGATCAGTCCCAGCACCAGGCCCGGGTCCAGGCCGGCGCGGCGCGCCTCGTACCACGCGGTCTCGAGGAATTCGCGGCGCGTGAATTCGTCCGGCAGCTTGCGCTTCAGGCGATCCGACATGGCCGCATACCAGCTGTCGTACTGTGCGCGGTCGGTGGGGTTGAGGAACACCGGCTTGGGCGGCCGGGCATCCATGATGGCGTTGGACAGCGCCAGCCGCACGCTGTCGGCCAGCGCCTCTTCTTTCTGGTTGCCGGCAAAGCCGAACGGCGCGCACAGCACGCCGGTGGCGAAGGCCAGCGTATGCCACCAGCGCAGGGGACGCGCCCACCAGCGGCGGCGGTCACGTCCCTGCTTTGGCAAATCCCTTGCCATGGCGATCACTTCTGGATCTTGCCCTTGATGAAGGCCAGGGCATCGGCGACCGGCACGGCAGTCGCTTCGGTATCGCGGCGGCCCTGGTATTCCAGGTTGCCTTCCTTCAGGCCACGCTCGCCGATCACCACGCGGTGCGGCACGCCGATCAGTTCCCAGTCGGCGAACATGGCGCCTGGGCGTTGGCCGCGGTCATCCAGAATGACGTCGATGCCCGCTTCCACGGCCGCGTTGTACAGCTTCTCGGTTTCTGCCTTGACCAGCTCCGAGCGGTCCATGCCCATCGGGCACAGCACCAGTTCGAACGGCGCCAGGGAAGTCGGCCAGATGATGCCCTTGTCGTCGAAGTTCTGCTCGATGGCGGCGCCCAGGATACGGGTGATGCCGATGCCGTAGCACCCCATCTGCAGCGGGGCAGGCTTCTGGTTCTCGTCCAGGAAGGTCGCCTGCATCGATTCGGAGTAAGCGGTACCGAGCTGGAACACGTGGCCCACTTCGATGCCGCGCTCGATCGCCAGCACGCCCTTGCCGTCCGGCGAAGCGTCGCCTTCGACCACATTGCGCAGGTCGGCCACGATGGCAGGTTCGGCCACGTCGCGGCCCCAGTTGGCGCCGGTGTAGTGGTAATCCTCTTCATTGGCGCCGGTCACGAAGTCGGACATCAGCGCCACGGTGCGGTCGGCCACCACGGTCACAGGGCCCTTGGCGCCGATCGGCCCCAGGTAGCCAGGCTTGCAGCCGTAGATTTCCAGGATTTCGGCTTCGGTGGAGAAGCGGTTCTGGGCCAGGCCGGGCACCTTGCTGGCCTTGATCTCGTTCAGCTCATGGTCGCCGCGCAGCAGCAGCATGAAGTGCTGCTTGGAGCCGTCTTCCTTGTCGGCGGTCAGGGCGATGGTCTTGACGGTCAGCTTCAGGTCGATGCCCAGCAGCTTTGCCACATCTTCGCATTTGGCAGCTTTCGGGGTCGATGTCTTGGCCAGGGCGGCGCCGGCGGCGGCGCGGGTGCCGGTGGCCACCGCTTCCGCCGCTTCCATATTGGCCGCGTAGTCGGAGGTCGGGCAGTACACCAGGGCGTCTTCGCCGGTGGAGGCGATCACGTGGAATTCATGCGAACCGGTGCCGCCGATGGCGCCGTTGTCGGCCGCCACCGCGCGGAACTTCAGGCCGAAGCGGGTGAAGATGCGGGTGTAGGCGTCGAACATGATCTTGTACGACTTTTGCATGCCTTCCAGGTCGCGGTCGAAGGAATAAGCATCCTTCATGGTGAATTCGCGGCCGCGCATCAGGCCAAAGCGCGGGCGGCGTTCGTCGCGGAACTTGGTCTGGATGTGGTAAAAATTCAACGGAATCTGGCGGTAGGATTTAATCTCGCTACGCACCACGTCGGTGATCACTTCCTCGGAAGTCGGCTGGATCGCGAAGTCGCGGCCGTGGCGGTCCTTGACGCGCAGCAGCTCCGGACCCATCTTGTCCCAGCGCCCGGTTTCCTGCCACAGTTCCGCCGGCTGCACCAGAGGCATCAGCAGCTCAATAGCGCCGGCATTATTCATTTCTTCGCGAACGATGGCTTCGACTTTACGGATCACTTTCAGGCCCATCGGCATGTAGGTATAAATGCCGGAACCGAGGCGTTTGATCATGCCCGCGCGCATCATCAACTGGTGGCTGACGATCTCCGCGTCAGATGGAGCTTCCTTGAGGGTTGAAATAAAAAAACGAGATGCACGCATATCGGTGAATTCTTTTTAAAAAGAGAGAGTTATAATCGACCTAATTTTAAAGGATTAGCTGGCCCGATGCGTCCAAACTTTATACAAAGAGCGCTATTGCAGTTGGATTTGTAGTCAAAAATATAAGAGGACGCCTCGGCCACAGAAAGTTTGAGGTGCAATATGCTCGATCGTGAAGGGTTTCGCCCCAACGTCGGCATCATCCTGCTCAACTCGCATAACGAGGTGTGGTGGGGCAAGCGGGTGCGCGAGCACTCGTGGCAGTTCCCGCAAGGCGGGATCAAGTACGGTGAAACGCCGGAGCAAGCAATGTATCGCGAGCTCGAAGAGGAAATCGGCCTGCGTCCGGAGCACGTCAAGATTATCGGCCGCACGCGCGACTGGTTGCGTTACGAGGTGCCTGATCACTTCATCAAGCGGGAAATCCGCGGCCATTACCGTGGCCAGAAGCAGATCTGGTTCCTGTTGCGCATGTGCGCGCGCGACAACGACGTGAACCTGCGCCTGACCGACCATCCCGAGTTCGACGCCTGGCGTTGGCATGATTACTGGGTTCCGCTGGACGTGGTGATCGAATTCAAGCGCGAAGTCTACCAGCGCGCCTTGCAGGAGCTATCGCGCTTCCTGACCTGGCCGGCGCATGGCGACCGCCGCCATTCCTCGCGCTACCTGCGCCAGCCGCATGGCCAGCGTGGACAGCGCAGCAGCGACAAGCCGCAGCAGCCCGCGGTGACGCCGCCGCCAACGGAACTGGTAACGAAAGAATGAAGAAGCTGCCCGAGAGGGCAGCTTTTTTTATGGCTGGCGCAAGGCCCAGCGCTGCGACACATAGTCGATCACCAGCAGCTTGCCCAGCAAGTGGTGCAAGCCCACCACGCCGGCGAGAGGTTCGCCAGGCTCGAAGCCCAGGCCCTCGCAATAGCCGGCCAGGAAGGCGGGCAGCTTGATGCTGTCGCCGATCTCCAGGGTGCGCGGCGCCGTTCCCATCACGCAAGGCAGCTGCCTGCCCCACGCGTTGGCAGAAAAGCGCCGCTCGTCGCGCAGCGCAGTGCCACCGGTCAGCGCGGCCATCGCCTGCGCCGAATGGCCGTTCAGGCCAAACGCCGCGGAGCCGGTATCGAGAAGGGCAGCCTGCGGCTCGCCGCCGGCCACGCGCACCGTCACCAGGGGCTGGCCGCCCGCCCCGCCCCAACGCGCGTAGCGCATGGCTTGCGCGTCCGCTGCCTGCTGCAGCGCCGCGCCCTGCTGCCAGCGGTAGCGCGATCCGGCCAGGTCGAGCTCCAGCGTGCCCTGTTCGAAGAATTCGTTGCCGATGGTGGCAATCACGCCTTCGGTGCAGCGCCCCTGCTCCAGCAAGGCAAGGCTGGCGGAGCTCGCGGCGACCGCACGACGCAAGCCGGCAAGTTCGAGCGTCACCTCCTTGCGTCCCTCGCCGCCCTCGCTATGCCAGACGACGGCGCCCGCGACACCGGTGTCGAGCTGCGCATAGCAATCGACGCCCTCGACCTTCACCGGCAGCACGATGGCGGCCGGCACCTTGGGCGCGCCTTCATAGAGCGCATGGTCGACAAAGAAAAACGGCAGGAATCCCGGCATTATCAAAAAAGCAGCGAAGAAAGGGGCGCAGGATACACCCTGGCGCAGCAAGGTACAATGGCGGCATGTTTACCCCGTCTTCCCACGACGTTCGCCGCTTCTTCTGCGACGTCTACCGCAAAGCCAACGCCAACGAAATCATGGACCCGATCGAACTGATCGCCCGCGACTGGATCATGGCGCACCCCGAGTACCACGACCAGTTGAAGGATGTGGAAGCGGCCATCGCCCGCGACTACTCGGTCGAAGGCAGCGAAGCCAACCCTTTCCTGCACCTGTCGATGCACCTGTCGATCACCGAACAGCTGTCGATCGACCAGCCGCGCGGCATTCGCGAAGCCTTTGTTGGACTGGCGCGCAAGCTGGGCACCGAACACGCCGCGCACCACGAAATCATGGAGTGCCTGGGAGAGATGATCTGGAATTCCCAGCGCCGCGGCGTGCCGCCGGACGGCGCGGCCTACGTGGAAGCGGTCAAGCGCCGGATTTGAGGAGCAGGCGCGCGGCGCCCGCCAAGCCATAGCCCGCAGCCAGCAACAAGGCGTAGCGCACGTCGGACATGGTTCGCGTCAGCTGCCACACCACCGCGGCCAGCAGCAGCATGATCGCTGCCGTTCCGAACAGGCCCAGCACAGCGCGTTTCCGGCTTACCGCCCGCGACTGCCAGATCCCCAGGGCCGCCAGGCAGAAGGCGGTAAAGTAAGCGATCACGCCTCGTCCACGCGGACGATAGGCATATGCCAGATCAGGGCGAACACCAGCGGGCTGGCGACTGCCGCGAAAATCACCGAGCGCACCAGGTGGTCGGAACCGGCTGCCAGCGCCGGGCCGACATTGATCAGCCACGGCAGCGTCGCAGCCAGCAGGGCTTGCGACTTGCGTCCCAGGCGGGCGATCAGGCACAGCATCAGCACTGCCACCCCGGCCAGCAATGCAGTAAGCAAGTACACCATCTCTCGGCACCTCCGCGATTTCTTGATACGGCCATGATAGACCACAGGTTCCTCGCGGAAACTATCCAATAATCGCAGTGCAGCAAATATTTATGCCGGCTTCCTGAACACGCAATAGCCGCCTGCCAGGCGGGCATCCGGCGCCGCGGCCAGGTGGCCATCGGACAGCAGGTAGATGCAGGAGCCTGCGCAGGCTTCCAGGTGCGCCAGCATCTCAGGCAGCGTGGCCTCGGCCGCAAAATCATCCCACGCCGTGCCGGCGCCCGCCCCGGCGCGCGGCGTCACGATGGCGTGGCTGGAGCCGAAGGCAGATGCCAGGCGCAAGGCAAGGCCCGCCAGCGCGGCGCGGCTGCCCATGCGCTGCAATACGCAAGGCCAGCAGAAAACGTCGTCGCGCAACTCAAGCGCCACCATATGCTGGCTGGCCTGGCGCGCGCTGGCCGGCAGTCCGCCAACCCGGCCCAGCGCCTTGTCGACGCGCCGCAACAGGCCGCGCGCTGGCAGCGCATGGCTGACGTAGATTGTCGAAGTTTCCATGTTGATTTCCTCCAAGCATCATGCTTTCCTTCAGCATAGACCATGAATGCCACATGGAAACTATCCAATCATTGCAGCCGCAGCCCGGCCTTGATCAAAGGCAAATCGGTGTAGCGCCGGCCGGTGGCGGCAAACAGGGCATTTGCCAGGGCCGGCGCCAGCGGGCCGACCGCTTCCTCGCCGACACCGCCGGGCGCCTCGTTGCTGTCGATGACCACGACGTCGATCTGCGGCGTTTCAGCCAGGGACAGCAGCTTGTAATCGCTGAAGTTCGACTGTTCCACCGCGCCATCCCTGACCGTGATTTCGCCGTAAAAGGCCGCGCTCAGGGCGAAGATGATGCCGCCCTCCACTTGGCCGCGGATGTTGCGCGGGTTGACCGCAATGCCGCAGTCGAGCACCGTGGTGACGCGGTGCAGCCTGACCCGTGATTCCGCGTCGACCGACAGTTCGACCACCTGGCCGATATAGGTGCCGTTGGCCCAGGTGAAAGCCATGCCGCAGTGGCGCCCGGGCAGCCTGTCGCCGCGCCAGCCGGAACGCGCTTCCAGCTGGTCGAGCACCGCGCTTTCGCGGCTGCCTGCCTTCATCAGGCTGCGCCGGTAATCAAGCGGGTCCTCCTTGGCGCGCAGGGCAAGGTCGTCCACGAAGGACTCGGTGGCGAAGACGTTCTGCGACGCGGCGACCGAACGCCAGTAGCCAAGCGGCACGCCGGCGTCGATGGTGTTGGTGCGGTGAGCGAAGCCGGGCAAGCCGTAGTGGCGGGTCATCAGCACGCCGACTGCGCTGCGGTCGAAAGGCCTGGCGTACTGCCTGTCCGCGCCGAATCGCGAGTAGTTGAACAGGGTGTCGCTCGCGCTGTCCATGCGCACGGCGGCCAGCGCACCGGCGGCGTCGAAGCCGGCGCGCAGGCGCAGCACGGCGGCCGGCCGGTGGTAGCCGTGGCGCATGTCTTCTTCGCGGCTCCACAGCAGCTTGACCGGCACGCCGGCTTCCTTCGCGATCAGGGCTGCCTGCACGGCGAAATCGGCCTCGATGCGGCGGCCGAAACCTCCGCCGCTTAGCGTCGTGCGGATCGTGACCGCTTCCGGCGCGATGCCAAGCGCCTGCGAGACATAGGTGCGGGCCGTGTCCTGCGCTTGCGTCGGCAGCCACAGTTCCGCCTTGCCGTCCCTGACGCTGGCGGTGCCGTTCATCGGCTCCATGGTGGCATGCGCCAGCAGCGGCACGCTGTAGGTCCGTTCCAGCCAGGCGATGGACCTGGCCACGCCTGCGTCGTGCGCGGCGCCGATGTCTTCGGCCTTGCCATTGCGCGGCACGACCAGGTCGCCCTCTTTCTGCACTGCCTCGCGCAGCAAATCGCGGTACGGGGCGCTGGAGTGCTTGCTGGCAGCGGCGAGGTTCCATTCCGGCTTGAGCGCATTGAGCGCTTGCTGCGCGCGCCAATAGCTGTCGGCCACGACAGCCACGGCATCGGGCAGGCGCACCACTTTCTTCACGCCGCGCTTTGCCAGCGCCGGCTGCGGGTCGAGCGCCGCCAGCTTGCCGCCGAAGTGCGGGCACTGCATGATCGCGGCATGCAGCATGCCGGGCACTTTCACGTCGATGCCGTAGACCGCGCTGCCATCGGTCTTGGCGGGCAGGTCGAGCCGGGCCACGTCCTTGCCCATGTAGCGCCAGCGCTGCTTCGGCATCAAGGGCGGATCGGCCGGTACCTGCTGGGCTGCCGCCAGCTGCACCAGCCTGGCATAGGGCAGCTTGCGGCCGCTAGGCTTGTGCAGTACGGCGCCAAGCTGAGTGTCGCATTCTTCGGACGGGACTTTCCACTCCGCGGCAGCCGCACTCACCAGCATCGCGCGCGCCTGGGCGCCGGCCTTGCGCAGTTGCGTGAACTGGCGCGCCACGCCGCCGCTGCCATAGGTCGCATATTCGCCCCAGCCGGCGTTGATGAACTGCTTTTCGAGCGGCGCCATTTCGATGCGCACGGTTTTCCAGTCCAGGTCCATTTCGTCGGCCAGCAGCTGGGCGATGGCGGTGCCGGTGCCCTGTCCTATTTCACTGGCGTTGGAGAGGATGGTGACGCTGCCGTCCGGCGCAATGCGCACCCAGCCCGGCGGCGGAAGCGGCGTCTCGGCCGCCGCAGCGACGGCCGGGCCGACGGCGAGCAGCAGGCCGCCGGCCGCCAAGGTCTTCAGGAAGTCGCGGCGGTTGCTCATGCCACCTCCTCCACCTTCATCCCCGCCGCACGCCTGATTGCGCGCCGCACGCGTGGATACGTGCCGCAGCGGCACAGGTTCGTCATCGCTTCCGCAATCTGCGCATCGGTCGGCCTGGGATGGGATTTGAGCAGCGCCGCCGCCGCCATCAGCATGCCCGACTGGCAGTAGCCGCACTGCGGCACCTGCTCCGCGATCCAGGCCTGCTGCAAGGCGTGCGAACGATCCGGCGACAAGGCTTCGATCGTCCTTACCCTACTCTTGCCGACCGCGCTGACCGGCATCACGCAGCTTCGCACCACCTGACCGTCGATGTGCACGGTGCAGGCGCCGCAAACGCCCGCTCCGCAGCCGTACTTGGTACCGGTCAGCCCCAGCGTATCGCGCAGCACCCACAGCAGCGGCGTATCGCCCTCGACATCGGCCGTGCGGGCCGCGCCATTGATATCCAGCTTGTAAGCCATCGTCTCCTCCAAATGTTGGAGGAAGCTTAACAGCGGCCAGTGCGCGCGGCTCGGCGCTGTGACGAACGCCGGCAACCGTGGTTTAAAAATGCAAAAAGCCCGCACAGGGCGGGCTTCTCTTCAAGCAGCGCTGAATCAGCGCTTCAGGACCAGCGAACCTGGCAGCGAGTGCAGGTAGGCGGCGATGTCCTGGATGTCCTTGTTGGTCAGGGGCTTGACCTGGCCGGTCATGATCGCGTTGGAGCGGCCGTTCGGCGCGTCGCCGCGCTTGTAAGCGGTCAGCGCATGCTGCAGGTAATCCTTGTGCTGGCCGGCCAGCTTTGGATAGCTCGGGTCGATCGGGGAGTTGTAATCCTTGCCGTGGCAGGCAGCGCAGCTGTATTTTTCAGTCAGGGCCTTGCCATTTTCGATGCTGCCGCCAGCCAGGGCGCTGAACGAGACTGCGGAGCAGAACAGAGCGGTAATCAGTTTTTTCATGGTTCAGGGCCTTATTTCTGCTGGGAGTAGAACGCGGCGATGTCGGCGATGTCCTGGTCGGACAGGCTGACAGCGATACCCTTCATGGTCGGGTGCTTGCGCTCACCCTTCTGGTAGCCCTTGAGCGCGTTTTCAATGTACTTGGCAGATTGGCCGCCGATCATCGGCACCTGGAAAACTTCGGGGAAAGTCGCTTTGTAGCCTGGAATTGCATGGCAACCGATGCACATCTCGATCTTGCCTTTTGCGTTCTTGGCGTCGCCGACGATGTCCGCGGCGACGGCTGCCTGCGCAACTGCGGTCAGCGCGAGGAGTGCGAAGATTTTTTTCATAGGTGTGGGCTTTAGTCAGTTGAAATCGGACACTGCATTGCGCAACAAAACCGCTCCTTTGCGCCCTCAACCTGCGATTTTACCTTAGAAGTTGGCCAATCGTCCATAAGATGGAACAAGCAACAGCCTGAAACTGTGGTTTGCCAGGGCTTGCCATAACAGCAAGCCCTGGCTGGGCCTTAATAGCCGGCCGGATAGCTGGCAGTTGCACTCATGGTGACCGGCTGCCCCACGCCGCTGCCCGAGCTGATCAAGTCATTCATCGGGAAGAACAGCTGCGCTGCTGCCGGCAGGTTGTATGCCGCCACCTGGGCTTCCGCTGCTGCGCTGACCGTGATGCCCCACAGCTTGAACATCGGACGCATGTCGCGGCCAATCAGGAAGGAGCTCGAGACCAGCATGAAGTCGTTGCCGTCCATATTGGAAGGGTAGCTGGCGTAGGTGCCGAAGCCATAGCCCGATGCCACGCTGGCCCAGTTGCCCGAACTGGCGCTCATATTACGGTCCAGCAGGTATTGCAGGGTCGGCAGCTCCCAGCCGTCGACAAAGCTGCTGTTGTAATAGCGTGCGTATTCCACCAGCTGGCGATAGAACATGATGCGTACCGAGTTGTTGGCGGCGTAGCTGCTGTCGGACCAGGTGCTGTTGAACATGGCGTTGGCCGGATCGGCGGCAGCCAGCGCCGTCTTCAGGGCGCTGAACGCGGCGAAGCCGGTATCCGGGCGCGCCTTGAGCGGGGCGGCAATGCCTGCAGGCGATTGATTGAACTTGATCATCTTATGCACCGGGAAGATGTTGTTCGACACTTCCGTCGACTGGCCGCCGTAAATCTTCATGCGCCAAACCTGCAGGTTATGCCCGATCTCGTGCGACTCGCCCCAGCCAAGCGGCTCGAACGGCCAGTCCTGGTCATAAGGATTGCCGGAGCAGCCGTTGCCGCAAGCGGCATGCGAATCGGCGATCACGTTTTGCATGGTGTCGCGGCGGTGCTGGGTGCCGGTGCAGTCCCAGCCCAGGCTGTCGCACTTGGCCTTGACGCTTGGCGCCAGGCCCAGGAAGCCGCTGGAGGCGTTGAAGCCGGCCAGCTCGTAAGTATCCTTGATGGTGTACTTGAAGGTGGTGTCCGCCAGCCGCACCATATTGCCCTGGTAGTTGGAAATGGTGCGCTTGAACTTGTCCTTCTGCGACTGCACGGTCAGCGTATCGGTGGCAAAGACCACCCAGCCGGTCGGCGTCGTGTTGACGGCATCCTGGAAGGCCGCCACCTGCACCGGGTCGTAGGCATTGCGCAGGATAGGATGCGTAATCACGCCATCGACCTTCACGCTGACCGACTGTTCGCCGGCCACCGGCGCATCGATGAACAGGATCAGCGGACCGCCGTAAGGGCTGCTGATCACGACCGGCTTGTTCGGCTCCAGCGCGAAACGCGGCGAGCTGATTTGCGACGGACGGTCATAGGTGTTGAAGACCCAGGTGGTATCGCGCAGCATGTTCAGGCCGAAGCGTACGGTGTTGCCGCCGTTGTCGGTGCGGGTCAGGGTCACCTTCGTTCCCGGCATGACGTACAGGCCGGTCATGTATTGCTTGGTGCCGCTGCTCGGCAGGCCCGTGGTAACGGTGCTGGACACGGTCGGCGTGGTCGCCGGGAACAGGTCCGAGAAATTGCCCAGGTTCTTCGCGACGGTCGTGACGCTGCGGTTGTACATCACCGTCATGTCGGAGAACAGGCCGCGGAAAAAGTCCTGGCGGTTGGCGGTCCTGGTCATCGGGTAGGACAGGGCCGCACGGTATTTGTCGCCCAGCAGGACCAGCAGCTTCTCCAGCTGGTAGCCGGTCTGGGCGAACAATGGCGCCTGCGGGTTGTCCAGGTCCCGGATCACGTCCTGCACATCCTTGACCGGATTGCCGAATTCCGCCATGTACGCAACGTCATCCGAGCAGTCGATGCGGCCGCCGCTCGTGCAACCGCTCCAGCTGGTGGTGAAGTTGTTCTGGTTCAGGCGGTTGAGCAGGTTCTGGAACTTGCTCAGTTGCGGCGAATTCGCCGGCAAGGCCGCCGGGTCGAAGGACAACAGGCCTTGCTTGCTCCAGTAATTGGTTTGCTGGCTGAGACCGAAGTAATTCAGCAAGCGGTCGGACAGGTCGTCGCTGTCGCGGTAGTGGTGCAGGTACAGCACCGGAATGCCGCGCTTCTGGGCGTCGGCCACTGCCTGCATCACAGCCGCGCCATCATAGGCGCCCGGCCCCTGCTCGCGGCCAATCACCAGCAGGTCCGCGCTCTGCAGGCAGCCTGCCAGCGCAGCGCCGTCGCACACATTGTCTTTTTGCGTAGCGCCAGCCGCCAGGCCGTTGACGGTTGCCGTCGGCGACTTGGCAAAGAACCAGTCGCGCACCTTCTTCTCGTAAGGGAACCAATAGGTCTCGGTACCAGGCAGGTGCGCGGTAACGACCTTCAGGTTGGCCAGGCTGCTGCGCGCGGTCAACCAGGTCGCCAGGTTGACCATGAACTGGTCCATATTGGCGTTGCCCGGCACGCCCAGCGGATTGCCGCCAAAGGCGGCGTAGCGCGCATTGCTGCCCGGTGCAACGCCGGCGACCGCCAGGGCGGAACCGTTACCGGCGGCGCTGTCGCTATAGCTCCAGTTGGAAGGCAGGATAACGTGGTTGCGCGAGTTGTCGCCTACGCCGAAAACCGACGAATCATGGGTCGGGTTCCAGTCGATGAGCCCGACGCTGGAACTGGTCCGCTTGCCATCCGCGCCGAGCTGGAACAAGGCCTGCTTGAGTTCACCGTACTTGGCGGCCTGCCCTGATATCAGCGCCTGCGCCGCCTGCATGATTTCATCGGTCGTGGCGTACTGGGCATCACCGGCCGTCAACGCTGCGCTGACCCCGGTTTGACCGCTGGTCTGGCCGCCGGAAGGAGGCGTGGATGGCTGGCTGCCACCCGTTGCAGGATTGCCGCTACCGGTCGAGCCACTGCCAGGCGCACCGCTGGCGCCACTGTCGGAGCCGCCGCCGCAGCCAGCAAGGCCCGCCAACAAGGCGACCAGGGGAATTAATTGGAATAGGTTCTTATTCACACCAGCCCTTTATCTGAAGAATATTAGCAGTCGAAAAAATGTTGCCATATGGAAATGGCGGGAAGTATATCTCAAAAGGCAAGAGATATATCCGGCTAATTTTCGAGGGCACCCTCATTAGTGAGTAATTAGCAACAGAAGGCGGACATTTTGGCCAGAATCGGCAGAAATCATCGGGCAAATGCACGCTTGGCGGTGCGCCCGGCAGCAACCGCGAGTTTGCAAAACAATAAATACGCATTAACGCAATAGCATCAAATAAGAATATAAAAGTGCAACGGGATAATATAAAAAAGTTAATTGAAATCCGAGGACCGCGGCACCGCGCCAGGCCGCTCTGGCATATACTTCCATTGATCAACTCACTGGAAATTTTCTATGCACGCACCGCAACGCTTTGAAGGCTCGGACAACTACGTCGCCACCAATGACCTGAAGCTGGCCGTCAACGCCGCCCTCACCCTGCAGCGTCCCTTGCTGATCAAGGGCGAGCCGGGCACCGGCAAGACCATGCTGGCCGAAGAAGTCGCCGCCGCCCTCGACATGCCGCTGATGCAGTGGCATATCAAATCCACCACCAAGGCCCAGCAAGGGCTGTACGAATATGACGCCGTGTCCCGCCTGCGCGATTCCCAACTGGGCGATGAACGCGTGCGCGACATCCACAACTACATCGTCAAGGGCGTGCTGTGGCAAGCCTTCACCGCGCCGGAACCGGTGGTGCTGCTGATCGACGAGATCGACAAGGCCGACATCGAATTCCCGAACGACCTGCTGCGCGAACTGGACCGCATGGAGTTCTACGTCTACGAGACGCGCGAGATGGTCACCGCCAGGCACCGCCCGCTGGTGATCATCACCTCGAATAACGAGAAGGAACTGCCGGACGCCTTCCTGCGCCGCTGCTTCTTCCACTACATCAAATTCCCGGACAAGGACACGATGGAAGCCATCGTCAAGGTCCACTACCCTCACCTGAAGCAGGAATTGCTGGCCACCGCCCTGCAAACTTTCTACGAAGTGCGCGACGTGCCGGGCCTGAAGAAGAAGCCATCGACCAGCGAATTCCTCGACTGGCTGAAGCTCCTGATGGCCGAAGACATCCCGCCGGAAGTCCTGCGCGGCAAGGACCAGAAGGCGGCTGTCCCGCCGCTGCACGGCGCCCTGCTGAAAAACGAACAGGACGTGCACCTGTTCGAACGCCTGGTATTCATGTCGAGGACCAACCGCTGATGGACGCACCAACCCCGGTCACGCTGGAAGCCAACGGCCTGCGCCTGGAGCCGCTCGGACCGCAGCATGCCGACGCCCTGCGTGAAGCCGCGCAGGACGGCGAGCTGTGGAAGCTGCGCATCACCTCCGTGCCGGAACCGCACGAGGTGGAAGCCTACATCGCCACTGCACTGGAAATGCGCCCTTCCCGGCTGGCCTTCGCCGTGGTGGATGCGGCCAGCGGCCAGGTGCTGGGCACCACCAGCTACCACGACATCGTGCCCGCCATCGACCGCGCCGAAATCGGCTACACCTGGTACCGCCGCAGCGTGCAGCGCACGCATGTGAACACCACCTGCAAGCTGCTCCTGCTGACGCACGCCTTCGAAACGCTGGGCTGCGCCGTGGTCGGCTTCCGCACCGATAACTTCAACCATGCCTCGCAGGCCGCCATCGAACGACTCGGCGCAAAGAAGGACGGCGTGATCCGCCACCACGCCGTGCGCCGCGACGGCACCGTGCGCGACACGGTCATGTACAGCATCGTGCGCGGTGAATGGCCGGAAGTGAAGGCGCAACTGCGCTACCTGCTGGCGCGGAGTGCAACGGCATGCTGATCGACTTCTTCTTCGCGCTGAAAGACGCCAGGATCCCGGTCACGATCAAGGAATTCCTCACCCTGCTGGAAGCCATGCAAAAGCAGGTACTGGAGCCATCGCTGGACGACTTCTACTACATGAGCCGCCTGTGCCTGGTGAAGGACGAGGCCAACTACGACAAGTTCGACCGCGCTTTTGGGCAGTATTTCAAAGGCATCAACGCCGTCTTCGACACCACCAAGGAGATCCCGCTCGACTGGCTGCTGCAGCGCATGAAACGCGAGCTGACGCCCGAGCAGATCGCCGCGCTGGAGAAATTCGGCTACGACAAGCTGATGGACCGCCTGAATGAGCTGCTGAAAGAGCAGAAGGAACGCCACGAAGGCGGCAACAAATGGATCGGCAGCGGCGGCACCTCCCCGTTCGGCAATGGCGGCACCAATCCCGAAGGCATCCGCATCGGCGGCAAGGGTGGCAACCGCACCGCGGTCAAAGTGTGGGAGCAACGCACCTACAAGGACTACGACGGCGAGCGCGAACTGGGCACGCGCAACATCAAGGTCGCCCTGCGCCGCCTGCGCAAGTTCGCGCGCGAAGGCGCGGCCGAGGAACTGGCGCTGGACCAGACCATCCGCGCCACCGCCAACAATGCCGGCTACCTCGACATCAAGATGCAGCCCGAGCGCAAGAACAACGTCAAGGTGCTGATGCTGATGGACGTCGGCGGCACGATGGACGACCACATCGAACGCGCGGAAGAACTGTTCTCGGCCGCCAAGACCGAGTTCAAGAACATGGAGTTCTACTACTTCCACAACTGCGTGTACGACTACCTGTGGCGCAGCAACCGCCGCCGCAACGCCGAACGCTTCGCCACCTGGGACGTGCTGCGCAAATACCCGTCCGACACAAAGCTGATCTTCGTCGGCGACGCCACCATGAGTCCCTACGAAGTGCTGCAGCCCGGCGGCTCGGTCGAATACAACAACGAAGAAGCCGGCGCCGAATGGCTCGGACGCTTCACCTCGCACTTCCCGAAGTTCATCTGGCTCAACCCCGAGCCGGAAGGCCTGTGGCAATACCGCCAGTCGATCAGCATCATCAAGCAGATCATGCAGAACCGCATGTTCCCCATCACCATCGAAGGCCTCGAGCGCGCCATGCGCATGCTCTCGAAATAAAAGTCGGGGTCAGGTCTGGCAATCCGCCACATTTGTGGCGGATTGCCAGACCTGACCCCGACTTTCAAGTTAATTGGAGGCGGTAGCCGACGGCGGTTTCGGTCAGCAGGTATTGCGGCTGGGCGGGGTCGTCTTCCAGCTTATGGCGCAGGTGGCCCATGTAGATGCGCAGGTAGTGGCTGTTGTCCGATTGCGCGGGGCCCCAGACGGCGCGCAGCAACTGGGGCGCGGTCATCACGCGGCCGGCGTTGGCGACCAGCACGGACAGCAAGCGGTATTCGGTTGGCGTCAGGTGGACGTGCTCGCCGCGCTTGGTGACGCGGCGGTTCGGCAAGTCGACCACTACTTCGCCAAATTGCACTTGGCCGGCGCTGTCGGCCTGCGGTTGCCGCTGGCGGCGCAGGGTGGCGCGCACCCGGGCCAGCAGCTCGCCGGTACCGAATGGCTTGCTGAGGTAATCGTCGGCGCCGGCGTCGAGCGCCTTGATCTTGTCGGCTTCGTTGACGCGCGCCGACAGCACGATGACCGGCACGTTCGACCATTTGCGCAGGTCGGCGATGAAATCGTTGCCGTCGCCATCCGGCAGGCCGAGGTCGAGGATCACCAGGTCGGGCCGGCGCGTTCCGGCGTCGATCAGGCCACGCTGCATGCTGGCCGATTCGTGCACGTGCCAGCCCTCTTCCTCCAGTGCGGCGCGCACGAAGCGGCGGATCTGGGGTTCGTCTTCCACTAGCAAGGCGGTGGGGACAATCTCGGATTGTTGGGTGTTCATTCTTCCTCGATTTCAGGCAGCCCCGGCGGCGTGCCGACCGGCAGCGTGAAGACGAAGGCGGCGCCTCCCAGGGGCGATTTGTCCGCTGCAATGGTGCCGCCGTGTGCTTCGACGATGGCGCGGCAAATCGCCAGCCCGAGGCCGACGCCCGGCTTGGCCGATTCTTTTTCGCCGCGGGTGAATTTTTCAAAGATCGCTTCTTCGCGCCCACGCGGCAGGCCCGGGCCGTTATCGTACACCATGACCCGCACGAATTCGCCGCGCTGCACGGCGTAGATCACGATGGATGCGCTGGGCGGCGTGTACTTGGCGGCGTTTTCCAGCAGGTTGCACAGCACGCGTTCGATCAGCACCGCGTCGAAGCGCAACAGGGGCAAGCCGAGCGAGAGCTGGGTGCTGACCTTGTGCCCTGTCAGCTGCAGGCGGCTCGAACGCAAGGCGCTGCCCACTACTTCTTCCAGCGGTTGCCATTGCAGGTTGAATTTCAGTTCGCCGCTTTCGATGCGCGCCATGTCGAGCAGGTTGGCGACCAGGGCGCTCATGCGCAGCGCTTCGGCATGCAGGGAGCTGGCGAGGGACAGCTGCTGCGCCGACAGCGCCGGGCGCGAACCGGCCAGCGATTCGGACAGGCCGACCAGTGAAGTCAGCGGCGTGCGCAGGTCGTGCGACAAGGCTGCCAGCAGCGAATTGCGCAGCCGTTCCGATTCCATATTGACCAGCGCCTCCTGCGCCACTTCGACGTAATGCACCCGCTCCAGTGCAATCGCGGCCAGCGCCGCGAAGGTGTCGAGGTGCTGCCGCTGTTCGGGAATCAGTAGCCAGCGGCGCTGCGCCGGCTCAATGGCCAGCACGCCACGGGTGCGCATGGGCGCTACCAACGGCATGTAGAACAAGGGGCTGGCCGGAAGCGTGTCCGTGCACAGGCCAGCGCTTTCGGCATGGTCGAACGCCCATTGCGCCACGCCCTCGTCAAGCGCAGGCACCGGAGCGGTGCCTGGCGGCAGGTGCAGCCTTCCGTCGGCATCAGGCACCAGCAGCGTTGCCTTGGCATTGAAAGTCGATTGTACGAAGCGCGCCGTGGTCTCGAACACTTGCCCGGTCTGCAGCGCCCCGGACAGCTCGCGCGCGAATTCGTACAGGGCGCGGGCGCGTGCTTCACGATAGGAGGCCACACGGGCCTGGAAGCGCAAGCCCGCGGTCAGGTGGCCGGTGATCAAGCCTACCGCCAGCATCACGGCAAAGGTGATGGCGTATTGCAGGTCCGAGATCGCGAAACTGAAGCGTGGCGGCACGAAGAAAAAGTCGAAACACGCCACGCTGACGCAGGTCGCCAGCACGGATGGCCCGCGCCCGTAGCGCACTGCCACCAGCAGCACCACCAAAAGGAACAGCATGGCAATATTGGCCAGGTCGAAGTATGGCAGCAGCGGCGTCGCCAGCATGGCCATGCCGACGCTGGCGAGGCCAGCCACCGCAAAGCCCTTCGCCCGCCGCCTGAAGCGCAGCGCATCTTCGTCGGCGTCGTCCGGCGCGGCGGTGCCGGCTGCGGCTTGCACCGGATGCGATTCGACCTCGCTGCCGGACACTTCGATCAGGTCGATGTCGGGCGCATGCGCCGCCAGGCTGCGGATATGCGAACGGCGCCATGGCCAGTTGCGGTGCGCCCGCCCCATCGCAATCTTGGACAGGTTGTGGCTGCGCGCGTACGCGGCAGCCGTGGCGGCGATATCGCTGCCGGACAGCACGGCAGTGGTGGCGCCCAGGTCCTGCGCCAGCTTGAGCATTTTCAGGACGCGCTCACGCTCCCCGGCCGGCAGGCGTTGCAAGGCCGGCGTCTCGACGTAGATGGCGTGCCATTGCGTGCCCAGTTGTCCCGCCAGGCGTGCGGCGCTGCGCACCACTTGCTCGCAGCCTGGGCGCGGGCCGATCAGCGCCAGCACCGATGCGCCGGTTTTCCAGATGGTGTCGATCGACTGCTCGACACGATAGGCGCGCACATCGTCTTCGATACGGTCGGCAGTGCGGCGCAGGGCCAGTTCACGCAGCGCGATCAGGTTCCCTTTGCGGAAGAAGTTTTTCGCGGCCCGTTCGGCCTGCTGCGCCTGGTAGACCTTGCCGCCTTTCAGGCGCGTCAACAGTTCGTCGGCCGGGATGTCGACCAGCACCACTTCGTCGGCGGCGTCGAACACGGTATCGGGCACGGTTTCATTGACCTGGATGCCGGTGATGCCGCCCACCACGTCGTTCAGGCTTTCCAGGTGCTGCACGTTGACGGTGCTGAAGACATCAATGCCGGCTTCCAGCAGTTCTTCCACGTCCTGCCAGCGTTTGGGATGGCGCGAGCCCGGCGCGTTGGAGTGCGCCAGTTCGTCGATCAGGACCAGCGGCGGGCGGCGCGCCAGGGCGGCATCGATATCGAACTCGTTCAGGATCTTGCCGCGATAGGCAATTGCCCGAAGCGGCAGTACGTCCAGCCCTTCCAGCAGCGCCGCCGTTTCGCTGCGGCCGTGGGTCTCGATGACGCCGACCAGCACCAGCTGCCCGGCCGCCTGCAACTTGCGGGCGGCCGACAGCATGGCGTAGGTCTTGCCGACGCCGGCCGACGCGCCGAAGTAGATGCGCAGCTTGCCCCGCGCCGCCTTGCGCTCCTGCTGCATTTGCGCCAGCAGCGCGTCGGGATCTGGCCGGTCGTCGTCGAGTGGAATCATATCAGCGAGTATGCGGCGTTTTCTCGTCCAGCGCCAGATTCAACGCCAGGACGTTCACGCGCGGCTCGCCGAAGACGCCCATGACCTTGCCCGACGCATGCTCGGCGATCAGCGCCCGCACCTTGTCCGGTGCGATGCGTCGCTCGTCCGCCACGCGCCGAAGCTGGTATTCAGCAGCGGCCACGCTGATCTCCGGATCGAGCCCGCTTCCCGAGGCCGTGACCAGGTCGACAGGGATTGGCGCCGTGTTGCCCGGATCGGCAGCCTTGAGCGCTTCGATGCGGGAGCGCACAGCATCGGTGAAGGCGGGGTTGAGCGGGCCCTGGTTGGAGCCGCCGGAGCCGTTGGCGTTGTAGGGCATCGGGCCGGTGGCCGACGGGCGGCCCCAGAAATACTTCGCCGAGGTGAATTGCTGGCCAATCAGCTTTGAGCCGACCGGCTTGCCGTCCACTTCCAGGATGGAACCGCCAGCCTGGGCCGGGAAAGCCGCCGAGGCAACGCCTGTGACGGCAAGGGGATAGATCACGCCGCAGGCCAGGGTCAGTGCGCCGAACAACACCAGCGCGGGACGAATAGTCGAAATCATCTTGTTCTCCAGCTTAAACGAAGTTGAACGCTGCCAGCAGCATGTCGATCAATTTGATGCCGATGAACGGCAGGACCAGGCCGCCGGCGCCATACACCAGCAGGTTGCGGCGCAGCAGAGCGGTGGCGCCGATGGCGCGATAGCGCACGCCTTTCAGGGCCAGCGGAATCAGGAACACGATGATCAGCGCGTTGAAGATCACGGCGGACATGATGGCGGAGTTGGGGCTGGCCAGGTGCATGACGTCCAGCGCCTTCAGTTGCGGATAGGTGCCGACGAAGGCTGCGGGGATGATCGCGAAGTATTTGGCAATATCGTTCGAAATCGAGAACGTGGTCAGCGAGCCGCGCGTCATCAGCATCTGCTTGCCGATCTCCACGATCTCCAGCAGTTTGGTCGGATTCGAATCCAGGTCCACCATATTGCCTGCCTCCTTGGCAGCCTGGGTGCCGGAGCCCATGGCCACGGCGACGTCGGCCTGGGCCAGCGCGGGCGCATCGTTGGTGCCGTCGCCGGTCATGGCGACCAGGCGGCCGTCGGACTGGTAGCTGCGGATAAGTTTCAACTTATCCTCAGGCGTCGCCTCGGCCAGGAAGTCGTCGACGCCGGCTTCTGCCGCAATCGCAGCGGCGGTCAGCTTGTTGTCGCCGGTGATCATCACGGTCTTGATGCCCATGCGGCGCAGCTCCGCGAAGCGTTCCTTGATGCCGCCCTTGACGATATCCTTGAGTTCCACCACGCCCACCACGCGGCCATTGTCGGCCACCACCAGCGGCGTGCTGCCGCGGCGCGATACATCCTCCACAGTGCGGCCCACTTCGGCAGGCCATTGCTGGCCGGCCGCTTCCACATGCTTGCGCACTGCGTCGGCGGAGCCCTTGCGCACTTCACGTCCCTCCATGTCGACACCGCTCATGCGGGTGTTGGCCGAGAACGGAATGAAGGAGGCATGCAACGGCGACAGTTCGCGTTCGCGGATATTGAACTTCTGCTTGGCCAGCACCACGATGCTGCGGCCTTCCGGCGTTTCATCCGCCAGCGAGGCCAGTTGCGCCACATCGGCCAGTTCGCGCTCGGTGACGCCCGGTGCCGCGAAGAAGGCCGACGCCTGGCGGTTGCCCAGGGTGATGGTGCCGGTCTTGTCCAGCAACAGCACGTCGACATCGCCAGCTGCTTCCACCGCGCGGCCGGAGGTGGCGATCACGTTGGCCTGCATCATTCGGCTCATGCCTGCCACGCCGATGGCCGACAGCAAGCCCCCGATGGTGGTCGGGATCAGGCACACCAGCAGCGCAATCAGCACCGTAATGGTGATCGGCGAACCCGCCTGCGCGGCCGCCACTGAGAACAGCGAGAACGGCAGCAAGGTCGCGGTCACGATCAGGAACACGATGGTCAGCGCCACGAGCAGGATCGTCAGCGCGATCTCGTTCGGCGTCTTCTTGCGCTTGGCGCCTTCCACCATGGCGATCATGCGGTCGAGGAAAGTTTCGCCCGGGTTGGCGGTGACCTGTACCACCAGCCAGTCGGACAGCACGCGGGTGCCGCCGGTAACGGAAGAAAAGTCGCCGCCCGATTCGCGGATGACCGGCGCGGACTCGCCGGTAATGGCGCTTTCGTCCACCGAGGCCACGCCTTCGATCACGGTGCCGTCGATCGGTATGATGTCGCCGGCCTCCACCAGCACGTAGTTACCCTTGCGCAGGTCGGTGGCCGGGCATGGCAACCAGGCGGTGCCATGTTGTGGCGCCGCGAGGCGCTTCGACATCACGCTCTGCTTCAGGCTGCGCAGCGAAGCCGCCTGCGCCTTGCTGCGGCCTTCGGCCAGCGCTTCAGCAAAATTTGCGAACAACACGGTGAACCACAGCCACACGGCTATGGCAAGGATAAAGCCGGAGCTGGCCTCGCCCACGCCGTTCAGCGCCTGGATGTAAAGCAGCGTGGTAATGATGCTGCCGATATAGACGACAAACATCACGGGGCTGCGCAATTGGACCGCGGGACTCAGCTTGCGGAACGCATCGGCGATGGCAAGAACCACCAGTTGCGAATCGAGCAGCTTGAGGCGCTGGCCTGGTTGGGCGAGTGGAATCGCCTGGGATTGCGACATGGTGTGCACTCCTTATTTATACAATTGCAGGTGTTCGATCACCGGGCCAAGCGCCAGCGAAGGAACGTAATTCAACACGCCCACCAGCAGCACCACGGCTACCAGCAGCATTACGAACATCGGGCCATGGGTCGGCATGGTGCCGGCGTTGGCCTGAAGCCGCTGTTTGGAGGCCAGCGAGCCGGCTATCGCCAGCACCGGCACGATCATCGCGAAGCGGCCAAACCACATGGCGACGGCCAGCATGATGTTGTAGAACGGCGTATTGGCGGAAAGCCCGGCGAAGGCGCTGCCGTTATTGTTGGCGGCCGAGCTGAAGGCATATAGGATCTCGGAGAAACCATGCGCGCCCGGATTGGCAACGCCGGCCTTGCCCGCTTCCAGCATGACGGCGATGGCGGTCCCCACCAGCACCAGGGTCGGCGTCACCAGGATGGCGATCGACGTCATTTTCATTTCATACGACTGAATCTTCTTGCCCAGGTATTCCGGGGTGCGGCCGATCATCAGGCCGGCGATGAACACCGCCATGATGGCGAAGACCAGCATGCCGTACAGGCCAGAGCCCACGCCACCGAACACCACTTCCCCCAGCTGCATCAGCAGCATCGGCCCTGCACCGCCCAAGGGCGTGAAGGAATCGTGCATGCCGTTCACGGCGCCGCAGGATGCAGCCGTGGTCACGGTGGCGAACAGGCTTGTGGCGGCGATGCCGAAACGCGTTTCCTTGCCTTCCATATTGCCGCCAGCCTGCAATGACGTGGCTGACTGGTCGACGCCCATTGCTTGCAGTGCCGGTTGCGCGGCCTGCTCCGCAGCGGTGATGCCGGTAGCTGCGACCACGAACATGATGGTCATAGCGCCCAGCACGGCCCAACCCTGGCGGCGATCGCCCACCAGGCGGCCAAAGGTAAAGCACAGCGCGGCGGGGATCAGGAAGATGGCGAGCATCTGTGCGAAGTTGGACAGCGGCGTCGGGTTCTCATACGGGTGCGCCGAGTTGGCGTTGAAGAAGCCGCCGCCATTGGTGCCCAGCATCTTGATCGCTTCCTGCGAAGCGACTGGGCCCATCGCGATGGTTTGCGTGGCCACGCTCTGGGTTTGGGCAGGGGCCTCGGGCGTGGCGCCCGGGACGGTATAAGTCACCGGTTCCACCAGGTTCACTTCCTTATAGGCGGAAAAGTTCTGGATCGATCCCTGGCCGACCAGGAATACTGCAAAGACAAAGGACAAAGGCAGCAATACGTACAGCACGGTGCGGGTCAGGTCGACCCAGAAGTTGCCGATCGACTTTGCCGAGCGCGCGGCGAAACCGCGGATCAGCGCAAAGGCCACGGCAATGCCGGTGGCCGCCGAGAAGAAGTTCTGGCCGGCGAGCGCCAGCATCTGGCTCAAATAGCTCATGGTCTGTTCGCCCGCATAGCCTTGCCAGTTGGTGTTGGCCACAAAGCTGACGGCGGTATTGAAGGAGGAGTCCGGACTGACGCCAGGCAGGCCCTGGGGGTTAAGCGGCAGCCAGGCCTGCAAGCGCTGAACAGCGTAGACAAACAGGGTGCCAACGAGATTGAAGACCAGAAGTGCCTTGGCGTAGGCCTTCCAGCCCATGCCTCGCTGCGCTTCGTCGCCCGGCACGCCAGCGGCACGGTACAGCAGCCTTTCGACTGCAGCCAGCCAGCCAAGGCCAGGGATTTTGCTGCCATCGGCCACGCGAGCCAGCAAGGCGCCGAGCGGCCACGCTGCGGCGACCAGGACCAGCAGGAAGACGGCCAGCAGCAGGAAGGATTGGGGGGTCATATTACAGGTCCTCCGCTTTCAGAAGGGCAGCCAGCAGGTAGACCAGCAAGCCGGCCGTGGCGACGGAGCCGATGAGATAAAAGATATTCATTGCTTCCCTCCCAGCTTGTCGCAACCGGCCGCCATGGCGACAACCAGCACGAAAAAGGCGACGATTGCGCCAATAAAAACGATGTCCATCAGGTTCCCCGAAGGTCTTGTTTGCATGCGAACCAGCTTATCGAGACACGCCTAAATTCGGTGTAAAGACTCGGCAAAGCGGTGTAAACAAGGTGTAAAAATCAGAAGGTCCGGCTGACCGTGAGCTGCAAGGCGCTCTTGCCCAGGAACTTGCCGTTGGCTGGCGAGGCGTAGGCTGCCTTGCCGGCATTGGTGCCGACGGCAGCCAGCTGCACGCTGGCGATGCCCAGGTCTTTGCTCACGCCCAGCTTCCAGTCGCTGTAGTCGGCGACGCCATTGTTTTTCACGCGCTGTTGGCCGGCGTGCAGGTTGATGGTGTAGCCGGCGCCCGCATCGACATTTACGCCCAGGTCCAGGTAGCCGGAGTTTTTGCTGTCGGCGAAGCCGAACAGGCTGGTCACGGAATGCGAGTATTTCAAGGTCGCCGGGCCGTATCCAAGCTGGCCGTGGATCTCCGTCGTGTCAGGGTTATCGAGGCCTGGGATACGCCCCTTGTAAACATAGGTCAGCACGCCCGCGTCGTAGCTGACATCTGCCGTCAGTTGGCCGCGCTTGCCGCCGTAGATATCCAGCTCCACGCGGCCAGCCCCGCCGGCATCGCGCGTCCAGTTGATGGCCGACGCCCAGGCGCCCGCGTACCAGCCTGTCCCGCTGTCGGCAAAATCGGCGCCGGCCTGCAACGCGGGCTGCAGGCGCGATTGCGAGATCCCGCGATAGCGGTAGTCGCTGGCCAGCGCAGCGTTGAAGCTCAGGTCATTGGCAAAGGCAGGAGCGGACAGCATCGCCGCCGCCAGGAAAAACGCGTTCTTCATACATTCGCTTTCGTCAAAAAAGAAGGTGACGAAAGCGTATCGATCGGCGCGTAAAAACGGTCTAAATAGAAGGCAGCGACAAGTCAACGCCGCATAAAAATACCTACAGCCGCATGAACTTGCGCAGCACCGCCTGCACCTGGTGTTCAGCCAGTGGCTTGTCCAGCATGCCGGCGGCGCCGGCGGCGCGGCCGCGCGTCAGGTCGTAGTCGTGGGCCGACTGCACCAGGAAGATCACTTCGGGTTGCGCCTCCAGGCTGCGCAGTTGGGCGCACAGCAGGTAATGGTCGATGATCGGGGCGGCGAAGTCGATCAGTACCACAGCCACCGGCTGCTGGCGGCAATGCGCCAGCGCTGCCACTCCGTCCACTGCCCACAGCACCGCAGTGCCGAACTGCTTCAGGGACCGGCCCAGCTGTTCGCTGAAATTGGCGTTGGCATCGACGCACAGCACGGCGCCCTCGCGGCGCGGCTTGCGCATCTTTTCATAGACAGTGGGATCGGTCAGATCGAGGTCGAGCCGCTCGCGGCGCCGGCGCTCGGGTACCAGCGAATCGACGGAAGCCGACAGGCCGGCCAGCACGTCGGCGCGGCGCTGGAGCAGGCGGCCAAGTTCCGCATACATGGCGCTCCACTGCACTGGTAGCGGCAGGTTCGGGTATGGCAGGAGCACGCCGGTCGCTCCCAGCACCAGCGCCGGCCGGATGTCGCCTGCAGCCAACGATGCGATGGCTGCCAGCGCTTTCAGTTCCGTGCCGTTGGCCAGGTAAATATCGGGGTCCTGCAGGCTGTCTTCGGTCAGGCAGAGATAGGCCGGTCCGTCGGCGGGCGCCTTGGCCAGTCCCAGCGCGAGCGCCCGCTCGGCTTCCAGGGGGAAGCCGACCAGCCTGACTGCGAACGGGCGCCGATCTGTAGTCATAAAACCCATTTTAACGCTGCGATTCCCTTGCGCCACCGGCCGTAGCGGATAGAATGCGCAAGCATGCGATCCGTCAAACCGGAAAATACTGTATATAATCACAGCACTTTGCATTACCAATAACACGTATGGCCACTAAAAAACCAGTTTCCGACTACAGCGAATCATCTATCCGCGTCCTCAAAGGACTGGAACCCGTCAAGCAGCGCCCGGGCATGTACACCCGCACCGAGAACCCGCTGCACATCATCCAGGAGGTGATCGACAATGCCTCGGACGAAGCATTGGGCGGCCATTGCAAAAACATCATCGTGACGCAGAATGCCGACGGTTCCATCACCGTCGAAGACGACGGCCGTGGTATTCCGGTCGGCTTGCATCCTGAAGAAAACGTGCCGACGGTGGAAATCGTCTTTACCCGCCTGCACGCGGGCGGCAAGTTCGACAAGGGATCGGGCGGCGCTTACGCCTTCTCGGGTGGCTTGCACGGTGTCGGCGTATCCGTCACCAACGCGCTATCCAAGCGCCTGGAAATTGCAGTGTGGCGTAAAGACGACGCCGGCAACGGTTTCCACCAGATCGCCTTCGAACACGGCGACCTGGTCGAGCCATTGAGCTCCCAGCCGGCGCCGAAGGATGGCAAGAAGTCCGGTACCCGCGTGACCGCCTGGCCGGATGCGAAGTATTTCGATTCGCCGCTGATCTCGCAGGTCGAGCTGCAACGCCTGCTGCGCTCCAAGGCCGTGCTGCTGCCCGGCGTATCGGTCACGCTGAAGAATGCCAAGACCGGCGACGAACAGACCTGGATGTACAAGGACGGCCTGCGCGGCTACCTGAACGAGCAACTGGCGCAAACCACCTCCGGCGGCGAAACCCTGATCCCCCTGTTCGAGGGCGAGCAGTTCGCCACCCCTGATGCGGAAGGCTTTGCCGAAGGCGAAGGCGCGTCCTGGGTGGTGGCATGGACCGAGGAAGGCGCCGTGGTGCGCGAATCCTACGTCAACCTGATTCCGACCCCGAACGGCGGCACCCACGAATCGGGCCTGCGCGAAGGCCTGTTCGGCGCAATGAAGAACTTCGTCGAGCTGCACTCGCTGCTGCCGAAGGGCGTGAAGCTGCTGCCGGAAGACGTGTTTGCCCGCGCTTCCTTCGTGCTGTCGGCCAAGGTGCTGGACCCGCAATTCCAGGGCCAGATCAAGGAGCGCCTGAACTCGCGCGATGCGGTACGCCTGGTATCGACCTTCTCCAAGCCCGCGCTGGAACTGTGGCTGAACCAGCACATCGACTACGGCAAGAAGCTGGCGGAGCTGGTGATCAAGCAAGCCCAATCGCGCCTGCGCTCCGCGCAGAAGGTCGAGAAAAAGAAGTCGTCCGGCGTGGCTGTATTGCCGGGCAAGCTGACCGATTGCGAATCGGACGAAATGACCCGCACCGAATTGTTCCTGGTCGAGGGCGACTCGGCGGGCGGTTCGGCCAAGATGGGCCGCGACAAGGAATTCCAGGCCATCCTGCCGCTGCGGGGCAAGGTGTTGAACTCCTGGGAGACTGACCGCGACCGCCTGTACGCCAACAACGAAATCCACGACATCGCGGTGGCGATCGGCGTCGATCCGCACAATCATGGCGATTCGCCTGACCTGTCTGGCCTGCGTTACGGCAAAATCTGCATTCTCTCCGATGCGGACGTCGACGGCTCCCACATCCAGGTGCTGCTGCTTACCCTGTTCTTCCGCCACTTCCCTGCCCTGATCGACAAGGGCCACATCTGCGTGGCGCGTCCGCCGCTGTACCGCGTTGACGCACCGGCGCGCGGCAAGAAGCCGATCCAGAAGCTGTATGCGCTGGACGACGGCGAACTGGTGGCGATCGAAGACAAGCTGCGCAAGGACGGCCTGAAGGAAGGCTCCTGGACCATCTCCCGCTTCAAGGGCCTGGGCGAGATGAACGCCGAGCAGCTGTGGGAAACCACCATGAACCCGGACACCCGCCGCCTGCTGCCGGTGTCGCTGGGCGATTTCGACCACAGCTACTCCTCCTCGCGCTTCAATATGCTGATGGGCAAAGGCGAAGCCGCCGCCCGCCGCGCGTGGATTGAAGAACACGGCAACGAAGTGGAAGCGGATATCTAAAACCGGTAAAGCAGTGTCTGACCCGCGGGGTCAGACACTGGTACGCGACCGGTGCGGGCCTGGTGTCTGACTCCGCGGGTCAGACGGGACGGCCACCCGGCCGAATTACCAGTTAGAAAGTAAAAACTATGACTCAAGCAAATCTCTTTGACGAACCAACCCCGGAACTGCCGCCAAATGGCGGCAGCGGCGGTGATGACGGCGGCGAATCGCTGACCCTTTCGACCTTCGCCGAGCGCGCCTACCTGGATTACGCCATTTCCGTGGTCAAGGGCCGCGCTCTGCCGGACGTGTGCGACGGCCAGAAGCCGGTGCAGCGCCGCATCCTGTACTCGATGAATGAACTGGGCCTGGGCCCGACCGCCAAGCCGCGCAAGTCCGCCACCGTGGTCGGCGACGTGCTGGGTAAATTGCACCCGCACGGCGACCAGTCGGTGTACGACGCGCTGGTGCGCATGGCGCAGGATTTCTCGCTGCGCTATCCGCTGATCGACGGCCAGGGTAACTTCGGCTCGCGCGACGGCGACGGCGCAGCGGCAATGCGATACACCGAAGCCCGCTTGACCCCGATCTCGCGACTGCTGCTGGACGAAATCGACCAGGGCACCGTGGACTTCATCCCGAACTACGACGGCTCGTACGAAGAACCGGCCCTGCTGCCGGCGCGCCTGCCGATGGTGCTGCTGAACGGCGCCTCCGGTATCGCTGTGGGCCTGGCGACCGAAATCCCTTCGCACAACCTGACCGAGGTGGCGAAAGCTGCCGTGGCGATGATCCGCAATCCGAAGATCAGCCACGCGGAACTGATGGAACTGATCCCGGGCCCGGACTTCCCTGGCGGCGGCCAGTTGATCACTCCGCGCGCGCAACTGGACGACATGTACGCGTCCGGCCGCGGCTCGATGAAGGTACGCGCTCGCTGGAAGATCGAAGAACTGGCGCGCGGCCAGTGGCAGGCAGTTGTATACGAACTTCCCCCAGGTACTTCATCGCAGAAGGTGCTGGAAGAAATCGAAGAGCTGACCAATCCAAAGGTCAAACTGGGCAAGAAAGCCCTGTCGCCGGAACAGGTTGCGCTGAAGGGCCTGCTGCTTGGCCAGCTGGACAAGGTGCGCGACGAATCCGGCCGCGAGGCCGCTGTGCGCCTGGTGTTCGAGCCTAAATCGAAGAACCAGAACCAGACCGAGTTCATGCACATGCTGCTGGCGCACACCTCGCTGGAGACTTCAGCGTCGATGAACCTGGTGATGATCGGCGGCGATGGCCGCCCGCGCCAGAAAGGCATCAGCGAAATCCTGGGCGAGTGGATTGAATTCCGCTTCGCCACCGTGACCCGCCGCACCCAGTTCCGCCTGAACAAGGTCGATGAGCGCATCCACATCCTGGAAGGCCGCCAGATCGTCCTGCTGAACATCAATGAGGTCATCGCCATCATCCGCAATTCGGACGAGCCGAAGGCGGCGCTGATCGAACGCTTCAAGCTGTCGGACCGCCAGGCTGAAGACATCCTGGAAATCCGTTTGCGCCAACTGGCACGCCTGGAAGCGATCAAGATCGAACAGGAACTGGCCGAGCTGCGCAAGGAGCGCGAAGGCCTGCAGGACGTGCTGGACAATCCGTCCACTCTGCGCCGCCTGGTTATCAAGGAAATCGACGGCGACGCCAAGACTTACGGCGACGCACGCCGCACCCTGATCGAGGAAGCGCAGAAGGCTGTCGTTGAACAGAAGGTGGCCGACGAACCGGTCACCGTAATCATTTCCGAAAAAGGCTGGGTGCGCGCACGGTCCGGCGTCGGCCACGATCCTGCGCAGTTCACCTTCAAGGCCGGCGATTCGCTGTATGGCGCATTCGAGTGCCGTACGGTCGATACCCTGCTGGGCTTCGGCGACAACGGCAAGGTGTATTCCGTGCCCGTGGCCGCCCTGCCTAATGCGCGCGGCGACGGCGTACCGATTACCACGCTGGTCGACCTGTCGGGCGGCGCCCGCCTGCTGCACTACTTCGCGGGCAATGGCGACAAGCAGCTACTGCTGGCGTCCGATGCGGGCTATGGCTTTATCGCCAAGGCCGGCGATATGGTGTCGCGACTGAAGGGCGGCAAGTCGTTCATTACGCTGGATGAGGGCGCGAAGCCGCTGCCACCGACCGTGGTGGCCGATGGCGCGAGCGCGGTGGCGGTCATTTCCGAGAAATCGAACCTGCTGGTGTTCGGCATGGACGAGATGAAGGTGCTGTCCAACGGCGGCCGCGGCGTGATCCTGATGGATCTGGCCGACAAGGAGAAGCTGGTTGCTGCTTGCGCGATCACCGACAAGGGCGTGACCGTGCAGGGGATTGGCAATGCTGCGAAGGCGAAGGAAGACCGCATGGGGCCGACGGCACTGGCGCCGCACTTCGGCAAGCGCGCGCGCAAGGGCAAGCCGATGCCGGTGCGGATCAAGCCGACTGGGTTGGCGCCGAACACCTGAACCGGCAACCTAGTGTCTGACCCGCAGGGTCAGACACTGTAACGCGGCGGCCGCAGGCCAAGTGTCAGACCCTATGGGTCTGACACTGGTTTACCGGTTTAGCGCGGGGCGTACAAGTCAATTGTCTCCTGCACCGCATCGCTGCACACCGCGCAAAACTCCTCGCTGCGGTCAAACATCAGGCACTGTTGCTGCGAACGATAGTAGCCCGTCGCTTCGTAGTTCGCTCCTTCGAACGCTCCCACGGCCTTGCGGTTCGGCGCTTTCGAGAACAGCGCATTGGTCCAGGCCAGATCCTCCTTGAACAACTTGCTCATCTCCGCTTCCGGACGATTATCCTTGCGCAGTTGCGCTCGAATCTTCTGGTACTCGCGTGAATGCGCCTCGTACTCCGCCTTCGGCCAGGCAGTCGGCAACGCAGTCCCCGGCGTCACAAACTTCTTCCACTTCACATTGGCCGGATCCAGCAAGGCCGTCACGTTCGGCTCCCATGGCTCCATGCGCACTCCGCCCGTGGCATAAGCCACCGGCGAGGTGTAATACTCATCCGCCAAGCCCGCGAAGTGGTGGCCGAATTCGTGCACGAACAGATAGTTCGCCCAATCGTTATCCGCGGCGGCCGTGCTGAATTGCCCGTAGATGCCGCCACCGCCGTAAGTATCGTTGTTGACCAGGATCTCGATGAACTCATACGGCGCGTGCTGCGCAATCTCGCGCAGCGCGCGGTTGTCGATGGTCAGCACATAACGTTCGCTGCCGAAGATGTCGTAGCGCGTGCCCAGCTTCGATGCATGGTGGCTGTTGGTGGAAGGACGCGACACGCCGCTCTCCTGCGTCGGCACCGCCATCGCCCATACGTTGAAGTCCTTGGCCCGCTCCTTGAACGGCGATACCGTGAACAGGTATTCGGACAGCTTGCGTGCCCGGGCTTCGAATTTGGCCATGTCGGCTTTGGTGTAGCCGTCGCCCAGGATCAGCAAGTCGACCTTCTTCTCGCTCGGCCCGTTGACACGGATCGGGATCGGCTTGGCGGGCGCCGCATCCTGCTTGCGCACCACATCCATCGCATCGGTATCGACGTCCACGCTCCACACCACGGAGAATTCATTACGCTCATCACGCTTCAGGATGCGCACCTTGACCGGGCGGTCAGGCTTGGGGAAGCGCACCGACTCATGGAAGCCGCGCGTCAGCTTGGCCGCCTCCTCGGTCGACTTCCACTCAACAAAGATGGTGGAGAAGGTGCGGGTGTACAGCACCTGGCCGGTCTTGGCGTCCGCCACTTCAACCTTGTTCACGCCGCGGTTAGTGGTATCGATTGTCTTGGACATATCGCCGGGCCATGGCAACGGCTCAATCACAACTTGTTCGATCGCATAACTTTCGTTTAGCGCGTTACCGGTGTGCATATAGTCAAGGCGCACGGTCGCAGGTTGCGCCGCCAGCGCAAGGCCGGCCGCGGTGCTCAGCGCCGCTCCCGCCAGCAGTCGGTTCAGGTACGACATGAAGTCTCCAGTGTGGTTTTGGTGGCGGTTATTGTAGCTTTGCTTTGCGGAATACAGTAGACCGCCCCGTAAGCCCGGCATAAGATGGCCCCATGCCCATCGAACCCGAACAGCTAAGAACATGGCTGGCAGCGGCCGGCCGCCAGGATGCCGTGGCGTTTCGCGCGCTGTACGATGCAGCCGCGCCGAAACTGTTTGGCTTTGCCCTGCGTATATTGCAGAAGCGGGAACTGGCCGAGGAAGCGCTGCAGGAAGGCTTCGTGTCGATCTGGCACGCGGCGCCGCACTACCAGGCCGGCCTGGCAGCGCCGCTGACGTGGATGGCTGCCATAGTCCGCAACAAGGCACTGGATATCCTGCGCCGCACGGACGATACGGTGGAATTGGACCATGAAGCATTTCGCGACGAGTACACAAGCTCACCCGCCGAGGCGAGTGAAATGAGCAGCGACGCCCGTGCGCTCATTGCTTGCATGGCGCGGCTGGAAGGCTTGCACCGGCTGGCGATCGGCCTCGCCTTCTTCCATGACCTGTCGCACACCGAAGTGGCGCAGCGCCTGTCGCTGCCGGTCGGCACGATCAAGACATGGATCCGGCGCGGCATGGAAAAGCTCAAGCATTGCCTGTCGCAAGGAGAAGCCCCATGAAGATCCGCGGCAACGATGCCTTGCGCGACAAGCTGGCCGCCGAATACGTGCTTGGCACCTTGCGCGGCGGTGCACGCCGCCGCTTCGAAGGCTGGATGTACACTGATGCCGCCCTGCGCATGCTGGTCAAGGAATGGGAGCGCCGCCTGCTGCCGATGCATGAATTCGTGCACACGGCCGAGCCATCGCCCCAGCTCTGGCGCAATATCGAAATGCGCCTGCACCTGAAGCCGGAACGCAGCAGCTGGCATTTCTGGCGCGGCTTCGGGCTCGGAACGGCATCAGCCGCAGTGGCGGCGGGGCTGGTGGTGGCGATCAGCTTGCAGCAGTTACGCGGGCCTAGCTACGACCTGATCGCGACATTGACCGACCAGCAAGCGCAGCCTGCCCTGCTGGTGAAGGCCGACACCAGCAAGCGCCTGCTGCAGGCCCATATCGTCGGCGGCGCACCGGTGCCGGTCGACCGGTCATTGCAATTGTGGGCGATTCCGAAGAAAGGATCTCCACGTTCGCTGGGCGTACTGGGAAGCGATGGGCGTGCAACGTTCTCGCTCGCGTCGGGCGCTGTCGGCGACGACGTCGTGATGCTGGCGATCTCGCTGGAGCCGCGCGGCGGATCACCCGATCCGAACGGGCCGACCGGGCCTGTGCTGTACAAAGGCCCGTGGGTACGGGCCATGTAATTACACAGTAGCCCGTTCGACGATCCACAACATGGCCAGCACGGCGATGCCGGCCGAGCCGGCCTTCACCATCAACTGTTTGTAGATCCAGCTGCGGCGCATGGCGAATGCGAGCGGCAGGAAGGCCGCCACAATTGCCAGCTGTCCCAGTTCGACGCCCGCGTTGAACGCTGCCAGCGCGAGTACCGTCGCGCCTTTCGGCAGGCCAAGGTCGCCAAGCACTCCCGCAAAACCGAAGCCGTGCAGCAGCCCGAATGCAAAAGCGGCCAGCCAGCGCCTGCCTTGCACCAGAGGCCAGATGTTGTTCAGTGCCGCGACCGCGACCGAGGCCGCGATGGCGGTTTCGATCAGCCGGCTTGGCAGCGCGACCACTTGCAGCGCGGCGAGCGAAAGCGTGATGGAGTGTGCGAGCGTGAAGGCCGTGACGACGCGCAGCACATCCACGCCCGCCGGCCGCCAGCCTTTTGCCAGCATCGCCGGCAGCAACAGGGAAAGCAGGAACAGGATGTGGTCGTAGCCGGTCCAGATGTGCCAGATGCCGTGGTGCAGGTAGCTGCCGGCCTGTTGCCACGCGTTGCCACCGCCATCTCCCCCGCCTGCGGCGAGCCCCGTGCGCTCACCGCCCAGCACGGCCGATTGCGTGCGGCCGTCGACCGTAATGCTGGCCATGCCGCGATGCTGCGCATCCAGGTCGGCGAACAGCTGGTAGTCGATGGCGAAGGCGGCGCCGCTTTCGCAATCGCCTTGCAGCAACAGGACGGAGTAAGCGCCGTCAGTATGGCGGTCGATTTGCTGGCCTGTCACGCGCAGCCGGCAGCCCGGCGCCAGGCCGAGGCGCGGCATGGCATAGGCGGCGATGTCAGCATGGCGGGACCGGACTTCATCCCACGTCAGCTTGCCGTCACCATCAGCATCCAGCCCAAGGGCGAAATCGAGGTCGCGCAAGGCAATGTCCCAACGGCCGTCGAGGCGCAGGTGGCGCGCCGCCGGCACGGCAGTCGCCAGGCGCAGCGCCAGGTAGCTGTCGCTTGGCTTGTGGGCGTGCGCCGTGCCGGCGGCCAGCAGCAGGCACAGGAAGATCAGTGCGGCCAGCCTGTATGCGTGAAATTGTCGGGAGATCATAATGCGCCGCCTTCCAGCTGCCGCGCCAGCGAAGCGACCTGGCTGTCCTCAAGGCCATGCCGGCGACGCCATGCCAGCGCCGGGCGGGCTGCCGCTGGATCGCGCGCCGCGAGTGCCGCTTCCAGCAGTATGCGCAGGTCTGCAGGCTCTTTCTGCACTTGCCAGTTGGCCAGCGCCAGCTCCAGCGCAGCGCGCGCGTCATGGCGCAAATGCAGCTCGAAACGGGCCTGTTCACGCTGGTGGATCGCGTCGCCACGCCGGGTAGCCGCATCGAAGCGCGCCTGCAAATCTGCGACGGCGCTTGTCACGGCCTGCGAGGCCGGCGCGGAACGCGACGCGGCGATCGTGTGCCGCAGCAGCAGGCCATCGATGCGAAGGTGCTTGCGCAGCAGCGCCTGCACTTCCTCACCGCGTCCCTGGTCCAGCAAAAGGTCGGCATAAGCGCCAAGCAAGTAGCTATCGCCCGGCGCCAGGCCGAGCCCCAGGCGAAAACGCTCTTCTGCGCGCACGGCATCGGCGCGCCGATATGCCAGTTCGCCGAAAAGCGTCAATGCCCAGAGCCGCAAGCCGGCGTCCGATGCGGACGATGCGCCCTGGCCCCTGCCCGAGCGTTCGATGGCCAGCGCCAGCAGGTGTTCGCTGGCTGCAAGCTGGCCGCTGGCGGCGCGGGCGTTGGCAAGGCAGGCCATGCCGGCCAGTTGGCTGGCCAGCGACGAGAGCCGTCCGCAGCTGCGAACGGCCGCGTCGTACTCGCCCCGCACCACCTGCACTGTCGCCAGCGTCAGCCAGGCCTGGGGGTTGGCCGGGTCTGCGCGCGTGACGGCGCCCAGGTCGCGGATCGACTCGGCGAAGCGATGGCTGGATTGCAGCAGCGTCGCGCGCAGCAGCAATACCTGGACCGGCGGCGCAGCAGACTTCCACCAGGGAGCCAGCACCGCTTGCGCGTAGCCGAAATAGCGTGGATCGCCCGACGCGCGGCCACGCTCGATGTACTGCCGCGCGGCTTCTGCGGCAAGGACAGGATCGTGCGGCGCAGCGGCTATCTGCGCACGCTGGCGGCGCAATGCCGCATCCGGGGCATCGCCCCAGCGCGGCAGCGTCTCCAGCACCTGGGCGCCGGATTGCGGCACAAACGGCGCGGCCAGGCCGGGCAGCGGGAGCGCCGTGGCTGCAACTGCGGCGAGGGCCGAAGCGGCAGCGCGGATGATGCAGGTATCGGACTTCATGCCGGCCTCACTCCAGCGCGACCGGCTCACCGCCGTCAGGCTGGCCCAGCGCCGTGCCATCGACATCGGCAGGCTCGGTGGTTTCAGGCGCGCTGCGGACCAGCGCAACGAGGGCGGAGGTGAAGGTGTCGCCGGGCGGCGGCGGGGCCGGCACCGGATCGGATATCGACATCGTCGAAGCGGCATCGCCACCACCGCCGCCGCAGCCGGCCAGCAGCACGGCCGCCATGGCAAGACAAAGGCGTTTCATGATCGCGCCCCCTATTGCTGCGGCGAGCCGGGAATCGGCGTCTTCAGGTAGGGGAAGCCAGCGCTGAAGAAGCTGTCGTCAAGGAAAGCGCCATCGGTAAAGCGGATAGCCCCCGCCGGCGCGTCGCCGGGCGCGCAGCCGATGTTCAGCGTGCACAGCTTGCCCATGACCACGCGCAAGGCGATATCGACCACGTCGTCGCCCGGCCGGCGTCCGTTGGGGAAGCCGGCGTTATCGCCATCGATCACGCCCAGCCGTTTCTGCGCGCCCTTTGCAACCGGAGCGATCGAAGTATTCAGGCGCAGCATCTCCGATGCCTTCACGCGCGCAGGCTGGTTAAGCCCGGGCACGCCGGTAAGGAACACCGTTACCAGGTCATTGCGCGGGAAATTGACAGGCGCCTTGGCGCCCGCGCTGCCGAACAGCACTTCAACCAGTGCCGGCAGGGTTGGATTGGTGACGTAGTCCGCAAACTGCCCATCCTGCACGGGCTTGCTGTGGTTGAAGCGGTCCTTGTCCTTCAAGCCGATCACCACTTCGTTCACCAGCGGCATGCCGAGCCGCGACACCTGCGTCCACGCCCCGCCCTCCTTCGAGCCGCCGTTCGGATTGATCAAACGTCCCTGGCGCAGGCTGGCCGTGGTCCAGCCGCCAATCACCGCCTCCGTGCCGGAAGTCAGGCAACGGGCCGCCACTTCCATCTCGATGGATGTCACGTTCTTGTCGTCCAGGTCGTCGCGCGCATTCTTCTCCGCATTGGCCAGGAATTCCACCGCAGGCGCCTTGATGTTGATCAGGTCAAAGGTTTCGCCCAGGTTGACCACGAACGAATCCTTGCGCTGCCCGACAAACAAGCGCGCCGGCACCTCGCAGCCGGGAATACTCACGGTGTAGACATGCTTGCCCGCATACCCCGCATAATCGGGAATCGACTTGTTGCCGATATTATCGATTGGCTTGTCGAACACCGTGGCGCCGTTGCCCGCCATGCGCACCGCCTGGCGCACGCCGCGCCGGTCGCCGCGCACCACGTCCACCGTATAGGTCTCGCGCACGTTCAGCCCGGCCGCATTCACCTCGTTAATCGGCCCGCCATTGATCACCAGCGGAATCGGCACTTTCTTGCCGCCCACCGTGAACGCCGCATTCTTGAAAGTATTGGTGAAGCGGAACTGGAAAGTCAGGTCTTCCCGCGCATCGCCATTGTTATCGATGTGGATCTCGTACAGCGCATCCGGATCCATGGTGAAGAAATTCGGTCCGCCATACGCATCCTGCAAGGGCACGTAATTGGCGATCAGGGTCACGAACTGCTCGCGCCCCGGCTCGTAGCTGCGGAACATGTAGAAGTCTGTCCCGTCGACCTTGGGTTCGCGCGTAATGAATGGCGCTTCGCGGTGGCTCGATGCCTGCGCCGCCGGCGCCAGGGCCGACAGCAGGGCTAACTGAACAGCAGCTTGCTTGATGGGTGCCATGGTTTCCTCCTGTGTGGTTGGTTGCCATGGCATATACGCGGCTGCGCCGCCGCCGGATTCAGGAAATCGTCATTTATATTTGTATAGCGGCCGCGTGATTTCGATGGGCCGGATATCGAGGCGGATATTCAGCACCGAATATGCCTCAGCCACGCTGGAGACATAGCCCACCGTCTCAGGCGTCTTGGTGAAACGGAACTCGAAGCCGACCTCGGTCCCGCTGGCACGCGGGTTACCGCTGGCAATGCCGATCGCCTCTTCCTGGTTGCTGTCGATCAGCCGTTCCATCAGGTCGATCACGGCGCTATTGCCCAGCACGTCATTGCTGAACACGGCTCCGCGGCCCAGGGTGCGCGTCGGGTCGATGCGGCCGCCCGCCTTGTCGTTGGACGGCAAAAACATATGGGTGCCGATATTGAATTTGTCGCCCCGGTCGAGATAGCTGATCACGGCGTTGCGCACGCCGAAGTGCGGCGCTTCCTTGTCCCACTCGGCGCGCGACAGGTCGATCAGCAGCGCCCCCTTGTAGCCGATGATTTCCACCTCGCGCTGGGCATTCACCACCATCGCGCTGTCCTCATCGATGCCAAGGCCGATCTGGTAGCCCTTGGCCAGCATGGCCGGGATCATGCGCGCAAAGCGGCCGCGCACCAGCAAGTGCTGGTCCACGAACACGTCGTCGCCGATGAAGCCAAGGCCCGGGCCCAGCTCGCGCCCATCGGCAATGCCGGTCTGCAGCATCGACAGGACGGCTTTCGGATTGGCGAACATGGTGCTGCTCATGATGGCCGCACCGGCCGAGGAACCGGCAATCACGCCGCCACGGCGGTACACGTCCCACACCGCCTCCAGCACCGCGGTCTGGGTGCCGTCCTCCCGCAACAGCGCCTTGGTGATGCGCCCCTGGTCGCCGCCGGCAAAATAGACGCCGTCCGATTCTCGGATCCTCTTCGCCAATGCTGCGTCGTCGGCGTTCTTCCGGTAATCGCTGCCGGCCAGGCGCACCGCAACCGGCACCAGGAAGGCATCCGCCCCCCACTTGCGCAGGTAGCCGATGATGGTCTGGGCAGAACGTTCCGGATTGCCCGCGGCAGAAGGGAAGACGGCGATGCGCGAGCCCTTGCCGCCCGCCAGTTTCACTACGCGCTGCCACACGTCGGCATTGTCGCCGCGCAGGCCGCCGCCGATGATGACCAGCGAGCCCTGGTGCGCCGCCACGGGAGAAGGTGCGATGGCGGCCGATCCGCCGCTGACGGTAGCGCTGGCGCCGGCCACGATGCGCACCGGGGCGACCGTATCGGGCAATGGGGCGGGAGTCGAAGGCGGCGCCGCCGGAGGCCTGGATGGCGCGTCCGGCGGCGGCGTGGTGCTGGTGCGCCCGGCCGTTGCCGGGACGGGATTCTTGGGCGGCGCTTCGCGGGCGTGGATAGGAAGGCCGCAGGCGGCTAGCAAGGCCAGGCCCAATCGGACCAGGCCGGCGGGGGAGTACAGCTTCACGATGGCCTCCTGTTCTGCTTGCTCACTGGCATCGCTGCTAGACATCTGGGTAATACCTTTCCGACAGTGTAGCCGGACGCAACGGTGGAGTAAAACCCTATCGCACGCCGGCGCACACTTTATTTTTATTGCGGCTTCAGGTAGCGTTCCGGCAGCGGGGTCTTTTCGCCTTCCGGCTGCCACAGGAGTTGCGAAATCCACCAACGCTTGCCGTCATTGACGAGCTGAATCGAATTGATGCCGCGCACAAAAGGCTTTTCCGCCGGCGCGTGGCGCGCCTCATAGGTACTGAAGACCTGGGCAATCTGTCCATATTCCTCGCCCTTGCGCGCGAGTTCGGATTCGTAGAAGCCTTCCTTCGCAAACACCGGCGTGACGCGGGTAATGTAGTCTTCCAGCGACAGTACGCGGGTATTCAGCGCCCCATCCTTGCCGGTGCTGTGCACCACCATGCGGCCATCGTTGCGGAACAGGGAACGCAGGCGGTCCCAGTCGCGCGCCTTGCCGGCGGGGCCGGAAATGGTGTCGTACAGGGCGGCCACGATGCCGTCCACGGATGCCACGTCGGACGGACGCGCACCCTGCGCGAAGGCGCTACCGCTGGCCAGCACCAACAGTAGCAAACTTGCTAACTTCTTCATTGACTCTCCTACTAATTTATAATCGTTTGAATTTCTCGTGCAAATCTCACCGCAAAGCCACTATGACAGATCAATTCTCCAAGAAGGCGGAAGCCTGGTCCGCTCGCTTCTCCGAACCTGTTTCCGACCTCGTGAAACGTTACACCGCCTCGGTGTTTTTTGACAAGCGCATGGCCAAGGCCGACATCCAGGGTTCCCTGGCGCACGCCGACATGCTGGCTGCCCAAGGCATCATCCCGGCCGCCGACCTGGCTGCGATCCAGAAAGGCCTGGCCCAGGTCAGCGCCGAGATCGACGGCGGCCAGTTCGAATGGCAGCTCGACCTGGAAGACGTGCACCTGAATATCGAAAAACGCCTGACCGAGCTGGTTGGCGACGCTGGCAAGCGCCTGCACACCGGCCGCTCCCGCAACGACCAGGTGGCCACCGACATCCGCCTGTACGTGCGCTCTGCGATCGACGACATCACCGGCCTGCTGCAGCAGTTGCGCGGCGCCCTGGTCGACCTGGCCGAGAAGAATGCGGACGTGATTCTGCCCGGCTTCACCCATATGCAGGTGGCGCAGCCGATCACCTTCGGCCACCACATGCTGGCCTACGTTGAAATGTTCGGCCGCGACGTCGAGCGCATGCAGGATTGCCGCAAGCGCGTGAACCGCCTGCCGCTGGGCGCCGCCGCACTGGCCGGCACCACCTTCCCGATCGACCGCCTGCGCGTGGCCAGGACCCTTGGCTTCGACGATGTGTGCCACAACTCGCTGGATGCCGTGTCGGACCGCGACTTCGCGATCGAGTTCACCGCCGCCGCCTCGCTGCTCATGATGCACGTGTCGCGCATGTCGGAAGAACTGATTATCTGGATGAGCCCGCGCGTCGGCTTTATCGACATCGCCGACCGCTTCTGCACCGGCTCCTCGATCATGCCGCAGAAGAAAAACCCGGACGTGCCGGAACTGGCGCGCGGCAAGACCGGCCGCGTGTACGGCCACCTGATGGGCCTCCTGACCCTGATGAAAGGCCAGCCGCTGGCTTACAACAAGGACAACCAGGAAGACAAGGAGCCGCTGTTCGACACCGTCGACACCGTGGTCGACACCCTGCGCATCTTCGCCGACATGGCGGGCGGCATCTCCGTCAAGCCGGAGGCGATGCGTTCGGCCGCGCTGCAGGGCTACGCCACTGCGACCGACCTGGCCGACTACCTGGTGAAGAAGGGCTTGCCGTTCCGCGATGCGCACGAAGCAGTGGCGCATGCGGTGCGCGCCTGCGACGACCTGAAGATCGACCTAGCACAGATGTCGCTGGAGCAGCTGCGTGCCTTCTCGCCGCTGGTGGGCGAGGATGTATTTGCGGTGCTGACGCTGGAAGGCTCGGTGGCGGCGCGCGACCACGTTGGCGGCACGGCGCCGAACCAGGTGCGCGCGGCGATTTCCCGCGTGCGTCAGCAGTTGGCAGGTTGAGCCTTGCGGGCGTGGCGGATGCTGTCCGCCATGTCCCGCATGACGAAGCGGTGCATGGAGCGGATCACGAGGTCCACGAGCAGGCGCCGCAAAGCGCTTTCCGATCCTTTGGGCTCGTAGCTGGTGGCCATGCTCACCAGCGTCTGGCTGCCGGACAGGCGGGTCAAATGGATGCTGCCGCCCTTCAGCGCGAGATGGCGCTGGAACTGTTCGCTGGCTTCGGTCACGCTGAATTCAAGCGCAGCGTTATGCGTCGACTTCGTGATGCGCTTCATGATGTACTGCCCGTCCCCATACTCGCACCGGCACAGGGTGCCTACCGTTTTGTGGTCGCCGACTGTCCTCACGGGCAGGGGCAAGGTCCAGCGCAGGAACCAGTTCGGCCTGGCTTTCACTTCCTCGTAAAAGCAGACTTTATCCCATACTTCCGCGATGTCGGCGTCGATGATGCGTTCCGTTTGAGCGATGTTCATCTTGTAGCATCCTTATGGTTTTTGGCAGTGAAGAAAGCGTTACATCCGACCAGCCAGACTTCGACCTGGCTGAATCGTTGCGATAATTCGGCGTGCAGGGCGTCCAGCGAGTCCTCTCGGTTGTCCACCACTTTCAGCCAGTTCATGAAGCCCATCAGCGCCTTGGCGTACCAGGACATCGGCGCATCCTTGCCCAGCAGCGTGTAGCCGAACAGCGTCGTCCCGGGTGCGCACAGCGGCGCAATGGCGTCGAAAATGCGGCCCTTGTCCCGCATCGTCCCCGGCGCGCAGTGAATCAGGCCGCCGATACAGATTGAATCGACCGTGCCGCCGATGGCAATGGGTTCGAACGCGTTGCGCACATGACAATCGGGGACGTAGCGCTGCAGGCGCTGTACCGTGTGGCGCAGGCAGTTCGGATTCAGGTCGATCAGGGCAATCTGCTGCCTTCGCTCGTCAAGCCCGGCATGGTCCAGGAAGTATCCGGTGCCCACCCCGATGTCGGCATGGCGGCGCCCGGCATGCCGGCGGTAGATGTCGATATAACGCTGCCCCTCGCACTTCCAGAAATACCTGGTAAAGATGCCGATCACCAGCAGGTCGTAGCAGTGAAGGAAGAAAGGCGTGTAGGCCTTGACTCCGTTGCGGTATGCCCCAACGTCCATGCGTTGCCCCTTTAAGTCAAAAAAAGCGTGCAAGAAACCCTGGCCCATGAAAGGCCATCATTGCGGTCTGCGTGTACTGGCGATTTACGCTTCGCCGGCCTTTTTCCTGGCCTTGCTTTCGCGCTTGATTGGCCCGGCGACCGGGCACAGCGCAAAGGCAAACTGCGTCAGCGTATTGACGAGGTTGTCGGACATCAGCTTGTAATAGACATACTGGCCGCGACGCTCGCTGCTGACCAACCCTGCACCTTCGAGGACGGACAAATGACGGGAAACCGCAGGCGCACTCATTTCAAAGCGGGCAGCCACCTCCCCGGCCGTCATCTCCTGCTCAGAGAGATAGGCGAGGATCAGTCGACGTGGCGACGATGCCAATGCTTCAAATACTTTGTCCGACATGCTGGTTTTCTGTTGAGGGGCGCCGCAATGCGCGGCGAGGCCTCTAGTCTATACCCGACGGGCGCTCCAGCCAATGCCGGAGTACTACTTTTATTTAATTAAGCATTTAACGAATATCTTAAATGCTTAATTGTCACCTGTCCAGTTTTTTCGTGGCGAAACGTCAACCGTCCCCGGGGACCGATTCAATTCGGGGTGATTCTCGGCTAATATCCTTGCAATAAATAATCCAATCACCAGGAGACGCAATGCAGGAGTTTCTTCGCCTGTCGCATTGGCTTGACCGCCTTGGCTACCGCTGCGGGCAGCTGGCCAATGTGATGATCCTCGCCTCATGCTTCATCAGCGCCAGCAACGCCATGATCCGTTATGGCTTCGACTGGAGTTCCAACGCCCTGCTCGAAATGCAGTGGTACCTGTTTGGCGCCGCCGTCATGCTTGGCGCCAGCTACACCTTCCAGCGCAATGAGCACGTGCGCGTCGACCTGGTCTACGGCCACGTCCCCGAGCGCAAGCAACTCTGGATCGACGTCTTCGGCATCATCTTCTTCCTGTTCCCGGCCTGCATCCTGTTTGCCTGGCTGTCGTGGGAATCATTGTTCCTGCCTTCCTGGGCCATCATGGAACAATCGAGCAACGCCGGCGGCCTGGCGCGCTGGCCGATCAAATTCGTGGTGCCCGTCGGCTTTGCCCTGCTCACCCTGCAAGGCATTTCTGAACTGATCAAGCGCATCGCCCACCTCGCCGGCCAAGCCAACCTGGACAGCAAATACGAAAGGCCAGTGCAATGATTCCGTTGGAGATGATGCCGCCGCTGATGTTCGGTGGCCTGGTCGTATTCATGCTGGTCGGCTTCCCGGTAGCGTTCTCGCTGCTGGCGGTGGGCCTGTTCTTCGGCTTTATCGCGATTGCGCAGGGTTTCTTCGGCGTGCCCTTCCTGCAGGCAGTGCCGCAAAGGATTTTCGGCAGCGTGCTGGCCAACGACCTGCTGCTGGCGATCCCCTTCTTTACCTTCATGGGCGCGGTGCTGGAAAAGTGCCGCCTGGCGGAGGACATGCTCGACTCCATGGGCCGCCTGTTTGGCGGCGTGCGCGGAGGCCTGGGCTACTCGGTGATCATCGTCGGCTTCATCCTTGGCGCGATCACCGGCACCGTGGCGGCGCAGGTGATCGCCATGGCCATGATCTCGCTGCCGGTGATGATGCGCTACGGTTACCACATGCGCTACGCCACCGGCGTGCTGGCCGCTTCCGGCACCATCACCCAGCTGGTGCCGCCGTCGCTGGTGCTGGTGGTGCTGGCCGACCAGCTCAAGACCCCGACCGCTGCCGCCGACGTCGGCAGCATGTACCTTGGCGCCTGGGGCCCTTCGCTGGTGCAGATCGGCCTGTTCGCGCTGTACACCTTCATCCTGTCGCGCGTGAAGCCGCAATGGCTGCCGCCGGCGCCGCAGAACGAATTGGGCCCGCGCGGCTGGGCGCTGTGGAAGCAATGCCTGCAAGGCATCGTGCCGGCCGCTGTGCTGATCTTCATGGTGCTGGGCACCATGATGCTGGGCGTTGCGACGCCGACCGAATCGGGCGCCATGGGTGCGCTGGGCGCGGTGATCCTGGCAGCCCTGCGCCATCCGGAATTCAACGGCCGCGACAAGATCTTCTTCCGCATCGGCATGGCGGCCCTGGCGGCTGCGGCATTGCTGGGCGCCTTTGTGGAAGGCGCCAAGCCTGTCGTGCAGGGCGCGCTGGCCGTGCTGTACGTGTGCGTGGCCTGGATCGTGATCCGCGCCAGCCAGATCAAGCCGCTGCGCGACCTGATCGTCCTGAGCTACCAGTCCACCATGCGCCTGACGGCAATGGTGGTGTTCATCCTGATCGGCTCCACCTGCTTCTCCGTGGTGTTCCAGGGCGTGGACGGCGGGCTGTGGGTGGAGCACCTGTTCAACGGCATCCCGGGCGGCTGGATCGGCTTCCTGCTGGTGGTGAACCTGTTCGTGTTCTTCCTCGCCTTCTTCCTCGACTTCTTCGAGATCGCCTTCATCGTGGTGCCGATGCTGGCGCCGGTGGCGCAGAAGGTGCTGGCGCCGCAACTGGAGCCGCTGATGGGCAGTCCGGAGGCGGCGGCATCGGCCGCGCTGGTATGGTTCGGCGTGATGCTGTGCGTGAACATGCAGACCTCCTTCATGCACCCGCCTTTCGGCTTCGCGCTGTTCTACCTGCGCGGCGTGGCGCCGAAAGAAGTGAAGTCTTCGGATATCTACTGGGGCGCCCTGCCCTGGGTCGGCCTGCAAATGCTGATGGTGCTGCTGGTGGCTGCGCTGCCGCAAACCGTCACCGCCTTCCTCGACCGGGGCACGGGCGGCAAGGTGGAGTCGGGCGACCTGCATATCGAGCAGCCGGCGGCTCCGGAATCGCTACCTGCGCAAAAGCAGGACGACGAGCAGCAGCCGGAGCTGAACTTCTCGCAGCCTGAGGAAGAAAAGAAAAAGTAATCTGGGCAAACCTGATTATTTTATTGCAAGATTGCCATGAGGTAATTATCCTGTGGTGACCGGTCCGTTTCCGGGGTCAATACCACAGGATAATCATGTACAAGAAACTGCTATTCCCATTGGCCGCCAGCGCAATGCTCGGCGGCTGCGCCAACAACGCCCCGCTGATCGCACCGGACCAGCTGGCAACGCCGGCCAATATCACCTGCATCCAGCTGCCCGAGGCCATGACGGCCGTCGATGAAGCCGGTATCCTGAAGCTGGTGACCGAAACCCGCCTTGAGCGCGGCCCCTACGTTTCGGAAAAAGTGGATGCGGACGGCACCTACTACCGTGCCCCGCAGGGCGGCATCTCAATGTTCCAGCCCGGGAATCCCGGCGCCAAGCGCGGCTACAACGATGGCGGCTTCTACATCCCCAACGATCCGCAGAAGATGCCTTACATTTACATGTACACCTCAATGGATGGCGTGCCGCACGAAGCGCCAGCCGCAGGCGTCGGCTGCGCCGATGTCGGCTATGCCAAGGACCCGGTCACGAAAAAAATCAGCGTCGGCCTGATGGCAGCCGTTGGCGGCGCAGGTGGGGTGGCTGGCCGTGCCGCCGTCAAACATAGCAGCCTCAGCTACGGACAAGCGGCCGCCGGCGGCGCCATCGCTGGGGCACTGGTCGCTTACCTGGTCAATCAGGAGATGGGCAAGATCAGCCCTGTCACGCTGGTCAAGGACAAGGCCGTGCTGGGCAAGCTGCGTGAAATGTCGCTGCAGGCCGTTCCGGTCGCGCCGCAGCAGGGAGCCGCAACGTCCCCTGCCGGCGCCGCACCGCAATAAGACAGCGCGGCGCAGCGGCCCCTCAGTCGAGCGGGCCGCAGGAGGCCTTGGTGTATTGGGCCTCCAGCTTGTCGATGTCGTCCTGGGTCTTGGCCATGGCATCGAGCTGGGAATTGCGGCGGTTCTCATTGCGCCGGCCGTACAATTCTTCGCGGCGGGAACGCAGCGAATCGCAGCTGCTCTTTGCCACTGGCGCACTGGCGGCGGCCTCCTTCGACGCTTCCTCTTCCTCCTTGGCCTGTCTGGCACGCGCTTCGCGGTTGCGCACGACAAGTTCGTCCGCACGCTCGCGGTCTTCCTGCGCGCGCGCCTGGGCCGCCTTTACCTGGGCGGCCGTCGGCGGCGGCGGGTAATCGAGGGGGGCGCCGCCCTTGGCGCATGGCATGGACTGGTAGGTCACCTTGCCGTCTACCGTACACTTGAACAGCCCTTGCGCGCCGGCCTGCGACGCGGCGGCCATGCCAAGTACTGCGAACAACAGCGCTTTCTTCATTGCGCTTACTCCCAATGGGTCTGGGTCAAAAATTTGAGCCGGTTGTTATCTGGATCGAGAACGGACATCACGCGCAGGTCCGCTCCCAGGTCATTGTTCGGCGCTTGCTCGACGTTCACGCCGTACTCCAGGAAGTCGTCGTACAAGGCGTCGACGTCCGGAACATAAAAGTGTACCAGCCCGCCCGGTTGGCAGTCGCCCGAATGTTCTGATAGGAAAATTTCCATGCCATCGAGCATCATCGAGGCAAAGGTCGGCATGCCCGGCTCGAAGTGGTGGGTCCACTCCTCGCGAAAGCCAAGCGACTCATAGAAAGGCTTGCTGGCGGCGTAGCTCGCCACCCGCAATGCCGGCACTACCCGCTGCGTGTCTTTCAAGCCCATGCGAACTCCCCTGTAAGTTCTCCTTACAGGGAAGTGTACATCAGTGCTTGTGCGCGATCATGTTGGAGAGGACGCTGAAGGCGGCGCCCGTGTGTTCCTTCTCCAGCAGCAGGGTGAGCTCGGTGTGGGTCGAGATCAGGTTGATCAGGTTGACCTTGTCCCACGCCAGCTTCTTCAGGATGGCGTGATAGATGCCCGGCGTGCGCCAGGAATCGGCGGTCAGCTGCAGCGTGACGGCGTTCAGGTTCTCCAGCCGCGCCAGCAGGCGCTCGCCGGCGAAGATCTGTTCGACCAGGCCGATGAACGGGCGGCTGCAGATCACCACCACTTCCTCGCTGCCGCGGGTGACGGTCAGGTACAGGCCGTGGCCCGTGCCCGAACGCTCCAGCAGCTGGCGGTGGCATTCATCGATGCGGTCCGATCGGCGGAAAGTGAATTCGACGAGGTCGGTGCGTGCGGTCAGCTGGCCGGACTGCTGGGCCAGCACCAGTTCCTGTGCATCCTTGTCCGGCAGGCGCCCGGCCACGCGGCGCAAGGCCATGACCACGGCCGCCTGGCCGACGGGCTTCCACAGGTCGTTCTGGAGCTGCGGCTGCAGCTGGCGCGCCAGTTCCGACAGGTTGATCAGGCCACGGCGCAGACCTTCGCTCAGGAAGGGCGACTCCGTGACGATCCTTTCGACTTTGGTAGATATAGACAACATGAGTGATGCGCCCTCACTAAGTGGTACGTCAAACAAATGACGGGCTAGTGTAAAACGCAAAATTCAACTAGTGCAACATGAGTGTGACAATTTGATACATATTTGTGTTGCGTCAAACACGAAACTAGAAAAACACCTCTATTTCGTTGTAACTTCCCTACAAATCGCGCCAATCGTGCGCCATTTCGTCGCGAGGCAAGCTAGTTCAACAACCACGCAAATGTAATCAAATGTCTAAAACTGAACAAAAAGTGTAGAAACGACTTATTTCGCAACTTTTTTGACTTGCATAAAGAACAGGCATAACTTCCCGCTCTCCCTAAACCCCAACGCTCACAAGGAGAGCTGATGAAACTTCGCAAAAGCCTGCTGGCTGCAGCTGTAGCCGCCTCTTTCGCCCCCGCATTTGCAGGCGTCCTGCCAGAAACCATGATGGCCGCGCCGGCCCAGCCGATGAGCCTTGCAGCCAAGGCCAACCTGGCTGCGCGCCTGGACGAGCGCCGTTCCGCCGCAGGCCTGGACAGCGAGCACGGCTACAAGATGCGTGAACAGCACCCGGGCGCCAACGGCCAGCGCATCCTGCGCGCCGACCATACCTTCCAGGGCCTGCGCGTGTTCGGTTCCGAGTCCGTTGTCGTCACCGACGAAAACGGCGACATCGTCAGCGAGTCCGCATCCGACCGCCGCAACGGCCTGGACGCGCATCGCTCCGCGCGCGCGACCGGCAAGGGCGCTCCTGACACCACGCCAGCCTTCAGCGCCGACGAAGCGATCCGCGTCGCCGTTTCGCGCACCGCAGGCAAAACCCACCGCGTCAAGCCGGAAGCCGAACTGCTGATCTGGCCGGTGGTCAAGACCCAGCGCACCGCCGCCGCCGCCAACAAGGCAGAAAGCGCGCTGAACGCGATGGACGTGGAAGACGTGGTCGACCATTACGAGCTGGCCTACCTGGTCAAGACCCGCATGAACAAGGACGGCCGTCCTGTGTTCCGCGATACCGTGATCAACGCCGCCACCGGCGCCGTGATCAAGCAGTGGGATGCGCTGCAGACCGTGGTCGGCGTCGGCCACAGCCAGTACAACGGCGACGTGCCGATCAACACCACCCTGTCCGGCTCCACCTACAAGATGCTGGACTCCACCCGCGGCGTAGGCGGCACCTTCGGCGGCATGGCAATCACCAACGCCAACCACTCGCCAGAATCCAACCCGCAGGCCGGCTCGATCTACACCAACAGCACCAACACCTGGGGCGACGGCCAGCAGTACATCAGCGGCGGCAGCACCACCAACGCCAACGGCCAGACCGCCGCAGTGAATGCGCTGTGGGGCCTGATGAACACCTACGACACGCTGAAGAACGTGGTGGGCTGGTCCTCGCTGGACGGCAACAACACCGCCACCTACATCGCCGTCCACGTCGACAACAACTACGACAACGCCTTCTTCGATCCGAACTGCAAGTGCATGTACATCGGCGACGGCTCCAGCTTCTACAGCCTGGGTTCCATCGACGTGATCGGCCACGAAATGGGCCACGGCGTGACCGACGCCACGTCCAACCTGACCTACTCCGGCGAATCCGGCGGCCTGAACGAGTCCAACTCCGACATCACCGGCGAAATGGTGGAAGCGTATGCCCGCAACGGCGGCACCGGCAGCACCATCCCGTCCGGCAACGACTGGATGATGGGCAAGGAAATCGCCAGGAACGGCCAGCCGCTGCGCTGGATGTGGAAGCCTTCCAAGGATGGCTCGTCGAAGGATGCCTGGAGCAGCACCCTGGGCAACCTGAACGTGCACTACTCCTCGGGCCCGAACAACCGCATGTTCTACTTCCTGTCGCAAGGCTCGAACTCCTCGTCCTCGAGCGAGATGTACAGCCCGTACCTGACCAAGCAGCCGCTGGCCATGACCGGTATCGGCAACGACAAGGCGTTCCGCATCTGGTTCAAGGCCAACACCACCAAGTTCACCGCGTCGACCAACTATGCTGACGCGCGCAACAAGGTGATCCAGGCTGCGGAAGAACTGTACGGCGTGGGCAGCAAGGAATCGATCGCTGTAAAACGCGCATACGCTGCGATCAACGTCGGCACCGACGTCGACGAAGCAGGCGGCTCCGGCGTATCGATCTCCACCCAGCCGAACAACGTCACCGTGGCTGCAGGCGGCACCGCCAGCTTCACCGTAGGCGCAACCGGCGGCACTTCGCCGTACAGCTACAAGTGGTACCGCAACGGCACCCAGATCTCGGGCGCTACTTCGGCTACCTACTCGTTCACCGCGCAGGCGGCCGACAACGGCGCCGTGTTCAATGCCGTGGTCACCGACTCCTCGTCGCCGGTGAAGACCGCGACCTCGAACAACGCGACCCTGACCGTGGGCACCACCCAGCAATCCGAGCTGGTCGTGAACGGCGGTTTCGAATCCGGTACCACGCCATGGGCCGGCAGCACCGGCGTGATCGGCAACTACAGCGGCCAGTCGGCGTACGAAGGCACCCGCTTCGCATGGCTGGGCGGTAACGGCGCCACCGCGACCGAAACCCTGTACCAGACCGTGTCCATCCCATCGACCGCGACGTCGGCGAACTTCTCGTTCGCGCTGCATATCGACACCGCGGAATCGGGCAGCACCGCGTACGACAAGCTGGTCGTTACCGTGAAGAACAGCTCCGGCACCACCCTGGGCACCCTGGCGACCTACAGCAACGCCAACGCTGCCAGCGGCTACCAGGTCCGCAGCTTCAACCTGCTGCCGTACAAGGGCCAGTCCGTGCGCCTGCACTTCAACATGACCGAAGACTCGTCGCTGCAGACGTCCTTCGTGGTTGATAAGGTCAGCCTGCAAGTCAAGTAACAGGCGGTAACCGGCAGTCAGGCGGGGGCGGCTCACCAGGCCGCCCCCGTTTCTTTTGGTGACTATAAAACCGTAATCTATTGTCTAAAAATATACAAAATAAGTAAAAATGACTCATTTCGCAAGTTTGTTGACTTGCACAAAAAACAGGCATAACGTCATCTCTCCCCACCAACCCAAGTTCCCAAGGAGAGTCGATGAAACTTCGCAAAAGCCTGTTGGCCGCAGCCGTTGCCGCCTCGTTCGCCCCTGCATTCGCAGGCGTCCTGCCAGATACCCTGATGGCCTCTCCTGCTCAACCGCTGAGCGTTGAAGCCAAGGCGAACCTGGTGACGCGCCTGGATTCACTTCGCTCTGCAGCCGGCCTCGATAGCGAGCATGGCTACAAGCTGCGCGAACAGCACCCGGGTGTCAACGGCCAGCGCATCGTGCGCGCCGACCACACCTTCCAGGGCCTGCGCGTGTTCGGTTCCGAGTCCGTCGTTGTCACCGATGAAAACGGCAATATCGTCAGCGAGTCCGCATCCGACCGCCGCAATGGCCTGGACGCTTCGCGCGCCGCCAGGGCCTCGGGCAGGGGCGCACCGGAAACCACTGCTGCCTTTGGCGCCGACGAGGCGATCCGCATCGCCGTATCGCGTACACCGGGCACCCAGCACCGCATCAAGCCGGAAGCAGAATTGCTGATCTGGCCAGTAGTCAAGACCCAGCGCACCGCCGCCGCCGCCAACAAGGCCGAAAGCGCGCTGAACGCGATGGACGTGGAAGAAGTAGTCGACCACTACGAGCTGGCCTACCTGGTCAAGACTCGCATGAACAAGGACAACCGTCCGGTGTTCCGCGACACCGTGATCAGCGCCAAGACCGGCGCCGTGATCAAGCAGTGGAACGCCCTGCAGACCGTGGTCGGCGTCGGCCATAGCCAGTACAACGGCGACGTGCCGATCAACACGACCCTGTCCGGCTCCACCTACAAGATGCTGGACTCCTCGCGCGGCACCGGGGGCACCTATGGCGGCATGGCCATCACCAATGCCAACCACTCGTCGGCCAACAACCCAAGCCCAGGCTCCATCTACACCAACAGCACCAACACCTGGGGCGACGGCCAGCAATACAACGGCGGCAGCACCACCAACGCCAACGGCCAGACCGCCGCTGTGAATGCGCTGTGGGGCCTGATGAACACCTACGACACGCTGAAGAACGTGGTCGGCTGGTCTTCACTGGACGGCAACAACACCGCGACCTACATCGCCGTCCACGTCGACAACAACTACGACAACGCCTTCTTCGACCCAAGCTGCAAGTGCATGTACATCGGCGACGGCTCCAGCTTCTACAGCCTCGGTTCAATCGACGTGATCGGCCACGAAATGGGCCACGGCGTGACCGATGCCACTTCCAACCTGAACTACTCAGGCGAGTCCGGCGGCCTGAATGAATCGAACTCCGACATCACCGGCGATATGGTCGAGGCCTATGCCCGCGCTGGCGGCACCGGCAGCACCATCCCGTCCGGCAACGACTGGATGATGGGCAAGGAGATCAGCAAGTCCGGCCAGCCGCTGCGCTGGATGTGGAAGCCTTCCAAGGACGGCGCATCGCGCGATGCCTGGAGCAGCACCCTGGGCAATATCGACGTGCACTACTCCTCGGGTCCGAACAACCGCATGTTCTATTTCCTGTCCCAGGGCTCGAATTCCTCGTCCTCGAGCGAGATGTATAGCTCCTACCTGAACAAGCAGCCGCTGGCCATGACCGGTATCGGCAACGACAAGGCGTTCCGCATCTGGTTCAAGGCCAACACCACCAAGTTCACCTCGTCGACCAATTATGCCGACGCGCGCAACAAGACGGTGCAGGCCGCGGAAGAACTGTACGGCGTAGGCAGCCCGGAATCGATCGCGGTCAAGCGCGCATACGCTGCGATCAACGTCGGCAGCGACGTGGACGAAGCCAATCCGAATACGGTAACGATCACCACGCAGCCGAACAACGTGACGGTCGCCCCCGGCGGCACCGCCACCTTCACCGTGGGTGCAAGCGGCGGCACAACGCCTTACAGCTACGCGTGGTACCGCAACGGCACGCAGATCTCGGGCGCCACTTCGGCGACCTACTCGTTCACCGCGCAGGCAGCGGACAATGGCGCCGTGTTCAAGGCCATCGTCAGCGACTCCTCGTCGCCGGCAAAAACCGCCACCTCGAACAACGCCACCCTGACCGTGGGCACCACGCCGCCGCAGAGCGAACTGATCGTCAACGGCGGCTTCGAGTCCGGCACTTCGCCATGGGCTGGCAGCACCGGCGTGATCGGCAACTACAGCGGCCAGACGGCCTACGAAGGCAGCCGCTTCGCATGGCTGGGCGGTAACGGCACGACCGCTACCGAAACCCTGTACCAGACCGTGACCATCCCGGCCACCGCAACGTCGGCCACCCTGTCGTTCGCGCTGCATATCGACACCAACGAGTCGGGCAGCACCGTGTACGACAAGATGGTCGTGTCCGTGAAGAACAGCTCCGGCACCACCCTGGGCACCCTGGCAACCTACAACAACACCATGCCGGCCAGCGGTTACCAGATCCGCACTTTCAACCTGCTGCCGTACAAGGGCCAGACCGTGCGCATCCACTTCAACATGACGGAAGACTACTCGCTGCAGACTTCCTTCGTTGTTGACAAGGTAAGCGTGCAAGTCCAGTAAGATTCGTCATCCCGGCCGGTATGCGGCTATCGTCATCCCCCGATACGATAGCTGCATAGCCGGCTTTTTTCCGTCCTTGCGGTGCTATGATGTTTCCCTTGTTTTTAAGGAGGCAGCATGGGCATTGGTATCGGCGGCAAGACTATCGAAGAGGCATTGGCATCCCTGTCGGACATGACGGCGGGCGCCACGCCGATCGGCAAGGATGAACACCTGGCGCGCATCGACAAGGCGCAAGCCTACATGCGCCAGCAAGGCATTGCCGCCATCTATATCAATGCAGGCTCCAACCTGCTCTACTTCACCGGCACCAAGTGGTACCCGAGCGAACGCATGGTCGGCGCCATCCTGCCAGCCAGCGGCGCCGTCGAATACATCGCCCCCGCCTTCGAAGAAGATACGCTGAACGACTTCATGCTGGTGGAAGGCGCCGTCAACTGCTGGCATGAGCATGAAAGCCCATATGCGCTGTTCATCGCGGTCCTGAAGAAAATGGGCATTGTGCCGAATGCCGCACAGCCGCCGCGCGTCGGCATCGACGAAAGCGCCGCCTTCTTCATCTTCGACGGCATCCGCCCCCTGGCCGAAGGCTATGCGCTGGAAAACGCGCGCCCCGTCACTGCCCATTGCCGCACCCGCAAGTCGAAGGCGGAAATCGCCCTGATGCAGCGCGCCAAGGACATGACCTTGGCCGTGCACATTGCCGCTGCCAGCATCCTGCGCGAAGGCATCACCACCACCGAGGTGGCGGAATTCATCGACAAGGCGCACCGTAAGGTGGGCGCGCCTGCCGGCTCCTACTTCGTGATCGTGCTGTTCGGCGTAGCCAGCTCCTTCCCGCACGGCGTCTCTTACGTGCAGGCGCTGAAGCAAGGCGACACAGTGCTGATCGACACCGGCTGCAAGCTGCACAACTACATTTCCGACATCACCCGCACTTATGTGTACGGCGAAGCGAGTGAGCGCCAGCGCGCCGTATGGAATGCGGAGAAAGCGGCGCAACTGGCCGCGTTTGAAGCAGCCCAGCTGGGCGTGCCGTGCGAAGAGGTGGACATGGCCGCGCGCCGTTCACTGCAGGCGGCCGGCTTCGGCCCGGAATACAAGCTGCCAGGCCTGCCGCACCGCACCGGCCACGGCATCGGCCTGGACATCCACGAATGGCCATACCTGGTCGGCGGCGACAAGACGCCGCTGGACGTCGGCATGACCTTCTCGAACGAGCCGATGATCGTGGTGCCAGGCGCATTTGGCGTGCGCCACGAAGACCACTTCTACATGGCGGAGGACGGCCCGCGCTGGTTCACAAAGCCATCTCACTCCATCGACGATCCATTCGGATTGCAGGCTTGATCAGTTGGACTTTGGCGCGCCGGTGAAGTTCAGGGACGGCAGTTCCCTGCGGGCTTCTTCGGCGCTGACCAGTTCCGGCACCACGCGGCCGACCTTCTCCTCAAACTGCGCCTTGGTGCGCACATACCTGGTCTCCCCGGGTTCAAGAACGAAACTGAGCTTTCTGGTAACCCTGGTAGCGGCGGATACTTCGTGCTTGCCCGGCGCCGCATCGAGATAGAAGTAGCCGCCTGGAAGAGAGTCGCCTACCACGATCCCATCCAGCTTGACCGGGGCCGTCATGCCGCCGCCAGTGAGCGCGTCAACGCGATAGAAATACACACGGCCCTGGCCGGGCGACAGCTTGGGCATGCCAGCCTCCTGCTGCGCAAACCTGGTTCCGGATACCGAAGTGCAGCCCGTCAGCAGGGCCATGGCGGCAATTGCCGCCAGCGATATGAATTTCATGCTTACCTTAAGAAGTTAAGAGCGGCGCAGCCCGCAGTGTAGCGAATCCATGTCCGCTTGTGGCATTTCATAATCGCTTCATTCTGAGCGCATACAGGCCATCTAAAGTACCGCTCATGAACATCTCTATTTCGATGCAGCGCGTCATGTACGCCCACCTCCTTGCGGTTAGCTGCGCCGCGCTCACCTTCGTCTTCGGCAACGAGCTGTGGGACTTCGTCGTGAACGGCGATAAAACCTTCCGCTTTCCCCTCGCTACACTGGTACTGGCATGGATCATGGCTTTCGCCGCCTCGGTCCTGCCTTTTGCAGGTGCGATGACGCTGGCCGTGCGCCGCGGCATCCGCAGCCCATGCTTCTTCATCGGCGGTGCAGTCCTCACCGCCATGGCATTCCTGCCGCTGCTGGCATGCGCCTATTCCGCGCGTCATCTGGTGCGGCTGGCCCCGATGCTTTTCCTCGCCGGACTTGCAGCGGGCAGCGCTTGCTGGCTTATGCTAAAGTCGGCGCACAATGAAGATATTGTTCCTGCTATTTAGTGCGCTGCTGGTGGCGGCGCTAGTGACCGACCGGCTGCGGCAATGGCGCGGCGGAAGGCGTAATGAGCGCGGTACCTGCGCGCTCTGCGCTGCTGAAATCAACTGGAATACCTATGAAGAGCTCCCGCTGGCAAGCGGTGGCGGTGCGAAAATGCGGGTTTGCCAGCGCTGCCATGCACGTCATTACAAGTTGAAGTGGTCGGCCGTGGTGCTGATCATTCTGGCGTTTGCAGGCGTGATCTACATAATGATGATGTAGCTGCGTTTCACAGCGGGTTCATACTGGCCGCACATTCGCCCGCTACAGTGCGGGACATGAAAAACAATCCCCCTTCGCCACGCAAGCGCGGTGGCAAGCGGCGCCGCCGGCGGCACCGCTTGCTGGCATATGCTGGAAAGTCAGGCGCGCTTGGATACGAGAGTCAGGATGTCGTAGCTTGCAACCAGTTCGTCGTTCTGGTTGGTCACCTGCACGTCCCACGCCACCACGCCCTGGCCACGGCCTTTGTCGTCGGTACGGTTGCGGTCGACCTTGCGCTTGCAGGTCAGGCGGGCGCGGATGGTGTCGCCGATCGCTACCGGGGTGATGAAGCGCAGGTTGTCCAGGCCGTAATTGGCCAGCACCGGGCCGGGCGCAGGGGACACGAACAGGCCCGCCGCCGCCGACAGCACGAAGTAGCCGTGGGCGATGCGCTTGCCGAACTGGGTGTCCTTGGCGGCGATCTCGTCGAAGTGCATGTAGAAGTAGTCGCCCGAAATGCCGCCGAAGTTGACGATGTCGGCTTCGCTCACGGTGCGGCGATGGGTTAGCAGCGAATCGCCGATTGCCAGGTCTTCGAAGGTCTTGCGGAACGGATGGATGTCACCTTCCTTGACCGCGCCACCGCGCACGTACTCGCCGGTGATGGCAGTCAGCATCGTCGGCGAGCCTTGCACCGCGGCGCGCTGCAGGAAATGACGCACCGCGCGGATCCCGCCCAGTTCCTCTCCTCCGCCCGCGCGGCCAGGACCGCCGTGCTTCAGTTGCGGCAGCGGCGAGCCGTGACCGGTGGAATCCACCGAAGCTTCCCGATCCAGCACGTGCACGCGGCCATGCGAGGCAGCCGCGATCGGCACGGCGTAGGCAGCGGTTGCCGGGTCCTTGGTCACCAGGGTCGACACCAGCGAACCCTTGCCGCGCGCAGCCAGCTCCAGCGCCTCGTCGATGGAGTCGTAGGTCATCATGGTGCTGACCGGGCCGAAGGCTTCCACGTCGTGCACGGCATCGTTGGTCAGGGCGTTACGGCACAGCAGCAGGGTCGGCGAGAAGAAGGCGCCGTTCTCGACGCCTTCGCCCACCAGCTTCAGCGATCCGGCGCCACCGAACAGGATTTCATTGCCTTGCGCCAGCTGGGCTACTCGCTCGGCCACGTCGCGCTGCTGGTCTTTCGAGGCCAGTGCGCCCATGCGAACGCCTTCCACCGAAGGATCGCCCACCACGACTTTGCCCAGGCGTTCGCGCAGTTTTTCCGCCACCGCGTCCGCATGCAGGCGCGGGACGATGATGCGGCGCACGGCGGTACATTTCTGCCCCGCCTTGGTGGTCATCTCGCGCTGCACTTCTTTCACGAACAGGTCGAACTCGGGATCGTCAGGCGTGACGTCGGGCGCCAGGATCGCACAGTTCAGCGAGTCCGCTTCCGCCGTGAACGGCACGGAATTGGCGATCAGGTTGCGGTTGGAGCGCAGCTTGGCCGCGGTGTCGGCGGAACCGGTGAAGGTCACCACGTCTGCGCCGCCCAGGCGGTCCAGAAGGTCGCCGGTGCTGCCGATCACCAGCTGCAGCGAGCCTTCCGGCAGCAGGCCGGAATCGTTGATCATGCGGATCAGCGCCTCGGTCAAGTAGGAAGTCGCGCTGGCAGGCTTGCCGATGCACGGCATGGCGGCCAAGAAGGATGGCGCGAACTTTTCCAGCAAGCCCCAGATCGGGAAGTTGAAAGCGTTGATGTGCACCGCAATGCCGCCGCGCGGCACCAGGATGTGGGTGCCGGAGAAGCCGCCGCGCTTGCCCAGCGCCATGGCCGGGCCTTCATGCAGCACGTTCGACGATGGCAGTTCGCGGCTGCCCATGCTGGCGTAGGCGAACAGGGTGCCAATGCCGCCTTCCACGTCGACCCAGCTATCCGGGCGGGTGGCGCCGGTCAGGTGAGAGATCGAATACAGTTCTTCCTTGCGCTCCATCAGGTACATCGCCAGGGCTTTCAGGCGCTGGGCGCGGGTCTGGAAGTCCAGCTTCATCAGGGCCGGGATGCCGGTTTTGCGGCCGTAGTGCACGGCTTCGGCGAAGTCCAGCTTCTCGGCGTGGGTGTGGTAGATGACGCGGTTGTCCAGGGCGCTGTGCAGTGCGGTCGCGGCTTCCTTGCCTTGCCAGCGGCCGCCGATGAAGCTTTGCAGGGTGTGTACCATTTGTAGTCTCCGATTACTGTTTATTGTCGAATGCTTGCTTGTGCAGGTGCATAGGCAGCGAAGTGTCCCATTGCATGCGCTGGCGGCCAGGGGCAGCCTCGGTGTCTGGCTGGCACTCCACCATCGTCTGCATCGAGCGCACGGCCAGCTCGTGATACTGGCCGGTGCCCAGCGTCTTCCAGGCGATTTCGCTGTCGCTGACCTGGCGCAGGATCTTGGCCGGCGCGCCGACCACCATGCTGCGCGGCGGGATTTCCATGCCGGCTTTGACGAAGGCTGCTGCGCCGACGATGCTCTCTGCGCCCACCACCGCGTTATCCATCACCACCGCGTTCATGCCCACCAAGGCATTGCGGCCGATGCGGCAGCCGTGCAGCACTGCGCCGTGGCCGATATGGCCATCCTGCTCGACCACCGTGTCGCCGCCGGGGAAACCGTGCATCACGCAGGTGTCCTGCACGTTGGCGCCCTCTTCCAGGATCAGGCGCCCGAAATCGCCGCGCAGCGATGCCAGCGGCGCCACGTAGCAGCGCGGGCCGACAATCACGTCGCCGATTAGCACCGCGGTCGGGTGCACATAGGCCGTAGGATGGACCACAGGCCGCACGCCATTGATCTCGTAGCAAGGCATGGTCAGACTCGCTCGATCACCAGCGCGATGCCCTGGCCTACGCCGATGCACATGGTGCACAGCGCGTAGCGGCCGCCGGTGCGTTCGAGCTGGTTCAGCGCGGTGGTCACCAGGCGCGCACCCGAGGCGCCCAGCGGGTGGCCGATAGCAATCGCACCGCCGTTCGGGTTGACGCGGGCGTCGCCGTCCTTCAGTCCCAGGTCGCGGGTCACTGCCAGGCCCTGCGCGGCAAAGGCTTCGTTCAATTCGATCACGTCCATCTGTTCGATGGTCATGCCCAGTTGCGCCAGCAGCTTCTTGCTGGCCGGCGATGGACCGAAGCCCATGATGCGCGGCGCCAGGCCGGCGGTCGCCATGCCCAGCACCTTGGCGCGCGGCTTCAGACCGAATTTGTCGACTGCAGCGGCGGATGCCAGCAGCAATGCGCAGGCGCCGTCGTTCACGCCGGAGGCATTGCCGGCGGTGACCGTACCATCGGGCTTGACCACGCCTTTCAGCTTGGCCAGCGCCTCAATGGTGGTGTCCGGACGCGGGTGTTCGTCGGTGTCGATCACCTTGGGTTCGCCTTTTTTCTGCGCGATGGTGACAGGCACGATCTCGCCCTTGAAAAAGCCGGCGGCATGGGCGGCTGCCCAGCGCTGCTGGCTGCGGATGGCGAAGGCATCCTGGTCGGCGCGTGCGACGGACCATTGCTCGGCCACGTTCTCCGCGGTCTCCGGCATCGAGTCAATGCCGTACTGCGCCTTCATCAGCGGGTTCACGAAGCGCCAGCCGATGGTGGTGTCTTCGATCTTCGCGCTGCGGGAGAACGCGCTGTCGGCCTTGCCCATGACGAAAGGCGCGCGGGTCATGCTTTCCACGCCGCCCGCAATCACCAGTTGCGCCTCGCCCGACTTGATGGCGCGGGCCGCGATGCCGACTGCGTCCAGCGAAGAACCGCACAGGCGGTTGATGGTGTTGCCCGGCACCTCCACCGGCAGGCCGGCCAGCAAGCCGGCCATGCGGCCCACGTTGCGGTTGTCTTCGCCGGCGCCGTTGGCGCAGCCGTAATAGACATCGTCCACCTGTTTCCAGTCGACGGAAGGATTGCGCGCCATCAGCGCTGCGATCGGGATGGCAGCCAGGTCGTCGGCGCGCACGCCTGCCAGTGCGCCGCCGTAGCGGCCGAACGGTGTGCGAACGGCGTCGCAGATGAATGCTTCGGTCATTATTATTCCTTGGGTCGTTTATCGATTACTCTTTTGGCCTTGCCGGTCGCGGTGCGTTCGATGCCGCCCACGCCGACCAGCGTGACGGTGGTGCTCACGCCGACATTGGTCTTGATACGCTGTTCCAGTTCGCGCGCGACATCGCCTGCGTCGGCGCGCGCCAGTCCGGCGCGCTGCTCCACCAGCACTTCCAGCTTGTCGAGGTGGCCGTCGCGGGTTACCACCAGCTGGTATTGCGGTTCGAGCTTGGGCAGCTTGCAGATCTGCTCCTCGATCTGGGTCGGGAACACGTTCACCCCGCGGATGATCAGCATGTCGTCCGAGCGGCCGGTGATTTTGCCGATGCGGCGCATGGCGCGCGAAGTCGGCGGCAGCAGTCGCGTGAGGTCGCGCGTGCGGTAGCGGATCACCGGCATGGCTTCCTTGCTCAGGGAAGTGAACACCAGTTCGCCCTCTTCGCCATCGGGCAGCACTTCCCCTGTCTCCGGGTCGATGATCTCGGGGTAGAAATGGTCCTCCCAGATCACCGGGCCGTCTTTCGATTCGATGCACTCGCTGGCGACGCCTGGGCCGATCACTTCCGACAGGCCGTAGATGTCTACCGCGTCGATGCCGGCACGCCGTTCGATCTCTCCGCGCATGGCGTTGGTCCAAGGCTCGGCGCCGAAGATGCCCACCTGCAGCGAGGACTTGGCGCAGTCCAGTCCCTGGCGCTGGAATTCCTCGACGATGTTCAACATGTAGGACGGCGTGACCATGATGATCGATGGCTTGAAGTCCTGGATCAGCTGTACCTGCTTTTCGGTCTGTCCGCCGGACATCGGAATCACGGTGCAGCCCAGGCGTTCAGCGCCATAGTGCGCGCCCAGGCCGCCGGTGAACAGGCCGTAGCCGTAGGAGATGTGCACCATGTCGCCGGCGCGGCCGCCCGCTGCGCGGATGGAACGGGCCACCACGTCGGCCCACATGTCGATATCGCGCTGGGTGTAGCCCACCACGGTTGGCTTGCCTGTAGTGCCGCTGGAGGCATGCACGCGCACGACTTTTTCGCGCGGCACGGCAAACAGTCCGAAGGGATAGTTGTCGCGCAGGGTCTTCTTGTCCGTGAACGGGAACCTGGCCAGGTCGGACAGGGACTTCAGGTCGTTCGGATGCACACCCTTCTCGTCAAAGGCCTTGCGGTAGTGCGGCACGTTCTCGTAAGCGTGCATCAGCGACCATTTCAGGCGTTCCAGCTGGAGCGCCTGCAATTCGTCACGGCTGGCGCGCTCGATCGGCTCCAGGTCGGAAGGGGCGGGAATGCGTTGGACCACGGTGCTACCTCCATCAACTAGCTATGGGTTGGAACCACCTCTCCGGCGACGCGGTGCGATTTGCCGCGGAAAGTGGCGATCATCTTGCCCTCCTGGTTGCTGACGGTGACATCGTAGATGCCGGTCTTGCCGATCAGCGTTCGTTCAACCGCCTCCGCCGTCAGCAAGTCATCCATCCGCCCGGGGGCGAGGTAGTCGATCGTGCAGCCCGCGCCAACCGTCGTGTGGTTATGGCTGTTGCACGCGAATGCGAAAGCACTATCCGCCAACGCAAAGATAAAGCCGCCGTGGCAAGTCTGGTGCCCGTTCAGCATATCGCTCCGCACCGGCATGGTCATGCGCGCATAGCCGGGGCGGATTTCTACCAACTTCATGCCGAGGGCCTGGCTGGCGGCATCGCGCGCGAACATCGCCGCGCCTGCCGCTTCGGCCAGGGCCTGCGGGTGCATCTTTGGGTCATGCATGGATCCTGGCTCCGCTCTGTTCGCGGCGGCGCAGCAGCGGCGACACGCGGTAGCGGTCTTCGCCGTAGCTGCTTGCCAGGTTCTCCAGCACTGTCACGATGTGCCTGACGCCCACCATGTCCGCCCAGGCCAGCGGGCCGCGCGGATAGTTGACGCCCTTTTGCATCGCCAGGTCGGCCGCCTGCGCGCTGCATACCCCCTGGTTGACGGCGTCGGCCGCTTCGTTGGCCAGCATGGCGACCGTGCGCATCACGGCCAGGCCCGGCACGTCATCCAGTCGCGTCACGGTGAAGCCGGCAGCCTGGAACATGCCGATGGTCGATGCCATGGCGCGCGGGCTGCACTGGTCGCTGCACGCGATGGCAATGCGCGGCGAAGCATTGAAGTCGAATACCAGGTCGTACACCACCATGTCGTCATGCTTGTCGTCGCGTGCGCGCTGGGTGGCGGTGCGGCCGTCGGTCAGGTAGATGGCGGCGCCGTTGGTATGGAAGGCCGGCGCTTCGGAGGAGCGGTGTCCTTCGGCGGAATTGCGCTTGGTGACGGCAACGCCCCGCGCCTTCAGGCGCTCGATGATCGTGGTTGCGATGGCGGTGTGGTCGCCCGGCTCGAAGCTGTAGCCGATGTACTCCGGCAGCGGCTGCGGCGCTTCTGAGCGCGGCAGCGGTGCTGCCGCGCCTTCACTGTAATCGTAGAAGCCGCGACCGGACTTGCGGCCCAGGAAGCCCGCGTTCACCATTTCCTGCTGCAGCACGGACGGCGTGAAGCGCGGGTCGCTGTAGTAGGCACGGAATACGGATTCGGTGACGGAGTAGTTCACGTCGTGGCCGATCAGGTCCATCAGCTCGAAGGGGCCCATGCGGAAACCGCCTCCTTCGCGCATCACCGCATCGATGGTGGCGGCATCGGCGGCCTGCTCGTTCAGCAGGCGCCAGCCTTCGGCGTAGTACGGGCGCGCAACCCGGTTGACGATGAAGCCCGGCGTAGACTTGGCGTGCACCGGGTTCTTGCCCCAGGCGATCGAGGTGTCGTAAACGGTTTCGGCAACGGCGGCATCGGTGGCCAGGCCGCTGATCACTTCCACCAGCGCCATCAACGGCACCGGGTTAAAGAAGTGCATGCCGACCAGGCGCTGCGGTTTGCGAAGCTTGGCGGCAATGGCGGTCACAGAGATCGAAGAGGTGTTGGTGGCGAGGATGGCGTCATCGCCGACAATGCCTTCCAGGTCGGCGAACAGGCTGCGCTTGACGTCCAGGTTTTCGACAATGGCTTCCACTACCAGCTTTGCATCGGCGACGTCCGCCAGGCCGGCTACGCCGTGCAGGCGGCTACGCGCGGCGTCGGCATCGGCGCCGGACATCTTGCCCTTTTCAACCAGCTTGCCGTACACCTTGCCGATATCGGCAATCGCCTTATCCACCGCTTCCGCGCGGGTGTCGAACAGCTTGACCGTGTAGCCGGAAGCCGCTGCGACCTGCGCGATGCCGGAACCCATTGCCCCGCTGCCGATGACGGCAACGACACTGCCTTTCGCCAGAGCCGCCATGCTTATTCCCCCTTGAAGTTTGGAGTGCGCTTGTTGATGAAGGCGTCCACGCCTTCGCGGTAGTCGTGGCTGTAGCCAAGCTCGCGCATCATTTCGCCTTCCAGCTTTAGCTGGTCGGACAGGGTGTTGCCGTAGCTGGCTTGCAGCGCGTGCTTGGTGAAGGCCAGTCCCTTGGTCGGGGCGGTAGCGAAGTGCTTGGCCATGGCCATGGCTTCGCTCATCAGTTCTTCGTCGGGAACCGCTTTCCAGATCAGGCCCCATTGCTCGGCGCGTTCGGCGGAGAGCTTTTCGCCCAGCATGGCGAGTCCGGTGGCGCGGGCGTGGCCGATCAGGCGTGGCAGGTGCCAGGTGCCACCGGTGTCCGGGATCAGGCCCAGTTTGCAGAAGGCTTCGATGAAGCTGGCGGATTTGGCGGCCAGCACGATGTCGCAGGCCAGGGCCAGGTTGGCGCCGGCACCGGCAGCGACACCGTTCACGGCGCAGATGACGGGCATCGGCAGTTCGCGCAGCGCCAGCACCAGTGGGGCGTAGAATTTTTCGACGGATTCGCCGAGGTCCACGGCTGCGCCGCCTGGTGCGACTGCGCGGTCGCCCAGGTCCTGCCCGGCGCAGAAGCCGCGGCCGGCGCCGGTCAGCACCAGCACGCGCACGGATTTGTCGGCGCGCAGCTGGGACAGGGCTTCGCGTACTTCCAGGTGCATGGCCTGGGTGAAGCTGTTCAGCTTATCAGGGCGGTTCAGGGTCAGGGTGGCGACGCCTTCTGCGATTTCAAACTTGATGTTCTCGTAGCTCAATTCATGTCTCCTTTTTAAACCAGGTAAACCAGTGTCAGACCCGCAGGGTCAGACACTGATACGCGGCGGTCGCGGGCCGGGTGTCGGACCCTGCGGGTCTGACACCGGTTCTCCGGTTTTATTCAGCCTGATCGAAATCAATAATCACTTTATCAGTGACCGGAAACGCCTGGCAGCTCAATACAAAGCCACGTGCAATCTCGTAGTCTTCCAGCGCGTAGTTGACGTCCATGTCGACTTTGCCTTCCACCATCTTGCAGCGGCAGGTAGAGCATACGCCGCCTTTGCAGGAGTAACGCATATCGAGACCCGCACGCAAACCGGCATCCAGGATCGACTCCTTGTCCTTCTCCATGGTGAACGAAGCCGCATTCCCGTCCATGATCACGGTGACTTCCGTCAGGTGCGGTGCTGCATCGGCCTGCACGCGCGGCTTGTGCTGGTGCTTTGGAATGCTTGCAGCGAACAGCTCAATCTTGATGTTCGACTTTGGCATGCCAGCCTCCTGCAGGGCAGCGGAGACACCAAGCATCATGTCTTCCGGTCCGCAGATGAAGGCGGTGTCGTAGTCCTTGATGTCGATCCAGTGCTGCAGGAACTGCTCGGTTTTTTCCTTTGTGATGCGGCCGTTGAACAGCTCAATATCCTGCTGCTCGCGCGACATCACATAGACAATGTTCAGTCGTTCAAGATAGGCATCCTTCAGCTCCATCAGTTCCGTCTTGAAGATCACGGACGAGGAAGCGCGATTGCCGTAGAACAGGGTAAATCGGCTGGTCGGCTCGGTCATCAGGGTAGTTTTGATGATCGACAGGATAGGCGTAATGCCGCTGCCTGCCGCAAAAGCCAGGTAACTCCTGCTCTGCCCCGCATCCAGCGGCACGTTGAAGTGGCCCATGGGCGGCATCACTTCGATGGTCGCACCGGGCTTCAGCGCTTCGTTGGCCCAGGTCGAGAACATGCCGCCCGGCGTGCGCTTGATCGCCACGCGCAGCGCGCCGTCCTGCACGGCGGAGCAGATCGAATACGAGCGGCGCACGTCCTCGTTATTGATGTTCGTGCGCAGGGTCAGGTGCTGGCCTTGCTGGTATTTGAAGCTTTCCTGCAGTTCGGCAGGCACGGCGAAGGTGACGGCGATGCAGTCGCGGGTCTCCTGCTGCACCTTGGCGACGGACAGTGGATAGAATTTGCTCATGGTGTCAGTGGCACTTGAAGTAGTCAAAGGGCTCGCGGCAATCGAGGCACTTGTACAGCGCCTTGCAGGGCGTGGAGCCGAACTGGCTGGTGATTTCGGTGTGGCTGGAGCCGCAGTGCGGGCAAACGACTTTCGGCGCCGGCACAGCGCCGCGGGCAACTCCGGCCTTCAGCGGATCCAACGGCGCGGCGGAGGGGCGCGGGGCGCGCAGGCCGCTGATGTCGACCACGCGCTGTGCCGGCGGCGCGATGCCGTAGCCTTTCAGCTTGGCCTTGCCCGAATCGCTCATCCAGTCGGTCGTCCAGGCGGGCGACAGGCGGGTGATGATGTCGACCTGCCTGATGCCCGCATCGTGCAACGCGCCTTGCACCGCGTCGGCGATCACTTGCATGGCCGGGCAGCCCGAGTAAGTCGGCGTGATCGTGACCGCGCAGGACGATGCCCCGGTGACCTGCACATCACGCACGATGCCGAGGTCCACTACGGAGATCACAGGGATTTCCGGATCGGAGACCTGCTCCAGCAGCGTCCAGACACGCGCTGCGTCCATCACCACTCCGAACCCGGGTAAGCGCGCTGCAGGAACTGCATCTCCGCCAGCAGGTAGCCCAGGTGTTCGGTATGGCGGCCTTGCTTGCCGCCCTTCTGCATCCAGGCGTCGGCCGCTGGCATGGCCAGCGTCGCTTCTCCGAGGATATCCGACACGTGCGACAGCCACTGCTCGCGCAGCATGGCAGCCGGGGGCGCAACGCCTTCCGCAACCATGGCTTCATCCACCGCGTCGTAGTTGAACACCTCGCCGGTGTACATCCACAGTTCGTCAATCGCCGTCTGCGTGAACTGGTGCGACACGTCGGTGCCGTCGCCCAGGCGCACAATCAGGTCGCCGCTGCGGCGCAGGTGATAGGTCACTTCCTTCAGCGACTTCTCGGCGATCTCCGCGATGCGCGGGTCGCTGCTCTTGGTCAGCGCGCCGATCAGGAAGTAATGCCAGGTATCGAAGAAGAACTGGCGCACCAGGGTGTGTGCATAGTTGCCGTTCGGCTGCTCGACCAGCAGCACGTTCTTGTAGTCATGCGCGTCGCGCAGGTAAGCCAGCTTGTCCTCGTCGCGGCCCGCGCCTTCCAGTTCTGCGGCGTAGGTGTACCACATGCGGGTCTGGCCCAGCAGGTCCAGCGACACGTTCGACAGCGCCATGTCCTCTTCCAGCGCCGGGCCCTTGCCGCACAATTCGCACAGGCGCTGGCTCAGCACCATGGCGTTGTCGCCCAGGCGCAGCAGGTAATTGACCTTGTTATCCATAGCAGGAAGCCTTACAGGTTCTTCACTTCTTCCGGCATCGGGAAGAAGGTCGGGTGGCGGTACACCTTGCTGTTGGAAGGCTCGAACAGCGGGCCCTTGTCGGCCGGTGCGCTGGCAACGATATCGGAAGCGCGCACCACCCAGATGCTCACGCCTTCGTTGCGGCGCGTGTAGACGTCGCGCGCGTTGTTGATTGCCATCTCCGCATCGGGAGCATGCAGGCTGCCCACATGCTTGTGCGCCAGGCCGTGCTGGCTGCGAATGAAGACTTCCCACAGTGGCCATTCTTTGCTCATCTTGTCTCCTCTCAGGCCGCAGCCTGCTCCTTATTGTGTTTGTCGGCGTACGCCACCAGCGCGTCGCGGAACCATGCGCCGTCTTCATAAGCCTTGACGCGGGTGCGCAGGCGCTCGCGGTTGCAAGGGCCGTTGCCCTTCAGGACCTGGTGGAATTCTTCCCAATCGATTTCGCCGAAGTCGTAGGAGCCGCGCTCCTCGTTCCATTTCAGGTCAGGGTCGGGGATGGTCAGGCCCAGGAATTCTGCTTGCGGCACGGTCTGGTCGACCATGCGCTGGCGCAGTTCGTCGTTGGAGAACAGCTTGATGCGCCAGGCGCTCGATTGCGCGCTGTTGACTGAGGCCGCGTCGGACGGGCCGAACATCATCAGCGACGGCCACCACCAGCGGTTCAATGCATCCTGCGCCATCGCCTTCTGCTCCGGCGTGCCTTTGGCCAGCGACATCATGATGTCGTAGCCCTGGCGGGCGTGGAAGGACTCTTCCTTGCAGACGCGGATCATGGCGCGCGAATACGGGCCATAAGAGCAGCGGCACAGCGGGATCTGGTTGATGATGGCCGAGCCGTCCACCAGCCAGCCGATGGCGCCCATGTCGGCCCAGCTCAGCGTCGGGTAATTGAAGATGGACGAGTACTTGGCTTTGCCGCTGTGCAGGGCCGCCAGCAATTCGTCGCGCGACACGCCCAGGGTTTCGGCGGCGCTGTACAGGTAAAGGCCATGACCGGCTTCGTCCTGGATCTTGGCCAGCAGGATGGATTTGCGTTTCAGGGTCGGGGCACGGGTCACCCAGTTACCCTCAGGTAACTGTCCAACAATTTCGGAGTGGGCATGCTGGGAAATCTGGCGGATCAGGGTCTTGCGGTAAGCCTCCGGCATCCAGTCCTTTGGCTCGATCTTGATGCCGGCGTCGATGCGCGCCTGGAATTCGCGCTCCTGCGCGTCCATATCTTCTGCGGTCTGGACCTTTTTCAGGCCAGTTTCCACCATTTGTGCGTACATAAGGAGGGCCTCCTTGTTCGGGATAGCTTCATAATACGATACAAAAACTGCTTTGCAAACGAATTTTGTGTGTCATTTAAAAATTCTGTATCTAGATCAATGACAGTGTATAAAATCGGTCTATGCAAAAAAACCAGAAAATCAATGGCTGGATCGAAGAATTCCTGGCCAGCGACCCGCCGCGCTCCAAATCGCTGGTGATGACCATCTTCGGCGACGCCATCGTCCCGCACGGGGGCATGGTGTGGACGGGCAGCTTGATCGAACTGCTGGCTCCCTTCGGCGTCAACGACCGCCTGCTGCGCACCTCCGTATTCCGCCTGGCGCAGGAAGGCTGGCTGGGCGCCCAGCGCGACGGCCGCCGCAGCAGCTATGCCATCACGCCCGACGCCATGCGCCGCTTCAGCCGCGCCTTTCGTCGCATCTACGCGCCGCTGAATGTGCACTGGAACGGCCAGTGGACCCTGGTGCTGGCCGCCGATGGCCTCGACGCCCCGGCGCGCAGCCAGTTGCGCAAGGAGCTGTTATGGGAAGGCTACAGCGTGATCGCGCCCGGCATCGCCGGCCATCCCGCCGGCGATGTGGAGGCGCTGGAAGCCCTGCTGTCGCGCCTTGGACTGCTGCAGAAGGTATATGTGGTACAGGCCAGCGAAGTGCCCGGCCTGCGCGCACGGCCGCTGGGCGAGATGGTGGCCGAAGGCTGGGACCTGAGCGAAGTGGCCGCCGGCTATGAGAAGTTCGTCGCCAACTTCAGCACCGTGCCCGGCCTGCTGGCCGAGGCAGGCGAAATCGATCCCGAGCAAGCCTTCGTGCTGCGCACTTTGCTGATCCACGCCTACCGGCGCGTACAGCTGCACGACCCGCAACTGCCAATCGAACTGCTGCCCGAGCCCTGGCCCGGCGCCCGCGCCTACGAACTGGCCAGCCAGCTCTATCGCCAGCTTTCCGGCCCTGCCGAAAGGCACATTCTCGCCGCCCTGCAACGCGAAGATCCAAGCGCCCCGCAACCCGAAACCAGCTTCCACCAGCGCTTCGGCGGCCTGCTATCATCAGCTTGATCACCGTGGAGGTAGGATGGTCCGGCCTATCGGGATTGCCAGCCTGCTGTTGTCCTTACCCCTGGTTTGCCGGGCAGGGCCCAATACGAGCAGCGCTGGGGAATGAAGCTGCCGGACGACCTGGCGGCTGGGGCCTGGCTGACAGGATGAAAGTCGGGGTCAGGTCTGGCAATCCGCCAAAATGGCGGATTGCCAGACCTGACCCCGACTTTCATTCGGTGTATCATGTCGGGCTTCGCGCGACGGCGCTTCATTTTTCCGACAGGACACACAATGTCTATCAAGATCAGCAGCCAGTTCGACGCTGGCGCCATCGATGTGGTCAGCGTTACCTCCGCTGGCGATATCGATGTCAATATCCGCAAGGACTCGCATGCGGACATCATCCAGTGGTTCTATTTCCGTGTGCAGGGCGCGCAGGCCGTGCCGCTGACCATCCGTTTCCTGAATGCCGGCAAGGCTGCCTATGCCGAGGGCTGGAAGGGCTATAACGCCGTTGCGTCCTACGACCGCGACAACTGGTTCCGCGTCCCGACTTCCTTCGATGGCGAAGTGATGACCATCGAGCACGCGCCGGAACACGATTCCATCTACTACGCTTACTTCGAGCCGTATTCGTGGGAGCGCCACCTGTCCCTGCTGGACTCCGCGCAACTGCACCCGCTGGCCGAACTGGTCGACCTGGGCAGCACCGTGGAAGGCCGCGACATGAACATGCTGGTGATCGGCGACCAGGCAGCCGAAAAGAAGGTGTGGGTCATCGCGCGCCAGCACCCTGGAGAGACCATGGCTGAATGGTTCGTGGAAGGCATGGTCGAAGCCCTGCTCGACGCCGCCAATCCATATGCCCGCCAATGCCTGCAGGATGCCTGCTTCTACATCGTGCCGAACATGAACCCGGACGGCTCCGTGCGCGGCAACCTGCGCACCAACGCCGCCGGCGCGAACCTGAACCGCGAGTGGAACGAGCCGACCATGGAGCGCTCGCCGGAAGTCTTCTTGGTCAAGGAGAAAATGAAGGAAATCGGCTGCGACTTGTTCCTGGACGTGCACGGCGACGAAGGCCTGCCTTACGTCTTCGTGGCCGGCAGCGATGCCCTGCCGAACTTCACCAGGGAGCAGAAGGCCGCCCAGGACAAGTTCATCGCCGACTTCAAGCTGGCGTCGCCGGACTTCCAGTCCGAGCATGGCTATCCTGATTCGCCATACACCCCGGAAGTGTTGACCATGGGTTCGCCGCACATCACCCACCTGTTCGGCTGCCTGTCGCTGACCCTGGAACTGCCGTTCAAGGACAACGCCAACGATCCGGACGAACTGGTTGGCTGGAACGGCGCCCGTTCCGCCAAGCTGGGTGCGGACGTGCTGCAGCCTGTCCTGCGCTCCCTGCGCCGTTTCTAAACTATCGCAGCAGCGCCCGGAATGCCTTCGGTATCCACGGGCGCGCTGCCAGCATGATGGTCACCGCGCGGCGCTGTTCCCACGGCAGCCGCGCATCATCCTGGTGCTGCAGCGAGAACTCGTCCGCCACCTGCTTCAAGCGATCCAGCAAGGCACGTGTCGATTGCTGCGACAACATCACGCTCACCAGCCGCTGCACCTCATGATGGCCGTCGAAGCGGCTATCGAAATAATCGCTGTACGCTTCGTCGCGGAAGAAGCCCTGGATCGGGCCATTCGGCAGCCAGCTGAAAGTGCGCGCCACCAGCAGCTTCACCTTGTTGTTCGGCTTGAGCATCAGGAAGCCGATCTTGTCGAGCCTTAGCAGGCAGGCCGTCGCTTCGGCGGCGCTGATCTTGTAGTTCTTCACCACTTCTTCGATTGGCACCTGGTTCAGCGCCAGCACGGCCACCACCAGCAGCTTGGTGTCGCTGATGATTTCTTTCTCCTGCGCGTAGGTGAGTTGCGAGATCAAATGCGGCGTATCGGCGCTGGCTTGCGCCAGTTCGGCAAAGTCCATCTCCAGCACAGCCAATACCTGCTCCAGCCGGTCGAGCGTGAAATTGCGGGCTGCGAACATGCGCTTGATGCTGGGTTCGGAAAGACCGATCTTCTGCCCCAGGGCGGCGTAAGTGATGCCGCGCGCCTTGAGCTGGCGTTTGAGCGCGTCGACCAGGCGGATGACGTTGGACATGCTTGAATTTCCTGCAATAAAGTATCGCAATATGATACCACCAGCATGGCGCGGCGCTACAGTGCGCAAAGCAATTGCCCTGCCCCTGGCAACGCAGCAAGATGGCCGCTCCTTTAACCTGTGGAGCAAAAAATGAAACGCACCCTGATCGCTGCCTTGCTTGCTGTCGCTTGCGCCAGCAGCCAGGCGGTGAATGGTTCGCAAGCCCTGAGCCTCGGCGGCCTGTCCGCCGTGGTTGTCGTGGCGGGATCCGTGGTGACAATGATGACCGGCAACTCGCCGGTAGTCGATTCCGTCGAGACGGTCGGCGAAAGCGTGTTGGTCGTGGTCAAAGCGGTAGGCGACGGCAGCAAGGCTACCTTGCAGTTCAGCGGCAAGGCGCTGGAAGGCGTCTCGATGGTTGCCGGCACCGCGATCAGCGTTGTGGCCATGTCGGCCGGCCATGCGCTGGTAGTATCGGGCAAGGTGATCGCCTTCATCCCGAACGAGGCGGGCAAGGCACTGCTGCATCACAGCCAGGTGAGCTAAGCCATGCGACGCCTGATCCTTGCAGTGTCGTTGGCCGGTGCAATGGCCGGCGCGGCCCACGCGGGCCAGAGCTGCGAACACAAGCCCATGTCGGTGGAAGAGGTGAAACGCGGCCTGGACCTGGCCCAGCGCAGCATGCAGGCGCTTGACGCCAGCGGCGCACAAGTGGCCGTGATTGCACGCGCCGGGCAGGACCTGTCCAAATATGGCTTGCATTATTCCCACGTCGGCCTGGCATGGCGAGATCATCCGGCAGGCCGCTGGGTGGTGGTGCAGTTGCTGAACGAATGCGGCACGGCCGATTCAGCCCTGTTCAACGATGGCCTGGGGAACTTCTTCCTGTCCGGGGTGCACGAGTACAAGGCGCAGCTGATGCTGCCTGCGCCGGAAGTGCAGCAACGGCTGGCGCAGGTGCTGGCTTCGCGCACGCCGCTACGCCTGCACCAGCCGCACTACAACATGCTGTCCTACGCCTGGTCGACGCGCTACCAGAACTCCAACCAGTGGGCGCTGGAGACGCTGGCGGCAGCCAGTGCGGATGCCGGCCGCGTCGAAACACGCGCTGAAGCGCAGCAGTGGCTCGGCCAGGCCGGCTTCCGCCCGCAGCCGGTGGAAATCGGCGCCCTGACGCGGCTTGGCGGCCGCATGTTCCGCGCCAACGTCGCCTTCGACGACCATCCGATGGGCCAGCGCATGCAAGGCCATATTACGACCGTGACGGTGGACGGCATTGAGCAGTTCATGCACAGCCGCGGCGCGCAGGTGATTGAGCTGTGACTATTTTCGGCTGAGTTTCCGCACGCGCGTCACGTGCTTGCGGCGCAGCCGTTCAAGCTCACGCGCCTGCGGGTAGCCCGGCTGGCCGGGCGCGCGCAGGTGCGGCGGGATGAGGGACGGCGCCTCCGGCTCAAAATACAGCGCGGGAAGGCGCTCGCTTTGTCGTTTGCTGGTCATGCTTCATGTTAGGCCCAGCCCCCGGAAGTTGCCAGTTTTGCGCCGGCGCAAAGGCCGTGCCGCGATCTGCGCCGATCATGGGCCTTTATGGAGGCGAACATGAAGCTATTTATTCCCTTGCTGGCTTGCGCCTTGCTCGCCGGCTGCACCTCGATGCCCTATCGCCCGGCACAGGCGGATGGCGCCTTTCCCGGCCTGGCGGACTTTGCCGCCACGGCGCCGGGGCATAGCGTCGACGTGCTGCTGGTGCATGGCATGTGCACTCATGACGCGCGCTGGGCAGATGAAACGGTGGCGCAATTGGGCAGCGCGCTCAAAGCCAGGGCGCCAGGCCCGTCCAGCGCGGTGCGCGCCATCGCAGGCGCGGATGGCATAGAAATAGTCGAGCGCACCATCACCTTGCGGCAAGGCGAATTGCGCATCAAGGCCCTGGTGTGGTCGTCCCTGACCACGGCCCTCAAGCGCCAGCTTGACTATGACCTCAGCACGCGCCTGCCGGCCACGCGCGCGAAGCTGAATGCACAGGCCAAGGACAAGCTGCTGGACGATTGCATCCCGGACGCCCTGATCTACCAGGGTGTCGCGCGCGACACCATCCAGCAGCGCATGGCGCAAGCAATCCTGCACGCGACCAGGGATGCCGCGCCGGACGCGCCCTTGCTGGTGCTGTCGTCCAGCCTTGGCAGCAAGATCCTGTTCGATACCCTGCTGCGCATGGAGGCCGCAGCCCAGAGCACCATCGACCACATGGCCTACCTGGTGATGGCTGCCAACCAGATTCCCCTGCTTGCGCTGGCCGACCAGCAGCTGCCAGGCGCCACGCCAGGCTTGGCGGCAACCGTGGTGCAGCCGCCCGACAGCCTGCGAGCCGTCCTGCTGAAGCGCCGCGCGGGTCCAGCGCCGCGCAGCAGCAGCACGGGCAGACTGAACCTGGTGGCGTTCAGCGATCCCAACGACCTGCTGTCCTATACGCTGGAGCGCGAACGCTATGCCGGGCTGGGAGTGGACGTGGTGAATGTGCTGGTATCAAATGCGCCGACATGGCTTGGCCTGCTGGAGCGCCCCGACCACGCTCACACCAATTACCTGCTCAACCCAGACGTTGCCCGAATGGTCGCGTGTGGTGAGCCGCGGAGTGCGCGCTGCGAATGATTTCGTAGACCTTGCGCGCTTCGGCGATCGTGTCGAAGCGCGGCAGCTCTTCAACCCCAGGCCAGGAAGCCAGCCCGCTGAACATATTTCCCGCAGCTGATATGCCGAAGGCAATGGTGCCCTCGCCATTTCGGTTTTCGGTCAGCGAGAACTCGCCCATTGCGCGCAAGTTCAGGCTTTTCATCCTGCGCTTGAAAATGCCGGAGCGGATGATGATGCGTTCATCGGTAACCGCGTACTCGGTATACGCGCGTTGCCACGCTTCGACCACAAAGCGGCCGGCAATCATGTAAAGCCCGACCAGCACGAAGGGGATGCCCCACAGGCGAAACAACAGGGGCGCAGCTGAATTGAAGACGGAGTATTCCCAGAACAGGGCAAAGCCGCCCCACATCAGGCTGAATGGAATCATCAGCAAATCGGAAGCGCGCAGCATCAACCCCTGTCGCGGGGCGCCGCTCCATAAGACGCGTTCATTGATCGACAAGTTATCCATGCCGCCATCTTACCCGGCAGGAGTGCCTATAAATCTGGCAGATTGTCACTTCCAGAAAATCAGTAGGCGCTTCCACCAGCTTCGGCCCGTTGGCGCTGCGTCATGCACGTTGGGAAGCACCGCGAAGTCGGTCACCAGGCTGGCCACGCGGCCATCCGCGCCATAACCGAAGTAGGAGGCGTACGGGCCGGCGCCTGCGCCGGCTGGAAAAGAGACGACGCAATCCGGGCCGGCCTGCGGGTCCATGAAACAGGCGCTGCCCGATTCCACGCTGTAGCCGAAGATCTCACCCGGCTTGAGCGTGCGGGCGTCCTGCGTCGCGACCAGCGCTGGGTACCAGTGGGCGACCGGCGTGTCGGCAAGCTGCACACGGGCATAGGCGATGCGCTCCTCGCCGTTGTCGCACCCCGCCATCGCCAGCGTGACGGGATATTCGCCGTTCGGCACGCATTGCGTAAACGGCTGCAGCCCGGCTTCGGCCTGCGGGTCGCCAGCGGCGATCTTGCCGGAGATGACTGCCAGCCGGCCAGCTTCGGCCAGCGTGAACTGAATGGTGGTCTCTTCAAACGTAAAGCGCTCCGCGGCAAAGGCGGAGCGCAGTCCTTCGGGATTGGGCGCATAGCTCATGCGCCCATCATATTACTTTTGAAGGCGTGCCAGCAATTCCTTGCCCACCAGCGGTGCCGACGCAGGATTCTGGCCGGTGATCAGTTCGCGGTCGGTCACCATATTGCCCTGCCAGTTGGCAGCCTTGGAAAACTGCAGGCCAGCCTTCTGCAGCGCGGTTTGCGGGTAGAACTTCATTTCGCCGCCGCCCAGTTGGGACTTGGACGCCTCCTCTTCATCGTTGGTGAAGACAGTGACCTTGTAGCCGGAGTAGATCCATTTCGGCTGGGCGGGCGTGGCGCCTTGCGCCAGCTTCATGGCGAAGCCCTTGGCATCAGGCATGGCCGACAGCAGTGCGATCGGACCGTGGCATACCAGCGCGGTCGGCTTGCCGTCCTGGTGGAAAGCAGCCAGCACCTTGCCCAGCGCGGGACTGGCCAGCAGATCCTGCATCGGTGCGTGGCCGCCAGGAACGTAGACCGCATCGAACTTGCCGTAGCCCTGCTGCTCCACGCGCGCCAGGCTGACCACTGGCGAATTGGCGCTGTCGGTCAGGCGCAGCTGTTCCAGCAGCTTGCGGTGCGCGTCCAGTGCCGCCTGGTCGCCGCCGAAGAACATGGCGTTGACCGAACCCTGGTCCAGCGTCGGCGCCTTGCCGTTCGGGGTGGCGAAGGTCACCGTGTGGCCTGCGTCCAGCAGCATCTTCACCGGCTGCATCAGCTCATTGAGGTAAAAGCCGGTCTGGAAGGTCTTGCCGGCTTTGAGGTCCAGCGTGGCCTCGTCGGACAGGACGACCAGCACGTTGCCGGCATTGGCGTGCATTGCCGCAGCGGCGAGCGCGATCGCAGTCAGTTTCTTCATCATGGTTTGCTCCTTGTGGAAGTTGATGGCGCTACTTTATTCGAACCTCCAACAACGATAAACTACCTTAAAACCAAACCATTTTTCCCTTAAAGGCAATAATGAGCCGAAAATACGACCACCTGGGCGACGTCGAAACCTTCGTCACCGTCGTGGAGCGCGGTTCGCTGACGGCGGCCGCCGTCGCCATGTCCACCACACCCTCGGTCGTCAGCCGCGCACTGGCCCGGCTGGAGGCGCGCCTCGGCACCCAGCTCCTGCGCCGCACCACGCGCAGCCTCGGGCTGACGGACGCCGGCCGCCTGTACCTGGAGCAGACGCGCGCCGCGCTGTCCCTGATCGACGACGCCGAACGCGCGGTGCAGGCCGAAGGGCGCGAAGTCACCGGCCGCATCCGCATCAGCGCCCCGACCACGTTCGGCCATTACCGCCTGCCCGCCCTGCTGCAGCAATTCTCCGAGCGCTATCCATCGGTACGCGTGGAGCTGAACATCACCAACCGCAACGTCGACCTGGCGGCGGAAAATTTCGATTTCGCCATCCGCCAGGGCACGCTGAAGGACAGCAGCATGATCGCCCGCAAGCTGGAGGATGCCCAGCTGGTGCTGGTCTGTTCGCCCGCATATGCGAAGCGGCGAGGCATGCCGCGCGACCTTGATGCGCTGGCAGGGCATGCGTGCCTGACATTCCAGCTGCCAAGCACGGGGCGCTCCTTCCCCTGGCAATTCCTGCGCGATGGCGAAGAGCTGGACTGGCCGCCGGCATCGGCGCTTGAAGTGACGGATGATGCGTTGGGAACGGTATCGCTGGCGGAGGCAGGCCTGGGCATATGCCAGACCTTCCGCTTCATTGCACAGGACCGGCTTGAACGCGGGGTGCTGGTGGAAGTACTGCCGGAACTGAAGGGCCGCAGCCGGCCCTTCTCACTGATCTACACGCCGCAGCGCCGGATGACCGCTGCGGCGCGCGCCTTCAGTACATGCCTCCTTGGACAGGCGTAATGGCTGATAAGCAATTTTGTTTGTTACAAAGAAAGTAACGTATAATTCCCGCCTTTACAAACCTGTCGTTCTGTCAACAATTCCGGATGGCAAGCGACCATCATCATGGAGCTCATATGGCTGCATTCCCTACCCGCACGCTGCTGATCGGCGCATGCCTCACCTCGGCCCTGTTTGGCTGCGCAACCGAAAATTCGCGCAGCCTCGAAGTCGCAACCGTGGCAAGCGCCAGCCGCCCATATGCCGGCCCGCGCAGCCTGATCGCAGTGGGTCGCTTCGACAACCGCTCCAGTTTCCAGCGCGGCATCTTTTCCGATGGCGTTGACCGCCTCGGCAGCCAGGCCAAGACTATCCTGATCTCCCACCTGCAGGAGACCAACCGCTTCAACGTGCTGGACCGCGATAACCTGGAGCAGTTGAAGCAGGAAGCAGACTTCAAACGGGAAGGCCAGTCCATCAAGGGCGCCGACTTCGTCGTGACCGGCGATGTGACGGAGTTCGGCCGCAAGGAAGTGGGCGACAAGCAGTTGTTCGGCCTGGCCGGGCGCGGCAAGACCCAGGTAGCGTACGCCAAGGTGACGCTGAATGTTGTCAACATCAAAACCTCCGAAGTCGTTTATACGGCGCGCGGCGCCGGCGAATTCAGCCTGTCGAACCGCGAAGTGCTCGGCTTTGGCGGCACCGCCAGCTATGACGCCACGCTGAACGGCAAGGTGCTCGACCTGGCCATGCGCGAGGCGGTGGAACGCTTGGTGGCCGGCGTCGAAAGCGGCGCACTGACGCTCGCCAAATAAGGACAGGCTGGGCATGAAACATATCTTCGTCAAAGCATCGATCATGATGCTCGCAGCCGGCGTGCTCGCCGGCTGCCGCACCAGTAATCCTGATCTTTACCAGTGGGGCTCGTACCAGCCGCAGGTGTACCAGCATTTGAAGGGTGAGAGCCCGAACGATCAAATCGCGGCGCTGGAGAAGGACTTGCAGCGCATGAATGCCGCCGGCAGGAAGGCGCCGCCGGGCTTCCACGCCCATCTTGGCATGCTGTATTCGATGGTCGGCCGAAGCGATCTGGTTGCGGCTGAATTCCAGGAGGAAAAAAGGCTGTTCCCGGAATCGACAACCTACATGGATCGCCTGCTTGGAACCATGAGCAAGGGTAGCAATTAAGATGTTGAAAAAAGTTTTCAAACTGGCCGCGGTATTTGCGCCGGCCGTCCTGATGGTCGGTTGTGCGACCCACACCGTGAAGCCTTACGACTACAAGGCATTCGAAGCGAGCAATCCGCGTTCGATCCTGGTGCTGCCGCCACTGAATAATTCGCCGGAAGTCGGGGCTACCGAGAGCGTGTATTCGAGCGTGAGCTACCCGTTGGCCGAAGCTGGCTATTACGTCTTGCCCGTTTCCCTGGTCAGCGAGACCTTCAGGCAAAACGGCTTGACCACCCCGGCTGACATCCACAACGTCGACACGGAAAAATTGCGGGAGATTTTCGGCGCCGATGCTGCCTTGTACATGACGGTGGAAAAATACGGCAGCACCTACAATGTTCTCAGCAGCGTTACCACGGTCTCTGCCAGTGCCAAACTGGTGGACTTGAAAACCAGGGCGCTGCTGTGGGACGGCAAGGCGACCGTCGTCGACGATGGCAACCGTGGCGGCAACAACGGGGGCGGCCTTGCCGGCTTATTGATCAAGGCCGTTGTCACGCAAATCATGAACTCCTCGACCAATCGCAGCCATGAGGTTGCCGCCCAGACCAATGCGCTCTTGCTGGCGGGAGGCAATTCGCAGGGCATTCTCTACGGCCCTCGCTCCCCGAAATACACGGGCCGCAATGGCGTCGCTCCGGGCGTCGAGGCAAATGCCGCGCGCGCCCAGCCGACCGCAGCGGCCCCGGCACCGGTTGCGCGGACGTCCCCCGCCCCAAGCGCCGATGCAGTTCAGCCAGTTGCCGCTGTGAAGCCCGTTGCAGCCATCAAGCCGGCAGCTGCCCCAGTCCAGCCAGTAGCGGCCACGGCGCCAGTTGTCGCGCAGCCTCAGCCGGCGGCGACAACGCCTGCGCCGGTGCCCGCGGTGCAGCGTAGTGCCGCGGAGCAGGGCTATGCGGATGCGCTGTCTCGCGCACAGTCCAGGTATCAGTCCCTCGATCCTGGCTCGCCATGGTATCGACAGGAGCTGTACGATTGGGTCATGGCGCGTAAAGATGAATTCGTCCGCGCTGGCAAGGCGCCTGAAGCCGCACTGAAGCTGGCACTGGCCTCCATGGAAGGCCGCTAATCGCGGCGCACGCAAGAAAAAATGCCGTTCAGCCTGCGCTGACCGGCATTTTTTTTGAACTACTTGCCTCCTCGGCCTGCCTTGATCAGGAAGTTCTGCATGGTCGATTCCGCCACCGAGGCCCACTGGTTCTGGTCGTTGCGGAAGCGCTTCCACGGTTCGTAGATCTTGGCGAACTTGGCGTTCTTCGAAGCTTCCTCCGCCATCAGCTCATTGGAGGCCTTGTAGGCCGCTTCCATGATGTCGTTGGAGTAGTTGCGCAGCTTGACGCCGCTCTTCATCAGGCGGCCCAGCGCGGTCGGGTTCTTGAAGTCGTACTCGGCCTGCATCACCACGTGGGCCTCATAGGCGGAAGCTTCAATCGCGGCCTGATACTCCTTCGGCAGCTTTTCCCATTCCTTGATGTTCACGTATAGGGTGAAGGAAGCGCCCGGCTCCCACCAGCCCGGGTAGTAGTAATACGGCGCCACCTTGTGGAAGCCCAGCTTTTCGTCGTCATATGGACCGACCCATTCCGCCGCATCGATGGTGCCCTTTTCCAGCGCCGGATAAATGTCGCCGCCGGCCAGCTGCTGCGGCACGGCGCCCAGGCGCTCCATCACCTTGCCGGCCAGGCCGGCGATGCGCATCTTGGTGCCCTTCAGGTCGGCCACGGATTTGACTTCCTTGCGGAACCAGCCGCCCATCTGGGTGCCCGAGTTACCGGCGATGAAGTTCATCACCCCGTAGTCCTTATAGAAGGCGCGCAGCAATTCCTTGCCGCCGCCCTGGTCGTACCAGGCGGTCTGCTGGCGCGAGGTCAGGCCGAACGGCACCGCGCAGTCGAAGGAGAACGTCGCGTCCTTGCCGTAGTAGTAGTACGAGGCGCTATGGCCGCATTCCACCGTGCCTGCCTGGACCGCGTCCAGCACCTGCAGGCCTGGCACCACTTCGCCGGCCGCAAACACGCGGATATTGAATTTGCCGCCGGTGAGCTGCGCCACGCGCTTGGTGAAGGTGTCGGCAGCGCCGTAAATGGTGTCGAGGGATTTGGGGAAGCTGGATGCCAGGCGCCAGGTGATGGCGGGCAGTTCGGCGGCGATAGCCGGTGCGGCGATAATTCCTGCGCCCGCACCTGCTGCGGCCTTCTTGATAAAGGAACGACGTTCCATACGTACTGTCTCCTTATGAGGGTTTTATCTCGGGACAGTGTATGGAAATATTTAGTTCCCGGCAACCACCATCTTTTCGATCAGGATCGAGCCTGTTTGCTTGGTGCCACGCACCAGGACATCGGTGCCGATGCCGACGATGTCCTGGAACATGTCCTTCATATTGCCGGCGATGGTGATCTCTTCCACCGGGTACTGGATCACGCCGTTCTCCACCCAGTAACCGGAAGCGCCGCGGCTGTAGTCGCCGGTCACATAGTTGGTGCCCTGCCCCATGAGCTCGGTGACCAGCAGGCCGGTGCCCATCTTGCGCAGCATGCCTTCGAAGTCGTCGTCCTTTTTCGTCTGCGAGGACGTGATGGACAGGTTGTGCGAGCCGCCGGCATTGCCGGTGGTTTTCATGCCCAGCTTGCGGGCCGAATAGGTCGACAGGAAATAGCCCTGCAGCACGCCGTTCTTTACCACGTCGCGCTTGTGGGTGCGCACGCCTTCCTCATCGAACGGCGCGGAACCGATGGCGCCCACCACGTGCGGGTCTTCCTTGACCTGGATGTGGGACGGGAAGATGTCCTTGCCCAGCGAGTCGACCAGGAAGGAGGACTTGCGATACAGGGCGCCGCCCGAAGTGGCCTGGACGAAGGCGCCCAGCAGGCCGGCGGCCAGCGGCGCCTCGAACAGCACCGGGCAGGTGCGGGTAGCCAGCTTGCGCGCATTCAGGCGCGCCAGCGAACGTTCTGCGGCATAGCGGCCGACGGCTTCGGCGCTGGCCATTTTCTTCGGATCGCGCACCGAGGTGTACCAGTCGTCGCGCTGCATCTTGGCGCCCTTGCCGGCGATCGGGGTCACCGACAGCGTGTGGCGCGAGTAAGGATAGCCGCCGATGAAGCCGCGCGAGTTGGCCGACACGAAGTGCGACTGCTGCACGTGCACGCCGGCGCCTTCGCTATTGGTCACGCGCGGATCGACCGCGAAGGCCGCCGCTTCGGCGCGCTGCGCCAGCTCCACTGCTTCTTCCGTGGAGATGGCCCATGGATAGAACAGCTTCAGGTCCTGCGGATTCTTCTCCAGCAGTTCTTCTTCCGCCAGGCCGGCGCAATCGTCTTCCGCCGTGAAGCGGGCGATGTTGTAGGCCGCCTCCACGGTCGCCTTCAGCGAAGCCGGGGAGAAATCGGAGGTGCTGGCATTGCCACGTTTCTGGCCGATGAAGACCGTGACGCCGATGCCCTTGTCACGATTCTGCTCGATGGTTTCGATCTTGCTCTTGCGGACCGAGACCGAAAGACCGCTGCCTTCGCTGATTTCGACGGCAGCATCGGTGCCGCCCTGCTCGCGCGCGTACTTCAACACGTCGCGGGCAAGCTGTTTCAACTGGTCCTGGGAATAGGAGAAGGCGGATTCGCTCATGGGGTCTTTTTGGGGGGCTGGGCGTTAAAACAGTTATCATAGCAGCCGTTTACCGTTTTTACAGGTAGGGTGTGACAGCCCCTGCCCCTCCTATCATGCCTAATCCAAACCGTGGCTCGTGCGGCTTCCAGTCCAGCGAGTTCGAACAAGAATACGAACGCCCATCCAAAACCGAAATGAAACGCCAGTCCGACGCCCTGCAAGACCTGGGCCGGGAACTGGTGGAGGCCCCGCGCGACCGCGTCAAGCGGGTGCCGATGCCGGAAGACGTGCGCGATGTCATTCTGGAATGCCAAAACATCAAGAATCACGAAGGCCGCCGCCGCCAGATGCAATTCATCGGCAAGAAGATGCGCACCCTGTCCGAAGAAGAAGTGGCGATCATCAAGCGCACCATCGAAGGCTGGAAAGGTGCCTCCAAGGCCGATACCGCCGCGCTGCACGCGCTGGAACGCCGCCGCGACAAGCTGCTGGCCGACGACAAGGCCCTGACCGTCCTGCTGGAAGAAGCGCCGCACCTGGACGTGCAGCACCTGCGCACCCTGATCCGCAACGCCCGCAAGGAACAGGCCGAGAACAAGCCTCCCAAGGCCTACCGTGAAATCTTCCAGATCCTGAAGGACCTGGACAAGAAGTCCGCCGCCTCCGAGCCATCGCCTGGTCCGGACGTTGACGTCGATGCGCCCGAAGGCGACGAAGATGAGTGACGAAACCCTGCTCGTTGGCCTGGTGTCGATCTCCGACCGCGCCAGCGGCGGCGTCTACCAGGACCAGGGCATCCCGGCGCTGGAAGATTGGCTGCGCAGCGCCATCGCCACGCCGCTGCGCTTCGAAACCCGCCTGATTCCCGATGAGCGTGCGCAGATCGAAGCCACCCTGGTGGAGCTGGTCGACCAGGTGCGCTGCCACCTGGTGCTGACCACCGGCGGCACCGGCCCCGCGCGCCGCGACGTGACGCCGGAAGCCACGCTGGCGATTGGCACCAAGGAAATGCCGGGCTTCGGTGAACAGATGCGCCAGGTCAGCCTGGCCTTCGTGCCGACCGCCATCCTGTCGCGCCAGGTTGCCGTGATCCGCGAAACCGCCGACCACGCTGCCCTGGTCATCAACCTGCCGGGCCAGCCGAAAGCCATCAAGGAAACGCTGGAAGGCCTGAAGGATGCCGACGGCAAGCAGCTGGTAGGCGGCGTGTTCGCAGCCGTCCCTTACTGCATCGACCTGATCGGCGGCCCTTACGCTGAAACCAACGATGCGGTGTGCAAGGCATTCCGTCCCAAATCCGCCATTCGCAAGAAGGACAACGCATGACCCACCTGCTGGATTCCATCGTCATCGACACCAAGCCCAATCCTGAAGTCTCCGTGATCTGGATGCACGGCCTGGGTGACAGCGGCGAAGGCTGGGCGCCTATCGTCAATGAGCTGAATCTGGCCGGCCTGCCGGGCATCCGCTTCATCTTCCCGCATGCGAACACCATGCCGGTGACGATCAACGGCGGCTACGTCATGCGCTCGTGGTACGACATCGTGCATACCGACCTGGGTCGCCAGGAAGATGAAAAAGGCTTGCGCGAGTCGCAGATCCTGGTCGACGCGCTGATCGAACGCGAAATCGCACGCGGCGTTGCGGCCAACCGCATCGTGCTGGGCGGCTTCTCGCAAGGCTGCGCAATGACCTTGCAGGCAGGCCTGCGCTATCCGAAAAAGCTGGCGGGCCTGATGTGCCTCTCCGGCTACGTGCCGCTGGCCGACAAGGTGGCCGCCGAGCGCCACGCCGCCAACCAGGAGACGCCGGTCTTCATGGTGCACGGCCGCATGGACCCGGTGATCCCGATCGAGCGCGCAGTGGCATCGCGCGAGCTGCTGGTAAAGCTGGGCTACCAGGTCGAATGGCATGACTATCCGATGCAGCACTCGGCCTGCGCCGAAGAACTCGTGCATATCGCGGCATGGCTGAAGAAAGTGCTCGCATAAAGCAAGCCGCATGGCAAGCGCGCCGGGCCGGCCGCTTGCCCTAAGGGGTCATGACCCGGAGCGACGGCCAGCGCGCACGATACGATGCCGCCTTTTGCTCGAACAGGTCGCGATAGGGCGTCAACGGATTAGGGGCCAGCAGGCCAGCGTAGAGTATTTCGAGGCCGTTCGGCGCGTAAATCGCATCCGGGCGAAGGCCGACACAGGTTGCCGGCATCAGGAAGCGGTCGATCCCGTCCCTGGCGCTGTGCAGCGCGGGATACGGATGTCCAAAGTAAGCTTCGTACCAGGTGTGGACCCGGGCCTGGTTTGCCACTTCAATCGGAACGCCCAGGTCGGCGAATAAGCCGTCGACATGCGCCTGCGCGTCCCGCTCGCCCTTCTCGCTCAGATCAGCGGGATCAAAATAGAACAGGTCGTAGGACGCCCAACGTTCGAGGATGACGCGATTGTTGCGGTTGGCCAGTACATCGGCGCGAAAGCGGGCTTGCACTCAGCCAGCGCCCCTGGCGCCCAGGTTGCCGCTCAATTTGTCGAGTCCCGCCGCCAGCCGTTCCACGTCGCCCGCCGTGATGGCGCAGGCTTGTGCAATCTGCTCGCTCGCCTTCAAGCCTTCTGCGCGCAGCTTGCGGCCTTTCGCGGTCAGCGTCAACACGCGATTGCGCTCATCTTCAGGATCGCGGTCGCGCACCAGATAGCCTTCCGCCTCCAGCCGCTTGACCAGCGGCGTGATCGAGCCCGGGTCCTGTTGCAAGCGCTCGGCCAGCCCCTTGATGCCCAAGCCCTCCTGCTCCCACAGCACGACCATCACCAGGTATTGGGGATAGGTCAGGTTGAGCGGCGCGAGGATGGGCTTGTAAAGCTGGGTCATCTTCAGTGAAGTCGAATACAGCTTGAAGCAGAGGTGCTGGTCCAGCGTAGGGGGCATGCGGTTTTCCATGGCGCGTACTGTAGCACAGCCCCCCCTGTCGGGATTAACGTTTGACCGCGGCCAGGATCACCTTGGCCACAGCTTCCGGCTGCGACGCCATCGGCACGTGGCTGCTTGGCAGCGTGGTGGTGGTCGCGTTGATCTTGGCAGCGAAGGACTTCTGCAGGCCCGGATCGATCATGCGGTCCTTGGAAGCGACGATGTAGTAGCTGGGCTTGGTCTTCCACGCAGCCACGTCCACCTTGTCGCCAAAAGCGCTGGCCTTGATCGGGCCCTGGGTCGCGGTCATCAGGCGATGCTCGGCAGGAGTCAGGTCCTGGGCGAAATTAACCGCCATCGATTCGGCCGACAGGTAGATAAAGCCGTTGTTGTCGGGCTTCAGGGATGCGATGCCAGGTGGCAGCGGGAAATCCTTGCCCAGTTCACCCACCACTTCGCCCTCCGACGGCGCGAAAGCAGCTACGTAGACCAGGGATTTCACTTTGTCGCTGGCGCCGGCCTGGGTGATCACCGCGCCGCCCCAGGAATGGCCCACCAGCACCACCTTGCCACTCTGCGCATCGATCACGCGCTGGGCAAAGGCCACGTCGTCCGCCAGCGAGGTCAGAGGGTTCTGCACCGACACCACTTTCACGCCCTGCTTCTGCAGGATCGGGATCACCTTGTTCCAGGCTGAGCCGTCGGCGAAGGCGCCGTGTACCAGCACGACGGTGGTGTCTTCGGCAGCGTGGGCAGGAACCAGGGCAGCGCCGGCAACCAGGGAAGCAGCAAACAGGGCGGATTTGATGGACGATTTCATGGCAAAACTCCTATAAGTAGTGTGTTAATGATTAGTGCGCTCAGCGCATGAGTGGAACTATAGCGCACAAATAATTAGTGCGCAAACTATTTTTTCAGCACGGTCCACGGCCTTGATAGTTCCTGACGGCGCACTACCGTAATGCGCAAGTTTTCTTATTTGGCGCCAAAATATTATTATAATTATCACTATGACAAATATGAGAAAGCCTCGTCATGCCATTGTCGAGCATTACTGCGAGCGATCCCCCAGGAGCTGTCCTCGCTGGACACTATGAGTTGCGCACGCGTCTTGGAGAGGGCGGATATGGCGAAGTATTTGAAGCGTGGGACAGCAAGCTGCAGCGCCATGTAGCGATCAAACGTATCAAGCACACCACTGGCTCCAAGGGGGACCCGGTGCGCGAAGCGCGGATGGGCGCGGCGCTGCGGCATGCGGCTTTCATCAAGATCCACGCGATTGAGGAAGACGGCACCGGCCAGGCAATCGTCATGGAGCTTGTTCCCGGTACGACGATCAAGCATGCCATAGAACTCTCCGGCGTGGGCCTGCACGACGCCATCAATTGGGTGTGCCAGATTGCGGAGGCCATGCACGACGCGCATGCGTCGGGCCTGGCGCATGGTGATCTGAAACCATCCAATCTGATGGTCGAGCCCGACGGACGGGTGCGCATCCTCGATTTCGGCCTTGTGTTACGTTACGATGCGCTGGCCACCCGCTCCTTGCAAACGGACCAGCCGGCCGGCACGATTGCGTATATGGCTCCCGAACGGCTGCAAGGCGGCCGGCCCGACGCCAGTAGCGACATCTATGCGCTCGGCGTTATTCTCTACGAGCTGGTGACCGGCAAGCATCCCTTCGCCGGAATGCATGGGCTGGCCCTGGCCGCGGCCCAAATACACTCGAACTCTGCCAGCTGGAGCTACCCTGACAGTGCCAGCACATCGTTGGTGTCGCTGATAGGCGCAATGACGAAGGGCGTACCGCAGCAGCGAATTGGCAGTATGGCCGAGGTTCGGCGCAGCTTGCTGGAACTGGACAGTCCGGAACGCCATTTTGCCGGCTTCTCTAAGAGCGGGCGCAAAATGCTGGCCGCCGTTGCGGCAGCGGCGGCCTTTGCCATGGGCATTTGGCAGGCTATACCTGCTGTGGCACCCGCCCTGGGGGATTTATCGCCCTATTCGCAAGCGTTGGAAACACAACAAGGGTTGGCGGCGCTGAAGGCTCACGACCATCCAGGCAACCTTCACCAGGCGGAACAGCACTTCTTGCGCATATTGGACCATACGCCCGGGAGCGCCGCCGCCGCCGCCGGCATGTCTTTGCTGTACGTATTTCGCTATGAAGGTGACGACAAGGACGAGGCTTGGTTGAGCAAGGCCAATGCCAGCGCCCAACATGCATTGATGCTGGATGATCAATTGGCCTTGGCCCATGTTGCCAAGGGGTGGGTGCTCAACAGCCAAGGGCGGCCCGAGCAGGCACTGCAGGCATTTGCGCAAGCGTTACAACTCGATCCCGGTGAATTCTTCGCTTGGTATGGCAAGACCTTTGTACTGCGCAATGCGCGGCGTTATGCGGACGCGAAGGCGACGTTGGCGCTGGCATTGACGCGCTTTCCGCGCGAACGTGCATTCCTGGACGAGCTGGGCACAGTTCAATTCGAGCAGGCGGATTACCGCGGCGCGGAGCAGACCTTCCGGCGCAGCATCGCGCTGCAGCCCGATACTGTGGCTGCCTATGCCAATTTGAACGCCGCCTTACTGCGTCAGAACAGGGTAGAGGAAGCGATGCGCGTGCTACAGCAGGGATTGCAGGTTAGGCCGAGTGCCCGGCTGTATGGCAATTTAGGAAATGCGCTGTTTGCCCGTGGCGACTATACAGGTGCCGCCGCCGCGTTCGAAAACGCGTTGTCGCCCACGCATGGCGCGCCGGGGGAATACCTTAACTGGGCGAATCTGGCCGATACGCTGCAGTGGATTCCAGGGCGCCAGGCCGAAGCCATTCGCGCCTATAACACTGCGCGTCGTCTGCTGGCGCCCCGCCTGGCACGCGCACCCAACGATGTACTTCTGGTGTCCCGCATGGGCTTGTACGCCGCGCGTGGCGGGGACGCAAACACGGCATCTGCATTGCTGGCACGCGCCACGGCGCTTGCCCCCGACAACGGCGAGGTACAGCGCCGTGCCGCGATTGCCTATGAACTGCTCGGCCAACGCGACCAAGCACTGGTGGCTATTTCCAACGCCAGGCGCCTCGGCATTCCGGCGATGGCGTTCGAAACAGAGCCAGACCTTATTGCCCTGCGGCGCGACCCGGCCTATCGGCGCGACTGAATTCCATTCCCCATAAAGGCTAACTGATGTCTTCTCCAACCCCGTATACCTTCGAAATCATCTATGGAGTAAATGCGCCGGACGCCACATGGTTGTTTGACGACCAGCTTGGTGTCGAAACGTGCAAAGTCAACCCGGGGGACCAGATCCTCTTTACCTTTTCGGGGCCCGGAATCGTGACGCAGGTGGCTGTGCTGACCGGCCAGCTGCAATTTGAGCCGGCGCTATGGCCATTCAAAGGCGCAGGCGGTGATATCAGCATCATGCCGAAAGCCGTGATGACCGTGGGCCCTTCCTTAGGCCTGTGGGGCATGTGCGTCGCGTTTGCCGTCCTGTTCCCTGATGGCGCGACCAAGTTCTACTTCGTGCCGGATCCCGAACTGCAAGTTGGCTCTATTCCTTAAGCATGGAGGGGCTATGTAGCCCTTCCACTCTTTGGCTCACACATGATCGACCACGATTCCACGTTTTCCTCTTCCTTGGCCGATTCCGGCCATGGTACCCGCGCCTTGCTGGCACTGACGCTGATCTGGCACCCTGACCCTGGACGCATAGGGGAACAGTATGTGGCCGATGCTGGCGGTGCGGGCCTGACGCTGAGCCGCTACGCCCCCGATTTTTGCCGTCCCGACGGCGCTGGGCTGCCCCTCGGTCATGGCGCCATCTCGCGTGATTGCCTGCGCTTCACGCGCGACGATGCTGATGGTATTACCTTGGCCGTGCCGGCCACTCGCATGGTGGTACAACTCGGCGGGCATGTTATCGAAGGCACAGTAAGATTGCATGCGGCGCAAATCGGCGCAGGCCAGATTTTGACGCTAGGCCGTGCAATCGTGCTGTGCCTTCACTGGATGCCGGTTTTACCTCGTCATAATCCCGTGGCAGGGTTTGTCGGCGTGGGGAAAAGTGCGATTACCGTGCGTGAACAGATTCGCATGGTTGCGCCAACCAATATGCCGGTGCTGCTGCTCGGCGAAACCGGGACCGGCAAGGAAGTGGTGGCGCGGGCTATCCATGCGCTTAGCGATCGGCGCCATGCCAAACTCGTTACAGTCAATATGGCGGCGCTCAATGAATCCCTGGCACTTGCCGAGCTGTTCGGCGCTGCCAAGGGGGCATACACCGGGGCGCAGGCCGAGCGTAAGGGATTGTTTGCAGAAGCGGATGATGCCACGCTCTTCCTCGACGAAATAGGCAATGCCCCCGCCACCGTCCAGCCTATGCTGTTGCGTGTATTAGAAGGCGGCGACTTTCGCCCCCTGGGCGCAACACACGACCGCCATTCGAGCGCGCGCTTGATCGCTGCGACGGATCAAAACCTGGATGCCGCAACGTTTAACCAGGCGCTGCTGCGGCGCCTGGACAGCTTTGCGATCCACCTTCCGCCCCTACGCACGCGCCGGGAAGACATCGGTGTCTTAATCGTCCATCTATTGCAGCCGCAAGGCGCGCTGCCCAAGTTTTCCTCCCAGTTCATCACTGAAATGGCCTGCCATGATTGGCCTGGCAATATCCGGCAGCTCGCGCATACGCTCAAGCGTGCAGCCTTACAGCTGGAACACGGTGGCGCTGTACAGCTTAACCTGTTGGTACGCACGCCGCCGCCGGACAGTCCTGTCGGGAATACTGATGCCGGGGCCACGCCGGTTCCCGGCGCATGGCAGCGCAAACGGCCGTCTGAGCTATCCGAACAAGAAGTGCTTGATGCCATGACCCGTTATGGGTGGACGATCAAGGCCGCTGCCAAGGCACTTGGGATCTCCCGCCCATCGTTTTATAAGCTGCTCAAAGAGAACCCCCGAATCCGGCGCCTCGAAGACATTACTGCCGATGAAATCGCGCAGTCGATAGCCAGCTGTGACGGCAATTTGACGCGTTGTGCGGCGTTGCTGGCTACGCCTGTAGAGCCGCTGCGCCGGCTGTTACACCGGCAGCGTTCGTCGCCTGGTCAAAACACCACTGAACCAAACTGCGAATAACGCGAGACAAGCCAGCGCACTGCCGCCGCTACGCCTGGTATCAGGGCCACGCGTCCACCTGGCGTTGGCAGCGCCAGTCATCATTCCCGAAAAATTGACACCGATTTGACACGCCTGTTCGCAGTATTGGCATGAACTTTACCGGGCATGCAGCAATCTTCCCCACAAAAATCGTGGCACGCCGTTTGCAATAGAGGATGTCAGGGAGTTTCTCACTGAAGTTCACGAGCTCCCTGTAACGATTCAGAAACGTCTGAATTAAATCCATCTACCAAGGAGATTGAAATGGCAACCACCCCAGGCGGCGCGTTTTATGCAACCAAATACCAGTTCGACACCCATCAGCACGAACTCAGCCCTACTTACGCAATGAACGGTAATACCGTTACTGACCGGACCTTTTCATGCTGGAGCATTTCCGAGCCGAACGGCAACGACATGTACGACTTTTATTTGATCCAGGACGATACCTCACTGCGCGCCGCCTTTAACCCAACGATCTATCTCGACGGTTACGAGTTTGGCTACTCATTGCAGGATGAGAATGGCAAGCCGCTGTCGTCAGACGCCGCAATGTTGCAAGATACCGCTCCAGTCAACACCGACCCTGGCGAAACGAAATCGTCGTCGTTAAGCAAAACCTTGTCGTCATCGGTGGGCTTTTTCGGCAATACCATGACTGGCTCGGTCGGCACCTCGGTGTCCATGGGTGAATCGACCTCGCGTTTCATCCCTGGCGTGGCGGTAGTTAACGAAAGCCTGGCCAGCACGGGCAACAACGGTTCGTTCCTCTATGCCGTGCAGGAATCGTCTGCCAGTCAGACCGGATTGACGCAGGTGTGCAATCAGATGCTGTTCCGGGTACGCCGTAGCCAGGCGCCCAATGGCGTCCGGCTGGCAACCACGTTGAAAGTGCTGGTAAGCGACCACGATGGTAGCCATGGCACGCATTATTTCGACGATTTCGCACGCGGCTTTGGCGGCGGTATCAGCGTGCAATATACGAACGACCGTATCGGCTACTACATGCTGCCGAATTTCACGACGGCTGTGATTTCTGTACCCACTGCAAAATAAGCCGCTGGCTGGCCGCCCTGCAATACGCGGGAGGCCACACTATCCCCCACGAGCAAACAAGACGGAGAAATTATCATGCCACCCAATATGGAATTCCTGCGCGAAGTCGTCGCCAGCCCTGCGATGAACAACGATCACTTGGGCGTCATCCTGTCGTTCCTGTCCCTGGACGACAAAGAATTCATACTCGAAAACCTCACACCTCAAGAAATTGCATCGCCACTGTGGACGCCTGTTACACAACTGATGCAAGAGGTAGTCGCCAACTGGGGCGCCCAGTTGGAAGCCATGGCTCAACAGCTGGACAATATAATGTTGGATATGCAGCCCAATTTCGCCAACTTTATCGACCAGGCCAATCAGCTCGAGCAGGCAGCGGCGCAGCAAGGTATCGATATCCTGCATCAGGATGCAGGCGGCGGACCGGGTGGTCCCGAGGGGTCCGGCGGGGCTGAAGGCTTTGGCGGGGCTGAGGGAGTTGGTGGAGCCGACCATGTTGCCGATGCTGGCCCCGGAGCGTTGCCTTAACAGGCGAATGTTGAGACGGGCCCCGGGGCTGCAAGGTGCAGCTCGGGCCTGTCAAAACGCGCAAGCCGGCGGCAGCCACGTACCCCAACTTTCATGCGAGAACATCATGTTCAGTTTATCCAAACGCAATGCCTTGCAGCGCTTTGCCTGCGGTCTAGCCGGGCTTGGTTTTCAGGCCGGCAGCGCGGCGTCCGGCCCTAAGCCGACGCAATCCGTAACCCAATGGGTGCACGGACACAGCGCTGTTATCGGGTTGCCCGATTTGATGGAATCGATGACCTCGGCAGGCGGGTCCGCACTATTGCGCGGAAAATCGTACAGCAGCAATTGTTTGCATTACGCCCTGCCTAGGCCGGCTGAAAACGCGGTGCGGCTTTGCGCCATCCTGCTGCGATTTCGCTGCGCTTCCGGCGCCTGTATTCGCTCACTGCGGCTATTTGATGGCGAATACGAGGCGGCCGTCATTGGGTATTTGCATCCCGGACAGGACTGCGCCGAGCAACGCCTGGTCCTGCCTGACAGCGTAATGATCCGCTATGGCCTCGGCGTGACACTCGAATTAGGATTTGAAGCCGTCGAGCGGGAACTCGCCATCAGCGCTGTCGGCGCCGAGTTCAGCTTCTAAGAGGAGGGTCTGATCATGGCGGACTTTCAAAAGTTCCTTCCGACGTTACTCAGCCTGGAAGGTGGTTTCAGCAACGATCCGCATGATCCTGGCGGCGTTACCAATATGGGTATTACCTTTCCGATTTATAAGCAGCATGCGTTGCGTCTGCTGGGAGTACAACCGACGCTGGACGGTCTGAAGTCCTTGACTGCGGAACAGGCGGGAAAAATCTATAAGGTCGAATACTGGGACCGCATGTTTGGAGACGAAATCAGTTTCGAGCCCTTGGCCAACATCATGTTCGACTTCTATGTCAACGCCGGGCATCACGCCTTCCAATTGCTCCAGCAGGTACTTAACGCCGCTGGCGGACAGTTCGACCTGCGTGCGCCTCTACGCAGCCAGACCGTCGAAGCGCTGCGCCATCACGATATTATTGAGGTCTACACGGCCTACAAGGATGGACGAAAAGCATACTATCGGGCCCTTGCGCATGAGCACCCTGTATTGCGCCGTTATCTGAAAGGTTGGTTGCACCGCGTCGACCGGTTTCCCGATTTCCAACCGCAGGGCAAAGGATGCGATCCAATGGGGAATACACAAGCTGGGGCCGGCAAAGCCAATTGAGCTCTGCCGTCAAGGCGGTTGCGGTAGAGGCTTTTGTTCGGGGCGTACAGGCAGCGCTTGCTGTTGAGCCTGGTTGAGCTAACCAGCTTAGAGGCTTCGGCAGTCGTGGTCTAGTCCTTGGGCTTGTTCTCGACTCCATTTAGTCGGAATAGCACTTGTACCGGGATTGCGGGTTGGGCGCACCACTCACGGTTCCCCGGAGCGCCGGTTCTTCCTGACGATCGCCACTAGGATCAAGCCGTACTCGACCAGGCGCAACAAATAGGATGGCGGCGCATCAGGGCCGTCGGCCGGCCAGGCTTGCAAAAGCCGATGCACGCCTTCGAGCACAAATGCGATTGCAAAGTAGATGAAGAGGCTATCGCGCGATTGCCGCCAGTAGCGGACAAAAAACAGGGCGATCACCATCGCCGCCATGAAGATTGCCCCATTCAGCCAGGCGTTGATTTGCATCACTCGCCCTCCCATACCAGGCCATACAGCAGCGGAAGCAAAGCGACCAGGCCGGCCACCAGGCGTACTGTGGATAAATCGGTGTCCGGGAGGATCAGGCGGTCAATGATCAGGAGCACGTTGGAAAGAAACATACCGCCAAAACACAGGCCGCTCCAGAAAAGCAGGCGATGCCGTGTCGTCCGATAGCTCCGCAGCACGAGGATGGCGCATGCCAGGGCGGTCGCCGCACACATCAGGTATATGACACTTGCCATCTACTTACCCTTTCGCCAGACAAACGCATCGGCCAGCATCTGTGCTTTGCCGCCTGGTTTGGTATGAATGAGCGTACTGACTTCGATCAAATGGTGCGCGTACACTACCGCCAGCCTGGTCCACAGTTCGTCCAGGTCCGCGGAGGCCGGGCTATAGCGCAGGCCGCCGGCATCGCCGGCAATGATGCCATCGGCCTGCATCCTGGCCAACAGGCGCTGCGTGTCATCCTCGCTGAGGTAAAGGCGGCGCGCAAGGGCATCCGGCTGCCACGCATGCCTGCCTTCACGCATCAGCAGTACCGCTTCGATATAGGGTACGGACGGCACGCACTGCACCAGGTAACGCCGGATGTCATCCGGAATCGGCGGAGAAACCATGGTCAGGCGACCGTCCTTGATCGGAGAGAACAGGATGTTATGCGCATGGAATTTATATTGCACCATCCATATTTCGCTTGCAAGAATACAGCCCCAACCGTGCGCGACGCGCGGCGCCCGACAGTCAGTGACAACAGGCGAACCCAGAAAATCACACCAGCTTGTCGAGAGTAATCGGCAGGTCGCGCACGCGCTTGCCGGTGGCGTGGTAGACCGCGTTCGCCACTGCGGCGGCCACGCCGACGATCCCGATCTCGCCGATGCCGCGCGCGCCCAGTTCATTGAAGCGGGTGTCATTGCCCGGCAGCGCCACCACGTCGATGTCGCCCACATCGGCGTTCACCGGCACGTGGTAGTCGGCCAGGTTGGCATTGGCAGCACGGCCGTAGCGCCAGTCCATCTCGGTCTTTTCCATCAGGGCCATGCCCAGGCCCCACACGATGCCGCCGATGAACTGGCTGCGCGCGGTCTTCGCATTCAGCACAGTGCCCACGTCGTAGCAGGCCACGATGCGCGGCACGCGCACTGTGCCAAGGTCAGGATCCACCTGTACTTCAACAAACACCGCGCCGAAGGAATGCATGGAATATTGCTTCTTTTCCTCGCCCGGCCCGGCTTCCGCGTCGCCGGTAACGGCCTGCCCGCCGTTGCGCGCGATCACTGCCGCCATCGGTTCGCCGCGCTCCGGCGTGGCGCGCAGCCGCAGCCAGCCGTCTGCAGTCTCCACTTCGGCCGCATTGAAGCCATGCATCGGCGATGCCTTGTCGGCCACCGCCATCGTCACCAGCTTGTCGCGTGCGGCCGTGCAGGCGCGGTGCACGGCCGGACCTATGCTGGCCGCCGTCATCGAGCCGCCCGATACCGGCGCCTCCGGCATCTCGGTGTCGCCCAGCTCGAAGCGCACTTTTTCCAGCGGCAGGCCAAGCGCATCTGCCGCCACCTGGGTCATGATGGTGTAGGTGCCGGTGCCTATATCCTGTGAGCCGCAGCGCACCAGCGCCGTACCGTCGGGCGCGATGCCGGCCCAGGCCTTGGCCGGCATGCGGTTGGCCGGATAGGTGGCCGTGGCCATGCCCCAGCCGACCAGCGTGCGGCCGGCTTTCATCGAACGCGGCGAGGAGGTTCGCCTGGCCCAGCCGAAACGTTCCGCTGCCACCTTGTAGCACTCGCGCAGCTGCTTGGCCGAGAAGGGAATGTTCTTCTCTGGATCTTGCTCGGCGTAGTTCTGCAGCCGCAGCGCGACCGGGTCCATGTTGAGCGCATAGGCCATTTCGTCGATGGCGCATTCAAGGGCAAAGCTGCCCGTCGCCTCGCCTGGCGCGCGCATATAGGTCGGCACGCCAACGTTCAGCGTCGCCAGTTGCTGCGTGGTTTGCAGGCTGTCGCTGGCGTACAGGATGCGGGTTGGCGAGCTGCATGGCTCCGTAAAGTCGTCCTGCACGGACGTGTGCGAGATCGTGTCGTGGACGACCGCGAGCAGGCGGCCATCGGGGCCGGCGCCAATGCGCAAGCGCTGTTCCGTCATCGGCCTCGCCCCGACCGGTGCGAACATCTGTATCCGCTCCAGCGCAAGCTTGACAGGGCGTCCCACCATGCGCGCGGCCATCGCGGCCAGCACCACGTGCGACCACATATTGCCTTTGCAGCCAAAGCCGCCGCCAACGTAGGGCGACACCACCCTCACCTTTTCCGGCGGGATGCCGAGCGCACGGGCGCAATTCTTTTTCACGCCCGAAACGTACTGCGTGGCGTCGTACAGCGTGAGGTGGTCTCCCTCCCAGGCAGCGATGGTGGCATGCGGTTCCATCGGGTTGTGGTTCTCGACCGGCGTCGTGTACAGCACGTCGATGCGCTGGGCGGCTTGCGCCAGGCTGGCCTGCACATTGCCCCGCTGCGTCTGCATCGGCCGGTCCGGCTGCTCCTTGGGCTTGCGCAGCTTGCGCTTGGCGGCCTGGAAGTCCAGCAGCGCCGGCTGAGGCGCATAGCGCACCTTGATCGCGCGTGCCGCATCCTGCGCCTGCTCCAGCGTTTCCGCTACCACCACCGCAATCGGCTGGCCGTTGTACCTGATCTCGTCGTCCTGCAGGAGGTTCAGCTTGGGCGGCGGTGGTTTCTGCTCCTCGCCGCCCGGCTTTTCGCGCGGCAGGCGCGGTGCATTCTTGTGCGACATGACGGCCAGCACGCCGCGCATGCCGCTTGCCCGTGCCGTATCGATCGCATTGACGCGGCCCTTGGCGATGGTGCTGAGCACCAGCACGGCGTGCGCCACGCGCGGCAGGGCATGCTCGGCAGAAAAGGGGGCGGCACCCGTGACTTTCAGGCGCCCGTCGGTGCGCGGGATGGCTTGTCCGACCTGTTTCATACGCCCTCCCCTGCGATGCGTAGCGCGCGCACGATGGCGCGCTGCGCGAGGTCAACCTTGAAGCGGTTGCCTTCCAGCGGTTGCGCCCCTTCGAGCAGGCGCTGGGCGGCGGCGCGGCACTGCGCCTCGTCGAGCGGGCGGTCCCGCAACAGGGCTTCCGCTTCAGGGCGGCGCCATGGCTTGTGTGCCACGCCGCCCAGTGCAATGCGCGCTTCACGCACCGTGCCGCCCTCCATCGCCAGCGCGACCGCCACCGACACCAGCGCAAAGGCATAACTGGCCCGGTCGCGCAGCTTGAGATAGTGGCTGTGGCGCGCCATGCGCGATGGCGGCAGGTCGATGGCGACGATCAACTCGCCGGGCTGCAATACCGTGTCCCGCTGCGGCGCATCGCCCGGCAAGCGGTGGAAGTCGCCCAGCGCGACTTCGCGATCGCCTTGCGGGCCGCGCAACAATACCACGGCATCCAGCGCCGCCAGCGCGACGCTCATGTCGGAAGGATTGACTGCCACGCAGGATGGGCTGGCGCCCAGGATCGCGTGCATGCGCTGGTAGCCTTCGCGGGCATCGCAGCCCGAGCCGGGCTGGCGTTTATTGCAATGGCTAAAGGCCGTATCGGTAAAGTATGGGCAGCGGGTGCGCTGCATCAGGTTGCCGCCCATGGTTGCCATGTTGCGCAACTGCGCCGAGGCGCCGGACAGCATGGCTTGCGCCAGCAAAGGATAGTGCTCGCGCACCACGGCATGGCGTGCCGCATCGGCATTGCGGACACTGGCGCCGATGCGCAGGCCGCCGCCGGGCAATTCTTCGATCCGGTCCAGGCCCGCGCGGCTGATGTCGACCAGCCGCAGCGGGTGCTCGACGTCGCCCTTCATCAGGTCCAGCAGGTTGGTTCCGCCGGCGATGAAGCGCGCACCGTCCTGCTGCGCCAGGCGCAAGGCGTCCGCCGCATCGCGGGCACGTTCATAGTAGATGGATTGCATGGCGCGCTCGCTCAGCTGCGCCGCAGCGCCACCTCGCGGATGGCGGCGACGATATTGGGATAGGCGCCGCAGCGGCAGATATTGCCGCTCATGCGCTCGCGGATTTCATCATCGGTGAAACCTGCCCCGTCGGCGCGCACCTCCTCCAGCAAGGCCGTGGCGGAGCAAATCTGGCCCGGCGTGCAGTAGCCGCACTGGAAGGCGTCGTGCTCGAGGAACGCTTGCTGCAGCGGCGACAGCGCGTCGCCCTGCGCCAGCCCTTCGATCGTGGTGATGCGCTGGCCTTCATGCATGACGGCCAGCGTCAGGCAGGCGTTGATGCGGCGGCCGTCGACCAGGACCGTGCAGGCGCCGCATTGGCCGCGGTCGCAGCCCTTCTTGGTGCCGCCCAGGCCGATATGCTCGCGCAACGCATCGAGCAGCGTCACGCGCGGCTCAAGCGAAAGGCTGTAATCTCGGCCATTGATGTTCAGGTGGACCGGCCGCGGTGGCGCAGCGGGTGCCGCCGCGGCGGTGGGCGGCGCTGCGCTCGTCGCGGCCGGCACTTGTGTGGCGCCGACGACGGCCAGCGCGGATTGCAGGAAACTTCGGCGGTCAGGCATCGTTCGCTCCCCGGAAAAAGCAGCGCTATCGATGGTGCCGCGCCAGGCGCCGGGTTTCCGTTAGCCCGCGCACACAAAGGCTATATTGCGAGGGGAGTTGCGGTCGACGGCGGCGCTGCCGAGCGCGCGCCATTCATCACCATGGCCAGCAAGGTATAGTAGCCGTTGATACCCATCAGGTCCGTCACGCCCTTTTCGCCGAATTGCAGCATGGCCGCCGCCCAGGTGGCGTCGCTGACTTGCCTGGTGCTGTGAAGTTCGTTGCAGAAATCATAGACCGCCTGCTCGTCCGGCTGCAAGCCGGCCGGCGCCTGGCGTGCTGCGATGGCGTCGATCACGGCTTGCGGAATCCCGGCCTGCGCCGCAATCGGCGCGTGGATCGCCCATTCCACCTGCTGGTCCCACTGGCGCGAAGTGACCAGGATGGCCAGTTCGGTCAGGCGGGTGCCGATCGCGCTGCGGTAGCGCAGGTACTCGCCGAGCCGCTGGGTGCAAGCCATCAGTTCGGGACTGTGCAGCAGCGGCACGAAGGGGCCATACAACGCGCCGCGCGGGCCATCGATGACTGCCTGCGCGGCGGCGCGCTGCTCGGCTGTCATCTCCGATGGGGGAATAGGTCCTAGTCGTTCACTCATAGCCACAAATGGTCGCACAGGACAGGAGAAAAATCAAAACACGGCCGCGGCACGCGCGCTAATGTCCTTGGACGACCAATCCTGCGAGGAGCCGCCATGACCCACCTGATCCACCGCGACCTGCGCCGCACGCCGCCCGTAGCCGTCTGCGCTTTCGGCATGCAAGTGCGCGACAGCGAGGGCAAGACCTATCTCGATGCCAGCGGCGGCGCCGCTGTCTCCTCGCTGGGGCATAGCCATCCGGACGTGCTGGCGGCCATGCAGTCGCAGCTCAAGGTGGCAGCCTATGCGCATACCTCTTTCTTCACTACCGAGGTGGCGGAAGAGCTGGGCGAACGGCTGGCGCAGGATGCGCCCGGCGACTTGAATTATGCCTATCTGGTATCGGGCGGATCGGAAGCCATCGAGGCAGCGCTGAAACTGGCGCGCCAGTATTTCGTCGAGCACGGCCAAACGGAGCGGCGCGTGTTCATCGCCCGCCGCCAGAGCTATCACGGCAACACGCTGGGCGCGCTGGCCCTGGGCGGCAACGAGTATCGCCGGCGCCATTTCGAACCGATGCTGATGGACGTGGCGCGCGTGTCGCCCTGCTTTGAATACCGCGAGCGCCGCGCCGGGCAGGATGTGCACGAGTACACGGCCAACCTGCTGCAGGAGCTGGAGGCCAAGATTCTCGACCTGGGGCCGCAACACGTAATCGGCTTCTGCGCGGAGACGGTGGTGGGCGCCACCAGCGGCGCAGTGCCGCCGACGCCGGGCTATTTCAAGGGCGTGCGCGCGCTGTGCGACAAGTACGGCATCCTGATGATCGCCGATGAGGTCATGTGCGGCATGGGGCGCACCGGGACCTTGTATGCCATCGAGCAGGAAGGCGTGGTGCCCGATATCGTGGCGCTGGGCAAGGGCCTGGGCGCGGGCTACCAGCCGATCGGTGCGGTGGTTGCGCGTGACCATATCGTGCAGCGGCTTCGCTCAGGCAGCGGCGTGTTCCAGCACGGGCATACTTATGTGGGGCATCCGGTGGCGGCAGCGGCGGCGCTGGCGGTGCAGAAGGTGATCCGGCGCGATTCGCTGCTGGGGGCGGTGACTGTGCGCGGAGCGTCGTTCAAGCGCATGTTGCGCGATGCGTTTTCGTTGCATCCGAACGTGGGGGACATCAGGGGGCGCGGCATGCTGCTGGCCCTGGAGCTGGTGCAGGACCGGGAGGGCAAGCGGCCGTTCGATCCGGACTTGCGGCTGCATGCCGCGGTGAAGGATGCCTGCATGGAGTGCGGGTTGATGGTGTATCCGATGGGGGGCACCATTGACGGCCGGCGGGGGGATCATGTGCTGCTGGCGCCGCCGTTCATTGCGACGGAAGCGGATTTGCAGCAGATTGTGGCGCGCTTGAGCGATGGGCTGGAGCGGGCCTTGCTTCGCGTGCGGCCGGCTTAAAACCGGCAAGACGGTGTCTGACCCGCAGGGTCAGGCACCGATTCGCGGCAGTCGCAGGCCAAGTCTTTAGAATTCCTGGTAACCGATGACGTCCTGCTGCTGCTCGCCAAGGCCTGCAATCCCAAGGCGCACGAAGTCGCCCTTCTTCAGGAAGCGCTTGCGCGCCAGGCCAACGCCGGGCGGGGTGCCGGTCGCGATGATGTCGCCCGGCTCCAGCGTCATGAAGCGCGAGATATAGGCCACCAGCTGCGGCACCTTGAAAATCATGGTCTCCGTGCAGCCGGTCTGCATGCGCTTGTCGTTCACCTCGAGATAGAGGTCCAGCTTGTCCAGGTCCCACACCTCATCGCGCGTCACCAGCCACGGGCCGACCGGGCCGAAAGTATCGCAGCCTTTGCCCTTGTCCCAGGTGCCGCCGCTCTCCAGCTGAAACTCGCGCTCGGACACGTCGTTCACCACGCAATAGCCGGCGATATGCTTCTCGGCGTCTTCCTCGCTGACATTGCGCGCACGGGTGCCGATCACCACGCCCAGTTCCACTTCCCAGTCGGCCTTCTTCGAACCTTTCGGCAGCATGATCGGATCGTCCGGGCCGGACAGGCAGGTAATCGCCTTCATGAAAATAATCGGTTCGCTCGGAATCGGCAGGCCGGCCTCCTTCGCGTGGTCGGCGTAGTTCAAACCAACGCCGATGAACTTGCCCACTTTGGCAACGGGCACGCCAAAGCGCGGATTGCCGCGCACAACCGGCAGCGTTTCGGGATCGATTCTGGCCAGCTTGCGCAGTACCTTGTCGGACAGGTTGGCGCCGGCGAAGTCACTGATCTCGCCGGACAGGTCTCGCAGTTTGCCGAATTCATCGATCAGGCCAGGTTTTTCTTTGCCTATACGGCCGTAACGAACCAGTTTCATAAATCTTCCTTCGTGTTGAAGGCGACATTCTACCGGAAGCGTCGGAGCAGGTAGCGGCACAGGCCCGGCAACTGGATCAGCACCAGCAAAGCGAAAGCGCATTGATACGCCACGGCCGGGTAATTCCCCAGCGGCGATGGCCGCCAGAAGCCGATCACCTGGCCGAAGCCGGCCTGCACGATGAAGGCGCCGATGAAGATCAACAGGTTGAGGCAGGTCGAGGCGCGCCCCGTCAATGCTGGCGGCATGGCTTGCGCCACGATGGAATATTCCATTCCGGTGACGCAGCCGACCAGCATGAACAACACTGGCAGCACCTGCTGCGCCGGGCGCCAGCCTGATGCGAAAGCACATTGCAGCAGCACGAAGACCAGTATTCCCGCAGCCGCAATATCGAGCGTGCGCCAGCCTCGCTTTACCGCCCATTCGGTCAGCATGCCGACCGCGATCGAGCCGAAGATCACCGCCGCCATCCCAAGGTAGAGCAGCCAGGCGATAGCTTGCTCGCCGTAGCGGGGCACATCGGCCAGCCAGCGCGCTATCCACAATCCCTGCACTCCAAAGAAGACCGTATGTGGCAGCAGGACCAGCATCGCGGTCTCGCGGAATACCGGGTGGGTGAAGGTTTCCACCAGTGCGCTGCGGGTGAGCGGACGCGGTGGCGCGGCCGGCGGGGTCGGAGCGAGAAACAGGATCAACAAAGCGACCGCGATGCAGGCGCCGGCCAGCGCGATCATCAGCCATTGCCAGCTCATATGGTGCAAGGCCAGGCGCACAGGCAGAGTGGCCGTTGCCGCGCCCAGTCCGCCGGCAGCAATCAGGTAGCCTTGCACAGAAGGCAGCTTGTTCGCCGGCAGCCAGGTGTTAAGCGCCTTGATGGCCGACATGAAGCAGGCCGCAAGTCCAAACCCCATCAGCGCGCGTGCAATCGCAAGGCCCGCGAAATCCCTGCCGCCCGCAAAAGCCAGCGTGCCGATGGCTGCGATCAGCATTAGCACGAACTGCACGCGGCGCGGTCCGTAGCGGTCCAGCGCTATGCCGATCGGAAGCTGTGCGAACGCGAACGCGAGGAAGTAGGTACTGGTCAACATGCCAAGCTGCGACGGCGTCAGGTTTGCCTGCGCCACGAGCTGCGGCGCCAGCATGGCGTTCACGCTGCGCAGCAGCCAAGAGATATAGTGGCCCAGCGCGAAGGGAATGAACACCAGGAACAGCGTGGCGGGACCGGACAAGGTGCCCGGCACCCGCTCGCGCCCGCACCACCAGCGCGCAGGCGCCCTCGCCCATCGCCTGCGCCAATCACCGGGAAGCGGCGCTGCCGCTTGCGCATCGCGAGTGGCGGCGGGCGCGCGCATCGCATGCTCCTATGCGACCAGTGGAATCACCCGGCGCGGCAGCACCGGCACCGTTGCCGCACCCGGTACATGCCCGGTCCCCTGCTCGCCCTCCTCGAAGAAGAACTTGTCGCGTCCGAACGCCGGCCGGAGCTGGTCGAACCAGGTCGCGGTCGGGTCGTACTTTGCGTAGAACGGCTTGCGCACCCAGTCCGCATTGCGCGCCTGCAGGAACTGCAGGGCAAACACCTTCTCGCCGCCGACCTGGGCCACGCCGTCGATCACCACCTTGCCCGGAAATGCACTCATGGAGGGACCGCGCACCGTGCGCGCCAGGCCGGACACCATCTGGTAAGCCTGCTGGAACACCTCGTGCGCACGCGCCAGCGGCAGCTGGAAATACTCGCGCGGCCCCGTATCGCGCTCGACGAACATGTAGTACGGGATCGCTCCCAGCCTCACGCCGGTGCGCCACAGCTCCGCCCAACTGGCCGGGTCTTCGTTGATATGCCTGATCAAGGGCCCTTGCATGCGCAAGGTGGCGCCGGTGCCGACAATCCTCTTGGCCGCCTGCTGCGCCACTTCCTGCCGCAACTCCACCGCGTGGTTGTAGTGCCCCATGATCGCCATGTTCTTGCCCGCTGCGACGACGCGCTCGAACAGGCGCAGCAGGTCGTCGGCATCGCGGTCGCTGACATAGCGCTGAGGCCAGTACGACACCGACTTGGTGCCGACGCGGATGTTCTGGATATGCTCCAGGCCGGGCGCGAGCAGGGGGGCGATGATCTCCTCCATCGAGCGCGTGTTCATGATCATCGGATCGCCGCCCGTGATCAGCACATCCGTCACGTCCTTGTGCATCTTCAGGTACTCCACCAGCTGCGTGGTTTCGCGCGCGTCGAACTTCATGTCGTCCATGCCGACGAACTGCGGCCAGCGGAAGCAGAAAGTGCAGTAGGCGTGGCAGGTCTGGCCCGCGCTGGGGAAGAACAGCACCGTCTCCTTGTACTTGTGCTGCAGGCCGCGCAAGGGGGCATCGTTCACGCGCGGCACGTTGTGCGTCATCTGCCCTGCCGGGTGCGGGTTCATGCGCAGGCGGATCTGCCGCACCAGCTGTTGCGCGGCTGCGTCATCCTGCTTCACCAGGACCAGGTCGCGCAGCTGCCAGTATTCGTGCGCGGGCAGCATGTCGCGGTGCGGGAACACCAGGCGGTAAATCGGATCGTCCGGGATATTGTCCCAGTCGATCAACTGGTCCAGCACGTACTGGTTGGTGCGAAACGGCAGCACATGCGAGATGACCTGCACCGCTTCCTGCTGCTCGGGCGTCAGCAGTTCCCACTGCGGCGCCTGGCGGATGGTTTGGCGGGTGTATGGCTTGAACTTGGGCAGGGCATCGGCGGTCATGGCGTACTCCTGGGTGGGTGGGCTAGGACTTCATGATGGTCCGATTAAGAAACGGCCTATTGCCGTAGCTCAATGCCTAGCCGGAAAAATCCTACGAGCTTGCGTTTGCGCAATTGCCGACCAGGTGTGCAGACGTACAGTTGGGCTTCCATCCCATCCAAGGAGACCGGCATGAAACACATCCTGCTCGCACCACTGCTCTTCCTCGTCATGGCGGCGCCCCAAGCCAGCGAGCCGACCGAAAAGGACGCCATCGCCATGGTTGAAAAAGGTGCGGCCTTCATCAAGCAGCATGGCAAGGACAAATTCATCGAAAAGATCTCCGCCAAGGATCCTGAATTCATCCAGGGCGCGCTGTACGTCGATATCCGCGACCTGCAGTCGGGCATCGTGCTGGCGCACCCGGTCAATCCCACCATCGTCGGCAAGGATCTGACCGACGTGCCCGATGCCAGCGGCAAGAAGTACCGGCGCGAGATCATCGAACTGGCTGCCCGCAAGGGCAAGGGCTGGGTCGACTACATGTACAAGAACCCCACCACCGGCAAGATCGAGCCGAAGACCACCTACATCCAGCGCGTCGGCGATGCGGTGCTGGAAGCAGGCATTTACAAAAAGTAGGAGGCGGCCATGCTGAACCGACTGCGGATTGGACCCAAGCTGTTGTTGGCGCCGGGCGTGGTACTGGCGCTGCTGCTGGCGACAGCGGCATGCACCTGGTTCGGCATGGTAAGGCAGAACGCATCGATGGAAAACCTGGTGCAGCTGCGCGCGGCGCGGCTGCAGGCGGTGGCCGACGTGGCGGGCGAGGCGCGCATGGCGCATGCCAATATCTACCAGCTCCTGGCCTGGATCAACGGCAGCTTTGCGCAGGCGCGGCTGGACGCACTGACGGCGCAGCTGCGCAACCGGCATGCTGCAGTCGGCACGCGGCTGGAGCAGCTGGGGCGCGAGGCGGCGCCCGATGAGCGCGGCTTGCTGGCAGGCTCGCAGCAGGCACTGGCGAGCTATCGCAAGGCGGTGCAGGAGACCATCGAACTGGCGCAGGTGGACCAGTCGATCGCGACCAATGCCATGGCCAAGGCGGAACGCCAGTTTGCGGCGCTGGACCTGCAGCTGTCGCAACTGGCTGCGCTGGAAAAAGCCCTCAGCGAGGCTGCCTATGTCGGCGCGCGCCAGGAGTTCCGCCTGCTGGGCATGGCGATGGCCGGCTTGCTGCTGCTGTCGGTGGCGCTATCGCTGGCGGTGTCGATGCTGGTGCGGCGCGCGCTGTTGCGGGACATCCATTCCATCGGCGATGGCGTGCGCAGCCTGGCGTCGGGCCGGCTGGCAGCGCGCCCGCCGGCGCGCGGTCGCGATGAAATTGCCGATACGGCGCGGGCGCTGGACGGAAGCATGGCGCAACTGAACGGCACCATCCGCGCCATCCGCGGCGCGGTGCAGCAGATCGACCTGGCGTCGCGCGAGATCGCGACCGGGAATATGGACCTGTCGGCACGCACCGAGCTGCAGGCCAGCTCATTGGAGGAAACGGCCAGCGCCGTCGACAGCCTGGCGGCGGCGGTGCGCAGCAATGCCGACCATGCGCGCGAGGCTTGCCAGGTGGCCGCCAATGCCAACGAACTGGCGGCGCGCGGCGGCGCGGCAGTGTCGGATGCGGTGCAGACCATGGAGGCGATTCGCTCTTCTTCCCGCAAGATTGTCGAGATCATCGGCGTGATCGACGGGATTGCGTTCCAGACCAACATCCTGGCGCTGAACGCTGCAGTGGAGGCGGCGCGGGCGGGCGAGCAGGGTCGCGGGTTTGCGGTCGTTGCGGCGGAGGTGCGCACGCTGGCGCAGCGCAGCGCCACGGCGGCGCACGAGATCAAGGCGCTGATCAACGCTTCGGTGGCGACCATCGACCGCGGCGCGGAATCGGTGGGCGTTGCCGGGGGCAGCATGGGGGATATCGTGGCCTCGGTACGGCAGGTTGGCAGCATTATCCAGCGCATCAGCGATGCCAGCGCGGAGCAGGCGCGCGGGATCACCGAGGTCAACCAGGCGGTGGGGCAGATTGATGACGTCACCCAGCAGAATGCGGCCCTGGTCGAACAGGCGGCTGCCGCCGCCGCCAGCCTGCAGGAACAGGCGGCCGGGCTGGCGCAGGCGGTCGCCGTGTTTGAACTGGGCGACGAGATGGCGCCCGGCTGGGGCGAAGCGCACGGCAGCGAAGGCGCCGCAGCGGGCAGTGGCGGCGGTGCGGAAGCGATCGGCTTGGACGACTGGCGCGACGTGGCGCATGGCGGCGAGCGCCGCGCGGCGGGCAGCCCGATGCGCGCGCGGCAGGGCTTAGCGGAATGGGCGGCTGACAAACGGCGAACCAGCCAGGCCGAAACGCCAGGGAACATCCACCGCCTTTGAAATGCCGATGCGCGGCCCGACCACGACCTGCACCCGCCCCTTGCGCGGCAGCAGTTCGAACGGCGCCGCGCCAAGCGACATGGCATTCAGTTCGCGCGTCACGCCCATCGCCTGCGCCAGCCGGCCCGGCCCGGAGCACAGCAGCCGCACGTCGTCCATGCCGCGCCGCGCCTGCATCTGCCGGATGCCCTGCAGCGGCTCGATGGCGCGGATCAGCACCCCGGCGCCGTGCCCCTCTTCCCGGCACACAAAATTCATGCACCAGTGGATGCCATGCGAGAGGTAGACATAAGCATGGGCAGGGGGACCGAACATGGCGAAATTGCGCGCCGTTTCGCCGACAAAGGCGTGTGACGCCGGATCTTCCCGGTCATACGCCTCCACCTCGACAATACGTCCCCCAACGCCATTGACGAGCACCGTCACGCCGATCAGGCGGCGCGCCACTTGCTGTGCGGGAGCGCTGAAATCAATACCAGCCAAAATGTGAGAAGACATGCTATCGATTGTAGCAATCCTGTTATTTATGCATGAAAAAAAACTCATTCGTGCCCCGGGTTGCAGGCAAAAAACAGGCGATAATGACGGGGCCCGCCAGCAGAACAACATTCGAAGCAAAATGACAACAGCAGCAGCCCGGCTCCCGGCCCACAATACGACCGCAGAAGACGCGCTGTTGCGCTCCATCCGCATCCCGCCGCGTCCCAGCCTGCTGGTCGACCTGCAGCGCGAACTGGCGCAGGACGACCCGTCGCCGCGCGCCATCGCCCGCATCATCGGCAACGACGTCGGCATGTCGGGCGCCCTGCTGAAACTGGCCAACTCGCCGTTCTATGGCGCCACGCGCAAGGCCAAGTCGGTCGAGCAAGCCATCAACTTCCTCGGCATCAACCAGTGCGCTGCCATGTTGACCGGCATCCTGGCGCGCGAAGCGGTCGGCGCCAACAACCCGGCCCTGAACCAGTTCTGGGAAGTGTCGTCCTGCCGCGCCCAGGCCCTGGTCTTCATTTCCCGCAAGCTGCGCCTGGCGCCGCCCGATATCGCCCATACCTTCGGCCTGTTCTGCGACATCGGCATCCCGATCCTGATGGCGCGCTTTGAAGACTACGGGCAGACGCTGGACATCTGCAACGGCGCCGCCAGCCGCAAGTTCACCGAGATCGAAGATGCCCGCCACACGACCAACCACGCCGCCATCGGCTGCCTGCTGGCGCGCAACTGGGGCCTGTCGCCGGACGTGTCCTGGGCCATCCTGCACCACCACGACTACGAAGTGCTGTGCGACGACGCCACCGACGACGCGATCCGCTCCCTGGTCGCCGGCGCGGTGCTGGCCGAACGCGCCATCCAGCGCTATCACGGCAACAGCGCGTCGCTGGAATGGGAAAAAGGCGGCGAGGCCGCCTGCCGCCACCTCGGCATGAACGAGGACGAAACAGCCGACCTGCTGGACGAATTGCACGAAACCTTCCACATTGAACACTGAGCCGCATGCAAAAGACAAAGAACAAGCGCCCAGCACCACGCAAGCCCAATACACCTCCAGCCGACAAAGATGAAACCCTGAGCCAGGAACTGTTCAGCCTCGCGCTGGCACAGGAAGATGACCTGCGCCACGCCGTGCGGCGCTACCTGCGCCAGGGCAAGGACGCCATCCTGTATGGTGCCATCGAACTGGCGCGTGGCGAGGATGTCGCTGCCTATCGCACGCTGAAGGAGGCGATCGAAGAAGACGCCGGCACCGTCCTGCTGCGCAAGGGCGATGGTCCGGAAATGGAAATCAACGCCTTTGCCATCCCCGTCTTCGTGCACAGCCAGGGTGGCTTGCGCGAAGCGGAAGGCTTCCTGGACGAAGCGGCGTATGCTGCCCTGCTGGACAGCTTTACCGGCGCCGGCCTGGAAAGCCCGAAAGCCAGGGTGGTGCTGGTGCAGCACGCCTACGACCTGGCCGAAATGGAACGCATCAGCGCCAGCCAGCTGAACGCCATGGTGCACGAAGCGGCAGCGGCCATGATGGACAAGAAAGTCGCCGAAGCCCCGGCCCTGCTGCGCAGCATCGCCGGCTGGCAGCCGGCCGCGTTCGGCGCCGACGACGAAGCTGTCGAGCTGCGCTTCCTGCTCGGCTTCGCCCTGAAGCGTGCCGACGACCCGTTCTACGCCATGCCGGCAGCCGGCAAAAAGCAGGACGCCTGGTTCGAAGCGCGCATGCAGCGCTACCAGGACTGGACCGTTTCCGCCGCGCCGCTGGTGCAGCGCTGCCTGGCCGGCGCCGGACGCGCCGGCGAACTGCGCCTGAACTTCCTCTACCAGGACCTGTTCCATGGCGCCCTGCAGCAAGGCAAATCCGAACACTGGATGCTGGCCATGATGGCCGAATTCGGCGCCGCGCTGGACGGCCAGGGCCCGGCCCGCGCCATCATCACGCTGGTGGAGACCGAGGACGATGCGGCCCTCGGCGTGCAACTGATCGGCGCGGCCGGCGAGCTGGCGCACGCAGACCGCCGCCTGGACGTGGGCGACGAGGTGGAAGCGGAGATCGACGACCTGCGCGACGCCCTGGCGACCCTCGGGATCGACGACATTACCGTCGAATTGACAGCCCCCTGAGACGCGCACATACTTGTTTCATAGAGGTGAGGAGACGCCACCATGAAACTACTGTCAACATTGATTTTCGCTGCATTGCTGGCCGGCTGCGCAAGCGGTCCGCCGGCAGTTTCAACGCCTGAACGCGCGCTCTTCACCGACGCAGCCTTCCGCAAGCCGGCCGACATGATCACGCCGGAGCAAGTCTTTGAACTGTCGCCGGAAATGAAGGCCTATGCGAACAGGCTGCGTTCATCGCTAAGCGGCAAGTCGAAGCACCAGGCTCTGTATGAAGCGCTGTACCAGCGCGACCAGCTTCGCCTCGAATACGACTCCGAAACAACGCGCACGGCCGCCGAGGCCTTTGCAGCGCGCGCCGGCAATTGCATGTCGCTGGTGATCATGACGGCCGCCTTCGCCCAGGAACTGGGGCTGGAGGTGCAATTCCAGCGCATCACCAGTGAAGACACCTGGAGCCGTTCCGGTTCGCTGTACTTCAGCAGCGGCCACGTCAACCTGGTATTGAGCAAGCCAAATCCTGTATCGGAGCGTACCTACGATACCATGCGCTCGATTGTCATCGACTTCCTGCCGCCGCCGGATGCCGAGCTGATGCCGACCGAAATCATTTCGCAGCGCACCGTGGTGGCCATGTACATGAACAACCGCGCCGCCGAGACGCTGGTACAGGGCAAGCTGGACGAGGCTTACTGGTGGGCCCGCGCCGCCATCGAATACGAGCCCAACTTCCTGATGGGGTACAACACCCTGTCCACCGTCTACCAGCGCCACGGCGACATGCAGATGGCCGAAACGACGCTGCGCTTCGCCCACCAGCATGATCCTCTGAATACGGTGATCCTGTTCAACCTGTCCGAAGTCGCCAAGGCGCTGGGCAAGAAGGACGAAGCGGCCAAATACAAGGCCGAGCTGGCACGGCTGGAACCCTACCCGCCCTTCTACTTCTTCCACATCGGACAGAAAGCAATGGCCGAAGGGGACTACCAGAAAGCGCGCTCGATGTTCGTGCGCGAAGTACAGCGTGCTCCGTATTACCACGAGTTCCACTTCTGGCTGGCCAAGGCATCTTTCGCACTGGGCAACCTGAAGGAAGCCGACAAGCATATGTCGCTGGCAGTAATGAACAGCACCACGCGCGGCGACACCGCCATCTACGCCGGCAAACTGGCCGCCCTGCGCCTGTACGAATCGCGAGCCCGTCTTCGACCGGGAGAAATCTAAGTAACCCCGGTGCCAGCGCCCGATACGCGTAGCGTGTTGGGCCCTGGCACTGGCATCTCAAGTCCCGGTGCCAGCTCCTGACACGTGCAGCGTGTTGGGCCCTGGCACCGGCATAATAAAGGAATCATGCTTTCCAAACTCAGCCCCCTCACCCTTTCCCTTGCACTGGCCTTCGCAGGCGCCGCCCACGCGGCGCCTGATGAAAAGCCGGACCTGCGTTCCTCCTACACCAAGTACGAATTCCGCATCCCCATGCGCGACGGGGTGCGCCTGTTCACAGCCGTCTACGTGCCGAAGGATGCCGGCAAGTCCTATCCCTTCCTGATCGAACGCACGCCCTACAGCGCGGGCGTGAATGTCGACGGCCAGCTCCAGTACGGACCTGACTTTTTCCCGCGCCGCCTCGGCCCTTCGGCCGATTTCAGCGACGCCGGCTACATCTTCGTCAAGCAGGACGTGCGCGGCCGCTACATGTCCGAAGGCAGGTGGCAGGAAATGACGCCGCATGCCAAGACCGCACTGGAGCCGGGCGAAGGCAATGAAAGCCGCGACATGCACGACACGGTCGACTGGCTGCTCAAGCATGTGGCCAACAACAACGGCAAGGTCGGCATCTACGGCATCAGCTATCCCGGCTTCTACACAGCAGCCAGCATCATCGATTCGCACCCGGCGATCCGGGCCGCCTCGCCGCAGGCGCCGGTCACCGACCTGTTCATGGGCGACGATTCCTACCATGGAGGCGCCTTCATGCTGGCGGCTAACTTCGACTTTTACGCCGCCTTCACGGAAGAAAAGAATCCGTCACCCCTGCCCAAGAGCTGGAGCGATTTCGATTACGGCACCACCAGCGGCTACGACTACTTCCTGCAGCGCCTGACCATGTCGAACATCCTGGCCGGCATGCAGCCCAAGCAGCTGGCCTACCTGAAGCCGACCATCGACCACGACACTTACGACGAATTCTGGAAGTCGCGCAACCTGGCGCCGCACATGAAGAACGTCAAGGCCGCCGTGATGACCGTCGGCGGCTGGTTCGATGCGGAAGACCCGGCAGGCCCGTTCTCGATCTACCGCGCCGTCGGCAAGAACAACCCGGGTATCTACAACGGCCTGGTAATCGGCCCGTGGTCGCACGGCGGCTGGGCCAGCGGCGAAGGCAAGCGCCTGGGCCACGTGAAATTCGACAGCAAGACCAGCGAGTATTTCAACAAGAAGCTCTTGTTCCCCTTCTTCGAAGAGCAGTTGAAGGGCGTCAAGCCGGCGCAGCCGATTGCCGCCGTCAACACCTTCGAAACCGGCACCAACGTCTGGCGCCAGTACAGCGCATGGCCGCCGGTGCAGGCCAAGGCGAAGATGTTGTACCTGGGCCCGAACGGTACCCTCGGCTGGACCCAGCCTGCTGCCGGCGGCGGCTTCGACGAATACGTCAGCGACCCGCGCAGGCCGGTGCCTTATATCGGCTATCCGGCGACCGGCGTGCCACGCGAGTACATGGTTTCCGACCAGCGCTTTGCTTCGACGCGCCCGGACGTGCTGGTGTACCAGAGCGAAGTGCTGGAAGAAGACGTGACCATCGCCGGCCCGGTGACGCCCCGGCTGTTCGTCTCCACCACCGGCACCGACAGCGATTTCGTGGTCAAGCTGATCGACGTCTACCCGAACGACTACCCGCAGGACAAGGAAGAAGAAAAGCACAAGGACGTGGCGCCGCCCTCAGTGAAGATGGGCGGCTACCAGCAACTGGTGCGTGGCAATCCGCTGCGCGGCAAGTTCCGCAACAGCTTCGAAAAGCCCGAGCCTTTCGTGCCTGGCAAGGTGGAGCCGCTCAGCTACCAGCTGGGCGACGTGCAGCACACTTTCCGCCGCGGCCACCGCATCATGGTGCATGTGCAGAGCAGCTGGTTCCCGCTGGTCGACCTGAACCCGCAGACCTTCACCAACATCTCGAACGCGAAGCCGGAAGACTTCGTGAAGGCCACCCAGCGCGTCTACCATGCGCCGGGCACGGCGTCGGGCCTGCAGCTGATGGTGATGCCTTGAGCGGTGCCTAGCAGTTCTCGTACTTCCAATGCCGCTTCTTGCCCTCGGCAATCCACTCGACCGCCTGGGCCATGCGCTTGTCGCGCGTGGCCTCGGTCTTTGCTTCGGTCAGCCAGTCGCAGTAATCGCGCTTGGCGCTGGTTGAAAACTCGTTAAAGACCTCATATGCAGCCGGGTTGGCTTCCAGCGCAGCGATGAAGTAATCCGGCACCACCAGTTCGCGCGGCGCTGCCTTCGGACGCGCGACCTTGGTCCCCTGTTCGTTGAGCTTCATGGCCTTCTTGATGTAGGCAGTGAGCTCTTTCTTCGGCGGCAAGTCCTTGATCGAGGTAATGCGGCCGAACTGGCCCATGGCTTCCTTGCCCTTGTCATTCTCGGCCGCAATCAGCAATTCAGCCTTCCAGAAGTTCAGGGCGCAATGCTGCTTGAAGGCGGCAAAGCTGCAGATGATTCCGTGGTAGTCGAAGTTCGGCATGCTCCACTTGATGGTTTCCTTCACCTCAGGACAAGCCGCGTGGATCACTTTCCGCAGGTGGGTCAGGATGGGCTGAGCGAATTCGGCCGACTTGGCGATGTACACGTCGACGCGCGGATCAATGGTGGGCATGGTCATCCTATCAAGTGTGTTGCCACAATCTGACATCGGTGCGTTGCTTAACGCAGTTTGCTCAGCATTAGGAGCATACTAAGACACATGAACAATTCACGCAAAGTGGCCGCCGCCGCTGGCGCCGTGGGTTTCGTCTGGGCTGGATTGACGGCCCTCCTCATGGCCGGCCAGCGCAAGCTGCTGTTCAATCCCACCGTCAAGCGCGAGGTACAAAGCCCGCGCAGCAGCGGCCACCGCACACGTGCAATCGTGTTGCGCGGCGACGACGGAACGCGTCTGGCGGGCTGGCTGATGACGCCGCGCGAACCGGGCGTGCGGCCTGCCGTGGTGTATTTCGGCGGGCGCTCGGAAGAAGTGTCCTGGCTGGTGCGCGATGCCGGGAACCTGTTCCCCGGCATGACGGTATTGACCCTGAATTACCGCGGCTATGGCGATTCGCACGGCGAGCCCGGCGAAGAAATGCTGGTTGCCGACGCCTGCATGCAGCTCGACTGGCTGTGCAAGCACCACAAGGTCGACCCGACCCGCATTGCGGTGGTGGGGCGCAGCCTCGGTTCCGGCGTGGCGGTGCAGCTGGCGATGCAGCGACGGGTGCAGGCCACGGTGCTGATCACGCCTTACGACTCCATCCTGGCGCTGGCGCAGCGTAAATTCCCTGCGCTGCCGGTGTCGATGCTGCTGCAGCATCGCTTCGAATCGGTCAAGCACGCGACGCAACTGGCGGCGCCGACCTACGTGCTGCGCGCGGCAAGCGACGATATCGTGCCGCATTCGCACACCAATGAGCTGGTCAGCAAGCTGGCCTGCCTGCACCACGACGAAATCATTCCCGATTCCGATCACCTGAACATCCCTTACCTGCCGACTACCCAGCAGAAGATCGCCTGCTTCCTGCAGGCGCAGTTCACGCAGCCGGCTTGAATACCGAGCGGAAGGCGCGCATCGCGCCCGGGTGGCCGATCGTCATATGCGTTTCTTCCAGCATTGGCGCCATTTGCCAGTGCAGGCCGTCGAGCTGCACGCTGCCCAGCGCCTGCTCCAGCTGTTTCGCCAATTCCGGCTGGCCTTTCTCGCCACTGGTGGCGATGAACAGGGTCTTGTCCAGGCGCTTGCGGGCGCGCAGCGCGCCGGCGGCGGTTTTCAGGATCTGGCGGTTGTTCCACCATAGCGTCGGGTCAATGGCGATAAAGGTGTCGAACATCTCCGGCGCCTGCAGGAAGGTTTCCAGCACGAACATGCCAGCCAGCGATTCGCCTATCAGCGCGGTCTCTCCAGTGGTGTTGTAGCGTGCTGTCACCTGCGGCATCAGTTCTTCGCGGATGAAGCGGCGGAACGCGGCAGAGCCGCCGACCACGGGGGCAATCTTCCTGTCTTCCGGGTTTTCGGTAGGAGCGGTCATGTCGCGGCGCCGCTGCGTATTCTCGATCCCCACCAGCATGAAGGAGCGCATCACCAGGCTGGCCACCGATACTTGCAGCAGGCCTGCCGTGTGCACGAAGTCTTCCGCCACGCCGCCGTCCAGCATGAACAGCACCGGCAGCGGCGCATCCGGCTTCACGTTCCAGGCCCGCGCCGAGTAGACGTTGATGCGGCGCATTTCGCCGAGGATTCTGGACTCCATCGTGAACGTTTCGCCAATCGCCAGCGGTGCAGCAGGCGCGGCGCCAGCCGCCCCAGCTTCCGCCGCCCCCGCCCGCGCCACCGCGGACGCCAGCACGCCCGCTGCCACGCCCAACACCTGCCTCCTGCTTGCCATGCTTTCTCCTCTCAAAACACCAGACAGCCCCGGTACGCGCGCGGCGCGACCACGGACAGATAACCATGCACCGCCTGCCGCACCAGGGCCCGCAGCGCAGCCGCATCGGGCCGCTCGCTGCGCGCCATCAAGGTCTGCGACACCAGGCTGTAAGCGATGGCATGCGCGGCAAAGGCGGCATCCTCCAACGTTGCGCCGGCCGGCCAGTCGGCGCCCGCGCCCAGGCCGCGCTCCCACGTGGCCACGAACTCCCGGTAAAGCTCGCGGAACGCCTGCGGCTTTGAAATCTGGCGCTCCAGATGAAACAAGGCCGCCCACTGTTCGGGTTCCGCCAGCGGCGCCTGCAATTGCGCTTCCAGCAGCGCATCGACCCGTTCCGGCAGCGGCAGGCCGGCCGTTGCCTGCGCCGCCTGCTGCAACGCATCGGCAATGGCCCGCACCCGCTGGCGGATGCTGACCGCGGCCAGCGCTTCCTTGCTGGCGAAGTATTCGTAAAAGCTGCCGGCGCCAACGCCAGCCAGCGCCAGCACCTGGCGGATGCTGACCTGCGCATAGCCTTTCTCGGCGAGCAGCTGCACGAAAGCCTGCTCGATGGCCTGCGCCGTGGCGCGGGCGCGCGACTGTGTCGGTTTTCGCCGCTTCGGCGCGACGGGAAGTGGTGCATGCATGGTCGGAATCCGAACACCCGGGAAAGCGCCGAGCATTACACTTTCTTGCACATTAATCAAGGAGCTGCGCCGCAATGGACAACCTGACCCACGAATTGCAAGGCTATAACCTGTACACCAGCGACCTCGCGCTGCAGGAAGGCATCCGCCGCGCCGGCGCCGGCGCCCATGAAGCCGAACTGGAAGCCTATGGCGCGCTGCTGGGCAGCGCGGCCACGATCCGCATGGCCGAAGACGCCAACCATTTCAAACCCGAACTGCATACCTTCGACCGGCAGGGCCGCCGCATCGACCGTATCGAATTCCATCCGGCCTGGCACGGCATGATGCGCATGGCGCGCGAGCAAGGCATGATCACCCAGCCCTTCTCGGACCCGCGGCCCGGCGCCTGGGCGGCTTACGCGGCCGCTTTCTCGATGCACCACCAGATCGAGTCCGGCAGCCAATGTCCGCACTCGATGACGCTGGCCTGCGTGCCCGTATTGCGCCAGGAGCCGGAGCTGTTCGAAGCGCTGGCGCCGAAACTGTTCTCGCGCACTTACGACCCGCGCGACATCCCGCTCGAGGAAAAGGATTCGATCCTGGTCGGCATGGGCATGACGGAGAAACAGGGCGGCTCGGACCTGCGCACCAATACCACGCGCGCCGAAGCCGTTGCCGGCGGCTACGAGCTGACCGGACACAAATGGTTCTTCTCCGCGCCCATGTGCGATGCGCACCTGGTGCTGGCCCGCACCGAAGGCGGACTGTCCTGCTTCTTCGTGCCGCGCTACCGGCCGGATGGCAGCAAGAATGCGGTGCAGGTGCAGCGCCTGAAGGAAAAGGTCGGCAACCGCTCGAATGCCAGCAGCGAAGTGGAATTCCATGGCGCCTGGGGCCGCATGGTGGGCAAGGAAGGACGCGGCATCCCGACCATCATCGAGATGGCCAATATCACGCGGCTGAACTGCGTGATGGGGGCAGCGAGCCTGATGCGCCAATGCGTGGTGCAGGCCATCCACCATTCGCGCCAGCGGTACGCCTTCGGCAAACGGCTGGTCGAACAGCCACTGATGCAGAACGTGCTGGCAGACATGGCGCTGGAAAGCGAGGCTGCCACGCAGCTGATGATGCGCATGGCCGAAGCCTTCGACCGCGACGACAGCCCGCTGGAGCGCGCTTACCAGCGCATCGTCACCCCGGCAGGCAAGCTGTGGACCACCAAGCGCTCGATCGAACTGTCGGCGGAAGCGATGGAAGTCTTCGGCGGCAACGGCTATATGGACGAAGGGCCGATGGGACGCCTGTACCGCGAAACACCGGTACTGTCGATCTGGGAAGGTTCCGGCAACGTGATGGCGCTCGACCTGCTGCGCGCCATCGGCCGCGAGCCGGAAGCCATAGCCGCACTGCTGGCCGACCTGCAGGATGGCTGCCACGCCGACGCCGTGCTGCGCCCCCACTTCGCCATGCTGGCCGGCCTGCTCGACGGCCGTACCTCGCAGGAGGCGTCGGCCCGCCGCAACGCGCAAGCGCTGGTCCTGCTGATCCAGGCCCGGCTGCTGCGCGAACGCGCCCCAGCCGCAATCGCCGACGCCTTCATCGTCAGCCGCTTCGACAGCGCGCACGGCCGCATCTACGGCACCCTGCCGGACGCCCGCGCCCTGCCCGCCATCATCGACCGCGCCTGGCCGGTGTAACGCGAATCGCGGTCCGGCTTCCGGTATAATCCTGCCCCATGAACGATACTACCCGCCCAGAACTCCCGGACCACCTGTCGATCGACCCGCGCAGCCCGCACCACGTAGCTGCCGTGTTCGAGCACGACATTGGCATCAAATTCAACGACAAAGAGCGCTTTGACGTTGAGGAATACTGCATCAGCGAAGGCTGGATCAAAGTCCAGCACGCCACGGCCAAGGACCGCCGCGGCCAGCCGATGCTGATCAAGCTGAAAGGCAAGGTAGACGCCTTCTACCGCTGATATTCCTCCCCGGGCCAGCTTTCGCTGGCCTTTTTTCCGGCCAGCGCAGTCGAATCAAGGCGTCGGCTGCGAAGTTCGATTTGCCGCACCGCTTCCGCGACGCCATTCTCCTGCCGCATTGCTTCGCCAATCCGGCGTGCCCGCTCGCCCATCTCAGGATTTTCGCGCACATGGCGAATCTGCGCGGCGATGCCGGCTGCTGTCGCATTGCGGCGTTTGACGGTCTTGCCTGCGACGCCGATGCGTTTCAGCTCACGGCCCCAATGCTCCTGCTCACTGAGATTGGCGACCACGATCGAAGGCTTGCCCGCCAGCGTAGCCGACTGCGTCGTCCCGGCGCCTCCGTGGTGAACAATCGCCATGCAATGGGGGAAAATCCGGTGGTGCGGCGCCGCCGCGACGTACAAGATACGGTCGTCAGAGCTGAAGCCGCATGCGTTCCAGTCGCTGCACTGGATGATCGCACGGCAGTTTGCCTCGCGCGCAGCATCGGTCAGCAAACGCAGGGCCGCCGTTTGCCCCTTGAGATCCTTGGGCATCCAGCTGCCAAAGGTCATGTACACCGGCGCCTCCCCAGCCGCAAGAAAGCCAGACAAGGAAGGCGGTAGTACTCCTTCCAGTTCACAGTTCGGCCGGTCAAGGAAACCGCAGACCTGGATCGAGTCGGGCCAGTCGGGTTGACGCGGACAGATTTGCGGGCTGACTGCCACCAGCGCCAGGTAGCGCGATACCCAGACGTCCGACACGATGTCGCGCATCGGCGCCATGCCCAATTGCTTGCGCAGCCGGTCCGGGTAGTGGCGCACAGTGCGATTCAGGAGAGTGCGGGTCAGCCGCCATAACAGGCGATTTCCGTGCCTGCCGACCATCGACAAGCCAAGAGGATTGACATGATCGCTTGGCACGCCGCCATGCGACAACAGGACGCTAACGTAGGGCAGCCCCGCATGTTCCGCCGCAACCTGCAACGGGTGCATGAAGTAATGCCCAACCAGCAGGTCCGACTCCGCGCACAGGCGCCGGGCCGCCTCGAACATGGCGTCCTCCGCCGGCGCAAACGCCAGGCGCAAGATCTCGGCCATCTGCTTCAGCGGATCACGGATGCGATAGGCAGCCTGGCCGACGGCTTCGGCCTGCTCGGCGTTGAAGGTGAGCGGTGTCAAGACGGTGATTTTCGCCCCGGCAGCGGAACGCACCTTGTCGTACGTTTCGGCTTCGAGGCTGGTAATCACCAGGTGGACTTCATGGCCGGCGGACTGCAAGCCATCGGCAAGCGCAAGAAAGGGACGGATATCACCGTGGCTGCCCCAAGTCAGCATTCCAATTTTCATCGTGCCTCCGGAATCTCCGTCAGGTCGTGGTACACCAGCTTGCCGAGTTTGCGCGCCGCAGCCACCATGGCATCCGCGCCGGCGGAGGCGCCGCCAATGCGCAAGATGGCGTTGCAGTGGGAAAGTAAGCGCTCACAATGTGGATGGAAAATCTCTTTATAGACAGTATCGCCGACGGATGTCGAGCCAGCGGCATGCAGCACAGGCAGCGCCAGCCACTCGCCCAATACCGGCGTGTGGCCCTTGCGACACAGCGGCAGAACATAGGCCTCCATGGCGGCCATGTTCGCTGCCATGCGCTCCGGATCGTCGCCCGTACCCGAACGGTATGGACCTGCGACCAGGATCATCATGCTACGCGGCGGCAGCAAGTGCAGGTGTAGGTACTGCAGCAGCATGACGGTCTTGGCGTCCTTGATCTCGCCGCTGGCCGTCATTGCCAGCGCCTGGTCGGCATCGAGTTCGAGGACCTCAATCTCTTCGCCCTCGTCCTCCAGCCCGCCGCCGCTGCCGATCTTCGACTGTGCGTCATATTCGCCGACGAAGAAGTGCAGGCGCTCGGTGACGGAGCCGGGGCTCATGAAGACATCGAACACCGGCCGCAGCTTGTCCACCTTGTAGCCGGTTTCCTCTTCCAGCTCGGCATGCATGCGCTGTTCCGGATGCGCTTCATCCAGCAGGCCGGCCGGGGCTTCGATCAGGTAGCCGTCATGCTGGTTGACGTAGGCGGGAAAGCGGAACTGGCGCGTCAACAGCACCGTGCGGCGCTCCAGGTTATACAGCAGGGCAACGGCGCCATTGCCGCGGTCGTAAGTTTCCCTGCTCATGGTCTGCCAGCGGCCGTCGCGGCGTTTCAGATCGAAGGTGGTGGTCTTGAGGACGTACCAGTTATCCGACAACAGCTGGACCGACTTGATGCGGACATACTCGTGCATGATTTTCTCCACCCGGTTTTCAATTCATGCATAATCATGCAAGATCAATTAAAAACATGCAAGCATGCTGACCTCCCAACGCAAACTCGTCCTGCTGGAGATGCTGAACCGCGAGGGCAAGATCGTCGCCACCGACGCCGCCCAAGCCCTTGCCGTTTCGGAAGACACCATCCGCCGCGACTTGCGCGAACTGGCGCGCGAAGGCCGCCTGCAGCGCGTGCACGGCGGCGCCTTGCCGGCGTCGCCTGCGATGGGTGACTTCGCCGCCCGCCAACAGATAGCACCCGACGACAAGAGCGCGATCGGCCGCGCCGCCGCCGCCATGGTGCAGCCGGGGCAAGTCGTGTTCATCGACGGCGGAACGACCTCGGCCCAACTGGTGCGCCAGCTTCCGCCTGGGCTGCAAGCTACCGTGGTCACGCACAGCCCATCCATCGCGCTGGAACTGGTGTCGCATCCGACGATCGAGGTGATCATGCTGGGCGGGCGCCTGTTCAGGCATTCGGTGGTGAACGTAGGCGCCACGACTGTCGACGCGATCCGGCAATTCCGGGCCGACCTGTATTTCATGGGCGTCTGCAGCGTGCACCCCGAGGCCGGCTTATCGACCGGGGATTTCGAGGAGGCTGGCGTCAAGCGAGCCCTGAGCGCAGCGGCCGCCGAAACCATCGTCCTCGCTTCGCCAGAGAAGCTGATGACAGCCTCACCATACCAGGTGATTCCGCTAAGCGAGCTATCTGCCCTGGTAACGGTTGCCAGCGTGCCGGAAGAAACGCTGTCGCCCTACCGCCAGCGCGGCATCACGGTCCACCTGGCGTAGCGCATCCCCAGTCACAGAACGCCTGCAACTGATGAATATCATCAGATGATATAGTGGTCTAATGAAGGCGGCGTCCTGCCATGGACACGCTGCTGGACCCGATGGACTGACGGTAAAAAATGATGAAACCAATTTTTATTGGCATCATGCTTCAAGAGCGAATTCGCGAACGCGTGCTGGCGATCGCTCGTGGCGACTACGCCTCCAAGTCAACTGAACCGAATATTTGGTTTGCGTCGATGAAATCGCTCGCATAGGTCCTGAGTGATGACAACCGCGCCCTTCTACATGTCATCATGGACATGAAGCCGGAATCTATTTCAGCGTTGGCAGAGGCTACCGGCCGCAAACCTAGCAAGCTATTCCGGACCTTAAAGACCATGTCCAACTATGGCATCGTGGAATTGAAGCGAGAGCGAAATTATGTGCGTCCGATTGCAAACGCTACAGAGTTCCATATTGTCGCGGGATAGCTTTGCGTCAAGGCGCTGACGCCTAATCCAAGCCAACAGCTTCATTGGCAACAGCCCGAGATTACAATTCTGCCAAGGGGCCATAAGGCCAGCCACTGCCTCACTTTATCTGCATACGACAAAATATAAGCGGGGTCTCGATGGCAGGGTCAAGACCTGGTACAAGTCCCCTCGCATGCCCAGCACTTTGTCGCCCAACTTACCCGTGCCACAGTTGAACACAATCGCCTTGATGTTTGGGAAGCGTTCAAGCAAGCCAAGCAGATCGTTGCCGTTACGGTTGCGGATGACTGTCGAGGCTTCCCTTGCGATGTGCCTCCGAAACGACGTCCCACAAGCCGATGCCAGGCTCGAGCAAGTTAGCCAGGTGGGCGTCGTAAGACATGGAGCGCAAGTCGGCCTCGATCACTGCGCCGAGCAACTCCGAGAATTTGTTGATGTTTTGGTCAATTTGACACCACATGAATCGCTTCAGACTCCGACATAGGTCAATTCCATGTTCAGGTACTCGTGCAATGCTTGTTTGCTCAGTTCCCTTGCGACGTTTCGCTTATAAGCTAAAATGTACACTATCCTTCATTATCTGGATGCTCGTGGCAAGGACTACTTCCAAGAATCGCTGGATGCCCTGGGTGATCGGAATGCAAAGTTAGCAATCATTCGGCGAGTGGCACGATTGGCCGCTGGCTTAGCAGGTGACCACCAGTCGCTCCGCGAGGGAGTTCAAGAGCTTCGAATCGATATCGGTCCCGGATACAGCGTGTACTTTGCATTTGTTGGCAAGGCGGTCGTCCTTTTGACGTGCGGCGGCAGCAAACGAACACAAGACCGAGATATTGCATCCGCAATAGAAATGCTACGAGATTGGAAGAACAGAAATGACAAAATCCCACCGCTCTCATGATGATACCACTGTCGAGATGTTTCGGAAGGATCCAACTCTGGCCGCGGACTATCTTAACGACGTTCTCGCAACCGGTGATGAAGTGGATCTGATGATGGCGCTTAGGTATTTGAGCACGGCCTTCGGCGGCGTGCAGGAAATTGCTCGCCGGGCGGACGCCAATCCAAACACGATGTACCGCACGCTGTCTGAACATGGCAACCCGTCGTTAAGGACTTTGCGAGCCATTCTGAGCTCCATGGGATTGCGCCTAGCAGTTCGGCCTATCTCTGCGGGAGAAGCATAGTCTTTCGCTAGGCTTTGCCTGCCGACTGCTTCCGCCCCGAAGCGGACCATCAGTTAGCAATCTCTACTTCAGCTTCAAGCCAGACAGTCGGCTTGGCATTCAACATCGAAACGGGGTTCGGATTCACATTGAACGTCAATGACTTTGGGATACCACTTACCTTAAATTCTGCAGTGGAGTCCGCTGAGGGTTGTGGCCCACAAATAGAGCAAAGTGGCATGGCATCAGGAGGCACTGCGCTCACGCTCGCGATCGCAAAGGTAATGGGGCCTTTGGAAATTGCAAGTGCGCCGCGCACAGAAACGCTTTGATTCTTTCCTTTCCAAGTCATATTGCAGCCGGATATCTCCCGAGTATTTGAGCGGGTGGCACCACCGGTATCAGAATAGACTGGAATTTTGCCGCTAACCTTGCAGAGTTTGGTTATCTTGGTCACTTGTCCATTATGAGCTTCGACCAGCTGGACCGTAGCGGTCATTTTGGCGTTGCGCAGTACGGGAGGTGCAAGCGATGGCGGCGGAATTGCATATACTGGCTGAGCACTCAATATCAGCAACATAGCGAGCAACTGCCTTCGGGATAATTTCACCAATTTCATAAGACTTTTTTTTGAGGCTGCTCATGGCCGTTTTCGTTCACATGGACGGCGAAGTTAACGAGGCTCATCAGTGGGCAAAATTCCCGCAATGGCGAGCGCCAGCTCATCGTCAAGAATTTCAGTTTCGTCCGTGAAGCTCGACGCAATCCGGCGTTGGGCCTCGGGCACTACTAACCCCAATGCGATTTGCTGACGAATGAAGGTAGCCAACACGTAATTCGAAATTTCACCAACTGGTACCAACCAATTGTCGCGGCAACGCTCTGTGAGACTTGAGTTGAAGTCCGGATCAACCCAAGGGCCAACGATATCTGCGACTGCTCTTTTTTCCATTTAATCTCATGTCATGTCAGCGGCAAGACGCCTCAGATGCCCGCTATTGGCCGGATTCTGCCTGCGGCATCAACGTTGGACGTAACCGGCCGCAGCAGCGCGAAGCGATGCGTAGGTCCGGTTGACGGAATTGTTGGGCCAGTTGCGCATTACCTGGAGTGCCATGAGGTATGACAGTTCAAACATTGCTGAGCGGCCCGAGTTGCGAGCTTCCCACCACAGTGAGGGCAGATACCAAAAACTTCTTCGCATTTCGGAAACATTCGATGATCCATGTACTCACGAACGACTTCAACAGCAACATCTTCAAAAGTAGCGATCTTCTTCTCGAGCGCGTCCCGGTTACCCACAAGATCATTTCCGATAGAAGAGAATGTTTCAACCGACGGACAAAATGTCGTCATTTCGGTTCCACACCGGGGACATTCGCGTTTTCCAAAAGTTCGCATTTAGGCCCAACGTGTTATAGATCGCAAAATACCGAGTTAACATGGGCATCTACGATATAACATCCCTTGTTTTTGACCAAAGAAGCCCTTCAACGGCGGGGCTTCTTTAATATTTACTGCATTTCCATACAGGTTTAACAAAATCGACAAAAGTCGCAGCGACCTGGTACGCACCGATCTTGACATATTTGCAACCAACTGGGGAGGGAAGCCGAGGGCGCAACGGCAGCTGTTGGCCGATTTCAGCTTAGCCCTGCCAAATTAGGTCTAAGTCGCCATCGATGAACCCGACAGCGACGGCCTTTCCTTCCTTTAGTTTTGCTGCAGCACCCGACGACTTGCGTAGCAGCTTGACCAGCAACTGCTTCGTATCGTGTAGGCACTCTTCCCAGCTCCCGTCGGCGAATTCTCGAGGAATTGAAATAGAACGAGGACTGGCCACCCACGCCTCATCACATGCCCAGTCCCAGTCATCTTCATCGAACTCTTCGGCGCCGATTAGTTCAATTCCGTATTTTGACTCTGCAGATGCTAGTTCGAAGAGGTTAAATGAGTACGCCACTACTGTTTGAGGGACTTCTACAGCGAGCGCGGACGCAAGCCAGTGCTCAACATTTTCAGAAAATTCCATATTCCATTTATTCATTCAATTTGCTGCGGTAGTCCGGTTCTGGCCGAGGACGGCCTTCTTGAGACGGCCTAATTTCGATAAGTGTCGATATCAATTTCCGCGCCGACGGCATGGATAAAGTTGATGACCGGCGATTCGAAACCTATCGCAGGCATCGAAGCCTCTTCATTTTGGTCAATCCAGAGTACAACCTGAAAGACGCATCGCAAATTGAACGTAGTTTTCGCATCAATGATCTTGGCTGAAAAAGGTGCCAGCTGAGCCACAAGCGCGCCCGACATCTCATACACGTCAATCACGTCACTTTCAACTCGGCCTGCGGAAACTTCCCAGGATGAGTTTCTGGGAAGCGGCACTTCAGGTCGACGTTCCCCTTTTCGCCGAATTGACGTCGCCGAGAGACCGACATGGACCGAGATCTCATCTGGATCGAAATCACCACCATACATCGCGAAGTAGACTTCGCCCCTACTTGTCATGTTTCTTCCTAAGCTCGCACTGTCTGGTAATGGCCGATTGCGGCCTGCGTCTAATAATCATCGAACCGTCTCATTATCGGCTGTAATGCTATCCACAGTTTAGCTTTATCTGCGTAAGGCAAAGTGTAGGCCGGGCTACTCGAGGGCAAAGTCAAGATTTGATACGCAACAGCTCGGGAACCAAGCGCTTTGATGCCTAATTTCGCTGCCGTGCCGCCGTTGAACGCGATCGTTTTGATCGTCGGGAAGCGTCCGAGCAATCCGAGAAGGTCATTCTCGTTGCGGTTGCGAATTGCGCTATCCAGGCTTCCTCGGCGATGTGCTTCGGCGACGACGTCCCACAAGCCGATACCGTGTTCGCGCAGCGTTGCGAGTCGTGCGTGGTAGGTCATAGCGCGCAGGTCGACGTTGATCACCTGCCCCACCAGCTCCCAGAACTTGTTCTGAGGATTGCCGTAATACTCCTGCACCGCCAGCGATTTATCGCCCGGCAGGCTGCCCAGCACCAGCAAGCGGGTGCGATGGTCAACCACCGGGTCAAAGCAGCGCTTGCGCGCATCCTGGCATGTGTCGAGGTTCGTCATGCCAGCCATTCTATCAAGCGGGCCGGGCCCGCTTCCAGGCTTCAGGCCTTGCGGCGGCGTACCAGGCCGAAAGCACCCAGGCCCAGGCCGAACAGTGCCAGCGAAGCCGGCTCAGGGACGTCGGCAGCGGCGTTACGGCCTTCCACGGTGAAGGACACGAAGTCGGCGCCGCCGACCGCGTACGAGTCCACCATCGAAGTGTTTTGCCAGCGCACATTCAGCACATTGTCGGCTGCAAACTGCGCCCACTGTGCTGCGGTCAGGGCGATGGTGCCGGTGATGGTGTAGTCGTAGTCAGCCACGTTGGTCACGACATTGGAAGGGCCGCCGTTGGTGCTGCTCCAGTGGGTCAGTTGCACATTATCGAGGAAGAAGTTCAGGTATTCGTCGAAACCGGCATAGTTGGTGCCGTAGTCGCCCTTGGCGGTGATCGACAGGATGACGTCGCTTTGTGCAGGGCCGCTCAGGTTGAATGCACTGGTATAGCTTTGGCCAGTCGTCGTAATTGCAGTGGTGTTGCTAGCGATTACACCGGCGAAAGCGCTGGTGCTGGATGCGGCGGCGATCAGGGCTGCAGCGATCAGTTTCTTCGACATCAGTCTTACTCCATAGTGGTAAATAATAAACAGAACTGCTCATTAAGCAATATTGATGCCAGAGTGCATGTTTTGTTTCCAATCAATAAGTTAGGTTGAAAGCGAAACAAGAGGTGTAAAAAAATCCGACACCAAATGCCGATTCCTCAGGTGTAGAATCGAACGGTAGTGCTAAACAAACAACCACACTGGAGACCGCAACCATGAGCGAGCAGCGCGCCATCGTCACCCTGCTGTTGAAGTACAGCGAGAGTCACCTGAACCCCACGAATGAAGCGATCCACTGCGTGTGCGTGCCGCTGATCGTCTTCAGCCTGCTGGGACTGATCTGGTCCATTCACCCCTTGCTGGCGGTGGCGCTGGCGGCGGCATCGATGGTGTATTACTTCAAGTTGTCGCGCAATTTCGCGCTCGGCATGCTGCTGATGGCGGGCTTCATGCTGGCGGTGCTGAGCGCGCTGCCGCCGGCTGCGGTCCTGCCACTGAGCGGCTTGATCTTCGTCCTGGCATGGATCGGCCAGTTCATCGGCCACAAGATCGAGGGCAAGAAACCGTCGTTCTTCGACGACTTGCGCTTCCTGCTGATCGGGCCCCTGTTCGTCCTGGGCGTGCTGTATCGCCGCCTGAATCTCGCCTACTAAACCAGGGCGGCGCTGCCATGGCCGGGACTTGCGCGTCGCCGGCCGGCGCACTGCGCCGCTTCGAAGAAACACTTATACTGGCGGGATGCCTTCATCGATACTCTTCATTCTCGCCTGCCTTATCTGGGGTTCCACCTTCTTCGCGATTACCCTGCAACTGGGCGACATCGCTCCCGCCGTTTCCATCGTCTACCGCTTTGCACTGGCCTCGAGCGTTCTGTTCGCCTGGTGCCTGCTGCGCGGCGACAAGCTGAAGCTGTCGTGGAAGGCGCAGCGCTGGACCATCCTGCAGGGTTGCTGCAGCTTTGGCTTGAGCTATATCGGCACCTATAACGCGGAACAGTACGTCGTTTCGGCGCTGGTGGCGGTGCTGTTTGCGCTGATGGTGTTCTGGAATCCGATCCTGAACCGCATTGCCTTTGGCACGCCGCTGACCTGGCGCACCTGGGCTGCCGGCAGCGCGGCAGTCGGGGGCGTGGTGCTGCTGTTCTATCATGCGATTTCCGAGTCGCTGCGCGACGTGATGGCGGGCGGCCAGGGGCATTTCATCCTGGGCCTGGCCCTGGCGCTGGGCGCGACCATTGCGAGCTCGGTCGGCAATACGCTGGTGGTCAAGGTGCGCCAGCATGAATCGAATGTGCTGCTGACCATGGCCTGGGGCATGTTGTGGGGCACCCTGCTGGTGGCCCTGTGGGCGCTGGTGCGCGGCGATGCCTTTGTCATGCCGGCCACGGCTTCATACTGGGGCGGCTTGCTGTACCTGTCGCTGCTGGGTTCCGTGATCGCGTTCGCCTGCTACTTCACGCTGATCGACCGCATCGGCACGCAGAAGGCGGTGTATATCGGCGTAGTGACGCCGGTGATTTCCGTCTTGCTGAGCATTCGCCTTGAACATTACCGGCCGGGTTGGATGGAAGTCCTGGGCATGGTGGTGTGTATCGCCAGCGTGGCCTGGGCGCTCAAGGCGCCGTCGATGCCGGCCAGCCGCATTCCTGTTGACCTTAAACCTTTGAAGAAAGCTTCATGAGCAATTTGACTATCCGCCCTGCCCGTCCGGAAGACGTGGCGTCCATCATGGCCATGATCCGCGAACTGGCTGTTTTCGAAAAACTGGAACACCTGGTGGTGGCTGACGAGGCCATGCTGCATGAGGAAATGTTCGGCGCCAAGCCAGGCGTGGAGGGCATCGTGGGCGAGGAGTCGGGTGAAGTGGTGACTTATGCCCTGTTCTTCCACAATTTCTCGACCTTCCTGTGCAAGAAGGGGCTGTACCTGGAAGACCTGTACGTGAAGCAGAACCGCCGCGGCGCGGGCTATGGCAAGCAGATGCTGGCGGCGCTGGCACGGATCGCGGTCGAGCGCCAGTGCGGACGCTTTGAATGGTCGGTACTGGACTGGAATGTCAATGCAATCAAGTTCTACGAACAGATGGGCGCCGACGTGCTGCCAGACTGGCGCGTTTGCCGCGTTACCGGGCCGGCGCTGCAATCGCTGGCCAAGGCCTGAGACAAAAAAAATCCCTCGCGGCTCGTGTGTGGTCGGGCGAGGGATACTAAACCCAGGTGTCAGTTGGGAGGGGAGATGAATCGACGGTTTCAATATAGTCGCCCTGCCCCGACCGTGCCTCGTCACTTACAAATTCTTACCTGGCTTACATTTGATCTAGCTCAATACATTCTTCGGAGAAACTCCCAGAATGGATAGTCCCGCCTCGGTGGAGACTGACGATGTTCAAAGCTGTTTATCGGGTTTATCTGCGCCTTTTGCTGGACCGCTACACGCGGGAATTGCAGGTGCTGGCGGCGCAGCGGGCCAATGATGCATTAGCAGAGCAAGTACTCACGCACGAAGCCGAGCAGGTGCGCGCGCGGCTGCTGATGCTTTGAATCCCCTTTCCATCCATTCGAACAGCCCCTGCGTGAGCAGGGCCAGGAGGGCTGCCGGCAGCGCGCCGGCCAGCATCAGGGTGTTGTCGTTCAGGGCCAGGCCGGTGGTGATGCGTTCGCCGTAGCCGCCCGCGCCGATGAAGGCGGCAATGGTGGCGGTGCCCACGCTCATCACGGCTGCGGTTTTCACGCCGGCCAGGATGACTGGCGCAGCCAGCGGGAGTTCAATTTCTTTCAGGCGCTGTGTGCTGCGCAGGCCTAGCGCTGCGGCGGCTTGCTTCAGGCCTTGCGGTACGCCGCTGATGCCGGTGCAGGTGTTGCGGATGATCGGCAGCAGCGCGTAGACGAACAGCGCACACAGGGCTGGCATGGTGCCGATGGTGCCCAGCAGCGGAATCAGCATGGCCAGCAGGGCCAGCGAAGGGATGGTTTGCAGGGTTCCTGCGACGGCCATCACTGGTTCGCGCAGCCTTGGGCGGTAGGCGGCGAGGATGCCAAGCGGGATGCCGATGGCGCTGGCCATTGCGACCGACAGTGCGACCAGGAGGATGTGCTGGCGGGTCAGGGGCCAGAAATCGTCAGCAAAAAGGCGTCGCCAGAGTGTCGGGACGCTGGCTGGCGCGCCCGGGGCCGGGGCCGCGGCGGCGTGCGATGCGCCGGCCGCGCTAATGGAGGCCGGGTGGCGCCCGAGCCAGTCGCTGGCGATGGCGGCGAACGGCTGGCCGTGCAGTTCGGCGGCGGCGTTCATGGCGATCATGTCGGTGGCGCTGATGCGGCCTTCGAGCGCGCGCAATGCCTTCCAGGCGGCCGGGAAGCGCTGGGCAGCGTCGAGGCGGTACAGCAGGACGGCGTCGTAGCGCGGGAAGTAGCCGCGGTCGTCCTCCAGCACGCGCAGGCCGTATTGGCTGATCTTGGCGTCGGTGGAGTAGATGTCGATGACGTCGACTTGCTTCTGCGCCAGCGCTTCATAGGCGATGCCGTGGTCAAGCCCGCGCGGCGCGGCGCCAATGCCGTACTGCCTGGCGAGACCCGGCCAGCCGTCTGCGCGGCCGATGAATTCATGCGACAGGCCGTAACGCAGGCCGCGCCGTGCCGCCAGTTCGCTCAATTTGCGCGGGCTGCCCGCGTCGCCGCGCACCGCCAGTGCGTATGTGTTGTTGAAGCCAAGCGGGATGGCCACGCCCAGGCCTTGCGCGGCCAGTTCGCGCTGCATCTGCTCCAGCGTGGCGGGCTGAGTGTGTTTCAGGATTTCCAGGCTGATCGTGCCGGTGTACTCGGGATAGACGTCGATGCTGCCGGACTTCAGCGCGGCCAGCACGATCGCTGTGTTGCCAAGGCCTTGCCTGTGCTCGACCCGCGCCTGCGCCGCGGCGGTTTGCGCCAGCAACTCGCCAAGGATGTAGGACTCGGTGAAGCGCTTGGAGCCGATGCGCAGCGTGGCGCCGGTGGCATCGGCGGCGCCGGTGTTCGCGGCGCCGGCTGCGCTGCAGGCAAGAAGGGCGGCGGTCGCCAGGGCCGGCAGGACTGTGGCGGCGCGGCGCAGCAAGGTCAGGCGCCTGCGGCGGCAGCGATGGCTGGAATGCCGACCACGGGGTCGCGCCAGACGCCTCGGTTGACCACGGCGACGCAGGGGTTGAAACCGAAGGCGTAGCACAAGTCGGCCGGGCGGGCGATCTGCCACAGCGCGAAGTCGGCGCGCTTGCCCACTTCCAGCGTGCCGACCTCGCCATCCAGGCCCAGCGCGCGGGCGGCATGGATGGTGCAGCCGGCCAGTGCTTCGAGCGGCGTCAGGCGCCACAGCGTGCACGCCATATTCATTGCCAGCAGCAGGGACGTCATCGGCGAGGTGCCTGGATTGTTGTCGGTCGCGACTGCCATCGGTACGCCGGCAGCACGCAAGGCGGCGACCGGCGGCGGCGTCGTGTCACGCAGGAAGTAGTAGGCGCCCGGCAGCAGCACGGCCACGGTGCCGGCGGCTTCCATGGCGGCGATGCCGGCGGCTGACAGGTGCTCCAGGTGGTCCGCCGACAGGCCGCCAAAGCGCGCCACCAGGGCCGCGCCGCCCTGGTCGGACAACTGTTCGGCATGCAGCTTGACCGGCAAGCCATGCTCGCGCGCGGCGGCGAAAATGCGCCCGGTCTGGGCGGCAGTGAAGCCGATGCGCTCGCAGAAGGCGTCCACCGCATCGGCCAGGCCTTCGTCCGCCAGCACCGGGATCATGCCGATCACTGCATCGACGTAGTCGTCGGGGCGGTCCTTGAATTCGGGCGGCAGCGCGTGCGCGCCGAGGAAGGTGGTGCGCACCGACACCGGCATGACCTGCTCCACGCGGCGCGCCACGCGCAGCATCTTGCTTTCGGAGGCGAGGTCCAGGCCGTAGCCGGACTTGATTTCCAGCGTGGTCACGCCTTCGGCCAGCAGCGCGGCGATGCGCGGCAGGGACTGGCGCAGCAATTCTTCATCGGCAGCGGCGCGGGTGGCGCGCACGGTGGACATGATGCCGCCGCCGGCACGGGCGATATCCTCGTAGCTGGCGCCGTTCAGGCGCGCCTCGAATTCGTCGCTGCGGGTGCCGGCGTGGACGATGTGGGTGTGGCAGTCGATCAGGCCCGGCGTCAGCCAGCAGCCGCCGGCATCGTGCTCCAGCTCCGCGCTGCCCGCCGCGGCCGCATCCTGGCGGCGGCCGATCCAGGCGATGCGGCCGTTATCGACCGCAATGGCGGCATCGCGGATTTCGCCATAGCCCTCGCCCGCCATGGTGGCCAGGTGCACGTTGGTGATCAACAGGTCCCACTCTACTGCCATGTGTTTTTACTCTTCGTTCGGGAAAATATCGACAATGAACACGGTGGCGTGGCCCGCCTCCAGCGTCCACACGTCATCCTTGTCCAGCACCACCGCATCATAGCGCACCAGCGAGATGCGCTCGCTGGTGCTGGCCAGGTTCAGGCTCTCTCCTTCGGCCAGGAACACCACGGTGGTCGGGCTGCGCCGCTCCAGCGTGGAGAAGTCGCGGATGGTGCGCCGTTCCAGCTGGTGGTTGCAGATCGAGCGCCGCGTCATGACGTTGAAATCGGTGGTCGGCGCGCCTTCCACGGTGGCAGTGACGGCGTTCTCGCCCGGGAAGGCGATCACCGGCTCGCGCTCGGACAGCGCCACGCGCCGCTCGTTGCCCACGTCCAGCACCACGCCGCCGCCCTCGACCAGGGTCAGGGTGCGGTCGATGCCGGGAAACATGGAGAACGGTCCGCTCTGCGCGATGGTGGCCAGCGACAGGCGCCATTCGAACTCGTCGAAGCCGGCGCCCGGCGGCATCACGCACAGTTCCGTGGTGCTGCCGCCGCCGTTTTTCCAGGGCGTGGCGTGCAGGCTTGCATACTGGATGATTTGAGTCATGCTCGTAGCTCGCGCAATTCGGCCAGCGTCTTTTTGAAGCGCGTGGTGATGGCCGGTTGCGCCACGTGCTCCCGGTTGCGCACCACCCAGTGGCCGCCAACCATCACATCCCTGACAAGATTATCATTTCCGCTGAAAACCAAGCATCCCAGAATGTCGGCGGCGTCGATTCCGTCAAGATTCGGGTGGTCGTCGTCCAACACTATCAGGTCGGCACGCTTGCCGGCCGAGAGCGCGCCCACCGGGCGGCCCGCCGCCTGGGCCCCGCCGCGCAAGGCAGCTTGCCACAGGAAGTCGCCGACGCGGCGCTCGCTTCCGGACACCGCGATATTGCGGCGCTGCTGCGCCAGGCGCTGGCCGTATTCGAGCCAGCGCAGTTCTTCCACCGCGCTTTGCGAGACGTGGCTGTCGCTGCCGACGCCGAAACGGCCACCCTGCGCCAGGAAGCTTTCAAGCGGGAACAGGCCGTCGCCCAGGTTGGCTTCCGTGGTCGGGCACAGGCCCGCCACGGCGCCGCTTTGCGCGATGGCCGTCACTTCGTCGTCGCTCAGGTGGGTGGCGTGCACCAGGCACCAGCGCGCGTCGACCGCCAGGTTGTCGACCAGGTACTGCACCGGGCGCTTGCCCGTGTAGTCCAGCGACTGCTGCACCTCGCCCTGCTGCTCGGCGATGTGGATGTGCACCGGGCGCGCCTTCGGCAGGTGGTCCAGCACTTCGCGGATCTGCGCCACCGAGGCGGCGCGCAGCGAATGCGGCGCCACGCCCACTTCCACCTGCGCGTCGCGCAGCGGCTCCAGCTCGCCGATGATCTTCAGCACGTCGCGCGCATCGGTGCGGAAGCGCGCCTGCTCCGGCTTCAGGGGCTGTTCGCCGAAGCCGGCATACGAATACAGCACCGGCAGCATGGTGATGCCGATGCCGGCCTGGCGCGCGGCGGCAATCACGCGCTGCGCCGTTTCCGACGCCTGCGGGTACAGGCTGCCGTCCGGCGCGCGCTGCACGTAGTGGAATTCGCACATCGAGGTATAGCCGTGGCGCAGGCATTCGGAGTACAGCTGGGCGGCGATGGCCTCCATCTGCTCCGGCGTGATGTTGCGCGCGAAGCGGTACATCAGGTCGCGCCAGGTCCAGAAGCTGTCCTGCGCATCGCCCGCGACTTCGGTCAGGCCGCCCAGCGCTCGCTGGAAGGCGTGCGAGTGCAGGTTGACCATGCCCGGCATGACCAGGCGCGCGCCCGGGATGCCGGGCGCCGCCACGGCGTCGGGCTGCACGGCGGTGAAATTGCCGCGCTCGTCCCACTGCAGCAGGACGTTCTTGCGCCAGCCGTCGGCCAGCAGCGCGTGGTGCGCGAACAGGGCTTTCATGGGCGCACCCCGCGCACCCAGTCCGCGGCGGTTTGCACCAGCCGGCGCAGCAGCGGCTCGATCTCGGCAGCACGGTCGGCGCGGTAGCCGAACGGCGCTGCTTCGTCCATATAGGTGGACTGGCACATCTCGAGCTGGATCGCGTGCACGCCCTGCTCCGGCTTGCCGTAAAAGCGCGTGATGTGGCCGCCCTTGAAGCGGCCGTTGACAGCCACGGTGTAGCGCTCGTCGCGGCGCGCCACGCCGGCGATGGCCTCGGTCAGGGCGGCATCGCAGCTGGCGCCGTCGGCGCTGCCGAAATTCAGGTCCGGCAGCTTGCCTTCGAAGAAGCGCGGCACCACGGAAGCGATCGAGTGGGCGTCCCACAGCACCACCTTGCCGTGCATCGCCAGCAGGCGCTCCAGCTCCGCGCGCAACTGGGTGTGGTAGGGCTGCCAGTAGGCGGCCAGGCGGCGCTCGACCTCGGCCTGCGAGGGCTGCTGGCCTTCCAGGTAGAGCGGCTCGCGGTGGAAGGTGTCGACCGGGCACAGGCCGGTGGTGTCCTGGCCGGGATACAGGTTGGTGTTTTCCGGCGGGCGGTTCAGGTCGATCACATAGCGCGACCAGCGCGCCGACAGGGTGGACGCGCCCAGCGCGCCCAGGAAGTCGTACAGCTGCACCAGGTGCCAGTCGGTGTCGGCCTTGCCGCTCGCCGCTGGCGTCATCGCCGCGGCGATATCGTCAGGGATGTCGGTGCCCACGTGGGGCATCGACACCAGCAAGGGAATACTGCCTGCTTGGAAGCGGTAATCCATGGAACCTCCTTACGGATGCAGGGCGCTGAACAGACTCTTGCAAGTTGCGCTCAGGTCGCCGTTCACCACCATCTGCTTGGCTGCCTCGATGTCCGGCGCGAAGAAGCGGTCGGCGTCGAAGAATGGTACCTTGGAACGCAGCTGGGCATGTACATGTTCCAGTTGCGCCGAGGTTTTCAGCGGACGGTGGAAGTCGATGCCCTGCGCCGCCGCCAGCAGCTCGATGCCGAGGATGGTCGCGGTATTGTGCGCCATATCGTGCAGGCGGCGCGCGCCGTAGGTGGCCATCGACACGTGGTCTTCCTGGTTGGCGGAAGTCGGGATGGTGTCGACCGAGGCCGGATGCGCGATCGACTTGTTTTCCGACGCCAGCGCGGCGGCGGTCACGTGGGCGATCATGAAGCCCGAGTTCACGCCCGGGTCGCGCACCAGGAACGGCGGCAGGCCGGACAGGGTGGCGTCGATCAGCAGCGAGACGCGGCGCTCGGAAATCGAGCCGATTTCGGCGATGGCCAGCGCCAGCGTGTCGGCGGCGAAGGCCACCGGTTCGGCGTGGAAGTTGCCGCCCGAGACCACTACCGGGCCGTCGTCGTTCTGGAAAATCAGCGGGTTGTCGGTGACGGCATTGGCTTCGATCAGGAGGGTGCGGCCGGCGTTGGCGATCAGGTCCCAGCAGGCGCCCATCACTTGCGGCTGGCAGCGCAGGCAGTACGGGTCCTGCACGCGCTCGTCGCCCACCAGGTGCGAGGCGCGGATGGCGCTGCCGGAGACCAGTTCGCGGTAGATGCCGGCGGCGGCGATCTGGCCCGGCTGGCCGCGCACTTCGTGGATGCGGGCGTCGAACGGGGAGTCGGAACCCTTGGCGGCGTCCAGCGACATGGAGCCGGTCACCATGCCCGCTTCGAGCAGGCGTTCGGCCATGAACAGGCCGTGCAGGCACAGGGCGGTGGAGGCCTGGGTGCCGTTGATCAGGGCCAGGCCTTCTTTCGCGGCCAAGACCACGGGGGCGATGCCGGCGGCTTTCAAGGCGTCGGCCGCCTGCACCAGCTCGCCCTTCACGCGCACTTCGCCCACGCCGAGGATGGCCAGGGTCATGTGCGACAGCGGGGCCAGGTCGCCGGAGGCGCCGACCGAACCCTTGGCCGGGATGGCGGGCATGATGCCCTTGTTGTACAGGGCGATCAGGGTGTCGATCACGATCGGGCGGATGCCGGAGAAGCCGCGCGACAGGCTGCTGATCTTGGTCAGCATCAAGAGGCGCACCACTTCGTCGGACATCAGCTCGCCGGTGCCGACCGAGTGCGACAGGATCAGGTTGCGCTGCAGCTGTTCCAGCTTGTCATCGGGAATGCGGGTTTTCGCCAGCAGGCCGAAGCCGGTGTTGATGCCGTAGGCGGCGTCGCCTTTCGCGACGATGTCCTGCACGGCTTTGCAGGAGGCGTCGATGGCGCTGTAGGCTTCTTTTGCCAGGGTGATCGGGGTGGGGGCGCTCCAGACGGTGCGCAGGTCGGACAGGGTCAGTTTGCCGGGATTCAGGGTCAGGTGGGTCATGGTTTTGTGTCTCGTGTTCGTTTGCTCTTCAACCGGTAAACCGGTGTCTGACCCGCAGGGTCAGACACCCGATACGCGGCGGTCGCGTGGCAAGGTGCCTTACCGGTCTTACTTGATCATCGGCAGGTTCAGTTTATTACGCTTGGCGCATGCGATGGCGGACTCGTAGCCGGCGTCGGCGTGGCGCATCACGCCCGAGCCGCAGTCGTTGACCAGCACGCGGCCCAGGCGCTTGGCGGCGGCTTCCGTGCCGTCGGCCACGATCACCACGCCGGAGTGCTGCGAGTAGCCCATGCCGACGCCGCCGCCGTGGTGCAGCGAGACCCAGGTGGCGCCGCCGGCGGTGTTGAGCATGGCGTTCAAGAGCGGCCAGTCGGACACGGCATCGGTGCCGTCGCGCATGCCTTCGGTTTCGCGGTTGGGCGAGGCGACCGAGCCGGTGTCGAGGTGGTCGCGGCCGATCACGATCGGCGCCTTCAGTTCGCCGTTCTTCACCATTTCATTGAAAGCCAGGCCGGCGATGTGGCGCTCGCCCAGGCCCAGCCAGCAGATGCGCGCCGGCAGGCCCTGGAAGGCGATGCGTTCGCGCGCCATGTCCAGCCAGCGGTGCACGTTGGCGTGGTGCGGGAACAGTTCCTTGATCTTGGCGTCGGTCTTGTAGATGTCTTCCGGATCGCCGGACAGGGCCACCCAGCGGAACGGGCCGCGCCCTTCGCAGAACTGCGGGCGGATGTAGGCCGGCACGAAGCCGGGGAAGTCGAAGGCGTTCCTGACGCCCTTGTCCAGCGCCACCTGGCGGATGTTGTTGCCGTAGTCGACCACCTTGGCGCCCAGCGCCTGGAAGTCCAGCATGGCCTGCACGTGCACGGCGCAGGAAGCGGCTGCCGCGTCGACCAGGCGCGCATGCTGCGCCGCGTCGGCCTGAGCCGCCTTCCACTGCGCGACGCTCCAGCCTTGCGGCAGGTAGCCGTTGACCAGGTCGTGGGCCGAAGTCTGGTCGGTCACCAGGTCCGGCACCAGGCCGCCGGCCTTGGCGCGGCGCACCAGTTCCGGCAGCACGTCGGCCGCGTTGCCCAAGAGGCCGATGGAAATGGCGTCGCCGTTGGCCTGGTGCTGCTTGATCATCTCGATCGCTGCATCGATGCTGGCGGCCTGCTTGTCCAGGTAGCGGGTGCGCAGGCGGAAATCGATGGAGGACTGCTGGCATTCGATGTTGAGCGAGACGGCGCCGGCAAAGGTGGCGGCCAGCGGCTGCGCGCCGCCCATGCCGCCCAGGCCGGCGGTCAGCACCCAGCGCCCTTTCAGGTCGCCGCCGAAGTGCTGGCGGCCCGCTTCGGCGAAGGTTTCGTAGGTGCCCTGCACGATGCCCTGGGTGCCGATATAGATCCAGGAACCGGCCGTCATCTGGCCGTACATGAACAGGCCCTGGCGGTCGAGCTCGTTGAAATGCTCCCAGTTGGCCCATTTCGGCACCAGGTTGGAATTGGCCAGCAGCACGCGCGGCGCGTCTTCGTGGGTCTGGAACACGCCGACCGGCTTGCCGGACTGGATCAAGAGGGTTTCATTGGCTTCCAGCTTTTTCAGGGAAGCGAGGATCTGGTCGAAGCACGCCCAGTTGCGGGCCGCGCGGCCGATGCCGCCGTACACCACCAGGTGTTGCGGGTTCTCCGCCACTTCCTTGTCCAGGTTGTTCTGCAGCATGCGGTAGGCCGCTTCCGCGCCCCAGGTTTTGCAAGTCATTTCCGGGCCGCGCGGGGCGCGGATGTCGCGGGTGGCGTCGTAGCGGGGATCGTTGGCAAGGCTGGTAGGCATGGCGGCTCCTTGAATGGTTGATGGCGCCACTCTAAGTTGTATATACAAGCCAGTCAACTGATTTTTAGCGGCTTGCAGAGTCAATAGTTAGTAAGTACACTACTTTTCTTTCACGTTTACAATTCTCGCCCGGCGCCATGCTTCTCGACCACCCCGACTTCCCTTTGATCGACCTGGCGGGTGAAGCTGCGGCGCAGGCCTACCAGCTGATCCTGGCCGGCCAGCCCGTGCCCTTCACGCTATACCAGCGCGACCACGTTGGCCAGGCGCGCAGCACGCAGCCGCGCGGGGCGCTGGCCGAAGTGCGCGCCCAGCTGCACGGCGCCGGCGCCACCAGCCAGGTGCTGCTGTTCGAGATGAATGCGCGCTTCGACGATTGCCCGTCCGAGCGCGCCCTGTTCGTGGAATTCGGCGCCGCCAGCGGGCTGCTGCACGGCCTGGTGCTGGCCCTGCCCTATACCACCAACCCCCAGCGGCGCTGCATTCCGGGCATGATCCAGCTGCAGCGCTGCCCGCCAGGCCTGCGTCAACTGGCCGACGACCTGCTGCCGCGCTTTACGCGCGCCCTGCGCAAGAGCCCCCACGGCCGCGCATGGGAGCAGGCGCGCGAATACGACCGTCTGGCAGCGCCGTCGCTGGAAGCGTTCGAAGCGACCCGGCGCGCGGTCGATGCCCTCTGCCCTGCGCTGCGCGCCGACGACCCGGCCGCCGACAGCAATGCGCTGGCCAGCCGCCACCTCGACGCGCTGGTGGAACGCTACCCCTTCGAACACGGCATTGCCTATCGCAAGGCGCTGTACCAGCTCGGGCTGGACCTGTCGGCCGCCAGCCTGCTGCGCATCGACAACCTGCTGGAGCAACTGCAGCCCAGGCTGGAGGTCAGCGAAGCGCAATTCCTGGCGCATCCGGCCAACCGCAATTTTCTGCATGTGCTGGCGTTCTACATCGGCACCGTGGTGGCGCAGGAGTCGGGCGCGCGCATCGATTGGTTCACGGCGCGGCAGTTGCAGCAGGCCCACGCGATCGCGGTCGACGCCGTCGGCCAGCCGCGCCTGGCGCTGGCCGGACTGCTCAACAAGAGCGAGGTCTACTTCCCGCTGCACATGCTGCTGGACCGCCTGTTCGGGCCATGCAGCGGGGCCCAGTTCCGCGCCACGGTCAAAGAGCTGGGGCGCATGGCCGCCGCCTCGCGCGCGCCGCGCCTGCAGGACGATATGGAGCATGTGCAGCGCCGCATCGACCTGGCGCGCAGCAGCGATCCCGACTACCTGGTGCCGGAGCGCCCGTCCTGGGTCGACGGCGACAGCATCGAGCTGTGGTTCCAGAACGTCGGCGCCCTGTTCCTCGGCGGCCGCCTGGTATGGGGCCAGATCACCCAGGCCAACAGCCTGATGTGGCGGGAAGGCGACGCCAACTGCCCGGGCGAGGTGCTGTACGACCTGCGCGGCATCCCGACCGGCGCAGAGCTGGGGCCGATTGCCAGCACTATTTACGACTACAAGGGCACGCGCCCGCTGGACCACCGGCTGGCCTTCCTGTCCGACCACCTGATGCACGAGAGGACGCGCAGCTTCGGCCTGCCGCTGCCCTTGCGCCTGTCAAGCTCGGACTTGCGCCTGACCACCATCTTTTTCGACCGCAAGCACCTGCCTGGCGGCTACCTGCAAAGCGGCCTGGTGCCGCTGCTGATCCACGACGCTTATCCCGGCATCGTGACCGTGCTGCCGGAGCGTTTCTGGACGGTCGAAGTCCAAGCCCATGCCCGCCGCAATGGCTGGCCGGTATAAGGCAAGCTCACCATGACCATCTGGCACACCCTCGGCATTGCGCCGACCAGCGACACGCGCGCCATCAAGCTGGCTTACGCGGCCCGCCTCAAGCAGATCGACCCGGAGCAAGACCTGGCCGGCTTCCAGTCCTTGCGCGAAGCGTACGAGCAGGCGCTGGCCACGCCGCAGGAGCAGGCGCCGGCGGCCGGCGATTTTCCGGCACTGCTGGCATTCGATAGCATCGGCGCGGCCCCAGTGCCACTGGTGCCGCCCCTGCCGCCGCCGCGGCCGCGGCGCCAGCCGCCGGCAGCGGCCCGCCCGCCGTTCTCCAGCCTGCCGGCCCTGCCCGAACTGCCGCTGGACGCGCCGCTGGCGCAGCCGCTGGTGCTCGACCTGGAGCCCGAGAGCGAGGCCGCGCTGGCGCAGCAGCACAGCCAGCGCTGGCTGCCCGGCCCGCGTCCCCAATCGTATGCCACCGCGCGCCCGCAACTGCGCCCCGGCCCCCAGCCGCCGGCGCCGGAGGCGGCAGCGGCCATGCTGTGCCAGGCGCTGGAGCACTTGCCGGCGGAGCAGCGCGGGGCCGAACTGGCGCGCCGCTACCGGCAGCCGGGCTGGGGCAACGGCGCCTTCCGCGCGGGTCTGGAAACGGCCATCGTGCGCGCGCTGGAAGAAGATTTCGAACAGCGCTGGCAGCTGGTGCCGGCCTTCTCCGGCGCCCTGGCCTGGACTTCGCGCGGGGGCGAGGACTTGCCGGACCAGGCGGCCATCCAGCGCCTGCTCAATCGCTACGTCGCGCGCAAATGGCGGCGCCAGTTCGACCAGTGGTCGCAGGAAGACCCGATGGTGCGGGCCTTGCTGCTGGTGTCCGGTCCGGTCGACGAGGCGCGCTTCACCACGTTTGCCCGCCACCGCAGCCACGTGGAGGGCATGCAGGAAGTATTGCGGCACCTGGCGAAAACCCCGTTCCTGGCCGACTACGAATTCAACGCCGCTGCCGTCCGGTGGTGGACGGACTACTGCCGCAATGCGCCGCCCGCAGCCGCGCCCGCAACAGCCAAGGCCAGGCCGGCCGCCGCGCGCGATGCCTGGCAGCCGCGCCAACGCTGGTACACCGGCCTGTCGTTCAACAAGGTGCTGCTGGTATTGCTTGTGCTGCTGTTCTGGATCGCCAGGCTCGCCGACTACGTCCGCACGAGCTGAGCGCGGCCGGCGCGCTTACTTGCGGAACACCTGCTTGCCGCCGACCCAGGTTTGCAGCACGCCGATCTTGCCGATTTCTTCGGCCGGCACCTGGAACAGGTCGCGGTCGGTGACGATGAAGTCGGCCCACTTGCCTCGCTCCAGCGAACCGACCGACTGCTCCTGGTGCGCCGCCCAGGCCGCGTCCAGCGTGAAGCAGCGCAAGGCTTCGGTCAGCGTCATGGCTTGCTCCTTGTGCCAGCCGCCGTTCGGCATGCCTTGCATGTCCTGGCGCGTGACGGCAGCGTGGATGCCTTGCAGCGGATTGGGCGACTCGATCGGGAAATCGGAACCGCAGGCAATGCGGCTGCCCTGCTTGAGGAAGGTGCGCCAGGCATAGGCGCCCTTGATGCGCTCAGGGCCGACGCGCTGCTCCGCCATGTTCTGGTCGGAGGTGGCATGGGTCGGCTGCATCGACGGCACGATGGCCAGCTGCTTGAAGCGCGGGATGTCGGCCGGCTGCACCACCTGCGCGTGCTCGATGCGGTGCCGTTTGGCCGCCAGCGGGTACTGCTTGCCCAGTTGCGCGAAGCTGTCGAGGATCTGCTTGTTGCCAGCGTCGCCGATGGCGTGCACATTGACCTGGTAGCCGGCCTTCATGGCCTTTTCCATCTTGGCGCGGATGGCGGCGTCGCTGTTGAACAGCAGGCCGCGCGTGTAAGGTGCGTCGCTGTAGGGGTGGACCAGGGCTGCGCCGCGGCTGCCCAGCGCACCGTCCGAATACAGCTTGACGGCTGCCAGCGCGTAATGGCCGTCGGCGTATGAAGGCAGCGGGCCGTTCTTCGACAATTGCTCGAAGTCGGGGCCCACGTCGCCGATCATGGCGTACACGCGGGTGGTCAGCTTGCCCTGGTCGGCGTACTCGCGGAACAGGCGGTCGGCGCCCGCGTCGATGCCGGCATCGTGCACGCTGGTCAGGCCGACGCTGGAGAGGATGCCCAGCGCGCCATCGAGCATGGCGCGCGCTTCGGCCTCGCTTGGTTTCGGCAGCACCTTGTAGACGAATTCCATCGCCGTGTCGACCAGGATGCCGGTGGCGTTGCCGCTGGCATCGCGTTCGATCTTGCCGCCTTCGGGATCTTTCGTGTCTTTCGTAATGCCGGCCGCTTCCAGCGCTTTGCTGTTGACCCACATGGCGTGGCCGTCGACGCGCTCCATGGCGGCCGGGCGGTCGCTCACCACGGCATCGAGTTCGGCCACGTTCGGGAAACGGCCCAGTTTCCAGGTTTCCTGGTTCCAGCCCTTGCCGATCACCCATTTGCGCTGCGGGTTGGCTTGCGCGAACGTGGCGACCGAGGCTTGCGCCGCCTGCAGCGAGGCCGGGCTGTACAAGTCGACGCTGGTGGCGACTTCACCCAGGCCGAAAACGTGGCCATGGGCGTCGATCAGGCCTGGCAGCACGGTCTTTCCCTGCACGTCGATGCGCTTGAAACCCTTGGCCCGCGCTGCTACTTCGCGCGCGCTGCCGACTGCCACCAGCTTGCCGCTGTCGTCGAAGGCCAGCGCCTGGAACCGCAGCAGCTTGCCTTTTGCGTTGAGCGTGTAGCCGTTGGCATTCTCGATCATGGTGCCGGCGTTGGCGCTTGTGGCGGCGGCCAGCGCGGCGGTCAGCAGGGTGCGGCGGAAGTGCATGGGCATGTCCTTTCGAATTTGAAAGCAAGATTTTTTCCGTAGCAGAGTGTACCCGCAGACTCGCTTGCATTAAAGAGCAAGATTCGGGATGTGGCGGGAGCTGGCTGCTGGTCCAATGTGGCTTTTCCTGTTGGAGTTCCGCCATGCTGACGCTTTACGATTACCTGCCTTCACAAAACGCTTACAAAGTCCGCTTGCTGCTGTCGCATCTTGGCTTGCCTTACCGTACCGAGATGGTCAGCATCTTTGAAGGAGCCGGGCAGGATCCTTCCTACCTTGCAGTTAATCCGACCGGTGCGGTGCCGGCTTTGCGCCTCGATGATGGACGGGTGCTAGCGGAGTCGAATGCCATCCTCACCTATCTGGCTTCCGGCACGCGTTACCTGCCTGCCGATGCTTTTACGGCGGCCAAGGTGCAGCAGTGGATGTCGTTTGAACAGGACTACGTGCTGAGTATCGCTTCCCTGCGCCATTGGACCATGACGGGCAAGCTGGCGCGCCGGCCTGCCGCGCTGGTCGAGATGCGGCGAGCGGGTGGCTTGCGCGCACTGCAAATCCTTGAGCGCGAGCTGGCGCTGCGGCCTTTCATCACTGGCGACACCTATACCATTGCGGATATTTCGCTGTTTGCCTATACCCACCGGGCCGAAGAAGCGGGCCTGCCTTTGCGTCAGTTTCCCCATGTTTGCGCCTGGATAGAGCGCGTGCGGGCGCAGCCGGGTTTCCTCGACGAGCATTACCCGTATTCGATCGATCCGCATTCCTCTGGCGAACTGCCTTGAGCGCATTCGGAAAGGGTTTTCGATGCAGGGGTCAAAACAAATTGTCTGAAACCGTGTCTGAAACTGTCTGAAACCGTTCTGAAATTGTCTGAAATGCCTAATCGTCAGGCAGGATGTCAGTCCGCCGTTCCAACTTGCCTTGGCGGCGGCTGGCTGCCTTCTCGATCAAGGCGAGGGCATTGCGCAGGCTTTGCGCCATGACGGCTGGGGCGGCAACCGCATCGTGAGGCCGGAATGCCGCGACCGGTTCCGGGCCGGGCCCCGCAGTTGCTCACTACGAATAAAGGCCGCATTTTTCCAGTAGCGCTGGCCCGGCAAACGCAACCATAGGTCGCGCCAGGCGTTGCGGGCCGTGCCCGCCACTTCGGCTGCAAATTGGTTCGGACTCATGGACCTGCCATCGCATAACACCGCATCGCCGACAACCTTGGCAAATGCATAGTGACCACGGTATTGCATTTTCAGTTCCGTGCCTTCAGGCAGAAACAGCTGCTTCCATTGGAAACCTGGCGCTGGGCCATCGCCAGCGCTCGTTTCGCCGCGAGCGACCGCAAGCCAGGAAGCCAGAGCGCCCTCGACTACTCCGGCCGGATCGCGCTCGTCACCGAACTCCTGGAGATAGTTCGCCAGTTCGAGGAACAGTTCACTCGAGATTTGAACAGAAACAAGTTTACGGCCCATGATGTCCCCCCGCTTATTCAAGTACGTCTTTGACAAGCGAGAGAAACCCAAGTTCAGACAATTTCAGAACGGTTTCAGACAGTTTCAGACACGGTTTCAGACAATTTGTTTTAGCCCCCAAATCGCGAATCCGTTCCGGATGTCCTCACTCAGCATCATGGAAAATGATCCCGAGCGTATGGCGATGGCCGCTGCGCAGGCGGCTGATGCCATGGCGCATGTTGACGCGATAGATGCCGCGCGCGCCCGCCACCGGCCGATGAAAGACCGGAAAGATCACGCAATCGCCCTGCTGCAAGGGCACCACCTCCACGCGCGACTGCATGCGCGGGCGCTGTTCGGTGAGCACGAACTCACCGCCCTGAAAATCCCGGCCCGGCTGCGACAGCAGGAAGGCCGCCTGAAGCGGAAACACATGCTCGCCATACAAATCCTGGTGCAGGCAGTTGTAATCGCCCGCACCGTACTGCAGCAGCAAGGGCGTCGGCCGGCGCTGCCCCGCCGCATGGCAGCGCGCGACGAAGTCCGCATGTTCAGCAGGAAAGCGCGGTTCCAGCCCCATCGCCGCATACCAGCGATTGGCGATGGATGCCAGCGGCGGATACATGGACGAGCGCAACTCGGCGACCAGATCAGGCAAGGGATAACGGAAATACTGGTATTCCCCCTTGCCAAACCCATGCCGCTGCATGACGACCCGGCTGCGATAGAGCTCCGGCCGGCAATAGCCCGCCACCAGCCCCGCACACTCGCCAGGCGACAAGACACCCCGCACCAGCGCACAGCCGAATTCATCCAGGTCGCCGGCAATACGCGGCCAATCGAAAGCCGCGCTCGCCCCGGCCGCCGCAGCCAGCGGCGGCGCAAACAGGTCGCCCATCATGCCGCAGCCTCGGTGGCCGCCTCCGCCTCGCGTTCCAGCAAGGCCGCCTTGCGCTCCACGCCCCAGCGATAGCCCGAGATCGAACCATCGTTGCGCACCACCCGGTGGCAGGGAATCGCCACCGCAATCGCGTTGGCCGCGCAAGCGCCCGCCACCGCCCGCGCCCCGTTCGGCGCGCCCACGCGCTCGGCCAGTTCGGCATAGCTGACCGTCGCGCCGGCCGGAATTTCGCGCAAGGCTTGCCAGACGCGCTGCTGGAAGGCCGTGCCACGCACATCAAGCGGCAGGTCGAGCCCGATCTGCGGCGCCTCGACGAAGGCAATCACACGCGCCACCACCTGCTCGTAATCTGCCTCCGCGCCGCGCAACTCGGCCTGCGGGAAGCGGTCCTGCAGGTCGTGCGCCAGCGCCTGCGGATCGTCGCCCAGCAGGATGCAGCAGATGCCCCGTTCGGTGCTGGCCACCAGGATCGCCCCCAGCGAGCACTGGGCGATGGCAAAGCGGATCACCGCCCCGCGCCCGCCCGCGCGCCAGGCCGACGGCGTCATGCCCAGCGCACCTGGCGTAGCGGCGTAGAAGCGCCCGCTGGAATTGAAGCCGGCGGCGTAGATGGCATCGGTCACGGAAGCCTGGTCGGCCAGCCCCTGCTGCATGCGCCGCGCGCGCGCCGCCACGGCATAGGCTTTCGGCGTCAGTCCGGTCTGGGCCTTGAACACGCGGTGGAAGTGGAAGCGGCTCATGCCGCCGGCAGCAGCCAGCGCGCCAAGGTCGGGCGCCACTTCCGACGCATCGATCAGGCGGCACACCTCGGCCACCATGGCCGCGTGGCGCTCGGCCAGCGGCGGCTGGTCCGGCTTGCAGCGCTTGCAGGGGCGGAAACCGGCCGCCTCGGCCGCCGCGATGGAGGCATGGAAGGCCACGTTCTCGCGCAGGGCCGGCCGGGCGCCGCAGGAAGGGTGGCAGAACACGCCGGTGGTGCGCACGGAATAGTAGAACTGGCCGTCGGCCGCGCTGTCGCGCGCCTGCACGGCGGCCCAGCGCTCCTTGTCGGTCAGGAAACGGGAAATCGGCTTCATCGGGTTCATCGCAAGCTCCAGTCGGTAGTATGCCACCATGCTAGGCAGCCGTCCGGCCGGCGGCACTCCGCCGCTTGCTATTGAATTCCCGAATGCTACAATCGGCGCACTCATCCGGAGGACGGCTTGGAAGAACACCAACAACACGACACCCCCATCTTTCAACGCATCAAGGACTTCCTGCTGGCGCAAATTGCCGCCGGCGCCTGGAAGGAAGGCGCCGTCATCCCTTCCGAGCAAGCCCTGGTCAAGCAGTTCGGCGTCTCGCGCATGACCGTCAACCGCGCCGTGCGCGAACTGACCGCGGAAGGCGTGCTGACCCGGCGCCAGGGCGCCGGCACCTATGTCGCGCCGCAAAAAGTCCAGGCCACCCTGCTGGAAATCAAGAGCATTGCCGACGAGGTCAGGGCGCGCGGCCACGCCCACCGCAGCGCCTTGCAGCTGCTCGAGCGAGGCAAGGCCGGCGACTTGCTGGGCAAGGCCTTCGACTTGCCGCCGGGCCAAGAGCTGTATCATTCCGTCATCGTGCACTTTGAAAACGGCGTGCCGATCCAGGTGGAAGACCGCTGGGTCAACCCGCTTTGCGCCCCCGACTACATGACGCAGGACTTCAGCCACACCACGCCCAATGAATACCTGATGCGGGCGGCGCCGCTGCAGGCGGCCACTTACAGCATAGAAGCGCTGGTGCCGCCGCGCGAAATCGCCGAGATGCTGGCGATGGATGGGCGCCAGCCCTGCCTGGTGCTCAAGCGCCAGACCCAGTCGGCCGGCCGCGTGGCCTCGCTGGCCACCATGTGGCATCCTGGCCATCGCTACCAATTTGGCGGCAGCGTCCCCGCCTGAGCAATGCTATAGTTGTCCGCACGCCAGCGCCCCCGCGCTGGCCAGAAAGGGAAGCCTTGTCGCCATCGAGCCAGAAAGCCGCCCCGCCTGTCCTTGCCCGCGTGCGCGCCCGCGCGCGCCGCCGCTGCGCGCGCGCCATCGCCGCCCCGCTGTGCGCCGGGCTGCTGGCGCTGGCCGCCCTGCCGCTGGCGCCGGCCGCCAGCGCCGCCGAGGCCGTCACCGTCCAGCTCAAATGGCGCCACCAGTTCGCCTTTGCCGGCTATTACGCGGCCCAGGCCAAGGGCTATTACCGCGACGCCGGGCTGGACGTGACCTTGCGCGAAGCCCAGCCCGGGCAAGACCCGCTGCAAAGCGTGCTCGACGGCGGCGCCCAGTATGGCGTGGGCAATGCCTCGCTGCTGCTGCGGCGCGCCGCCGGCGCCCCGGTGGTGCTGCTGGCCTCTGTGTTCCAGCATTCGGCCACGGTGCTGGCCGTGCGCCTGGACCAGCAGGGCCGGCGCCGCCCCTGGCCCGGCAGCCGCGTCGCGCTCGGCCCCGACACCGAGGAATTGCGGGTCTACCTGCAGCACGCGCAGGTGCCGCTGGCCCAGCTCACCATCGTGCCCGGCAGCCACGGCACGCAAGACTTGCTGGAGGGCCGGGTCGACGCCATTTCCGCCTACCTGAGCTCGGCGCCCTACGCGCTCGAGCGCGCCGGCCTGCGCTATGAGATCCTGCACCCGCGCAGCGCCGGCATCGACTTCTACGGCGACAACCTGTACACCACCGAGAGCGAGCTGCGCGAACACCCGGCACGCGCGCGCGCCCTGCGCGAAGCGACGCTGAAAGGCTGGCGCTATGCGCTCGAGCACCCGAACGAGATTGTCGACCTGATCCGCGCCCGCTATCCCGAGCGCAAGGCGCGCGAAGAGCTGCTGTGGGAAGCGGCCCAGCTGGCGCCGCTGCTGGAACAGCACCTGATCGAACTGGGCTACAGCAACCCGCTGCGCTGGCAGGGCATTGCCGCCAGCTACGCCGGCGCCGGCCTGCTGCCGGCCGACTTCAAGCTGGACGGCTTCCTCTACCACGAGGCCCCCGCCACCCCGGCCTGGCACTACGCGCTGGGAGTGGCGCTGGCCCTCTTGGCCGGGGCCGCCCTGTGGCGCCTGCTGCGCGTGTCGCGCGCCCTGCGCGGCGCCGAAGTGCGGGTCGGCGACGCCGAGCGCATTGCCAGCTTTGCGCTGGAAGGCGCCGGCGAAGGTTCCTGGGACTGGCAGCCGCAGCGCCCGGCGCTGCACCTGTCGCCGCGCTACTGCGAAATCCTCGGCTATGCGCCGGGCGCGCTGCGCCCGGCCAATGTCGCGCAGTGGCTGCAGCTGGTGCACCCCGACGACCGCGCCCGCATCGCCGGCGAGATTGGCGCGCTGGACCAGCCGGACGTCGGGCGCACCCCGTTCACCATGGAATTTCGCATGGCCTGCCGCGACGGCAGCTACACCTGGGTGCTGGCGCGCGGCATGGTGCTGACGCGCGACGCCACCGGCCGGCCCTTGCGCATGTCCGGCACCCTGGGCGACATTTCCGACCGCAGCGCGGCCGAACTGGCGCGCATGGCCGCCATGCTGGACGCCCTGCCCGGCGCCCTGCTGGTGGCCGACCGCGGCGGGCGGGTGCGCCAGGCCAACGAGGCGGCCGATGCGGTGTTTGCCGCCGACGCCGGCACGCTGGCCGGCGCCAGCATGGAACTGCTGATCCCGGACGTGATGCGCGACACCCCGGGCCGCCCGCGCGAACTGTTTGCCCGCCCGCGCATGCCGGGCCGGGTGCTGACCGCGCGCCGCCTGGACGGCAGCCACTTCCCGGCCATGGTGCACCTGGCGCCGATCCAGCTGGCCGGCCAGGGCCTGGTGGTGGTGTCGCTGCGCGACATGACCCAGCGCCAGCGCGCCGAGGAAGCGCTGCAGGCCTCGTCCGAGCGCTACCGCCTGATCGTGCAGACCGCAGCCGAAGGCATCTGGATGTGCGACGCGGCCGACCAGACCAGCTTCGTCAATCCCACCATGGCGCGCATGCTGGGCTACGAAGTCGAGCACATGCTGGGGCGCCCGATGGCCGACTTCATGGACCCCGACTGCCCGGCCCTGCAGGCGCAGCGCCAGCCAGGCGGCGCCGCCGCCACGCCGGCAGAACCGGCCGAAGGGCGCTTCTACCGCCAGGACGGCTCTTCGCTGTGGGCCCTGCTTTCGACCACCACCGTCAACGCCGACAACGGCAGCTACGCCGGCACGCTGACCATGGTCACCGACATCAGCGACCGGCGCCTGGCGGAGCTGGCGCTGCGCCACTCCAACCAGCGCCTGGCCTCGGTGTTCAACGCCGTCACCAACGGCCTGCTGGTGTTCGACGCGGCCGGCAATATCGTCGAATGCAATGCCGCCGCCAGCCGCATGCTGGGGCGCGCGGCCGCGCGCGGCGCCGGCCAGTGGGACGGCGTGCACGAGGACGGCCGCCGCTTTTCCGCCCCCGAGCACCCGGTGGCGCAGGCGCTCTCCAGCGGCCAGCCGGTGCGCGACGTGGTGATGGGGGTGCCGGCCGCCGCCGGCAGCGACACCTGCTGGCTGTCGGTCAACGTCGAGCCGCTGCGCGACGAGCACGGCCCGGGCAGCATGCTGGTGGCCAGCCTGACCGACATCACCTACAGGAAGCGCAGCGAGGACGCGCTGCGCCAGGGCGAGCAGCGGCTGCAGGAAATCATCCAGATGATGCCGATCGGCCTGTTCATCAAGGACAAGGACAGCCGCATGCTGCTGATGAACCGCGCCTGCGAGCAGCAGTTCGGCTACACCTTCGACGAATTGAACAACGGCGACTACAGCGTGTTCCACGCGCCGGAAGAAGCGGCCGCCTTCCGCGCGCGCGACCTGGAAGCGTTTGCCGGGCGCGCCCTGATCGACTTCGAGGAAAACATCTGGAACCCGGCCCTGGGCCAGACGCGCCAGCTGCGCACCTTCAAGAAGCCGGTGTACGACGCCCACGGCGCGCCGGCCTACCTGATCTGCATGTCGATCGACATCTCGGACAGCAAGGCCAACGAGCGCGCCCTGCGCGAACTCAACGAGCACCTGGAAGAGCGGGTGGCGCAGCGCACCGCGCAGCTGGACGAAGCGCGCCAGCAGGCCGAGGAAGCGTCGGCCGCGAAAGGCCAGTTCCTGGCCAAGATGAGCCACGAGATCCGCACCCCGATGAACGGCGTGATCGGCATGGCCTACCTGGCGCTGAAGACCGAACTGGAGCCGCGCCAGCGCGACTACCTGGAAAAGATCCGCTTCGCCGGCGAGCACCTGCTGCGCATCATCGACGACATCCTCGACATCTCCAAGATCGAAGCAGGCAAGCTGGAAATCGAAGACGTCGACTTCTCGCTCGAGCACGTGATCCAGACCCTGACCACGGTGGTGGCGCCGAAGGCGGCCAGCCGCGGCCTGCGCCTGGCGTTTGACATCGACCCGGCGCTGCCGCCGGTGCTGCGTGGCGACCCGCTGCGCCTGGGCCAGGTCCTGATCAACTACGTCAACAACGCCATCAAGTTTTCCGAGCAGGGCAGCATCGAAGTCAGCGTCAAGCAGCTCTTGGCCGACGACATGGCCTGCCTGCTGCGCTTCGAGGTGCGCGACCACGGCATCGGCCTGTCGGACGCCGAGCAGGGCAAGCTGTTCCAGGCCTTCCAGCAAGCCGACAGCGCCATCACGCGCGAATACGGCGGCACCGGCCTGGGGCTGGCCATCTGCAAGCAGCTGGCGCAGCTGATGGGCGGCGAAGTGGGCGTGCACAGCGCGCCCGGCGCCGGCGCCACCTTCTGGTTCACCGCCCGCCTGGGCGTCTCGCCGCGCGGCCTGCCGGACGTGATCAACGAAGTCAACGCCGCCGCCGCCGCCCTGCTCGACAGCGCGCGCAGCACGGCCGCCATGCAGGCGCTGAAGGACGCGCGCATCCTGCTGGTCGAGGACAACACCTTCAACCAGCAGATCGCGCTCGAGATGCTGGAAGAAGCCGGCTCCTCGGTGTGCCTGGCCAACAACGGCGCCGAAGCGCTCGACCTCTTGCACCAGGCCGCCTTCGACTGCGTGCTGATGGACGTGCAGATGCCGCTGATGGACGGGCTGGAAGCGACGCGCCGCATCCGCGCCGACCCGGCCCTGGCCGCCACCCGCGTGCTGGCCATGACCGCCACCGCCACCAAGGACGACCGCGAACGCTGCCTGCAGGCCGGCATGGACGACTTCATTGCCAAGCCGATCCAGCCGGCCCTGATGTACCAGAAGATCGCCAGCTGGCTGCCCGAGCGCGACGCCGGCGCCGCCGCCAGCGAGGCCGCCCTGCCGCGCGGCGCCGGGCGCGCCGCCTTCCGTCCCACGCTGGCTGGCGACCCAGCCATCATCGACCTGTCGGTGCTGGCCCAGCTCCTGGGCTACCAGCCGCACAAGATCCGCAAGTTCGCCTTCAAGTTCCTGCAGACCACCGAAGCCGGCTTTACCGAAATGGAAAACGCGCTGGCCGCCGGCGAGCTGCAGAAAGTGCGCGAGCTGGGCCACCGCATCAAGAGCAGCGCGCGCGCCGTGGGCGCGCTTGGCATGGCCGAGCTGTGCCTGCAGCTGGAACAGCTGGCGCCCGAAGCCGAAGCGGGCACCGCGCGCGCCGTGCTGGACCGCCTGTGGCCGCTGCTGCATGCGGTGAGCGAGCACATCATGACCAACACCACCTTTGCCGACGATGACTGAGACCCCCACCACGCCGCTGCGCATCCTGCTGGTCGACGACGACCCCTTCATGCTGAGCATGTTGTCCGACATGCTCGAAGAGCTCGGCCAGCTCAATGTACGCAGTGAAAGCGACGCCCGCCAGGCCCTGCTGGTGCTGCCGCAATACCGCCCCGACCTCCTGGTGTGCGACCTGTCGATGCCCGAGATGGACGGCATAGAATTCCTGCGCAAGGCCGCCGACAGCCACTTCGGCGGCGCGGTCGCCCTCTTGTCCGGGATGGACGCCGGCATCCGCCAGGCCGCCGAAACGCTGGCGCGCGCCCACGGCCTGGCCCTGCTCGGCACGCTGGCCAAGCCCGCCACCCCCGCCGCCCTGGCCGAGCTCTTGGCCCAGGCCGCCACCCGCCGTGCAGGATGAAAGTCGGGGTCAGGTCTGGCAATCCGCCATTTTGGCGGATTGCCAGACCTGACCCCGACTTTCGCCTTTCAAGCAGCGTACACAGGCTGGAAAAATCGGTTATTATTTGGGCCATTCCCGCCCTGATTCCCGCTTGACTTCCCAGTATTGAATTAGCGCAGTTCGTCGCCAGATGGGCGATAACAGCAAGGGATATTCCCGGGCGAACCAACAACCAAGGAAAAACATGAGCGACCTGATCAAACACATTACCGATGCCTCCTTCGACACCGACGTGCTGAAGGCCGACCGCCCTGTGCTGGTGGACTTCTGGGCCGAATGGTGCGGCCCTTGCAAGAGCATCGCGCCGATCCTGGAAGAAGTGGCCAAGGAATACGACGGCAAGCTGACCATCGCCAAGCTGGACGTGGACAGCAACCAGGCCGTGCCGGGCAAGTTCGGCATCCGCGGCATCCCGACCCTGATCCTGTTCAAGAATGGCGTGCCAGCCGCGCAGAAAGTCGGCGCCATGGCAAAAGGTCAACTGACCTCTTTCATCGACAGCAATATTTGATGTAATATAGGCGGTGCTGCGCCCGCAGCCCGCCTGATTGGCAGGGAAAGCGCCCAAAAACCTTTCCCTTTAATTAAAAGAACCCACGTAGTTCCCTCCCCTACCCTTACTTTCCCGTCACGGGACACTCAAACAGCTATGCACCTTTCTGAACTTAAGGCTATGCACGTTTCAGCTTTGCTGGAAATGGCAATCAGCCTCGATATCGACAATGCGGCCCGCCTGCGCAAGCAGGAACTGATGTTCGCGATCCTGAAAAAACGCGCCAAGGCCGGCGAACAGATTTTCGGCGACGGCGCCCTGGAAGTCCTGCCTGACGGCTTTGGCTTCCTGCGCTCGCCGGACGCCTCCTACATGGCGTCGACCGACGATATTTACATTTCCCCGTCCCAGATCCGCCGCTTCAACTTGCACACCGGCGATTCGATCGAGGGTGAGGTGCGTACCCCGAAGGATGGCGAGCGTTACTTCGCCCTGGTGAAGGTGGACAAGGTCAACGGCGAATCGCCGGAAGCGTCCAAGCACCGCATCCTGTTTGAGAACCTGACCCCGCTGCACCCGAACGTGCCGCTGCGCCTCGAGCGCGACATGACCGGCACCGAGAACATCACCGGCCGTATCATCGACCTGGTGGCGCCGATCGGCAAAGGCCAGCGCGGCCTCTTGGTGGCTTCGCCAAAATCCGGTAAATCGGTGATGCTGCAGCATATCGCGCACGCCATCACCACCAACCACCCGGACGTGACCCTGATCGTGCTGCTGATCGACGAACGTCCTGAAGAGGTTACCGAGATGCAGCGCTCGGTGCGCGGCGAAGTGGTGGCTTCCACCTTCGACGAACCGGCCACCCGCCACGTGCAGGTTGCCGAGATGGTGCTGGAAAAAGCCAAGCGCCTGGTGGAAATGAAGAAGGACGTGGTGATCCTGCTGGACTCGATCACCCGCCTGGCGCGCGCCTACAACACCGTGATCCCGGCGTCGGGCAAGGTGCTGACCGGTGGTGTGGATGCCAATGCGCTGCAGCGTCCGAAGCGCTTCTTCGGCGCCGCCCGTAATGTGGAAGAAGGCGGCTCGCTGACCATCGTCGCCACCGCGCTGATCGAAACCGGTTCGCGCATGGACGATGTGATCTACGAAGAATTCAAGGGCACCGGCAATATGGAGGTGCACCTGGAGCGCCGCCTGGCCGAGAAGCGCGTCTACCCGGCCATCAACCTGAACAAGTCGGGCACCCGCCGCGAAGAGCTGCTGATCAAGGCCGACCAGCTGCAGAAGATCTGGATCCTGCGCAAGCTGTTGTACTCGATGGACGAGATCGAGGCGATGGAGTTCATCCTCGACAAGATGCGCGCCACCAAGAACAATGGCGAGTTCTTCGAGATGATGCGGCGCGGCGGCTAATCCGCCAAAACCGGTAAACCGGGGTCTGACCCGCAGGGTCAGACCCCGTACGGTCTCACGGCCGGGGGCAACCCTAATCCCCGGCTTTTGCACACCTGGGGTCCGACCCTTGGGTCGTACCCCGCCTTACCGGGTTTGATGTATAATCGCGAGTTCCGTTAAACCCTGGCAAGTGATCGGCAATCGGGTCGAGAGGCAGTAAGGACCGACGAAGTGCTGTTTGGCTACCAACATTGAGAGAAAAGCATGAAAGCTGATACCCATCCAGATTACCGCGAAGTCCTGTTCCACGACGTGTCCTGCGACTTCAAGTTCATCACCCGCTCGACCATCCAGACCCGCGACACCGCGACCCACGAAGGTAAAGAGTACCCACTGGTGAAGATCGAGGTTTCCTCCGAATCGCACCCATTCTTCACCGGCCAGCACAAGATCGTCGACACCGCCGGTCGCGTGGAAAAGTTCCGCCAGAAGTTCGGCAAAGTCGGTTCCAAGACCGCAGTTGCAAACGGCTAATCCCCGTCGCAGCGAAAAAAAGGCAGCCGCGGCTGCCTTTTTTCTTTTTACCCGTCATACTCCAGCTTTCCAAAGAATAAGCCCTGACCGATGAAGCCAGTCCGTCTTCCCGCCGCCGCCACCCGCACCCTGCCCCGCTGGGCGTTTTTCGCCCTGGGCTTGCTGTACATCCTGCCGGGCCTGATCGGGCGTGAACCATGGAAGAACGATGACGCGGCCAGCTTCGGCGTGATGTGGACCATGGCGCATGGCGCCTGGCAAGACTGGCTGTGGCCGAACATCGCCGGCCTGTCGGTGACCGATGAAGGGCCGCTGGCGTTCTGGCTCGGGGCGCTGGGCATCAAGCTGTTCGGCTGGGCCATCGGCGACGTGCTGGGCGCGCGCGTGGCCACCCTGGGCGTGTTTTTGCTGGGCGTGATGGCGGTCTGGTATGCCACCTTCAACCTGGGCCGGCGCCCGGAAGCGCAGCCGCTGCGCCTGGCCTTCGGCGGCCAGCCGGAGCCGGACGATTTCGGCCGCACCCTGGCCGATGCCGCCGTGCTGATCTACCTCGGCTGCCTGGGCTTGCTGGTGCACAGCCACGAGACCACGGCCGAACCGCTGCAGGTCTCGCTGCTGGCGCTCACCCTGTACCGCAGCGTGCGCTACATGGAACTGCCTTCGCTGCGCAATGCCGCCCTGGCTGGCCTGGCGCTGGGCCTGCTGACCCTGACGCGCGGCTGGGTGGTGCCGGCCGCCCTGGTGGTCGCCCTGTTTGCCTGCACCCGCTTCCTGGCCATGCCGGCCGCCCGTTCGCTGCGCGACCTGGCCTTTGCCGTGGCGGTGGCTGCCGGCGTGACCGCCGTGTGGGCCGTGCCCGCCCTGCTTGCCCGTCCTTACGGCCAGGCGCCGCTGGCTGCCTGGATGGCCTGGAACGAGGCCCAGTTGACGGTGGGCGGGTTCGAAGGCTTGCGCACCTTCTTGCGCGTCGGGGTCTGGTTCTTCTGGCCGGCCTGGCCGTTTGCCGCCTGGGCCGTGTGGGCCTGGCGGCGCCAGAGCAACCTGCTGCACATCGTGGTGCCGACCACCTTCGTCACGGTAGCCACCCTGCTGGTGCTGATCAACCCGGCTCCCGAACAGGGCCACCTGCTGATGCTGCTGCCGCCCTTGGCCATCATGGCCGCCTTCGGCCTGCTGACCATGAAGCGCGGCGCCATCAACGCCATCGACTGGTTCAGCGTGATGGTGCTGACCCTGTGCGCTGCCGTGCTGTGGATTTTCTATTACGCCCAGCTGACCGGCTGGCCGGCCAAGCCGGCGCATAATGTGCTCAAGCTCTTGCCGGGCTTCACGCCGGAAGTGAGCTGGCTGTCGCTGCTGGTCGGCCTGTGCGCCAGCGCCGGCTGGTTCGTGCTGGTGCACTGGCGCCTGTCGCGCCGCCCGGCCGTGCTGTGGCGGGCCGTGGTGCTGTCGTCCGGCGGCCTGATCCTGATCTGGATCCTGCTGATGACGCTATTCCTGCCGCATGTGAACTACAGCAAGAGCTACGCCAGCGTGGCGCGCGAAGCGGCGGCAGTCCTGCCGCCCGGCACCGATTGCGTGCAGAGCAACGTCACCCCGGCCCAGCGCGCCTCCTTCGCCTTCTTCGGCAAGATGCCGTTCAACGGCGTCGAACAGCGCCGCTGCGAAGTCATGTTGTTGCAAGATAGCATCAAATCTCGTGCCTACCAGCAACAGCCGGGCGCCGAGTGGGAACAGCTCTGGGAAGGGCGCCGCGCCTCGGACCGCAGCGAGCGTTTCCGCCTGTTCAAGCGCCGCACGGTGCACGCCAACTGATTGTCCGCCGGCCCGCCTCCCTGCTATCCTGTGGTTGAGGATAGCAAAGAGGTAGGCATGGTATCAGGGCTGGCGATTCTGACAATGTTGATGGGAACTGCCGCGGCGCTGGCAGCCCCGCCCCTCGTGATCACCGCCGAGCATTCGCCGCCGGCCAGCATGAAGGTCGGCGACCAAGTGGTCGGGCGCGAGGGCGAAAAAATCCGCGAAATGCTGGCCCGCAGCGGCTATGCCTACACCATCGACGTGCTGCCGTGGAAGCGCGCCTTCACCATGGCGCAGCGCGATCCCTACACCTGCGTGTATTCCACTTCGCGCACCCCGGAACGCGAAAAACAGTTCAAATGGGTCGGCCCCACCGATGAAGCGGAATGGGTGCTGATGGGGCGCGCCGGCCGCAAATACGATGTGCACAGCCTGGACGATGCGCGCAAGCTGCGCATCGGCACCTATCACGGCGACGCGCGCGACGAATTCCTGCGCGCCCGCGGCTTCGAAGTCGATGGCGCGCCGGACAACGCTTCCAACCCGAAGAAGCTCATGCTCGACCGCATCGACCTGTGGGCGGTCGGCGTGCGCAACAACGACCTCAGCGCCCTGGCGCAGTTTGCCGCGCCGGAAGCGCTGGTGCCGGTCCTGACTTTCCATCACGTGAAGGTCTACCTGGCTTGCAACCCGAGCGTGCCGGACGCCATGATTGGCCGCATGAATGCAGCGCTGGATGCCATGCGCAAGGACGGCACGTTTGCAAGATTGGAAAAGAAATACGATCAGTGGCAAGCCGGCAAATAACTTGTCGATTATTACTGTTGCGCAACTAAAGTTTTTTTGAGGCGTGGCGAACGCGTGCTTGGATTACGCGCTATAGTCACCATATGTGGAATGTTGCCGTACGGCATTCCTGACAACACTGGGGCCAGCCGAGGCATACGCCGCCGGCCATAGGCCCACCACAAAACCTTGCGTTTGAATGGCCTATGTTCAATATCTACAAGCTCCAACTCGCCCTCAAGAACCCCCTGGTGCGCATCACCCTGGTGCTGCTGGCTACCGCCGCCCTCGCCTTTGCGCTGCTGCGCGGCGACGTGGCGCAGGATGCCGCGCCGGTGCTGCGCTCGCAGAACATCGGTGAAATCACGGCCCTGGTGGCCCAGCGCGACAAGCTGGACTACCTGCTGATCGCCCGCCCGCTGGCCGATTCGCCGCGCTATGTCTACAAGTTCAAGGGCGACGCCACCCTGCACGTGGTGGTGGTGCCCAGCACCTCGCACCAGAGCCTGGAGCGCGAAGTCCTGCTGCGCAATAACATCCCTTACGCCATTGCGAAAGAAGACTACCTGGCCGCCCACAAGGGTGTGCTGCTGGACGACGGCGGCCAGTGGGCCAGCGTGCAAGCTTTCCTCAAGCGCCATGCTTTCGACATCTTCGTGGTGGGCCTGGTGCTGTTCGTGCTGAAGTGGGGCGTGCCGGGCATGGGCATGAACGCGTCGGTGATCACGCCCGACCAGCTCAAGGGGTCGATGGACGACCTGATCGGCATGGAAGACATCAAGCAGGAAGTGCTGCACCTGGAAGACATGATCCGCAACCGCGAAGTCTACAAGCAGCACAATATCGACAAGCCCTTCAACGTGATGCTGACCGGCCCGGCCGGCACCGGCAAGACCAAGCTGGCCGGCTACCTGGCCAAGCGCCTGGGCTATCCGCTGATCCAGGCTTCCGGTTCGGCGCTGGAATCGGGCTACGTCGGCGGCGGCTCGAAAGCCCTGAATGCGCTGTACAAGAAGGCTTGCGCGCGCGGCAACTGCATCATCTTCCTGGACGAGGCGCAGGCGCTGTTCATGCCGCGCGGCCGCGGCGAGAAGAAATGGGAAGACGATACCGCGAATACCCTGCTGGGCTTGCTGGACGGCGTGAAGAGCGAACAGGGCCAGGGCGTGATCTGGATCGTGGCGTCCAACTTCGACGATGCCTCGACCGCGATGGATGAAGCCATGCTGCGCCGCTTCAGCGTGAAGATCAACTTCCGCCTGCCGAACAAGGGCGAGCGCCGCGCGCTGCTGGAATCGTTCCTGAAGCGCAAGCAAGATGGCCTGGTGGACTGGAACGCCATGGACCTGGACCAGGTGGCGGAAATCACCGCCAACCTCAGCCCGGCCCTGCTGGAAACCGTGGTCGACCGCGCCTCCATGATCTCGATCCAGGAAAAATGCGTGATCAATACCGACCTGATGTTCCGCGCCTTCGAACGCGCCACCATCGGCCTGACCGACCGCGCCACCACGGCCGAGAAGACCCGCCAGCGCGAGCGCATCGCCCTGCACGAGCTGGGCCACTTCTTCATGCAGATCGACCCTTACCTGCGCGCCGGCATGCCGCTGGCCGAGGTGAAGGAAAAATCGCACCTGCTGAAGATTTCCACCGAAGCGGTGTCGAAGATGAACGCGCTGGGCTATGTGCTGTCGGCCGGCGACGACATGTCGCTGCGCACGCTGGAAGAGATGGAGCGCGACGTCATGCAGCTGTACGGCGGCGTGGCGGCGGAAGAATTGTTCTACGGCGCGCGCGGCATTTCCGTGGGCAGCCAGAACGATATCGAGAAGGCCACCAAGATGCTCAACATGATGGTCAACCGCCTGTCGATGTATTCGCGCTCCAAGCTCGATTACAGCCAGTTGCGCGGCGAGACCGGCGACGAGCACACCCTGGTGCAGGTGGAAGCCAAGGCGGACGAGTTGTACAGCACCACACTGGCCGCCATGCGCGACTATCGCGCGGTGATGGAATCCATCAAGGATGACCTGATGGAGCGCTATGTGCTGTCGAAGGATGCCATCTTCGCGCTGCTGGAGGAGCGCCTCGATCCGGCGCCCCTGCAGCAGGCAGCGTAAGCCGCGTCAGCGCGAAGCGATGACTGTGATATTGCGTTCGCCCGGGGCGGCAGCCAGCGACAGTTTCTCGAAGTTGCGGATGGCGACATCCGCGCCGTCGCTGCTGAATTCGACGCGCGTCCCGGCAGCGGTCACCAGCGCACCCGGCGCGACCGCGAACATCTCGGTCTTCGGCTGATCGTCCCCCGCCAGGGCGGAAGCGCTGCACAACAAGGCGAGCGACCGACATCGGCAGGCGCGCGTCCCGTGGAATAGAACGCATGCTGCGCGGACGAACTGCAATCATGGCCTGGAGGACTTGCCGTCAGTGCGGCATGGCAGTCCGGGGCGCGCCCTAGCCCGAATCTGGGAGGACGCCCGGGGCCGTGGCGGGTGGGGTGCACCCGCGTCGGCAGTCCAAACCTGGTGCCCTGCGCTGCGGCCGGTAGGCTGGGCGCCGTGGGAGCAAGCTTGCGGCGGCCCCTGTGGCGACCGCCCTGTCTCTTCGACTTGGTCCATCCTACGCCCCGCTGTTTCCCTTGGAAAGCTGGCCGGGCGCTCATTTTTTTCAATTTGGACACCGCAGCCCATAGCTTAAATATTTGCTGCAGGGTTGCCGCGCGGTGGCAAATCGGTAATAATGCGTGTCGCGTTAAGTGGCCCGAGTGGTGAAATTGGTAGACGCAGCGGACTCAAAATCCGCCGCCGCAAGGCGTGCCGGTTCGATTCCGGCCTCGGGCACCATCTCTTCTTACTAACGCCTGCTTCCCTATGCGCTTCGGCGCACGCCGTGGCATCCGCAAGGCTTCCCGGATTCCCGCTGTTCCCTCCCTTTTTTGCTGCAGCACCAGGCGCGCCAGCCAGGCCATCGCCGGGCGGCGGCACCATATCGCGCAAGCGGGACGTATTGCGGCCCGGGCCGGGACCGGCCCAGGGTACTGCCGCGTATCGGCGTTCAGGCGTAGCCGTAGCCACGCGCCATGGCGGCGGCGGCAATCGGCAGCAGGGCGAAGAGATGGATCTCGGTCATCAGGGTTTTGCGGACCGCACGGATTTCCACCTCTTCCGGTGCGAAGCCGGCGTCGGCCGACTGCGCCTTGCGCCAGCGCAGGAAGGCACGGGTCGGCTTGATCGACAGCAGGCCGATGACGGCAAACAGCACCACTTTGGTCCAGAACACGTGGTTGTGGAGGTAGAACGCAGCCCCCTTGGCGCCGAAGAACACGCGCGCAAAGCCGATCGCCACCAGCGACAGCGACATGACGCCGAGCGCGATGTCGTACTTGGCCGCCAGCTGCACGGCCGGCGGCTGCATGCCCGGCCGCACCAGCACCAGCTGGGCCGTGATGGCCGCGGCGATGCCGAAGGCCAGCAGGTGGTGCACTACCGCGAGCAGCAGGTCGACCATCATGGCCGGCCTCCTTAAGCGCGTTCCGACACCGCGTCGACCACGCACAGCGCCGTCATGTTGACGATGCGGCGCACGGTGGCGGACGGGGTCAGGATGTGCACCGGTGCGGCGCAGCCGAGCAGGATCGGGCCGATCGCGATGCCGTTGCCGGCGGTCTTGACCAGGTTATAGGCGATGTTGGCGGCGTCGATGTTCGGCATCACCAGCAGGTTGGCGTCCTGCTTCAGGGTGGTGTTGGGCAAGAGCTTGTGGCGCAGCTTGGAATCGAGCGCGGTGTCGCCGTGCATTTCGCCGTCCACTTCCAGGTCCGGCGCGCGCTGGCGCACCAGGTCCAGCGCGGCGCGCATCTTCTGCGCCGATTCGCTGTTGGAGGAGCCGAAGTTCGAATGCGACAGCAGCGCCGCGCGCGGCACCAGGCCGAAGCGCTTCATCTCTTCCGAGGCCATGATGGTGATGGCGGCCAGTTCGTTGGCGTTCGGGTTTTCGTTGACGTGGGTGTCCACCAGCGCCAGCTGGCGGTCCTGCAGCACCAGGATATTCATCGCCGCGTAGACGCAGGCGCCCGGGCGGCGGCCCAGCACCTGGTCGATGTAGTGCAGGTGCAGCTGGGTGGTGCCGAAGGTGCCGCAGATCATGCCGTCGGCATCGCCCTTCTTGATCATCATGGCGCCGATCAGCGAATGGCGGCGGCGCATTTCCAGCTTGGCGTATTCCTGCGTCACGCCCTTGCGCGCGGTCAGCTCGTAATAAGCCTTCCAGTAGTCGCGGTAACGCTCGTCGAAGTCCGGATTGATCACGTCGTAGTCGACGCCCTGCTTCAGGCGCAGGCCGAATTTCTGCACGCGCGCATCGAGCACGGCGGGACGGCCGACCAGGATCGGGCGCGCCAGTTTCTCGTCGACCACCACCTGCACCGCGCGCAGGATGCGCTCTTCCTCGCCTTCGGCGTAGACGATGCGCTTCATGTCGGCCGGGGTCTGCTTGGCCACCGCGAACACCGGCTTCATGAAGGTGCCGGAACGGTAGACGAACTGCTGCAGGCTGTCGGCGTAGGCTTCCAGGTCCTTGATCGGACGGGTGGCCACGCCGGAATCGGCCGCCGCCTTGGCCACGGCCGGGGCGATCTTGGTCAGCAGGCGCGGGTCGAACGGCATCGGGATCAGGTATTCCGGGCCGAAGGCCAGGTTGGCGATGCCGTAGGTGGTGGCGACGATGTCCGACTGCTCGGCGTGGGCCAGGTCGGCAATCGCGTGCACCACGGCGATCTCCATTTCGCGGGTGATGGTGCTGGCGCCGCTGTCAAGCGCGCCGCGGAAGATGTAAGGGAAGCACAGCACGTTGTTGACCTGGTTCGGGTAGTCCGAACGGCCGGTGCAGATGATGGCGTCGCCGCGCACCGCCTTCACGTCCTCTGGCAGGATTTCCGGATTCGGGTTGGCCAGGGCCAGGATCAGCGGATTCGGCGCCATCTGCTTGACCATGTCCTGCTTCAGCACGCCGCCGGCGGACAGGCCGAGGAAGATGTCGGCGCCTTCGATGCAGTCGGCCAGGGTGCGGTGCGGGGTGTCGCGTGCGAAGCGCTCCTTGTCCGGGTCCATCAGCTCGGTGCGGCCCTTGTAGACCACGCCGGCCAGGTCGGTGACCAGGATGTTTTCGATCGGGAAGCCGAGGTCGACGATCAGGTCCAGGCAGGCCAGGGCCGCCGCGCCGGCGCCGGACACCACCAGCTTGACGTTCCTGATGTCCTTGCCGATGTATTTCAGGCCGTTCAGGATGGCTGCGCCGACGATGATGGCGGTGCCGTGCTGGTCGTCATGGAAGACCGGGATCTTCATCTTCTCGCGCAGCTTGCGCTCGATGTAGAAGCACTCCGGCGCCTTGATGTCTTCCAGGTTGATGCCGCCGAAGGTCGGTTCCAGCGAGGCGATGATGTCGACCAGCTTGTCCGGGTCGGACTCGTTGATTTCGATGTCGAACACGTCGATGCCGGCGAACTTCTTGAACAGCACGCCCTTGCCTTCCATCACCGGCTTGGACGCCAGCGGGCCGATATTGCCCAGGCCCAGCACGGCGGTGCCGTTGGAAATGACGGCCACCAGGTTGCCGCGCGCGGTGTATTTATAGGAGTTGGCCGGGTCGATGACGATTTCTTCGCATGGCGCAGCCACGCCCGGCGAATAGGCCAGCGCCAGGTCGCGCTGGTTGGTCAGTTGCTTGGTGGGGGAGACGCTGATTTTGCCTGGCTTGGGGCACTCGTGGTATTCGAGTGCGGCGGCGCGCAGTTGTTGGCGAAGTTCTTCTTTTTTGTCAGATCCCGAATCCATGCTGTACTGCCCCTTCTATCCTATGTCCGAAAGCTTCCGATTCTAGCAGATAGAGGGATTGCTCTAACGTAGGTATTTTTACCAATCCCGAATTTTCATCGGTTTCCATTGCCTTCCGATTAAGAATCGTCTTGCGGCCCGGGATTTTTCTCCCAATCAAGCTAATAAACTGTCGCCCCGGCGACAATGCTGACTTGCGGCACGAGACCTTAAAATCTAGTTGCGCCAAATCGCATTTGCTTGCAATTTTCGGCGAAAGCAACTTTACATATAGCATTTTCCTGCATAGACTGGATTTACTGGCACTTTACGGAAGGAAAATACCATGCGTGATGCAATCTGGCATTCCTGGTCCCGTCTGTCCGGCGTCCTGTTCCCTGCGACTGCCGTCGCCCTCTTCTTCACCCCGCAAGATTCCAGTTATGTTGCCTTGCTTGCCATGGCGGCACTGGCTTCGGGCGGCACCTGGATTTACCTGCGCGACAAGCCAAACTAAGGACGAAGCCACGCTACCCCGCTAGAATGGCGGGATGCTTTCCGAATTCGACCTGATCAAACAATACTTCGCCCGTCCCTTGCCCGGACGCGCTGCCCTTGGCATCGGCGACGATTGCGCCTTGCTGGCGCCGTCGGCGGGGATGCAGACGGCCATTTCTTCCGACATGCTGGTCGAGGGCCGGCATTTCTTTGCCGGCGAAGATGCACAGCGCCTTGGCCACAAGAGCCTGGCTGTCAACCTGTCCGACCTGGCCGCGATGGGCGCCCGTCCGGTGGCGTTTACCCTGGCCCTGGCCCTGCCGGCCGCCGAACGCGCCTGGCTGGAAGGTTTCTCGCGCGGCCTGTTCGCGCTGGCCGACCTGCACGGCTGTGAACTGATCGGCGGCGACACCACCAAGGGGCCGCTGAATATCTGCATCACCGTGTTTGGCGAAGTGGCGCCGGGACGCGCCCTGCGCCGCAGCGCCGCCCGTCCCGGCGACGATATCTGGGTGTCCGGCACCCTGGGCGATGCGCGCCTGGCCCTGGCCGGCTACCTGGGCGAACTGGCGCTGCCGGCCGAGCAGCTGGCCGCGGCCGGCACGCGCATGCATACGCCGACGCCGCGCGTGGCCCTGGGCGCGCTGCTGGCCGAACGCAGCCTGGCCCATGCCGCCATCGATATCTCGGACGGGCTGGTGGGCGACCTTGGCCATATCCTCGAGAAGTCGCGGGTGGGCGCCACCCTGAATGCCGACGCGCTGCCGGCCGGCCCGGTGCTGGCGACCCAGCCGCAGGCGCTGCGCCGCGCCTTTACCGCAGCCGGTGGCGACGACTACGAGATCTGCTTCACCGCGCCCGCATCGCGGCGCGAGGCGATCCTCGCCGCCGCCGCAGAATGCGGCACCCCGGTCACCCGCATCGGCCGCATCGAGGACGCTGCCGGCCTGCGCTGGACCGATGCATCCGGCGCCCCGTTGGCACTCGAGCTGTCCAGCTTCGACCACTTCTCCACCTGAACAATGACCTTCCGCGAACATTGCCAACGCCTCGATACCGAAGCGCTGCTGGGGCACCTGCGCCTTGACCTGCGCGACGACGCCAAAGCTGTCGTGATGCAGCTTCTGGCCGCGCGCGGCGTCACGCCCGCCACGATCGAACAGGTACTGGCCGACCAGGCGGCCCGTGATGCCGACGCCTTCGCAGAGTCCGAACGCATGGCCAGCTTGGGCGAGCGCATGCTGGCCTTCGGCATCGACTTCGCGGCCTGGCTGCTGGCGGCCGCCTGCCTGCTGGGGACACGCGACGGGGAAACTGCCGCCCTCCCGGCAAGCAGTTTTGAAGTCCTCAGCTGGACCTATTTGCTGCTGCGCGATGCCGGCCCGGGCCTCAGCCCAGGCAAGCGCCTGCTGGGGCTGCGGGTCGTCCGCGCGTCGGACGAAGGCCCGATATCGTTGCCCAGCTCAATACTGCGCAACGCCACGCATCTGATCTTCATTCTCGATGCCCTGTTTATCCTGGGCGAGCGCCGCAGGCGGCTCGGCGATAAGCTGGCCCGGACTATCGTGCTGCGGGCGGCGGCAATTGGCGCAGGTATTCCCCCGGCGGCTTGCCCACCAGCGCAGCAAAATCCTTGATGAAGTGGGCCTGGTCGTAATAGCCCAGGCTGAGCGCGAGCTGGGCCAGCGCCGGGGCGGTGCCGGCCTGCAGCCGGGCCACGGCTTCGTGCATGCGATAGCGCTTGATCACCCATTTCGGACCGACGCCAACGTATTGCTGGAACAGGCGCTGCAGGGCGCGCTTGTTGATGCCCGCCTGTTCGGCCAACGCGTCCACCGTCAGCAGCGCAGGATTGCCTGCCACGGCAGCCACCAGCGCTGCCGCGCGGCCTGCGTCTTCATCCGCCCGGGGCAGGCGTGCCAGGAGAAAAGCTTCCGCCAGGGCAGCCATCGCAGAGGGCGCCGCATCGGCGGACGTTGCGCAGGCGCGCAGCTGCTGCGTCAGCTGTTCGCCGCCGGCGCCGAACAGCTGCGCCAGCGCGACACGCCGGTCGGACAGTTCCGCGACTGCGCGGCCAAAGAAGGGACGAAAACCGCCCGGCCTGAACTTGATGCCGAACGCGAAGCCCTGTCCCGCAAGCAGCTTGGTGTAGCGCGCCGTATGCACGCCGTACACGCCGTCCGTATCATTCTCGATCACCAGGTGCACATTGGGATGCGGCAGCGTTTCCTGCTGCTGCGGTGGATGGCCCTGCATGTCCCAGCCGACGAACCAGTAATGCTCGACCCATTCCGCCAGCGCGGCGCTGGGCGCCATGCGTTCATGGCAGAATGAGCCCACCTTGATATGCGGCACCAGGATGCCGCGCGGCTCAGTTTCGATTTGTCGCGTTTTTCCAATCATCAGGCGATGGAGACTACCATAATGGCGGCCATGAAAACACTGATCCCCCTACTATTCGCATTCGCCGCCGCTGCGGCCAATGCAGGAGACAAGCCCATGCAAATCGAAGGCACGTTCGACGTCAAACTCACGCCGCAGCCGGCGGTGGAAGGCCAGCCCTGGGGCCGGCAAGCCATTGCCAAGACATTCCACGGTCCGCTCGATGGCACCAGCAAGGGCGAGATGCTGGCCGTCATGACTGCCGTGAAAGGCTCGGCCGGCTATGTCGCGCTGGAACAGGTCAGCGCCACGCTGGAGGGCCGCAAAGGCAGCTTCTTCCTGCAGCACTCCGGCCTGATGAACAAGGGCACGCCGACGCTGAACGTCAGCGTCGTCCCCGACTCCGCCACCGGCGAACTGGCCGGCCTGCAAGGCACGATGACCATCGATGTGACCGGCGGCCAGCACCGCTACACTTTCAGCTACCAGCTGCCACCGCGCTGACCGGCCTGTCGCCTCTCCCTGTGCGCAAAGCTGGCAGGTGTCTCAAGCAATGGCAGCAACATGATGTCATGAAGTGGTCACAAGCAGCGACTATTATCCTGCCTGTCTCCACATTCATACCACTCCCGTGAATGTTTTCAGCCGCCCCCATCGTGGGCGGCTTTTTTTTATCCGGTGAGGGCGGTATGGTCTTCGCCCGGTTCCCCGGCGCGGCGGCCGCTGCCGTGCATCAGCCAGTAGTGGTGGAAGGCCAGGCGGATATTGTCGCGCAGCTGGGTGTCGTCCCACGGCTTGGTGTAGAAGCGGTAGATCGCGCCGCGGTTGATCGAGTCGAGCACCGCTTCCAGCCCGGTGTAGCCGGACAGGATGATGCGGATCGTATCCGGGTACATCTCCTTGACCTTGGCCAGGAATTCGGTGCCGCTCAGGATCGGCATGCGCTGGTCGCACACGATCACCTGCACCGGATACAGCGCCAGCAGGTCGAAGCCTTCGGCCGGCGACTCCGCCGTCAGGATGCGGTAGCCGTCGCGGCGGAACAGGCGGTGCAGCGAGGACAGCACGTTGACGTCGTCATCCACCAGCAGCAGGGTTTGCGGCGGCTCGGCCGCCACGTTCGGGTCGGGCGGCAGGCTCTTGCCCGATTCGGCCAGCGCGCCCATCTCCGGCGCGGCCAACGGACGGCTGAAGAAGTAGCCCTGGATTTCGTCGCAGCGGTTGCGGCGCAGGTATTCCAGCTGCGGCCGCGTCTCCACGCCTTCCGCAATCACGCGCAGCTTGAGGCTGTGCGCCATGCTGATGATGGCCAGCGCAATCGCAGCATCGTTGGGATTGGTCGTGATATCGCGCACGAAGGCGATGTCGATCTTCAGCTTGTCGATCGGGAAGCGCTGCAGGTAGGCCAGCGAGGAATAGCCGGTGCCGAAATCGTCGATCGCCACCTTGATGCCCAGTTGCTTGAGCGCCGTCAGCACCTGGATGGTGCGCTCGGCATTGGACATCAAGGCCGTTTCGGTCAATTCCAGCTCCAGCAGTTCGGGCGGCACATTGTGCCGTTCCAGCGCCTGCCGCACGTCGTTTTCCAGGTCGCCCTCGACGAACTGGCGGCTGGCCACGTTCACGGCCACGTGCACGCCGCCAACCGGCGTGCGCAGCCAGGTCGCGATCTGGCGGCAGGCGGCATCGATGATCCAGCTGCCGACGCGCACGATCAGGCCCGTCTCTTCCAGTACGCCGACGAATTCCGCCGGATAGACCAGGCCATAGCCCGGCCGGTTCCAGCGCAGCAGAGCCTCCGCGCCGCTGATGCGGCCCGCGGTCAGGTTGACCTTGGGCTGGTAGTGCAGCTCCAGTTCGTTGTTGTCCAGTGCGCGCCGCAGCGCCATCTCCAGGTCGAGGCGCGCCAGCACCTGCACGTTCATGCCGGCGGTGAAAAAGCGGTAGCCGTCGCCGCCGGCCTCCTTGGCGCGCTCCATGGCGGTGTTGGCATACTTGACCAGCGTCTCCGGATCGTTGGCGTCGTCCGGGTACATGGCGATGCCGATGGAGGCGGTCAGCGTGGCCTGGTGATCGTCCAGCTCGAAGGGCGAGCGCAGGGCATCGCGCACTTCGTTTGCCACCAGGACCGCGTCCTGCTGGTCGCGCGTCATGGTCAGGATCAGCGCGAACTCGTCGCCGCCCAGGCGGCCCACCGTATCGCGCAAGCGCACGCATTGCACCAGGCGGTTGGAAAATTCGTGCAGCAACTGGTCGCCCATGGCGGCGCCCATCGAGTCGTTGACCTTGCGGAAGCGGTCCAGGCCGATGAACAGCACCACGATGCGCCATTCCTTGTCCTGCGCCAGCTCGATCGATTCGCCGAGGGTCTGGAAGAACAGGGTGCGGTTGGGCAGGCCGGTCAGACGATCGTAATGCGCCATGTGGCGCAGGCGCTCTTCGGCCAGGCGCCGTTCGGTGATGTCGCGCGCCACGCAGATCAGGGTGCGGTGTGCCGACTCTCCTTCGCTTTGCAGCAGCCAGTAGACTTCCACGGGCACCGTGGCGCCATCGCCGCGCTGCAGTTCGATTTCCATCAACTCCGGCGCGCGGTGCGGCGCCGCCTTCGCCTGGCCGGCGCGCTCGGCCTGCGCCGACAGCGTATCGCGGCCGCCAAGCCCAAGCCGGGCCGGCTCCAGCGACAGCAGTTGCGCGCGCGGGTGGCCCAGCATGCGGCAGGCGCCTTCGTTGACGTCCACCAGCGCCAGTGTATTGGTGTCGATCAGGAAGATGGCGTCGGCGGTGGCGTCCATGGCGCTGCGAAAGCGCTGCAGGTCGGCGGTGCGGGCGCGCACGGTCTGCTCCAGCACCTCGTTGTAGTCGCGCGCCTGCTGGTGCAGCAGCCGCACTTCCAGCATATTGTTGATGCGCGTGAGCACCTCGACCGGGTCGAAAGGCTTGCTGACGAAGTCGCGCGCGCCGGCATCGAGCGCCGGCAGCTTCTGGTCCGGCTGCGCCGTCACCACCAGCACCGGCAGGTATTCCGGCTCCAGCGGCTTGAGCGCCTCCATCACGTCGAAGCCGCTCATGCCGGGCATGTGCAGGTCGAGGATGATCAGGTCGTAGCGGTGCTCTTCGTGCCAAGGCGCCACCATGCGCGGGTCGGTGGTGGAGCTGACGTTCACGTAGCCGCTGGTCTGCAGCAGGTATTCCAGCAACTGCACATTGACCGGCTGGTCGTCCACTATCAGGACTTTGGCGTTCAGGATATCGTCGCGGCTGATCACTTGGACGTACTCCCTTCTTCCTCCCTGCGTGCCAGGAAGGCCATGGTGCTGTTGATCGCTTCCGTGAACTCGTCGATGTTGATCGGCTTGATCAGGTAGCGGAAGAAGCCTGCCGCCAGGCCTTTTTCCACGTCGCGCGGCATGGCATTGGCGGTCAGGGCGATGACGGGGATGTGCGCGGTGCGGGGATCGCTGGCCAGCAGCTTGACGGCGTCGATGCCGTTCAGGCCCGGCAGGTTGATGTCCATCAGGATGATGTCCGGCTGGTGGGCGCGCGCCAGCTCGATGCCAAGGTGGCCGTCCGGCGCGGAAATCAGTTTCAGGTCGGGGCGGAAGCTGATGATCTCTTCCACCAGCTTGAGGTTGGCCGGGTTGTCTTCCACATACAGGATCATGGCCGGCTCGCCTTCCGCGTGGCGCTGTTGCTGGGGCGGCCGCTCGGCATTGGGGTCGATGCGCGACGGCGTCGGCTCGGTCGATTCCAGCTCGATCCAGAACATGCTGCCCACGCCCTGGCTGCTGGTCACGCCGATGGTTCCGCCCATCAGCTCCACCAGGCGCTTGGTCACCACCAGGCCGATGCCGGTGCCCTCCTCCGCCCCGCTTTCCTGGCCCAGGCGGTTGAAGGGCTGGAACAGCTGCTTGACCTGCTCCGGCCTGAGCCCCATCCCGGTATCCTGCACCGAGACCCGCAGCAGGCTGGTGCCGCTCGGGCTGCAGTCGACCACCACGGCGCCGCCATCGCGGTTGTACTTGATCGCGTTGGACAACAGGTTGAGCACGATCTGCTTCAGGCGGGTGCGGTCGGCCGTGACATGGGAGGTGCAGCCGTCCGGGAACAGCAGGCGGATGCCGCGCGCGCTTGCCAGCGGCGCCACCATGCCTTCGCACTCGTGCAGGATTTCGTTGAGCGCCACCGGTTCCAGCGACAGCGCCACGGCGCCCGACTCGATCTTGGCCAGGTCGAGGATCTCATTGATCAGGGTCAGCAGGTGGCGTCCGGATTTCAGGATGTGGTTGGCAAATTCGCGTTTCTGCACCAGCGTGGAAGGCAGTTTTTCCGAGGTCAGGATTTGCGCGAAGCCGAGGATGGCGTTCAGCGGCGTGCGCAGTTCATGGCTCATGGAGGAGAGGAAGGCCGACTTGGCCTGGTTGGCGCTCTTTGCCTCCTGCATTGCCATGGCCAGCTCGCTGTTGGCCTGCTCCAGCTGCAGGGTGCGTTCGTGCACGCGCTGCTCCAGTTCCTCGTTCAGGCGCATGACTTCCTGCTGCGCCTTGCTGCGCTGTTCCGCCTCGCGCGCGATTTCGCTGTTCGAGGTTTCCAGCTCGCGCGTGCGGCTTTCGATCTCGCCCAGCATCTTGTTGAAGGCATCGGCCAGCTCGGCCACCTCGTCGTTGCTGGTACCCGGCGCACGGCGCGAATAGTCGCCGGTCGCCATCACCTCGCGCGCGACGTCGGCAATCGCCAGCACCGGCTGCGTGACGACCTTGTTCAGGGGCCGCATCAGCAGGTAGGCAATGCCCATCGCCAGGAAGGTGGCGACGATGGCAATCATCATGTAGTCGCCGAAGCGCCCCAGGAGTTCATAGTCCGACTGCAGGTAGACGGTGCCCAGCAATTCGCCGTTGTCGCGGATGCGGCGGAACAGCATCATCTTGCCGTCCTCGAAAGCCACGCCCTCGGCCTGCGGCGCAGCCGGCACGCTGATATCGATGCCCGGCGCCACATAGGTAGCGAACAGCTGGCCGCGCGCGTTGTAGATGGCGCCGGCATTGACCTTGGGCCGCAGGCGCAGCAGGGCCAGGTTCTCCTTGGCCAGCCGCGGATCGTCGAACGTCAGCGCCGGCGCGCTCATATGCCCAAGCAGCTCGGCCTGGGTCGTCATGTCGGAACTGAGGGACTGGTGGTAGGCGCGCAAGTCGTACGCGATGATGGTGCCGAGCGACACCAGCAGGGCCGCCAGCGTGACCAGCATCACCACGCCAAGCAGCTTTTGCGGCAGGGAGCGGCGGCGCGTCATCATCCCGCCACCTGCTGCACGCGAAGGGCGGCCGACAGCATGCGCGCGCTGATCTTCAGGCGCGCTACGGCCGCGTGTTTCAGGGAGACTTCAAAACGCAGCCTTTCGTCGGCGATGACGAAATTGATCATGCTGCCCATGCCGAAAGTCTCGTCGCCATCGGTGACGGTCAGCACCGGCTGGCCGCGGCTGGCGGCCAGCAGCTCCTGCGCCAGCGCCCTCTCCTGCGCCGGGATGAACAGGATGTGGACGCCGGCCAGGCTGTCGCCGCGCTTGATGCGCCTGACCTGCAGCGGCCGGCCGTTGGCCGTATGGCCGGCAACCGTCTGTTCCAGTTGCTCGGCCAGCGGGTCGGCGCCGGCAACGCCGATCACGATTGGCGCATCCGGGCGCGCAAAGCTGCCCTCGGGCCATTCAACGAAGCCGGCAAACTTGTACAGGTAGGCAGCCTTGACCTGGCGCTCCAGGCTGGAGCCGGATTGGGCATGGGCGCACAGGGGCAGCAGCGCAGCCAATAGCAGCGCAACCCAGAAAACGGGACATCTTCCTTGGAGAGTCCTCACCACCGTGCCTCGCGAACAGGGGATTTGGGGCATTCTATCGCTGAGTACCCGACAGCGGCGCAATTATTGGTTTATCGCACCACAAAAGCCTTCCCCGGCTTGCAAGTTAGTCGTGACGCCACATTATTGCGGTGCAGCGTGGTCAATCTGCACAGCAGCGCGCTAGAATGGGTTCAAACGCTTTTGTTTGCTAAAGGAGCCACAAGTGAGTACAGACATCAACGAACTGGCCGCCCAGGTGGGTAAGGCCTTGCAAGACAAAGGCTTGCTGTTGGCAACCGCGGAATCGTGCACCGGTGGCGGCATTTCCACGGCAATCACGGACATTGCCGGCTCCACCGGCTGGTTCGATTGCGGCTTTGTCTGCTATTCGAACGCCTCCAAGACCGAAATGCTGGAAGTACCGGCCGCCATGATGGCGCAATTCGGTTCCGTCAGCGAAGAAGTGGCAGCCGCCATGGCGCAAGGTGCGCTGGGCTCCAGCAATGCGCATGTGGCGGTATCGGTCACCGGCATTGCCGGCCCCACCGGCGCGGTGCCGGGCAAGCCGGTCGGCACGGTCTGTTTTGGCTGGGCCAACGCCGATACCGTGCACACCGAACGGCTGGTGTTCTCCGGCGACCGCCAGGCGGTGCGCGCGCAGACCATCGAGCATTCGCTGAAAGGCCTGCTGCGCTTTATTAACTAGTTGAGCAAGCGGCTGCGGCGCTCCGCTGCAGCCGGTTCGAACAGGGTCAGGCCGGCGATGGCGCGGCTGATCGCCACGTACAGGTAGCGCCGTTCCTCGGCGTATTCATCGCCATTGCGGGTGGCGCGCGGGAACTGGCCTTCTTCCACATACGGCAGCAGCACCTGCTGCCACTCCCTACCCTTTGCCGACTGCACGGTTGCCAGCGCCAGGGCCTTGCTCGCGCCGCCGCGTGCCGTAGGCTTGCCGCGCGTTGCCACCTGGCGGCGGCGCAGTTCTTCGAGGAAGGCCGGCGCCTTGGCATCGCCCTGGCGCTGGGCAAAATCAAGGAAGGCGCGCAGGGTGCGCAGCACGGAGTCGGCGTGGGCGCGCTTGACGAAAGTGCGGCGGGTGGCGGCCGGCAGGTCGAGGCCGGTGCTGGCCAGTTCCAGCAATTGCGCCGCGCTGGCCGTCGGGGCCTGCGCCTTCAACTGCTCCAGCACGGCGGCCAGGCGCTGCTTCCAGCGCCGCGTGGCGCCGCTGTCGTAAGGCTGTTCGGCGCACAGCAGGCCGCTGAACATGAATTCCAGGGTTTCCGGGTCGCGTACCACGGCGTGCTTCTGCTGCTGGTAGGCGTCGCCAGAGCCGTACATGGCGTGGCTGGCCTCGTAGTCGCGGCGATCGCCCGACACGGCGAAATAGGTTTGCAGGCCGTCGACCATCAGCTCGCAGCTTTCCTTGTCCGCCTTCAGCGTGCTGTAGTCGCCGCTGGCCACGTGCAGCAGGGCGCGCAGGGCCATGATTTCCGGGCGCTTGAGGTAGGAGGCAAAGCCGTCGCAGTTGTAGGGCAGGCCGGCATCCAGCAAGGCGTTTTCGATTTCCACGCTCTGGTCCACTTCACGCAGGATGATGGCCAGGTCGGGGCCGAGCGCCAGCTCTTTCGCCTTGGCGACAACTGCCCGGGCGCAGGCTTGCGGATCGGCGTGGTCATATTCGATGTGGCGCACTTCCGAGTAGGTGTCCGGGTGCGATTCAAAGCCGCACTTCGGCAAGGCGCGCTCCAGCAGTTTTTTCAGCGACACGCCGCAGCGGCGCGACTGCGACAGCGGCAGGCGTTCCGCGTCCGGGAAAGCCAGCTCGAAGCCGCCGCCCGAGAAGCGCGGATCGGCGCCGCGTTCGGCGTTGATCACCTGGTGGCGGTCGCCCACCACCACCAGCCGCGCATTGCGGCGGAACAGTTGCAGCAACTCGAACTCGGCGGCATTCACGTCGTGCCATTCGTCGACCAGCAGCAAGTCGGCCTGCGGCATGTCGTGCACGGCTTCGGGGAAGCGGCGCAGGATGGACACCAGGTCGGTCGCGTAATCGACCGGCGCCTGCCACAGGATATGCCCGGCCTGCGGCTGGCGGCGGCGCTCGAACTCGTGGAATATCTCCACAATCTCGCGGTCTTCCAGCTGGAACTCATTGCACAGTTCGTCGAAAGTGAAGTCGTCGAAGACCTCATCCTCGAAGCGCAAGGTGGCCAGGGTCGCCTTCATCTGCGCCAGCAATTGCAGCATCATTTCCACGCGCTGGGTGCTGCGCTCGAAATCGAAATCGAATTCCGTATAGCGGCCCTCGTGGCGCTGCCAGACCGTGTTGGCGGCTGCCACCAGCATGGGGCGCATCTGCTCCAAGCTGGACCAGCGCTCGGGCAGGTCCAGCCAGTTGCCGTGCTCCGCGATGCGCGTGAGCTGCGAGCGCGCCAGCGCTTCCACCGTCAGCACCTGCACCTTGCGCTGCGGGCATTCCAGCGCCAGCTTCTCGTAAAAGCGCTGGCGCGCCCCTTCCGAGAAACACAGGCCCAACACGACGCCCGGTTCCTGTGCCGCCAGCATGGACAGCGTGGTAGTCTTGCCTGTCCCGGCGCGCGCCTCGATCATCAAGGTCTGGGCGCGGGACTTCAGGATCGCTTCCTGCTCGCTGGATGGTGAAACTCGCATGCCTGTTCAAATGACGCCAATGAAAACACGCATTCTACCTTGGCTGGCCGTCGCAGCCGCCTTATCCGTCCCGGCCGCCGGGCATGCCGCGCGCCCCCTGACGGTGTACGCCGCCGGCGACATCGCCGACTGCCGCTACAACCGCGCCGCCGACTCCGGCGCCGCCGGAACCGCCGCCATCATCGCCAGGGGCGACCCCGAGGCCCTGATCCTCACCCTGGGCGACCACACCTACCCGAATGGCGCCCCGGCCGAATTCAGCGACTGCTACGCCCCTACCTGGGGACAGTTCAAGGCGCGCACCCGGCCTACTCCGGGCAACCACGAATACACCAGCGGCAAGGCAGCAGGCTATTTCGACTACTTCGGCGAACTGGCCGGTCCTGTCGGACGCGGTTATTACAGTTTCGACAAGGGCGGCTGGCACTTCATTTCCCTGAACAGCGACCTGAAAACCGCCGAGCACCAGCGCCAGCTCCTGTGGCTCAAAGACGACCTGGCAGCCAGCAAGGCGCGTTGCGCCCTCGCCTACTGGCACGCGCCCATGTATAGTTCTGGCGGGCACACCCCGACCAGGAAGATGCAGGACGTCTGGCGCGCCCTGCATGCGGCAGGCGTCGAACTGGTGCTGTCCGGGCATGACCACGACTACGAGCGCCTGGCGCCGATGGATGCAGACGCGCAGCCCGATCCGGCACGCGGCGTGCGCCAGTTCGTGGTCGGCACCGGCGGCGCCATGCTGACGCCCTTCCTCTGGCTCAATGAGCAGAGCGAAGCGCGCTCCAACTGGCGCACCGGCGTGCTGAAACTGGTATTGAAGGAAAACAGCTACGAATGGGAGTTCCTGCCGGTCCAGCCGAAGACGGCGCCGGAACGCCCGCAGCAGGAAGCCCGTGACAGCGGCACGGCCAACTGCCACTGATAACAGGAGCATCAATGCAAAACACGGTTCACTTCGTCCTGCAGGGCAAGGGCGGTATCGGCAAGACGTATGTATCGACCATCCTCGCGCAATGGCTGAAAGCCAAGAGCGAAGGCCCGCTGCGCTGCTACGACACCGACCAGGAAAACACCACCTTCTCGCGCTACAAGGCGCTGGACGTGAAGCACGTTCCGGTGATGACTGAATCGCGCACCATCGACCCCAAGCGCTTCGACGCCCTGATGATCGACATCCTGGAAGAAGACGGCAATTGCGTGGTCGACAACGGCGCCAACACCTTCTCGCCGCTGATGGCCTACCTGATCGAGAACGACTGCTTCAACTTGCTGGAAGAATCCGGCCGCAAGGTGTACATCCACACCATCGTTGGCGGCGGCGACACGCTGCACGATACCGCGATGGGCTTCGTCACCACGGCCAAGTCGACCCAGGTGCCGCTGGTGCTGTGGGAGAACGAGCATTTCGGCCTGCTGCAATCGGCATCCGGCAAATCCTTCCTCGAATCGCAGACCTACGCCGACAACTCGCAGCGCGTGCGCGGCCGCATTGTGCTGAGCGCGCGCAATGCGGACACCTTCGGCGCCGACGTGAAGAAGATGAACACCGGCCGCCTGACGGTGGACGAAGTGAAGGCCAGCGACAAATTCAATGTGATGGAAAAGCAGCGCATCAAGGTCGTGTTCCGCGACCTGTTCGAACAACTCGACCTAGTGAACTGGTAAATGGCCCTCGACCCGCAGAAACTACGCCTGCACGTGTTCGAAAAGACCGGCATCAAGGTAGATGTCGACGACCCTATCTTTGCCCTGGTGGCCTTGAACGAAGCGGTACTGGAAGAAGCGGTCGAGCGCCACCTGGCGCGCCTGGACGGCGCGCATGCCCCAGCGGCAATGCCAGGCGCCGCCTACGTCCCGCCCCCTGGCGCCCGCCCCATCCCCACCTCGCACGAGCCCTTCTCGCGCCGCGAACTGCGCCTGCTGGCAGCCGCCGCAGGGGTAGCAGTCCTGACCGCCGCCCTGGTGTTGATCGGCCAGGCCATGTTCAGCAAACCGGCCGGCATCCCGCCCGCCAAGCTCGAGCGCGCCCTGCAAACCCTCGACGCCAAGACCCGCACCGCCTTCGAAGCAGAACTAGCCAAATAAAAGTCGGGGTCAGGTCTGGCAATCCGCCACCAATTTCGCTATGCGAAATTGGTGGCGGATTGCCAGACCTGACCCCGACTTTCATGCTAACATGTGAATACCTATTCATTTGTTTGCTATGGCTATCTATTCTGACAACGATGCTTCCGTCGCGGAGCTGGCGGACCTGTTCCATTTGCTGGGGGATTCGACCCGGCTGCGCATTGTGCTGGCTTGCCTGGAGCAGCCGATCGCAGTCAGCGATATCGCGGGTTCGCTGCAACTGAGCTCTTCGCTGGTCAGCCACCACCTGCGCCTGCTGCGCGCCGCGCGTATCGTCAAGTCTGAGCGCCAGGGCAAACAAGTCTTCTATTCCACCGCTGATGCCCATATCAGCGGCGTCCTGCGCGATATGCTGGAACATATCGCCGAACCATCCAACGGTAACGAACAATGAGCGCCCATCATCATCACGGACATGGCCACGACCACGGCCATCATCACCACCATCACGGCGAAGCAGGCCACGGCCGCGCTTTTGCCATTGCGATCGCGCTCAACGCGGCCTTTGTCGCCATCGAATTCTTCTATGGTTTCCTGGCCAATTCGACGGCGCTGATGGCCGACGCGGGCCATAACCTGTCGGACGTATTGAGCCTGATCCTTGCCTGGGGCGCGGCCATCCTGGCCAAGCGCGAGCCGTCCGGCCGCTATACCTATGGCCTGCGCAGCAGCTCCATCCTGGCTGCGCTGTTCAACGGCATGCTGCTGATGGCGGCCACCGGCGCGATCGCCTGGGGGGCTTTCCAGCGCTTGATGGAGCCTACGCCTGTGGCGGGGTTGACCGTGTCCGTGGTGGCCGGCATCGGTATTGCCGTCAACGGCATTTCGGCCTGGCTGTTCATGAAAGGCAGCAAGGACGACCTGAATATCCGCGGCGCCTACCTGCACCTGGCGGCCGATGCCGCCATCTCGCTGGGCGTGCTGATTGCGGGCCTGGTGGTCATGTACACCGGCTGGGCGTGGATCGACCCTGCCGTGTCGCTGGTGATCGTGGTGCTGATCATGAAGAGCACCTGGTCGTTGCTGCGCGAGGCGCTGGACATGACGCTGGGCGCAGTGCCCGGCAACATGGATGCCGGCGAAGTGGAGAAATTCCTGCTGGCCAGCCCTGGCGTGACCGGCGTGCACGACCTGCATATCTGGTCGATGAGCACCACCGATGTGGCGCTGACTTGCCACCTTGTCATGCCGGGCGGCTACCCGGGCGATATGGCCATCGACGACATTGCGCGCCAGTTGAAGGAGCAATTCGGCATCCACCATACGACATTGCAAACCGAGCAAGGTACCACCCAGCATGAGTGCTGCCTGCAAGGCCAGGGGCATGCGCTTGAGGACAAGCATGACCACGACCATGACCACGATCACCAGCACGATCACGATCACCACCATGGTCATGCGCATTAAGCCAAGAAGTCATACACAGCCTCTCCACGCCGTCCAAGTCCTGGGACCGTAAAATTGCCAGCTGGCATCATTAGTATGCCGGCAGGCTTATAAATCAAGCACTTACCGGAATCCGTCCAACGGGCACACAGCTTGCTGTTGTCCCGGGACCCCGCCACACACGCGGGGACCTACACAACGGAGACCGGAATGCAAAAGAAGCGCCCCCTTACCCTCTACATCCTGTTCGCGATGCTGCTTGGCATCGCCGTCGGCTACGCCTGTCACACGGTATTCCCTGACAAGAAACTCACCGCCGACATTTCGGCCCACATCTCGCTGGTGACCGACATCTTCCTGCGCCTGATCAAGATGATCATTGCGCTGCTGGTGTTCTCGACCCTGACCGTCGGCATCGCCAACCTGAGCGACGGCAAGGCCGCCGGCCGCATCGGCGCCAAGGCTTTCGCCTGGTTCATCGTCGCTTCGCTGGTCTCCCTGGCGCTCGGCATGCTGCTGTCGAATGTGATGCAGCTCGGGACCAACCTGGGCCTGCCGCTGCCCGCCATCGACGCGAGCACGGGCCTGAAAACCTCGGCCTTCACGCTGAAGGATTTCATCACCCACGTGGTGCCGAAGTCGCCGATCGAGGCCATGGCCAATAACGAGATCCTGCAAGTGCTGGTGTTCTCGATCTTTTTCGGCTCCGCGCTGGGCGCGCTGGGCGAATCCGGCAAGCGCCTGCTGGACGTGGTCGACGAGTTGGCACAGGTGATGTTGCGCATTACCGGCACCATCATGGGCCTGGCCCCGCTGGCGGTGTTTGCCGCCATGGCTTCGGTGGTCACCACCAATGGCCTCGGCATCCTTGCCACCTTCGCCAAGTTCATGGGCGGCTTCTACTTCGGCCTGTTCTGCCTGTGGGCACTGCTGATCGGCGCCGGCTTCGCCGTGCTGGGCCCGCGCGTCCTGCGTTTGGTCGGCCTGATCCGCGAACCGTTCCTGCTGGCCTTCTCCACCGCCAGCTCGGAAGCGGCCTATCCCAAACTGCTGGTCGCGCTGGACAAGTTCGGCGTGCAGCGCCGCATCTCCAGCTTCGTGCTGCCAATGGGTTATTCCTTCAACCTGGACGGCTCGATGATGTACTGCACCTTCGCCGTGCTGTTCATCGCCCAGGCTTATGGCATCGACCTGTCGCTGGGCACCCAGATCATCATGCTGCTGCTGTTGATGCTGACCTCGAAAGGCATGGCCGGCGTGCCGCGTGCTTCGCTGGTGGTGATCGCCGCCACCCTGACCCAATTCCACATCCCTGAAGCCGGCCTGCTGCTGTTGATGGGCGTGGACCAGTTCCTCGACATGGGCCGCTCGGCCACCAACGCCGTCGGCAACGCCATCGCCACCGCCGTCGTGGCGAAGTGGGAAGGCGCGCTCGGCGAAGAAGAACAAGCGGACGAACACAGCTACATTCGCGCCGCATAAGAACAACAACCTCAGGAGAACACCAATGAAATACACTGCCACCACCCTGCTGGCCCTGGCCTGCTGCAGCGCGCACGCGCAATCTTCCGTCCAAGTCTATGGCGTTGCCGATGCCGGCATCGTGCTCGAACGCGGCGGCGCCGCCGGCAATACCTCCAATGTGAGCAGCGGCATCGCCTCCGGCTCGCGCATTGGATTCAAGGGCACCGAAGACCTGGGCAATGGCCTGTCGGCCGGCTTCGTCATCGAGAGCGGCTTCGCCATGGATACCGGCGCTTCCGGCCAGGGCGGCCTGACTTTCGGCCGCCAGTCCTACGTCTCGCTGGCCAGCCCGCTGGGCACCATCAGCGCCGGCCGCCAGTACTCGCCGTACTACAAGGCCTTGCGCGACATCGCCGATCCTTTCGCAGACGGCCTGGCCGGCCAAGCTGCCAACCTGATGGTACCGAACCGCCGCATGGACAACTCGCTGCGCTACGCCTCGCCCAAGCTGGCCGGCTTCTCGACCGAGCTGGCTTACAGCGCGGGCGAAGTGGCCGACGACAATACCCGCAAGCGCGCGCTGAGCGGCGCCCTGAATTACGACGAAGGCCCGCTGGCGCTGTCGCTGTCGCACTTCCGCCGCGAGAGCGCCAGCGCCGGCCTGCATGCCTATAACACCCTGCTGGCGGCGCGCTATAAGGTCGGCAACTACCAGCTGCACGCGGGCTATGCCTTCAACCGGGGCATGGGCACCGTGGGCGGCGGCGGCAGCAGCACGCTGTCGAACGGCACCAGCAGCCCAACGGGCACCGTGACCAGCGCCACCAGCGTCATCACCGCCGGCACCATCGGCGTTCCCGGCGCATCCAGCCGCGACGTGGTGCTGGGCCTGTGCGCCACCTTCGGCCCGCACAGCTTTGCCGGCTCGGTCGTGCAGCACATGGACCGCAGCGCGGCCAACCAGGATGCGCGCCAATACGGCATCGCCTACCTGTACGGCCTGTCCAAGCGTACCGACCTGTACGCCGCCTACGGCCGCATCAATGGCCACAACGGCGCCCCTTTCACCGTCGGCAACGCCACCGACGACGGCAAGGGCCAGCGCGCCTTTAACCTGGGGTTGCGCCATCAACTGTAACTGAGGTTTGCTATAGTTGGCTGTAATGCCAGTCCAGCCCAACATCACCGCAATGCCCCAGGCGCAACCGCGTCCGACGCAACACGTCCGTACTTTGCTGGGCCTGGTGCTGCTGGCAGGCCTGGCCCTGCCCTACCTGGCCTACTGGTGGGCCGACAGCGCAACGACCGAGCGCCTGCGTGAAGCGGGCGCGCAAAGGCTGGAGGTGTATGCCACCAGCCTGGAAAACCTGCTCGACAAGTACGACCTGATCCCGCGCATGCTGGAGCTGGACAAGGACGTGGTCCAGCTGCTGGAACATCCCGGCGACGAGGATGTGCGCAACAGTGTCAACGAATACCTGGAAGGCTTGAACAAGAAGGCCGAGTCCAGCAATATCTACATCGTCAACCTGCAGGGCCGCACCCAGGCCGCCAGCAACTGGCGCCAGAAGGACAGCTTCATCGGCGACGACGTCAATTTCCGGCCCTACATCCGCAATGCCCTGCGCGGCCGCCCTGGCGGCTTCTACGGCGTCGGCACCACCAGCCTGGAGCCGGGCTATTTCTACGCCCACGGCATCTACAAGGACGGCCGCATGCTGGGCGTGGCGGCCATCAAGGTCAGCATCGAGAACCAGCAGCGCAGCTGGACGCAGGGCAGCGACAAGGTGGCCCTGGTGGACCCGAATGGCGTAATCTTCCTCAGCTCGGACCCGGAGTGGAAGTTCAAGGCGCTACGGCCCCTGTCGGCAAACGTACGCGCCGAACTCGAACAGACGCGCCAGTATTTCGCGCAAGCGCTGCCGCCGCTGACGCTGAAGCACGACGAAGCGCTGGCCAATGGCGACCGCCTGCTCATGATCCGCAACAGCAATGCACCGGGTGCAGCGTCGACGCCCCTGATGCTGGCGCAGACACGCTCCCTGGCGCCGCGCGACTGGACCTTCATCTACATGTCCGACCTGAACGCGGCGCGCGGCAATGCCAGCCTCGCCTTCCTGTTCGCGCTGCTGGCCTATGGCTTCCTCATCCTGCTGTTCCTGTACTGGCGCCAGCGCCTGCGCGCCAAGGAAGAGCTGGAACGCATGGTGGCCGAGCGTACCGCCAGCCTGGCGCGCATGACGCAGGACTTGAGCAAGGAAGTCGATGTGCGGCGCCAGGCCGAGCAGCAGCTGCAGATCACGCAGAATGAGCTGTTCCAGGCCGGCAAGCTGGCGGTGCTGGGGCAGATGTCGGCCAGCATCACGCACGAGCTGAACCAGCCGCTGACGGCGCTGCGCACCATGTCCGACAACGCCGTGCTGCTGTTTGAGCGCGGCCGCATGGACGATGTGCGCAACAACCTGAAAACCATTTCGCAGGTGGTGGCGCGCATGGGCACCATAACGGGCAAGCTGAAGGGCTTCGCCCGCAAGTCGAATGCGGAACTGGGCCCGGTGTCGATCCATACCTCGATTTCGAACGCCCTGGTGCTGGTGGAGCGCCGCATCCAGCTCGACAAGGTCACCTTCCAGCTGCGCATCGACAAGGCCGATATCTATGCGCTGTGCGACAGCAACCGGCTGGAACAGGTGCTGCTCAACCTGATGACCAATGCCCTGGATTCGATGGCCGGCTGCGCGGTGCGCGAGCTGGTGCTGGAGGTGAGCAGCAAGCCAGGCCGGGTCCTGATCCGCGTGGCCGACAGCGGCCCGGGTCTCAGCGACGAAGCGCGCGAGCGGCTGTTCGAGCCGTTCTACACCTCCAAGCCGCAAGGCGAAGGCTTGGGTCTGGGGCTGGCGATTTCAGAACAAATCATCCGCGATTTCGGCGGAAGCTTAAGAGCGGAACAGGCCAGTACCGGCGCCTGCTTCGTGATCGAATTAAAAGAAGCGCAGGAGACGTAATGAACAACATACAAGTGCTACTGGTCGAAGATGACCCGACCGTACGCGCTGGCAGTGAACAGGCGCTGGAGCTGGCCGATTTCTCGGTGAGCAGCTTCGAAAGCGCCGAACCGGCAGCCCAGCTGCTGCAGGCGAACAGCCCTGTGGTGCTGGTGAGCGATGTACGCCTGCCCGGCATGAGCGGGCTGGAATTGCTGGAAGCGGCGCGTGCCATCGACCCCGAACTGCCGGTCATCCTGGTCACCGGCCATGGCGACATTGCGATGGCGGTGCAGGCCATGCACGACGGCGCCTACGACTTCCTGGAGAAGCCCTACTCTTCGGAGCAACTGGCTGACGTGGTGCGACGTGCCGTCGACATGCGGCGCCTGCAGCTGGAAGTGCGCGCGCTGCGCCAGAAGCTCGAGCACAGCGAAGGCATCGAGGCCTGCCTGCTGGGCAATACACCCGCCATGCAAGCCTTGCGCCAGGTGATCCTGGACGTCGCCGGACAGCCGGCCGATGTGCTGATCTATGGTGAAACCGGCACCGGCAAGGAACTGGTGGCACGTTGCCTGCACCAGTTCAGCGAGCGCGGCAGGCATCACTACGTGCCGGTCAACTGCGGCGCCATCCCGGAGACGATTTTCGAGAGCGAACTGTTCGGCCACGAGCAAGGCGCCTTCACCGGCGCTGCCAAGCGCCAGGTCGGCAAGATCGAGCACGCCGATCACGGCACGCTGTTCCTGGACGAAATTGAAAGCCTGCCGCTGGCGATGCAGGTCAAGCTGCTGCGTGTGCTGCAGGAGCGCTCGATCCAGCGCCTGGGTTCGAACGCCCCGGTAGCGCTGGACATCCGTGTCATTGCTGCGTCAAAAGAAGACCTGAAGGAGTTTTCCGACCAGGGCAAGTTCCGCAGCGACCTGTATTACCGCCTGAACCTGATCGTGCTGCACATCCCGCCGCTGCGCGAGCGCCGCGAAGACATTCCGCTGTTGTTCGAGCATTTCATGATGGATGCGGCAGCACGCTACAAGCGTCCCTGCCCGGTCGTACCGCCCGCGCAGATGCAGCAGCTGATGGCGCAGGACTGGCCCGGCAATGTGCGCGAGCTGCGCAATGCGGCCGATCGTTTCGTGCTGGGGTTGTCGGCCTCGACGGAGAGCGCAGCGCCTGCTTCGCTGGCGGACCAGGTCGGCGCTTTCGAGCGCATGCTGATCGAGCAGGCGCTGCGCGCGGCCGGCGGCAACGTCGCCACCGCCTGTACCGCGCTGAGCCTGCCGAAGCAGACCATGTACCACAAGATGCAGAAGTACGGCCTGGCGGCCGAGGACTACCGCTGAGTTATTTGACGTCCACCAGCTCGACGTCGAAGATCAGGGCCGAGTTGGCAGGAATGCCCGGCATGGAGCGCGAGCCATAAGCCAGTTCCGCCGGGATGATCAGGGTGCGCTTGCCGCCCACCTTCATGCCGACGATGCCCTGGTCCCAGCCCTTGATCACTTTGCCGGTGCCCAGCTTGAAGTCCAGCGGCTCGCCGCGCGGGATCGAGCTGTCGAACTGGCGGCCGCGCTGGTTCTTGGCCAGCGGACGATACAGCCAGCCGGTGTAGTGCATGAAAACGGTGTTGCCGACATTGGCTTCGGCGCCCTTGCCGATCTTGTGATCGGTGACGATCAGTTGCTCTGCGGCTGGACCTGGCTGGGCCGAACCCGGCACGACCGGTCCTGGCTGGGCCGGCGCCGCGGCTTCGGCTTGCGCCGCTGGTGCGGCCGTCGCGGTTGGCTGCGCCGGGGCAGGTTCTTGGGTAGGCTGCTGTGCCTGCGCCAGGCCGGCGGCGCACAGGAATGCGAACAGGATCGAAGTGCGTTTCATGTATATTCGTTAAGTGGTTTTAAAGCGGCTGCCATGATAGCAAAACAAGCTGTGCACAAACTGTTTTTTGCGCTCTGGCCGGACGAGGATGTTCGCCAGGACTTGGTGCGCCTGCAGCAGCCGATGCGTGGGCGACTGGTTCCGTCCGAAAAACTGCACCTGACCATGGCATTTCTTGGCCAGCAACCGGCCGAAGCCTTGCCTGTCTTGCTCGACATCCTGCATGCAACGCATGTGCCGCCGTTGCAGTTGACCGTTGATTGTTATGGCTACTTCAAGCGGCCGCAAATTGCCTGGGCGGGGATGAGTGCTGTGCCTGCCGGGCTGCTGGCCGCACAAGGGGAACTGATGTCGAGGCTGGAGGCGGCGGGGTTCAGCGCCGCGACGCATGGGGAATTCAAGCCGCATATCACGCTGGCGCGCGAGGCGAAGCAGGCGCCAGCGGATTTCAGCGGGGTGCCGGTGGTGTGGAATGTGCAGGGGCTTGCGCTGGTGGAGTCGATGCCGGATGGGCGGTATTTGCCGTTCGCCCAAAACCGGTAAAACGGTGTCTGACCCGCAGGGTCAGACACCGGGCTGCTGCGGCCGCGAGTCAGGTGTCTGACCCTGCGGGTCAGACACCGGTTTACCGGTTTCAGCCTGCTCAGCCAGTTTGCGCAGCAAATGCCCCGCCGCCACCATCCCAAACGTCGCGGTCACAACCATCGCCGAGCCAAAGCCAGCGCAATTAATGCCCGTCAGTCCCGGCTTCGCCGCCTTCTCATCGCCATCGACAGTGCAAGCCTCCCCCGTCTCAGGAAACTTCAAAGGCTCCATCGAAAACACCGCATCCACCCCCAGCTTGTTCTTCGAGTTCGGCGGATAGTTGTACTGGCTGCGCAAACGCCGCCGCACCTTCTTCAGCAAGGGCTCCTGCTCAGTCTTGGACAAATCGCGCACCTCGATCCGGGTCGGATCGGTCTGTCCTCCCGCACTGCCGATCACGATCAGCGGAATCTGCTTGCTGCGGCAATAGTGAATCAGCGCCGTTTTCGATTTGGCTGAATCAATTGCATCCACGACATAGTCGAATTGCTGCGCCCCCACCATCTCATCCAGGTTATCCGGCGTGATGAAATCCTCCACCTGCACCACTTCGCAGAATGGATTGATCTGGGCAATGCGCTCCGCCAGCGCGGTAATCTTGGCCATCCCGATCGTGCCGGACAAGGCCTGGATCTGGCGATTGATATTCGACTCGGCCACATTGTCGAGGTCAATCAGGGTCAGCTTGCCAATGGCAGAGCGCGCCAGCGCCTCCACAATCCACGAGCCCACGCCGCCCACGCCAATGACGCAGACATGTGCGCCACGGAAACGTGCGAGCGCTTTTTCGCCATACAAGCGGGCGATGCCGCCAAAACGGCGGTCAAAATCGATATCTTCCAGAACTGGATCAACTATTTGCGGGGAATTCATCCCGTCATTTTACCGGACCCGGGCTACAATGTTTTCTCTTGCCAAGTTCACCAGACCTGCACCATGAGTAACTCCTTGATCGATACCGCCCCCGGCTATGACCAGCCGATCGCTGTCCTGAAACACTGCCACGACAAGATCCGCAAGCAATTGCAAACCTTGCAAAACCTGCTGAGCCACCTGCCGCAGCACGGCGCCGATGCCGCCGCCCAGCAGGCCGCCCAGGCCGTGCAAAAGTACTTCAACAAGGCTGCCCACCTGCACCACGCCGACGAGGAAAACGACCTCTTTCCCCTGTTGACGGCAGCGGCGCAAGGCGAGGATTCGGCCCTGCTGGCCGAGCTGGGCCCGCAGATCCTCGCTCAGCACAAGCAGATGGACCAGGACTGGGCTATACTCGATTCGCAACTTGATAAGATTGCCAACGGTTCCAGCGCAGCCTTGAATGCCGCCGACGTAGAACGCTTCGTGCAAGCCTATACCTCGCATATGGAAACCGAAGAGGCGCACATCGCGCCCATGGCCAAACGGATACTCAGTCCCGCCCAGATGACCATCCTGGGCGAGGCCATGCAGCAGCGCCGCGGCATCCTGCCGGCGGCCATCGCCGGCGGAATCGCCCTGGCGGACCTGCGCATGGATTATGGCCGCGCCAGCCTGTCGGAAGCCGACACCCTGGCCGACCCGATTGCGCAGTTTGCCAAGTGGTTCAATGAAGCCATGAAGGCGCAGGTGAACGAGCCCAACGCCATGAGCGTGGCCACGGTCGGCAAGAATGGCCGCCCGAGTTCGCGCATCGTGCTGATCAAGCAATACGATGAGCGCGGCTTCACCTGGTACACCAATTACCAGAGCCAGAAAGGCCAGCAGCTCGCGGAGAATCCGCACGCGGCAATCCTGTTCTTCTGGCCCGAGCTTGAACGCCAGGTCAGGATCGAAGGCCGGGTCGAGAAAACCTCCGCCGAAGAGAGCGACAAGTACTTTTACAGCCGCCCGGTGAAGAGCCAGCTGGGGGCCATTGCTTCCCAGCAGAGCCGGCCGATCGCCAGCCGCGAAGCAATGGAAGAGAGTTATGCCGCCGTCGAGGCGGCCAGCGGCGGGCAGCCGCAACGGCCCGAGCACTGGGGCGGTTATCGCCTGGTCCCGGACCGCGTCGAATTCTGGCAAGGGCGCGCCTCGCGCTTCCACGACAGGATAGTCTATGACTTGCAGGACGGTAGCTGGAAAAAGGAACGCATCCAGCCCTGATCCGTCCTTTCACAGGGAAGGGGCAGGCGCATGTTTGTACAAAACCGCATCAACAGCTGGATCAGCAGCATTGCCCCGCAAGTCGCCCTGCCCCTGAGGATCGAGCTGTGGAATGGCCGCAGCTTCGACTTCTCGCAAGAAGCGCCGCGCGTGACGATCCGCGTCCCCAGCCCAGCCGCGGCGCGCTACCTGCTCAAGCCTTCGCTCTCCAGCCTGGGCACCGCCTATGTCGAAGGCGCCATCGAAGTGACCGGACGCGCCGTCGACATGATCAAGGTGGTCAACGCCCTCGCCCGCAGCTCGCTGAATGACAGCAGCAGCCTGGCCCGCATCGCGCGCAGCTTCCACCACAACCGCAAAGGCGATGCGGAAGCGATCCGCTACCACTACGACGTCTCCAACGAGTTCTACCAGCAGTTCCTCGATCCGAACATGGTGTATTCCTGCGCCTACTTCGAAAATGGCGACGAGGACCTGGCTACCGCGCAGATCAAGAAGATCGACCATATCCTGGCCAAGATCCGGCTGCAGCCGGGACAGACGCTGCTTGATATCGGCTGCGGCTGGGGCGCACTGGTGATCCGCGCCGCCCAGAAGTACGGCGCGCGCTGCACCGGTATCACGCTGAGCGAAAACCAGCATGCGCTGGCGCAGGAGCGTGTGCGCGCCGCCGGGCTGTCGGACCTGGTCGAGATTCGCTTGCAGGACTACCGCGACGTGCAAGGCAGCTTCGACCGCATCACCAGCGTCGGCATGTTCGAGCACGTGGGCATCAAGCACCTTGTGGAATACTTCGGGATTATCAACAGGCTGCTGGCCGACGATGGGCTAGTGATGAACCACGGGATTACGTCGACCGATCCGGATAACGGCGAGACGCCGTATGGCGGAGGCGAGTTCATCGAGAAGTATGTCTTCCCGCACGGCGAGCTGGCCCACATCGGTCAAGTACTGAAAGCCATGCAGCAAGGCCAGCTCGAGGCCTACGACGTGGAAAACCTGCGCCGCCACTACGCCCGCACCTGCGCCATCTGGACCGAGAATTTCGAGGACCACGAAGAGAAGGTGCGCGAGCTGGCAGGCGACAAGCGCTTCCGCATCTGGCACGTCTACCTCGCCGGCTGCGCCTATGCCTTCGACCAGGACTGGATCAGTCTTTACCAGATCGTGTGCGGCAAGGCGGGGCGGCATCCTTCTTCGCTTCCCTGGTCGCGGCGCTACATCTACGACGACCACTGATCCCGGCTGGCCGGTTGCACTCGGTTGGCTGGCCAGGTTCCCCTGTAACTCGTTCAATTCCTGCTCTTTGGCCTTTCCGCGATAAACTACCGCCGTTTGTGCAAACTAATCGCAGCATTTTCACAAGTGTACCGGCACAAGAAGTTGCGTCTTACGCTATTAGACGTCATGATTGTAATTTTGAACATGCCAGTATGACGTCTTATGCACGTTGTTAGGTTTATCTGTACGCGCTCATGGCAAGGCACTGGAAAGAAAAACCAGATCCGAGCAAGCACCGCGACTTTATGCGGGATTCACTTCGACGCTTACGGCGCGCCTGCATTAACGCGTTAAGCCGGCACTAAACTTTATGGACATCCAAGAAGAACTTCGCAAGTCGGTAGCGTTGGCAGTTCGTCGATCAGCCGCGACGCTAAAGACAGATGGCCCGCTATTTGGATTCGCACTTGCGACCGATGACGATGTAAGAACTCTTTACCATGTCGCGTGTACCGTCGACTGGGTTCGGGAAAATGAGCTGTCCTACCCTGACATTGGTTTCATCTTTGTCGAGTGGCCTGATTCCGCGCACGATGATCTTTTCTCTCCCATAAGTTCACGCTTGGCTACCCTATCCAATCAAACATCCATCGAACATGCCGCTTGGTCTTCCGCTAGAGATCAAAGATTCAATGCATTGGTACTGGCCCTGAAGGACTGTCGGGACGCAGGAATATTTGATGAGGAAACACTACTGGTTGTGGGCAGCACCGATCCAAGCGAACACCTTCAGGCTCTTGAGATGCAGGCAGCAAAGTTACTCAATAGATCCAAAATCATTAGCGAGTATGCGAGAGCAATTGGGTCGCCCATGGGGTCAACTTAACAATGCATTCAAGCCGACGCCCTGCCTCCACGCTGCGCGCTTCGGCTGCCAGTTACTAGCGAGATACGCAATCACTTATGGATACTCCTTACATTTGCCCCCGCTGTCGCTCGAACCAGTTTGGAGCATTCGTGCAAGGTGGCAGCTATTTCACTCGTTGTTTGAATTGCGGTGATGGTGGGCCAGTGACTAGTTGGCTCGCGTTGTCCGCTCGGCTTACCAGTGAAATACGCGCCGTAGTGGTGGATGAAAATCTCAACGAAATTGAGGTGTTGGGCCAAGCTGCGGGACCGCAAATCAGTAAGGTAATTTCGGAAGCTGCCTACCAAGGGAAGCTGGTCCGTCTAATGAAACCGATGTGACGCAAGTGCCCGCCCCACCCGGCCCAACTGAAGATCCTTGGCGTCACGCCGCAACCTTCCGATCACAGCCTCAACATTCCATTGCCATGACAGCGTGCTAGAATTTTCCGCCAAATCGCAGCATAAGGCCTTGTTTCGGGAGAGTGATCGTGTTGTTGGAAATTGCCTTTGGTGACGCCTATGGCGCAGGTTTCGAATTCTGCAGCCGCGAGAAGATTGAGCGCCACAATAATCTGGCTTCCTATGTGTCCCACGAGTGCGGGATGGCGCCTGGCCGTTATACCGACGATACGCAAATGAGCATGGCAGTTGCGGAAGTCCTGCTGGCATCCACTGACTGGACCAGCGATGCTTTCGCCGACGCGTTTGTTCGCTGTTATAAGCGCGATCCCAGAATGGGTTACGCCAAAGGCCTGCAAAGCTTGCTGGACGACTGTGGCAGCGGCATCGAATTGCGGAAAAAGATCCATCCAAATAGTGCCCGCAATGGCGCTGCAATGCGTTCGGTCCCATTGGGGCTTATCCCAGACAAGCATCTGCTATTGGCGACAGCTCGCGAACAAGCTGTGGTCACTCACGATACGCCAGACGGTATTCTGTCATCACAAGTTGTGGCATTGATGGCGCATCATCTGGTGCATGGACGCGCCACCCTCGAGGACTTGCCACGCATGATCCGAACCGATACTGGGTTCGAGTTGAGAACAGATTGGGCCGGCAACGTCGAATGCGACGCCATCCAGACAGTGCATGCTATGAGTACCGCATTGCTCAGGAACAGGCGCATGTCCGACTTGATGCGCGACTGCGTGAATTTTGGTGGCGACGTCGATAGCGTGGCAGCCATTGCCATGGGGTTGGCATCGCTGACTGAGGAATATACGCCTGATGTTCCATCGCAATTGCGACTTGGCTTGGAATCCGGGAAGTATGGTTCAAATTTTTTGGCACAGCTGGATACGACTTTGGCTGCCCATTTCTCGCGATGAACTCCACCGCTCACCACATATCGCCACACGTCCAAGCCTTAAGCGCCGAACATGCGGCGCAATATCGCGCGCTTGTGTTGCACGGCTATGAGCAAGAGCCGGATGCTTTCACGGCTACGCCGGAAGAACGCGCTGGCTTGCCCTTGTCCTGGTGGGAGCAGCGCATCGGCGGCCCCGGCCAGGACATCATTGCTTTTGGCGCGTTCAACGATGCACAACTGATCGGCGTGGTGGCTGTGGAATTCTCAGTCCGGCCGAAGACCCGCCACAAGGCTCACTTGATTGGCATGTACGTGGAAAAGGTATGGCGCGGCAAGGGCCTCGGCCGCCAATTGGTGGATATCGCGCTCAACCAGGCCAGGCAGCGGCCTGGCGTGGCAGTCGTGACGCTGACCGCCACCGAGGGCAACGCCCCCGCCATCGCCCTCTATGAGGCAGCAGGCTTCCGCAGCTTCGGGATCGAGCCGATGGCAATACGAACCGCGATGGGATTTCGGGCAAAAGTTCACATGTGGCTCGCGCTATAGCGTTTACACTATCGGTTTCATGTAAACAATCAATTAGATCAATCAATACTCTTGCTTTAGCCTAAGGTTTCCCTGACAACAACAAGGAGAAACCGTGATGAGCAATCGCAAACTCGCCGTGCTGGCCATGCTGGCAGGCCTTCTTCCACTCTTCGAACCGCAGCTCGCCTACGCCGCCGACAAGGTAGCCGGCGGGCAGAACTGGTGGCCCGAGAAACTGGACCTCCAACCGCTACGCCAGCATTCCCCCGAATCCAATCCCTACGGCGCAAACTTCAACTACGCCAAAGAATTCCAGAGCCTCGACCTGAAGGCAGTCAAAAAAGACATCAACGCAGCCCTGACCAATTCCCAGCCCTGGTGGCCGGCAGACTACGGCAACTACGGTCCATTCTTCATCCGCATGGCATGGCACAGCGCCGGCACCTATCGCGTAGGCGATGGCCGCGGCGGTGCGGCCAGCGGCCAGCAGCGCTTCGAACCGCTGAATAGCTGGCCCGACAACGTCAGCCTGGACAAGGCGCGCCGCTTGCTGTGGCCAGTCAAACAGAAATACGGCCGCAAGATTTCCTGGGCCGACCTGATGGTCCTGGCCGGCAATGTGGCGATGGAAAACATGGGCTTCAAGACCATCGGTTTTGCCGGTGGGCGCACCGATGCCTGGGAAGCCGACAAGGTATTCTGGGGCGCCGAAAACAAATGGCTGGGCGCCGACCGCTTCAGCGGCAAGCGTGAGCTGAAAGGCGCGCTGGCCGCCACCCAGATGGGCCTGATCTACGTGAATCCTGAAGGCCCCGAAGGCAAGCCTGATCCGATCGCCGCCGCAGCCGATATTCGCCAGGCTTTCGGCCGCATGGCCATGGACGACGAGGAGATCGTCGCCCTGATCGCCGGCGGCCACACCTTCGGCAAGGCGCATGGCGCGCACAAGCCCGAAGAATGCGTGGGCGCAGATCCTGCTGGCGCCGCGCTGGAGCAGCAAGGGTTAGGCTGGCAGAACAAATGCGGCAAGGGTAATGCCGAGGATTCGGTGACCAGCGGACTGGAAGGCTCCTGGACCTCGAACCCTATTGCATTCACCACGCAATACCTGGACAACCTGTTTGCCTTCGACTGGGTGCAAAGCAAGAGCCCCGCCGGCGCCACGCAGTGGGTGCCAAGCACGCCGGATGCAGCGAACCTGACGCCGGATGCACACATCGCCGGCAAGCGCCACGCCCCGATCATGTTCACCACCGACTTGTCGCTGAAGGAAGACCCCGAGTTCCGCAAGATCGCCAAACGCTTCCAGCAAGATCCGAAGCTGTTTGCCGACGCCTTCGCCCGGGCATGGTTCAAGCTGACCCACCGCGACATGGGCCCAAGCGCCCGCTACATTGGCGCCGACGTACCGAAGCAGGCTTTCCTGTGGCAAGACCCGATTCCCGCGCCAAGCTATGCCGCCATCGGCAGCCAGGATGCGGCACAGCTGAAGGAGAAAATCCTGTCGTCCGGCCTGAGCACGCAGGATCTGGTCAAGACGGCGTGGGCCGCCGCTGCCAGCTACCGCGGCAGCGACAAGCGGGGCGGCATCAACGGCGCCCGCATCCGTCTCGCGCCGCAGAAGGATTGGGCGGTGAACGAACCTGAGCAACTGGCCAAGGTGCTGGCCAAGCTTGAAACCATCCAGGCCGATTTCAACAAGGCCCAGAAAGGCGGCAAGAAAGTCTCGCTGGCCGACCTGATTGTCCTCGGTGGCAATGCGGCAATCGAGAAGGCAGCGAAAGCGGGCGGCCATGCCGTGCAAGTCCCGTTCAAGCCGGGCCGCGCCGACGTGACCCAGGCGCAGACCGATGTCAAATCCTTCGCCGTGCTGGAGCCGAAAGCCGATGGCTTCCGCAACTACTATGACAGCGAGAGCAAGCTGTCGCCCGCAGAAGCACTGGTAGAAAAAGCCAACCTGCTCAACCTGACGGTGCCTGAAATGACGGTGCTGATAGGCGGCCTGCGCGCCCTCGATGCAAACTATGGCCACTCGGCCAATGGAGTGCTGACCAGCAAGCCGGGTACCCTGAACAACGACTTCTTCGTCAACCTGCTGGCCATGGACACCAAATGGAACAAGGCGCCCGGCGTGGACGGCCTGTACGAGGGCCGCGACCGCAGTAGCGGTGAACTGAAATGGAAGGCGACACCGGTGGACCTGGTGTTCGGTTCGAATTCGGAACTGCGCGCTGTGGCCGAAGTCTATGCTGCAAACGATAGTCGTGAAAAATTCGTCAGGGACTTCGTGGCCGCCTGGAACAAGGTCATGAACCTGGACCGCTTCGATTAAAGACCGCAGCCCTGTGGGGAGTGATTGAACAGAGCTCCCCGCAGGCATCCTCCGCCTGCTTACTGGCCTGCCGAACAGCACGCCGGAAACGCCGAGGTGACCAGTGCATAAGCGGCATGCTACCATTTGCAAAAAAGTTAATTTGAGCGTGAATCAATGTTCTGGAACCGCAACAAGAAACCCACAGCCACTCCCGCCGAACCCAGGGAGCATCACTACGTCTTTGCCCACATCCTGGTGAGAGAAGTTTGCTCACAAGATCCGTTGCGCTTTTTTGCTTTGGTCGCTTCGCCCGAGCAGGAACATTTCGTCGGATGGCTGTGGGAAATGACTGCGAAGCAGGTTGGCAGGCCAATCACCGACTTCGACGCGCGTCAGTTGGTAGTAAGCACCTTCCGGATTCAGGATTCGCCAACCGTTCTGCTGAAGATGCCGGCTCCAATAGCGGCGGCAGAGGCCCACATGGTTGCAGTTGTCCTCACCGACTTCCCCAAAGACGAGGCGTCGGAAAGCAAAGGAGGCTTCCGCTATTTCACCCTTGAGCACGGCGTGAACCTGGACGACTCGACCAGGACCGTCTTCTGCGAATGGGATAATGAAGGCCACAAGAACTTTGGCGATGGACCTTCGCCAACCGTTGAAGCCTTCGCAGCTGCTATTGAAGCGAGACTTTGATCCTTGAGCAAGCGCTGGATAGGCTTCGGCTCTAGCGGAATGTACCGCGCAATTGAACTTCAACACGGGACGGAGCCCTCAGCCAATCTCGATGCCTACTGCGCGCTGAAGCCGTGATGAGCAACGCGTTATCTGAAAGATCAACATGAAGATGTATATTCTTGTTCGAGACGACATTCCGCTTGGCTTTGCCATGGTGGCAGTTGCGCACGCATCACTCGCGGGCTATCTGAAGTTTCAAGACTCTCCCGAAGTGAAGGAGTGGCTTTCTGGTCCGTTCTTCAAGGCCGTCTGCAAAGCCAATCCAAAGGAGTTCGAGAACGGCAAGCTCGTTCCGGACCACGTTGTCCTCACCGAATCTGCCCTTGGCAACCAGGAAGTCGCCATCGTTTTCAAGCCGCGCTCTGAATGGCCAAAGATGTTCAAGTTCCTGCGACTCTACCGTGCTTGACCCCTGCAGACCAAACGACGAGGCACGCACAATCGCCGTGCCACCACTGGAAAGCCCGACTTGAGAGAAGTAAAGCGAGGGCAGTTGTTGCTGCTGACGATATTTCTAATGTTGAACGGCCTCGACATCGTGCTGCTGCTTGGCCAGCTTTTTCACGGCAACGTTCAGCGCGCGTTACCTGTTTCGATCCGCTTAACGCTAACGCTTGTCTTGCTGTCCTATCTTTACAGGGGCTTCGTGAGGGCGCGCGTGGTTACCGGCGTGCTGCTTCTTGTCGCGACAATCTACGGCGCCGTTGCAGCGGCTTCGCTGCAGTCATGGGTCTTGTGGGCACTGCTTGCCTCGTATAGTTTCTCGCTGTATGTTGTATGCCTCTCGCCTTCAGTTCGAAAGTTCTTCGCAGCACAAAAAGCACAACGCACTCACATTCCGCAGGAAGTCCCTGCCAATGGCAATGAACGAAATTTACATCAGTACTGACGTCGAAACCGACGGACCGATTCCTGGCCCCCACTCGATGCTCAGCTTCGGATCCGCTGCATACACTGCGGATAAGAAACTCGTATCGACCTTCTCCGCCAACCTTGAGACATTGGAGGGCGCGGCGCCACACCCAGAAACCGCAAAATGGTGGGCAACGCAGCCGGACGCATGGGCGGCCTGCAGAAAGGACCTGCAGCCTCCAATGACTGCAATGCTCGCCTACGTGGAGTGGATTAAAGGGCTCAAGGGCAAGCCGGTATTCGTGGCATATCCGGCAGGCTTCGATTTTCTCTTTGTCTACTGGTACCTCATGCGTTTCGTCGGCGAAAGTCCTTTCAGCCATTCGGCCCTGGACATGAAGACTTATGCGATGGCGGTCCTCAAGACCGGATATCGCGAGAGCACAAAACGCAACATGCCAAAGGAATGGTTCGACAAGCTGCCGCACACACACGTGGCATTGGACGACGCAATTGAGCAAGGAGCGCTGTTCTGTAATATGTTGAAGTCCAACCTGCGCCAATCACGATAGTGCACGGCGGCTTACAAAAGCTCATGCTTTCCGCTAACTACACATCCGAAAATATCTGCCGCGCGCTTGGGCTGGGCGGCTTTGCGAACGATTGGCAACTTGCTGAATCCGATGAGTGCGTTCGCGTCCTATTAAAGCCATCCTTCCACCGAGAGGTCTGCATTTCTGTGCTGAGCAAGGCAGGAAACGTGTCGGTCTCCGTGGTCGCAGCGCTGTCCCAAATCTGGCTTCAGGATTGGCCCCTGCCACAGTTGACGCAGGTGGAACAGGAGGCCGGGGCCATCACCGAGCAGCAGTTCGTTCGTTTGTTGTCCTTGTTGAAATTGGCCGACAAGCAGGAACGCCCCTCGCGTACCGTCATCATGGATGGAATGCAGGCCCATACAGTCCTGCGCGTAGATCGTGAAGGCAAACTGAACCAGGAGCAAAACGTTAGCGAAGACGAGAGCTACACCTGCTTTGTCACAGAGGTAATCAAACAATCCCATGGCGCGATCAGTGGCGCCACAATTCGCAATGCCCTTGCCGATGCCGCGAGTTATGCGGGCTTACGGATCCCGCTCGAAGCAGTACCTCGACCAAAGGACCTTGTGCGCACACTGGTGCTGGGAAGCCAGGAGGAGTCGGCTCAACTCTTCGAGGCTCTTCGCAAGCAGCATGAAGGCTAAGACGATTTAGCTGGTCCTTTCATACATGACGTCAGACCTCAACACGTATTTGGTGCCCGCGCTGATCTCTGCTCCTTGGTGTGACTGATTGTGCGGGAAGACCAGCAGCATGCCTTCCTGCGGGCGCACGGTCTCCCACCTGAACTGGGTGTCGCCGCCTTCGAAGCCGGCATTCAGGTAGATCAGGAACGTGAGCAGGCTCACCTCGTCCGGCGACTTCTCGAACGAGCCATCCTTGTGCCATTTGAAGTACTCACCGCGTCCGTACCGATAAAAACGAAAACGTTCGTTCAGGCCGCTCAGGCGCCACTCACCCATGGTCGCTGGGAGCAACGGCGCGGCACGCGTGAATAGCAACTCGGCCAGGCATGGATCGTCGAAGATCACCCGGTCGTTGTTGCGAATGTCCGTGCGCCGAACCGATCCCATAGGGAGATTGACTTCAGAGGGCTGGTAGCCCATCTGCTCGCCCATTGCGATGTAGTGCTGACATTCGGCTTCATCGAGGAATTGATTTACCGTGAAGACGCCAAGACCCAGTTGTTCTGCTTTCATGATGTCGCCTTATTTTCTTTGTTAGTGCAAATAATACACTAAGTTATTTTCTTTTGACACTAAGGGGATTAAAATGGCCGCCTATGAGCGAGGACATCAATGAGCAGCCGCGAGACTGAGCAGGAATTTCTGCGGAAATACAATATTCATGACTTCGACGTGCCCCTGACCAGCGTCGACCTGGTCATTCTCACGATTCGAGAAAATGCGCTGCACGTCCTGCTGGTACGCCGAGGCGAACACCCGCACAAGGGACGCTGGGCGCTGCCTGGCGGCTTCATCGACGTTCACCGCGACGCCGACCTTGATGCCACGGCGCTGCGCAAGCTACGCGAGAAGACGGGCGTCGAGGCGCCCTACCTCGAACAACTGCAAGGCTTCGGCAGCGCTACGCGCGATCCGCGCGGCTGGTCCGCGACCTTCGCCTACTTCGCCTTGATCGGATCGGACGGCGTGGAGCTGCACCATGGTTCCGGCAGCGACGCGGCCAGTTGGCATCCGGTGGATGGCTTGACGGCGAAAGATGCGCTGGCGTTCGACCACGCAACGATCCTCGACGTGGCCCTGCAGCGCGTGCGCAACAAGGTCGAGTACACGTCGATCCCCGTGCATTTGCTGGCGCCCGAATTCACCTTGTCGGACCTGCAGCGCGTGTACGAAACCATCCTGGGGCGCGCGGTGGAGAAGAGCGCATTCCGCAAGCGGATCAAGGAGGGCGATTTCCTCGAAGAGATTCCAGGCAAGCAGCGCCACGGCAGCAACCGGCCGGCCCAGTTGTACCGCCTTCGCGCCGGCCATCCAACGGTCTACTTCAATCGCGTAATGAGCGCTGGAGGTTGAGCCTATGTTGAAGCCTCGCGTGGTACGCTATCTGCGCCCACTCTCGTATGTCCCGATCTTCCTTGTAATCGCCGCGCTTGTTTGGGACAATTTTCGTCCCAGGGGACAAGCCTGTCCAAGCATGTCTTGCGTCGGACAAGGCCTGGGCGAGGCGATGGCGCTGATGTGCGCACTCGTCGTGGCAATTATTCTGGGTGCTGTGCTCAACATCGCATCGTTCCGGCGCCAGGAATCGCCCAGGTCGACGCTGCGGAAGCTTGAACTTTGGCTGTTCGTGTCGCCGTTCATTCTGACGTTGGGATTCGTCATCCTCTTCATCCTCAGATAGCAGTAGGAGCCGCAATGTCTACCCTTGAGCGAGCCGTCGAAATTGCAGCTGCAGCCCATGCCGGCCAGGTCGACAAGGCCGGCCAGCCCTATATCCTGCATCCACTGCGGGTAATGCTTCGCGTCTCTACCAATGACGAGCGCATGGCAGCGGTGCTGCATGACGTGGTGGAAGACACGCCGGTTACATTGGCGCAGTTGACAGAGGCCGGCTTTCCAGCTGAAGTAGTCGAAGCCATTGAGGCGCTTACCAAGCGCTCCGGCGAAACCAGGATGCAGGCCGCGGCACGCGCAGCATTGAATCCGATTGCACGCGTCGTCAAGCTCGCCGACAATGCGGAAAACATGGACCTGAGCCGCATCGCCAACCCGACCGAGAAAGACTTCGCGCGGGTTGAGGAATACAAACAGGTTCGCGCCCTCTTACTGAATTCGGATTCAAATTGACACGCACGCTGGACATCGCACTTGCCCTTGGCCTCGGAGCAGTACTGCTCACGGCAGTTTTCATCTTCGGTGATCCAGCCTATCTGGGTCCATGGTATTACCTGCTGGCCTGGGGCGGCGTGATCGGCCTGATCCAGATTGGCAAAGCACCTCCTTTGTCTACTTTGGGCGCTACGACTGCCTTGACTGTGACCCTCCTCGGCTACTGGGCATGGCAAGCCTCGCTGCCGCGACCAGAGGGATTGCTTGGACTCGGCCATTTGTTCTCACTGCCCGGCCTTGCGCTGGCGGCAGTCGCTGTTGCAGTGCTCGCGCGGCGCCGTGGCTTGAAGCCTGCCAGCGCTTTTGCCGCGACCTTCGCCGCATGTTCCGCAGGTTTCTGTATCGCGCAGTTCATTGTTTGCAGGACTGCCCTCTATTGCGGGGCGATCTCGGGAATGTGATTTGCTGAAGGAGTTTCCGCCATGAAGACTGCTGTTGGACCATTCAATACCGTCGAAACTTACCTGCACCTTGGCCCTGATGGAACTTCGGTGCCACTTGAAGTCAACGAATCGTTCTGGCAAGACCTGACTTCGGGCGCATTCGCCCACCTCGGGCCGGGGCGGCTGGTATCGACTTATGACTTCAGCGAGGACTGGGCAAGCTGGGAGCAGCACCCGGCCGGCGAAGAAGTTGTCGCCCTGATTTCTGGCGCCATCCAATTCGTGCTGGAAGTGGATGGCGGCGAACGCAAGGTTGAGTTAGACCAGCCCGGTCAATTCCTCATCGTCCCACGCGGCACCTGGCACACGGCGAACATCGCGCGCCAGGCCAAGGTCCTGTTCATTACTCCCGGCGAGGGTACAAGCCACCGTCCAAGGGTTTGATGATGGCCATAGCATAGTTCAGCCCGAGATATGCGCCGAGTGAAATCGCTGCGAGCCTGACGGTGCCGGGCGGACGCCGGCTGGCTACTTGAGCTTCTCGGCGTACATCTTACGGAACTTGGCCACCTTGGGCGCCACCACGAAGGCGCAATAGCCTTGCAGCGGATGCTGGGCGAAGTAGTTCTGGTGGTAGTCCTCGGCCTTGTAGAACGGCGCGGACGGCGCCAGTTCGGTGACGATCGGCGCGTCCCAGACATGGGCCATCTCGGCGATCACCTGCCGCGCAGTGGCTTCCTGCTCAGGAGTTTCGTAGAAGATCACGGAGCGGTACTGGGTGCCAACGTCATTGCCCTGGCGATTCAGGGTAGTCGGGTCGTGAATGGTAAAGAAGATGACCAGCAGGTCGCGGTAGCTGACTTGGGCCGGGTCGAATTCCAGCCGCACCACTTCGGCGTGACCGGTTTCACCGGTACACACCTGTTCATACGTGGGATTCGGCTGCGCGCCGCCCATGTATCCCGATTCGACCTTGGTGACACCTTTCGCCTCCAGGTACACCGCCTCGGTGCACCAGAAACATCCACCGCCCAGGATTGCTACTTCAGCCATATCGCCCTCCTCACGTACCGGAAGTATTACTGTAGCGCAAATCGGCGCGCACTGCTCAAAAAGTGCCGCCTTAGCTAAAATCCCCGTCGCTTTCGCCAAAGGTTAGACTATCGTTCTTTGGCATAATCTCTTTGAAACAAACAGGTCCCGCATGAATACCAGCTCCCCACGCGCCGCCTCGCGCGAATTCGACAGTGTGCATTTTCGCCAGGCACTGTCGCAATTTGCCACGGGTGTGACCGTGATTACCACGCGGCTCGCTGATGGCAGTTTCCGTGGCTTGACGGCCAGCTCCTTCAATTCCGTCTCGCTCGACCCGCCATTGGTGCTGTGGAGCCTGGGCACCGGCGCCAACAGCCTGCCCATATTCAGCGGTAACTCGCACTATGTGATCAATGTGCTGAGCGCCGACCAGGCCCATTTGGCCAAGCTGTTTTCGACCCGCACGGAAGACCCGTTCGGCACGGTCGAATTCGAGCTGTCGCGCACCGGCCAGCCGATCCTGAAGGGCTGCACGGCGTGGTTTGAATGCCACAACCGCAGCCGCTACCCGGAGGGCGACCACGTGATTTTCGTGGGCGAGGTTGAACATTGCGAGTTTGCAGGAAACGCACCGCTGGTTTTCCACGGCGGGAAGTTCCGCGACCTGTTGAAATGATTGATTTTTTATAAACAAAGAGAGACAGGAAGCATAATGAGCAAAGCCGCATTCCACTGGGACGATCCCCTGCTGCTGAACGACCAGCTGACCGACGACGAGCGCATGGTGCGCGACGCCGCCGCGGCTTATTGCCAGGACAAGCTGGCTCCGCGCATCCTGGAAGCCTTCCGCCACGAGCAGATGGACACTTCCATCTTCCGCGAAATGGGCGAACTGGGCCTGCTGGGCCCTACCATCCCTGAGCAATACGGCGGCCCTGGCCTGAACTACGTGGCTTACGGCCTGATCGCGCGCGAAGTGGAACGTGTCGATTCCGGCTACCGCTCGATGATGTCGGTGCAGTCCTCGCTGGTGATGGTGCCGATCTATGAATTCGGCACCGAAGCCCAGAAACAGAAATACCTGCCAAAGCTGGCCACCGGCGAGTGGATCGGCTGCTTCGGCCTGACCGAGCCAAACCACGGTTCCGATCCAGGCTCGATGATCACCCGCGCCAAGAAGGTGCCAGGCGGCTACTCGCTGACCGGCTCCAAGATGTGGATCACCAACTCGCCGGTAGCCGACGTATTCGTGGTGTGGGCGAAGGACGATGAAGGCGCGATCCGCGGCTTCGTGCTGGAAAAAGGCATGAAAGGCCTGTCGGCCCCTGCGATCCACGGCAAGTTCGGCCTGCGCGCTTCGATCACTGGCGAAATCGTGATGGACGAAGTGTTCTGCCCGGAAGAAAACGCCTTCCCGGACGTACGCGGCCTGAAAGGCCCGTTCACCTGCCTGAATTCGGCCCGCTACGGCATCGCCTGGGGCGCGCTGGGCGCGGCGGAAGCCTGCTGGCATACCGCCCGCCAGTACACGCTGGACCGCAAGCAGTTCGGCCGTCCACTGGCGGCGAACCAGCTGGTGCAGAAGAAGCTGGCCGACATGCAGACCGAAATCACCCTCGGCCTGCAAGGCTGCCTGCGCCTGGGCCGCATGAAGGACGAAGGTACTGCCGCCGTCGAAATCACCTCCATCATGAAGCGCAACTCCTGCGGCAAGTCGCTGGACATCGCTCGCGTAGCGCGCGATATGCTGGGCGGTAATGGCATCTCCGATGAATTCGGCATCATCCGCCATATGGTGAACCTGGAAGTGGTCAACACCTACGAAGGCACGCACGACATCCACGCCCTGATCCTCGGCCGCGCGATGACTGGCATCCAGGCCTTCCAATAAAGCAAGAAATGTCCACCCGGGGTCAGGAACCGAGTGGACAAATGTTTCCTGCCAGCCCCGCCGCGAGCGGGGCATTTTATTGATGCTTAGACCGGCTGCGTGAGGAAATTGAGATTGGCCGCTGCGGTGGCTTTTCCTTTCGCAGCACCCTTCTTGCCGTCCGTCGACAGCTTCTGCCAACGATCGACGAAATCTGATAGCGCGTGCATCAGCGCGACTTGTCCCTGCGCCTTGGCGATGATCTCGCCGAGCTCCTTGTGCAGGCGGCTCGATTCATCCACGATCTTCTGCGTCGGCGATTCAGTCGACACCGGGCCAAAGCGATGCATGAACGCTTCATGCGCTTCGCGCAAGCGCGCAATCATATTGGCCATGTCGAGATAGGCTGCCGCGGCTGCGGCACGGGCGCCATCCGTGCTGCCAGGGTCGGAGGCAGCGTCTTCGAATTCATTCTGCTTTGCTTTGAGCCGCCGCAGGGAGTCGAAGTAGTCCAGCATGTATTGTTCGGTGAGTGACGCCATCTTCGCCTCCATTAATCATTGGCTTTCTTTTCTGCTTCTTCAATTTTCTTTTTGCCGTCTTCAATGCTGTCCTTTACAGCCTTGATGAAAGCCTGCAGTTCGCTGCGCCGGATATCCCAGCCGAGTTCCTCACCCATTTCCGCCAGCCTTGCCTGGGCAGTGCCGGTAGCGCTGCGGCTGTTTGGAATTGGCGTCAACAGGGCCGCAACTGCTGCTTCGTTCCTGGCGTTGGTATCCGAGTATTCGGCCTGGATCAAGGCCAGCCCTTCAGTATTTGCAACCAGGTTGTCGATCAGCGTTGCCGACAGCTTGTCGCCCGCCGCAACACGCGCCTGCAAGTCGCGCTGCTTTTCGCGATCGATGAAGGCGATTGCCTTGCGCTGGGCGAGCAGGGACTCGGCGCGGGCATCCAGGGAATTTTTCTCCACACGCCGGAATTCGCTCAACGAGGATTCAAGTTGGGCAATCAGGCCGACGCCGTGGTGTGCCTGCTCCATCGCCGGCTTTGGCGTTGAACATCCGCACAGCGCCAGCGCTACAGTCATCAAGAGGATACGCATTACTGAACTCCTTTCGCGATGAACAGCAATGCAATCGAGTTCACCAGGCTTGTAATGTCTTCCTTGCGCACACCCGCATCCCCATATTCCGCGAGCTGGTTGACGGTCGACGAAATCAGCACGTTCCACTGAGCGATATTCCCCTCCGCATAAGCGATGGCGCGCTCATGGTCGAGCGCATTGCGCTGGATATCGGTCTTGTTCACTTCCGCCGCCAGGCGCCCGTTGGCATCGAGGTAGGAGGCCGCACTCTTCCAGACCTTGGTCTTGTCTTCAAAGGCCTTCCCGGAAGTGGCTTTCGCCGTTTCGACCGGCGCCAACGCAGCCCGAACCTGCATCGCGGCCATCTCTGCGCTCACTGCCTGCAAGGCTTGATGACCGTAGCTCAGAGAGCGAAGCTGCTCGAGTTGCCAGTTCATTTTCGACTCGAGCAACTGCAACTCCATTGCCTGTAGTTGGGCGTCCTTGGCGGCGGCATCGGCTTTGGCCTGCTCGAGGTTGCGCAGCAAGAGCGCAGCAGCCAGGCGCGGCTTTTTCGTATCCGCAAGCGCCACGCGCGACTGGTCGAACCATTCAGCAAGGCTGGCCAAGGCAGCACCGGTCGCACTGCTCTCGCCCTTGCCATCGACGTTTCCCGCCAACGAAGCCAGAGCCGTATCAAGCGCTTTCACCTTTTGCTCCGACACGAACTGGCGCGAGACCGGGTCCGGCAGCTTCTCGATCTTTGCCAGCGCTTCACCAAGCTCCCTGGCGATGGACTTCAATTTGTCCTGTGCGCGCGAAGGATCGGCAGCGAGCTTTTCCAGCTCACCGCTATATTCCTTTGATAGCCGGGAAACCTGGTTACGCGCCTCGAGGCTCGCTGCCTTTGCACCGCCGATTGCAGCGCGGGCATCGGCAATCGACTTCTGCGTCATCGCCAATGCACCAGCCCTGAACTCGAAACTGGAGCCGGCAGTCATCCCGATACCGGAGCATTCATCAACGGCACTCATCCAGGCTGCGCGCAAGTATGCCGGCGCGCCAGCATGGGACTGCGCCCAATCGTCAAACGACTGCTTCGTCAGAACACCGCAAGCAGGCATCTCGACACCTGCACGCGTGAATTCGATTTCAGCGTCATGCAGGTTGCTCTTGGCCCTCGCCTCCTTCTTCAGGGCGGCGGTCCAGGCGACAGCAACTTGCGGCGAACCGGCCAGCGCCACCAACTGCTTCTCGATCGGGTCCTTCAATTGCGCTGCCACAGTGCCTTCAAAAACCATGGAGCGAATCAGGGCATCGCGCCTCGCTTTCTGCAGCGCCTCTTCTGTCCTGAGCTGTTCGGCCAACAGCGCTGCCTCCCCCTTACGCGCGGCGCCAAGCTGGCCGCCGATGTCGACCGACTTCCAGGCTTCCTTGACGGCCTCGCCCTGCTTGTGCCGAGTTTCGCTATACACTGCACAACCGGTGAGGCTGAAAAATGCCGGCAGCAATGCGGCAAAACATATCGTTCGAAATTGCAAGCTACTCTCCTCCTCTAAAGGACCGACACCATGCCCCAGGATCATGTTCCAACTTTGTACGATTGGGTTGGCGGCACCGAAGCGCTGAACCGCTTGACCACTCGTTTCTACCAGCACGTCAAGGCCGATGCACTACTCGGCCCAGTCTTTACCCATATGGGCGACCATCATCCCGCACACGTCGCGGCCTTCCTCGGCGAAGTGATGGGCGGCCCCACAGCATATTCCGAAGCACATGGCGGCCACGCACACATGATCCGGCAACACCTCAACCGCCACTTATCGCAGGAACAGCGCCGCCGCTGGGTGGCGCTGCTGCTGGAGACCGCCGATGAACTGTCGATGCCGGATGATCCTGAATTCCGCTCGGCCCTGGTGGGCTACCTGGAATGGGGATCGCGGCTGGCCGTCATCAACTCCCAGCCCGGTGCGACGGTCGATGCCGACCAGCCGATGCCGAAGTGGGGCTGGGGCGAAGTCAAGGGACCGTATAACCCTTAGTACTGCGCTTGCCCTCCTTCAGCGCCAGCGGGCGCACGTAAGTGAGCAGGCTGGCCAGCGTCTTGCCCGGTTCTTCCCACGGCATCATGTGGGCTGAATGTTCGAACCAGACGCTTTGCTTGTACGGCGCCTTGAGCTGCGCCATCCATTTCACCACCGGCTCGGTCGGCGTGGTGTAGTCATGCCGGCCGAGGAACATCACCACCGGAATCGGGAACTTCCTGATGGTGGAAAAATCCACCTCCGTCCACTCTTTCAGCACGGTGCCGAGCGTCATCTGGCTGCCTTCGCCGATCGCCTCCCAATCGGCCTGGTCGTACTCGGGCGACAGCATCGGCGCACGGAAGTAATACACCGAATCGCTCTTGTATGCGCTCAAGCCACCGTAATACTGCGGCCACTTGCGGGCAATGATGATGCGCTCGCGCGTAATCGGCTCGTTGCCGGGATACGGCGCGATGGATTCCATTTCCTTCAGCGCTTCGGCGTTGTTGTGCTTTCTGGCCTGCTCGATACCGAAGTCATAGCTGATCCGTTCGTTCTCGCGCATGTTGGCGATCTGGCCGATGCCGACGTAGGCATGGAACAGGTCCGGCCGCTTCAGCACGGCGCGCGTGGAAACCACGGTGCCCCAGCTATGGCCGACGATGATCAGCTTGTCCTTCTTGTACTTGGCGCGCAGGTGCTCCGCCACTTCGATCGCATCGTCGACGAAGCGGTCGATGCGCAAGGTGCCGGCCACCGCATCCTTGTCGTTGGCACGCAGGGTCTTGCCGACGGCACGCTGGTCGTAGTGCGCGACGGTGAAATACTCCTCGATGGGGCGCTGCCATTGCCAGGTCGTCGGCATGGCGGGAGACGCCGGACCACCGTGCACGAACAGGATCATCGGGTTGGCTTTGTCCTGGCCGCGCACATTGATCCACTGGTCGATGCCGCCGATTTGGGTCTTGTAGGTTTCCTGCACGCCTTCCGGCGCGACAATGCGGGTCAGGTCTTCCACGGCGGCGCGGGCGCGCAAGCAGGGCGGCGATTCGGCGCAACTCTGCGCCACGGCGGCTGTACTGAGACACAGGGCAGCAAAGCCCAGCCAGACTGTTTTCATGCGGGTTCCTTTCGACAAATGGATTTGCGAAATGCGCGATGATAATAGTGCAATTTTTGCGTCCCCGCTTGCCGCAGGGACGAAAAAAAAGCCGCCTTGCGGCGGCTTGGGGGGATGCCGGGCTTAGAAGCGGTAGCCAACCGACAGGCTGACTGCCAGCGGGTCCAGCTTGATGTCCAGCGTTTGCCCGGTGGAGAAGTGGGCGGTGGTCTTGAGCTTGGTCTTGACCACGTTCACGTCGGCGTAATAACGCTCGCCCAGCTTGGCGGTGGCGCCGAGCACCAGGCTGCCCGCGTGTTTTGCATCCAGCGAGTAGGTGGCAGGCTCGCCACCGGTGTTCAGCACGGCGGTCAGCTGGGCGGAGCCAGTCTCCTTGCGGAAGTAGGCGTAGGTGTAGCCAAGGCCAACGTAAGGACGCACCGTCGCATTCGGCTCGAACATGCGGTACTGCAGGAAGATGGTCGGCGGCAGCGCTTCGGCGGTACCAAGCTTGCCGGTGCCTTCGATCGAGCCGGCGCCGTACAGGGTGTGCTTGTACGGCACGCCCAGCATCAGCTCAGTGCTCACGTTATCGGTGATCATGTAGCCGACGCTGAAGATCGGCTTGGTGTCGGAACCCACCTCGGCCTTGATGCCTGGCTTGGAAGGTGCGGTGACGTCGCCGGAAGTGACGTCCGGCGAAATGCGGTTGACGCCGACCTTTGCCAGCCATTCACCCTTGGATTGCGCCGATGCGCCCGATGCTGCGCCCAGCGCGGCCATCACGGCCAGCAGCTTTACAGCGGTGTTGATGCGTTGTGTCATTGTGTCTCCATTATCCTTTGATTACAGCCAGCCCTTGGCTACCATTTTTTCCGAAACATAGCGTGCCAGCAGCAGGTGCAGGAACGGGGTCGGGTGCACGGTGTCGGCGTAGGAATAGTGGCTGACGTCGCCGGCCTTCAGGTTGCTGGCGTTGCAGCCCAGCGAATTGCCCAGCGGGTTCTTGGCAGGCGTCAGGTCGCAGGCGGTGTCGGTGACGTTGGTCAGGCCATACGGCGCCGGATTGGTTGCCTGGTCGTGGCTGACGCTGAACGTATCCACCAGCAGGATCTTGGCGTCGCCCGACAGGCCGGCCGACAAGGTGTCGTTGAAGGCCTTGACCATGCTGTCGATCAGGGCACGGGTGCTGGCCGATTGCGCCAGGCCGGACGGGGTGTTGGCGATGTCCGGCATATTGTTCACCACCACGAAGTTGGCGCCGTTGGCCACGATCTGGGTCTTGACCAGTGCCACCAGTTCAGCGCCCGCCTTGGCGATGTTCTGCACCAGGATCGGCGCTTGCGCGGCGGCGTAGTCGGCACCGGCCTTGGCGCCTGCGGCAGTCGCATCAGCCTGTGCCTTGACGACCATTGGGCCGTAAACGCTTGCCGAGACGGCGGCAGTATTGCCAGCCGAGTAGGCGGCAGTTACAGCGGCCTGCACGATGCTGGCGCTGGTGCTGCCGGCGCGTGCGGCTTCGGTGGCGATGGCCAGCGAGATGGATTGCACTGCAGTGGCTGGATCGGTGGCGCCGGCTGCCAGCTGGGTGGCCAGGCTGGTCGCAAAGACGGTGTTGCCTGCTGCAGTACCGGCGGCGGTAGCGCCAGCCGACAGTTGTTCAAGGCCGATCAGCACGTCGTTGTTGCCGCCCATGACGTAGACGATTTCATCGCCCTTGAATTTGCCGCCCACGGCAGCCAGGTGGTTCTTGACCTGGGTGACGATCGGCACGGTCAGCGCACCGAGCGGGCTGCCGGTCAGTTTGTTGCCGGGGCCGACAGGATTGGTCACACGAGCGCCGCCCTGCGCATAGCCATAGCAGCCTGCCTTGGCTTGCACTGGTACGCTGAAGCCCTTGGCCGCATCGCCATCGAGGCCGGTCACGGCCGGGCACGGTGCAGGCAGGCCGACTTGCGCGGCCATCAGCTCGGTCCAGTTCTTGCCGGTCAGCGCCGGATTGGATTTGGTGTTGTCACCGTTGATGGTGAAGGTGCCGCCGCCGATGGCTTGCACGGTGCCGACCTTATAGGTGCCCACGTCCGACAGGCTGTCGCCGAAAGAAACCTGGGCAGAATATTTGAGTTTAGGGCTTTGGTCGCCTGGGCGTGGGTCGCTGCCGCCGCAACCGGCAATAACTGCCGCTGCCATGACCGTCATGGCAAGTTTGAAATGACGCATTGTGTCTCCAGAGGGGATGATTTTTTATGTGCTTTGCGAACGCGCGTGCTATTCGCTGCCGAACTAATATGCCAGCTTGGACTTGCTTGTTACAAGTAGAAATTTGTAAAAACAACAGCCGTGCACAACCAAGGGGCGCGACTGTAGCAGCCACGCATCAGCATTGCAAGTCACTGTTCTTCCAGCCAGGCAGGACGGGCGAATTGCTGCTTCAGGAAATCAACGAAAAGGCGCGTGCGCTGGGGGCGCTGGCGGGCGTTGGCCGGCAGCAGGGCGACGATATCAGCCTCCGGCAACACATGGTCGGGCAATACGCGGCACAGGGCGCCGCTGCGCAGCTCACCCGCAACGTCCCATTCCGAGCGCAGCATGATGCCGTGGCCGTCGAGCGCCCATTGCTTGACGACGCGGCCGTCGTTGCAAGCTAGCGTGGGTTCGATGCGCAAGGTACGGAACTGGCTGGCGCCGGGCGGCATCAGCTTCCAGCGCGTGGCGTCTTCCTCATTCTCGCGCAAGGCCAGGCAGGCATGGCCGGCCAGTTGTTCCAGGCTGCGCGGGCTGCCGTGCCGGGCGAGGTAGGACGGCGCCGCGCACAGGTAGCGCCGGTTGCGCGCCAGCACTTGCTGGCGCAGGCTGGAGTCGCGCATCGCGCCGATGTGGATCACCACGTCCCAGCCCTCGTGCAGGCGCAGGTTCGGCCGGTCCGACAATTCCAGCTCGAAGGCCAGCGCCGGATGCTGCGCCCGGAAGCGTGCCGCCAGCGGGGCGATGTGCGCGCTGCCGAAGCCCATCGGCGCCAGCACGCGCAGACGCCCCGCCAGCTCATTGCGCTGTTCGTGCAGAGCGCGCTGCAAGGAGTCCATCTCGGCCAGGATCGTTTGCGCCCGTTCGGCCAGCAGCTGCCCCTGCTCGGTCAGCGCAATCCCCCGCCCCTGCCGGTCGGCCAGCTTGAGCCGCAGTTTGTCTTCGATAGCTTGCAGACGCTGGGTGACGGAAGACGGCGTCACATCCAGCAGGCGCGCCGTGGCCGACAGCGAAGGCTGGCTGGCCACGGCGCAGAAAAAACTCAGGTCGTCAGTGGAGAGCATTAAGGCTGACCTTAATCATGTAATCAAGAAATCTTAAGCACAGACTTTATTCCATTCATTAGAATTTCGGCAATGAAAATTCCTGCCCTCCTCCTTGCCCTCGGCGCGCTGTGCTGCGCCCCACTGCACGCCGACCCGGCGCGCTTCACGCCTGCGCAGTTGCAGCAGGACCTGCAATTCGTGCGCGAAGCCATCGAGAGCACGCACCCCGAGCCCGCACTGCGCTCCGGGCAGCAAGCCTATGAGCAAGCCTTCGAGGTGGCGCGCAGCAGGCTGGGCCAGCCCCTGTCGCGCGACGAGGCGTGGCGCGTGCTGGCAGCCATGAACCCGGTCTTCAACGATGCACATCTCGGCGTGGTGTTCCCCGACTGGCGCTCGGAAACGCGGGCCCACCTGCAGGCAGGCGGCAGGCTGTTCCCGTTCGAGGTCATGATCGATGGCCAGCAGCGCTTGCGCATCGTCGCTGCACTGGGCGGCGGCAGCTCCGCGCTGGCAGGCCGCGAGATCGGCAATATCAACGGCATGCCGGCGGCGCGCATCCTGCGCGAGCTGGGGTCGCTGGTGCACGGCGATACGCCGGCCTTTCGCAATAAACTGCTGGAGCGGCGCTTCTGGCTGTACTACTGGAAGAACTATGGCGCAGCGGAGCGCTTTACCCTGCAGGCCGGCGGGCAGGTACTGGAAGTGCCTGCAGCCTCGGTACTGCCGGCTGCGGTGGCAGGCGAAAAATCGTTCGAGCAGACTTTCCAGTTCCGCATCCTGCCAAGCGGAGTCGGACTGCTGACCGTCAACCAGTTCGCCTGGCCGGACAAGCAGCGCTTCTACGATTTCACGGAACGCGCCTTTACCAGCTTGCGCGATGCCGGCGCGCAGACGCTGTTGATCGACGTGCGTGAAAACGGCGGCGGCGACGACGATATGTGGAAGACCGGCATCCTGCGCTATATCGCGAACAAGCCCTACCGCAACGGCTCCAGCTACGTGAAGAAAGTGCTGGAAGGCCGCGCCGGCCCCGGCGAAAAAGTGGGCGACATCGTCAGCGGCAACGTCGATAGCTGGGTGCAGCCGGAGCCTGCGCATCCGCTGCATTTCAGCGGCAAGGTATTCGTGCTGGTGGGCGACCTGACTTATTCGTCCGCCATCCTGTTCAGCAATACGGTGCAGGACCACGGCTTCGCCAGTCTGGTCGGCGCCGCAGGCTATGCCTATGTGCGCCAGACCGGCGGCACGCAGAAACAGCACGTGCTGCCCAACACCGGGCTGGAAGTCGTGGTGCCGCGCTTCGTGCTCGACCGCCCGTCAGGCAAGCGCGAACCGGCGCTGCTGCAGCCTGACATCGTGTTGGCCGACGATCCCTTCGATCGCAACGCGCTGGTCAAGGCGCTGCTGGCGCATCCTGCCGCATCAACGAATTGAAGTAGTTGCGGGCAGCCAGCAGGCAGGGGGCGCCAGCCAGGCGGGCGTGATACGCATCCATCAGCAGTTCGTTGGCGCTGCGGCCGCTTTTCGGCGCATCTTCCTGCGCCCTCTTCATGGCCTCTTCGCTAATCAGCACGAAGCTGCGGCGGGCATCCCTGAATTCGTCCTGTGCGCCCAGCTCTTCCAGGTCGACCACGGTCGGTGGCGCGCCATGTTCGCTGAAATATTCCGCCGCAGCAGTGGCATTGAAAAATGGTACCGAAGGGTCCCTGCTGCCGCCGCACAGCAACAGCGGGCTTTGCGGCGTGTAGTTGCGCAGGTCGTTTTTCAACATCCATTTGCGCAGGTTGTTGGCAGGCGTGCAGTCGCCGTCGTCGCAAGGATGCTGTGCCAGGTCTTGCAGGTAGGCGTCGCGGTAGCTGGTGCGTACCAGGTGGGGATTGCTGAAGTAGACGGATGCCCCCCTGCCCTGCGGCAGCGAGTCGCGCGCGAAGAGGGCGGCCTTGGGCAGCTTGCCCTGCTTGAGCAGTTCCTTGCGCGTCATCGTGGTAGGGAACAGCGTTTCGATGCCGCTGGCGTACTGCAGCTCATACAGCTCCTCCGGCTTGCTGTAGATCGCCGCGCCGGCGCGCTGGGCGGAAGTGGCAATCAGCGGCAAGTAGATGGTGATGCCGGCATTCGGCTGGCCGCTGAATACCGTGTCGGAAAAGCGTGCCATGGCATACGGTCCGGACAATCCTGCGGCGGCAGTGACCTTGAATTCACTGCCTTGCTGCATGGCGCGCTGCGTGGCGAGCGTGACGTGGCCGCCCTGCGAGTAGCCGGCCAGGAACAGCTGCGGCGCTGCCTGGACCTTGAGCTGCGCCATCGCACTGCGGGCAGCGCGCATGGCGTCGATCATGTCGGCCGATTGCTGCTCGGCGTTCAGGTAAGGGTGGTAGGGCAGTGAAGAACCGTCATAGCCGGCGTAATTGGGCGCCACGACGATATAGCCTTGTGCGGTGAACAAGGCCGCCACCAGCTTGGCTTCGCCGCGCAGGCGCGCCATATTGTGGTCCTTGGCGGTCGAGGTGCCGTGCGCGTACAACAGCACCGGCCGCGGCCCCTGGCAAGCAGGATCTTCGCCGGACGGCAGGATCAGCGCGGTGCTGGCGTCCGTCGGCTCGCCGCTGCCGCCGATGGTGCTGTAACGCAGGCTGTAAGTGGTGATTGTGCAACGCGGCGTACCGGCAAATTGGGCCAGGGTGCTGCCGGCCTTCTCCAGCACTTCGGCCAGCATGGCCGGCTCGATGCGCTTGGAAGTGCTGAACACGCCGGTTTCGATGCGGGACAGGGTGGGGCCGGAAAGCAGGGTGCCGCGTTCAGGGACGGCCAGCATGGCGCGCGAGACGGAGGAGGATTCTGCTGCGGCGCAAGAAGGTGGAGGAAAGGCTGCAACCAGAATGGAAAGGTATGTCGCAATTTTCCGAATAGGGCGCATATTGGCCTCCGTGCATGTGCAGGAGAATGCCGCCCAACCTGAAAGCGCGGCACGTATGTATGTATGATGTAAGCATACTCCTCCAGCTACCCGGACAGCGTGCCGATTGGATGTGCTCCCCTCTCAAGCATCCACCGACAAGCATCACGCCTATGCAGGCGAATATCCGCAAGTGGTATTTCTGTCGTTGGCTCACAACATAGCTGACCAAGCACGTTCGCCTTATTGCGCATCAAGATCCGTGCAAGCCAATGTGCCACCATGGCTTTTCTGATCGCTTGACAAGGACTCAAGCATGGCCACCCAGCTATCCGTTGACATGAGTTCAGGAGGCAGAAAAGCCCAGGGATTCTGCACACCGAAGGTGGACAAGACGCCGCAGGTTATGCACGTGCTGCCGAAGCGCGTTATTCCAATTCTCTTCTTACCCGGAATTATGGGTTCGAACTTGCGCATGAACGCGGAGCGTCAACAGCGCTTAAAGAAATCCAATAACATCGCTTGGCGCCCGGACAAGCTGAATGAGGTAACAGAGTTCCTCGAAGCATCGCCAGTTCGGCGCCAACTGCAATTGGATCCCCAAGCAACGGAAGTGGATAGCTACGATGGCGGAATGGCGCCAACCGGGAATGGCCATGAAAATGCAGGTCAACGCCAGGACCACAGCAAGGTCAGAGTTGCACTACGATTCGAAATTGATTCTCCGTTACTGTCAGACGATCCGCCTTGCATCACGCCACGCAGGACGAAAGAGGAAAAGGCAAGGGAACGAGGATGGGGAGAAATACTCTTCAACAGTTATCGACACATCCTTGAGCGATGCGAACAGCATTTGAATCGCCCTGACCTCGATAGCTATTGGAAAAAAATCATTGGCCAAAATCCTGCTGGGTGGGGCGCTGCAGTAAATCCTGCGATCCCGCCGTTGACCGAAGAAGAATTCAGGGTCGCCACAAAGGATTGCTTGTTCCCCGTCCACGCCATGGGATACAACTGGCTGCAATCCAACGAAGACTCAGCACGCATCGTTTCGAGAAGAATCAGAACCTCATACTCGACTATCGAAGAAGGGGCTTTGCTTGTGAGAAGGTCATCGTCATCAGCCACTCCATGGGCGGTTTACTCGCCCGCGCATTGATTCATCCTGAAATGGGCAATATCAATGACAAGATACTCGGTATTGTGCACGGCGTAATGCCTGCACTAGGTGCACCGGCAGCATACAGGCGCATGCGCTGTGGCTTTGAAGAAGGCAAGATGGGGATGAACCCAGCGCCAAAGTTTCTGGGAAATTTCGGCAATGAAGTCACTGCAGTTCTCGGTAATGCCCCCGGCGGCCTTCAACTGCTGCCCAACTGCGCCTATGGGAATGGCTGGCTCGAAATTCGGCGCAATGGCCTTCTTGTCGATCAATTTCCAAAAAACGGCGATCCCTATGAGGAGATCTATTGCCTGCGTGATCGATGGTTCGGCTTACTGCGAGAAGAATGGCTGAATCCAGCGGGAAGTCAAAGTGCCGGGATCGCGAGAACTATGAAATTACTCCGTGAAGCCAGGCAATTCCATCTCGACTTAGCTGACACCTTCCACGAGCAAAGCTATGCGCATTATGGTGCTGACGCAGCACGCCCCTCCTGGGACAGGATCGTCTGGAACCTGAATGATACGAACGTTGATGCTGCATGGACAGACTATCGCATCACCAACGACAGCAGGCAGGGAAAGTTGGTGTTGGCCGGGAAAACATCCAAGGGTGTACCAGTTGATGGCATCAGCGCAGAACTGGGGCCTTCACAAGGAGCCGGCGATCAAACAGTCCCGCTCCGTTCATCGGATCGTCAACTCTTAAGCAATCGGTTCAAGGCGATCTTCCGCCAGACCGGTTATGAGCATCAGGCCAGCTTTAGCAATGACGATGCCTTGCATTCGACGATGTTCAGCATCATAAAAATTGCCGCCACAATGAAGTGGGGAAGCCTTGCGTAGCTTCATCACGTCCATGGCAATGCTACTAGCAATAGTTCTGTTTCTCCTGCCAGTCCACTCCACGTGGGCCGAATATCCACATACGGGGAACAAAAAAATGAACTCAACCTCGAACAGACTTGTCGAGACTAACGCAGAGACAAACACCATCTGCGCCGGACGATTCCTGATAGATGTGCCCAAAGGTGCTGCAGTTGTTTACGGTCCGGCGCGCGTCCCGTTTCATTTATCGAGGCTTGAAGGTGAAGGGGCAGGCCTGGACAGCGAAGTCAAGCGGGCGCTTGCAAAAATTGAGGAGAACCGAGAGTTCGCGCGAGGCCCATTGAAGAAAAAAGAGTCAATGCTGGGCAAGGTACTGCCTGGCATAGGAGGGCAACACAAGATGGTTATTGGCATCGGGCGCGGCAGCTTCGCCGATTACAACGTCCAGTCATTCCTCCGGCTTGGAAATGACCTGTTCTTGCAGGAGTATGAAGTTGACGGTGAAGGTGATGCGTACCTTGAAGCGGTAGCTTTACTGATGGAGGTCGCACGCTCTTTGCGCTTTCGTCCTTCCGACGAAATTCCAAACGAACCAGGACTTTGCCTGGACGGAGCTTTCCTCCGCGAGCCTGCTCGCTATATGCTGGAAGAAGTCACGCTAGGCATTCGACTGAAGCAATTCGAAGACGTCCACATGTCAATCGAAATGACGAAGAAGGAAATCTTTATTGAGTCGGATGCGTTGGAATCCAGGATGAACCGTGCCAAACAAGCGGCCTTCGCGTCCGGCATGGGAAAGTGGTACTCACGAATCAAATTCCTTCGACGCGGTTACCGTCACATAGGGGGATGGGAAGGGTTCGAAGTGCTTGCCCATAAACCCGCGCAAGAATTTGAAGGCGAAAGCCATGAATTCGCCTTCCAAAGCCACGGTGAGCCCAAGAACCCTTTGCTGCCAGTGCTTCAGATTGAATTGCACACCGGCGTCAAGGGAAACACCACAGGAGGTACCAAACCCTCCATCAGTGACGAAGAAGCAGTCTTCCTGTGGGACTCGATCATTGGCTCGATCAGGCCGAGGCCAGTTAGTGGGCAGCGCTAAGCGTTTTACGACTTCAGGAAACGCTCAATAATGCCGGTCGAACCGAAAGCGGCGCGGCGCAGGCGATCGTTGACGCCCAGCCAAGCATCGCCTGTCGGCGGTGCTTCCACGAGGATCAGCTCAACCTGTTGCTGGTCCATCGCGCGCAACGCGGCATACACGCCATAAGCATACCCCTTTGGCTCGGCAGGGAGCGTCACATTTGGTTGAGACAACACAAACGGCGAGTAGTGGATCAGCGCGGCACACCGCCCTCGCAGCTTGAGTTCCGCAAGGGTTTTTTCGATGTCGCCAGTGGGCAACAGTGCCACCGGCGCTTTCGGCGCGTAATGCGACTCCAGGGTGCCGGAAGCACGCGGCGCGGCCTGGTCGGGCTGGCGCGGCATGGTGCCGATCACGTCGGCAATCTGCTGCGCGGTAATGTGGCCGGGACGCAGCAGCACCGGGCCATGGCTGGCCAGGCGCGACATGTCGAGGATAGTTGACTCGATGCCAACCTGGCTCGATCCGCCATCGAGGATGGCCGCCAGGCGCGGGTCGTCGCCGAATTCGTCATGCACGTGCTGGGCGGTAGTCGGGCTGACATTGCCGAACTTGTTGGCCGATGGCGCGGCCACTCCGCCCTTGCCTTCCTTGAATGCTTGCAGCAGCTGCATCGCCACCGGGTGCGACGGGCAGCGGATGCCGACCGTATCCTGGCCGCCGGAAACGGCGTCGGGAATATGCGCGTTGCGCTTGAGGATCAGGGTCAGCGGGCCGGGCCAGAAGGCGCGCACCAGGGCGCGTGCTTCGTCGGGCACTTCGGTGGTCCAGTAATCGATGTCGGCGCCGGGGGCGACGTGCACGATCACGGGATGGTCCTGCGGGCGGCCTTTGGCAGCGTAGATCTTTGCGACAGCGGCCGGGTTCTCCGCATCCGCACCGAGGCCGTACACGGTCTCGGTAGGGAATGCGACCAGGTCGCCATTCGCCAGCGCAGCTGCTGCGCCGGCGATGTCGCGGGATGCGGCGTCGGTCATGCTTCGATCCCGAGGATGGCGCAGGCGGCGTTGAGGTGCTGCTGCGCTTCGGCCAGGGTCGGCGCGACGAACGTCAGGTGGCCCATCTTGCGGGCACGGCGCGGTTCTTCCTTGCCGTACAGGTGCAGATTGGCGCCTGGCAGCGCCAGCACCTTGTCCCACGCCGGCTCGCGCACCGTGCCAAGCGGGTTGAAGCGCGCTTCAGCGCCGGGCAATGGCAGCCCGGTATTCTCCACCGGATCGGCGACCACCTCGGCTTCGTACCAGATATCGCCCAGCAGGTTCAGCATGACCGCCGGCGAATGCTGGCGCACATCGCCCAGCGGCAGGCCGGCCATGGCACGCACCTGTTGGGCGAACTGGCTGGTGACGCAGGCATCGATGGTGTAGTGGCCGCTGTTGTGCGGGCGCGGCGCCATTTCATTGACCACCAGCGAGCCGTCGGCCAGCACGAAGAACTCGATGCACAGCACGCCCACGTAGCCCAGTTCGGCCACGATGGCTGTCGCCGCCGCCTGTGCCTTGGCGGCGCAGTCGGCGGTGATGTTCGGACCCGGCACGGTCGTGGTGAACAGGATGCCGTCGCGGTGCACGTTTTCGGCGATCGGGTAGACCACGGAGGCGCCGTCGGCGCCGCGCGCCGTCAGCACGGAAACCTCATACGCCAGCGGCAGCATCTTCTCCAGCAGGCAGGTGACCTGGCCCATGCCTTCGAAGGCGGCGCGCACGTCGTCGCGTGACTTCACGCGCACCTGGCCCTTGCCGTCGTAGCCCATGCGAACGGTCTTCAGGATGCCCGGCAGCAGGTCATCGGGAATCGCATCGATGTCGGCATCGGTGGCGATGACCTTGTGCGGCGCCGGCATCACGCCCGACTTGGCCGCGCTGGCGACGAAGAAAGCCTTCTCCGCAATGCGGTCCTGCGCCACGGACACGCCGTGCGCATTCGGCGCCACGAAAACCGATTGCGCCAGGCGCGACAGGCTGTCGGCCGGCACGTTTTCGAACTCAGTGGTCACGGCAACGCATTGCGCAGCCAGTGCATCGAGGCCGGCGGCATCGCTGTAGCCGGCATTGATCAGGCGGTTCGCCGCCTGCCCCGCAGGGCAGTCGGCGGACGGTTCCAGCACGGCCACGTTGTAGCCCATGCTCTGCGCGGCGTGCGCGAACATGCGGCCAAGCTGGCCGCCGCCCATGACACCCAGCCACGCTGGAGGATTTTTTACATCGGTACTCATACGCTTACAACGGCAAAGTCATGGCCTTGGCGGCCTCGGTTTGCGAGGCGCGGAACTCTTCCAGCCTGGCAGCCAGCGCGTCGTCGGTGGTGGCGATGATCGCCACTGCGGTCAGGCCCGCGTTGGCAGCGCCGGCCTCGCCGATGGCAAAGGTCGACACCGGCACGCCTTTCGGCATCTGCACGATGGACAGCAGCGAGTCTTCGCCGCGCAGGTACTTGGACGGCACGGGCACGCCCAGCACCGGCACGATGGTCATGGCAGCGACCATGCCCGGCAGGTGGGCCGCACCGCCGGCGCCGGCGATGATGGCGCGCAGGCCGCGCGCACGGGCGCTCTTGGCGTAGGCGTACATCTCGTCCGGCATGCGGTGGGCTGAAATCACCTGCGCTTCATACGGCACGCCGAACTGCTTCAGCATGTCGACGGCATTCTTCATTACGTCCCAGTCCGAGGACGAGCCCATGATGATGCCGACCAGTGGTTTGCTCATTGGCTGATTCTCTGGCATGGCTTATACCTTCAGCTTTTCGCCGGTCAGGCGTTCGATGGCTTCGAAGTACTTGGCCTGGGTCTTTTCGATCACTTCCGCCGGCAGGGCTGGCGCCGGCGGGGTCTTTTGCCAGTCCTTCAGGGTTTCCAGGTAGTCGCGCACGAACTGCTTGTCGTAGGACGGTGGGGAAATGCCTGGACGGTAGGAGTCGGCTGGCCAGAAGCGCGAGGAGTCGGCGGTCAGCACTTCATCCATCAGGTGCAGCACACCGTTGTCGTCCAGCCCGAACTCGAACTTGGTGTCGGCGATGATGATGCCCTTGGTTGCTGCGTAGTCGGCGGCGGTGGTGTACAGCTTGATCGCCACTTCGCGGATCTTGGCGGCCAGTTCGGCGCCGATTTTCTTTTCCATCTCTTCGAAGGAGATGTTTTCATCGTGTTCGCCCAGGTCTGCCTTGGCAGCCGGGGTGAAGATTGGTTCTGGCAGCTTGTCAGCTTGCTGCAGGCCTTCCGGCAGTTTGATGCCGCAGATGCTGCCGGTCGCCTGGTAGTCTTTCCAGCCCGAGCCGATGATGTAGCCGCGTACCACCGCTTCCACCAGGATAGGCTGCAGGCGCTTCGCTACGACTGCGCGGCCTTTGACCTGCTCTACTTCGTCCTGTGCCACGACCGATTCCGGGGTGACGCCGGTCAGGTGGTTGGGGACGATGTGGCCCAGTTTCTCGAACCAGAAATCGGACATCTGGTTCAGGACCATGCCTTTGCCGGGGATCGGTTCGTTCATCACGACGTCGAACGCGGACAGGCGGTCGGTGGTGACGATCAGGATCTTGTCGGTGCCGACGGCGTAGTTGTCGCGCACTTTACCGTGGCCCAGCAGGGGGAGGGATTTGATGGAGGATTTGTACAGGCTGTTCATGGCGGGGGTACTTTGAGATTTTTAAACCGGTAAACCGGTGTCAGACCCACGGGGTCTGACACCTGATGCGGCGCTGGCAGACCTGGTGTCTGACCCTGCGGGTCAGACACCGATTTGCCGGTTTTATTACTTGACGATCTGGGCCAGCTCGCCGGCCTTGTAACGCTCAGCCATCTTCTCCAGCGAAATCGGCTTGATCAGCGACGCGCGGCCTTCGCAGCCGAATGCCAGGAAGCGTGCCTTCACCACTTCTTCAGCAGCAGCTCGGGCTGGCTTCAGGAAGTCGCGCGGGTCGAACTTCGATGGGTTCTCGAACATGTACTTGCGCACGGCAGCGGTCATGGCCAGGCGGATATCGGTGTCGATATTGATCTTGCGCACGCCGTGACGGATGCCTTCCTGGATTTCCTCGACAGGCACGCCGTAGGTTTCCTTCATGTCGCCGCCGAATTCGCGGATGATGGCCAGCAGTTCCTGCGGCACAGAAGACGAACCGTGCATCACCAGGTGGGTGTTAGGGATGCGGGCGTGGATTTCCTTGATGCGGTCGATCGCCAGGATGTCGCCGGTTGGCTTGCGGGTGAACTTGTAGGCGCCGTGCGAGGTGCCGATCGCGATGGCCAGCGCGTCACACTGGGTCTTCTGCACGAAGTCGGCAGCTTGCGCCACGTCGGTCAGCAGCTGTTCGCGGGTCATGGTGCCTTCCGCGCCGTGGCCGTCTTCCTTGTCGCCCTTCATGGTTTCCAGGGAGCCCAGCACACCCAGTTCCGCTTCCACGGTCACGCCGATGGAGTGGGAGAACTTCACCACTTCCTTCGACACTTCGACGTTGTATTCGTAGGAAGCCACGGACTTGCCGTCAGCCATCAGGGAACCGTCCATCATCACGGACGAGAAACCGGACTTGATTGCAGCCATGCAGACTGCCGGCGACTGGCCGTGGTCCTGGTGCATGACGACAGGGATGTGCGGGTAAGCTTCGATTGCCGCGTCGATCAGGTGACGCAGGAAGGCTTCGCCAGCGTATTTACGGGCGCCAGCCGAAGCTTGCATGATCACCGGCGCGTTGACGGCGTCGGCGGCAGCCATGATGGCCTGCACTTGTTCCAGGTTGTTGACGTTGAAAGCCGGGATGCCGTAGCCGTTTTCAGCAGCGTGGTCCAGCAGTTGACGCATGGATACGAGGGACATGGTAGTACTCCAATAACAATAAAGAAATCGTTAGCGTTCGTTATCGAGCCGATCAGCGGGCAGATTCGGCGCGGTGAGTAAACTCACCTACTTTCACGATACGCAGCGCGTTCGTGCCGCCCACCTTGCCCATCGGCGCACCCCAGGTAACCACAATCATATCGCCCTTCTGGGCAATACCCTGTTTTACCAGGAGGTCTTCCGCAGCGCGCAACACGACGTCGGTCGGCGCATCCTGCATCAGTTGGTGGGTGCAAACGTTACGGTACAAGGCCAGCTTGCGCTGGGTGGTGGTGCTCGGCGTGAGCGCAATAATCGGGGTGTCGATGTTGTGGCGGCTCATCCACAGCGCGGTGGAGCCGGATTCGGTCAGGGCCACAATCGCTTTCACGCGCAGGTGGTGCGCGGTGAACAGGGCGCCATAGGCGATCGACTGGTCGATGCGGGTGAAGCGGGCGTTCAGGAAGTCCGCATCGAGTTTGTTGTATTCGGATTGCTCGGCTTCGGTACAGATGGCCGCCATCATTTCCACAGTTTCCACCGGGTATTTACCGGAGGCAGTCTCAGCCGAAGTCATCACGGCATCGGTACCGTCCAGCACGGCATTCGCCACGTCGGACACTTCGGCGCGGGTCGGCACGGCGTTGAAGATCATCGACTCCATCATCTGGGTCGCAGTGATGGCGATCTTGTTCGATTCGCGCGCCATGCGGATCATGCGCTTCTGTAGCGCAGGCACAGCCGCATTGCCTACCTCGACAGCCAGGTCGCCGCGGGCCACCATGATGCCGTCGGAGGCGTTCAGGATTTCCTGCAGCGCCGGGATAGCTTCAGCACGCTCGATCTTGGCGATCATCATCGGCTTGAAGCCGAACGGCTCGCCGGCGATATTGGCCAGCTGGCGCGCCATTTCCATGTCGGTGGCGTTTTTCGGGAAGGAAATCGCCAGGTAATCGGCCTGGAACGACATTGCAGTCTTGATGTCTTCCATGTCCTTGGCGGTCAGCGCCGGCGCGGTCAGGCCGCCGCCCTGGCGGTTGATGCCTTTGTTGTTGGACAGCTCGCCGCCGATCTTCACGGTGGTGTAGATTTCGCTGCCGACAATCTTGTCCACGGTCAGCACGATCAAGCCATCGTTCAGCAGCAGCACGTCGGCCGGCTTCACATCGGTTGGCAGGCTCTTGTAGTCCAGGCCCACGCGCTCCTGGTTGCCCAGTTCACCGTTCTCGCCCCACTTGGCATCCAGGATGAACTTGTCGCCCTTGGCCAGCTCGATCTTGTTGTTCTCAAACTTGCCGATACGGATCTTCGGACCCTGCATGTCGGCCATGATTGCCACTTCCTTGCCGCATTCCGCAGCCGCCTGACGCACCAGGTTGGCGCGATCGATATGATCCTGCGCCTTGCCGTGGGAGAAATTCAGGCGGACCACGTCAACCCCTGCCTTGATCATCTGGATCAGGATGTTCAGGTCGGTCGAAGCTGGGCCGATAGTTGCGACGATCTTGGTACCACGTGCCATGAAGGTTTCCTTCGTGTGAGCTTGAAAAAGTTCAAAAGGCGCCTTGCGGGCGCCTTTTACCGTGTTACTGGGCGCGTTGCGCCAGGATTTCCACTGCCGGCAGGGTCTTCCCTTCCAGGAATTCCAGGAAGGCGCCGCCGCCGGTGGAGATATAGCCGATCTTGTCGGTGATCTGGTACTTGGCGATGGCAGCCAGGGTGTCGCCGCCGCCGGCGATCGAGAAGCCCTTGGAGTTGGCGATCGCCATGGCCAGGGTCTTGGTGCCTTCGCCGAACTGGTCGAACTCGAACACGCCGACCGGGCCGTTCCAGACGATGGTGCCGGCTTCGGCGATCTGGGCGGCCAGCTTGGCGGCGGTCTTGGGACCGATGTCCAGGATCATGTCGTCGTCGGCCACATCAGCCACGGCCTTCACGGTCGCCGCTGCGGTTGGCGAGAATTCCTTCGCGCACACCACGTCTTCAGGGATAGGCACCTGGGCGCCGCGGGCAGCCATGATGTCGATGATGGCCTTGGCTTCAGCAACCAGGTCGGCTTCCGCCAGCGACTTGCCGATCTTCAGGCCGGCAGCCAGCATGAAGGTGTTGGCAATGCCGCCGCCAACGATCAGGTTGTCCACTTTGTCGGCCAGCGATTTCAGGATCGACAGTTTGGTCGACACTTTGGAACCGGCCACGATGGCCAGCAGCGGACGGGCCGGCGCGCCCAAGGCCTTGCCCAGCGCATCCAGCTCGGCAGCCAGCAGCGGGCCGGCGCAAGCGATCGGCGCGAACTTGGCGATGCCGTGGGTGGTCGCCTCAGCGCGGTGCGCAGTACCGAAAGCATCGTTCACGTACACATCGCACAGCTTGGCCATTTTCTGGGCCAGCTCATCGGAATTCTTCTTTTCGCCCTTGTTGACGCGGCAGTTTTCCAGCAGCACAACCTGGCCGGCAGCGACTTCCACGCCATCAACCCAGTCCTGCTTCAGCTCGACCGGCTGGCCCAGCAGTTCGGACATGCGCTTGGCGATTGGCGCCAGGCTGTCTTCCGGCTTGAATTCGCCTTCGGTTGGACGGCCCAGGTGGGAGGTAACCATGACCTTGGCGCCAGCGCCCAGGGCCGCCTTAATCGCCGGAATCGAAGCACGAATGCGTGTATCTTCGGTGATATTGCCCGCATCGTCCTGCGGCACGTTCAGATCTGCACGGATAAAGACGCGCTTGCCCTGCAGCGCGTTCTGCGCTACGAGGTCTTCCAGGCGGTTGAATTTCAGCATGGTTACTCAGGGGTCACAGTTGGAAAGAGCGCTATTTTACCTTAAGCCGGGGCCCCTTAGCCGCATGTTAAGCTCGGGCAAGGCCGATATTTAGTTGCCAACAAGAAAACAAAATTCGGGGTCAGGTCTGTCATTTGGACACCAAAGCCACACTTTTGATCTTCCTCAATCCATCGGCGCGCAATTGTGCAGGTGTCAGGCCCAGGACCTGGCGAACGCTGCGGACCATATGGCTGGGGTGCGCGAAACCCGCTTCCAGTGCGATCTCGGTATTTGTCTTTTTGCCTTCCTGCAGGAGCTGGCGGGCGCGCTCGGCGCGGCGGACCAGGACGTAACGATGCACGGGCATGCCGGCTGCCTGGCGGAACAGTTCCTTGAAGTGAGAAACACTGAAGCCGGCCACGACAGCCAGCTCGGCCAGTCTCAGGTCGTGGTCAAGGTTGGCTTCGATATAGTCCTGGATGGCGCGCAACTGCCAGGCAGGCAAGGCTCGGGGCGGCGCTGCGGATGGGCGGCGGGAGGCCAGCGTCTGCAGCGCCAGCAGCCGTGCCGCCAGCGCACTGGCCAGGCTGTCAGCGAAGATACGGCCGCAGGGATGTCCCTTTTGCTCTTCCGTTTGCATCATCCAGCCAATGCGTTCGATTTGCGGGTCGCGGATGTGGATGGCTGGCGCCAGCCCGGCATTCAGGCGCATATGTTCCGCCGTGTCCTGCAGCAGGGATGGATTCAGGCGCAACAACAATGATGTGGCGGGTGCAGTCAGCGTCCAGCGTGTGCTGGAGCCGGCGGGCACCACGCAGAACTGGCCGTGCAGCCGAGTCCCCAGCCGCTCGTACCGGCCAGCGCGGTAACTGACCGGCACCGGAGCGCCAAGGTGCAGGCACAACACATGACGGCCATCGACCGGCGAGTCGAAGCGGCCATGCGGAACTGGCGAAGTCAACACATCCAGTAGCGGTACCTCGTCCCGCACTGGGTAACACGAAGGCCTGGTCGTCATTGCTTCCTCTCACGCAGGAAATGGGAGAGTGCGCCATTTCCAGCGATGAAGCAATAAAAAATCAGCCGACTGTGCTCGCCAGCGGCTGTTTATGCGCGCAGCCTCCCAGGCTTGCCGATAGCATCGATTTCACCACTCAGCTACCGCATGGAGACCGCAAGTGAAACGCCGTGACTTTTTATCCCTGACCGCCACCGCCCTCGCCGCCAGCGCGGCGCCACAACTATCCATTGCCGCCGCCACCACCGAGGTCGCCAAATTCCGTGCTGCGCGCCGTTTCGCAAAACTGCCCTTCGGCCGTATCGCCTACGCGGAGCGCGGAACCGGCCCGGCAGCAGCGCTGTTCCTGCACGGCGCCCCGCTGAACAGCTTCCAGTGGCGTGGCGCACTGGAGCGCCTGTCGGCATACCGACGCTGCATAGCGCCCGACTTCATGGGCCTCGGGTATTCGGAGATCCCCTCTGGCCAGTCGCTGGCCGCATCCGCCCAGGCCGAGATGCTCGCGGCCCTGCTCGACCAGCTAGACACCCGCACCGTGGATATCGTCGCCAGCGACAGCGGCGGCGCCGTAGCGCAACTGTTCCTGCTGCGCTACCCGCAGCGCGTGCGCAGCCTGATGCTGACCAATTGCGACATCGAGCCGCATAGTCCGCCCGCCGAGATCGCGCCCGTGCTGGAAATGGCCCGCCAGGGCACGCTGGCCGGCGAAACCGCCAAGTGGCTGACCGACCAGTCCATGGCCCGCGCCACGTTTGGCGCCGCCGTCTTCCACAACCCCGCGCAGCTGACGGATGAAATCATCGAGTACTATGCAGCGCCACTGGTGAGTTCACCACTGCGGCGCGCGCAATACCACGAGTTCCACAACGCCCTGTCGCCCAACCCGCTCGCCGGCATCGAGGCCCAACTGCGGCGCAGCACTGTGCCGGTGCGCATGGTGTGGGGCGCCAGCGATACCATTTTCACGATGGCCGATGCGCACTACCTCGACCAGCTCTTCCCGCATTCGCAAGGCATCCGCGCCATTCCGGAAGGAAAGCTGTTCTTCCAGGAAGAATTCCCTGACATCATTGCGGAAGAAGCACGCAAGCTGTGGAAGGCCTAGCAGCGAATTTCCAGGTTGTGCCCGTCTGGATCCTCGAAATAGCAAGCCAGCGCCAGCCCGCGTGCGCCGTATTGTGGCTGGGGCTGGCTGCAGTTGCGGTCCATATGATTGCCGCCGAATGGGATGCGGCGTTCACGCAATTGCGCCATCACTCGTTCGAAATGTTCGGGATCGACGCGGAAGGCCAGGTGCAGATGCATGGTGGGCGGCTCCGCCAGCAGATCCAGCGTGAAGCCCTCATTGACGCGCACCACTTCGAACGGCCCTACCCTGCCTTCGTGTTTGAGTCCAAGCACATCCGCATAAAAGCGGATTGACTGCATTGAATTGCTGACGCGCAAGATCATGTGGTCTATTTCTGCCATGTGCCCTCCCATAAAATGGACAGGTTATCTTTGAGATTGATCAATGGTGCGTAGCGGATGTCCAAATGACAGACCTGACCCCGAATTTAAGGCAACAGCAGGCGCAATGCGGTAAAGCAGGCCATGCCAAACACAATGGTCTCCAGCATGTTGCGGCGAGCGAAGTAGTAGGCGATGGCGGCTGCGCCGGCCAGCAGCTTGTAGTTATGGATGCTGAACTCGACCGTGCCCTGCGAGCCGAGCAGCAGGTCGGGGCCGATGATGGCGGCCAGCGCGCAGGACGGCGCATAGCGCAGCATCTCCTGCACGCGGGTGGGGATTGAGACGTGCTCGCCAATCACCCAGAACGAGGAACGGGTGATCGCGGTGGCGCAGGCAAGCGCGGCAATCGTCAGCCAGATTTCAATATCAGTCATCGGCGGCCTTTCGTCGTTCGATCATTCCTTCCACCACCATTGCAGTTACCATGCCGACCAGCACGGCTGCCAGCAAACCCAGCTTGTAGGGGAAGCCATGCGCCAGCACCGCGGTCACGCCAGCGGCCAGCGCGCCGCACAGTGCGGGCCGGGTCGCTACCATCGGCACGGTTATGCAGACAATCGCCAGCGTGCCAGCAAAGCCCAGCCCCCATTCGGCCGGCACGGCGCTGCCAAGGAAAATGCCGGCGATGGAGCCGGCCTGCCATGCGACAAAGTTTGGGTATAGCAGGCCGCGCAGGTATGACACTTTGCCCATTGCGGGCTTTTCAGTCGGATAGCGCTGCAGGAACATGGCGGTGGTCATGTCGCCGGCGCCGTAGCCAAGCAGGAAGCGGCGCCACAGCGGCAGCCTGGCGAAGTGCGGCGCGAGCAGGGCGGCGAAGATCACGAAGCGCAGGTTGACCACCAGCGCGGTCAGGAAGATCACCCAGATCGGTGCGGCGGCTGCAATCAGGGGCAGCGAGGCGAGTTGCGCGGAACCGGCAAACACCACCAGGGTCATGCCCAGCGCCTGCGCCACGGTCAGCCCGGACTTGACCATGGCCACGCCTACCACGAGGCCCCAGGCGGCGATGCCGAACAATGTCGGGGTCCCGTCTTTCAGCCCCGCGCGCCAGGAGGGCTCGTGGTGGGCCGCGACGTCGGGCAGGCTATCTGGAGAACTCATTGGCAAGCGCAGGGGAAAGCCGACATTCTACCGATGAATGCTTCTCGCTGCCGGGATGCATTAAAATCGTGGTTTTTGATCTCGCGGAGTGTTATAAAATGAGCAACGCCACCCAGCCAGTAGAACTCGATGGCAAAGACTTGCCGGCCTACTGCCCGAATCCAGCCATGCCGCTGTGGTCTTCACACCCGCGCGTGTTCCTGGACTTCAAACATGGCGAAGCAAAATGCCCGTACTGCGGCACCCAGTACAAGCTGAAACCAGGCGCCGACGCCGGCCACCATTAATCACCCTTCCCCGGAGCCCGGATGGCAGCGCGTAAACACCAGAATGGCAGTGCGGCAGAAGTCGAAGCGGCCTTTTACGATGCCTTGAACCGGGCCGACCTGGAAGCCTTGATGGCGCTGTGGGCGGACGATGAGGAAATCGTCTGCATCCATCCCGGCGGCCCGCGCCTGATCGGGCACCGCGCCATCCGCGATTCCTGGAGTGCACTGTTGGAACATGGCGGGTTGCAAATTCGCCCATCCCAGCTGCATGAGACACACAACCTGATGAGTTCGGTGCATACTGTGGTTGAGGGCGTCACAGCGGCAAGCGGCGAGCCGGCGCACCTGATTGCGACCAATGTGTACGTTAAGACACCGAAGGGTTGGCGCATTGTGTTGCATCATGTGTCTGTAGCGCCGGGACCTGTTCCCGTCGATCCGCGCGCTCAAATACTGCACTAAAAAAAGGGGGACCGGGCCCGCTGGGCCGGTCCCAGCCGCGCCATGAACTACATCGCCCCATTCTGGCTGCCGAGCGGCCACTTGCAGACCATTTATCCGGCTACCTGCATAGCCAAGCCCGACGTCCGTTTCCGCCGCGAACGGTGGCATACGCCGGATGCGGATTTCATCGATGTCGATTTCGTCGACGGCCAGCCGGGCAAGCCGTTCGTGGTGCTGTTCCATGGGCTGGAAGGCTCTTCCGACAGCCACTACTCGCGCGCCCTGATGGCGGAAATCACGCGCCGCGGCTGGTCGGGCGCCGTGCCGCATTTTCGCGGCTGCTCCGGCGAGCCGAACCTGGCGCCGCGCTTCTACCATTCCGGCGATTCCGGCGAACTGGACTGGATCATTCGCCGCCTGCACCCGCACGCGAGCGGCAAGTTCTACGCATGTGGCGTGTCGCTGGGCGGCAATGTGCTGCTGCGCTGGCTGGGAGAATCGCAGCACCAGGCCGAGTTTGTCGACGCGGCCTGCGCCGTCTCGGCGCCGCTCGACCTGGCGCAGGGCGGCAATGCCCTGTCGCGCGGCCTGAGCCGCCTGTACACGCGCATGTTCCTGCAAACGCTGAAACCGAAATGCGTGGCCAAGCTGCAGCAGTTCCCCGGCCTGTTCGACCTTGATGCACTGATGGCGGCGCAGGACTTGCACGCCTTCGACAACGTGGTCACGGCGCCGCTGCATGGCTACCGCGATGCGGACGACTACTGGGACCGCGCCAGCGCCAAGCATGTGCTGACCGATATCACGGTGCCGACCCTGGTGCTGAATGCGAAGAACGATCCCTTCATGCCGGGCGAATATTTGCCGCGCAAGGCTTCGCGCCAGGTGGTGCTGGATTATCCGGATGAAGGCGGCCATGTGGGCTTTGCCACCGGGCGCTTGCCGGGCAGCCTGGACTGGCTGCCGCTGCGCATGCTGAAATTCCTGACCGCCATCGAGGCCACTGAAATGGCCGAGGCTTGAACCATGGATGAAATAGTCAAACAGGCGATGGCCAAGTGGCCCAATGTGCCGCACTGCTACGGCTGGCTGGCGCTTGATGCGCGCGGCAACTGGCGCATGCGCGACGAGCGCGCGCAGCATTTCAACGAGGCAGGCGACAAGCTGACCAACCCGGCACTGGTGAGCTTCATCACACGCAATTACCAGTGCGATGAACTGGGCCGCTGGTATTTCCAGAACGGGCCGCAGCGCGTCTACCTGAACCTGGAAACCACGCCTTTCATCGCGCGCACCGATCCGCTCCACGGCTTCGTGCTGCATACCGGCGCGCCGCTGGGTGAAGTCGATGCGGCCTGGCTGACCGAGGCCGGCGAACTGCTGCTGCGCAGCGGCGACGTGCTGGCCCAGCTCGACGACCGCGATTTCGCGCAAGTGCTGCCGCAACTGGAGTTGAATGGCCGTCCGGTGGGTGACAACGCCCTGCTGGCTTGGCTGGATGCCGCGGCCAGCGATCCTGCCAGCCTGTCGCCACTCACCTTGCGTGTCGGCGAGCGCGCAGTTCCGCTGGCGGCCATCGCGCGCGACAGTGTGCCGGCCGCCTTCCACTTCCAGCGCCTGCCGCAAGCTTGACGATGCCAGGTACGAAACGTTTAAGGGCTTGCGCGACCGCAGTCACCCTGGCATTTTCAAGCGCCCAGGCTTTGGCCGAACCGGTCTCGAACTGGATCGGCGGCTCATATGTCAATGTGCGCGAGGCCGCCAACAGGAATGCGCCCGTACTCGACCATCTGGTGATCAACACGCCGGTGGCCTTGCTCGCGCAGCTGGACGAATTTTGCGAGATCTCCTGGGGCGCGCAGAAAAAGGGATACGTGGCCTGCAAGCTGCTGCGAGCGAAACCCACCTCGCTGGCGGAGGTCGTTGGCCAATCAGCTGCACGTACATTCTGGATCGAGCCTACCTTTGAGCACCTGGTTGGCGCGGCGGCGAATTTTGAGGCGGAAATGCTGCCTGAGAAGCACAAGGCGCGGGAAGAGCAATTCCTCGCCAGCGGCAGTTGGGAAAATCCACCGGCGCTGTCGCGCTACGCGATACCGGAGCTGGAAGCGATGAAGTCCATGCTCGCACAGGGCGTCATCGCGCCACGCGGACTATGGAGGCCTGCGCCAGCCTGGGAGAATTATCCTGGCCTGGCTGGCCTGGATCCGCTGAACCAATGGCTTTACCGGCAGATCAAGCTGGTAGCGGTAAAGCCTTCCTACTTCAAGTCCCTGAACGATGTTGCCAGTCCAAAGGCGACACCGGAAACGCTTAGCGCCCAGTTCTCCATTCGTTGGAAACTGAAGGTGGACAGCGCGTCGGATTGGGTCGGCGACAGCAACAGCGGCCCAATGCGTAACGGCGTGTGGGATATCGGCAAGGTGACGCAGCGCCTGGAAAAGCCCGTGTACGCTTTGGTGATCAGCGACAAGGGCGACGCCGCCAGCCTGCCAAGCGACGCAGCATTCGAGGACATTGCGAACGGAGACCAGGCGGTTTGCGCAGGAACACACCACATTCTGCCGCTGGATTCCGGGCAGCTTCCCGTATTGCGCACATTGCTGCCGCTGGACATCAGGAAAGCCCGCATCACCGCCAAGGCGCAGCTGCTATCCCCGCCGAAAACCGGGGATGGGGAGCCAATTTACCGCCGGGCGACCGCTACCTACATCGACCTGGATCGCGACGGCGTCAATGACATCGCCGTCTGGGATGCAATCAATACGCAGTTTGGCGCAGGCGATGGCCCCGAGGGCAGCGAATACCACGCGAAATTCATCTTCATCAACGTGGGCGGCGCCTGGCACCTGCTGGAAATCGACCAGGACGACCCGCCGTGCGGGTGCTGAGCGCTCAGTCCTTGTCTTTCTTCTTATCGCCCAGCATTTCCTTGCGCTTGGCTTGCAGCTCGCGTTCGCGGGCATCGATCACCGACTGGTCGTAGTAGGTCGCGTCGGGCGCCTTGCGGGCCAGCGCCAGCTGGTCCAGCGCCGCCAGCACGCCGCCCAGCAGCACGTACGATTCCGCCAGCGAGATATGCTGCAGGGCGATCTTGCCCTGCTTGGCATAGGCCTGCGCCATGTAGTCGTGCAGTTCCGGCTCGCGACGATACATCTGCAACTGATCGCGCAGGAAGCGCGTGGCCTCGTCGTATTTGCCGCCCTTGATCAGGGCGTCGGCATACTGCCATACCAGGCCGCGCGACAGCGGGTAGCGGCCCTGCGCTTGCTTCGCCTCCTCGATGGCCGCTGCAATCACTTCCGGCTTGTTCTCCTGCGCCAGCTTGATCTCCAGCGACAAATAAGCCAGCGCCGAATCGGTCGTGCCGCGCGGGATCGGCGTGCTGAACGCGCCCGCAACCGGCGGCTTGTCGATGGTGGCGCGCGCCTTGTCGAGCCATTCCTGCGCGGCAGCGAACTCGGAGCGCTTGAGCGATACCATGGCCATGCCGTACTGGCCGGCGGCCACGTTCTGGCGGCCCGGCAGCTGGATCTGGTTCCTGAATACCGCTTCCGTGTCGGACAGGCCCTTGCTGCTTTCATCCTGCAGCACCCGGGCGCGGGCGCGGATCAGGTGGAAGTCCATGCCGTCCACGCGCTGGCTGAATTTCTGCTCGCGGATGCGGGCCTGGATATCGGCGATCCGTTCGGTGGTCAGCGGGTGGGTCAGCAGCCAGGGCGGCATCAGGTCGCTATACATGCGCGTGCTGTTCTGCATGCGCTGGAAGAAGGACACCATGCCGCTGGCGTCATAGCCTGCCGCATTCATGATCTGGAAGCCGACGCGGTCCGCCTCGCGCTCCGCATCGCGGCCGAAGTTCAGCTGGCGCTGGATCGCCAGGCCCTGCCCGCCCATGAAGACGCCGATTGCCGCATCGGAACTTGACTTGGCGGCCAGCGCCGCCAGCAGCATTGCCGCCAGGGGAATCAGGGCATCGTTCTTCTGCGCCCCAAGCTGGCGCGCGATATGGCGCTGCGCCACGTGGCCGATCTCGTGCGACAGCACCGAGGCCAGCTCGGATTCGTTTTGCGCCGCCAGCAACAGCGCCGAGTGCACGCCGATATAACCGCCGGGCATGGCGAAGGCGTTCAGGTTCTTGTCGCGGATCGCGAAGAAATAGTACTCGAGGTTGGCGTCGCCGCGCGCTCCCGGGCGTGCATCCACCAGCCTGGTGCCGAAGTTATTCAGGTACTCGATGATGGGCGGATCATCCAGGTAGTCGCGCTCGAAGCGCAGGCTTTGCATGATCTCCTCGCCCAGGCGCTTCTCCATCACCGGCGACATGTCCTCGCGCGAGGCATCGCCCAGCGTGGGCAATTCCGCCTGCTGCGCCTGCCCCGCCGGAGCGGCGATCAGCAGGCCGGAAACCAGTGCCGCCAGCAAGGGACGGCGAAAATGTAGTGCATTCACAGTGCTATCATACCCGTTCAACAAGAGAGCTACGCGATGACCGAACACCTTACTCATTTTGACGCTGCCGGCCGGGCCCATATGGTCGATGTCGGCGCCAAGGCCGAAACCCACCGCATTGCCGTCGCCACCGGCAGTATCCGCATGAAGCCGGAAACGCTGGCGCTCATTCTATCGGGAACCGCCAAGAAAGGGGACGTACTCGGTATTGCCCGCATTGCCGCTATCATGGCGTCCAAGCGCACGGCCGACCTGGTCCCCCTGTGCCATCCCCTGGCCCTGACCCGCGTTGCAGTGGACTTTACCACTGATGAACCCAGCAACACCGTCCATTGCCGCGCCCAGGTCGAAACCTACGGCAAGACCGGGGTGGAAATGGAAGCGCTGACTGCGGTGCAGGTCGGCCTGCTCACCGTCTACGACATGTGCAAGGCCGTCGACCGCGGCATGGTGATGACCGATATCCGCGTCACCGAGAAAGCGGGCGGCAAGTCCGGCGACTGGAAAGCCTGATGCTGCGCCGCGCGGCCGTCGCATCATTTCTTGCCCTGCTCGCAGCATGCGAAAGCAATGAAGCCGGGCATGGCAGCCGCGCTGCGATGGCCGAGGTGGCGAACGCTGAGTGGCACCGCAAGGACCTCAACGCCCACCTGTCACGCTGGCTGGCAGTGGCGCCCACGCCTTCCGGCCTGCTGCAAGGGCAGTTCGATCGCAACTGGCAGCCGCCGAGCAAGATCAGCGGCGACCTGACCCTGCACAGCCGGCTGGTGTACACCATGCTGGTCGGCTATGAATCTACCGGCGATGCGCGCTACCTGGAAGTGGCGCGGCGCGGCACCGACTTCCTGCTGTCGTCTTTCCACGACCCGCTGCACGGAGGCTTTTTCCAGGTGCTCGATGTCGGGGGCAAGCCGGCCAGCATGAGCAAGAACACCTACGGCCACGCGTTTGCCCTGCTGGCGCTGGCACACGCTGCGAGGGTGACGGGCGAGCCGAAATACAAGTCGGCGGCGCTGGCCGCGTGGCAGGACATCCGCCGCAACTTGCGTGAACCAGGCGGTGGCTTGCGCGGTTCCGCGCCGCGCGATTTTGCGCCGAAGCAGGAAGGCAGGCACTCGCAGAATCCCCTGATGCATATGTTCGAAGCCCTGCTGGCCCTGATCGATGCGACCGGCGACCAGCAGGTGGTGGCCGATGCGCGCGAGCTGGGCGACTTCGTGCTGAACCAGCTCATGGTTGGCTTGCCCGACGGCGGCGCCTATATCCCCGAGTGGTATGACGAACAGTGGAAACCGCTCACCGACGGCGACGGCTTTACCGACCTTGGCCACCAGTTCGAATGGAGCCACCTGCTGCGCAGCGCCGAGGCGCGCGGCCTGCCGCCTATCTATTCGGGCGTGGCAGACCGCCTGCTGAAGTTCGCCGTGGCGAAAGGCTATGACGAACAGGATGGCGGCATCTTCAACCGCATGTCGCCCAGCGGGCAGGTGGACCGCAGCAAATACTGGTGGCAGCAGGCGGAAGGCATGAAGGCTTTCCTGGCCGTGGCGCAGCGGCCGGACATGGCGCGGCGCTACCATGAAACGCTGGAACTGGTGGACAAGGAAATCCTCGACCGCGAAAACGGCGGCTGGCGCTTCGGTGCGAAGGAGACTTGCAGCGGCGGTTGCAACAAGATGCAGCCCGACCCGTATCACCTGGTCGGCCTGGACTGGACTGTCCTATCGACAAAGCAATAGTTGATGCGCGGCCCTATTGTACAATGGGCAATTGCTCATAAATAGACAATAACGAAGATGGCGGGCGAAAACAAATTGCAGGAATATGCGTTTGAACAGATGAACCTGCAGGTTGGCGGGCGCATCCAGTTGATCACCCATCGCACGCTGCGGCCCATGCAGCATTTCTCGACCGTCATTGGCTGGGTGCGTGACGAGTACATGATCGTCAAGATCCCGATGGAGAACAACGGGCCGATCGCCGTTACCGAGGGCGACAAGCTGACGGTGCGGGTGTTCTCGGGCGTGAATGTCTGCTCCTTCTCGACTGTCGTGCAGCGTGTGTTCCTGCGGCCGCTGATGTATGCGCACGTGGCCTTTCCCAGCGAAATCCAGGGCACCAGCCTGCGCGCGGCAATGCGGGTGAAGGTCGAAATCCCGGCCAAGATGTCGCGCGATGACGGCCATCATGCTTCTGTCTTCCTGGTGAACCTGAGCGTGTCCGGCGCGCTGATCGAATCGGCCCAGCCTTTGAGCCGCGAGGGCGAGACGGTGCAGCTGGACTTTACCCTGCTGGCGCCGCCGGACGACCGGCAAGTGCGCATCAATACCCCGGCGCTGGTGCGCAACGCCACGGTCGCGCAGTCGCAGAAGGGAGACGGGAAGGATGTGTTCAGCTATGGCGTGCAATTCATCGGACTCGATCCGGCACACTTCACCCTGCTGCAAAACCTGACTTACGAGGCCATGCTGGCCGACCGTCAAAAAATCGTCTGACCGGTCCAGGGGACCACTTCAACTTTGAACGTCAGCTGAGGCGGAATGCCATCAGGATGCCGCTGAGGTCGAGGATCTCGCCACCCTTCAATGGGTGCGGCTGGCGCGGCATCGGGTCGCCGTTCAGCAGGGGCGATTTGTCGCCTTCCACGTGGGCGACGGAATAGCCTTCCAGGGCGCGAGTGATGACCACCACTTGCACGCCTGGCCGGCCCAGGCTGGTGACGGCCTTGGTCAGGCTCAGGGTCTTGCCGGCGTTGCTGCCGTTCAGGACTTCGATATGGGCGAGCGGCAGTTCGGCGAACTGGGTGTTCGGCGCGGCGGCCGGGGCCGATGGCGGAACCGGCATGGCCGGGATGGTCGCTGCTGCGGCGGCCAGGGGGCGGATGCCGTCGCTGACGAATTCGAGGTGGTACTTGGCCATCTTGATCACATCCTTGTTCTGCAGGAAGTGCTTGCCGATGCGGTGGCCGTTCACAAATGTACCATTTGTGCTTTGCAGGTCTTCCAGGAAGGAATCGTCCAGGATGGTGGTGACGAGGGCATGCTCACCACTGACTGCGGGGTGATTCAGGACAATGTCGTTATGCTTATGGCGGCCGACGGTCATGCGCTCCTTGGTGAGCTGCACTGTCTGCTCGATAACACCTTCTCGCATCACGAGTAGTTTTGCCAAATCGATATCCTCCGGGTAAACAAAAACGGGGAGCCGAAGCTCCCCGTTATCATACAGCTACTATTACAGCATTGCCTTCAACAGACGAGCCATTTCGGAAGGATTCTTGGTAACCTTGATGCCGCAGGCTTCCATGATTTCCAGTTTGGCTTGTGCAGTGTCGGCGCCGCCGGAGATCAGCGCGCCGGCGTGGCCCATGCGCTTGCCTGGAGGAGCGGTCACACCGGCGATGAAGCCAACCACTGGCTTCTTCATGTTGTCCTTGATCCAACGGGCTGCGTTGGCTTCGTCCGGACCGCCGATTTCGCCGATCATGATCACAGCGTCGGTGTCAGGATCGTCGTTGAACATGCGCATCACGTCGATGTGCTTCAGGCCGTTGATCGGGTCGCCGCCGATACCCACGGCGGAAGACTGGCCCAGGCCCAGTGCGGTCAGCTGGCCGACTGCTTCATAGGTCAGGGTGCCGGAGCGCGAAACCACGCCGATACGGCCTTTCTTGTGGATGTGGCCAGGCATGATGCCGATCTTGATTTCGTCAGGGGTGATCAGGCCTGGGCAGTTAGGGCCCAACAGCAGGGTCTTGGAACCTGCTTTAGCCATGCGGTCTTTCACTTCCATCATGTCGCGGACTGGGATGCCTTCGGTAATGCAGATGGCCAGGTCCAGTTCAGCTTCTACGGCTTCCCAGATGGCAGCGGCTGCGCCTGCTGGTGGAACGTAGATCACGGAAACGGTTGCGCCGGTTTCCGAAGCTGCTTCCTTGACGGATGCGTAGATTGGGATGCCTTCGAAATCTTCGCCGGCTTTCTTAGGGTTCACGCCAGCAACGAAAGCTTCTCGGCCGTTCGCGTAGTCGCGGCACATGCGGGTGTGGAACTGGCCGGTCTTGCCGGTGATGCCCTGGGTGATGACTTTGGTGTCTTTATTGATCAGGATAGACATAGTGATTCCTTAATTATTTACCGGCAGCGGCAGCAACAACGCTCTTGGCTGCATCTTCCATGGTGTCAGCGGAGATGATTGGCAGGCCGGAGTCGGCCAGCATCTTCTTGCCCAGGTCTTCGTTGGTGCCCTTCATGCGGACGACCAGCGGTACTTGCAGGGACACGGCTTTGGATGCGGTGATCACGCCTTCGGCGATCACGTCGCAGCGCATGATGCCGCCGAAGATGTTCACCAGGATGGCTTTCAGGCCTGGGTTCTTCAGCATGATCTTGAACGCTTCGGTGACTTTCTCGGCCGTTGCGCCGCCGCCCACGTCCAGGAAGTTGGCTGGCTCGCCGCCGAACAGCTTGATGGTGTCCATGGTTGCCATGGCCAGGCCGGCGCCGTTCACCAGGCAGCCGATGTTGCCGTCCAGGGAGATGTAGGCCAGGTCGAATTTCGAAGCTTCGACTTCGGCTGGATCTTCTTCGTCCAGGTCGCGGTAAGCAACGATTTCCGGGTGGCGGAACAGGGCGTTGGAGTCGAAGTTGAACTTGGCGTCCAGGGCGATGACCTTGCCGGAACCGGTCAGGATCAGCGGGTTGATTTCAGCCAGGGAAGCATCGGTTTCCCAGTAGGCTTTGTACAGGCCTTGCAGGTTGGTCACCGCGTCGGCGATCGAGCCTTCCGGCACGCCGATCTTGGCGGCGATGCCGGCGGCTTCAGCGTCGGTCAGGCCAACGGCTGGATCGATCGCGATCGAGTGGATTTTTTCCGGGTGCGATTCAGCGACTTCTTCGATGTCCATGCCGCCTTCGGAGGAAGCCATCAGGACTACGCGCTGGGTGACGCGGTCGGTCACCAGGGAAACGTACAGTTCCTTCTTGATGTCGGCGCCTTCTTCGATCAGCAGGCGGCGGACTTTCTGGCCTTCAGGGCCGGTCTGGTGGGTCACCAGCTGCATGCCCATGATCTGGTCGGCGTACTCTTTCACCTGTTCCATGGTCTTGGCAACTTTCACGCCGCCGCCTTTACCACGGCCACCTGCATGGATCTGTGCCTTCACGACCCACACTGGGCCGCCCAGGGTTTCAGCAGCTTTCACTGCCTCTTCCACGGACATGCACGGAATACCGCGCGGTACGGTCACTCCGAACTTTCGGAGGATTTCTTTGCCTTGATACTCATGGATTTTCATGCTGGCTTTCCCTTCTTTCGAATACCTGTTTGTTGGTTAGATGTATTTTGTACAGCACCTAGGCTGCTTCCGTCTTGTTGACGTACCAGCGTGGGTAGAACTCGGCAACTGCCCCGCCATCGGTCTTGAGGGCGTGGCACTTGTCAAGTTGGAACGGTTTTTCTGTCGCAGTGCTGGAGCGCTCGTTCACTGGCCAGACATCGTTGGCAAAGGCTTGCACGGCTGCCGTCGGCAGCACCAGGGCCAATTCTGTCAGGTGGGTACAGCCTTGTACGCCGGCCAGCCTTTCCTTGACTGCATGGCGAAAACCCTTCATCAGGTTCAGGCCGATCAAGGCTTTGTAGGCGGGGCCGATCGTGTTGCAATGGCCAGGATAGGGAACAGCGTCCGAACTTGCTTCGGCATCGACGATGGTCAGCTGCTTATCGACGGTCACGCGCAGCCACAGGTCGTGCAGGGCTTCGTTGCCCTTGCGCGGGCCCGATGCCAGCATGGTGTCGAAGGATTTGATGTCCGTGATATGGGCGTCAAGATCCCACAGGCCATCCTCGCGTGAATACGCCTGGATGTCTATGGCGCGCGTGTGCCGCAGCGCTCGTCGGGAGACAGGATTTGACAAGGACATAAGACCGATGCCACTCAAAAGTGGCCAAAATTATAAGCAGCTAATCAGTACGCCGCAGCTTCTACGGACAACCACCGCACCCGCGGTGCTGCATAAAACTCTCGAAGTGTAGCATACCTTCCGAGGCCAATTTAAAAGTCCTCGTCGGGCATGGTGCCCTTCATGGCGGTGCGGATGGCCTTTTGTGAGAAGCCGCGCGACATGAGGAAGCGCAATTGCTTCTGTCGGCCTTCGGGATCTTCGGCCACTTCGCCGAATTTGCGGCGCCAGACTTCGCAGCAGCGCTCGACTTCGTCTTCTTTCAGGCTTTCCTTGACTTCGGCCAGCATGTCGCCGCCGATGCCGTGGTGCTGCAGCTCGGCCACGATGCGGCTGTTGCCGTAGCGGGCGGCGCGGCGGTGCACCAGGTTTTCGGAGAAGCGCTCTTCCGAGAGCCATTTGTTTTGCTCGAGGAAATTCAGGAGGGCTTCGACGTCGTCGCCCTCTTCCGCGTGGCGCTGCAGCTTGCGGGCGAGCTCGAGGCGGCTGTGCTCGCGCTGGCTGAGCAGGCGCAGGGCACGGGCTTTTAGGGTGGGTTTGGGGAGGGGCATCTGTTAAACCGGTAAACCGATGTCTGACCCGCAGGGTCAGACACCTTCTGATCTACGGCCTGTGGCTCCGGCATACCAGTGTCTGACCCTGCGGGTCAGACGGGACGGCCATCCGGCTGCCTTACCGGTTTTAGTCGACCGCGCGCAGCTTCGGCGCTTCTTCGCCATCATCGGAAACGGCCGGCAGCTCACGCACGCCCAGCGCCGCACGTACCTTGTTCTCGATTTCACGCGCCAGTGCCGGACGCTCCTTGAGGAAGGAACGGGCATTGTCCTTGCCCTGGCCGATACGCTCGCCGCCGTAGCTGTACCAGGAACCCGACTTCTCGACGATCTTGGCTTCCACGCCCAGGTCGATGATTTCGCCTTCGCGCGAGGTGCCTTCGCCATACAGGATGTCGAAGTGGGCTTCCTTGAACGGCGGCGCAATCTTGTTCTTGACCACCTTGACCTTGGTCTCGTTGCCGATCACCTCGTCGCCCGACTTGATCGAGCCGGTACGGCGGATGTCGAGGCGCACGGAAGCGTAAAACTTCAGGGCATTGCCGCCGGTGGTGGTTTCCGGCGAGCCGAACATCACGCCGATCTTCATGCGGATCTGGTTAATGAAGATTACCAGGGTGTTGGTGCGGTTGATGGTGCCGGTCAGCTTGCGCAGCGCCTGGGACATCAGTCGCGCCTGCAGGCCCGGCAGGGAGTCGCCCATATCGCCTTCGATTTCGGCTTTCGGGGTCAGCGCGGCAACGGAGTCGACCACGATCAGGTCCACGGAACCGGAGCGCACCAGCGCATCGCAGATTTCCAGGGCTTGTTCGCCGGTGTCCGGCTGGGAGATCAGCAGCTCGTGCAGGTTGACGCCCAGTTTTTGGGCATACACCACGTCCAGCGCGTGTTCCGCGTCGATGAAGGCGCAGGTGCCGCCCATTTTCTGCATTTCAGCGATCGCTTGCAGGGTCAGGGTGGTTTTACCGGAAGATTCAGGACCGTAGATTTCCACCACGCGGCCGCGTGGCAGGCCGCCTACGCCCAGCGCGATATCCAGGCCCAGGGAGCCGGTGGAGACAGTCTGCACTTCCTCGATCGGGGCGGATGCGTCCATGCGCATCACGGAGCCTTTGCCAAACTGCTTTTCAATCTGGGCCAGTGCGGCCGCCAGGGCCTTGGCTTTTTCCGATGCAGGTACTGCGCCTTTTTTGTCGTCCATGATGATCTTTCGCGGGCTAAATGAATTGGGTCACTACGTTGTACAGGTGGTACTGTATAAAATTACAGTGCTTTTGACAAGCCCCTTTTTGCAAACTTTGCGAAAAGTCAAACGGCTGGAGTACAGTAGCCCCATGCGTATCCTATTAGCCGAAGATGACAGCGTCCTCGCGGACGGCCTGACGCGCTCGCTGCGCCAGTCCGGCTATGCGATCGACTGCGTAAAAAACGGGCAGGAGGCGGACACGGCCCTGTCCACCCAGGAATTCGACCTGCTGATCCTGGACCTGGGCCTGCCCAAGATGTCCGGGCTGGAAGTGCTGCGCCGCCTGCGCACGCGCGGCTCGCTGCTGCCGGTGCTGATCCTGACCGCCGCCGATTCGGTCGAGCAGCGGGTCAACGGCCTCGACCTGGGCGCCGACGATTACATGGCCAAGCCGTTCGCGCTGTCCGAGCTGGAAGCGCGGGTGCGCGCCCTGACCCGGCGCGGCCAGGGCGGCGGCTCCACCGTCGTCAAGCACGGCCCCCTCACCTACGACCAGGTCGGGCGCAGCGCCTATATCAACGAGCAGATGCTGGACCTGTCGGCGCGTGAACTGGGCCTGCTGGAAATCCTGCTGGCGCGCACCGGGCGCCTGGTGTCGAAAGAACAGCTGGTGGACCACCTGTGCGAATGGGGCGAAGAGGTCAGCAACAACGCCATCGAGGTGTACGTGCACCGCCTGCGCAAGAAGATTGAAGTGGGCGGCATCCGCATCGCCACCGTGCGCGGGCTCGGCTACTGCCTGGAGAAATTCAACCCGCCGCAACCGCCGGCTGCACCGTGAACGGCGAGCAGCAGGCCGCCGACTGGGACCATGCCCCGGCCGCCGAAGAGAACGAGATCCAGCACTCGCTGTTCGGCGAGATCCTCGACTGGATGCTCGCTCCCCTGCTGCTGCTGTGGCCAATGAGCATCGCCATCACCTACCTGGTGGCGAAGTCGATCGCCAACCAGCCCTTCGACCATGCGCTGGAAGACACCGTCACCGTGCTCACGCAGCAGGTGCGCGAAGTGGCCGGCGTGATTCCCCGCCTGCCCGGCCCGGCGCGCGACATCCTGCGTGCCGACGACGTGGACAATATCTATTACCAGGTCAGCAGCCCGACCGGCGCCCACGTCGACGGCGACCGCGACCTGCCGCCGCCGCCGAAGCAGGATCCCGAGCTGCAGGACATCCGCGCCGGCGCGGTCCTGTTCCGCAACTCCACCCTGCACGGCACGCCGATCCGCATCGCCTGGACCTGGGTCAACCTGGAAGAAGACAAGGCGCAGCCGCAGCGCCTGGCCCTGGTGCAAGTCGGCGAAACGCTGGAAAAGCGCGCCAAGCTGGCCAATGAAATCATCAAGGGCGTGATCCTGCCGCAGTTCATCATCCTGCCGATCGTGCTGGCCCTGGTGTGGTTTGCGCTGTCGCGCGGGCTGCTGCCGCTGCGTGAACTGCAGGAGCGCATCCGCGCCCGCCCGTCGGACGACCTGAGCCCGATCCCGCCGCGCCAGGTGCCGGAAGAAATCACGCCGCTGGTCAAGTCGCTCAATGAAATGCTGGAGCGCCTCAAACTGTCGATCGATTCGCAAAAGCGTTTCATCGCCGACGCTGCGCACCAGATGAAAACCCCGCTGGCCGGCATGCGCACCCAATCGGAACTGGCGCTGCGCCAGACCGACCAGGCCGAGGTGCACCGTTCGCTGGAACAGCTGGCCAAGTCGTCGCAGGCGGCCACCCGCCTGGTCAACCAGCTGCTGGCACTGGCACGCGCCGAGAACCAGCCGCAGGCCGGCACCGCGATGGAGCCGCTGGAGCTGGGCGAAGTGGCGCGCAGCACGGTGCACGACTGGGTGCAGGCGTCCTTCAACTACGGCATCGACCTTGGCTATGAACCGCCGACCGAGGACGTGCCGATTTCCGGCAACGCGATGATGCTGCGCGAGATGCTGTCCAACCTGATCGACAATGCCTTGCGCTACACGCCGCGCGGCAGCGCCGTCACGGTGCGCGTGCGCCGCACAGGCAGGCATGCCCTGCTCGAAGTAGAAGACAACGGCCCCGGCATCCCGGCGGCGGAACGCGGCCATGTGTTCGAGCGCTTCTACCGCATCCTGGGCAGCAATACCGAGGGCTCCGGCCTGGGCCTGCCGATCGTGCGCGAAGTGGCGCAGCAGCACGATGCGGAAGTCGACCTGTTCGCCAACCCGCGCACCACCGACCCGAAATATCCGGGCTGCCTGTTCCGCGTGACGTTCCCGCTGCGCGTGCCGGACACGCCGCCCGAAGAAGAAGAGGTACCGCATTTTGGATAAGCTCGAGCGCCACTGGCGCCGCGTACGCCGCATGACCGGCTGGCTGCTGGCCACCTGGCTGCTCACCACGTTCTGCATCATTTTCTTCGCGCGCGAATTGAGCGGGCTGTCGATCTTCGGCTGGCCGCTGTCGTTCTACCTGGCGGCGCAAGGCGCTTCGCTGATCTACCTTGCCATCATCGGCTTCTATGCCTGGCGCATGCGCGCGCTGGAGCGGCGCTATAGAAGCGAGCAGTTGCGCGAAAGCGGGGGCCAGGCATGAGGACGCCCTTCTTCCGCAAGCTGCAGCGCTACTACACGATCTTTACCGGCTGCTTCGCCATGTTCCTGCTCGCGCTGGCGATGCTGGAAAAGGAAGGCATGCCGCGCCTGTGGATCGGCTACCTGTTCATGTTCGCCACCATCATCCTGTACGCGGCGATCGGGGTGATCAGCCGCACTTCCAACGTGGCGGAGTATTACGTGGCGGGAAGGCGAGTGCCCTCGCTGTTCAACGGCATGGCCACGGCGGCCGACTGGATTTCGGCCGCGTCCTTCATTTCGCTGGCCGGTGGCCTGTACCTGCACGGCTTCGACGGCCTGGCCTACATCATGGGCTGGACCGGCGGCTACTGCCTGGTGGCGCTGCTGATCGGGCCCTACCTGCGCAAGTTCGGCCAGTACACGATCCCCGACTTTTTCGCGGCGCGCTACGGCGGCGGCTACAACGGCCGCGCCGTGCGGCTGATGGCTGTCGGCGCCACCATCATCGTTTCCTTCACCTACGTGGTGGCGCAGATCTACGCTGTGGGACTGATCGCTTCGCGCTTTACCGGCGTCGATTTCTCGGTCGGCATCTTCCTCGGCCTGGCGTCGATCCTGGTGTGCTCCTTCCTGGGCGGCATGCGGGCCATTACCTGGACGCAGGTGGCGCAGTACATCATCATCCTGGTGGCCTTCCTGATGCCGGCCATGTGGCTGGCGGTCAAGCACGGCGGCAATCCGGTACCGCAGGTCGCCTACGGCAAGCTGCTGCCCAAGCTCAGCGCACGCGAGACACAGCTGGCGCGCGACGAGAAAGAGGCCGAGGTGCGCGAAGTGTTCCTGCAGCGCGCCGACGATTTCGGCGTGCGGCTGCACGGCTTGCCCGCCTCTTGGGATTCGGGCCGGCTCGAGGCGCAGCACAACCTGGACATGGTCAAGCAGCGCAATGGCTCGCTGCTGGAAATCCGCGCTGCAGAACGGGCACTGGCCAACTATCCGAAAACCGTGGAAGACGCGGCCGTCGTGTGGACCGCGCAGCGTAACTACAACCTGGCGCGCGGACGCGAACTGGTGAAGCACGCCGAGCCTTTTCCCGGCGCCGACCGCGAGCAGTCGGACCAGAAGCGCAACAACTTCCTGGCGCTGGTGTTCTGCCTGATGGTGGGCACGGCGGCCCTGCCGCATATCCTGATGCGCTCCTACACCACGCCTTCGGTGCAGGCGACGCGGGTGTCGGTGTTCTGGACCCTGTTCTTCATCCTGCTGGTGTACCTGACCATCCCGGCGCTGGCGGTGCTGGTCAAGTACGACATCTACAGCTCGCTGGTGGGCAGCGACTTCGCCCACCTGCCGACCTGGGTCTCCTACTGGGCCAATGTGGACAAGACCAGCCCGCTGCTGTCGATCAGCGACATCAACCTGGACGGCATTGTGCAGCTGGCGGAAATCCAGATCGACAGCGACGTGCTGGTGCTGGCCACGCCCGAGATTGCCGGCTTGCCGTATGTGGTGTCGGGACTGGTGGCGGCAGGCGGGCTGGCGGCAGCGCTGTCGACCGCCGACGGCCTGCTGCTGGCGATCTCGAATGCGCTTTCGCATGACGTGTACTACAAGATCGTCGACCCGCAGGCATCGACCCAGAAGCGGGTGACGATTTCCAAGCTGCTGTTGCTGGCTGTGGCCTTCATTGCCGCCTATGCCGCCTCGACCAAGCCGGGCGACATCCTGTCCCTGGTGGGGGCCGCCTTCTCGCTGGCAGCATCGACGCTGTTCCCGGCCCTGGTGGCCGGCGTGTTCTGGCAGCGCGCCAACCATCAGGGCGCAATGGCCGCGATGGTGGCCGGCTTCTTCACCTGCCTGTACTACATGCTGCATGCCAACCCGGTACTGGGCGGCAGCCTCAGCGGGCAGTGGTTCGGCATTGCCGCCAATTCGGCCGGCGTGTTTGGCGTGCCGGCCGGCCTGGCAACGCTGGTGGTAGTCAGCCTGCTGACGCCGGCGCCGGATGCGCGCACCTTGTCGCTTGTGCGCCACATCCGCACGCCAGAATAAACGAATGTTACATTTGGCTAGTAGTTATGATTGCCAATAGAGTAACATTCGTTTCCTGTGAATATCCCATCGCACGCTCTGGAGATGCTGCTGCCGCAGCAGCATCCCCACTAGAAGCCTTCGCCGACAACCCCTGCATTCTTCTACAATGATCAAGTATTTCCTGGCCGGACTGGCTACCGTGGCCGGACTGGCCCAGGCTGCGCCGCCAGCCCAGCATTTCTTCGAAGCGGCGCGCTACAAGGAAGCCCGGCTCTCGCCGAGCGGCCGCTACCTGGCGCTGCGCGTCGGCAGCAACGAGACCCGCGATTCGCTGGCTGTGATCGATACCGACACTTTGCAAGTGGTGAGCACCAAACGGCTGGCCGAATACGACGTTGGCCACATCTGTTGGGTCAACGATGAGCGCCTGGTCTATACCGTCACGGACAAAGACGCGGCGCCGGGGGACCGTCGCGTTGCCCCGGGACTCTATGCCATGAGCCGCGACGGCAAGGAAACGCGCCAGCTGGCTGAACACCACGGCGGCAATCAAAGCACAGGTTCGCATATCAGGTCGCGGATGGAGCCATGGAATACTTACCTGATGGATGAGGATGGCGCCCAGGATTCCAACATCATCTACGTCGAGCGCCCGATCTGGACGGCGAAGGCCGGCTACGACATCGAGCGTACCGAACTGGTCAAGCTCGACACCGCGAGCGGCCAATCCAGCGTGCTGTCCCATCCAGGCATATCGCAGGGCTGGATGCTGGACCACAAGGGCGTGCCGACGATCATGGTGTCTTCGAAAGACGGCAATGAGACCATCAATTACCGCGACGCTGGCGGCGAATGGCGCGACGTCGCGACCCAGGCAACCTACGGCAGCAGCTCACAAGGCCTGTCGCCGATCGGTTTCTATGACGACAAGCGCCTGCTGGTCAGGACCCGCAAGAACGGCGACAAGGCCGCGCTGTACCTGATGGACCTCGGCACGGGCAAGATCGATGCCGAGCCATTGGTGGCGATGGCGGACTTCGACTTCAACGGCCGCATGGTGTATTCCCAGCAGCGCCTGGTCGGCATCCATTACCTGGCCGACGCCCGCTCCAGCGCCTGGTTCGACCCGGCGCTGCAAGCGGCGCAGAAAGAAGTGGACCGGCAATTGGCTGGCCTGGTGAACATCATCACTCCGCCGACGCACCCGGACAGCGCCTGGATGCTGGTAGCCAGCTACTCGGATCGCCAGCCGCGCTTCTATTCCCTGTACAACAGCAACACCCGTGAAGTCAAAGGCCTGGGTGGCACGCACCCGGACATCAAGGCCGCCGAAATGGGCGCCCAGGACATCGTCAAGTACCGCGCCCGCGACGGGCTGGAGATCCCGGCCTGGCTGACATTGCCGGCCAAGGGCGGCAAGAAGCTGCCGATGGTGGTGCTGGTCCATGGCGGGCCTTATGTGCGCGGCAGTGAATGGGGCTGGGATGCCGATGGGCAGTTCCTTGCCTCGCGCGGTTACGCCGTGCTCGAGCCGGAATTCCGCGGTTCCACCGGCTACGGCCTGAAGTTGTTCAATGCAGGCCGGAAGCAATGGGGCTTGAAAATGCAGGACGATATTGCCGACAGCGTCAAGTGGGCGGTGGACAAAGGCATCGCCGATCCTGGGCGCGTGTGCATCATGGGCGGCAGCTATGGCGGTTACGCCACGCTGATGGGCCTGGTCAACGATCCAGGCGTTTATCGCTGCGGCATCGCGTACGCGGCCGTCACCGACATCCCCCTGCTGTACGACAGCGGCATGGCCGTCCTGTCCGACCTGCCACCCGATTACAAGACCTACGGGGTGCCGGTGCTGGTGGGCGACCTGGAAAAAGACGCCGCGCAGTTCACTGCAACTTCGCCGCTGAAGCAGGCGGCACGCATCAAGCGCCCGCTGCTGCTGGCGCATGGCACGGATGATCGCCGCGTCCCCTTCCCGCACTACACCAAGCTGCGCAGCGCGCTGCAGGAGGCCAAGGCCGATGCCGAATTTGTTGAATACATCGGCGAAGGCCACGGCTGGAGCACGTTGAAGACCCGTCTCGACTTTTGGGGCCGGGTCGAGAAATTCCTCGACAAGCATATCGGCCAGAAATGATAGGGCAAGCCGTGGCGGACCCGGTTCGCCCGCCACGGATCAAGGGGAAAGTTACATTTGGCTAGTTTTTAAAGCTTGCCATTCCAGTAACATACATTTCCCACAACAGTATTGGCAGCAAGCATGATGATCAAGCATTTTCTTCTGTCCCTGGCCGCCGTCGGCGGCCTGGCGCACGCGGCCCCGCCGCTGCAGCAATTCTTCGAACCGGCCCAATTCAAGAACGCAGTCCTGTCGCCGAGCGGTCGCTACGTGGCACTGCGCGTCGGTAACAGCACCATGCGGGACGGCATGGTCATCATCGACAGTGAAAGCCAGGCCACAGTCGGCGGTGCTCGCCCGAGCGAATATGATATTGGCGATATCCGCTGGGTTAACGACAAGCGCTTGGTGTATAGCGTGTACAACATGAAACGCAAATCGGGCGAGGACTATTTTGCCCCCGGCCTGTACGCCGTTGACCGCGATGGCAAGAACACGCGCCAGCTGGTCTCTCACGACTGGACCTCAATCAACGACAAAATGGTCCGTGTCGAGCCGTGGAGTACCTATTTGATGAACGAAGAGGGCGCACAGGATTCGGATTTCATCTACATGCGTCGCCTCGAGTGGAAAGACCATTTCGTCGAACGCACCGACTTGGTCAAGTTGAACACTTCGACCGGGCAGGCCACCCTGGTCAATAGGCCTGCAGCTGCGAAAAGCTGGTTGCTGGACCAAAAGGGCGCCCCCAACGTCATGGTGTCCAGCAAAGAAGGCATGGAAACTGTCCACTATCACGACCCCGCCAGCGGCACATGGCGCGCCTTGGGCACCTTCCCGGCCTTCGACAGCGGTGAAGGCGGCGTTGCACCAATCGGCTTCGTCGACGAACAGCAAATGCTGGTCAAGGCCCGATTGAAAGATGACAAGGCTGCGCTGCACACCATGGACCTGAGCAACGGCAAGGTTGACCCGGCGCCGCTGGTCTCGCTGAGCGACTACGACTTCAGCGGCGAAGTGGTGTACTCGAACAAGCGCTTGCTTGGTATCCATTACCTGGCTGACGCGCGCAGCAGTCTCTGGTTCGACGCGGGCATGAAGGCGGCCCAGGCCGACGTGGACAAGAAGCTGGCAGGCACGGTGAATTTGATCACCCCGCCGGCAGCGCCGGAAGTGCCATGGCTGCTGGTTGAAAGTTATTCCGATCGCCAGCCGCGCACCTTCTCGCTATACAACAGCAAGACCGGCCAGTTGAAAGTGATTGGCGTGAGCCGGCCCGACATCAACCCAGCTGAAATGGGGCGCCAGGAACTGGTCAAGGTCAGTGCCCGCGACGGCATGCAGATCCCGGCCTGGCTGACAAAGCCGGCCAAAGGCGGCAACAAGCTGCCGATGGTAGTGCTCGTGCATTGGGGCCCGTACGTGCGCGGCAATGAATGGGGCTGGGACGCCGACGCCCAGTTCCTCGCCTCGCGCGGCTACGCCGTGCTGGAACCGGAATACCGCGGTTCGACCGGCTTCGGTTACAAGTTGTTTGCCGCGGGCCTCAAGCAATGGGGCCTGAAAATGCAAGACGATATCGCCGACAGCGTCAAGTGGGCTGTTGAAAAAGGCATTGCAGACCCTGCCCGTGTTTGCATCATGGGTAGCAGTTATGGGGGCTACGCTGCCCTAATGGGCCTGGTCAACGACCCTGGGTTGTACCGCTGCGGTATTGCCTACCAGGCTATCACCGACCTTCCGCTGATGTATGACGGCGGCATGTCCTTGCGTGGCGACCGGCAGGGCGATTACAAGACCAACGACGTGCCGATGCTGGTGGGTGACCTGAAAAAGGATGCCGCGCAGTTAGCGGCGACATCGCCCCTGAAACAGGCGGCCCGCATCAAGCGTCCGATTCTGCTGGCACATGGCACTGACGACCTCCGGGTCCCTTACGCGCACTTCAGTAAAATGCGCTGGGAACTGGACGATGCCAAGGCCAATGCCGAATACGTGAAATACGAGGGGGAAGACCACTGGTTCACCCTCAAGACCCGCCTCGACTTCTGGGGCCGGGTCGAGAAATTCCTCGACAAGCATATCGGCGCGGGGGCAAAAACGGAGTAAGCTGGCGGCTCGTCCGTCACTCACTTCGAAGGAGGCAGCGCGATGTCGTCTGGCAAAATCCTGGTCGCACAAGGGGGCGGTCCGACCGCCGTGATCAACCAGTCGCTGGTCGGCGTCGTGCTCGAAGCGCGCCGCTTCCGCAACGTGACGCGCATCTACGGTGCGCTGCACGGCGTGCGCGGCATCGTCAACGAGGACTTCGTCGACCTGACGCAGGAGACCAGCCATAACCTGGAACTGGTCGCCGCCACCCCTTCCTCCGCCCTCGGTTCCACACGCGACAAGCCGGACCTGAAGTACTGCGAAGAGATCTTCAAGGTGCTGAAGGCGCACGAGATCGAACACTTCTTCTACATCGGCGGCAACGATTCCTCGGATACCGTGCGCATCGTGGCCGAGCAGGCGCAGGCTGCCGGCTATCCGCTGCGCGCCATCCACATCCCCAAGACCATCGACAACGACCTGGTGGGCAATGACCACACGCCGGGTTTCCCCTCCGCTGCGCGCTTTGTGGCACAGGCCTTTGCCGGCGCCAACCTGGATAACGCTTCGCTGCCGGGCGTGTACGTGGGCGTGGTCATGGGCCGCCATGCCGGCTTCCTGACGGCAGCTTCCGCACTGGGCAAGAAATTCCCGGACGATGGGCCGCACCTGATCTACCTGCCGGAGCGCGTATTCTCGATCGAGCAGTTCCTGGCCGACGTCAAGGACACTTACGCGCGCTACGGGCGCTGCGTGGTGGCGGTGTCGGAGGGCATCCACGATGCATCCGGCGCGCCGATCGCCACCTTGCTGGCGAAGGAAGTGGAGCGCGATGCGCATGGCAACGTGCAGCTGTCCGGCACCGGCGCGCTGGCCGACCTGCTGTGCGACGAGATCAAGGACAAGCTGGGCATCAAGCGCGTGCGCGGCGACACTTTCGGCTACCTGCAGCGCTCCTTCATCGGTTGCGTGTCCGACGTGGACCAGCGCGAGGCGCGCGAAGTGGGCGAGAAGGCCGTGCAGTTCGCCATGTGGGGCGACCGCAACGGCTCGGTGGCGATCAAGCGCACCGGCTTTTATTCGGTCGACTATGAGCTGATGCCGCTGGAAGCGGTGGCAGGCAAGACGCGCACCATGGAAGATGAATTCATTGACGAGAAAGGCACCGGCGTGACCGATGCCTTCCGCATGTACCTGCGCCCCCTGCTCGGATCCGGCATGCCGGACGCCTATCGCCTGCGCCCGGCGCCGGTGCCGAAGATCCTCAAGCGTTAGAACATCGCCGGCAATTCCGCCGCCAGAAAGTCGGACAGGGCACGTACTTTGGTCTGCAGGTGGCGGTTGCCCGGATAAACGATGTAGGCCACGCGCGGTTGCAGATGCCAGTCCGGCAGGACGCGTTCCAGCGCGCCGTGGGCCAGCATCGGCCGGGCAATGAAGGATGGCAGCGAACCGATGCCCTGCCCGGCCGCCAGCATCTGTCCCAGCATCAGGCTGTTGTCCAGCCACATGCGCACCGGCGGCTCGATTTCGACCGTCCCTCCCTCGCCATCCAGCCGCCACAGGCCGGGCGCTTCCGCCAGGCGGAAGGCCAGGGCGCGGTGGGCAAGCAGGTCGTGCGGCTCCTGCGGCGCGCCGTGTTCTCGCAGGTAGCTGGGGGAGGCGCATAGCCATTGCTCCACCTTGCCGGCCGAACGTACCACCAGCGAGGAATCGGGCAGCGTGGTGCGCACGCGCAGCGACAGGTCGAAGCCTTCCGCCACTACGTCGAGCAAGCGGTCCGCCATGGTCAGCTCGACGTCGATCTCGGGATACTGGTCCATGAAACGCGCCAGCAGCGGCGGCAGCACCACCAGGCTGAGCGACATCGGTGCGTTGATACGCACGCGCCCTTTCATGGCGGCCTGCTCGCCGCTGGTGCTGCGTTCAAGCTCCTCCAGTTCGTCGAGCAGGCGGCAGCATTCCTGGAAATAGGCGCGGCCGGTGTCGGTCAGGCTCATGGTGCGCGTGGTGCGCAATAGCAGTGCTGCGTGCAGGCCCTGCTCCAGCCAGCGCACCTGCTTGCCGATGCCGGCCGGCGACAGCCCCAGTTCCTCGGCCGCCTTGCTGAAGCTGCCGCGCTCGACCACGCGGCGAAAGGCGTGCATGGCCGCCAGCTTGTCCATTCGATCCTCCTGGTAAAAAGTCTTTATCAAAAACGCCTGATTATCTTAGCAGCAGAATCAAATATGCTGGCCTCACTGAACTTTCTTTCAAGGGAACCAAGATGAGACTCGCAACTACCCTCGCCGCCTTGCTGCTGTCCGCCAATGCCCTGGCCGCCGAACCAGGCACCAGCCCGTGGGGGCCGCAAGATGAGATCGGGCGCCTGAACCTGGTCACGCAAGCCTCCCGCGCGGCCATCCTGGCCCGCATCAGCGGAGGCCGCGCATACGACCTGTCGGTGGACTATTTCGTCGGCATGCCGAGCTGGCAGGCTGCCGGCGACCCGCCTTACCTGATGTGGATGACGCATACGCCGCACGGCAATGTGCTGTCGGACCCGATGGAGACCGGCAAAGCCATGAACCAGCACGTCAGCTACACGGGCAGCGCCATCTCGATGTATGCGCACATGGGCACCCATATCGATGCGCTCAACCACTTCGGCCTGAATGGCAAGATCTGGAATGGCTTCAAGGCTTCCGAACACCTGGGAGACCGGGGCTGGAAAGTGGCCGGTGCGGAGAAGCTGCCGCCCATCGTGGCGCGCGGCGTGCTGATCGACGTGGCGGCGGCCAAGGGCGTCTTCATGCTGCCGGATAACTACCGCGTCACTGGCAAGGACCTGGCCGAAGCGCTGGCGCGACAGAAGGTGGCGCTGCAGAAAGGCGATGTGGTGCTGATCCGCACCGGGCGCATGCAGCAGTTCGAGAAGGCCCAGGCCTTCATGCAGAACCCGCCCGGCATGGGCCTGGATGCGGCGCGCTTCCTGGTGGAGCAGAACGGCGCGATGGTGGTGGGGGCGGACAACCTGAGCTTCGAGGCCTTTCCTTCCGAGGCCAAGGACAACTACATCCCGGTCCACACCTACCTGCTGGCCGAGCATGGGGTGCCCATCATGGAGCTGGTCAACCTGGAAGAACTGGCGCGCGACAAGGTCTATGAGTTTGCCTTTATCGGCGCCTCGCTCAAGCTGCGCGGTGCGGATGCGGCGCCAATGCGGCCGATCGCGCTGCCGCTGCGCTGATCACTCCTGGTGGACGTCGCGGTAGGCCAGCATGTCCACCAGGCGTTCTTCCTTGTCGGGATCGAAGCCGCAGGTGGCTTCGAACTTCTCCGGGTTCTCGTAGGTTCCGAACAGCATGTCCCACCACACGATGTCTCCGTAGTTGTTCTTGTGGCGGCCGTACTGGTGGTGGATGCGGTGCATCTCGGGGCGCTGGAAGAACCAGCCGACCCAGCGCGGCGTGGCGACGCTGGTGTGGTAGAAGAATTCGCCGAGCGCCGTGCACAGCGTATAGACCGCGCCGGCTTCCGGCGACAGGCCAAGGAAGGCATAGACCAGCAGGCTGCCGATGATCGAGTTCACGATCATTTCGCCGGGGTGCTTGTAGAAGGAGGTAATGACTTCGATGCGCCGCGGGCTGTGGTGGATCTGGTGGAATAGACGCCACAAGAGGTCCGATTCATGGCGCACACGGTGCCACCAATAGAACACAAAGGTGGCGATGAAGTAGGCCAGCAGGCCGCCGGCAACCGGGCCGACATGGTCCGACAAGTGCAGCAGCGAGGCTTGCGAAGTCCAGCGTTCCCAGCTCACGCCGGCCAGCAGCACGACGCCAAGCTGCACGGCATTGATGGCAAGAACGCGCACGGGCCAGGTGCGGATACGGGGAAGTTTCCAGCCGGGGCGCAGGCGCTCCAGTACAAAGCAGGCGGCGAAAACAATGAAGATTGTGGTGAGCATGGCGTGTCCTTTCGTTTGGCAAGGACGAAATGATCGCGCCAGCGCTTTGCACAAGCCCCGAAATTCCGCCGAGGTATCGGATTCAGATACTGCCGGCATATAGGGCAAGTTCTCGCCTGTTGGCGGCCTAGCATGGTGGCTCTTTCAAACAGGAGACAACCATGAAAAAACTGATTGGGGCACTGGCGCTGGCGGCAAGCGGCGCGGCTGGCGCGGTCGGCGGCACGGCGACGGCAAGTGCACCTGCTGCCGCCGAAATCGAACGGGCGCGGCATGCTTTCGACTTCCTGCACGGCGACTGGACGGTGCAGAACCGGCGCCAGTCCGATTACGCCAATCCGGACAGCCCGTGGGAAACCTTCAGCGCCAGCAACCTGGTGCACGCGCTGCCGGCCGGCATCGGCAACTACGACGAGTACCGGCCGCTGGGCGACTGGCGGCCCGGCTTCGTGGCGATGACCTTGCGCGTATTCGATCCAACGACCGGGCGCTGGAGCATCTACTGGCTGACCAACCGCGACGGCGGGCTCGATCCCGCCACCGGCACCTTGCTGCCGCCGGCGGTGGGCCGTTTCGATGCCGATGGCGTGGGACGCTTCGAAGGCGAAGAAGTCTACAAAGGCCGCACGGCCCGCGTGCGCTTCACCTGGACCCGCAGCAGCGAGCGCCAGGCGCGCTGGGAGCAAGCCTACTCCTGGGATGATGGCACCAGCTGGCAGACCAACTGGGTCATGGAGTTCACCCGTCGATAGCTCAGATCTTCACGCGCACGTAAGCCATGACGCTACGCGGCGCACCTGGCTGGATCTGGAAGTTGTTGTTGGCCGATTCGTAATACACCTTGTCGGCAAGGTTGTTCAGGTTCAGCCCGGCTTCCCAGTTCTTGCCTTTGTAGCCAAGCATCGCATCGAAGCGCACATAGGATGGCAAGCGCACCGCATTGTCCTCAACGGCGAAACGGTCTCCCACGTAGAAGGCGCCGGCGCCGATGGTAAAGCCGTGGCCCAGCTCATAGTTGGACCACAAGCCCGCCGCATGCTTGGGAATGTTGGCGGGGCGATTGCCCACCCTGTAGTTGTTGGACTGGGTAATGCGGGCGTGGTTGACGGTGGCATTGGCAAACACTTTCCAGCCCTGCGCCAGGCTGCCCGTCAAGTCGACTTCGAGCCCGCGGCTTTGCTGTTCGCCGGTCTGCACCTGGCGCACGCCTGCCGGATCTGAAGGGTCTTTGGTCGCCACATTGCGTTGCGTGATCTCGTACAGGGCGACGGTCGACTGCAGGCGTCCATCGAACCATTCGCTCTTGTCGCCAATCTCCTTCTGCAAGGATTCAACTGGCTTGATCTGTGCAAAATCCTTGCCGCCGTAGAAGAAGTCATTCCCTACCGGGAGGAAGGAGCGGCTCAGGTTTGCGTACAGCGCGTGCGCCTGGCCCGGCTGGTAAACCACGCCGATGCGCGGGCTCCACACCGAGTCGGTGCGGCTCTGGACCAAGCCGGTGCGCCGGTCCTCCTGTTCCTGCTTGAAGCGGTCGAAGCGCACGCCGGCAAGCATCTTCCACTGCTCGTTAAACGAGACCTGGTCCTGTGCATACCATGCGGCCGTATCGGCCTTGAAGTCGTTGTCGATCGTGACCGGCAACGCGGCCAGGTCCGGCATGGCCATGAGCTGCTGTGGCGCCTGCAAGCTGACCGGCGTGGTCGCGGCAGCACGCACCAGGCGGCCGGACTTCTGGTGTCCCAGCTCAACGCCGGTCATCAGCGAATGACGAACGCCGCCGGCATCGAGCTGATACGCCGCTTCGGTCTGGTTCAGGAAATTGCTCTGGTCCTGAGGGAAGTAGGTGATCTGGCGACGCACTTGCGTGTTGGCTGCAGCCAGGCCCAGGGTGCGGGTATTGATCGCATCCAGCTTCAGCTTCGAATACTGGAAGCTATTGCGCAGAACCAGCTTGTCGTTGACCGCATGTTCGACATTGAAGCGGGCATTTTGCGCATCCGTCCTGGCGTAGTCATAGCGCTCGCCGTAGAAGTTGCCGACCGGGACATCGGCCGGCACGCCGTTCAGCGAAGGGATGCCACGATCGGGGGTACGGTTTTGGTGAAGGAATTCGGTTTGCAGCAGGAAGCTGGTGTCGCGCCCCGCCGTCCAGGCGATGGATGGCGCCAGCACTGCACGCTCGGAATGGACCACGTCGCGGTAGTTGTCGCCCGCTTCGTAGGCGCTGGTCAGGCGGAACGCTGCCTGTTCGCCAGCAGCACCGCCCAGGTCCAGGTCGATGCGGCGGAAGTTCTCCGAGCCGCCGCTCAACGTCACTTCGCGCACCGGCGTTTTCACCGGCTTCTTGGTGACGCGGTTGATCACGCCGCCCGCCGAGCCACGGCCGTACAGCACCGCGGCCGGGCCCTTCAGCACCTCGATCCGTTCCACATTGCCCAGGTCGCGGAAATACAGGCTGTCGTCGCGCATGCCGTCAAGCAGGGTGTCGCGGGTGGCGTCGAAGCCCCGGATGTAGAACTGGTCGCGCCGCCCTTCCCCCTGGGACGGGGCAACACCGCTGACGTTGCGCAGCACATCTTTCATATCCACCGCCCCTTGCGCCCGGATCAGCTCTTTGTCGACGAACTGCACCGACTGCGGCACGTCACGCAGCGGCACATCGAGCTTGGTGGCGCTGCTGGTGCCGTGCAGCGGATCGGACGCCGCTGCCGTCTGCACGGTGACCATCGGCAGTTCGGTGTCCGCCGCATAGGCAAATTGCGAGCACAGTGCGGCGGCGGCCAGCGCCAGGACATGGGGTTGAATACGACGATGTTGCATGACTTTCCTTCGGATGTGACGTTAAAAAAATCGTTAAGGCCTACGCATCTTCCTGCAGGTAGATATGCTGTGGATGCGGATGGCGCAGGAAATCGTGGTGCGAGATGTGCCAGGCGTAAGCGCCCGCATACTGGAACAGCAGCAGGTCGCCGACCCGCAGGCGATCGAGCATGGCGTCGCTGGCCAGCACGTCTTTCGGCGTGCATAACTGGCCGGCGACCGTCACCGACCGCTGCACGGATTCGGGACGCGAATAGGGATGGTTCCAATCCTCCACCGGCACTACCCGGAACGGATGGCTGTGGCCCTGTGCATAAGGGGTACGGAAGTGATGCGTGCCGCCGCGCACGATGGCGAATACGCGCTCTCCCGCCTCCTTGATGTCCAGCACCTCGGTGGCGTAGTAGCCGCAAAACGCGCTGACGAAACGCCCGAGTTCAAAGCGCAGGCGCGGCACGTCATCGCCATGCTGGCGTGCTTCTTCGGCCAGCAAGCTTGCCAGGCCGGCGCTGAAGCGCGGCCAGTCGAACTGGCGCTGCGGTTCGCGGTAATTGACCCCGATACCGCCACCGACGTTGATATGCTCGATGCGCAAGCCGTATTGTTCGCACCATTCGCGCGCCTGGCGCAGGTAGGCTGACAGCAATTGCAGGTGTTTGTCCGCATCGAGCTGGTGCGACAGCAGGTGGAAGTGGAAGCCGCGCAACTCCAGGAGTAGCTCTTGCCGCAGCCGTTCCAGGCAAGCCGGCAAGTGCTCGATGGCGATGCCGAACTGGGTCGGCTTGCCGCCCATTACCAGCGTGGTGGTCGCCAGCTCGGCCAGCGGCGGATTGACGCGCAGCAGGATCGAGGCCGGCTTGCCGCCGGCGTGGGCCAGCACCGCCAGGCGTTCCAGTTCATGCAGGCTTTCCACGTGCACCGTGGCGCCATGCTGCAAGGCCAGCGCCAGCTCGCTATCCAATTTTCCCGGTCCGCTGAAGATCACCGGCACCTGCGGAAAATGCTGGCGCAGCCAGGCGATTTCACCGCCGGACGAGGCTTCAAAACCATCGACGGTTGGCGCCAGCGTTTGCAGCAGGGGAACGTCCGAATTGGCTTTGATCGCGTAGAAGAAGTCGCATTGGCCGGGCAATCCTTCGCGCAAATGCACCGCGTGGCGCTTCAGCGCCGGCAAGTCGTAGATGAAGGCGCACAGCGGTTCATCCAAGGCGGCGTGCGCCTGCTTCGCCGCCGCGATCGCGCGGTCCCAGTCGAGCCTCATGCGAGTTGCTCCTTGATGGCGGCCAGCGGATTGACAAAGGGCGCGTAGTCGGCCGCGCGGTCGGCCTGCTTGAGGAAGCGGTTGCACAGGTTGCCCTTGGCCGGCAACGGTTCGCCATCGAGTACCGAAGCGATGCGCGCGGCGGATTCCGTCGTGCCGTGCAGGTGCTGGTATTGCTGCAGGTGATGGCGTACCTGCGTCCACAGCCTTTGCTGCAGGGCCGGATTGCCGGCTGCCAGCTGGTGGATCGCTTCGCAAAAATTGTTGACGAACAGGCAGTAGGCGATGCGCTTCCAGCCGCGCTCGCGGTCGTACTGCAGCGCTGCCTGCGCACGCTGGCTGACGCCGGACAGGCGGCTGGCGCCCCACTCTTCCTGCACCAGCTTGACGCCTTCGAAATCGCGCAGGAAGGCTTGCGCCGGCCAATCCCCGACCAAGCCGATCACCACGTTCTGCAGGTGCGGCTCGAACACGACGCCGTGCGCGAAGTAGCAATGCAGCACCGGATACATCATCTGTTGCACATAGCGCGAGAACCACTCGACAGCCACCGCCTCGGGCGCCATGCGCTCACGCTCGGCGATCTGGCGCAGCAGTGCCGACAGGCGCGCCTCGCCCAGTACGTGGTTGCCGAACAAGGCACCGGCCAGCAGGGGCACGGCGCCCGGCAGCAGGTTGTGCTGGTCGAAATTGCCGCGCAAGATCAGGCCGAAGCCTTCCGTGATTTCGCGCTTGGCATCGGCGTCGCCGTCGCGCAGGTTGACCGAGAGGAAGGCCGGTTCCGGCATGATGGCGGCGCCGGGGAAGCGCTCCCTCAGTTCCGGAATCAGGCCGCTCATGATGCGGTTCACTTGCAACGCGCCTTCCAGCTCGTACACCGCGTTCTTGCGCACGCAATTGGTCAGGCGCACATGCAGCGAGAATTTGTAGAAATATGGGTTGCCGGGCTGGTACAGGGTGCGTACCGAGGAGGTCGGGTAATACAGCTCGCCTTGCGCTCCCAGGTGGCGGATACGGCCGTCGCGCATGGCGGCGGCGATCAGCGGCTTTTCCAGCAGCCAGCGCGCCTGCCAAGGGTGGGCGGGAACCAGCAGGTAGTCGTCGCCGGCCACCACCCCTTGCGGCGCCTGGGCGGCCAGGATGTCACCGCAGGATTGCGCCAGGGTCGACTGCTGCAGCACGGCGTCGCGCTGCACGGCAAAATAGTGCAGAGGGAAGCCGCCGCGCAGTTCCGGCGAATAGCGGCGCAGGTCTTCTGCGCTGAAGCCTTGCCTGCTCTTGGGCGCGGGATGGAAGGGATGGCCGTAGGTCAGCGACTGTTCGGAATCCAGGTAGGCCGCCAGCGGATCGGACGGCATCGCGTTTGGCCATGGTGCTTCCAGGATGGCCGTGGTGACCTGCACGCTGTCTTCGATCTGCGCCAGCAATTCGTGGTTGTAGGGCTGGCCGGTCTTTGCCGCGAGGTCGCGGATGATCAGGTCGGCCAGCATGCGCCAATCCAGCAAGGCCCATGGCTGGCCGGCGCTCTTGCAATACAGCGCGGACAGGTAGCGATAGTTGGCGGTTGGCGAGTCATCCTGCACGGCGACCACGACGCGGCTATCGAGACGCGGCAGCACGATGTGCAGGGCCTGGCCGGTGGCCAGTGCGCAACGCAGGGCGAGCGGCCAGTCGTTCTGGCCGAACAGCGGGCCGACGCTGGCGTGTCCTTCCGGGATGGCCACTTCGCGGCAATAGCAGTTCAACAGGGTTTCCAGGCTGCGCTGGCTGGCGGCGCAGTACGCCGCCGACATATTCGGACTACGGTGCAAAGCTGATGTCGACATGAAATTTCTCCAAGCATGTGATGGCTGGCTACACGATCAGTCGGTGCTGTGCGCTGGCTGTTTGAAATCGCCCCGGTATAGGCGGAACATGAGTACAACGAGATAGATGCAACTGGCCGCGAGCGCCGCCGCGCCAAGCAGGAAATGGGATTGCAATCCCCAGCGCTCGGCGGCGATGCCGGCAGCCAGGCCGGCTGCCACCGCGCCCCATTTGGTGCTGCCCTCAAGGGAGCCGAAACGGCGGCCGGCGTTGCCGGCGTCGGTGATCGCGGCCACCATCCCGTGCAAGGCGATATAGCTGGCCGTCATCGCCACGCCCATCACGAGGCGCCATGCGGCCAGCGCTGCCAGAGAATGGCTGCCCGCCTGTCCCAGCAAGGCCGCGATGAGCACTGCCTGGGCGGCAGCCAGCGTCGCAAGCAGGCGCCGGCGGCCGCAAAAGCGCGACAACGGCAGCGCGCACAGCAAGTACACCAGGTGCGGCAGTCCGAACAGCAGCCCCGGCGCCGCCCCAGGCAAGTTCGCCAGCGTTTGCTCGGCATACGGCACGAAGTAGGGAAAGGTGATCACCGTCGCGAAAATGAAAGCGAATTGCAGGCCATACAGTTGGCCGGGCGGGATCGCTTCGCCGGCGAGTGCCTTGCCATCGCCGTCCGTGGCCAGCGCCTCGCTCGCAGCCGGCGGGGCCGCGACGGCCGGCAGGCGCCAGACCAGCAGGGCAGACAGGAGCGGCAGCAGCGCCAGGTAGCGATACATCAGCAAAGGTTCGGCCCCATGGGAGAGCATTCCCATCAAGGCAGGCCCGGCAAACAAGGCGGCGCGGGCCGAGCCTTGCATCAGTGTCAGCAAGCGGGTCAGGCGATGGCCGCTCACCACCGTGGCCAGGTAGGCGTTCGATGCGGCGAAGGTGCCGCCCAACAGGCCTTGCAGGATCAGCGCCGCGGCAAACTGCCAGACATTGCCGGCCAGGCTGGTCAGCCAGAAGCTCACCGCCAGCCCGAGATGGGCGCGCAACAGCAAGCGCTTCTTGCCATAGCGGTCGGCCAGGCGCCCCCACCATGGATTGGACAGCGCCGCCACCAGCGTCGGAATGACGAACAGCCAGCCGGCCAGCCATGCGGCATTGCTGCCCAAGGCCTCGTGCAGGATGCGGTCATAGAACGGCGGCATGCCCAGCGCGGCAAAGGCGGCGGCGAAATGGCCCGCCAGCGTGGCGGCGACAATCCGGCGCGTGCTCATGCGCTCGCCTTCGGTCGCCATCGATGCAATGGATTGGGCACGGTTTGCAGGCGCGCTTCGGTTTCCGCGAACAGGCGGCGCTTGGCCAGTTGCTCGATGCGGATGGCGGGAGCAAACAGGTCGAATGCCGCAAAGCGTTCGACAAGTTCCGGATGGCGCGCCTGGTAGCGGCCGATGCAGGCCGCGATGCGGCGCCAGAAATCGGCTTCCGCCAGGCCGTAGTGCTGCTGCAGGAACATCGCCAGTTCGCCGAAGTTGATGAAGAATACGGCGTCGTGGAAGTAGTCGTGCACCTCCTCCGGCGACATGCTTTCCATTCCCGCGGTGGCGTTGACCTGCTTGCGGAACGATGGCGTCGGCAGCAACTGCGGGCAGATGCCGGGATCGGCCAGGTATTGGCGCACGAAGCGCAAGCCGCCCGGCAAATCCTTGAGCGCAATGCGGTTGGGCAGGCCGGCGCGATGGATCAGCACGATGTTCTGCGCATGGGCCTCCATGCCGATGCCTTGCGCATAGAGCAGGTGGATCAGCGGCGGCAGCGAGGCTTCCATCAGCGCATCCAGCCACGGCAGCAGGCCATGCTGCTCGACCCACGGAGCGATGAAGGGGCGGCCATCCGCTTCACACTGCGAGAGGCCGGAAAACGGTGCGGCGGCTTCGCCAGCCTGCAAGGCACGGTCGGCACTTTCGCGCCAGACTGCGCCCAGCATGCCGTATTGCGCTGCCTGCAGCGCCAGCGGCAGCCCGGCATCGCGATAAGTGATGCCGGCCACTTCGCGCAGGAACACCAGTCCGGTGGCGCGCAGCGCTGCGTCGCGCTGCAGGATGTCGTTCAGCCAGTCCGATACCGGCGGCGCATTTTCCACGTTATGACAGGACAGGATGCGGTCAGCCGAGGTGTTGACGATACCGATCGGCAGTTTGACATGGGCGGCCAGCGGACGCGTGGCATTGGCCAGCGAACGGATCGATTGCAACGGCCGGTACACGTCGCTGCCTTCGCCAAGCCAGACCAGGTCGCGGCTGTGCAGCAAGGGGAACAATTGGCTGGCGATCTTCTCGCGCCAATGCCACGGGTGCGCCGGCAACAGCCAATAATCATCCGGCTCCAGTCCCATGGCGGCCAGCCTGGCGCTGAAACGCGCGTACTGCTCCTCGCCAGCTTCGCTGCGCAGGAAAGATGGCAAGTCGATGTCGCGGCAGGCGGCGACGTTGGCCTTGGCGCGCCGCAGCGCCAGCCAGGACAAGCGTACCGCCGGGGCAAACTCCGGCCCGTAGGCGGCATTGTCGAGCGGATCGAAGCCGACGCGCGACTTGTAGCAGGGGTGGTAGGGGTGCGCGTCCTGCAACTGGCCTTCCAAAGCGGTCAGGTCGCGCCCTTCGCCATCTTGCCGGCGCGTGTAGCGTGCCAGCGTGTCTTTTTGCAGCGTCTGTTGCAGCTCATGCAGGAAGCGGTGCAGCAGGTTCTCGTCGGTATCGATCAAGGCGCCTGCTTCGAGCACGAATTCCTGGAGCGATGCGACGGGCCGCGCGCCATCGGGCGCGCTGCGCATGAGCGAGGCGCCATCCACCCGGATGCGGCCGAAGCTCTCGCTGACGCGGCCCTTGCAGCGATAGGCTACCGGCTGGCCGGCCGCCGTCCGGCCGGGAATGTGGAAGCACACGCCGTCATCCTCTTGCGTGATTTCCGCAGCCAGCACCTGCTCGAACAGCAGTGCCTCGATCAGTTGGCGCAGCACACGCTGTTGCGCGGCCAGATAGTGTTGCGAAGCCAGGGCGTCCGCAAACAAGTCCCAGGTGATGGGCGAAGTCATACCGCCGCTCCAGCGGCAGCGAAGTTGGTCCACATAGGGGATTCCTTGGAAAGCGTGCCATGCCAAGGGAATGCCGGATCGCGCTCCCTGGCAAAACCTCAATGACTGGCAGCTCTCCGCAACTTAAGGAAGCCCGCTGGCTGTGTGGTGTGCAGTGAATAAAAATGCAATTCGCCGATCATAATACAAATGAGAATCATTTTCAATAAGATGGCTGAATCGGAACGGCGGGGGCAAAAAAAACGGAGCCGCGAAGGGCTCCGTTCTTGGGGCGGCAGGCGCTTAGACGACGATGGTCTGGTGTTCGCCTTCCGCGCGGGCGCGGATCTTGCCGATGCGGGATACAGTCTCGCCGGCTGCGGTCAGCTGGGCGACGGCTGCGTCGGCGTTTTCAGCGGACACGATGACGGTCATGCCGATGCCGCAGTTGAACACGCGGTGCATTTCGGCGTCGGCCACGCCGCCGTGCTGCTGCAACCACTTGAACAGTGGTGGCATGGTCCACGAAGAACCATCCAGTTCGGCAGTCAGGTTGTCGGCCAGCACGCGCGGGATGTTTTCCACCAGGCCGCCGCCGGTAATGTGCACCAGGCCTTTGACTTCCATCGATTCCATCAGCGCCAGCAGCGGCTTGACGTAGATGCGGGTCGGCTCCATCAGCACGTCGGCCAGCTTGCGGCCGTGGAAGTCGGCTTCCAGGTCCGGCTTGGCCACTTCGATGATCTTGCGCACCAGGGAGTAACCGTTGGAGTGGGCGCCCGAGGAGGCCAGGCCCAGCACCACGTCGCCCGGCTGAATCTTGCTGCCGTCGATCAGTTTGGATTTTTCCACCGCGCCGACGGCGAAGCCGGCCAGGTCGTATTCGCCGTCCGGGTACATGGACGGCATTTCAGCGGTTTCGCCGCCGATCAGGGCACAGCCGGAGATCTCGCAGCCCTTGGCAATGCCCTTGATCACGTCGGTGGCGGTGGCCACGTTCAGCTTGCCGCAGGCGAAGTAGTCGAGGAAGAACAGCGGCTCGGCGCCCTGCACCAGGATGTCGTTCACGCTCATGGCCACCAGGTCGATGCCCACGGTGTCGTGGCGGTTCAGCTCGAACGCCAGTTTCAGCTTGGTGCCGACGCCGTCGGTGCCGGAAACCAGCACCGGCTCCTTGTATTTCTTGCTGATCTCGAACAGCGCGCCGAAGCCGCCGATGCCGCCCATCACGCCTTCGCGCATGGTGCGCTTGGCGAATGGCTTGATCGCTTCAACTAGGGCGTCGCCGGCGTCGATATCGACACCTGCGTCACGGTAGGACAGGGAAACATTCGAAGGTTGGCTCATGGTGTTGTCGCAACTGAGGCGGAAGAATGGAAAAGCGGTGGCCGAATACGGCAAGTCCGCTATTTTAGCATTTTTGCCCCCGCATTTTCTCTTGTTATCGGCCGTTTTCAGCCACCGGACCGGCAAACTTCCCCAAATCCAGGGCGCGCACCCAGCTTCAGCAGGCGTGCAGCCAATTCCTCGTTCTGCTTTTCCAGGGCGACGTCGTAGGGCGTCAGGCATTCGTTGTCCGGGCTGGCCTTGCCATTCGGGTCGGCGCCTTGTTCGATGGCGAAGCTGACGCGGGCGGTTACCGCCGCCACGCATTTCTGCCACTCCGCTTCGAAGCGCTCGGGAGCAACCAGCTTGCGCGTCATGTCCTTGTCGCATTCGCTGACCAGGCGCACCAGCATGCTGCGCTTGCCCCAGGTGCTGCCGTTGGGATCGGCGCCCAGGGCGACCAAGCGCTTGGCGGCGTCAAACTGGTCCTTGCGGATGAAGCGGTTGAGCAGGGCCGAATAAGTCGTGGACTGGACGTTCGGGTTGGCGCCGGCCTGGATCAGCAGCGCCAGGAATTCATTATCAGTCTCGCAATGGTCGCAGGTGGACAGGTTGATGCCCTTGGCGCTGGCGCCGTGCTCGATCAGCAGTTGGGCCAGCGCCAGGCGGCGCGGCCAGCTTTCCTGCGGGGCATTGCGGGCGAAATAGGCCTGGCTCACGGTCTCCTGCAGCAGCACGGTACCCAGTTCGCCGGAGATGTCGGCCTTCCCGGCCAGGTATTCGAGGACGGCGAAGCGCTTGGCGTCCCTGGCCGGGTCGGGCTTGGTCAGGTAGGTATTGACGGCCACGCCCAGCATGTTTTCCGGCGCAAAGCTGGGGTCTTTCCTGGGGTCGAAGCGCTTGATGCGGTCCAGGTCACCCTCGTCCGTTGCGTCGATGACCTTGGTGGACGGCTTCTTGAAGTTCACCGCCTCGGCGACGTTGGCAGCGGCGTTGGCGGCGGCGTTTGCCACGCTGGCTGCAGCGGCCATGGGCAGGCACAGCAGGCGGTTGAAGCCTTCGCATTTTTCGCCATCATCCGCTGCCATGGCAGGGGAATGCGCGGCGAACGCCAGGGACAGGGCCGCTATGGCGGCTTGGGTACGAACAGACAGCATGACTTCCACTTCAAAGTTTATTTATGGAAATATTAAACTACTGGTAGGCCCCGCGCATGGTGTTTTTAACAGCAGAGGCGTTAGAATAGCCCTTCCTTCGTCCCGACCACGCCCCAGCAGATGCCTCTTCCCCTCTCGGCAGAACAAAAACAAACGCTATTCTGGGTATCGGTCTGGGCCGCCTTCTTTTTCCTGCTCTGGGTCCTGGGGCCGGTACTGACGCCCTTCCTGGCCGCCGCCATTTTCGCCTATGCGCTGAATCCCGCAGTCGACAAACTGTGCCGCCTGCGCCTGTTCAAGCGCTGGAAGATGCCGCGCGCACTGGCAGTATCCATCGTTATCACGCTGTTTGGCGCCGCCGTGCTGGCGCTGCTGCTAATCGTGGTGCCGGTGCTGCAAAAGGAAATCCCGCTGCTGCAGGCGGCCATTCCCGCTTCGCTGGCAAAACTGAATGACACGCTGGGGCCGCGCCTGCAGCAACTGGGCGTGGAATTCACGCTCGATGGCGCCAGCATCAAGGCCCTGGTGGCCGAAAAGATGGCGGAAAGCGGCAACCAGATCTGGACCGCCGTGCTGAATTCCGTGCGCACCGGCGGCAGCGCCGTGCTGGGCTGGCTGGCGACGCTGGTGCTGATCCCGGTCGTGCTGTTCTACCTGCTGCTGGACTGGCACCAGCTGCTGGCGCGCATTGCCGCTGCCGTGCCGCGCCGCTACATCGGCGCCACCATGGAAATGGCGCGCGGGTCGGATGCCTTGCTGGCGCAATACCTGCGCGGCCAGTTGCTGGTGATGCTGGTGTTGTCGGTTTATTACTCTACTGCGCTGGCGGTGGCGGGTTTCGACGTTGCGCTGCCGGTCGGCATCCTGTCCGGCGTGCTGGTCTTTATCCCCTATCTCGGCTTCGGCCTGGGCCTGCTGCTGGCGCTGATGGCGGCGGTGCTGCAATTTACCGACTGGAGCGGGCTGGTGGCCGTGGCCATCATCTACGGCCTGGGCCAGGTCATCGAAGGTTTTTTCCTGACGCCGCGGCTGGTGGGCGAACGCATCGGCCTCGATCCGCTGGCCGTGATCTTCGCTTTGTTGGCCTTCGGCCAGCTGTTCGGCTTCGTCGGCGTACTGCTCGCTTTGCCTGCTTCCGCCCTCTTGATGGTGGGTTTCAGGCACTTGCGCCGCCACTACCTGCGCAGCAGCTTTTATAATGCGTAGTGTGAAGATCGATTACGTTAGCAAAAAATCCACAAAGCCGGGACAAGTCCAATGAAACAGCTGGTGCTTGACCTGGGTGCGGAGCCGGTGTGCACCCTCGAATCCTTCGAGGTGGGCCGCAATGCGGAGGTGGCGGCGCTGATGCGCCAGTTCGCCGACCGCAGCTCCCGCGAGCATTTCGCCTACCTGTGGGGGGAAATTGGCGCAGGCAAGTCGCACCTGCTGAAGGCGCTCGCCTCGAGCGACCGTGCGCGCTATATTTCGCCGTTTTCGATTGAAACCGAGTTCCTGTATTCGCCGGACGTGGACCTGTACCTGCTGGACGACTGCGAAAAGCTGTCGCCGGTGGCCCAGATCGATGCCTTTGCCCTGTTCAACGAGATCCGCGCCAACAACGCCTTCATGGTGAGCGCGGGCTCGGTCGCCCCGGCCGTGCTGCCGGTGCGCGAGGACCTGCGCACACGCATGGGCTGGGGCCTGGTGTACCAGATCCATGGCCTGACCGACGAGGAAAAACTGGCAACGCTGACGCAGATGGCGGAAGCGCGCGGTTTGACCCTGTCGCCCGGTGTGCTACCTTACCTGCTGTCGCACTTCCAGCGCGACATGGTATCGCTGTCCTCGATGCTCGACTCGCTCGACCAGTATTCCCTGGAAACCAAACGCCCGATCACCCTGCCCCTGCTGCGCGAATGGCTGCAGGAGGAAGCGAACGAATGATGAAACTCGCCCTGTTCGACCTTGACCATACCCTGCTGCCGATCGATTCCGATTTCGAGTGGGGCCAATTCCTGTGCCGCGTAGGCGCCGTCGACGCCGTAGAATTCAAGCGCCGCAACGAAGAGTTCTTCGCACAGTACCAAGCGGGCACCCTGGACCCGGTGGAATACCTGGAATTTTCGCTCGGAACCCTGGCTTCCTTCGAGCCTGAGCAACTGGCCGAACTGCAGCAGCAGTACATGACCGAAGTGGTGATGCCGAACATCCTGCCTGCCGCCCGCGCGCTGCTGCAAAAGCACCTCGACGCCGGCGACCTGGTGGCGATCGTGACGGCGACCAACCACTTCGTGGTGGCGCCGATCGCCAAGGCCTTCGGCGTGGAGCACCTGATTGCCGCGATGCCGGAGCGCGATGCCGCCGGCCGCATCACCGGCAAGCTGCTCGGCACGCCAACCCAGGGCGAAGGCAAGATCGTGCACACCAAGGCATGGCTGGAGAAATTGGGACACTCGCTGGACAGCTTCGACAGCGTCCACTTCTACAGCGATTCCCATAACGACCTGCCGCTGCTGTCGATCGTCAGCCATCCGATTGCGACCAACCCGAACGCCAAGCTGTCCGAACACGCGACCGCGCAAGGCTGGCCACTAATTCACCTGTTCAATGATTAAGAAATTCATCCGCAAGATCCTGGGCGTCAAGAACGCGAGACCCCGCAACGAACCGCTCGTGCTGGGCCCGAAGGACCATGGCATCGACCCGCGCATGGTGTCGAACAACGCGATCCGCGTCACCAGCACGCTGCAGGAAGCCGGCTTTGAAGCCTTCGTGGTCGGCGGCGCAGTGCGCGACCTGCTGCTGGGCGTCAAGCCGAAAGACTTCGACGTTGCGACCAATGCCACCCCCGAACAGGTGAAGCGCCTGTTCCGCCGCGCCTTCATCATCGGCCGCCGCTTCCAGATCGTGCACGTGATGTTCGGCCAGGACCTGCTGGAAGTGACCACCTTCCGCGGCACCACCACCGACAATGCGCCGAAGGACGAACATGGCCGCGTGCTGCGCGACAACACCTTCGGCTCGCAGGCGGAGGACGCGGAGCGCCGCGACTTCACCATCAACGCCATGTACTACAATCCTGCCACGCAGGAAGTGCTGGACTACCACGGCGGCATCGAGGATATCCGCAGCAAGACGCTGCGCATCATCGGCCAGCCGGAAGCGCGCTACCGCGAAGACCCGGTGCGCATGCTGCGCGTGGTGCGCTTTGCGGCCAAGCTGAAATTCTCCATCGAGCGTTCGACCGCCGAGCCGATCGGGGTGATGGCGCCGCTGATCGACAATGTGCCTGCGGCACGCGTGTTCGACGAGATGCTCAAGCTGCTCACGTCCGGCCAGGCCCTGGCCTGCCTGCAGCAGCTGCGCAAGGAAGGCCTGCATCACGGCCTGCTGCCGATGCTGGATGTGGTGCTGGAACAGCCGATGGGCACCAAGTTCGTGACGCTGGCGCTGGACTCCACCGACAAGCGCGTCATGGCCGGCAAGACCGTGTCGCCGGGCTTCCTGTTTGCTTCGCTGCTGTGGCACCAGGTGCTGGAGAAATGGGAGGCCTACCAGGCGGCGGGCGAATTCCCGATTCCTGCGCTGCACCTGGCGGCCGACGAAGTGCTGGAGTCGCAGACCGAGAAGCTGGCGATCCAGCGCAAGATCGGTTCCGACATGCGCGACATCTGGGCCATGCAGCCGCGCTTCGAGCGCCGCAATGGCAAGAATCCTTACAAGCTGCTGGAACACCTGCGCTTCCGCGCCGGCTACGACTTCCTGCTGCTGCGTTGCGCTTCGGGCGAGATTGACCGCGAACTGGGCGACTGGTGGACGGCTTTCTATGAAGGCGACGAAACCATGCGCGCCGAACTGGTGTCGACCGCATCGTCCGGCGGTGGCAAGAAGAAGAAACCCGCGGCACGCCGCAGTCGCGCCGCAGCGCTTGACGACGCGCCGGTGGATGCCAATCCGGATGGCGAAGAAGGCGACGAGTCGGATGACGATGACTTCCTGAATCCGCGCCCTGAGGGCGAAGCGCCGACACGCAAGCGCCGCCGTCGTCCGCGCCGCGGCCGCCGCAGCGGCGGTGGCGGCAACGCCCCGGCCGGCGAAGCTTGATGCCTGTTACCGCGTATATCGGCATTGGCGCCAATCTCGGCGATGCGCGCGCGAATGTGCTGGATGCTTTCGAACGCCTGCGCAAAGTGCCGGGTTCCACGCTGGAGGCGGTGTCCTCGCTGTACCGTACGGCGCCCATCGATTCTTCGGGCGACGACTATATCAACGCGGTCGCCCGCCTGAAGACCTCCCTGCCTGCGCAGGCGCTGCTGGAAGCCCTGTTCGACATCGAGCAGGCCCACGGCCGCGAGCGGCCTTACTTCAATGCCCCGCGCACGCTGGACCTGGACCTGCTGCTGTACGGGGATGAACAGATTGCGACGCCGACGCTTACCGTGCCCCATCCGCGCGTGCACCAGCGGGCGTTTGTGCTGATGCCGCTGCTGGAGCTGGCGCCCGAGGTGGTGCTGCCGGGACTGGGGCGCGCGGGCGACTTCGCGCCTTCGGTTTCCGACCAAGGTATTATCCGGCTTTAAACCGGTAAACCTGGGTCCGACCCGCAGGGTCAGACCCAGTCTGCTCGACTGCCGCGGGTTTCGGTTGTGCGCCGGAACCAAACCCGTGGCTTCAAGACCGTCGAGGGTCAGACCCTTCGGGTCTGACCCTGGTTTACCGGTTTTGCCCGCTGTGTACAATAGCGCTTTTCGAATTTAAGGACATCCCATGTCTGGCAACCTGCAAAACCCTTACCCGGCGCCTGCGCGTGCCGTCCCTACCAAGGCGGTCACGATCCCTTCGATTAACGCCCTGAAGGCAGCCGGCGAAAAGATCACCATGCTGACCTGCTACGACGCCAGCTTCGCCTCCCTGATGGACGGCTGCGGCGTGGAAGTGCTGCTGATCGGCGATTCGCTGGGCATGGTATGCAACGGCCACCAGTCCACCCTGCCGGTGACCGTGCAGGAAATCGCCTACCACACCGCCGCCGTAGCCCGTGGTGCGAAAAACGCGCTGATCCTGGCCGACATGCCTTTCGGCTCCTACGCCACACCTGAGCAGGCGTTCAACAACGCCGTGCAACTGATCCAGGCCGGCGCACACATGGTGAAGATCGAAGGCGGCGCCTGGGTTGCCGAAACCGTGCGCTTCCTGGTGGAGCGTTCGATCCCGGTTTGCGCCCACCTGGGCCTGACCCCGCAGTCCGTGCACACGCTGGGCGGCTACAAGGTGCAGGGCAAGACCATCGAGAGCGCAGAACTGCTGAAGCAGGATGCGCTCAAGCTGCAGGCCGCCGGCGCTGCCATGGTGGTGCTGGAGGCAATTCCTACCGCGCTGGGCAAGGAAGTGACCGACATGCTGTCGATGCCGACCATCGGTATCGGCGCAGGTCCGGATTGCTCGGGCCAGGTGCTGGTGATGCACGACATGCTGGGCGTGTTCCCAGGCCGCAAAGCGCGCTTCGTGAGGAACTTCATGGAAGGCCAGGTCTCGATCCAGGCTGCGGTATCGGCCTATATTGACGCCGTCAAGGGCGGCACCTTCCCGGCACTGGAGCATTGCTTCTGAACCCGCTGAACGACGACGAGTACGACCGGCTCGATGAGCTGCTGGCCGAGATCGGCCCGCAGAGCATGGACGTCGCCAAGCTGGAAGGCTTCCTGACCGCGCTGGTGGCCGGCCCGGCCGAGGTGGCGCAGGAGGCGTGGTTGCCAGCAGTCTGGGGCGGCGCAGCCGGCAATGACGAAGCTGCCGCGCTGGCTGTGCGCCATCACGACTATATGCGCGTGTGGATGCAGAAGGACCCGGGCAGCTTCGAGCCGATCTACGAATGCGGCGGCAACTGGACTGCGGAAGCGTGGTGCGAAGGCTTCATGGCGGGCGTGGGCGCTGCGCCTGAAGCGTGGGCACCCCTGCGCGCCCAGCAGCCTGCCTTGCTGCTGCCATTCCAGGCGCCGCTGAACGCCGCCAAGGTGCCGCAGTCCGTCATCAGGATCAACGAATTCTTCCACGCGCCGCAGACTAAAGTAGCCAAGGCTGGCCGCAACGATCCTTGCCCTTGCGGCAGCGGCAAGAAATTCAAGAAGTGCTGCGGCGCTTAAACCTGGATCCAGGTCGTCTTCAACTCGGTGTACTTGTCGAAGGCATGCAGCGACTTGTCGCGTCCATTGCCTGACTGCTTGTAGCCGCCAAACGGCACCGTGATGTCGTCGCCATCGTACTGGTTGACGTGCACGGTGCCCGCCTTCAGCGCCCGCGAGGTGCGGATCGCTTTCGAAATATCCGATGTCCATACCGCGGCGTGCAGCCCATACGGCGTATCGTTGGCCTGCTTCACAGCTTCGTCGAGATCCTTGAACGACAGCACCGATAGCACAGGGCCGAAAATCTCTTCCCGCGCGATCTTCATCGTGTTCTGCACGCCGTCAAACAGCGTCGGCTCGACATAGAAGCCGCCGGTTTCCTTGCGCACCGCATTGCCGCCAGCCAGAAGCTTCGCCCCTTCGTCGCGGCCGGCTTCGATATAGTCCATCACGGTCTTCATCTGGACCGCATCGACAATCGCGCCCATCACGGTCTTTTCGTCGAGCGGGTCGCCCGGCGCGTAAGACGGCACCATGGCCAAGGCCTTCTCCAGGAACTTGTCCTTGATCGACTCTTCCACGAACAGGCGCGAAGGCGCGTTGCAGCTCTCCCCCTGGTTGAAGTAGATCGAACCAACAGCTGCAGCGACGGCGGCGTCGAGGTCGGGACAATCGGCGCACACGATATTGGCCGACTTGCCGCCCAACTCCGTCCACGCCCGCTTCAGGTTTGACTGCCCCGCCATCTGGATGATCTGCTTGCCCGTGCGCGTGGAACCTGTGAAGCCGATGCAGTCCACGTCCATGTGCATGGCCAGCGCGGCGCCAGCCTCGTTACCGTAGCCAGGCAGCACGTTGAACACGCCTGGAGGAATTCCCGCCTCCACCGCAAGCTCCGCCAGCCGCAAGGCCGACAACGGCGATTTCTCGGACGGCTTGAGCACCACGCTGTTGCCGGCCGCCAGCGCCGGCGCGATCTTCCACGCTGCCATCAGGAGCGGGTAATTCCAGGGCACGATAGCCGCCACCACCCCGACCGGTTCGCGCGTGATCAAGGCCAGCGCATTGCCCGGCGTCGGCGCAATCTCGCCGTACACCTTGTCGATCGCTTCTCCGTACCAGCGGATGCAATTGGCCGCGAGCGAAACATCGACCACCTGGCTGTACTTGATGGGCTTGCCCATATCGAGTGTTTCGAGCAGCGCCAGTTCGTCCTTGTTCTGCATCATGAGGTCTGCGAACTTGATGAGAACACGCTTGCGCTGCGCCGGCGCCTGCCCGGCCCAGCGGCCGCTATCGAAGGCGCGGCGCGCCACGGCAACCGCCTGGTCGACGTCGGCCGCATCGCAGCGCGCCGTCTGCGACAGGTAGCGGCCGTCGATTGGAGAAAGGTTGTCGAACTTGCGCTCGCCGCGCGCCCAGGTGCGTTCGCCGTTGATGAAGGCGCGACCGTCGAGGGCCAGCATCTTGGCCCGGTCGTGCCAGTTGATCGCTTCTTTTGCCATGGCTACATCCATCCTCTCTGCTGCAGGTCCGCATAGGTATCGTCAAGGCAGCGCCGGATCAGCGCCACCATCTCGTCGATCTGCTCGCGCGTCATGACCAGCGGCGGCGCGATGATCATGCGGTCGCCCACGGCGCGCATGATCATGCCGTTGTTGAACATATAGCCGCGGCACACCATGCCCACTTCCAGTTTCGGATCGAAATACTCGTGGCCGTGGATTGTGGGTCCCTTGCGCCGTACGAGATTCAGGCCTGCGACGAAGCCGCAGCTATTGGCATAGCCAACCAGCGGATGGTCGCCGAGCGTGGCGAAACGCTGCGCAAGATATGGACCGGTATCTTCGGCCACGCGCTGCACCACCTTTTCTTCTTCGATGATGCGAATCGTCTCAAGCGCCGCAGCACACGCGACAGGGTGGCCAGAGTAAGTAAAGCCGTGCGCGAACTCGCCGCCCTGGCCAATCAGCACTTCCGCCACGCGCTCGCCTACCAGCACGCCACCGAGCGGGATATAGCCCGAAGTGACGCCCTTGGCGAAGGTAATCAGGTCCGGCTTGAAGTCAAAGTACTCGCAAGCGAACATGCGGCCGGTGCGGCCAAAGCCGGTGATCACTTCATCTGCGATCAGGAGAATGCCGTATTTGTCGCAGATGCGCTGGATCTCCGGCCAGTAGGTGCGCGGCGGAATCACCACACCGCCCGCTCCCTGGATCGGCTCGCCAATGAAGGCCGCCACCTTTTCCGGGCCGACGTCGAGGATCTTCTGCTCCAGCCACGATGCGGCCTCGATCCCGAATTCATCCTCCGACATGCCACGCCCCGACTCAAGGTAGTTCGGCTGCCGGATGTGCACGATGCCGGGGATCGGCAAGCCGCCCTGCGCATGCATGCCTTCCATGCCGCCCAGAGAGGCGCCCGCCATGGTGCTGCCATGGTAGGCGTTGAAGCGGCTGATGATGGTGTGGCGGTGTGGCTGACCCTTCAAGTCCCAATAGCGGCGCACCATGCGCACATTGGTGTCGTTTGCCTCCGATCCCGAGCCCGTGAAGAACACATGCTTGAAACCGGGTGGCGCAATCTCCGCCAGCTTGGCGGCCAGCGTCACGGCCGGCACATTGGTCGTGTTGAAGAAGCTGTTATAGAACGGCAGCGTTTCCATCTGGTCGAACACCGCCTTCGATATGCTGTGCCGGCCGTAGCCGACATTCACGCACCACAGCCCGGACATGCCGTCCAAAATCTTCTTGCCTTCAGAATCCCAGAGGTAGATGCCTTCGCCGCGTACCATCACGCGCACGCCGCGCTCGCCGAGCGCCTTGTGGTCAGTGAAGGGATGCATGTAGTGCGCGTGATCACGCGCCTGGAGTGTTTTGGTATCGTCCATGATCGCCTCCTCATACATGCAGCAGCAGGTGCTCGCGCTCCCACGGGCTGATCACGGTCATGAACTCCTGGTGCTCAAGGTCCTTGATGGCTGCATACACGTCGATGAAGCGCTCGCCGAGCACAAAGCGCAGCTTGTCCTCGCCACGCAGTATCTTCAGCGCTTCCGGCAAGCCTTGCGGCAGCTCGTATTTCATTTCGTAGGCGCTGCCGGTGGTCGGCGCGGTAGGTTCGAGCGATTCGGTCATCCCGAGGTAGCCGCAGGCCAGCGTCACTGCCAGCGCCAGGTAAGGATTTGCATCGGCGCCGATGATACGGTTCTCCACGCGCCGGTCTTGCACGCCCGATTCCGGAACCCGGAATCCGACGGTGCGATTATCCATGCCCCACTGGATATTGATCGGCGCCGCCGTGTGGCGCACCAGCCGGCGGTAGGAATTCACATACGGCGCGACGATGGCTAATGCGCTCGGCATATAGCGCTGCAGGCCGCCGATGTAGGCCTTGAACAGCTGCGATGGTGAACCATCCTGGTTGCTGAAGATGTTCCATCCGCTGCGCGCATCGACCACGCTCTGGTGGATGTGCATTGCCGATCCCGGCTCGCCTGCCATCGGCTTGGCCATGAAGGTGGCGTACATATGATGCTTCAATGCCGCCTCGCGCAAGGTACGCTTGAAGAAGAACACCTTGTCAGCCAGGCCAAGCGGCTCGCCGTGCAGGAAGTTGATCTCCATCTGGCCGGCGCCGATTTCGTGAATCAGGGTGTCCACGTCAAGGCCCATCAGATCGCAGTAATCGTAGATGTCCTCGAACAGCGGATCGAACTCGTTCACCGCGTCGATGCTGTACACCTGGCGGCTGGTTTCGGCGCGGCCGCTGCGGCCGATCGGCGCCTTCAGCGGCAGGTCGGGGTCGGAGTTCTTGTCGGTCAGGTAGAACTCCAGTTCCGGTGCAACGACAGGCTTCCAGCCCCGGTCTTCGAACAGTTTCAGCACGCGGCGTAGCACAGAGCGCGGGGCGAAGTCGACCAGGCGGCCATCGCTGAAATAGCAGTCGTGGATCACTTGCGCCGTCGGGTCGACCGCCCACGGCACCATGGTGATGGTGGTAGGGTCGGCCTTCAGGATCATGTCGCGGTCGGTACTGGAGATGGCACGGTCATAGGCATCATCCTCGGTCGGATAATTGCCGGTGACGGTCATGCCAAGCACCGCCTCAGGAATGCGCATGCCGCGCTCCTGGGTGAATTTGCCGCGCGGGAGAATCTTCCCGCGCGCGACGCCGGTCAGGTCAGGGACCAGGCATTCGATCTCGGTGACTCGCTTTTCATTGAGCCACTCGTCCATGTCGGTGTAACTGAAATTTTCGCGGATTGCCATAGCTTCCTCTCAGGTAGTTTAGAAAACAGCACTACTGAAGGAAAGCCACCTAAGGAATGCGATCCCTGTGCACGCGGCACGCGAGGCCGAATGCGCTGAACATGCGCATGGAGTCGTGGTTCTCTTCGATGCGCCATTCCGGGTGCCATTGCACCGCCAGCGCGAACGAAGGAGAAGCCGCGATGGAATAAGCTTCGATCAAGCCATCATCCGAACGTGCTTCGACTTGCAGTCCAGCCGCCAGGCGATCAATGCCCTGCCCGTGCAGCGAGTTCACTTGTATTTCGCTAGCACCATCGAGGATATGCGCCAGCAAGCCACCCTTTTCGAGCTTCACGCGGTGAGCTGCCGCGTATTGCTGCTCCAGCGATTGCGACTTGTCTTCGCGATGGTCAAAGTAGCCTGGCACCGTGTGCACGGCTTGATGCAGCGTTCCGCCCAGCGCCACATTCACTTCCTGGAAGCCGCGGCAAATCGCCAGTATCGGAATGCCGTGCATCAGCGCAGCGCGGATCAGGGGCAAAGTGGTCTCATCGCGCGCGTGATCTTCCGGCAGCGAGGGGTCAAGGGTTTCCTGCCCATACAGGCTTGCCTGCAAATTGGAGGCAGCGCCGGTCAGCATGACGCCGTTGGCAATGCCAAGCAGGCTTTCAATATCGGTGTTGTCGCCCAAGGGAGGGACCAACAACGGCTGGCAGCGCGCTCCCACAGCCACCGCATCAACGTATTTGTTTTGAGCGGCGTAGCTGGGATGGGAGCCTTTATTCTGGCTGCAGGCGGGGACCAGTACGATGGGGCGGCGCATGTTTAGTTTTTTCGGTAACTATCAGTGTGCAGCTTGATCTTATTCCCAATTTTGGAATGTGGCAACCGTGCAGCGTGATACCCGGTATACTGGTTTTTTACTTTGGAGGTGAATCATGCTGACCCTGAAAGATCCCAGCCTTCTGCGCCAACAGTGCTTTATCGCTGGCCAATGGTGCGATGCCGACGGGGGCGCAACCATCAGCGTCACCAATCCCGCTACCGGCGAAGCCCTTGGCAGCGTGCCGAAAATGGGCGCCGCCGAAACGCGCCGCGCTATCGAAGCCGCGAATGCCGCATGGCCTGAATGGCGCAAGAAGCCAGCCAAGGCGCGCGCCGCCATCCTGCGCAAATGGAATGACCTGATCCTCGCCAACGCCGACGACCTGGCAGCCCTGATGACGGCGGAACAAGGCAAGCCGCTGGCTGAATCCAAAGGCGAAATCGCCTACGCGGCATCCTTCATCGAATGGTTTGGCGAAGAGGCCAAGCGCATTGCCGGCGAAACCCTGGCGTCGCCATGGCCCGACAAGCGCGTGGTGGTCACGCGCGAGCCGATTGGCGTCAGTGCGGCGATCACGCCGTGGAACTTCCCGGCCGCGATGATCACGCGCAAAGCCGGACCGGCACTTGCCGCGGGTTGCCCAATGGTGGTGAAGCCGGCGGAACTCACGCCCTTCTCCGCATTGGCATTGGCCGTGCTGGCGGAACGCGCCGGCGTACCGGCTGGCGTGTTCAGCGTGATCACCGGCGCATCGCGCGAGATCGGTGGCGAGATGACCTCCAACCCCATCGTGCGCAAATTGAGTTTCACCGGTTCGACGGCAGTCGGCCGCCTGCTGATGGAACAGTGCGCACCGACGATCAAGAAGCTGTCGCTGGAACTTGGCGGCAACGCACCATTCATCGTGTTCGATGATGCCGACCTGGACGCCGCGGTGGAAGGTGCAATCGCATCCAAATACCGCAACGCCGGCCAAACCTGCGTATGCGCGAACCGCATCTACGTGCAGGATGGCGTGTACGACTCCTTCGCATCGAAACTGGTGGAAGCGGTACGCAAACTCAAAGTCGGCAACGGCGCCGATGACGGCGTGACGCAAGGCCCGCTGATCGAGGAGAAAGCCGTCGTCAAGGTGGAAGAGCATATCGCCGATGCCGTTGGCAAGGGCGCACGCTTGCTGTTGGGTGGCAAGCGGCATGACCTGGGACACAACTTCTTCCAGCCAACCGTGCTGGCCGACGTGAATGCCGACATGTTGGTTGCGCGCGAAGAGACCTTTGGCCCACTGGCGCCGTTGTTCCGCTTCAAAACCGACGAGGAAGCCGTGGCGCTGGCCAACGACACCGAGTTCGGGCTCGCAGCGTACTTCTACTCGCGCGATATCGGCCGTATCTGGCGCGTGGCCGAAGGCTTGGAGAGTGGCATGGTGGGCGTGAATACTGGCCTGATCTCGACCGAAATCGCACCATTCGGCGGCGTCAAGCAATCGGGCCTTGGCCGCGAAGGCTCGACGCACGGCATCGACGACTACCTCGTCATCAAATACATCTGCATGGGCGGCATCTAGCGTGCCTACCCTGCCCGGCGAACGCTGCGTTGTTTCACCACGCCCAACAGGGCCAGGCCTGCAGCCAGCATGGCATAGGTGAACGGCTCGGGAATCGGGATGGTGCCAACCGCGGTCTGTGCCGCGAACTCGAATGACAGGTCTACATAGATTTCGTCGTCCGTGGTATTGGCAAAGCCCAGCCAGAAATTCTCCACATTGGTGCTGCCTGCGCCTGTCGCCAGCTCGACGGTCCGCGTCAGGTACGTCCACAGCTCCGGCTGTCCAGCGGAGCGCATTTCGATCAGCGTGCCGGCCTTGCCCCAGGAGACTGAAAAGTCGGGGTCCTGGCGGATGACCGAGTATTCGGCCGTGCCAGCGACGGTCAAGGCCGCGTTAGGTGCAAGGAAGAACCCAAAGCGCTGATCCAGCCATGCGTTCGCCTTGCCGCCCGGGCCAAGATCGCTGTGGGCATCCGAAACGGCTCCGATGGATCCAGTCATGCCATACATGGCTTGCGCGGACGAATGCGCTGTCGCCAGACCAAGAATATCGTTCGCAGTCCCGGTGACATGACGGCTGTCGGTTTGGGTGTTCAGCGCGACCGTGAGATCCCCGGAAAGGCCGTCCGGACGGAAACTTGCGGCAACACCGTCGTCCGGCTGAAGATCGAGGACGCCGAACTGCAGGTTCGTAACGCGCGCGGTAGCGGTGACACCCGCGTCGGCGGCGGCGCTGGCCGCGACAAGAGCCAGCATTGCACCGGCCAGGAATCTACTGAAAGATGGAATGAGGTTCATTGCAGCCCCCTTTGTCAGCACGATTGTCGGCGCAGTGCGCCCAACAGCATCAAGCCCACGGCAAACATCGCATAAGCCGAAGGCTCAGGAATCGATGAAACGATCATGCCCGCGGCGGCCACGTAGGTATCGACCAGCACCTTCATGTCGCCGTCCGAGGGGTTCGCATACATCAGGAAAAAATTCTCGGACCAACTGTCCCCGCCGCTGTCAGGGGCGGTATCCACGAAGTGGCGGAACACGGTGAAAGTTCCCTCCCACGTCTTGATCAGGGCGGCGGCAGAGACGTAACCGAGGGAATCGTAGGTCCCCACGTCCGTTCTGGCGATGGAGGTGGAGGCTTCACCGCGTACTGTGAGCACGCTGTGCGGCGCGATAGTAACGGTATAGTTACGGAAAACGGACGCACCGGTATCTCCCCCGACGGCCAGGTTGTCATACGCGGCGATGCCAGCTTTCATGCTGCCCACCTGATCATAAGAGAATCCCGCGAACGACGGGCCAGAGGTGTAAAAGACCGTTTCGCTCATCCCCTTGGAGATTGAGCGGATGTCATGGCGTTCCAGCCCACCGGGACTGCGGTCGACAAGGTAGCGGCTGACCATGCCTTCCTCTCCATTGATGGTAATGCCGGCTGCTTGGCCATCGCTCGGCGTCAAGTCGATCACGCCAAACTGCAGATTGCTGATTTGAGACTCCGCGACGACACTAGGATCGGCCGCCGCCATGCCGCAGGCAGCGGCAAGCGCGGTACCGAGCAATTCCTTCCGCACGATATGCAAGACGTTCATTGGTGGACCTCGACAGGTATGGGTTGGGGGCTGTCAGCGCGCCCCAGCGCAATAACCGCAAAGTTGTCCTCGCTTGCATCAAATCAGTAACACTTTCGCAATTATTTCGCAGTCTACCTGTCGGATTTCACCGATGTGCTTTCGTTACCCGTGGACATTACGTGGTTGAAGGTGCAGGCCAGCGTCAATGTGCCGCCATCGGGATCGATCGGTTTTTTGCTTCAGCCCAGCTATATTGCAGCAGGCTATCCAATTCAACGTGCTGGCTTGCCAGTACCAGGCTCGCCATTGAGGCTACGAAGCCGTCAGGGCAATCGCCATTCAAAAGTTGCGACAGACAGGCCGTTACTCGATGCTGAATTTCATTCACCCTTCGAAGCTCAGAAGGATGAGTAAGCTCATTTGTACCTACCTCATAACTATTTCGTCCAGCTACTGTGAGGTTCAAGCTTAGCCTGGCCAGGAATCGAAGCTGACATTCAAGGGGAAGTTCATTAATCCAGGTAGCTTCGTCTGAAATTGTTTGCGCAGGTCTTGTAAGAAAATGGGTGAATCATATTCATGGTTTGCCAAACCATCTGGCTGCAATGGCAGCAGCGTTGCTTCTTTTGCTGGAGGAGTCGCTGGCCCAGGCAACGATACCGTCAGGACGTATCAACAGCGCGCTTAAATCCAGTCGCTCCTTTGCGGAACTCGCGACGTAGCGAATGCTATCGCCCCAGCGAGCGGCAATCTCCTTGAGCGAGTCGTCCCCGTCGAAGTCGAGCAAAACCCCCTGCCCTTTTCGAAGGTGCATGTTCAGCCTCGTTCCGTCGGCAAGCTCGAAATCTGGCGCGCTACGGCCAGCCAGCGGGTGAGCGTCTCCGAGATCGTAGCGGGTTTCGACGCCCCAAACACGTCCGGCGAAATAGGTCGCGCCATCATTCGTCTGAATCAAGTCGCGGATGATCGCTTCCAGCGCACGCGAACTCGGGCCAGGACGCATCAATCCTACCTGCGCACGGGACCAGTCGAGGATTCGTGCGCCTTCCGGATGCCGTTCGCGTTCGTAACTGTCAAGCAGATCGGCTGGAGCGGTTCCATGCAATGTCGCTGCAAGCTTCCAGCCCAGGTTCATTGCGTCGCCAAGCCCGAGGTTCAGCCCCTGCCCGCCAAGCGGCGAATGTATGTGCGCTGCGTCGCCGGCCAACAGCACACGGTCTTTCTTGTATTCCGTTGCCTGGTAAGCGCGGTCGGTCCAGGTAGCGGCAAGTTCGAGCTCCGTTACCCTGACGTCGGCGCCGGAAACCTTGCGTAGCACAGTCTCGACATGCTCTCGCGTGATTGGAACGGTGCGATGGAAAGCGCCTCCGTCAAAGTCGACCATGCCGAGCGTGCCGGGTGCTGCGTAGACATACATTCCTGTCGCCGTGTAATGGCGGCCGGGTTTGAGAATGCCCGGTTCAGCAAGCGTGACCTTGGCCGAGTAGCCTGTGAACTCAGGATCAGTGCCGCTAAACCCGATTCGCGCCAACTTGCGCACCGCGCTGCGGCCCCCGTCGCAGCCGACAAGCCACTGCCCTCGAAACTCGCGGCCTCCTGCGAAGACAGTTACGCCAGCTTCGGACTGCTTGAAATCTTCTACGCCGTAACCTCGCAATATCTCGACGCCCAGCTTGTTCGCGCGCGCAGCGAGAACCGCTTCGATACTTGCCATGTCTGTAGCGACAGTGCTGACCTGCCCCGGCAGACGGTACTGCCACTGCATGCTGTCAACCTGGTCGTGGAAAAATTGGATGCCGGCGAAGTGACCTGCGGGACGGCGCGGCTGCTGCAACCAGTGCGCGGCGGCCGGCGCGTCGCGGCTGACTGCACGCTCCTCGATTGGACGCAGCAGGTCGCGGCGGTCCAGGCTTTCGATGGTCGGTACGGTAAGGCCACGCAGCCCGAATGGGAGTTCCTTCAGCGGGCTGTATGGCTCTTGCGCCTGCTCCAGGATGAGCACTGAGCTGCCGGCCATGCGCAACTCGCAGGCGAGAAACAGGCCAACAGGACCAGCGCCTGCAATCAGGACGTCGTGGGAATTGAGTTTGGGGGTATGCATGTCGAGGCTCCTTTGTCGATGTTCGACCGGAGCGTTTCCTAGCTTGGACTCCGCACGGACGAACAATTGGACGCCAGGTGGCGTCAAATATTCGTCGCGGGGATCTCATGCAAGGGCCAAAGACCAGAGCTTTCGTTACCGAAAGGACTTGGGCTTACCAAACCAAGTCTGCCTTTTCCGACAAGGCGGAATATAGCATTAGCTTTAGAAGGCGGTCAATGCTTTGAAAACCGGTAAACCAGGGTCCGACCCATAGGGGCAGACCCGCCAGGGCTACTGTCTGCGATTCTTTTGGCTTTGCGATTTGCTGCTAGACGTGCAGGAGGAGGTGCTCGCGCTCCCAGGGGCTGATCACGCGCATGAATTCCTGGTGCTCGAGTTCTTTCACAGCGGCGTAGACGTCGATGAAACGCTCGCCCAACACCTGGTGCAGCTTTTCTTCCGCCCGTAGCGCGCGCAGTGCTTCGGGCAAGCCTTGCGGCAGTTCGTACTTCATATCATAAGCGCTGCCGGACGTTGGCGCGGTGGGTTCGATCCGTTCGGTCATGCCGAGGTAGCCACAGGCCAGCGTGACCGCCAGCGCGAGGTAGGGATTGGCGTCGGCGCCGATGATGCGGTTTTCAATGCGCCGGTCCTGCACGCCCGATTCCGGCACGCGGAAGCCTACCGTGCGGTTGTCGGTGCCCCATTGGATATTGATCGGTGCGGCCGTGTGCCGCACAAGCCGGCGGTAGGAATTCACATACGGCGCGGCGATCGCCAGCGCGGCGGGCATGTAGCGCTGCAGGCCGCCGATGTAGAACTTGAACAGTTGCGACGGTGCGCCGTCGGCGTCGCTGAAGATGTTCTTGCGCGTGCGTGCATCGAGTACGCTCTGGTGTACGTGCATCGCTGATCCGGGCTCGCCAGCCATGGGCTTGGCCATGAAGGTGGCGTACATGTGGTGCTTGATGGCGGCTTCGCGCAGCGTGCGCTTGAAATAAAACACATTGTCGGCAAGGCCCAGCGGTTCGCCGTGCAGGAAGTTGATTTCCATCTGGCCGGCGCCGATTTCATGGATCAGCGTGTCGACGTCGAGTCCCATCATGTCACAGTAGTCGTAGATGTCTTCGAACAGCGGGTCGAATTCATTCACCGCGTCGATGCTGTAGACCTGACGGCTGGTTTCGGCGCGGCCGCTGCGGCCGATGGGCGCCTTTAGCGGCAGGTCGGGGTCGGAGTTCTTGTCGGTCAGGTAGAACTCCAGCTCGGGCGCTACGATGGGGCACCAGCCCTTGTCTTCGTACAGCTTGAGCACGCGCCGCAGCACGGAGCGTGGCGCGAAGTCGACCAGGCGGCCATCGGCGAAGTAGCAATCGTGGATGACTTGTGCTGTGGGGTCGGCAGCCCAGGGCACCATGGTGATGGTGCTGGGGTCGGCCTTCAGCACCATGTCGCGGTCGGTGGGCGAGATGGCGCGGTCGTAGGCGGCATCGTCTTGCGGCGAATTGCCGGTGACGGTCATGCCGAGCACGGCCTCCGGGATGCGCATGCCCCGTACTTCGGTGAATTTAGCCCTCGGCAGTATCTTGCCGCGTGCGACGCCGGTCAGGTCCGGCACCAGACATTCAATTTCGGTGACCCGTTTATCGTTGAGCCACTCATCCATGTCCGTGTAGGTAAAGTTGTCACGGATTGCCATGATGCGCTCCCATAACAACTCTACCACGGGCGGGTTTTACGCGGTTTCCTCCACGCGTACTTCGCTCAGCAGTTTCTTCAGCTCCGGCACGCAGGAACCGCAATTCCCGCCGGCTTTCACACAGGCGGTGATCTGTGCCGGCGTAGTCAGGTTCTGCTCGCGGATCGCTTTGCAGATCGTATTGCGGCCGACGCCGAAGCAGGAGCATACCGTTGGCCCAGTGTCGGCGCCTGCCGCAATCGGGCGGCCAGCCAGCAGCGCTGCGCGGTCGGCCAGTTCCAGTTGCGCCTTGTCGAACAGGCTGGCCAGCCATTGGCGGGCCGGCAGGTCCGGGCGGGCCGAGATGAAGATGCACTGCGCAATGCGGTCGTCGACCAGGTGCACGGCGCGGAATACACCGGAGGTGCGGTCGGCGTATTCCAGCCAGTCGGCATCGTCGTCCTGGATGCCGAGCAGCTGGCGCGCCCAGGTGCCGAAATCTTCGATCGCATTGCGGCCGGCCAGTTCGTAGCGCTGGAAGTCCTTGCCCTGCACCTTGGTCCAGTAGGCCAGTGCATCAAGCTCCAGCCCTTCGCGGCTCAGGATAAAGCCGTGCCATTTGACCGGGAAGCGGTCGACCATCACGGGCGTGTGCTTGAACTCCGGCTCGCCGGAGACTGGGTCGACCACAGGATTCACCACGGCTCCGACGCGGGCGTCGGAAGCGGTCTGGTTGTTCCAGTGAATCGGCACGAAGACGCTGCCGCGAGCAATGCCGCCGCCGTGCTGGACGCGGGCGATCATGCTACCCCATTGGCTGGTGACGCGCGCCAGCTCGCCTTCCTTCACACCGCACAGCAGTGCATCCTGCGGGTGCATGTCGATGAAGGATTCCGGGATATGGTCGGCCAGCTTCGGTGCGCGGCCGGTGCGGGTCATTGTGTGCCAGTGGTCGCGCACGCGGCCGGTGTTGAGGGTGATCGGGAATTCGCCGTCCGGCAGGTTGGCCGGTGCGCGCGGCACTGTGGCGACGAAACGCGCGCGGCCGTCGGCGTGCGAGAAGCGGCCATCCGCGAATGGGCGGCTGGCTGGCGGTGCGTCGGTGGATGCAATCGCCGGCCATTGCGTCGGCTGCAGTGCATCGTAGGCCGCTTCACCCAGCGTGGCAAGACCGCCGATGTTGAAGGCGCGCGGCAGTTCGCTGTCGCTATTGCGCCAGGCGCTCAGGCGAGCATGTTCGGTGAAGATCTCGGCGGCGCTGGAGTAGCCAAAGCCATCGTAGCCCATGCGCAGCGCGAACTGCGACAGGATCAGCCAGTCCGCCCTCGCCTCGCCCGGCGCAAGCAGGAAGGCGCGCTGACGCGAGATGCGGCGCTCGGAGTTGGTGACCGTGCCGTCCTTTTCGCCCCAGGCCAACGCGGGCAGCAGGACGTCGGCGTAGGCATTGGTGTCGGTATCTCGCACCACGTCGGACACCACAACCAGTTCGCAGCGCTCCAGCGCGCGGCGCACCTGGTCGGCGTTTGGCAGGCTGACCACCGGGTTGGTGGCGATCACCCACACCGCCTTCACGCGTCCGGCTTCAATGGCTTCGAACAGGTCGACGGCCTTCAGGCCGGGCTTCGATGCAATGCGAGGCGATTCCCAGAATGTCTGCACGGCGTCGCGGTGCGCGGCGTTGTCCAGGTCCATGTGCGCTGCCAGCATATTGGCCAGGCCGCCCACTTCGCGGCCGCCCATGGCGTTGGGCTGGCCGGTGATGGAGAACGGGCCCATGCCCTGCTTGCCGATGCGGCCGCCGATCAGGTGGCAGTTGATGATGCTGTTCACCTTGTCGGTGCCGGCGCTGGACTGGTTGACGCCCATCGAGAAGCCGGTGATCACTTTCGCCGTCGCGGCGAAGGATTCGTAGAACTCCATCAGGTCCTGCAGGTTGAGGCGGCATGCGCGCGCGACCTCTTCCGGCGTCAGCGTGGCCACTGCCAAAGCGTCTTCCAGGCCGTTGGTATGAGCGGCCACGAACTCCGGATCGACGGCACCGATGCGCGACAGGTAACCCAGCAGGCCATTGAAGAGCCAGACGTCGGTTCCCGGCTTGATTGGCAGGTGCAGGTCGGCCAGCTCGCAGGTGGCGGTGCGGCGCGGGTCGACCACGACGATCTTCAGATTCGGGCGCGCTTCCTTGGCGCGCGTCAGGCGCTGGAACAGGATCGGGTGGCACCAGGCCAGGTTGGAGCCGACCAGCACCACCATGTCGGCGTGGTCGATGTCCTCGTAGTTGACCGGCACCACGTCTTCGCCGAAGGCCCGTTTGTGGCCTGCCACGGCGGACGACATGCACAGGCGGGAATTGGTATCGATGTTGGCGCTGCCGATATAGCCTTTAATCAGCTTGTTGGCGACGTAGTAGTCCTCGGTCAGCAACTGGCCGGAGACGTAGAAGGCCACGGCATCAGGGCCGTGTTCGTCGATGATGGCGCTCCATTTATCGGCCACATGGTCCAGCGCCTCCCCCCAGGCTACGCGCTGCAGCGAGCCATCGCCGCCCCGCTCGCGCATCATCGGATAAAGCAGCCGTCCTTCGAGGCCGATCGTCTCACCCAGCGCCGAGCCCTTCACGCACAAGCGCCCCTGGTTGGCGGGATGCGCGGCATCGCCGGCAATCTCGAACCCGCCTTCCGCACGCGGCGTCGCCGTGACACCGCAACCCACACCACAATAGGCGCACGTCGTCTTAATCATGAATTCACGCAGCCTGCGCGCAAAGCGCCTGCCCAAACAAAAGATGGTTGCGCATCGACGAAATGTCGGTGCGGTTCTGGATCAGGTCAAAGTACCAGGGGCCGTCCTGCACGTCGCCATACAGCACGGCGCCGGTGATGCGGCCGCCGTCGAGCACCAGGCGCTTGTAGACGCCGCGCCGCGGGTCTCGCAGCACCAGGTCCTCGCTGCCTTCACCGCCGATGAAGTCGCCAACCGAGTACAGGTCGACGCCGGTCACCTTCAGGCGGGTCGGCGTTACCTGCTGCACGTAACGGCGGTGGCCATTGCCTGCCAGGTGGGCGGCGCAGACGCGCGCCTGTTCCCAGATCGGCGCCACCAGGCCGAAGGTGGCGCGGCGGTGCTGCACGCATTCGCCCACGGCGTAAATGCGCGGATCGAAGCTTTGCAGCGTATCGTCCACCACAATGGCGCGTTCGCAATGCAGGCCGCTGCGCTTGGCCAGTTCGATATTCGGGCGTACGCCGGCGGTCATCACCACCAGGTCGGCCGGGATTTCGCTGCCGTCGGCAAAGCGCACGGCGGTCACGCGGTCGGGGCCGACGATTTCGCTGGTCTGCGCTTCCATGCGGAAGGCCAGGCCCTTCGCTTCCAGCGCCTTTTGCAGCAGTTGTGCAGCAGGCTTGTCCAGTTGCTGGTTCATCAGCGAGTCAGTCACGTGCACGACGGTGACCTGCATGCCCTGGCGCTGCAGGCCATTGGCTGCTTCCAGGCCGAGCAGGCCGCCACCGATAACGACTGCGTGACGGTGATTGCGCGCCGCCTCCAGCATCTGTTCGACGTCGTTGATGTCTCGGAAGGCCAGCACGCCAGGCAGCTCATGGCCCGGCACCGGGATGATGAACGGGCGCGAGCCGGTCGCGATCAGCAGGCGGTCATAGCGCACCTCGAGGCCGGAACGGGCGCGCACCAGGCGGCGCTTGCGGTCGATGAATTCGACCGCGTCGCCGGCGTGCAGGGTGATGCGGTTCTGTTCGTACCACTCGCGGGTGTTCAGCATGATGTCGTCGACCGTCTTTTCGCCCGCCAGCACCGGCGACAACAGGATGCGGTTGTAGTTGCCGTGCGGTTCGGCGCCAAAGACGGTGATGTCGTACATGTCCGGCGCGAGCTTGAGCAGCTCCTCGACCGTGCGCATGCCGGCCATGCCGTTGCCGATGACAACCAGCGCGGGTTTCATGCCCCGACCCAGACCTTTCCGCCTTCGATGCGTGCGGGCCAGGTCGGCACCGAGTGTTCCGGCGCTTCCAGGCATTCACCGGTCTGCAGGTCGAAATGGTGCTTGTAGATCGGCGAGGCAACGACGAGGCGCTCGCCCAGGTTGCCGACCAGGCCGCGCGACAGCACGGAGGCGTCCGAGTTCGGATCGTAGTTGCCGATGGCGAAGACGCGCGGCTCGCTGCCGTCGTTCAGGTGGAACACGGCGACCTGCTGGCCCTGCAGCAAGGCGCAGACACCGGTGTTCGGGACGATCTGGTCAACGTCGCAGATGGCGGTCCAGGCGGAGGCGGATTGGTCACGATGCATGGCTAGTCTCCTTATGCGATGGCTTTGATTGGGATGCGCTTGCGTTCTTCCACAGTGGCGGGGCGGATCTGGCCGCGCTCTTCCATGAAGACCACGTTGCTGTCTGCTTCCGGGCTGTTGACGAAGTGGCGGAAGCGGGCGCGCGTTTCAGGATTGTTGACGGCTTCCTTCCACTCGCAGGCGTAGGTATCGACCACGCGCTGCATGTCTTCTTCCATTTCGGCGTTGATGCCCAGCTTGTCGTTGATGATCACGTCCTTCAGGTAATCCAGGCCGCCTTCCAGGTTCTCGCGCCAGGTGCTGGTGCGCTGCAGGCGGTCGGCGGTACGGCTGTACAACATCAGGAAGCGGTCGACGTAGGCCACCAGGGTTGCCTTGTCCAGGTCGGAAGCGAGCAGCTCGGCATGGCGCGGCTTCATGCCGCCGTTGCCGCACACGTACAGGTTCCAGCCCTTCTCGGTGGCGATGATGCCGACGTCCTTGCCCTGCGCTTCGGCGCACTCGCGGGTGCAGCCGGACACGCCGAACTTGATCTTGTGCGGGGTGCGCAGGCCTTTGTAGCGGTTCTCCAGCTCAATCGCCAGGCCGACCGAATCACCGACGCCATAGCGGCACCAGGTGGAGCCGACGCAGGACTTCACGGTACGCAGCGACTTGCCGTAGGCGTGGCCCGTTTCGAAGCCGGCTTCGATCAGTTCTTCCCAGATCGCGGGCAACTGGTCGACGCGGGCGCCGAACAGGTCAACACGCTGGCCGCCAGTAATCTTGGTGTACAGGCCGTACTTCTTGGCCACCTGGCCAACGGCGATCAGGCCTTCCGGCGTCACTTCGCCGCCCGGCATGCGCGGCACCACCGAATAGGTGCCATCTTTCTGGATATTGCCCAGGAAGTAGTCGTTCGAATCCTGCAGGCTGGCGTGCTCTTTCTTCAGCACGAAATCGTTCCAGCAGGTGGCGAAGATGCTCGCCGCCAGCGGCTTGCAGACATCACAGCCCATGCCCTTGCCGTGGCGTGCCAGCAGGTCTTCGAAGGACTTGATCTGGCCGACGCGGATCAGGTGGAACAGTTCCTGGCGCGAATGCGGGAAGTGTTCGCAGACGTGGTTGTTCACGTCCATGCCCAGCTTCTTCATCTCGGCCTTCATGATCTGCGTCACCAGGGGCACGCAGCCGCCGCAGGAGGTGCCGGCGTTGCAGCACTGCTTGATGGCGCCGATGCTGGTGGCGCCGCCTGCAACAGCCTCGCAGATCGCGCCTTTCGACACGTCGTTGCAGGAGCAGATCTGGGCGCCGGCCGGCAGGGCATCCACGCCCAAGCCCGGCTTGGCGGCGCCGTCGGATTGCGGCAGGATCAGGAATTCCGGCGCTTCCGGCAATTCGATCTTGTTCAGCATCATTTGCAGCAGGGTGCCGTATTCGCCGGCATCGCCCACCATCACGCCACCCAGCAGGTACTTGCCGCAGTCGGAGACCACGATCTTCTTGTAGACCTGCTTGCGTTCATCGGTAAATTGGTAGCTGCGCGCACCTTCCGCCTTGGCGTGCGGATCGCCGATGCTGGCCACGTCCACGCCCATCAGCTTCAGCTTGGTGCTCATGTCGGCGCCGGTGAATTCAGCTTCGGTGTCGCCGCTGATGTGGCGCGCGGTAACGCGGGCCATGTCGTAGCCCGGTGCCACCAGGCCGTACACCATGCCGTTCCACAGTGCGCACTCGCCGATCGCGTACACATCCGGATCGCTGGTCTGGCAGTGGTTGTTGATGGCGATGCCGCCGCGCGGACCGACTTCCAGGCCGCATTCGCGTGCCAGGTAGTCGCGCGGGCGAATACCGGCGGAGAACACGATCATGTCGGCGTCCAGCGAAGTGCCGTCGGCGAACTGCATGCGGTGGGTGCCGGCCTCGCCGTCCACGATGGCGGTGGTGTTCTTGCCGGTGTGGACGGTCACGCCCAGGTCTTCGATCTTCTTGCGCAACACGCGGCCGCCGCCATCGTCGACCTGCACTGCCATCAGGCGCGGGGCAAATTCAACGACGTGGGTTTCCAGGCCCATGTCCTTCAGCGCCTTGGCGCACTCCAGGCCGAGCAGGCCGCCGCCGATCACCACGCCGGTTTTCGAGCGGGCGCCGCATTCCTGCATGGCTTCCAGGTCTTCGATGGTGCGGTAGACGAAGCAGTCCTTGCGGTCCTTGCCTTCCAGCGGCGGCACGAAGGGGAAAGAACCGGTGGCGATCACCAGCTTGTCGTAGGCCAGCACTTCGCCGCTGTTGCTGGTGACGGTGCGTGCGGCGCGGTCGATCGCGACGGCACGGCCGTTCAGCTTCAGGACCATGTCGTCGCGGTCGAAGAAGCCCGGCTCCACCAGGGACAGCTCGTCGGCGCTCTTGCCGCTGAAGAATTCCGACAGGTGCACGCGGTCATATGCCGGGCGCGGTTCTTCGCACAGGATGGTGACTTGCGCGCTGCCTGCCGGCAGGGATTTCAGGAACTGGTGGCCAACCATGCCGTGGCCGATGACGACGATCTTCTTCATGCTGCTGCTCCTGCAATGGCGTTTTCTTTTACGGTGGATTCGCTGAAACGTGCGGCCAGCGCGCACAGGGCGGAGACGGCGACGAACACACCCAGGATCCACAGGGTTTGCTGGGTATTGCCGATGCCTTTCAGCAGGAAGCCTGCTGCCACCGCGCCTACGTTGCCGCCGGCGCCGATGATGCCGGCCACGCCGCCCAGGGCGCGCTTGTCGACGAAAGGCACCAGCGCATACGTCGCGCCGCAGGCCATGTGGGTGAACAGGCCGAATACCAGCATGGCGATCACGGCGAGGGTCACGCTGTCTGCCTTGGCGAAGAACATCAGGCCGATGCCTTCGCCGATCATCATGGCGAACAGCAGGGTGACGCGGCTATTCAGGCTGCCGCGGGCGGCTGCCTTGTCCGAGACATAGCCGCCCAGGGCGCGGGCAAACAGCGCCAGCAGGCCGAAGCTGCCAGCCGCCAGGCCGGCTTGCGGCAGCGTGAGCTTGAAGGTGTCGACGTAATAAGTGGCGGCGATGTTGTGGATGAAGATCTCCACGCCGAAGCAGGCGCCGTAGGTGATGAACAGCAGCCACACACGGTAGTTGGCAGCAGCCAGCTTGAAGCTCGACCAGCCGCCCTTCTTGCCGCCTTCCAGTTCGACGCCGGCAGCGCGCAGGTCGGCGTAGTTGCCTTCCGGGCAGTCCTGGGTGAAGCGGTAGTAGACGAAGGCCATGACCAGCATCAGCACGCCTGGCACCACTAGGGCAGCGCGCCAGCCCATGGTTTCGTTCACGCCCAGCATGACCATGGCGGCCATGATCATCGGCATGGTGGACTGCACCACGCCGCCGCCCGCATTGCCCCAGCCGGCGGCCGCCGCGTTGGCGGTGCCGACCACGTTCGGCGCGAACATGACAGAGGTGTGATACTGGGTGATGACGAAGCTGGCGCCGACCGCGCCGATCAGCAGGCGGAAGAACAGGAAGCTCTCATAGGTCTGCGCCGCAGCCACGCCCAGCACAGGGATGGCGCCCAGCAGCAGCAGGCCGGTGTAGGCCTTGCGCGGGCCGTAGCGGTCGCACAGCGGGCCGATGATCAGGCGCACGATGATGGTGATCGCCACGGCGGCGATATTGATGTTGGCGATCTGCCCCGGGGTCAGGCCGAACTCGCCTTTAATCACCGGCATCAGCGGCGCGCAGGCGAACCACGCGAAGAAGCAGACGAAGAAGGCCATCCACGTGAGGTGGAAGGCACGCATCTGCGGCGTTGAGAACGAAAACAGTTTGATGCTGGTCGCTTTGGCCATGTCGTTATCCCTGAAAACAAAAAGGCGTCCGCACAGCCGCTGCCGATCGAATCGTGTCGAAGGTAGCGCTGCGCGGACGCCGTTGTCCGGTTTTGCCGATCCTCCGTTAGACCGACCCTTTACCTATTGCTTTGCAAGACCTGTGCCAGCTCCTTGCAGGGGGAAAAGCGCGTCAATGGGCCCTGCCGAGGGCCGATTTCGCCATCTCGCGGTGCACCGCGCCCAACTATGGTGCACCGCAATAGCGCACGCGGCTCAGGCACTGGCCGCTTGCAGGGCGGCCTTCACCATGTCGTCGATTTCCGTCGTGATATTCGAGAGCACGCCGGCCACCACGGCAAATTCGCGCCCGGCGTGGCCTGCCCGTGCCGCCACCACGCGTGCATTGAAGGTGACCATTTTTGCCTGCCGGGCAATGGTTTCGATATCGGTAATCACGCCGCGCAGTTGTTTCTTCATCAGCACCGCATGCTGCTTGGACTGCTCTTCATAGATAGCGGTAATCTGGTTCAGGACCGCCAGCACGGGCGTGGCCGTTTCCACCAGTTGCTCCAGCGCTGGACCGGCGCGTCCCCGGTCGAGCGCGCGCTGGGCCAGGTCGATGAACTCCTTGATCTGGCGTGCGCCATCGGGCTTGCCGTAGTAGGCTTCCTGCAGCTCGGAGCAGAAAATGCCGGGCAGCGTGTCGCTGCCGTTCAGGAGAACGTGGTGCGCTTCGCGGAACAGGTTCAGCGCATCCTGCGCCGTTGCGGCGGCGCCAGGCTGGCCCTGGGCCGCCAGAACGGCATACAGCACCAGCCTTTGGGAGGTAAAGCGGCGACGGCCGGACAGGTTGATCAAAGCGCCGAATACTTCGCCCGACAGGGGCTTGGCCGGTTCCTGCATGGATTCTCCTTCGCTACATGTGAATGTCGAAGGAGCCGGCGTAGCGCTCGGGGTCCTTGCCATCCCAGGTGGTCCCGTCGATGAACACCGAGCTGCGCAAGGTGCTGGCGGGGATCGGAGTCTCCGTTATTTCGGCCGCCTCTTTATACAGGGCGGTCTGGTGGACCTTGAGGGCCACGCCGAGGTAGTCGGGCGAAGCCTTGAGCAAGCCCCAGCGCTTTTGCTGGGTCATGAACCACATGCCGTCCGACAGGTAAGGGAAATTGGCCGCGCCTTCCTGGTGGAAGCGCATGCTGTGCGCATCTTCCCAGCTGCGTCCCATGCCGTCTTCATAATGGCCGAGGATGCGCTGCCAGATCACGTCCTTGCCGGTATTGACGTACTGGATGGCGGAAATGATCTCGGCCATCGCCATGCGGTTGGCGGAATTGGCGTCGATCCAGCGGCTGGCCTCCAGCACGGCGGCAACCAGGGCACGCGCGGTATTGGGGTGGCGGCGCACAAAATCGGCGGTAGTAGCCAGTACTTTTTCCGGATGGTCGGGCCAGATCTGCTGGCTGGTGGCGATGGTGACGCCCACGCCGTCCATCACGGCGCGGTGGTTCCACGGTTCGCCGGCGCAGAAGCCGTCCATATGCCCTGCCGCCAGGTTGGTCGCCATCTGCGATGGCGGCACCGTGATCACGCGCGCTTCCCGCAAAGGATGCACGCCATGCGCCGCCAGCCAGTAGTACAGCCACATGGCGTGGGTGCCGGTCGGGAAGGTCTGGGCCCAGCGCAGCTCACGCTCGTGCGACAGGGCGGCAACGGCGGCGCCGTCGCGCACGCCCTCCTCCGCCAGGCGGCGCGACAGGGTAATGGCCTGGCCGTTGCGATTCAAATTCATCAAGATTGCCATGTCGCGCCGCACCGAGCCCACGCCGAGGTGAGTTGCATAGACAAGCCCGTACAGCGCATGGGCGGCATCGAGTTCGCCGCTCAGCAGCTTGTCGCGCACGCCGGCCCAGGATGTCTCTTTGCTCAAGACGATGCGGATGCCGTGCTTGCGGTCCAGCCCAAGCACGGACGCCATCACCAGCGACGCGCAATCGGTCAGCGGGTTAAAGCCAATCCTGACGATGTCTTTTTCAATCTGCATGCTTCACTCCAGCCCGGAATGCACCACGACGGTGCATCATCCGAGCAAATCCTCTGCGTCCAGGATGCGCTGGGCCAGGTCGGCCAGCTTCAGGTTCTTGTTCATGGCCATGCCGCGCATCTTCTGGAAAGCCTGGTCTTCGGTCAGGCCCTGGCGCGCCATCAGGATGCCCTTGGCGCGGTCGATCAGCTTGCGCTCGGCCAGCTTGAGGCGGGTGCCTTCCAGCTCGTCCAGCAGCTTCTGTTCGCGCTTGAAGCGCACCAGCGCCACGTCCAGTACGGGCTTGATGCGCTCGGGCTGCAAACCCGCCACCACATAGGCGGAAACCCCCGCCGCCATTGCCGCTTCCATGGAATCGGCCTTGTCGTCTTCGGTGAACATGACGATCGGTCGACGCTCGTCGCGGGTGGCGATGACGATGTGCTCAAGCACGTCGCGCGCATCCGATTCGGCGTCGACGATGATCATGTCGGGCTGCAGGCGGGCGATGTGTTCGGGCAGGTGGAAATCGGCCGGCAGCGAGGCGATAAGGTCGTACCCCGCCTCCGCCAGCCCGGCCTGCAGGGCGTGCGCGCGTGCCTCACTTTCGTGAGGCGGGTGAATCAAAACGATGCGTAACGGGCGGCTCATGCTACTAATCGAGCAAGAACCGGGCCAGCTTTCGAGTTACTATTCGCATATGAACAAAACAATCTCCCCCTTGCACCTGGCGCTGGGCGCCATTGTTCTTTTGGTATTGGCCTGGTCGGGCATCGGTCCTTATGACCGTGCGACCTGGTGGATGGAAGTGGCGCCGGCGCTGGTGGCCTTGCCGCTGATGGCAGCGACTTACCGCAGCTACCGCCTGACGGACCTGCTGTATGTGCTGATTGCGGTGCATTGCGTGATCCTGATGGTGGGCGGCGCCTACACCTATGCGCGGGTGCCGTTCGGCTTCGACCTGCAGCACTGGTTCGGGCTGTCGCGCAACCCTTACGACAAGATCGGGCATTTTGCGCAGGGCTTCGTACCGGTCATGGTGGCGCGCGAAATCCTGCTGCGCGGCCGCCACCTCCCGGCCGGGAAGATGCTGGCCTTTATCGTGCTCTCCATCGTGCTGGCGATCAGCGCGACCTATGAGCTGATCGAATGGGGCGCTGCCGTGGCGCTGGGCCAGGGCGCGGACGAATTCCTCGGCACCCAGGGCGACCCGTGGGATACGCAGTCGGACATGTTCATGGCCCTGATCGGGGGCATCGCCGCCCTGCTGACGCTGACCCGCCTGCACGACCGCCAACTGGCTGGCCGCTAAGATGCTTGGCTCGATCATCCCGGTCTTCCTGCTGATCATGCTGGGAGTGGCGATCCGCCAGTCCCGCTGGATGCCGGACGATTTCTTTCCCTCGGTCGAGAAGTTCTCGTATTTCATCGCCTTCCCTGCCCTGCTGTTCACCGGTATAGCGCGGCTCGACTTCCACGGCCGCATGGTGGAGGAACTGGCGCTGGCGACGCTGCTGCCGACCTTTATCGTGGTCGGCATCGCCCTGCTGGTGCTGCTGTTCTGGCGCGGGTTGCCCGACCCAAGCCGCTCCTCCGTAGTGCAGGGCGCGATGCGGCCGAACAGCTACTTCGGGATTGCGGTCTCCGCCCTGTTCTTCCAGCCGCAGACAGCTGCGCTGGTGATGCTGGCGCTGGCCTTATGCCTGCCGGTGGTGAACGTGGTCTCGATCCTGGCCCTGTCATGGTGGAGCGGCAGCAAGGCGGACCTGGGCAAAGTGGCGAAGACGCTGGCGACCAATCCCATCATCCTGGCGACACTGGCGGGGATGGTTTTCAGCCTTGGCGGGCTGGCCCTGCCGGCGCCGTTGATGAACACACTGGATATCCTCGGCAAGTCGGCGCTCGCGCTTGGCCTGATCAGCGTCGGGAGCGGCCTGGTGTTTTCCATGGAAGGCCTGCGGCCCGCGGCGCTGGCCTTTACTTCCGTTCTCAAGCTGCTGGTGCTGCCCTTTGTGGCATCGCGCGTGTGCCTGGCGTTCGGCGTGTCCGAACCCGTATCGCTGGCGGCCTGCTTCTACTGCGCGCTGCCGACCGCCCCTAACGCGTACATCATGGCGCGGCAACTTGGCGGCGATGCGCGGCTGATGGCGTCCCTGATTACGCTGCAAACGCTGCTGGCGGCAGCCACGATTCCGCTGAGCCGGATGCTCTCAGCTTAGGTTATAGCAGACGCTTTGCTTCGAGCAGTGCATCGATGATGGCCTGGCGCGCTGCGGCACGGGCTTCGCTGCCGGGGACGCGCAGCGCGTAGGCGGGATGGTAGGTGGCGATGATCCAGCGGCCGCCCCGCTCTACCGGCTGGCCCATATAGTCTTTCAACGCCACGCTGCCGCTTTGCAGGACAGACTTCAGCGCAGTAGCGCCAAGGGCGACGATGATGTCTGGCGCCACGCTTTCCAGTTCGGCTTCGAGCCAGTAGTGGCAAGCAGCGACTTCCTTCTGCGCCGGCGTCTTGTGCATTCGGCGCTTGCCGCGTGGTTCCCATTTGAAGTGTTTGACCGCGTTGGTGATGTAAACCTGGCGGCGGTCGATGCCGGCTGCCTCCAGCGCCTCATCCAGCAGGTCGCCTGCCGGGCCGACGAAGGGTTTGCCGGCCAGGTCTTCCTGGTCACCCGGCTGCTCACCGACCAGCATCAGCTTTGCATGGCGCGCGCCCTGCCCGCCGACAGGCTGCGTGGCATTGCGCCATAAATCGCAGCGGCGGCACTCATCCAGCGTGGAGGGACGTTGCTCATCCGGCTTGGCTTTCATCCGGCCATTGTACGGCGCACCCGGCAAAGCGGCGCACGATGCAGGGAAGAAAAAAAATGGCACGGGCGGCTGGCGCCCGTGCCACGAATACTAGCCTGGCTGGGAGTGCCTGGCCGGTCAGAGAGACACAGTAAAGTCGTCGATGTCGACGTAGCCACCCTGGGCGCTGGATGCTGCGCTGAACAGGCCCATGCGGGCGCCGACCCAGCGGCCCACGGTGGCGGTGAATGGCATGCCGATTTCCTGGAAGCGCTTTTGGTCCAGGCTGTAGCTGAAAACGGTGCGGCCGCCTTCCGTCACCTGCAGGCGCAGGTAGACGCGGCGCGCAGGAAGTTCGATGCCCGCCTGCTCTTCGTCGCGGCAGCCGGCCATCGCCTTCAAGCAGGTTTTCAATACAAGGCGGTTGGCGCCGCCGCTGCGCTGCACGCCGATCCAAGCGTAATCGAGGCCGTACATCAGCAAACCGCTGCTGTCGCCGTCGGCCATGCCGGACAGGTCAAGGCTGGCAGTGGCGGTGAAGCGCTCGGCCGGAAGCTTCTGCATCAACAGGGAGGCGCGGTTCCACAGGCTTCCCTGTTGCTGGGCCTGGGCGTCGAACTGGGAGAACAGGCGCAAGTGGCCGGGGCGGGCCTGGAGCGAATACCACTCGCTGCGCCAGTTGGCATTCCATTGCCATTGCAGGCCGAGTTGCGGGCCGTCGAAATTGTCGCTGGTGGCCGGGGCCACGGCATTGAATGCGCCGGCGACCGGCTGGCGATAGTTGCTGACTGGTTGGCCGATGCCTTTGCCATCCTGCTGTTCGCCCATCACCGGCCAACCATCCTGCCAACGCATCGGCTGCAGGTGGACGATGCGGCCATAGGCGCCCTTGTCCTGGAAGTGATAGAACCAGTCGCTGCCATCCGCCGCCTGCACCCATGCCCCCTGGTGCGGGCCGTTGACGGCCGTGCGCCCTTGGGCCAGCACGATCTTCGCTTCATACGGTCCTTCGATGCTGCGCGAGCGGAACACCGATTGCCAGCCCTGCCCAACGCCGCCAGCCGGGGCGAAGACATAGTAGTAGCCCTGGTGCTTGTACAGCTTGGGCCCTTCCAGCGTGTGGTAGCCGGTGAACTTGCTGCCGTCGATGGCGACGCTGCCTTTGTCGTCCAGCAGGCGGCTGGCGTCGGGCGCCATGCGGCGCAGCGTCAGCAGGTTGTTGATGCCGGCGCGGCTGCGCGCCCAGGCGTGCATCAGCCATGCGCTGCCGTCGTCGTCCCAGAATGGCGCTGGATCAATGATGCCTTTGCCGGGTAACAGCAGCGTAGGCGCACTCCATGGGCCGCGGAAATCGGGTGCCGTCATCACGTACACGCCCTGGTCCGGGTCGGGATAGAAAATCCAGAACTTGCCATCGTGATGCCGCAACGCCGGTGCCCACACGCCCTTGCCGTGCGCGGGACGCTCGAACTGCGCGGCCGGCACCAGTTGCGGCAGTGCGTGGCCGACCAGCTGCCAATGCACCATGTCGCGCGACTCCAGCAGCGGCAAACCGGGGGCGTTGTTGAAACTGGACGCGGTCATGTAGTAAGTGTCGCCGACACGGATCACGTCCGGGTCGGAATAGTCGGCGTGCAGGATCGGGTTGCTGTAGTCCGGCGCCAGGGCCTTCGCCACCGGCTTGGCCGCAGTGGGGGAAATGGTGAAACTGTAGCGCGCCGGCTGCAGTTTGATGCGATAGCGCGCCAGCGGCCAGCCATCCGGACTCCAGCCGGTATCGCCGCCCACGCCTGCCTGCGCAAGGTCCACCAGCAAGCTGCCATCGCCATGCGGCGCGATGTCGGTGTTATGGCGCTCGCCGCGCGGGCGCAGGTAAAGGTCTTCGTAGGGGAAGGCCAACGCGTTCATCGACAGCGGTACGGGGCCCGCTGCGCGGATGCCTGCACCGTCGGCATCGGTCAGCGAGAGCCAGCGCACGCCGGTCTTGTTGCCGCTTTCCTGCGGACGCATATAGCCTGCATAGTATTGATCGGCGACCTTGCCGCTGTAACGGCCAAGAGCGGCGCCGGTCAGGCGGTCGGCGTAGGATTCGCGCGGGCCGCGGCCATACCAGGTTACAGTGTCCAGCGCGGCGCTATGGTTAAAACGCATGCCGATGCGCATTGGTTCCGGCAGGTCGTCGCGCAGCGGGGTAAAGGCAGCTTCCACCTGCAGCTTGCCGTCCGGCGCCATGCGGTAGGCGCTTTCCCATTCCGCTGCGCCGGCGCCGAACGCGTATTGCACCTTGACGAAGTCATGGCCCGCTTCGATCGCGCGAACTTGGCGCTGCTCGGTGAAATGCTGCCATATCTTCTGGCGCTGTTCGGCACCCGTGCCTTCGTCATTGTCGGTCGCGCCGCGCCAGAAGTTCGGCATGCCGCCATTCAGTAGCAGCTGTCCGTTGGCGCTGTAGTTTACCAGGCCGGTACTGGTGTCGATCTCCAGCTTTGCATTGGCGGCAGCCAGGGTAATCGAACCGGCGCTGCGCTGCGGAGCGATAAACTTGCCGGATGGCGCCTTGGCGGCCGGCGCGGAGGCAACGATGAACTGGCTCCAGCCGAGGATTGTTCCTGCCTCGACACCCGGGACCGCACCTTCCCTCACCTTTGCGCGCAGGGTCAGGACCAGCTCTCCTCCTTGCGGCGCGGCCGATGGCAGCTTGAAGGCGAAGCTGCGGGTAGCGCCGGCGGGCGCATTCACACCTTCCAGCTTGCCTGTGGCGATCTGCTCGCCGTCGCGCGCCAACATCCAGTCGAAGTCGAAGCCGGACAGGTCGCGAAAGTCGTAGCGGTTCACTACCGACAGCTTGCCGCTGCGCGGGTCGCCTTCGAAGACGACGGGCGAATACACTTTCTGCAGTTCGTAGTATTCGGGCTGCGGCGCGCGGTCGGCCGTGACCACGCCGTCGCCTACCACGCTGTTGTCGCCGCGTTCAGGATTGAGGTCGAAGCCGGAGGCCCAGTATTCGCGGCCTTGCGCATCCTTGGCGCGCACGCCCTGGTCGACCCAGTCCCACACGAAGCCGCCCTGCAGCTTGCGGTACGAGCGGATCACCTTCCAGTAGTCTTCCAGGTTGCCGAGCGAGTTGCCCATGGCGTGGGCATATTCGCATTGGATCATCGGCTGCAGGTAGCGTGGATCGCGCGCATAGCCGGCTATCTTGTCGATATCGTCGTACATCGGCGCGTAGATGTCGACGTAGGCGTTCGGCAGGTGCTCCTCGCCAAGGGTGCCGTGGCCCAGGTAGCTTATCAGGCGGCTCGGATCGCGCTGGCGGATCCATGCGGCGGCCTGCTCGAAGTTCATGCCGGTGCCGGCCTCGTTGCCGAGCGACCAGAAGATGATCGATGGATGGTTCTTGTCACGCTCGACCATGCGCGAGACGCGGTCCAGGTGGGCGTCCTTCCAACTTTCCAGGTAGCCCAGCTGGGTTGCGGCGCGCGTCGCGGGATCGGTTGCGGCGTCACCCTTCTGCATGTATTCATGCGACTCGATATTGGCTTCGTCCATCACGTACATGCCGTATTCGTCGGCCAGTTCGTACCAGCGCGGGTCGTTCGGGTAATGCGAGGTGCGCACGGCGTTGATGTTGGCGCGCTTCATCAGCTCCATGTCGCGCCTCATCGATTCCAGCGACATTACGCGGTAAGTATCCGGGTCGTGCTCGTGGCGGTTCATGCCCTTGATCATCACGCGCTTGCCGTTCACGCGGACCTCGCTCTGCGCCACTTCGACCGTGCGGAAGCCGATCTTGCGCGAAGTGGCGGACAACAGCTTGCCGCCTGCATCGCGGTATTCCAGCTGCAGGCGGTACAGGTTTGGCGTTTCGGCCGACCAGGCTTTCACGTTGGGCAGCGTGGCGCGCAGCGCAGGAACCTGACCGGCAGTGATCGCGGCGGCCGCGCTCCAGACGCTCCTGGCGCCATCATAAATGGTGGCGACGATGCTGCCGCCGGCAGGCTGGCCCGCCATGGCGGCTTCCAGCGCAAAGATGCCGTCGCGGTAGTGGGCCTTGTCCAGTGCGGCAGTGACCGTGAAATCGCGCAGGCGCGCCTTCGGCTCGGCATAGATGTAGACGCTGCGTTCGATGCCGGACACCCGCCAGAAATCCTGGTCCTCCAGGTAGGAGCCGTCTGCCCAGCGATACAGTTCGATCGCGATGGTGTTGCGGCCGGCGCGCACGAATTTGCCGATGTTGAATTCGGACGGCAGCTTGGAGTCTTCCGAGTAGCCGACTTTTTCGCCGTTGATCCAGATGTAATAAGCCGCACCCGCGGCGCCGATGTGCAGGAATACGTCGCGTTCCTGCCAGCCTGCCGGCACCTCGAAATCGCGCCGGTAGGATCCTACTTCGTTCAGGTCATGCGGAATGAAGGGCTGGTTGGCCGGGAAAGGGTATTTGATATTGGTGAAAATGGGCTTGCCGTAGCCTTGCGCCTGCATCATGCCCGGAACCTGGATGGTCTTCCAGCTGCTGATGTCGTAACCGGGCTTGTAAAAGTCCACCGGGCGCTTGTCGGTTCCCTGCGTGTAGGCGAACGACCAGGTGCCGTCCAGCGAACGGTAATACTGCGATGCCGCCATATCGCCCGCCACTGCCTTTTCCACGCTCTCGAAATTGAAGAACGTCGCCTTCATCGGCTCGCGATTGAGCGCAACTACTCCTGGCTGTTCCCATTCCGGGGTGGCCGCTGCGCAGCCGAATGCGGCTGCCATGGCAAGGGCGGCGAAGATATAACGAATACTCACTGCATGCTTCCTTTAAAAAACGCCGGACCACGCCATTCAGGGCGAAGTCCGGCATCAAGGTGCTGGGATGGCACCGGAGAAAACAAAGCTTAGCCGCCGAACTTGTAGCTCAGGCCAAGGCTGAAGGTGCGGCCGTTGTAGAAGTGCTGGTACTCGATCGGCACCTGGGTCGAACCTGGCTCGCCAAGGGCGCGGTTAGCCGCCTTGTTGAGGATGTTCGAGGCGTTGAAGCGCAACGTCAGGCTTGGCGCAACCTGGTAGCTGATCGAACCATCCAGCAATCCGTAGGACTTGATGTAGCGGGCCCAGATCGGGAACGGGTCGACGTTGAACAGCACCGACGGCGAGCGCCAGGTATAGACCAGGCGGGCCGACAACTTGTCGTCCTCATACATGCCGGACACGCTGACATTGTTCTTGGAGACGAACGGCTGCATGGTTTCGACGATCTTTGGCGCGGCGGCGCTGCCGAAGTTGACCGGGTTGGAGGTCTTGACGTAGCTGTAGGAACCGGACACGCCGAAGTTGTTCAGGAAGCCGTAGCTGGAATCGAAGAAGTACTGGCCCGCCACTTCCAAGCCGCGTGCATAGCCTTTTTCGGAGTTGACCTTCTTGGTCACCAGGTACTGCCCGTCCGAGCAGCCATTCGCGATGGCGCCGGAATAAGCCGGGGCGTTGCTCAGGGTTTCGCAGGAATTGATCCCGTTCGGGAAGTCCTTGATCTCCTTGTCGAACAGGGCAAGCGAGGCGTAGTTGGTCTTGTTGAAGTAATGTTCGAGCGAGATGTCGAAGCTGTCGGCCACCAGTGGCTTCAGTTGCGTATTGCCGATGCTGCCGGTACCGGTGGTGGTGTTGACGCTGATCACAGGATTCAGGTCGCCCAGCCCCGGACGGGTCATGCCGCGGCCTGCGCCGAGGCGCAGCAGGGTGTCCTGCGCCAGGTCGTAGGTCATGTTAAAGGTCGGCAGCACATTGTTGTAGGTGGAATTCTTCACGACGTCCACCAGTTGGCCGGTGCGGGTATCGGTGGCGCGGGCCGTTGCCGTGGTGTTGGTGCGCACCAGACGCACACCGACGTTACCCTTGATGCGGTCGTTGAACGCGGTGAAGTCGCCAACCAGGTAGGCCGCCGAGTCGTGCTCGCCGAAGATGCTGCGCGCACCCTGGTTTTCAACATAGGAATCCTGCGGCAGGATGCCGGCGTTCGGGAATGCCGTGCGCACCTGGTCGCCCAGCAGGGCGTCCGGGGTGTAGACCAGGTAACCGCCGCTGTAGCCGGCTTGGCCGTTCATGAAGTTGGTCGGCGCCTGCTCCAGGTTGCCGGCCAGGGTGCTGGCCGACAGCGCATTGGAACGAGTGGCGTTGACGTCCTTGCCGTCGGTGGTCAGGAACTTGCTGAAGCCGTAGTTCTGGAAGAAGTCGTGCTGGTAGGCGTGGCGCGCACCGAAGCGCAGCTTGTTGAACATGCCGTCCATGGCATAGGAACCGGACAGCGCGACCGCGAAGCCGTTATCCTTGTTGTGGTAGTTCTGGCCGTTGCCGTAATCCTTGAACACGAAGTTCTGCGGATCGCTCAAGCTTGGGCCGGTGAACGTCAACGGATGCGGCGCGCCGTCGGCGACGCGGTTGGTGGTCCATTGCAGGCCGGCCGCAGAGTCCAGTCGAATCGAGCGGTTGTCGCTCTTCTTGTCGGACCTGATGTAGTTGGCGTCGGCCTTCAGCGACAGGCGCGAGGTCGGACTCCACTCGACGCCGATGGCGCCGATCATGGTTTCCCACGGCGTGTGCTCGTCGCCGCCGATGGTGGTCATGGTCGAATTGAGGAAACTGCCGCTCAGCAGGCGCTTGTTGACGATGGTGTCGTTGCTGCCGCCGTTGCTGTTGCGGTTAGCCAGGTTCTCGTCGTAGTTGAACGGGGTGGTCTGCAGGTTCTGCACGTTCGCGCCGTCGTTCGAGTTCAGGCCGCGGTAGTTCTGGTGGTACAGGAAGGAGTAATAATTCGCCTCGGTGTAGAAACGCAGGGTGTTGCTGACGCGGTAGTCCGCCGCCAGGTTCAGGCCTTTGCGCTCGCGCATGATGGTTTCCTGGAACACGTTGGTGTTCACCCACGGAGCGATCATCACACTGTCTTGCTGGGCGGCGGTCAGGCCCGCCAGGTTCGGCGTCTGGGCGCTGGTGGTCGGTACATTGGCCAGGTAGCTGATGTCGTTGCGGCCGACGTAGGCCGACATCGGCTGGTTGGTCGCATTCGCGGTATTGGCAGCCGCCATGGTGGCGTATTCGGCGCTGTCGGCGCGGATGGCGCGCTTCAGGTTCGGGCCGCGGCCGCCGGCCGGGTTGTTGTCATTGCGCGTGGTGCTTTTCTGGTAGGTCGCTGCTGCCAGCACGCCGATGCGGCTGCCGCCGCCCAGGTCGAAGCGGTTGGCGATCAGGCCGAAGAGTTCCGGATCGGCTTTCTTGGCCAGCGAGTTTTCGCGGTAATTCACGCCCAGCGATACGGTCAGGTTCTTGAAGTCGCTCGGGTTGCGGGTACGCACGTTCACCAGGCCGCCAATGCCGCCTTCGATGTGCTCCGCCGAAGGGTTCTTGTATACGTCGATGCCGGCCACCATCGCAGGGACCGCAGCTTCGACGTTGTATTCGCGGCTGCCGGCGCTGAAGTACGAGCGGCCGTTGGTCTGGAACGCGGTGTAGCCCAGGCCGCGGATGGTCACGCCGGAGCCGAAGCCGCCGAATGGGGCCGAAGCTTCGCCGCCAAAGCGGTAAGCCTGCACGCCGGGAATGCGGGTCAGTGTTTCGCCCACGTTCGGGTCGGGCAGCTTGCCGATATCGTCGGCAGTGATCGAGTCGACCACTTCCATCGTATCGCGCTTGATTGCCACGGAACTGCGGGCGCTGGCACGGATGCCGGTCACCACCACGGTGTTCTCATCGGACGCCTTTTCCTGCGCCATGGCTTGCGGCGCGAAGGCTTGCATCACTGCCAGCGCAACGCCGGACAGCTTGAGGGACATCTTGATCTGCTGCTGATTCATTCTCCATCTCCTCCAGGTATATATTTTTGTAATACTGATTTCGAAGACTGTCAGCGGAAGGTCACTCCGCTGGCGTGTGGGCCAATATCCAGCAAGTTGGGAGCGGCGCCGGTAAGACGCTTGCCGGCTACCGTCACGTTGTCGATGACGATGTTGCGCACCTGGCGGCCGGGATCGTAGCCGTAGATGACGGACGCGCTGGGCGAGCCCTTGCCGGTGTAACTGATATTGCGAAGCGTGACGTTTTCGATGCCACGCCCGGGACTGGTGTTGTACTTGGGTGTATAGGCAATGTGCAGGTTGAACAGCTTGCCTTCTTCGATGCGGTCGACGCGGATGTCCTCGAACACCACGTCGCGCACCAGGTTGTCGTCGCCGGCCATGATGCCGATGGCGCCTTCGTACTCGGGTTCATCCTCGTCGTGCTCGAGGATATCGATATTGCTGAAGCGGATGCGCTCCAGGACTTCGGGTTCGGGATGGGCAGGCGTCGGCGTATTGCCGTGGATGCCGATCATCACGGCGTGGGCCACGTCGGCCCACAGGGTGGAATCGGTCACCGTCACGTCGCGTGTATTGCCCCAGATGTCCCAGCGGTGGTTATACAGCGTGATGCAGTCGTCCGAAGTGCGGATGAAGCTGTCGGAGATGCGCACCCGTTCGCAGGCGAAGTGTCCCAGGCCATCGGACCATTGGCCGGCGCCGATGCTGCGGATGCTTTTTTCCTCGATGTCCTGCGAGGTGATGCAGCGCATGGTGCCGTGCGGCTGGTTGATGAAGATCGGGCCGTCGATGCTGACGTTTTTCGAGTTACGGATGGCGACCATGTCGACGCCGTCGAATACGCCATCGCTGATCACTTTTACGTTTTCCACGCCATCGATGAGCAGGGGGCTTTTCAGGAAGGCGGAGCCGTCGATATAGACCGTGCTGTTGGAACGCAGGCGAAACTCGCCGCTGTGGATACCTGGTCCGAAAACTACCACCGGCTGGGTGAAGTCGGGCATCTTACCCTGGGTGATGCTGTAGCTGTCCAGGGCCGCCTGCTGCGCCGGCATGTCCTTGCGGATGGCATGGGTGAAGACGTGCAGGTTGTGCAGGCGGTCGTCGTCGAATTCCACGCTGAGGTTTTCCGGCCGCTGCATGGTGAAGTAGGCAATGCCGTCGCGTACCACAGGCTTGATGCCGCGCCCTGCGGGCCGCACGGCCACTTTGGCAAAGTTGCCGTTGTTCTTCTGCACCGCCACTTCCACCGCGCCGTCGAAATTGAAGTAGACCATGGAGGCGTCCTGCTGCTTGTCCAGGTCCACTTTGGCGCGGTATTCATACAGGTCCTGCCACACGCCGCCCGGGGTGCGCACGCGCACCGTGAAATCGTCGTTATGGTGCGAGTAGCGCAGCGGCTGCGGGAAAGGGAACACCTGCAGGCGATCGGCAGCCAGGGCGGCGGCTGGCAACAACAGGGCAAGGCTGGCGCAGGCAAGGCGCCGGGTCAGGTACGTCAACACTTGGTCTCCTCCGATGACTTAGTCATTCTAAGTTTAGTGTTATCGATAACGCGCTTTGACGAATGCAATGGCTGGGTTTTTGGCGCGTTTTTTACATGCTACTGAAAGAAGTAGACCCGGAACAATAAAAAAATGCATCAGAGCTATATGAATCTGGCATAAATCCGCCGCGCCGGAGCGCATATACTTGTTATCGATAACAGAAATGGAGGCGGTTAATGTTCGAAAAGTGCTACCACGCGACCCACCCTGACATGATGGCCGGCGCCAGCAACGAGCAGTTGCGCGAGCGCTACCTGGTCGACGGCTTGTTCCAGCCAGGCCAGCTCCGGCTCAATTACTGCCATCACGAGCGCTTCGTGATCGGCGGGGCGGCGCCGGTGCACAGCGAACTGGCGCTGCCGCGCCAGACCGAACCTGCCGCCGCCGCAGGCCAGCCTTTCCTGGCGCGGCGCGAACTGGGCATCATCAACGTGGCGGACGGCGCCGGCCGCGTCACGGTCGACGGCCAGGTCATTTCGCTGGCGCCGCGCGACGGCCTGTATGTGCCGATGGGCGCAGGCGACGTCAGCTTCGCTTCCGACGATCCGGCCAACCCGGCCCGCTTCTACCTGGTGTCGACGCCGGCCCACCAGCGCTTCGAACTCACCAAGATCACCCACGCCCAGGCGGTGCCGCTGGAACGCGGCAGCCCGGAAACTTCGAATGCGCGCACCATTTACCAGTATGTGGTGCCCGGCGTCTGCCAGTCGGCCCAACTACTGCTTGGCCTGACGGTGCTGCAGACCGGCAGCGTGTGGAACACCATGCCGCCCCACCTGCATGAGCGCCGCTCCGAGGTGTACTTCTATTTCAGCCTGCCGCCATCCGAACGCGTGTTTCACTTCATGGGCGAACCGGACAGCGCGCGCCACATCGTGGTGGCCAACGAGGAAGCCGTAGTGTCGCCGCCATGGTCGATCCATATGGGTTCCGGCACCTCGAACTATGCCTTCATCTGGGCCATGGGCGGCGAGAACCTCGACTACACCGACATGCAGGCAGTCGATATCTGCCAATTGAAATAAAGGACGCGCCATGCCTTACTTGTTCAACCTGAGCGGCCAGGTGGCGCTGGTAACCGGCGCCAACACGGGCCTGGGCCAGGCAATTGCCGTGGCGCTGGCGGCCGCCGGCGCCGACATCGTGGCTGCCGGCCGCAGCGCCGCCGACGATACCGCGGCGCGCTTGGCGGCAACCGGCCGCCGCTTCCTGTTCCTGCAGGCAGATTTTGCCGCCGATGGCGCCGCCATGCGGCAGGTGGCCGATGCGGCCTATGCCTGGCAGGGCAGGCTCGACATCCTGGTCAACAATGCCGGCACCATCCAGCGTGCCGACAGCCTGGATGTGAGCGAAGAGGACTGGGACCGCGTGGTCGACACCAACCTCAAGGCGCCCTTCTTCCTGGCGCAGGCGGCGGCGCGCCATATGGCCGGCCAGGGTTCTGGCAAGATCATCAACATCGCCTCCATGCTGTCCTTCCAGGGCGGCTTGCGGGTGCCGGCCTACGCCGCCAGCAAGAGCGCCATCGCCGGCCTGACACGCGCCCTGGCCAACGAATGGGCGGCGTGCGGCATCAACGTCAATGCGCTGGCGCCGGGCTACTTTGAAACCAATAACACCGCGCCGCTGCGCGACGACCCGCAGCGCGCGCCGGCGATCCTGGCGCGCATCCCGGCCGGCCGCTGGGGCCAGCCGGGCGACCTGGCCGGCGCCGCCGTATTCCTGGCCAGCCGCGCCAGCGACTACGTGCACGGCATCGTATTGCCGGTCGATGGCGGATGGCTGGCGCGATGAAGGGCCGCATCGTCTGCTTTGGCGAAATGCTGCTGCGCCTGTCCTCGCCGGCCGGACAACTGCTGCTGCAAACGCCGCAACTCGACACCTGCATAGGCGGGGCGGAAGCCAATGTCGCCGTCTCGCTGGCGCGCTTCGGCCAGCCGGCTGCCATGGCCAGCACCCTGCCGGACAACGCACTTGGCTGGGCCGCGCGCGACCAGTTGCGCATGCACGGCGTGGCGGTGGACGGGCTGCGTTTCGAGCCGGGCCGCATGGGCCTGTATTTCCTCACGCCGGGCGCCGTCATGCGCCCATCCGAAATCGTGTACGACCGCGCCGGCTCCGCTTTTGCGCTGGCCGATCCAGCGGCTTACGACTGGGCGGAGCTGCTTGATGGCGCGGCCTGGCTGCACGTGTCGGGCGTTTCGCCAGCCGTCGGCGAACAGGCGGCGCAAGCCGTGCTGGACGCGATGACGGCGGCGCGCGCATGCGGCGTGCAGGTGTCCTACGACGGCAATTACCGCGCCTCGTTGTGGGCCGCGCGCGGCAGCGACGGCGCCGGCGTGCTGCGCACCCTGCTGGCGCAAGCCGACCTGGCGTTTGCCGGGCCGCGCGACATCGCCCTGCTGCTCGGCGAACCTGGGCTGGCGCAGCAAGGACGCGCCGAGGAAGCCATTGCCGCCTGCTTCGCCGCCTTCCCGCAATTGCAGCGGCTGGCGGCCACGCAAAGGGCGCAGGACAGCGTCGACCAGCATACCCTGTCGGCCACGCTGCACACGCGCCAGGGCGCGCTGCAGGCCGGCAGCTACGCCATGCACGGCATTGTCGACCGCATCGGCGGCGGCGACGCATTTGCCGCAGGCATGCTGCATGGTTTGCACAGCGGCTGGAGCGACAGCGAAGCGCTGGAATTCGCGCTGGCAGCGGCCGTCGCCAAGCACAGCATCGCGGGCGACTTCAACCTGGCCAGCGTGGCGCAGGTGGAGGCCGTGCGCGGCGGGAGGCTGGATGTCCAGCGCTGACCACTTCGTGCGCACCACGCGCGGCCCGTGGCGCCTGTGCTGGGCCCACGGCAGCGCCGAAATCCAGGCCCTGGGCGGCATGCTAGGGCCGCTGCAGTTCCGCCTCGACGATGAACGCGAGCTGGACGTCATGCACGTGGCGCCCTGGTCCGGGCTGACGCGCGCCAGCGCCCTGCCCGGCGTGCTGCGCCGCCTGCGCGGCGAATGGCCCTGCATTCCTTTCGGCCGCGCCGACCAGCCGCCCGCGCTGCCGCCCGGCTGGCGGGTGCAGCCGGCCGACGACAGCTGGCATCATGGCTATGCCGCCAACCACCGCTGGCAATGCCTGCATGCCGATGCCGGCCGGGTACGGCTGGCGCTCGACTTTCCGCCCGGCGCCGCAGTGGCGCGCGTGGAGCGCGAAATCTGCGCCGACCCGCACGCGGCGGCCATCGATATCGGGCTGACGGTATGGGCGCGGCGCCCGGCCCGGCTGCCGCTCGGACTGCACCCCACATTCAGACTGCCGCCGGCGGCGCAGCGCGTACGCGTCATGCTGGGCCGCCACGACGGCATCCACAGCTACCCCGCCCTAGCCAGCGATTCGGTGACGCGGCTGCAGCCCGACACCTGTTCGGCGGACCTGTCGGCGCTGGCCGGCATCGACGGCCCGCTCGACCTGGCGCGATTGCCGGCACACGGCGTGTTTGAAGAATTGCTGCAGGCGCGTGCCGTGCAAAGCGCCAAGGAAGGCGCGCCGCCGTTCGCCCTGCATTACCTCGATTACGATGCCTGCGTCGGCCTGTGGTGGGACACCGCGCAATTGCCCGACCTGATGCTGTGGGTCAGCAACGGCGGGCGCCAGCGTTTTCCCTGGCAGGGCCGCCATCTGGCGCTCGGCGCGGAACCGGTCAACAGCCTGTTCGACCTGGGCCGCGTAGCCAAGGCGCCGCCCGGCCATCCGCTGGCCGACCGCACCGGCATTGCGCTCGATCCCGCCACGCCATGGCACACCCGTTACCGTATCGCCGCCTGGCAGCAGGCGGCCCATCCAGACGCCGACCACCATGCCTTATAAACCCGTGCCGTTCCGTTCGCGCCCAATGCTGCTGGCCCATATCCGCCACACCATGGGCTTCTACCATCCGCGCTGCATCGATCCGAGCGGCGGCTTCTATCATTTCTTCCTCGACGACGGCACGGTGTACGACCGCAGCACGCGCCACCTGGTCAGCAGCACCCGCTTCATCTTCAACTACGCCATGGCCTACCGCCACTTCGGCGACCCCGCATACCTGCAGGCGCTGCGCCATGGCCTGGCTTTCCTGCGCGACGTGCAGCGCGATCCGCAGACCGGCGGCTATGCCTGGCAGCTGGAATGGCAGGATGGCCGCAAGCGCATCATCGACAGCGACAACCATTGCTACGGCCTGGCCTTCGTGCTGCTGGCCTATGCCCATGCCAGCATGGCCGGCGTGGCGGAAGCGCGGCCCCATATCGAAGAGACTTTCGCGCTGATGGAGCGCCGCTTCTGGCAGCCGCAGCACGGCCTGTACGCCGACCAGGCCAGCGCCGACTGGTCGGTGCTCGATCCGTATCGCGGCCAGAACGCCAATATGCACGCGTGCGAGGCGCTGCTGGCGGCTTATTCGGCCACCGGCGAACTGCGCTACCTGCACCGCGCCGAAACCGTGGCGCGCAATATCACGCAGCGCCAGGCCGGCCTGGCCGGCGGCTTTATCTGGGAGCACTACCGCGAAGACTGGTCGGTGGACTGGGACTACAACCGCCACGACAAGAGCAATATCTTCCGCCCCTGGGGCTACCAGCCGGGTCACTTTACCGAGTGGGCCAAGCTGTTGTTGCTGCTGGAGCGCGAAGCGCCGCAACTGGCCGGCCCAGGCGACTGGCTGCTGCCGCGCGCCAGGCAATTGTTCCAGGTCGCGCTGGAGCGGGCCTGGGACACGCAGCATGGCGGCATCGTCTACGGTTTCGGCCCGGATGGCGAAATCTGCGACGGCGACAAGTACTTTTGGGTGCAGGCGGAAAGCCTGGCCGCAGCAGCAGTGCTGGGCGCCCGGACCGACGACACCAGCTACTGGGACTGGTACGACAGGATCTGGGACTACAGCTGGCGCCACATGGTCGACCACGAGCACGGCGCGTGGTACCGCTTGCTCAGCCGCGACAACGTCAAGCAAAGCACGGAAAAGAGCCCGGCCGGCAAGACCGATTACCACACCATGGGCGCCTGTTATGAAGTGCTGGGCGCACTGGAGGCGGCGCCATGAGCGCACTGCCCCACTTCGTCGCCGCCGGCGAAGCGCTGACCGACCTGCTGCGCAGCGGCCCTCACGGTTGGACCAGCCAGGTGGGCGGTTCGACCTGGAACGTGGCGCGCGTGGTGGCCCGCCTCGGCATGCCCAGCGCCTTTGCCGGTGCCGTCAGTCGCGACGTATTCGGCGCGGCGCTGGCCACAGCCAGTGAGGCGGCCGGCCTGGATCGCCGCTTCCTGCAGCAGCTGGACCGCTCGCCGCTGCTGGCCGTAGTGCACGAACTGGACCCGCCGCGCTATTTCTTCGTAGGCGACGACAGCGCCGACCTGCATTTCGACGCGGCGCAACTGCCGGCCGGATGGCAGGCCGCTGCACGCTGGGTGCATTTCGGCGGCATCAGCCTGGCGCGCGAACCGCTGGCCGGCAAGCTGGTGGCGCTGGCGGCCGAACTGAAGGCGCAGGGTGTGTCGATCAGCTACGACCCTAATTTCCGCAGCCTGATGGACCAGCGCTACGACGCCACGCTGCGCCGCATGACCACCCTGGCCGACGTGATCAAGGTATCCGACGAAGACCTGCACGGACTGTTCCGCCATAACGACAGCGCGGCCTCGCTGGCTGCCATGCGCACGCTCAATCCCGGCGCCACCATCCTGTACACCCAGGGTGCGCAAGGCGCCACCCTGCTCAAGAAAGACAGTAGCTGGCATGCCAAGCCGCCCGCCGTGACTGTGGCCGACACCGTCGGCGCCGGCGACGCAAGCATCGGGGCCCTGGTCTACAGCCTGCTGCGCCATCCCGAGCGCGATGGCGGCGAACACCTGCGTTTCGCCGTCGCTGCCGGCGCCGCAGCCTGCACCGCGCCAGGCGCCACGCCGCCCGCGCTGGAGCAGGTGGCGGGCCTGCTGGCGGCGACAGCGGTGCAGGAAACCGGCGCCCCGAACCGGCCAACCCAATCTTTTACCCCGGCAGGATGACACCATGAACAGCCAGCAGTCGCATTTCCGCTTCCTGTGCAGCTTTGTCTTCATCTTCTTCTTTGCGCAGGCGATGGCTATCTCGCTTCTGGCCCTGTGGCTGCGCAGCAGCCTGCAATTGAGCGGCACCGAAGCGGGCATCGTCTTTTCCGCCAACTTCATCGCGGCCATGTGCTCGCAGCCGGTGTACGGCTTCGTCTCCGACCGGGTCGGCATGCGCAAGCACGTTCTGTGGCTGGTGGCCGGCCTGGTCACCCTTTGCGGCCTGTTCTTCAGCTTCGTGTACGCCCCGCTGCTGAAGGCAAATATCGTGGCCGGCGCGGTGCTGGGCGGTGCCTACCTGGGCGTAACCTTCATCGCAGGCAGCTATGCGCTGGAATCGTATGTGGACCGCATCGGCCGCCGCCACGGCTTCGAATACAGCCGCGTAAGGCTGTTCGGATCGCTGGGCTTTGCCAGCGCCGCCCTGGTGAGCGGCCGCCTGTTCAATGTCGACCCGGCCATCAACTTCTTCCTGGCCTCGGCCGCCGGCCTGCTGCTGCTTGGCCTGCTCCTGTTCTGGCGCACAGATGCCGCCGCCGGCGCAACGGACGCGCAGGCGCCGGCGCACAAGGTGCATCTGGCGGAAGCGCTGGCCCTGCTGCGCAACGGCCAGTTCTGGCGCTTCATGGTGTTCATCCTCGGTGTCACCAACCTGTACCTGGTATTCGACCAGCAGTTTCCCAGCTATTTCACCAGCCTGTTCGCCGACAAGGAAACCGGCGCCGCCATGTTCGGCTACCTCAATTCGCTGCAGATCTTCATCGAAGCCGGCGGCCTGTTCCTGTCGCCACTGCTGGTCAAGCGCATCGGCGCCAAGCGCGGCCTGCTGCTGGCCGGCGGCATCATGCTGGTGCGCATTGCCGGCTCCGGCCTTGCGGTCGGCCCGCTCAGCATCTCGGCGATGAAGCTGCTGCATTCAGTGGAGCTGCCGATCCTGGTGGTGTCGGTGTTCCGCTATATCGCCTGCCACTTCGACAACCGCCTGGCCTCCACCATCTACATGGTCGGCGTCAGCTTCGGCCATTCGCTCGGCCTGGCGATCCTGTCGCCGATCGCCGGCAAAGGCTACGACCTGCTCGGCTTCCCTGCCACCTACCTGTTGATGGCAGCTTTGGGCCTGGTGTTCCTGCTGCTGTCGGCATGGCTGCTGTCGCCCACTGCGCCGGAAATCGCCACACGCAACAAGCCCCAAGGAGTTACCGCATGACCCAAGCCCTGAACAGCGCGCGCCTGGAAGCGCTGGACGTCGAACGCCTGCCGCCGCACTGGGACGGCAGCATCGACAGCGTGCTGCTGCAGCGCGCCACCGCCCAGGCCCTGCTGTCCATCGACCGCAACCTGCGCCACTTCGGCGACAACTTTCCCGCACCATCGAGCAGCGGCCTGCAATACCCGGCAATCGGCAATATCGAATGGACCAACGGCTTCTGGACAGGCATGCTGTGGCTGGCCTATGAGCTGACCGGCGCACCGCATTACCGCGCCGGCGCCGAACGCCAGGTGCGCAGTTTTCATGCGCGCCAAGCCGGGCGCCAGCACACCAGCCACCACGACCTGGGCTTCCTGTACAGCCTTTCCTGCGTGGCCTCGCATCGCGTGACCGGCGACCCACTGGCAGCGGAAGCGGCGCTGGGTGCGGCACGCCTGCTGCTGGAACGCTACCTGCCGCACGCCGGCATCATCCAGGCCTGGGGCGAGCTGTGCGACCCGGCGCAGCAGGGCCGCATGATCATCGACTGCAACCTGAACCTGCCCTTGCTGTACTGGGCCAGCGAGCATAGCGGCGAGGCGGCGTTCCGCATCGCCGCCGACAGCCATATCGAGGCAGCGGCGCGCCATATCGTGCGGCCGGATGGTTCCACCTTCCACACCTTCTTCTTCGATCCCGCCAGCGGCCGTCCGCTGCAGGGCAATACCCATCAGGGCTTTGCCGACGATTCGTGCTGGGCGCGCGGGCAGGCCTGGGGCATCTCGGGCTTCCCGCTGGTGTACCGCTACAACGGCAATGCGCGCCTGCTGGACCTGGCCAAGGTGCTGGCCAACTACTTCCTGAACCGGTTGCCCGCAGACGGCATCTGCTACTGGGACCTGGTGTTCACTTCCGGCAGCGAAGAGCGCGACAGTTCTGCTGCGGCCATCGCTGCCTGCGGCCTGCTGGAGCTGGAGGCGAGCCTGGCGGCCGACGACCCGCTGCGCCCGGCCTACCGGCGCGCCGCCATCGGCATCGTGCAGGAACTGTCGGCCAGCTACCTGGTCCGGGATACGGCGCCGGGCAGCGGCCTGCTGCAGCATGCGGTGTACCACAAGCCGCAAGGCATCGGCGTGGACGAATGCTGCATCTGGGGCGATTACTTCTACCTGGAGGCGCTCACCAGGCTGCAGCGCAACTGGCGGCCTTACTGGTAAGGAGCCGGGCTGCCGGCCGAGGATTCGCGCGTAACGAGGGTGTACGGCAGCAGGCGATGCGGCACGTGGCGCGACTCGCCCGCGCGGCGGCTGCGCACCTGGTCGACCAGCAGGTCGACCGCCAGGCGCGCCATGTCGCCGATCGGCTGGTGGATGGTGGTCAGTTCCGGCCAGACGGTGGTGGCCACCGGCGTATCGTCGAAACCGCACACCGTCAGGTCTTCCGGCACCTGCAGGTGCATGCCGTGGGCCACGGCGATCACGGCGGCCGCCATGTCGTCGTTGCTGGCGAAGATGGCTGTCGGCCGCGGCTCCTGCGCCAGCAGGCTGCGTGCCGCAGTCAAGCCGGAGCGGTAGGTGAACAGGCCCTGCGCCACGCGCTGCGGCGGCACCGCCAGGCCGGCTTCCTCCATTGTGTCCATGAAGGCCTGGTAGCGCAGTTGGGCCGGGGTGTGCTCAGGGTCGCCCTTGATGAAGGCGATGTTCTTGTGGCCCAGCGACAGCAGGTAGCGCGTCATGGTGCGAGCGCCTTCGTAGTCGTCGATGCGCACCGCTGCCACGCCGGTCAGCGGGCGCGCAGTGGCTACTGCCACCGTCGGGATGCCGATTTCATCGAGCTGGCGCAGCGCCTCTTCGGCGTCGCACAGGGGCGGCGGCACCAGGATGCCGTCGGCGCCTTCGGCGATCAGCCTTTCGATAGCCTTGCGCTGGCTGGACAGGCCGTCGCAGCGTTCCAGCAGCAACTGGGCGCCATTCTGGCCGCACTGGTCCATCGCGCCGACCAGCAGGGCGCTCAGGAAGGCGGCGCTGGGATTGCTGTACAGCAGGCCAACGCGCAGCGTACCGATGCGGGCCGCGCGTGCCGCATGGTTCACCTGGTATTTGAGCGAGGCGATGGCGGCCAGCACCTTGTCGCGCGTGGCCTCGCTGACATGGGAATTGCCGTTGATGACGCGCGAAACCGTCATGGCCGACACCCCGGCCGCGCGTGCCACGTCATATACGGTGGCGCCGCCAGTGGCGCGCGCCTGTTTGCTTACATCGTCCATTTTGTCCATGCCTGCTTCAACCCGACTGATTATCGCATCGAACGGCGCACGATGTAGCTGCCGATATCGAAGCGCCTGGTGATATGGCGGTAATGGAAGGTGAAGCCAGGCCAGATCACCAGATTGCGACCGCGCGAATCGAGGTACCAGCTCTTGCAGCCCGTATGCCATACGGTGCCCTTGAGCTTTTGCTGCAGCCGGCGGTTGTAGGCGCCCTGCACCTCCGGCTTCACCTCGACCGAGTGCAGGCCATCGCGCAGCACGCGCCGCACGCCATCCGCGGCGTAGCGCACGCCGGATTCGATCATGTAGAGCATTGAATTGTGGCCCAGCAGGGTATTCGGCCCGGTGATCATGAAGAAGTTCGGAAACCCTGCCACAGTGGCGCCTTTGTAAGCGCCTGCGCCATCCTCCAGCGCCTGGCCGAAACTGCGGCCGCCGCGCCCGCGCAGTTCGATCGGGCCGTAGGCATGTTCGACGTCGAAACCGGTGGCGTAGATGATCACATCGACCGGGCGCTCCTCACCGCTGCCGGTGACGATGCTGTGCTCACGCACTTCGCGGATGCCGTCTTTCAGCACGGCGACGTTGGGCTGCGCCAGCGCGGGATAGTAATCGTTGGTCAGCAGCACGCGCTTGCAGCCCAGCGTGTACTCCGGCGCCAGCTTGGCGCGCAGCTGCGGATCGGCAACCTGCTGCTTCAGGTGGCGCATGGCCTGCCATTGCATGAGCTTGGCCAGCGCGGGCAGGAAAATGAATAGCACGACACGCGATTCGAACTGCACATAGTGCTTGGCGCGGAACAGCAGCTGCAGCGGGCGCACGCGATCGAGCAGCCATCGCTCGACGCGGGTGACGGCACGGTCGGGGCGCGGCAGCACCCAGTGTGCCGTACGCTGGAAGTGGTCCAGCTGCCGCACCAGCGGCTGTATCTCCGGCACGAACTGCACCGCGCTGGCGCCGCTGCCGATCACGGCCACGCGCTTGCCGCGCAAGTCGATGCTGTGGTCCCATTGCGCGGAATGGAAGGCCTGGCCGCGGAAACGCTCGATGCCTGGAAAGTGCGGCACGCTTGGGCGTCCCAGCAGGCCGATGGCGAAGATCACCGTGCGGGCGGTCATGTCGCCTTTGCTGGTGGCGATGCGCCAAGTGCCCGTGGCCTCATCGAACTGCGCCGAACGCAGCGCAGTGCCGAGGCGCAGGTGCCGCTCCAGGTCGAATTCGCGCACGACGCGCAAGGTGTATTCGAGCAGTTCGTCCTGGCGCGGGAACAGGCGGCTCCAGTGCGCGTTCTGCGCAAAGGAAAACGAGTACAGGTGGCTGGGAATATCGCAGGCTGCGCCGGGATAGGTGTTGACGCGCCAGGTGCCGCCGAACACTTCATCCTTTTCCAGCATGACGAAGTTGTCGATGCCTGCTTCCTTCAGCTTGATTGCGCTGCATATGCCGCCAAAGCCGCTGCCCACGATCACAACGTCATAGTCCATTGCCGCCCCCCTGGATGGTTTGGCAGACTATAATTTTGCATTAATAACAAGTCAATACGGAGGCGGGGATGTTCTTCTTTTACGCGTTAGGCGGCGCGGTGCTGGCGCTGGCGGCGGCGGACCGGCTGCTGCCAGGACCCGTGGCGCGGGCCTCGCTGGCACTGGAGCGCAAGCGTTCCGGTCTCACGCTGCGGCGTGCTTCCCTGCCCTACCTCGACAGCCGCGCCGGCACGGAAGTACTGCTGCTGGTGCACGGCTTTGCCGGCGACAAGGACAACTTCACCCGCATCGCGCGCTTCCTCGCTCCCCACTACCGCGTCATCATTCCCGACCTGCCGGGCTTCGGCGATGCGCGCCGCGATCCCGGCGCGAGGCACGACATGGCAACGCAAGTCGAGAATCTTCGCGCCTTCATGGCCGAACTGGGCGTGCAGCGCTTCCACATGGGCGGTAATTCGATGGGCGGCTTTATCGCCGCCGAATACGCGGCGCGCTACCCTGAGCAGGTGGCGAGCCTCTGGCTGCTGGCGCCCGCCGGTACGGAAGCTGCGTACGACAACCCCACTTTCCGAACTTATCTGGCCAGTGGCGCAATGCCGCTGCTGGTGTCCGGCCCGCGCGACTTCGACACGCTGATGGCGAGCTGCATGGCCAAACCGCCGTTCTTCCCCTACTCGCTGAAGCACATGCTGGCGCGACGTGCTGTGGCGGATTACGGGCTGCACTGCGCCATCATGCGCGAACTGGTCGACTCGCCGACGTTGCGCGGCACAATTGAAACGCCTGCTCTGATCGTGTGGGGCACCGAAGACCGCATCCTCAGCCCCGAAGGCGCCGCCGCAACAAAGGCACTAATGCCGAACGCCCGGCTGACCATGATGGAGGGCGTCGGTCACCTGCCGATGCTGGAAGCGACGCGCCGTGCGGCGTACGATTTCCTTGAATTCCAGCGTGAATTGGCAACTAGGCGGGACGACCAGTCAGCGCAAAAGCGCGGGTGCGCTTGAGGAACTCGTTGAACTGGGAGGCGTGCTCGGGGAAGAGTTCCTGGCCTTCGGTGAAGATGGCCTCGGCCTCGTCAAGGTGACCCAGTTTGAGCAAGCATTCCCCCTTGGCGAAGAAGGCTGCCATGCCTTCTGGATTGAGGTAGATCGATTCGTCCAGGTCGCGCAAGGCTTGCTGGTGCAGGCCCAATTCCATGAAGGCGAAGGCCCGCTTGCCCAGCGCGTCGGTGTAGGCGGGATACAGTTCGATTGCCTTGCCATATTCGTTGATGGCGTCGATGCGGCGGCCTTCGGCGGCGTGCATTCCGGCGCGTTCGAAATGCTCGGTGGCAGTGCGCATGATCGTGTCGACATCCTGCCCGGTCAGGCGGACATAGAGTTCGAAGTCCATATACTTCAGGCCTTGCAATTCGCGCGCTGTGGCGGGCTGGTTGCCGGCCAGCTCCCATCCTTCCGCCAGTGAAGCCGCGGCGCGCGGCGCATGCGCCATGCGCACGGCGGCTTGTGCCAGCGATGCCAGCGCAGGCTTGCCGATACTCGTTTCGTAAGTCAGGCAGTGGGCGGTGGCGCCGTCGACAGCGAACACCTTGAGCGAGCTCCAGCCCTGGCCATCCGGCAGCGGCTGGACGAGCACATCTCCCGCCTTCACGGCGAGCTGGGAGTGGGGATGGAAATTTCCCGCCGCCCTGGCGCGCGAGGCGCCAAGGGAAGCGAGGAAGGCAGTGATGGTTTTAAGCATGCACAGGAGTGTACATGCTTTTTTAACAGGTTTACTGCTTGGCGTAGGATGCCAGGCGGGCGTCGATGGAAGGCTGCAGGTCTGCCGGAGAGCTGATGTTCATGCCCAGGTCGTTCAGCAGGCCGTCCTTCAGGCCATACACAAAGCCGTGCACGGTCAGTTCCTGGCCGCGGTCCCAGGCGTCCTGCACGATGGTTGTGGAGCAGACGTTCGCCACCTGTTCCACCACGTTCAGTTCGCACAGGCGCTCGCTCTGCTTGTTGACATCGTTCAGCGCGGTGCCCAGGTAGCGTTCGTGCTTAGTGGCGACGTCTTGCACATGGCGCAGCCAGTTGTCGACCAGGCCCACGCGGCCGCCGGTCAGGGCGGTGTGCACGCCCTTGCAGCCGTAGTGGCCCACGATGATCACGTGCTTGACCTTCAGCACTTCGATCGAGAACTGCAGCACCGACAGGGAATTCAGGTCCGAGTGCACCACCACGTTGGCGATATTACGGTGTACGAACACTTTGCCTGGGGGCAGGCCAAGCAGTTCGTTTGCCGGTACGCGCGAATCGGAGCAACCGATCCACAGGTATTCCGGTCCCACCATCGACAGGTCGCGGAAGTAGTCCGGGTCCTTGGCCAATTTGGCCTCGGCCCATTTGCGGTTGTTTTCCAGCAGGTGCTTCAGTACGTCGTCGCTCATGTCTCTCACTCGAAGAAGTCTTTGACCTTGTCCATGAAGGACTTGGTCTGTGGGCTATGCTTCGCACCACCCTCGGTGGTGGAACGCTCGAATTCGCGCAGCAGTTCCTTCTGCTTGTCGGTCAGCTTGACCGGGGTCTCAACGGCGACATGGCAGAACAGGTCGCCCGGATAACCGGAGCGCACGCCCTTGATGCCCTTGCCCTTGAGGCGGAAGGTCTTGCCGGACTGGGTGCCGTCCGGAATGGTGAACGATACTTTACCATCGAGCGTCGGCACTTCGATTTCGCCGCCCAGCGCCGCCTTGGCGAAGCTGATCGGCATTTCGCAATGCAGGTCGTCGCCTTCGCGCTGGAACACCGGGTGCGGCTTGATGTGGATTTCCACATACAGGTCGCCCGGCGGCCCGCCGTTGGTGCCCGGCTCGCCGTTGCCGGTGGAGCGGATGCGCATGCCGTTGTCGATACCGACCGGGATCTTCACTTCCAGCGTCTTGTTGCGCTTGATGCGGCCCGCGCCGGAGCACGATGGGCATGGTTCAGGAATGATCTTGCCGGTGCCGTGGCACTTCGGGCAGGTCTGCTGGATGCTGAAGAAGCCCTGCTGCATGCGCACCTGGCCGTGGCCGCCGCAAGTGGAGCAGGTGACCGGCTGGGTGCCCGGCTTGGCGCCGGAACCGTGGCAGGTGTCGCACTTGTCCCAGCTCGGCACGCGGATGGTGGTGTCGAAACCGTGGGCGGCCTGCTCCAGGGTGATTTCCAGGTTGTAGCGCAGGTCGGCGCCGCGGTAAACCTGCGGGCCGGACTGGCGGCTGCGGCCACCGCCGAAAATATCGCCAAAGATGTCGCCGAAGGCGTCGCCAAAGCCGCCGAAGCCGCCGCCGCCCGCACCCATGTTCGGGTCAACGCCGGCGTGACCGTAACGGTCATACGCTTCGCGCTTTTCAGGGTTGGTCAGCATCTCGTAGGCCTCTTTGACCTCCTTGAACTTCTCTTCGGCCTCTTTGTTATCCGGATTGCGGTCCGGATGGTATTTCATCGCGAGTTTGCGATAGGCCTTCTTGATTTCGTCTTCGGACGAGTTCTTAGCGACCCCGAGGATCTCGTAAAAATCACGCTTTGCCATGGTGTACCAATTTATGCGAAAAAGCCGAGCGAGCCCCTGTTGGATGCTCGGCTCGGCAGGTCATAGAGTTGACCGGATTTGAAGCTTACTTGCTGTCTTTGACTTCCTTGAAGTCAGCGTCGACCACGTCGTCCTGGGCTGGCTTGGATTCAGCCTGTGCACCGGCACCAGCTTCGGCACCGGCTGCGCCTTGCTGCGCCTGCATGTCAGCGTACATCTTCTCGCCCAGCTTCTGCGAAGCTTCGGACAGCGCTGCCACCTTGGCGTCGATCGCTGCCTTGTCGCCATCCTTGATGGAGGCTTCCAGGGCGGTGATTGCAGCTTCGATCTTCTCTTTCTCGCCGGCTTCCAGCTTGTCGCCGTACTCGGTCAGGGACTTCTTGGTCGAGTGCACCAGCGCGTCGGCCTGGTTGCGGGACTCGGCCAGTTCCTTCAGCTTCTTGTCTTCTTCCGCGTTCAGCTCGGCGTCCTTCACCATCTTCTGGATTTCCTCTTCGGACAGGCCGGAGTTCGCCTTGATGGTGATCTTGTTTTCCTTGCCGGTGGCCTTGTCTTTCGCGCCCACGTGCAGGATGCCGTTGGCGTCGATGTCGAAGGTCACTTCAATCTGCGGGGTGCCGCGTGCTGCCGGCGGGATGCCTTCCAGGTTGAATTCGCCCAGGCCCTTGTTGCCCGCTGCGATTTCACGCTCGCCCTGGTACACCTTGATGGTCACGGCCGGCTGGTTGTCGTCGGCGGTCGAGAACACTTGCGAGAACTTGGTAGGAATCGTGGTGTTCTTGTGGATCATCTTGGTCATCACGCCGCCCAGGGTTTCGATACCCAGGGACAGCGGGGTCACGTCCAGCAGCAGCAGGTCCTTGCGGTCGCCCGACAGGACTGCACCCTGGATCGCGGCGCCAACAGCCACTGCTTCGTCAGGGTTCACGTCCTTGCGTGGGTCCTTGCCGAAGAACTCTTTCACTTTTTCCTGCACCTTAGGCATACGGGTCATGCCGCCGACCAGGATGATGTCGTCGATGTCGGACACTTTCACGCCGGCGTCCTTGATCGCGGTGCGGCAAGGCTCGATGGTGGCGGTGATCAGTTCCTCCACCAGGGACTCCAGCTTGGCGCGGGTCATCTTCAGGTTCAGGTGGACTGGAGCGCCGTTCGCCATGGCGATGTAAGGCTCGTTGATTTCGGTCTGCTGCGAGGAAGACAGTTCGATCTTCGCGCGCTCGGCCGATGCCTTGATACGCTGCAGGGCGATTGGATCCTTTTTCAGGTCCAGGCCGTTGATCTTCTTGAATTCTTCGATGATGTAGTCGATCACGCGCTGGTCGAAGTCTTCGCCGCCCAGGAAGGTGTCGCCGTTGGTCGACAGCACTTCGAACTGCTTCTCGCCGTCCACGTCGGCGATTTCGATGATCGAGATGTCGAAGGTACCGCCACCCAGGTCATACACGGCGATCTTGCGGTCGCCCTTGTCGGTCTTGTCCAGGCCGAAAGCCAGTGCGGCTGCGGTAGGTTCGTTGATGATACGCTTGACGTCCAGGCCGGCGATACGGCCGGCGTCCTTGGTTGCCTGGCGCTGCGAGTCGTTGAAGTAGGCAGGCACGGTGATGACCGCTTCGGTCACTTCTTCGCCCAGGTAGTCTTCAGCGGTCTTCTTCATCTTGCGCAGCACTTCTGCGGAAATCTGAGGAGGAGCCAGTTTCTTGTCGCGCACGCCGATCCAGGCGTCGCCGTTGTCGGCCTTGGTGATTTCGTAAGGCATCAGGGAGATGTCCTTCTGGACTTCCTTCTCCTGGAACTTACGGCCGATCAGGCGCTTCACCGCGAACAGGGTGTTTTTTGGGTTGGTGACGGCCTGGCGCTTGGCAGGTGCGCCAACCAGGATTTCGCCGTCGTCTTGGTAGGCGATGATCGAAGGGGTGGTACGCGCGCCTTCTGCATTCTCGATGACCTTCGGCGAGCCATTTTCCATGATGGCGACGCAGGAATTGGTGGTGCCCAGGTCAATACCGATGATTTTGCCCATGATTTGTTCTTCCTTGTGTACTAAGTTTGATTACTTCTTATATGTGGAATTTGTGTTTCTTTTCAAGTGCTTACTTTGGCTGGGCAGCCGTCACGATGGCGGGGCGCAGCAAACGGTCCGCAATCATGTAACCCTTTTGCAGCACGGCGACAACGGTGTTCGCTTCCTGCTCGGCAGGCACCATGGCGACGGCCTGGTGCTTGTTCGGGTCCAGCTTGTCGCCAGCTGCAGGCATCACTTCGATCAGGCGGTTGCGCTCAAAGGCGGAATTCAGCTGCTTCAGGGTCATTTCGACGCCTTCTTTCAGCGATTCCAGGGTCGGATTTTCGACCTTGAGCGCCATTTCCAGGCTGTCTTTCACCGGCACCATGGCTTCGGCGAAGCTTTCAACAGCAAATTTGTGGGCCTTGGCAACGTCTTCCTGGGCGCGGCGGCGAATGTTTTCGCCTTCGGCCTTGGCACGCATGAAGGCATCATGCATTTCGGCCAGTTTCGCCTCGGTCGCGGACAGCTGCGCTTCCAGGTCGGACATCGCAGGGGCTTCAACTGGAGTCGTTTGCTCTTCTGCCTGTTCCACTTCCGGGTTCTGGCTTGGCTGGTTTTCCTGGTCTTGCATCTAAAAGACTCCTACAAAATCGTGTTTATCTGACATCTAATGCTTGTTGCACGTGCAAAAAATGGGGCTTGCCCCTATCTTTTCAAGGGGTATTCTGCGCCCCAGTGCAAAGGCCCGGCGCACGCCGGTGGGACTGTTGTTGTAACAGTAGAGTTACAAATTTTACAAAGCTCGCAGATACGTAAACCGAGGGTTTTGACTAAGATGAATCTATGCGGTGCCTGGACACTGCGTCCCCTCGGAGCGCATCATGAAGTTGCCATTCATTACAGCGTCGATCATCGCGTGGAGCTTCCTTGCTACAGCGGTGATCGTCTTCAGCGAACTCTTCCCCTAACCAGTTATTTTAGCAGGTTAGCACTCACCACCCGCAAGTGCTAACAACTGGCTAGCGGCGCAGCTTGCGCATGGACGACATGGTCGGCCAGCCGATCATGTGTTGCTCGGCAACCTCAGTCAGGGCAGCGATCCATGCGGGGTGGCTGTTCAGGCAAGGGATATAGTTGAACTCCTTGCCGCCATTGGACAGGAAGTCGTGGCGCACTTCCATTGCAATTTCTTCCAGGGTTTCCAGGCAGTCGCTGGTAAAGCCTGGACAAATTACATCCAGCTTGCGCACCCCGTCTTTTGCCAATTGCGCCACAGTCGGCGCGGTGTAAGGCTGCAGCCATTCGGCCTTGCCGAAGCGGGACTGGAAGGTGACCAGGTACTGGTTTTCGTTCAGGCGCAGCTTGTCGGCCAGCAGGCGGGCGGTTTCCATGCATTCGCGCTGGTAGGTGTCGCCCAGGTCGACGGTGCGTTTTGGCACGCCGTGGAAGCTCATGATGAGCTTTTCGCCGCGGCCATTGGTTTCCCAATGCGCCAGCACGGTCTTTTTCAGCGCATCGATATAGCCGTCGTGGTCGTGGTAGTCGCGCACGAACCGTAGCTCGGGAATATTGCGCACCTTCTTATAGTGGTCGAACACGGCGTCGCTGACCGAGGCAGTGGTGGTGCCGGAGTATTGCGGGTAGGCCGGCAGGATCAGGATGCGGTCGTGGCCGTCGGCTTTCAGCTTGCCCAGCACCTCAGGCAGGGATGGCGAGCCGTAGCGCATGGCCATCGCCACTGTCACGTCATTGTGGCCGCGCTCGCCGAGCAGGCCGCGCAGCAGCTTGGCTTGTGCTTGCGTGTGGTATTTCAGCGGCGAGCCGTCGCTGGTCCAGATCGAGGCATATTTTTCGGCTGACTGCCTGGAGCGGAAAGGCAGGATGATGCCGTTCAGGATGAACCACCAGACCGCCTTCGGGATTTCAACGACACGCGGGTCGGAAAGGAATTCCTTCAGATAGCGGCGCACCGCGCCAGGTGTCGGTTCGTCGGGAGTACCGAGGTTGACCAGTACCACGGCGGTCCTGGACACGGTGCCTTGTGCGAGTTGGGGTTCTTTGGCGAACGGCATCTTGGGTACTTTTTGTTATTCGTGGGCGCGCCATTATAAACCCGGTAACTCTGGGCCCATGAATAAGCAAGCTGTCTACAGCAGTCTGAAACTTTCCCCCAAGCGTCTAAAGGAGTCTACAAGTCAATGACTTATTCCTGAGGCGCCATCCAGACCAGGTTCCACAAATGGCCATCGAGATCCTCGAAGCCCTGGTCGTACATGAAGCCATGGTCCTCGGGCGGATGTGGTATGCGAGCACCTGCGGCAAGGGCTTTGGCAATCAGGCTGTCGACTTCTTCCCGGCTCTCGCAATTCAGGCAAATCACCACCTCGTTGGCTTCTTTGGCATGCACAACGGGTTTGTTGATGAGCGACTTGAAGAACGCTTCTGTCGTCAGCATGACATCAATCGCGCCCTCGACGATGGTAATAAAGGCCGCGTTCTCGTTGCTGAATTGTGGCTTGAGACTGAAACCGAGGGCGGAAAAGAAGGCCCTGGATTTGTCCAGGTCCTTGACTGGCAAGTTAAAGATGACCGATTTGTTCATAGCGCCTCCAAGAAAATTTGGATGAGGTAAAAGGTGATACCTCTCTACGACGAATGACGGCAAGTGAATTCGACAAGGGTGATTCAGAGTCCCGCATGGATTGTCAGCAGTCCGAGCCCGGATGTCGCCGCACGCTTGACGCGATCTACGAATAAGGGGTACAGGTCATACTCAACCGTGCTACAGCCTTCCCAATGCATCATTTCCGTCCACAGGCACTCCACCTCAATCGGTGAAAGGTAGCCAGCAAATGAAAGGTCGTCGTACCCTGGCCAAATCGGCGATTCGGACGGAAACCAAGTCCCAGGAATGACTCGCTGAAAAAGGAACAGCGACTCAAAAAGTTCCTGGAGTTGCGCGGACGTGCCTTTACTGCGGCGCGAGTATTCGTAGTGCTTCGTCTCCGCATTCCAGTTAACTTCGAAGGCTGCTTCGAGGAATCTGTACTGGTTCTTCGTTCCCGCGACCTGAATTTTCACGGAGCCGCCGTCTGTGCTCGCGAAATAACTTCCTGCATACGGATCGTCACCAATTAAATTAACTGACGCAGACTGTTTGATCGCAACTTCAAGCAGATATGAGATGGAATCCGGAGCTTGGCAATACCCCCGACAATCGGCAGTCTCGTGGAACTTGGCGCGACAGTACGGCGGATGCAGGGGTATGTCGAACAGGCGTAAGTACTTGGCGGGCGCAAAGTAATGATCTTCAAGCAAATCCCCATACATATCGCCGGCAGGCACGTAACGCGCGTAAAACTCAGCCGGCGTCGCTGCATTGGATAGAAGGGACAACCAGTTGGGAATTACCTCCTCCCACAGCAGTTTCCAATTCACGGGTACTACGCAGCTGTAGGAGGACATGTCGTATTTACGAAGCCAACAACTCGCGGGCGTGCTTGCGCGTGGTAGCGGTGATTTCGAGGCCGCCCAGCATGCGCGCCACTTCCTCGATGCGCGCCTTCTGGTCGAGCACTTCGATGCGCGAGGCTGTGCGGCCATTGTCCGACGTTCCCTTGGCGACCTGGAAGTGCTGATTGCCTTGGCTCGCGACTTGCGGCAAGTGCGTCACGCACAGGACTTGGCGCTCCTGGCCGAGGCGCTTGAGCAAGCGGCCCACGACTTCGGCCACGCCGCCGCCGATGCCGCTATCGACTTCATCGAAGATCAAGGTCGGTACCGTCGTCGCGTGCGAGGTGATCACGGAGATCGCCAGCGAGATGCGCGCCAGCTCGCCACCCGATGCCACCTTGGCTAGCGGACGCGGCGCCACGCCGGCATGACCGGCGACCAGGAACTCCACCTGTTCAACACCGTACGCCGTCGGCTCGCATGGGCGCAGTGCAATCTCGAAGCGGCCACCGGACATGCTCAGTTCCTGCATGCCTTGCGTAACGGCTGCGCCCAGCGCCTGCGCGGCTGCCGCGCGCGTTGCCGACAACTCTGCGGCTAACGCGAGATAGGACGCTTTCAGCTTTTCTTCCTGCTTGCGCAAGCCTTCCAGGTCGGCCGCATCGGCCAGTTGCGCCAGCTTTTCCGACAAGCGTTCGTGTTCGTCCGGCAAGTCATCGGCCTGCACGCGGAACTTGCGCGAGGCCGAATGCAGCGCTTCCATGCGCGCGTCGACCTGGCGCAGACGCTCCGGGTCGAGTTCCACGCGGTCCATGTAGTTGCTCAAGGCGTAGACCGACTCTTGCAACTGGATGCGCGCGGACTCCAGCATTTCCACCACGGGCTGCAACTCCGCATCAACCGATACCAGCTTGCCGAGACGCGTGCCGATGGCCGTGACTTGCGACAGCACCGGGTTCTCGTCCGATTCGGACAGCACGCCAAGCGCTTCCTGCGCGCCTTCCAGCAAACTGGCCGCGTGCGACAGGCGCGAATGCTCATTGCCGATTTCCGTCCACTCGCCCTTCTTCGGTGCCAGCTTGTCCAGCTCCGTCACCTGCCATTCCAGGCGTTCACGCTCGAACTGCAGGTTGGCCGCATTGGCCTCGTATTCTTCCAGCTGTTTCGACAAAGCGCGACAGGCACGGTAAGCCGCCGTGACGTCGCGCACATTGGCGCCGCACTGGTTATCCAGCAGCTCGCGCTGCGAATCGGTTTTCAACAGCGACTGGTGGGCGTGTTGGCCGTGGATGTCCACCAGCATGTCGCCCAATTCGCGCAGCTGGCCCGCCGTCGCGGCCACGCCGTTGATGAAGGCTTTCGAGCGGCCGGCATTGTCGATCACGCGGCGCAGCAACGCCCCGCCCTCTTCCACCGCAAACTCGTTCGCTGCCAGCCAGGCCTGCGCCTGCTCGGTCAGTGCGAAATCGGCGGTGATGTCGGCCTTGGCCGCGCCCTCGCGCACCATGCTGCCATCGCCCCGGCCACCCAGCGCCAGCGTCAGTGCATCAATCAGGATGGATTTACCGGCACCGGTTTCGCCGGTGAAGACTGTGAAGCCAGGGGAAAATTCCAGTTCAATCGAATCGACAATAACGAAATCGCGGATGGACAGGGTTCGAAGCATCAGATTTTGCCGTCAGTAGATGGGTATTCGTTCCAGTGCAGCTTTTCGCGCAGGGTGTTGTAGTAGCTCCAGCCTTCCGGATGCAGGAAGGTGATGGTGTGCGGCGACAGGCGGATGTGGATCTGGTCGCCGTTGGCCAGGCTGGCGAAGGTCTGCATGTCGAAGTTCACGGTGATGTCCTTGCCGCGCTTGATCTCGATCACGATCTCACTGGAATCGGGCAGCACGATCGGGCGGTTGGACAGCGCGTGCGGTGCGATCGGCACCATCACGATGCCGCCCAGTGTCGGATGCAGCAGGGGGCCGCCCGCCGACAGCGCATAGGCGGTGGAGCCGGTCGGCGTGGAGATGATCAGGCCGTCCGAGCGCTGGTTGTACATGAACTGGTTGTCGACGTCGACGCTCAGCTCCACCATGCCCGCGCCGGCACCGCGCGACACCACCACGTCGTTGACGGCGGTGCCGAAGAAGATCGCCTTCCCTTCGCGCATGACACGGCCGTCGAGCAAGGTGCGGCGCTCGGCCTTGTGGGTGCCGCCGAGGATGCGGCCCAGCACCGGCAGCATGTCTTCCTGGCGGATGTCGGTCATGAAGCCGAGGCGGCCCTGGTTGATGCCGATCAGCGGGGTGTCGTAGGAGGCGAGCTGGCGTGCGATGCCCAGCATGGTGCCGTCGCCGCCCATCACCACCACGGCATCGGCGCGCTCGCCAATGCCCTGCACGCTCATCGAGGGGATGTCCGAAATGGCGAGGTGCTCTGCCGTGTCCGACTCCAGCACCACGCTGTAACCGCCCTGCTTCAGGAAGTCCAGCACATCGCGCACCGGCTCTTCGATGCCGGTGGTATTGGGGCGGACAACCAGGGCAATCGTGTTGTACATCGGATGCGTAACGGACATATCAATCTCGGTCAAAATATGGGGGTGGCAACACGCAGCAGAGTAACCCATAATGCTTGCTCATGCCATGCATTGCGACGCTGGCCGATACGCTAATAAATACTGTATGTTTGCACAGTATATAACAAGGGAGACTGGAATGGCAAAAGCATTGGGCATCGGCGGGATTTTCTTCAAATCCAAAGACCCGCAAGCGCTGATGGCCTGGTACCAGGCCTGCCTTGGCTTGCCGGATGAGGCCAAGGAGTATGCCTCCTTCGCGCCGGCCACCATGCCAGCAAATGGCGCTACCGTATTCAGCCCTTTCAAGAGCACCACTTCCTACTTCGCCCCGTCCAAGCGCGAGTTCATGATCAATTTCATCGTGGATGACCTGGATGGCGCGCTGAAACAGGTGGCCGATGGTGGCGGCACGCTGGTGGGCGATGTCCAGTCTTTCGACTACGGCCGCTTTGGCTGGTTCATCGATCCGGACGGGAATAAGGTCGAATTGTGGCAGCCCACTGCTGCGGAGTGAGGAACTGACCGCGCCAGGCGCAAACTTTCGTGACTTCGATGCTGGCCGCGGCCCGCGTGCTGATCCACCTCAAATGCAGGCCAGCAGCGCCTTTCCAGGCGGCAAGGTTGAGGTAAAATTCAAGCTATTGCGAGATTTGCTCCTTTTTTGCCGCGCCATGGATTCCGTATCAGAAGCTCAATTTGAACTTGACCAAATGCGCCTCCAGGCCAAGCGGCAGTTGCTTGGGACGGTGGTATTGGGTGTCATGGCGGGCCTGCTGGCGTTTGTCGGCCAGAGTGCGCTGGGCCAGGCCCGGCCGCTGCTGGAAGGTTCTTTCGGATCTTGGCAATCGTTCTACACTTTCGTGCTATGGGCACTGGCGATTGCCTGGGTGGTGGCGCTGGCCCAGCAAGCCATCCACTTCCAGAACATCAGCGAACGCTTCGAATCGCAGCGCCGCCTCGACACGGTCTACGCCGAGCGCGCCGCCAAGGCGCAGGCCGCCGAAGAAGACCGCCAGCGCCAGCGTGCCGAGACGGAAGCCCGCCAGGCCGCCGAACGCACGCGCCGCCAGAACAAAAACGCCCGCAGCACCAAATTCGATTTCTGGCAGGAATAACGAGACGTGACCGACAACCTATACGCGTCGCCCCGTTCGGACTTGAGCGCTGGAGATCAGCACAAGCGTCCTATCCCTGTGTACCTGATCGCGGCCTTGTGCACGTTCCAGGTTGCTGCCTTGATTTACCTGGTATCCAGCGGCTGGCGACAAATCGATTTGGCCATTTCAGCCGGGGCCTTGTCCCCGGTTGCGTTCCTGGCGAAATTCCTCTTCCCATTGTTCCATTTCATCTCTGGCATGCTGCTCTTCTTCATGAGGAAAGCCGGCGCCTATGCGTTCGGGGCTTACCTCGCATGGAGTGCCATCAGGCTGTTCACCGATGCGCACACCCTAACGACGCTGGCGGATTTCACGCTAACCGTCGTGATTACTGTCTATAGCGCCTGGCTGTATCGCCGTGGGTCGCTCAAATAAAGAAACAAAGCCCGCCATTGTCATGTTGCCCGGCATGGACGGAACGGGCGAGCTTTTCGCGCCATTCATCGCAGCACTCGGCGGGGAATTCGAAATGCGCGTGGTGCGGTATCCGGGCGATCATTGCGGCGGGTACGAAGAGCTGGAGGCATTCGCCCGGGCGGCGATTCCACTAGACCGACCGTATGTTCTTCTGGGCGAGTCGTTTTCGGGGCCGATTGCAATCTCCATTGCGGCATCGGCGCCGGGCCGGTTGCAAGGATTGGCGTTGTGCTGCACTTTTGCGCGCAACCCGAGGCCACGGTTGGGAGTGTTGAAGGCGCTACTCAACGTTATCCCGCTGAAAGCGCTGCCGGCAAGGTGGCTGGCAGGTGCGCAGATGCGGGCGCCGCTCAAAGCGGCATTGGAACTTGTGAGCTCCGCTGCGCTTCGGGCGCGCATGCGCGCGGTGCTGGCGGTCGATGTCAGCGACCGGCTGGCGGCCTGTGATGCACCTATCCTTTATTTGCGCGCGACGCGCGACCGGCTGGTGCCGCGAACTGCGGCGGAACTGGTCGCAAAAATAAAGCCGTCAACCAAGGTGGTCGAACTCGACGCGCCGCACTTTCTGCTGCAAACGGAGCCCGCGCAGGCCGCGCGCGAAATCGCGGCCTTCGTCCGGCTTAATGTGCAGAGATAATCCCCAGCGCCATCACGCCCAGAACGGCAATCGCCAGCGATATGCCGTGCAAGACGCCAAGCAGTGCCCAGCGCCAGAACGTGCCCCACTTGCCCTTTTGATAGACGCGCTGCATGGCCCACGGCAGGTAGCCAGCTACCCAGCAGAACGCTATAAACTTCAGGAAGCCATCGGGCAGGAAGATGAACACGCCGAGCATCACGAAGGCAAACGCATTGGTGTGCAGCGCGAACAGCATGTGCTCACCGTACTTCTTGCCGGTGCCGAGATAGAGCACCTTCATCCATAGCGCAAAAATTGGCATCAGCAGGAAGATCGCATACGGCGCGTATTTGTAGAACCCAGCCTGCATCACCGCGCTCTTCTGGTGGTCGTCCATCTTCTCGAAGCGGTCGACGGCGTGGTAGATGGCAGGGTACTTTTGCTGCAGCGCCAGTTCCAGCTTGTCGTTCACGATCGGCGGATGATCTTCCTGGTTCGCCTTTACTTCGGCAATCGCGCGTTCGGCCTGCTGCTTGACGGCCGGCGGCGTCGGACGCGGATCGACTGTCGCCACATCGGCATCGCTGAATTTCAGGATGGCGAAAAAGATGATGCTGAGCGAGAGATACAGCCGCAGCGGTTCGACGTAACGCTTGCGGCGTCCCGCCAGGTATTCCGCGGTCAGCAAGCCGGGACGGAACAGCAGGCGCGTGATGGTGCCCCACAGGCGGCCCTCCAGGGCAACGTAGTGGCCAATGAACTCGTGCATGAATTCACTGAAGCTCGGTGCATGCAGGTGGGTCTCCTGCCCGCACATATGGCAGAAATTCCCGGAAGTGGTGGCGCCGCAGTTGCGGCAAGTATTGTCGGTGGCGATATCCATATTGCAATGCTACCGGCGGAATTGCTTCTGTTCAAGCTGGCGACCACCGCCGCTGGCCTTCGCTACCATGAATCGAGGAGGACGACACCATGGAACCGAACAGCAAGGACCGCAAGGTCAATACGCAGGCGCCCGTGGACCGCAGCGGCGGCAAGCGCCTGCCACACGAGCGCGACGAGTCGCCGCAAGGCGAAACCCAGCAGAAGACCCGCAGCGTGATCCGCCAGGCGGCCGAGGACATCGAGCAGGGCCTGGTCGACACCGACCTGCACGGCAAGCCGGGTCTGCAAAAGCCGCAGGCCGGCAACGAATCGAAAGCCCATCCCCTGCCCGGCACCAAGCGCGATTGAGGCCCACCATGCGAACCGCCATCCTTTCCCTCGCCGCCTGCATCGCCGCCGGCGCCGCCCTGGCGCAAACTTACCCCGCCGGCTGGGGTCCCAACCCAAGCCTGCCGGAGCCAAACAAGAAGCTGATCCCAACCATCAATGTCGCGCCAGTCGAGCGCTGGAAGGATGACGACAAGCCGGTGGCCGCCTCGGGCTTCAGCGTCAGCGCCTATGCACGCGAGCTCGAACATCCGCGCTGGTTGTACGTGCTGCCCAACGGCGACGTGCTGGTCGCCGAGACGGCCGCCCCGCCCAAGCCGGAAGACAGCAAGGGCATCAAGGGTGCGATCATGAAGCACGAGATGAAGAAGGCCGGCTCGGTCACGCCATCGGCCAACCGCATTACCCTGCTGCGCGATATCGACGAACGCGGCATGGCCAAGACGCGCGCCACCTTCATCAAGGACCTCAACTCGCCCTTCGGCATGGTACTGGTCGATAAGGACCTGTACGTCGCCAACACCGATGCAGTGGTGCGCTTCCCCTACGCCGAGGGTGCGACCTCGATCAGCGCCGCCGGCATCAAGGTGCTCGACCTGCCGGCCGGCCCGCTAAACCACCACTGGACCAAGAACATCACTGCCAGCCCCGACGGCCGCTTCCTGTACGTCACCGTCGGGTCGAACAGCAACGTCGCCGAGAACGGCATGGACAAGGAAGAAGGCCGCGCCGCCATCTGGGAATATGAGCGCGCCACGGGCAAATCGCGCCTGTTCGCAACCGGGCTGCGCAACGCCAACGGCATGGCATGGGAGCCCAGGACCAAGGCGCTGTGGACCGTGGTAAACGAGCGCGATGAACTGGGCGAGGACCTGGTGCCGGACTACCTGACGTCGGTGAAGGACGGCGCGTTCTATGGCTGGCCCTACAGCTATTACGGCCAGCGCGTCGACACGCGCGTCAAGGAGCCGCGCCCGGACCTGGTGGCGAAAGCAATCATGCCGGACTACGCGCTTGGCGGGCACACGGCCTCCCTCGGCCTCGCTTTCTACGATGCGAAACTGTTCCCCGCCAGCTGGCAGGGCGGCGCCTTCATCGGCCAGCACGGCTCCTGGAACCGCAGGCAATTCAGCGGCTACAAGGTGGCTTTCGTGCCGTTCGCGGAGGGGCGCCCTTCCGGGCCGCCGGTGGACTTCCTGTCCGGCTTCCTGACGCGCGATGGCAAGGCCAAGGGCCGCCCGGTAGGCGTGGCGGTGGACAAGGCGGGCGCCTTGCTGGTGGCGGACGACGTGGGCAACGTGGTGTGGCGTGTGACGCCGGCGGCGCGCTGATACAATAAACCCATGCGTATCCTACACACGATGCTGCGGGTTGGTGACCTGCAGCGATCCATCGACTTCTACACCAAGGTGCTGGGCATGAAACTCTTGCGCACCAGCGACAATCCCGAATACAAGTACACGCTGGCCTTCCTCGGCTACGGGCATAACCCGGAGCATGCGGAACTGGAGCTCACGTACAACTACGGCGTCGAAAAATACGATATGGGCAATGCCTACGGCCATATCGCGATCTCCGCAACCGACATCGTGTCGGCCTGCGAGGCCGTGCGCGCCAACGGCGGCAACGTCACGCGCGAGCCGGGCCCGGTCAAGGGCGGCACGACGGTGATCGCCTTCGTCACCGACCCGGATGGCTACAAGATTGAACTGATCGAGCGCAGCTTCGACGGCCAGGGCGCCGGCCTGCGCTGAAGGGAACCGGCCGCGGCGCCTTGACTGGCGCCGCAACCGTTCGAGGGCTTAGTGCTGCAGCAGGGCGTTGATCGGCTCCAGGTCTTCTTCCTTGAGCGAGCCGGCCGCCGACTTCAGGCGCAGGCCATTCATGATGGTGTCGTAGCGCGCCTTCGACAGGTCCTTCTGCGTGGTGTACAGCTGGCGCTGCGCATTCAGCACGTCGATATTGATGCGCACGCCCACCTGGTAACCCAGCTTGTTCGATTCCAGCGCGGACTTGGACGACACTTCCGCCGCCTCCAGCGCCTTGACCTGGGCCAGGCCGCTGTTCACGCCGAGGAAGGCCTGGCGCGCGGTCTGCGCAGCCTGGCGGCGCGATGCCTCCAGGTCGTTGCGGGCCTTGTCTTCCAGCGCGATCGATTCGCGCACCTTGCTGGTCACGGCGAAGCCGTTGAAGATCGGGATGTTCCAGGTCACGCCGATGGCATTGTTCTTGGTAATGCCGCCGGTAATAGGCCCGGTCGCGGTGGAACGCGACGAGTTGGCGATCAGGTCCAGCGTCGGCATGTGGCCTGCGCGTTGCTTGCTGATTTCACGTTTGGCGATTTCCACATTCAGCTTGGCGCCGGTGACGCCGTAGTTCTGCTCTTCAGCCGCCGACACCCATGGTTCCAGCGTTGCCGGCTGCGGGCTGGCGATGGTCACGCCGGTGCGCAGCGGCGCCAGCACGCCAGGCGCCTGGCCGATGATCTGTTGCAGCGCGGTGCGCTTCACTTCCAGGTCGTTCTGGGCGGCGAATTCCTGCGCCACGACCAGGTCGTAAGCCGCTTGCGCTTCATGCGTGTCGGTGATGGTCTGGGTACCGACTTCGAAATTGCGCTTGGCCGATGCCAGCTGCTCGGTGGTGGCAGCTTTCTGCGCTTGGGTCGCGGTCAGGTTGTCCTGCGCGGTCAGCACGTCGAAGTAAGCTTGCGCCACGCGCAGGATCACGTCTTGCTGCGACTGGGCGAACACGGCTTCCGAAGCAGCGGCAGACAGCTTGCCCTGCTGGTAGGTTTCCCAGTTAGCCCAGCGGAACAGCGGCTGGGTCAGTTGCACCTGCACCTGGCCGCTGTAGTTGTCGGTGTCGACAAAGCCCAGCTTGTTTTTCGAAGATTCGCTGTTGTTCTTCATGTGGGTGCCGCTGGCGGCAACCGTGGGCAGCAATTGCGAACGCCCCTGCACTTCGCGCTCCTGGCCGGCCAACAGCGCTGCGCGGGCGCTGGCGTAAGTGGCGTCGTTGGACAGCGCCTGTTTGTACACCTGGACCAGGTCGGCCGCTTGTGCATTCAGCGAGAACAGGGCGCTGGATACCAGCACGGCGAGGAGGGGTTTCTGCATTTGCATCTCCGTTGGAGTCGTCAAAAAGGATTAGTTTTCGTGCCTAGTACTGCGGCATTGAGCTGTCCACCTGCACAGCCCAGGCGTGGATCCCGCCTGTCAGATTGCTTACCTTGCTGAAACCGTGATGCTCGAGGAAGGCTGCCACATTGAGGCTGCGCGCCCCGTGGTGGCAGATGCAGACAATCTCTGCATCCTCGTCGAGATCGTCGATGCGGGCCGGGATGGTCTGCATCGGCAACAGGGTCGAGCCTGCGATATGGCAGGTCTCGAACTCCCAGTTCTCGCGCACGTCCAGCAGGAAAGGCTGGGCGCGGCTCTCGTCATTGAGCCAGCCTGCCAGTTCCGGTGCGGTCAAGTGCTGCATTGGCGTTCCTTAGAAAGTGAACGCCGAAGGTTTCACCGCCAGGTCGAGCGGCTTGACATCGGTCTCAAACAGTTTGACGGTGTCGTAGCCGTGGTCGCCGGTGCGGGTGATGCGGTGCGCGGACATCACTGGCGAATCGCCGATGATGGCCACGATGCGGCCGCCTACCTTCACTTGCTGCAGCACTGCTTCCGGCAGTACCGGCAGCGAGCCGGAGAACACGATCACGTCGAACGGCGCGCCGTTGGCCCAGCCCTGGGCGCCATTGCCCAGTTCCACGGTCACGTTGGCGATGCCGTTCGCCGCCAGGTTCTTTTCCGCCAGCGCCTTCATTTCAGGGGCGATCTCGACGGCGGTAACGTGGCGTGCACGGTGCGCCAGCAGCGCGGCCAGGTAGCCGGTGCCCGCGCCGACCAGCAGCACGTTTTCATGTTTCTTGATTTGCGCGTCTTGCACGATGCGCGCTTCCAGCTTCGGGGTCAGCATCTGCTCGCCACCCGGCAGCGGAATGAAAGTGTCGACAAAAGCCAGGTTCTTGTAGGCTTCTGGCACGAAATTCTCGCGTTTTACGACCAGCAAGAGATCGAGGATGTCCGTATCCAGCACGTCCCAAGGACGGATTTGCTGTTCGATCATATTGAAACGGGCTTGTTCGATATTCATCTTTGTTGACTCGGTGAGGGATAAATAATCCGTCATTTTATCGTTTGTCTGGTCAGGTGGGCATATTAACGATTAAGACAACGGACCGCGGGAAATTGCGACAGTCTGCAGATTTGGGGGGGTGAACGACCAAATTCGGCAATTTAAGCTGGTTTTTGCGGGGCCAGGCCCTGCTGCACGAGGCCGAGGAGGGTGTCCATGAAAGCGTCGGCATCGATGCCCTCGTGGGTTTCGCAGGGGAAGAAGCTGTGCTTCCACATCATCAGCGTCAGCACCGGGGCGACCAGGACGTTGGTCATCATGACAGGGTCGAGCGGCCGGAATTCGCCGCGTGCCACGCCGCGTTCCAGGATGCGCGTCAGCAGCGCGCTGCCGCGTTCGATGACTTCTTCGTTATAGAACAGTGCCAGTTCGGGGAAATTGCCCGATTCGGCCATCATCAGCTTGGCCAGGCCGGCGGCCTTGGTGGCGCCAACCTTGGTCCACCAGGTGCGCAGCATCTGGCGCAGCAGCTCGTCGCTCGGCATGTCGCGGGCGGCGGCGGCATCGGTTTCGGCCTGGCCGATGGTTTGCACGATGGTCTCGCGCACCACGGCCTTGAACAGTTCCTGCTTGTTTTCAAAATACAGGTAGAGCGTGCCCTTGGAGACGCCGGCGGCGCGCGCCACGTCTTCCAGGCGGGTGGCGGCAAAGCCGCGATCGACGAACAGCTCCAGCGCGGCGGCCAGCAATTCCTGCGGACGCGCGTCCTTGCGCCGTTCCCAGCGGGGCTTGGTATCAGTCGGGTCTTGCATACTTAAAGTTGCGTTTCGGTAACTTACTCGTGAGTCAGTTATCTTAGTGCCCGCGCCCGCCGGCGTCAAGTTTCAGGTCTTGACTTGGATTTGTAGCGGCGTAATAGTGAATGCGAACCTAACTCCGCACGACCCAGGATCATGGGACGCCTCTTTTACGCGATATGCCTTGTGATTGCCGCCTGGTGTGCGGACGTGCACGCCGACACGCTCAGGGTCGGCTTCTACAATTACCCGCCGATGATGATCGAAAGCGAGCAGGCGGGCATTTATCAGGAAATCCTGGACGAGCTGAGCAAAATTACCGGCCATCGCTTTCAGATCCGGTACTTTCCCTACGCGCGTCTGGCCAAAGAGTTCGACCTGGGGCAAATCGACCTCGAACCTGGCGTCTTCCCCGGCTGGGTAAAGCAGCAACGGGTTCCTGGCCAATTTTCAGTGCCATTTGGCAAAGTGGTTGACGTGCTCGTGTTCGCCCCGGGCAAGCATTTTCGAATCAACACGCCAAGAGACCTGAGTGGCAGGACGATCGGATTGGTCAGAGGCTACACCTACCCGGACTTGCGCGAATTGTTTGACAGTGGCCTGGTGCATCGCGCAGACGCCGTCAGCGAGGCGCAGCTCATGGCCATGCTCGCTGCCGGGCGGATGGACCAGATCCTGATCAACAAGGCGGTCGCGCAATACAACATGCTCGTGGTGCCCAAATACAGGGAATTCGTCCTCGGTGACGTTCTGGGCTCGTTTGATGTATCGATGCGCATCCACCCCAACAAGAAAGCCTTGTTGCCGGAACTGGATGAAGCCATCCTGGCAATGAAGCGCTCGGGGGCCATCGCCAGAATCTACGCCAAGTACGGCGTAACTCTTTAGTCCCGGCCAAGCACCGCGTAGACCGACTGCACAACCATCGCCATGCGCTTGTAATCGAGCTTGTCGAACGTATCGCCGGGGCGGTGGTAATTCCGATTGCGCATGAATGCCGTGTCGGTCACCATCAACGCCGGGAAGCCTTGCGCCCAGTAACTGCGATGGTCGGAAAAATCGACGCCTTGCACAAAGGCTGGCGCGTTAAGCGAATAGACCGGCAAGTCCGACGCTCCCGACATTGCCGCCTTCACTGAGCGGCTAAGGCCAAAGTCGCCAAACTGCCCTACCAGGGCAATGAAATTGCCGCGATCCGGGTAGGCAAGCTTCATCGCGGACAGGGGGTACGCCTGGCTTCCCGGACTATCGCTAAAGTAACCGATCATCTCCAGCGAGAGCATCAACTCCACATCACGCCCCGCTGCTTTCAGCGCGCGGGCATGCCACACGCTGCCCATGTGGGGCGAACGGAAGTGTGGCGGCTCTTCCAGGGTATATGCCACCAGTTCGACCGGGCGGCCTGGTGCGGATTTCCCCAGCAAGTGCGCCAGTTCCAGCAAGCCAGCGATGCCACTGGCATTGTCGTCGGCGCCCGGCGTGCCGCCGTGGCTGTCGTAGTGTGCGCCAATCACCAGCAGACGCCCGCGCTCGGGACCAAAGCGGGCGACGACGTTCTTGTACCGCATTTCATCGACGACCACGTCCTGGGTAGATACTTGTGCACCAGCTTCCTTGAATTGCTCTTCGATGTATGCCGCCGTGCGCGCCAGTATCGCGGCGTGGTCAAAAGAGCGCGGGTAGAAATCGACGCTCAGCTTTTTCACGTGCGCTTCGAGCCGGGCAGGATCGACGGAAGGTGGCGTTGAAGGCACCGGGGTCACCATGGGCTGGGCAACCAAGGCGGCCAACGTCAATATCCCCGCGCAGATGACAGCCGACGTAACAATGAGGCGGCGGGAGCTACTTGTGAAGGACTGCAAAAAAGCCATTCCTGTGCCTTGTTATCAAATCGCACATACTACCCGGGCGGCCGCCAGATCCCAAGCGGCCTGGCCGACCGTTTTGAAGACCGGGGCCAGCGGCCCGCGCGGCGCGGCGCCGGCGAGGATATCGGCAAGAGGCTGCACCCGATCCCAGGCGATGGCTGCTTGCAGCAGGTCGCCGGCTTCGTGCCGTGCACCGGCCAGGTCGTCCACCACGACCTGGCGGGCATGCAGCAATGCAGGCGGCAGTTCAGCCATGCCAGGGCGAAATGCGCCTACGCCGATAGCCAGTGTATGCGGCGGTAACGCAGCGGGAACGACCGGTTGCCGCGAGGTGGTCAGCGCAATGACCACGTCGGCCGCTGCGGCATACTGCGCCAACTCGCCCTCGCCGACCGGCACGATGTTCACGCCGGGATGGCGGGCGCGCAGCACGGCGGCAAACTGCATCGCTTTCGCCATGCTGCTGCCGGCGACATGCAGTTCTGCCACGCCGAAGTAGTCGGCCAGCGCCTCGGCGTGCGCCGCCGCCTGCGCCCTGGTGCCGATCAGCAGCACCGTTGCGGGCTTGCGCGGCGCCAGCGTGCGGATGCCAAGCAGGGACATGGCCGCTGTGCGGCGCTGGGTGACGGTGGGCCCATCCAGCAGCGCCAGGCGCTTTCCAGTCGCTGAATCGAACACCACCACTTCGCCCTGGATCGCCGGCAATCCGTGCCGCGCATTATCGGTATGGACGGTAACCAGCTTGGTGACGCCAAGATCGGGGGCAACGGCAGGCATGCAGAGCAGCGTGCTGTCCGCATCGATCCCGACCGCCAATCGTTCCGGCGCCTTGATGATGCCTGCGGCCAGTTCCCTGGCGGCTTGGGCCAGTGCGTCGACCAGGCGGTCGTAGGGCAAGGCCTGGGCGGTTTGCGTGGGATCGAAAATCTGCATGGCGTCAGCGGAAGAAGAAGCCGGTCGGGAACGGGTCGGCGTCTTCCAGCACCCATTGGTTGAAGCTGCTGATATGGGCGCTGCCCGTGACCTCCGTGATGGCGCCGTCGAAATCGCCCACCTGCACCTTTTCGGTCACACGCACGGTGAAGGCGCTGCCGACGATGCTGCCGTTCACATAGGGCTGTCCCAGCGGCAGTTGGCCGCGCAGGAACAACTGGGCCGCTCGGCCGGAGGTGCCGGTGCCGGTGGGCGAGCGGTCCACCTCGCGGTCGGCAAAGATGCAGACGTTCGACTGGTCGACGCCGGGGCGGTTCGGTGCGCCGTCGATGATGGTGCCGTACAGCTGGTCCAGGCCCGGCTCGAGGGGATGGCGAATGCGCGTCTTGGCGATGACGGCCGCCTTGGTTTCCGCGCCGAGCTGGATCAGCGCGCGCACCTGTTCCGGCCGCACTTCCAGGCCCGCTTGCGCGCCGTTGATGTAGTAGTAGAAAGCGCCACCGAACACGATGTCGCCGGTGATTCGGCCGAAGCCCGGCGTTTCCACTTCGAGGTCGCGCGCCAGGATGAAGGCAGGCACATTCCTGAAGGTCACCTCCCCTGCCCGCTGGCCGTCCCATGCCACGCGCGCTTCGATGCAGCCGGCCGGCGTATCGAAACCAATGCGGGTGACCGGGCTTTGGCGCTCGACGTGCCCCATTTCCACCAGCACCTTGCCGAGGGCGATGATGCCGTGGCCGCACATATCGCTATAGCCTTCATTGTGGATGAAGACGACGCCGAAATCCGCGTCCGCCGTGAGAGGCGGCAGCAGGTAGGCGCCGTACATGTCGGCATGGCCGCGCGGTTCATTCATCAGGAAGCGCCGCAGATCGTCGCGGTGCTCCTTCAACCACGCCCTTTTCTCGAGGATGGTCGCGCCGGGAATGGCGGGCAAGCCATTCATCAGGATGCGCAGCGGCTCGCCGCCGGTGTGGGCGTCGATAGTGTGGATCGTACGGGAAAAGGTCAGCATGGTTGGCAGCAGGCTTGGTAAAATTGGTTCAAATTATAACCACATTGGATTATTAAAAAGACCAAAATGAACAAACTCGCTTCCGCCCTGCAGGCGCCGCAACTGTACGAGATCGTCGCCGACCGCCTCCAGGGCATGGTGCTGGCCGGGGAATATGCAACGGGTACGCGCCTGCCGGCGGAACGCAGCCTTTCGCTCGCGCTGGGCGTTGGCCGCGCCACGGTGCGCGAGGCGATTGCGGCGCTGGTCAACCGCGGCATCCTCGAAACCCGGCCCAATTCCGGCACCTATGTGCTGCCGGGTGCGCTGGACGCGATCCGCGCGGCCGGCGCGCCGCTGGCGGCCGATACCAGCCCAAGCGCAACCTTGGCCGCGCGCCTGGCCATCGAACCGCTGATCGCCGAATTCGCGGCGGCAGTGGGCAAGCGCGATCGGGAAATGGAAACTTTGCTGGACCAGATGGAGGCCATCAGCGACTGGGCCGATGCCGGCGCGCGCCAGCAATGGAATGAACTCGACCGCCAGTTCCACCAGCGCATTGCCGCGATGAGCGGCAACCCGGTCATGATCGCCATCGCCGGCGTCGTCGCGGGCGCGGTCGATGAGCCGCTATGGCGCCAACTGCGCGATGCCGGCATCCACGATCCGGCCCGCGCCCGGCTGTACGTCTACGAACACCGGCTGATCTACGAAGCCATCGCCAGCGGCAACCAGGAGGCGGCGCGCTTTTATGTGCGCCAGCACCTGGAACGCGTGCAGAAGGACATCCTTACCTACGCTTAAGGGCGCGGGGCCGCTTCGGTCTTTGCGGGTTCGATCAGCACCAGTTGGCCGGTCTTGGGGTCGCGGAATACTTCGCCGACGCGGTCGTAGCCGCTGCCGGCTTGCGTCACGCCGTCGGCGGGGCGCTCGATCTGGCGGCCCTTCTCCACCGGCTTGTGCTGGAGCGCGCCCTGGCTGCCGGCGACGGCTGCGATCAGGCCGCAGGCAAACACCAGCATCACGTCGACCAGGTTGACCAGGCTGGCGCGCGGGTCTTCGTCGCTGTCGTCGAAGCGGGAGTCGAGGTGCCGGTACAGGCGCAGGCGCTTGCGGGCCGGGATGGCGGCATTGCCGGGGGATTGGAACTGGTCCCTCATGCCGCGTGCTCCATGGCGTCGAGCGTTTCTTCGTACCAGCGGCGGCGCAGCTTGCCGATCACCAGGCCGGCAATGCCGGCAACCAGCCCGAGGACTGTGGCGTCGAAAGCAACCGTCACGGCGCTGGCCAGTTGCGCAGGGTTGCCCTGTCCAAGGGCTGCCAGGCCTGGGCCAAGCGGGATGATGGTGGCCATCAGGCCCAGCATCGGGGGGATGCGGGCCAGCAGGTCGGCGCGCTCAAGGCGATGGCGGGCAAGGGCCTGGATGTGGGCGGCGTTGCCGGCTGCGCGGAGCTTTTTCAATCCGCTGAAACGTTCGCCGGCGGCGATGCCTGCTTCCACTGCCGCAATGGCGCACGCGACGAGGAGGGCCAGCAGCGCCGGCGCGAGGAGGTAGCTGACGCCGTCGTGCAGCCAGGCGTAGGTTTGGTTGTCGATCATTGGTGTGCTCCTTTGAGGATGGGTGTCTGGATGCCGCGATGCACGCCCAGCGCAAACAGGGCCAGGCCGGCGGCCAGGGCGGCCAACAGGGCAAGCAGGTGCATGGCGCGCTCGGCGGGGGATTGCGTGGGTTCGGCAAGATCGCGCAACTCGTAGGCACGCGGCTGCGCCGACTGGGCGTTTGCGCGCGCAACGGCGCCCATTTCGGCGGCGTCGTGCGTGGTGCGCCGTTGCTGCGCCGGGCGGGCTGCGTCGGGCGCAGCGCTGTTGCGCGCAGCTGCCTCGGACGCGGCTTCCGCTTGCGAGGCAGCGGCGCTGGCTGGCGCAGAGCCGGGTTGCGCGCCGGCGGCAGCGTTGGCGCCGGCCGGAACGGCAGTGGCGTACGCCTCGGCAGCCAGCGCATCGCCGCGCGCCTTGGCGAGGGTGCTGGCCAAAGCTTGCGCGTCGGCCGGATCGAGCTGCGGCGACAGCCATTGCCACATCGGGTGGTCAGGTGCAGTGTGGCCGCTGCCCGGCAAGCCGTTGCTGGCAACCAGGCGGGCCAGTTCGCCGCCCATTTTCTTGACGGTGGCATCGTCGGTTTTCCAGTAACCCTTCTCGGCCGCCACCATGAAGATTGCCAGCATATGCGCCTTGGCGTGCGCGTTGTGGCGCTGGCCGAGGAATTGCGGCAGGCCGAGCTTATGCGCATCGTCGAAGTAGACCGACTTCACTTCATCCCAGGCCCAGTTCTTCACCAGGTCCGGCCGCGTGACCTGCCAGCCCCACAGGTTCTCCAGGAACTCCTGCCCCATGGTGCGGGCGCCGGCATAACCATGCCCCATCAGGGGCTTGATCCACGCCGGGTTGAGGAAGCGGCCGCGCAGTTCGCCCAGCATGGTGGAAGCCAGCGGCTCAACGTCGGCGCGCCCCGGCTGTGCGTGCTGCAGGATCAGCGCTTCCGGCACGCGGCCGGTGCGGCTCTCGACGGCCAGCGACAGGCCGCCCAGGTAATCGAAGGCGTCATTGTTATCGAGCAGGCCGTACAGGTTGCTGGCGCGGCCGTGGTAGGTGCGCGTGATGCCGTCCAACGCCACGTCAAAGGCGGCATGGTTTGCCTCGCCGCTCGCATCGAGGCCGTAGGCATGCCCCATGCGGTTGCGGTAAGCCTTGCCGATCTCGTCGCGCTCGCGCCAGGCGCCGGAACGCTCGGTTAGGCGGTTGACGCCGGCGCCGTAAGCGCCAGGAGCGTCACCGAAGATGCGCTGGGCGGCGGCGCGGCCGGCATCGGCCAGCGGCATGCCGCCCGCTTGCAGCGCGCGCACGCGCACCAGCCATTCACGCGCCACGCGGTTGTTCGCTGTCGGCTCGCGGCCCCATGCAGCGCTGGCACTGGCGCCGGTGCTGCCGCTGCCGGCGCCTGCGCTGCTGCCCAGCGGCGCCAGCGCAGCCTCCAGTGCCTCGCGCAATGCAGGCTCCTGCTCGGCGATGCCCGCAGCGGAGGCGGCCAATGACATTCGACCGGCGCGGTCGATCAGGCGAATCAGGTTCGGGTACAGGTCGCGAAACAGGCCGGACGTGGTCACCAGCGCATCGCGCCGCACTGCGCCCGGCACCAGCCGCACATCGTTGACGATGCCGCGCGCATTCCATACCGGCTCGGCGCCCATCATCGCCAGCGCGAACGCCACCATCACGCCTTCATCGCGCACCGCATCGGATGCCCACAGCAGGATGCCTTCGCTGCCCGCATCGGAATGCTCACGCGCCGCAGCCTTGGCCGCCAGGCTGGAGCCCATCTGGTAGCCGATTCTGGTCGGCAGGATATCGCCATCGACCGCATGGAAATTGCGGCCGGTCGGCAGCGCTTCCGGCGAGCGCAGGGGATCGTTGCCCTTGCCCGGTTCGATGAAGCGGCCATCCAGGCCCGCCAGCAGCGCGCGCATTTCATTGAGCGGCGACGCAGCCAGCTTGCGCGCAACCTCAGGATCGTCGATGCCGCCCTTCTTCATCGATTCCAGCATCAGGTCGATGGAGTCCCGCTTCCACGGACGCCCGAAGATGTGCAGGCCGTGCGGCATGAACTTTTCCTGCAGCTTTGTCAGGTAGTGGCCCACTTCGTGCGCCAGCAGGTCGTCGTCGGCCGCGTCGAAGCCGATGCCGCGCACGGCCAGCACGTCGGCCATCGACGCTTCCAGTTCCGCCTTCAGGTTCAGGGCCACAACGCGCTCGCGCATCAGCTGCGCCGCCTTGGCCTTCAGCGTGTCGGAGCTGGCTGCCTCGTAGCTCTCCACAATCTGGCGCAGCGACAGCAGTTCGTCGTACAGCGGCGTGGACGCCAGCGGCGGCGTCAGGTGGTCAACCATCACCGCCAGGCCGCGCCGCTTGGCCTGCGTGCCTTCGCCGACGCCGTCCACGATATAGGGATAGATGCCGGGCAGGTCGCCCGCGATCAGGCTGGGAAAGTCGTCGGCCGAAAGTCCGACCGCCTTCCCCGGCAAGAACTCATAGGTCGAGTGGCGGCCGATATGCACCAGCGCATCGGCCTTGAAGCGGTCGCGCAGCCAGTGGTAGAAGGCCAGGTACTGGTGCGGGGGCGGCACGCTGGTATTCGCATGCAGCAGCTCTTCGTCCACTTCCCAGCCGCGCGGCGGCTGTGGTCCGATGAACACGTTGCCGAACTGGATGCCCGGCACCAGCAGCTTGCCGCTGTCGACCATGATCTTGCCCGGTGCAGGCCCCCAGCCCTTCAAGCCCTCGATGCCGTAGGACGCGACCCGGCGTCGCAGCGGCTCCAGCGCAGCGCAGCGGCGCGGCGCCTTCGCCTGCAGGCAGCCCGCATAGCCATCGGACAGCGCAGCCAGGTCGCGGATCGCCGCCTCGCGCTGCGGATGATCGGCGCCCTCCACCAGGTGCTGCAGTTCCTTGATCACGACTTCCGCCTGCTTGCGGCCGAGTGCCCATTCGCCGGCAGCTTCCGCTTCCAGCACGTCGGCGTGCAAGCGGCCCAGCAGGCCGCTGGTCATTTCTCCCTGCACGCGCGGCGACAGCGTCGCGAACCACTTCGCATAATCGGCGGCGCTGACGCTGTTCACGGAGCCCGCCAGTTCACGCAAGGCGCCGCGGTCCTCAGGCAGGTTGACGCCGTGCGCCATGATGCGGTCAAGCAGCGCTTCCGGCGTGGCCGGCAATTCGCCGACCGTGTAGCCGGCGTCCTTCAGGGCGTGCAGCATGTCGAACAGCGAAGCCGGCACATCAAGGTTGTCGGCGCCGATGTTCTGGCGGCCCGGCGGGTGATTGTAGTACACCAGCGCCACGCGCTTGTCGCGGTTGGATTTGGCGCGCAAGGCCAGCCAGCGCTCGACGCGCGCAGCCAGGCGCTCCGCTTCCGCCGCCAGTACTACCGGCGGGCGATTCTCGATGCCGGTCAGCTTGTCGCGCTGCGGCTCGCCCAGTGCCGCCACCACGATGGGCTGGCCGATGCCCTGCAGCTCGGGTAGCGCCACGCGGTACTGCACCGAATCAGGCGGCAAGCCGTCCGGCGACAAGCGCCATTGCATGGCGGTGCGGTCGGACAGCCGGATCGCCTTGAACAGCGGGATATCGAGCTTCTTGAATGCCTCGCTGACGGCTTCGCGCCCTTCGGCGGCGCCCACCACAAAGTCCTGCAGCACCACCATGGCGGCCGGCACGGCAGGCGCAATCAGTTCCGGCAAGCGCTCAAGCGCCTCGCGCGAGGCGCCGCCCCAGCGCGGCAGCACCTGCACGCATTGCTGGCCAATGCGTTCGACTTGCTTGCAGACGGCATCGGGCACCGTGCCATCCATGTTCGACAGGTCCAGCACTACCACGGTAGGACGCGCCTGCAGGCCTAGCTGCGCCGCCCTGCCCCATGCCGCCGCGTCGTGCAGTTCGCGCTGGCCGGCGCGCAGGCGCAGCGTCGGTTCCGGCTGCGGCTCGGCCAGGGCGCGCGAGGGGTCGAGCAGGTGCGCAAGCAGCGCTGCCGTGTTGTCGCGGCCACCGGCCTGCCAGACCTGGCGCGCAGCCAGCCACTGGCCTGCCGCCGGTCGCGCCCTGGCTGCCTGCAGTGCCGCTTCCGGCGGCTGCTCGGTCGAGAGCTGGCGCAGCGTTTCAGGCGAAAAGCCCTGCAAGCTGCCCTGCCGTCCGCGCGACAGCAGGCTAAGCGTGGCCTCGCCATTCATGGCCAGCACGCTGGCCTGCGGGCGGGCATGGCGCGGCAAGAATTCCTTCAGGCGCCGGGCCGGGTCGCCGAACAGCGATACGGCCAGGATGCTGTCCGCCTGCGCCAGCCACTGGGCGGCTTGCTTGTCGTCGGCCGCCATCCATTGCGCGGGCGTGCGCAACACGATACGGTCCTGGGGATGGCCGGCCAGGTGGCGATGGGCCGCCTCGATGGCGACAGGCGCAGCGCGTTCGGTCACGATGGCAAACAGCACGGCGGCGTTGGCACGCGCGCAAGCGAACGCACATAGCAGGACCACAATGGTCCGGGCAAAGGTAGTGGTAGGCACAGCAGGATTCCGAGCACGCAAAACCACACCCCGGGCTTCGCACAATCAAAAGTGACCGGCCGGTCTTCTGGCTCGCCTTCTTCCTCCGCTGGCCTGGCCTTCCCGTGCGATGCACAGTGGCGTTGGTCAGCTTCGTCCGGCTTACAGCAGCGGGGGCTGCGCCGGACTGGCGCAAGATGGCTATCCCGCGCGGCACCGGCTTCCCGTTTCACCTCCCGGCAGGCTTGCAGGAAGGCACCAATCACATAACGTGCGTCATTCTAACAGACTGCACTTGGCCAACAATCTAGCCAGAAGAGCAACGACTGTTGTTATAAAGATCCACTTCTTAGAAATGATTGGTAATTCGTGAGAATTAGGTATTTACTGCTAAGTACGCGTCAAAGAACGTGTCTGGGAGAGTAAAAATGCATAACAAGACAACATTACAAGTCCTGGCAGCCGCCTCCGGACTTGCGGATGAGCGCATCCAGGAACTCTGGGAAGGGGCCGATATGTATGCCCGTGCCCAGGCTGGGAATCCGGATTCGCCGCGCTACCAGCAAGTGCTGCATGAGCGCATGGCGGCCATGGTCGAACGTGAAGTGGCCAAGCGCCATGCCGCGGACGGCGAGCCCTGGGTGCTGGCTGACGCCCACCTGGGACAGATTGAAGTGTCGCTGTCCGACGCCCTCAAGGCCTTCGGCGGCCGCACGCACCACGTTATCCATTAGCAAGGCAAAGCCGCCCGCACGGCTGTGAACCGCACCCCGATCCCGTGCCGTCCACAATGCGGCGCCTGCTGTACGGCGCCCGCGATCTCCAGCCCGATTCCCGGCATGCCTGAAGGCAAACCGGCAGGCGTGCCCTGCATCCAGCTCGATTCACACATGCGCTGCAAGCTGTATGGCTTGCCCGAACGCCCCCTCGTGTGCGTGGAATTCAGGGCCGACGAAGCAGTGTGCGGTGAGTCGCGCGAGCAGGCCATGCGCTGGCTGGGTTGGCCGAAGCTGTAAAATACTGGCCCACCATGAGTTTCCAATGCCGCCCAGCCTGTGGCGCCTGCTGCACGGCGCCCTCGATTACGTCCCCGATTCCCGGAATGCCGAACGGCAAACCGGCCGGGGTGCGCTGCGTCCAATTGGGCGACGATAACCGTTGCAAGATCTTCGGCAAGCCGGAACGCCCGGCCTTCTGCGGCGGCCTGCAGCCTTCGGCCGAAATGTGCGGCGAGAGTCGGGAACAGGCGATGACGTGGCTCGCGGTGCTGGAACGCGAAACCTGTCCGTGAGCCGCTAGCGAACGTAGAGCGTTGCGAATGTCGAAGGAATTTCAGCCAGTTCCGCTTCCAGATATGGAACAGTCGCAATGCAAGTGACCCATTCCAGGAATCGATCTTCGCTGAAGTACGATCGAACCACGTCCAGCGTTGCCGTTCGGGCAGCCTCAGGGACAAGCGCCGCTACCGGCGGCGCGCCGCTGTCGTCTACAACCGTCAGCCTGGCCTCGAGACAATGACTCCATTCCCAACCGATGTATGGTCGGGCTTCCAGCGAAAATTCAGATGGCCACCGCATTGTGTCGTTCAGGATCCCATGCGCACCAACCAGCCAGACGACGACCTGCGCGCGCCAGTGCGGTGAGGGGATATCGAACACGGAACGCAGCCAAGGCTCGACTAAAGACTCAGGCAGATATTTCAGGCAGAAGAACATCGAAGCGGAGAAATCTCCACTGGCATCCCACCAGAGCCAGACACGGTTCGGGTTGTCGTTTGATTGACGCAGAATATTCCCGATAGCGATGTCGGTGCCGTTCCAGCACATGCCATCCATCATGCACCGTCCCAGGGTTAGCAGCACATCTTCCCGAAAGCCTTCGTATGGCTCCCGAGAGACGCCGTTCGGGTAAATGGCCATAAACCCAGTCATCAACGATTCCAGCAGGTAGGAAAAACATGCCTCATGGCTGCGCGGCAGGAGCGCCGCAAGCAGGTAGTGGTACCAGGTTTTCCATTCCTCCATCGGACCGAATGACCGGGTACCGCTGGCGATTTCAGCAAAACATTCCTGCAGTTCGCGCACTGCAATCTCGTCCAGGTTTCCCAGCAAGTCACTGAACATTCGCCTTTCGGCCCCCATGAACCAGGCCTCGCCCATCGGAGCGGCCGGCTTTGGAAAATGCGCCCGCAAGCGGCCTAAGGCCAGCGTGTCAATCCCGTTCCCACGCGTCCACAGAAACCGATCCATACCTCGTTCCTTGCGATAAGAGCAGTGCACATCATAATCGACTGCCAACGCTCAAGGACCATAATGGAAACGGTTCCATGCTAGAATCTTCAGCCATGAACCAAACCATCGACCACCGCCACCGCCTGTCCACCCGCCTGGCTTTCCTGACTGCGGGCCTTGCCATGTCTGCCTGGGCGCCGCTGGTGCCGTACGCGAAGGAGCGCCTGCAACTGGCGGAAGGTCCGCTTGGGTTGCTGCTGCTTTGCCTCGGCCTGGGCTCGCTGCTGGCGATGCCGCTGACCGGCGCGCTGGCGGCGCGCTTTGGCTGCCGCAAGGTGGTGCTGTGGTCGGCGCTGGTGGTCTGCCTGTCGCTGCCGGCCCTGGCGCTGGCGCCAACCCCGCTGCTGCTTGGCCTGGCGCTGTTTGTGTTCGGCGCCTCGCTCGGCACCATGGACGTGGCGATGAACGTGCAGGCGGTGATTGTCGAAAAGGCCAGCGGCGGCGCGCTGATGTCCGGTTTCCACGGCATGTTCAGCCTTGGCGGCTTCGCCGGCGCCGGCGGCATGGCCCTGTTGCTGTGGCGTGGCAGCGGCCCGCTGGGCGCGTGCCTGGCTATCGTCGCCGTGAGCGCCATCCTGCTGTGGCGCGCCAGTCCCGACTTGCTGCACGAGCCGGAAGCGCGCGACGGCAGTACGCCAACCTTCGTCATGCCGCACGGCGCCGTGATCTTTATCGGCGTCCTGTGCTTCATCGTCTTCCTGGCCGAAGGCGCGATGCTGGACTGGAGCGCCGTGTTCCTGACCGCCGAACGCGGCCTGCAGGAAGGCCGCGCCGGCCTCGGTTATGCCGCCTTTGCCGTCGCCATGACCGTCGGCCGCCTGACGGGCGACCGCGTGGTGCGCCGTTTCGGCGGGCGCCGCGTGCTGCTGGCGGGCGGCCTGTGCGCCGCCGCCGGCTTCTTCACGGCAGTCGCCTCGCCTTCGCCGGCCGCGGCCCTGGCCGGCTTCGTGCTGGTCGGCCTGGGCGCTTCGAATATCGTGCCCATCCTGTTCACTGCCGCCGGCAACCAGCGCACCATGCCCGCCAGCCTGGCGATCGCTGCCATCACCACCATCGGCTACGCCGGCGTCCTGGCCGGCCCAGCCCTGATCGGCTTCATGGCCCACCTGACCAGCCTGGAGCTGGCGTTTGCCGTCCTCGGCGGCGCCTTGTTGCTGGTCGCCGCCAGCAGCCGCCTGGTACGCGTTCACTCCTGACGCAGCGCAAACCGGCGCCTTGGCAAGGGCGCTACCCTTGACTCAAGTGCATCGGTGGGCCGCGCTCATGGTAAGCTTCGTGCCCGCGCAGCATCCCGCCCGCGTTCGCCTACCGACACACTTACCAAAATCACAATGGATATCGTTCTCGCGCTGAAGGCTCTGATCATGGGTCTGGTCGAAGGATTTACCGAATTCCTGCCGATTTCTTCCACCGGCCACCTCGTGCTGGCGGGCAGCCTGCTGAATTTCACCGGCGAGAAGGCTAAAGTGTTCGAGATTGCCATCCAGGGCGGCGCCATGGTTGCCGTTATCTGGGAGTTCCACAAAAAGATAGGCGAAGTGTTGTTCGGCATGTTCCGCGAAGCGCGCGCGCGCCGCTTTGCGCTCAATGTGGCAGTCGGCTTCCTTCCGGCCGCGGGGCTGGGCTTCCTGTTCGAACACAAGATCAAGGCGGTGCTGTTCGCGCCACTGCCGGTGGCGCTGGCCTTCATCATCGGCGGCCTGGTCATCCTGTGGGTCGAGCGCCGCGCCAGGGACAACCCGGTCGCCGTGCGCGTGCAGTCGGTGGACGACATGACGACACTGGATGCGCTGAAGGTCGGCTTCGCCCAGGTCTTCGCCCTGATTCCCGGCACCAGCCGCTCCGGCGCCACCATCATTGGCGGCATGATGTTCGGCCTGTCGCGCAAGGTGGCCACCGAGTTCTCCTTCTACCTCGCGATCCCGACCCTGCTGGCCGCGACATTTTACTCGCTGTGGAAAGCGCGCGACCAACTGACTGCCGGCGACCTGCCGCTATTCAGCATCGGCGCCGTGGTGGCTTTCGTGTCGGCGTTTGCCTGCATCCGCTGGCTGCTGCGCTACATTAGCAGCCATACCTTCACCCCTTTCGCCTGGTACCGCATCGTGTTCGGCATCGTGGTGATTGTTTCCGCCTATACCGGCGTCATCACCTGGGCCGAATAAGAGCATGACCGACCAGGACACCAGCCAGCGCGCCCTGCACCTGCTCCAGACCGTCTTCGGCTACCCAGCCTTCCGCGGCCAGCAGGGGCAGATTGTCGAGCATGTCGGCAACGGCGGCGATGCCCTGGTGCTGATGCCGACCGGCGGCGGCAAGTCGCTGTGCTACCAGATCCCGGCCATGCTGCGCGAAGGCGTGGGCGTGGTGGTGTCGCCGCTGATCGCGCTGATGCAGGACCAGGTCGACGCGCTGGCCGAGGTGGGCGTGCGCGCGGCCTTCCTGAACTCCACCCAGACGTATGAGGAAGCGGCGCGCATCGAACGTCTGGTGCGCACAAGCCAGATCGACCTGCTGTACGTGGCGCCGGAACGGCTGCTGACCCAGCGCTGCTTCGACCTGCTGCAGGATTCGCAGATCGCCCTGTTCGCCATTGACGAGGCGCACTGCGTTTCGCAATGGGGCCACGACTTCCGTCCTGAATACATCAAGCTCTCGGTGCTGCACGAGCAGTTCCCGAACGTGCCGCGCATTGCGCTGACTGCGACCGCCGACCAGCAGACGCGCGCCGAAATCATCCACCGCCTGGCGCTGACCGAAGCGGCGCAATTCGTGTCGTCTTTCGACCGCCCGAACATCCGCTACCAGATCGTTGAAAAGACCAACGGCCGCAAGCAGCTGCTGGACTTCATCACCGCCGAACATGCCGGCGATTGCGGCATCGTCTACTGCCTGTCGCGCAAGAAGGTGGAGGAGACGGCGGAGTTCCTGAACGAGCACGGCGTGCGCGCCCTGGCCTACCACGCCGGCATGGAGCACACGGTGCGCGCCGGGAACCAGGCGCGCTTCCTGCGCGAAGAGAACATCGTGATGGTGGCCACCATCGCCTTCGGCATGGGCATCGACAAGCCGGACGTGCGTTTCGTCTGCCACCTCGACCTGCCGAAATCGATCGAAGGCTATTACCAGGAAACCGGCCGCGCCGGCCGCGACGGCATGCCAGCCAGCGCCTGGATGTCCTACGGCCTGCAGGACGTGGTGCTGCAGCGGCGCATGATCGACGAGTCGGAAGCCGACGAGAATTTCAAGCGCGTCCTGTCGACCAAGCTTGATTCCATGCTGGGCCTGTGCGAGACACTGAGCTGCCGCCGCGTGCGCCTGCTGGAATACTTCGGCGAGCCGGCCACGCCTTGCGGCAATTGTGACACCTGCCTGATTCCGCCGGTATCCTTCGATGGCACGGTGCCGGTGCAGAAGCTGCTGTCGGCCATCTACCGCTGCGACCAGCGCTTCGCCGCTGGCCACGTGATCGACGTGCTGCGCGGCGCCGAGTCGGAACGCATCCAGACCTGGCACCACGATAAGCTGTCCGTGTTCGGCATCGGCGCCGACCGCAGCGAACAGGAATGGCGCGCCATCCTGCGCCAGGTCATCGCTCTGGGCCTGGTCACCGTCGACCACGAGCAATTCAGTTCGCTCAAGCTGACCGACGCCGCGCGCCCGGTGTTGAAAGGCGGCCAGAAAGTGCAGCTGCGCCAGTACCAGAAGCCGGTCAAGCAGAAACGCAGCTCGGCCCCCAAGGGCTACGAGGAAACCAGCCTCGATGGCGACGAGCAGCGCCTCTTCGACCGCCTGCGTTCGTGGCGCATGGGCGCGGCACGCGAACATGGCGTGCCGGCTTATGTGATCTTCAACGACGCCACCCTGCGCGAGATCGCCAAGGTCCGTCCTGCCACGCTGGGCGAGATGCGCGGCATCTCCGGCGTGGGCGAGAAGAAGCTGGTTTCCTACGGCGACGAGATCGTCAGGCTGCTCGCCGACCTGGCTTGAGGCGCAGGCTTCCCAGCAGCGCCAGCCCTGCCAGCAGCAACGCCCCTTGCGTCGGTTCCGGCACCGGCGACAGCAGGAACGTCCCTCGCGTATCCCACTCATTGACGCCCCTGGCAAGGATCTGGCCGCTGGCATTGATGTCCCAAGCGCCTTGCAGGAACCATCCCGCGTACTCTGTCTCGTTCCAAAGATGGTCCAGCACGTAGGGCCGGTCCCGGTACCAAAGCATGGCGCGCCTGTAATCGGTTTCGCCTACCACGCTGCCCGCGTCGTTGATGTCGTACGCATAATCGGACCACAGTTCCTGATAATCCCATTTGCTGCCATGTTCGAGCATGGTGAATGCGCTGGCGTTTTCCTGGTAGCCGGCGACCCGTCCTTCGCTGTTGACGGCAAGGAGGTAAAAGTCATAAGCCAGGTGATGATCGCCGAAGTTGCCGTTGTACCAGCTCCTGGCGCCAAACTCGCCGGTGTGGCCTCCAATAACGTAGCCGAGATCGTTGATCAAATAGGGGGCGTAGTCGTCAAACACTTGCGGTGCGCTGCCATCGCCCCATTGGATAAAGCCGATCGGTCCGGAAGTTCCCGGCAGGCGGTAGCCGACAACATCGCCGCGGTTGTTGATGCCGGCCGCATAACCGCCCATTCCCGCGAATTGCAGCAGTTCCATTTCGCCGCCATTGCGCCACCTGACCGGCTGCGACTGCGTGAAGCCCGGGATTGTAATGTTCCCGATAACCGTTCCCTGGTTATTGAAGCCGGTGAGTGTCAATTCTCCGGCGACACTAGGCAAATGCACCAGCGAACCGTCGCGGTTCCAGATCAGCGGTTTGCCGTCCGGGCCGAGGCCCGCGACCTGCCCGGCATCGTTCAGGAACTTCGGCGCAAACTGGCCGTCAAACCTGAATGCCCGATAGGCCGGCGCTTCCTGCGCATACGCGCTGCATGCAAGCAGCGCCAGCAAGGAAGAAGACGCCAGGCGCGCCGCCAGCTTTCTTTGCGCCAGCCAGCGCAGTGCCAGCAGCGCGAGCCCGGCCAGCAGCAGCGTAGCAATTTGCGGCTCCGGCACCGGCGACAGCAGGAATGTGGCGGTGCCACCCTGGGGGCCGAGGGCACTGGCAAGTATCGCCCCGTCGTTGTTGATGTCCCACGCGTTGAGCAAGGTCCAGCCCGAATACGCGGCTTCGTTCCACAAATGATCCAGGTTATACGCCCGGTCTTCAAACCACAGCATGGCATGCAAGCTGAGCTCGGTTTCGCCGACGACGCTGCCGGTATCGTTGAGGGCATGGGCAAAACCGGACCACAGGTCACGGATGTCGCGCTGCCCCTCCCTGTCGATCAGCGAGAAGGCGTGGTAATTGTCGTGCATGCCCGCCAGGCGCCCTTCGTTGTTGAGCGCACGGACAAACAGGCCGCTATAGGGCTCTTGCGCGAACACCCCATCCTGCCAGCCCCGAAGCCCCCAATCGCCGCCAAGCTGGCCAATAACCAGGCCGTGGTCGTTGATCATCTGCGGCAGGTAGTTGTCGAACAGTTGAGGCGTACTGCCGTCGCCCCACTGGACGAAGCCGACCTGCCCCGAGCCCGTACCGGATGCGCCGGCCATGTAGCCGATAATGTCGCCGCGATTATTGACGCCCGCCGTGAAACCGCCCAAACCCTGGAATGGCAGGCGCTCCACTGCCCCGCCGTCGCGCCATGCGACCGGTTGCGGCAGGCTGTAGCCCGGAATGACCGCATTGCCGACAACCGTGCCCCGATTATTGAAGCCGGTGATGGTGAGCTGGCTGACACTGCCAGCCAGTTGCTGCACCGAGCCATCGGGATTCCAGATGACCGGCCTGCCGTCCTGGCCGACGCCGGCGACCTGGCCCAGGTCGTTCAGTATCTGCGGCGTGAACTGGCCATCGAACTTGAAGGCACTATAGGCGGGTGCACCCTGCACGTGTGCGGACCATGCCAGCAACGCCAGCACGGAAAAGAACAAACGAAGGAACCTTGGCATGGCAATCTCCTGTGGGTAAGCAGGAGCCCATGCTGCGCCAACGCGGCAGGCTGCGCGCGCGCCGGCTCAAATCGTGCGCGACGGCGCGATAGCGTTGCGCGCCATAGCGCGATGCAAGCTGCCAAGCAGCAGCAGGCCGGCCAGCAGCATCAGGACCGGCGCCAACTCCGGCACCGGCGACAGCAGCGCCGCTTGCTGCGCGAAGGTTGCCGCATTGCTGGCAATCGCCACGATCTCGCCCGCATCGTTGATATCTTCCGTATAACGAAAGCTCCAGCCGTCCCAGCCGCTTCTGTCCCACAGCGTGTTCAGGTCGTATGTCTGCCCACCGGAAAACAGCATGCCGTGCTGCGTGCCTTCCCAATAGCCGACGGCCACGCCTGCGTTGTTGATGGCGGTGGCGTAGCCGGGGCCGTAGGTCTCCAGCACTTCGCCTTTCCAGATTGTGCCATGGGCCTCGGTAATATCGCTACCGCTGCCGCCGGCCGCCCAGCCCTTGTCGTTGATGTCGCGCGCCCACGAATAGCCCGCATCGGGCAGATCGTGATAAGCGCCGTCCTGCCAGACTCCGGCATGATCCCCTGCGCGCGAGAGGCCGACAACCTGCTCCTGGTCACCATTTTCACCATCCACTGCACGTGCCATCGCGACAATCGTGCCCTTGTTATTGATGGAAACCGCCGTTCCGCCATGAACGCCCGCGTCGAATGTGATGGGCTGCCGTCCCGATTGCCAGATCATCGGTTGGGCGCCGGATGATCCCACCAGCTGGCCAGCGTCATTCATATCGGTGAGGATCGCTTCTTCGCTGCTGTCCGTCAGGCATTCCAGTCCGCTGCCGCGGCGCCTGGGCAGCAGCGAGTAATGGCTAGGCAAGGACAAGACCGCACAATCGGGCAACCGGTTTCATGGCATCCTCCAGCCAAGGCACAGGAGCCAATGGTGGACTTGCCCCGTCAGCGGCGCGCGCTGAGCTTCTAATCGTGCGCGGCACAGCGATAGGGTCAGGACTTGAGTCCGCTCACAAGCTGGCGGTAGCGGCCGGGCGGCGCCCCGACGGCTTCGCTGAAACGGTGGCTGAAATGGCGAAGGTCGGCGTAGCCGCACGCTTCGGCGACTTGCTGCAGCGGCAGGCGCCCTGCGCGCAACAGGCCGCGCGCACGCTCGATGCGGCGTGCTGCAATCCAGGCCGACGGCGGCATGCCGAAGCTGATGCGGAACATGCGGGCCAGATGGAATTCCGACATGCACGCCAGTTGCGCCAGCATGCCGAGGGTGATGTTCTGGTCGAAGTGGGTTTCGATGTATTCGTGCAAGCGGCGGCGCACCAGCGGCGCCAGCCCTCCGCGCAAGCGCAGGCCAGGCCTGGTCATCGATTGCGATTGCAGCAGCTCGCTCAAGGCCTCGTGCGTGATTTCATTGGCGCGCAGCAGCTGGTCGGCGTCGTCCCACGGCTGCTGCAGCAACTCGCCGCATAGTTGCACCAGGCGCTGGTTCTCGAAATAGGTCTTGTCCTGCAAGGTGAGTTCGCGCGGCTCGCGATCCAGCTCCGCCACGGCGCGCTGCGTGAAATGCTCCGGCATGAAGTACACGTGCAGCATGCGCAACTGGCCGCGCACCACCCACTCCGATTCGTGCCAGTCCGGCAGGGAGCACAGGCGCTGTGGCGCGCCATACTGCCCCGGCAAGCCTTCGCGCTCGACTTCGTAGCCGCCGCCCAGGTAGCAGGACAAGGTGTGGTGGCCCGGCTGGCGATACTCGGTGAACGCCTCCGGCGTGCTGCGATGCCAGACCGCAGCCGCCAGCCCGTCGCCCAGCCACGCAAAACGCTCCAGCGTGGCATCGGTGCCGGACATGGTGCGGAACACGGCGTGCGACATCGCATCGCCCGGCTTGCCCGCCAGCGCCGCGCGCGCCGCCGCCCCCACGCGCTTGCGCGGAGCGGCATCCTCAAGTTGTCCAGTCAGTGGCTTCACGCCGAAAAGTCTAGCACGGCCATTCCCATCCGGCCGGCCGCCCCTCCGATTTGCGCAAGATCAGACAAGGGGACCTGGGCTCGCCGCCGCTAGTGTCGGGAAAATTTACAGCGTCGACCAGCCGTGAAACCACTTATCGATAAGAATCAGTTATTTGCTGGCGCAGGGTATAAAAATTGCTTATTGCATTTGAAGCAATGCTGTCAACTTTCCTACTGTTTTGAAAGGAATTATCGATGAAGAAGTTCGCTTGCCTGGCAGCCCTGTCACTCGCTATCTCCGCAGCACAAGCAGCGCCGATCCAGCTTGACCTGACCAGCGGCGCCTTCGCCAACAACAATGGCTCGGCTGTTGTCGACACTTATACGGAAGACGGCTTTCGCCTCCGCACGGTGCGTGCCGGCGACCATTTCGATCCCTTGTTTATCGGCGATATCGGCATCCACAACGGCTTCCAGAACGCCGACGACGTGAGTTGGGTCATCGACTTCTTCGGGGCCAGCTTCAACCTGGTCAACATCAATATCGCCGCCTATGCCGATGGCGCGTCGTCGATCACGGTGAGCGGTTCCAACGGCGCGACGCAAACCTTGTCCGGCACCGGCACCCTGGCCATCGCCGGCATGGGCAACGTGACCTCGGTCGTTTTCAATATCGACCAGGACGGCGGGACGCAAGGCTTTGGCTTTTCCGAGATTAACGTCGACACCACGCCTGTGCAACAAGTGCCCGTGCCGGGCACGCTGATGCTGCTTGGCCTCGGCTTGTCCGCACTGGGCGTTTCGCGCCGCCGCACTTCGAAGTAGGCAGGAAGAACCAGCCAGCGTGCGGCATTCCGCGCGCTGGTTCATAATACCTGGCACCAGAACTGTTACCGCCTAGTGAAGTGCCTGCCCCATGAATACACCTCCAGACGACCTGCCAATTTACCGAGTCCTGACTGGCCCCGACGATTCGAAGTTTTGCCGGCGAGTCAGCGAAGCGCTCGCACTTGGCTATCAACTTTACGGTTCGCCTTCCTTGACCTTTAACGGCGAGACGGTCATCGTGGCCCAGGCCGTCCTTTGGCCCACGGCCAAGTCTTAGCCGGAACAAACAGCAAGTTCAGACAACTGCCGGTGCGCGGCAAGCGGCACACTGGCAGGACGATGAATACTGCCCTCTACCTCACCACGGTGCTCATCTGGGGCACCACCTGGATCGCGATCAAATTCCAGCTCGGCGTCGTCGCAGCGCCGGTGTCGATCGCCTATCGTTTCTGGATCGCGGCGCTGGTGCTGATGCTGATCCTGCTCGCGCGCAGGCAGCAAGTCCTGCCGCCGCGTTCCGCCTGGCGCTACCTGCTCGCGCAGGGGCTTGCGCTGTTCTGCTGTAACTTCCTGTGCTTTTACTACGCCACGATGTGGGTGCCGAGCGGCCTGGTGGCGGTGGTGTTTTCGACCGCGCCGATCTGGAATGCGATCAATGGCCGTCTCTTCATGAAGCGGCCGATCCGGCCGCAAGTCATGGGCGGCGCGGTGCTGGGACTGGCAGGCATCGTGCTGCTGTTCCTGCCTTCCATGCAGGGGCACTGGAACGATGCCGGCATGCTGGCCGGCCTGGGACTGGCCCTGCTTGGCACGCTGTGCTTCTCGACCGGCAACCTGCTCTCGAGCCGCATGCAGGCGCTGGGCATGCAGCCCTGGCTGACCAACACCTGGGCCATGCTGTGCGGCGCCGCCATCCTGACGCTTGGCGCGCTGGCGCTCGGCATGCCGTTCAACTTCGACCCAAGCCCGCGCTATGTCGGCGCATTGCTCTACCTGGCCGTGCCGGGATCGGTGATTGCCTTCACGGCTTACCTGCTGCTGGTGGGGAGAATCGGTCCGGACCGCGCGGCTTACTGCACGGTGCTGTTCCCCGTGGTGGCGCTGACGGTGTCCACCGTCTTCGAGGGATACCAGTGGAGCAGCATGGCCCTGGCCGGGCTGCTGCTGGTCATCGGGGGGAATTTGCTGGCCTTTATGCCGGCGCGTGCCAAAGCACAGGCGCCGGCGGCAGCCTAGATCATTTCTTGGTGAATACCAGGTCCCAGACGCCGTGGCCCAGTTTCAGGCCGCGGTTTTCGAACTTGGTCAGCGGGCGGTAGGCCGGCTGCGGCGCGTAGCCTGCAGCGGTGTTCTGCAGCGCCGGCTCGGCGCTCAGCACTTCCAGCATCTGCACCGCGTAATCTTCCCAGTCGGTCGCCAGGTGGATATAGCCTCCCGGCGCCAGGTGCTCGCACAGGGTTTTCACGAATGGGGCCTGGATCAGGCGGCGCTTGTTGTGGCGCGCCTTGTGCCATGGGTCAGGGAAGTAGATATGCACGCCCGCCAGCGAACCGGCCGGGATCATGTCGCGCAATACTTCCACCGCATCGTGCTGGATCACGCGCAGGTTGGTCAGGCCTTCCTCGCCGATCAGCTTGAGCAGGCTGCCCACGCCCGGGGTGTGCACTTCCACGCCGATGAAATCCTTCTCCGGCATCAGCTTGGCGATGTGGGCGGTGGTGCCGCCCATGCCGAAGCCGATCTCCAGGATCAGCGGCGCCTTGCGGCCGAAAGTCTTCTCGAAGTCCAGCGCTTCTTTCTTGTGCTCGACCATGAATTGCGGACCGAGATCGCTCAGCGCACGCTCTTGTGCCGTAGACAGGCGTCCCGCGCGCGTGACGAAGCTGCGGATGCGGTGTTCGGTCGGGTCGTAGAGCATTTTGCCCTTTGGCGTGGATTCGGAAGACATGGCTAAACGTGCAAGGAAAAGGGGCGATTATACCATTCCGGTTTTGCCGCCCGGCCTGCGATAATAGCGGGTCTTGTCCCTAAGGAAGCCCAAGTAATGGCCCTCGCACTGAACATCCTGATCATCGTCCTGGCACTGGTAACGCTGTACTTCCTGCTGAAAGGCGGCCCGAAAGCCGCGCCTGCGCCAACGGGCAAGCCGGCCGGCGGTTCCTACACACCGCTGCCGCAGGGCGAACCGGTGCACCACTGGAGCGACGAAGGCCGCTTCCAGCTTGAAGTGCTGGGCGAATCGCGCTATTCCGACGCCATCCGCGCCCTGGCCGGCGAGCATGGCGAGGCCGCGGCCGACGCCCGCCACAAGGCGCTGCTGCTGGCGGACGACAACAACCCATATGAAGACAAGGCGGTCGCCGTCTTCCTCAACAGCGAGATGGTCGGCTACCTGGCCCCGAAAGACGCCGTGGCCTTCCGCGCCATGCTGGCGCGCCAGGAAATCAGCGGCCAGCTCACCTCGACCGACGCCGTGATCCGCGGCGGCCAGATGTACGAAGGCAAGCGCCTGGCCTATGCCGTGCTGCTCGACGTGAATGTTGCGTAAATATCACTTGGTAACTTACTAAACCCCGCGCACGATTGAATGCAGCGCGGGTTTGTGACATCATCGGCGGCTTGCTGTTTTGATAATCAATAAGGGAGCCGTCATGAAGACAAAATACGCCTTGCTGTTACCCGCCCTGCTGCTCGCAGCCTGCGCCAAGAAGGCGCCTGCGCCGGCACCGACCTCTGAAGCGACCCCAGCGCCCGCCGCTGCACCAGCCGCGCCGGCTCCAGCCCCTGCGGCGCCTGCCGCCCCTGCCGCCAGCACTGCGGCCACCGGCAATGCCCCCCTGGCAACTCCGCAGATGGACATGGAGAACATGAGCACCGAGCAGAAGGAAATGGCCAAGCGCCAGGCCAAGCTCGATTACTCCAATATGGAAGACGGCTACATCAACGACACCAACGCGCAGTGGGCCAGCACCGCCAGCGCGACGTCCGAATACGGCGGCAGCAGCTACGAGCCGGCCAACGCAACCGGCAAGGTCGACGGCAAGAATTTTGCAACCAAGGGCAGCGATGTTGGTTTCGATTCGCTCGAAGTCGGCTTCCAGAATCCGGTCAATGCCACCCAACTGCGCGTAGCGATCAGCGATGGCTACGGCCTGGAAGGCATCACCAAGGTTGAGCTGCAGGACACCGACGGCAAATGGAATACTGTATGGAGCGGCATCAACACCGTGAAGGTCGACCGGCGCGGCACCCGCACCTGGTTTGTGCAGCCGATCGAAAAGACGCCCTACAAGGCCAAGGCGGCGCGCATCACCAAATCCAATAACCTGAGTACCGACCGCCTGTATGTGGATGCGGTACAACTGGTAGGTTCCTGACCGGGCGCCCCGCCTTGCCCGACAGGCGTATCATGGCTGCAGCAGCTTGCAGGAGGCAGCCATGGAACGCGAACGGGCAAAGGCGGGAGATGCGGTGCGGCCGATCGGCTGGCACCATAAGATGCTGGTGATTCGCACCACGCCGGGCCGCACGGGCCGGAACGATGACGAGGATGTGCTGTGCCGCTGGCACGATGCCGACGGCGAGCACCAGCAAACCTTCAAATCAGGACAGCTTGAAATCCTGAACTCAGCCGCGCAAGCGCGCAACCCGCGCGGCCGGACGCTTATTTGAGCAGGCCGAAGACTTTGGAAATCGCCTTGCTGCCGTAGGAGATCGGGTTCTCGCGGATCTTCTTCTCTTCCTCCCCGATCATCAGGAACAGGCCATCGAGCGCGCGCTGGGTGACGTAGCTTTCCACCGACGCCTGCTCTTCAGTGGCCAGGCCGAACTTGGTCGCCTGCGCCATCGCGCTGTTGAACTGGCCGGACAGCTTGGACCGGTCGGTCACGCCCTTCACGATCGGCTTGAATTTCACCGCCAGCGGCGCTGCGGTTTTCTCCTTGAAGAAATCGGTGACCGAGGTGTCGCCGCCGGTCAGGATCGCCTTGGCGTCGCTCAGCGTCATCGACTTGACCGCATTCACCAGCAGCGGCTTGGCCAGCGGCACGGCTTGCTCGGCAGCGCGGTTCATCGCGGTTTCCAGCTCATCGAGCTGTTCGCCGCGGCCGGTCATTTCCAGGATCGGACGGGCTTTTTCCAGCACGCGCGGCAGCTTGATGCGCACCGCATCGTTGTTCATGAAACCGCCCTCGACGCCAAGCTTGCCCACGGCGGCCACCGAACCGGCTTCCAGCGCGGCTTTCAGGCCGCCGCCAGCCTCCTTCTCGGTCAAGGCGTCCAGGGGATTGGCCAGTGCGCCGGCGGCCAGCACCAGGCCGGCCAGCGTGGCGGCGATACGATTCATCGTTGTCATATTTATTTCTCCAGAAGTTACAGACTGACCGTAGTGTACGCCTTCAGGTTGACACTGTTGGGTACTTCCGCCATCGACAGCACCCGCAGGTGCGGCAGCACGCGCTCGCTCAGGGCGCGCACATGGCGCCGCAAGTCCGGCGCGCACAGCAGCACCGGCAGCATATTCGCCTTCATCATGCGGTCGGCCTGGCTGGCCAGGCGCGCCAGCAGCTGGTCGGCGAACTTGGGCTCGACCACGATGCCGCCGCCGTCGGCCTGGCGCACGCTTTGCATCAGCACCTGTTCGATGGCCGGGTCCAGGGTCAGCACGTGCAGGGCGCTGTGATCGCCCAGCAGGTCCTGGCAGATGGCCGTGCCCAGCTTCTGGCGCACCACTTCGGTCAGGTAGCCCAGGTCCTTGCTGTTGCGGCCGGCGTCGGCCAGGGTTTCCAGGATCGCTTCCAGGTGGCGCACCGAGACTTTTTCGCGCAGCAGGTTCTGCAGGATCTTCTGGATGTCGCTGACCGACACCACGGTCGGCACCAGTTCTTCCACAAGCCCGGGCTGGCTGTCGCGGATGCGCTGCAGCAGCTTGTCGGTCTCGCCGCGCGTCAGCAGCATGGCCGACTGCTGCTTCAGCACTTCAGAAAGGTGGGTGATGAACACCGTGCCCGGGTCGACCAGGGTGTAGCGCGCCGAGCGCGCCAGTTCCTTTTCGCTGTCGGCGATCCAGATCGCCGGCAAGCCGTAGGTCGGCTCGCGCGTCTCGATCCCCTTCAACGGCCGCTGCTCGCCGCCGCTGTGGATGGCCAGCGTGTGGTCGAGCATGATGTCGCCCTTGCCGGCCAGCGCGCCGAACACGCGCAGCTCGTAGGCGGTGGCGGCCAGCTGCGGCGCGTCGCGGAAGCGCACGCGCGGCAGCACCATGCCGGATTCCAGCGCGAACTGCTTGCGCAGCGCGGCAATCCGTTCGGTCAGCAGGCTTTGCTCGCCGTTCACCAGCGGCAGCAGGGTCGCCCCCATCAGCACTTCGATCGGTTCCACTTTCAGCAGGTCGTAGGTGTCTTCCTCGCCATCCTTGGCGTCGGCGTCCTGGTCGTCTTCCGGCTTGCCGCCGACCTTGCGGCGCAGCAGCAGGCCGACGCCGAACAGCGTGCCGCCCACCACCAGTACCGACAGCGGCGGAATGCCCGGCAGGAAGAACAGCGCCGCCATGGCGCCGGCCACGATGAACAGGGTCTTGGGGAAGGAGGTCAGCTGGCGCAGCACCTGGCTGCTCAGGTTGCCGTCCGAGGCGGAGCGCGTCACGATGATGCCGGTGCCCACCGAAATCACCAGCGCCGGCACCTGGGTCACGATGCCGTCGCCCACGGTCAGCAGGGTAAAGGTGTGCAGCGCCTGGTCCCAGCGCATGCCCATCTGCATGATGCCGATCACCAGGCCGCCGACGATGTTGATCAGCATGATCAGGATGCCGGCAATGGCATCGCCCTTGACGAATTTGCTGGCGCCGTCCATCGCGCCGTAGAAACCCGATTCCTTTTCCAGCAGCTTGCGGCGGCGCTTGGCTTCTTCCTGGTCGATGAAGCCCATGTTCAGGTCGGCGTCAATGCTCATCTGCTGGCCCGGCATGCTGTCCAGCGTGAAGCGGGCCGCCACTTCGGACACGCGCTGCGCGCCGCTGGTCACCACCACGTACTGCACCACCACCAGGATCAGGAACACGATCATGCCGATCACGTAGTTGCCGCCCACCACATAGGAGCCGATGGCGCCGATCACGCGTCCGGCGTCGGCATCGCTGAGGATCAGGCGGGTGGCCGCCACGTTGAGCGACAGCCGGAACAGGGTGGCGATCAGCAGCAGCGAGGGAAAAGTGGAAAACTCCACCGGCCGCGGGATATAGAAGGTCAGCAGCAGGATGGTCAGGGCGAAGCTGATATTGCACAGGATCAGGAAATCCAGCATGGCCGACGGGATCGGCACGAACAGCACGCACAGGATGCCGACCACCAGCAGCACCATGACCAGGTCGGCGTTCTCGCCAAAATAACGACGTAACATCAATTCTTCCTTCCAGACTGACGGCGGGCCTCGCGCATGGCGTAGACCCAGACCATGATTTTTGCAAGCTGCGGATACAGCTTTTCCGGCACGTAGCCGTCGTAATCGACTTCGCGGAACAAGGTGCGCGCCAGCGGCTTGTTCTGCACGATCGGGATATTCTTGCGCCCGGCCAGTGCGCGCATGCGCGCCGCCAGGTCGCCGGCGCCCTTGGCCACCACCTTGGGCGCGGCCGCGCTGCCATGCTCGTAGCGCAGCGCCACGGCCAGGCGGGTCGGGTTGGTGACCAGCACGTCGGCGCTGGCCATGCGCCGCATCGACTGGCTGCGCTTGAGCATGTCCTTGCGCAGTTCGCGGATGCGGGCGCGGATGCGCGGATCGCCTTCGCGGTTCTTGTGCTCGTCCTTGATGTCGCGCTTGCTCATGCGCATGCGCTTGGCGTAATCCCAGCGCACAAAGCCCATGTCGGCCAGCGCAATCAACAGCAGCGCCAACGCCAGCTTGCCCAGCAGGCCGCCCACCAGCTCGAGCAGGATGCGCGGATAGGCGGCCGGCGCCGCCGTCGGCAAGGCCATCAGGCCCGGCAGCGCCGCGCTCACGGCGGCCCACGCCACCCCGGCCAGCACCACCAGCTTGACGATGCTCTTGCCGGCCTCGAACAGGGTGCGCATCGAAAAGATGCGCTTGAAACCATCGACCGGGTTGAGGCGCTTGAAGTCCGGCTTGACCGGGTGCACGCTGAATATCGGGCCGGTCTGCGCCAGGTTGGTCAGCAGCGCGGCAATCACCAGCGCCATCAGCAGGGGCGCCAGCAACAGCAGCACCGCCAACAGCAGCTGGCCGCACCAGGCCGCCAGGTTGGCCACGCTCCACTCCAGCCCCGGCGCCCGCGCCAGGGTGCGCTGCGCCATGCTGAGCAGCTTGCCCAGGCCGTCCCAGCCGCTAGCCTGCACCACCACCGTCAGCACGGCAATGGCCGCGCACGACAGGAAGTCCACGCTCTTCGCCACCTGGCCCTTTTTGCGCGCGTCCTCCAGCCGGTGCGGCGTGGCCTGTTCCGAACGGTCGCTATCCTGTTCCGCCATCAGCGCAGCACGCTTTCCCAGTAGGTGAAGATGGAGCGGTAGACGCGCTGCATGGCCGGCCCCAGCGTCGGTGCGCTGACGGCAAAGATGGTCAGCGCCGCCACCAGCTTGAGCGGGATGCTGACCACGAACACGTTCATCTGCGGCAGCGTGCGCGAGGCCACGGCCAGCGCCAGCTCCAGCAGCAGCAGGCACAGGATGACCGGAATCACCAGCGCGATGCCGTAGGAGAACACCAGCCCGAACTGCGCCACGGCCGCATCGGCCGACAGTTCCAGCCCGGCGCCCGGCGCCGCCCGCTGCAGCGAGAAGGCCAGGCCGCGCAGCAGCGCATGGTGGCCGTCAAGGGCGAAGAACAGCGCCACCCCGGTCATGTTGAGGATGGTGGCAAACATCGGCGCGCCCGAGCGCGTCACCGGGTCATACACTACGCCCAGGCCGAAACCGCTCTGCACGTCGAGGATCTTGCCGGCCATGGCAAACGCGCCGAAGGCGGCAAACACGCCGAAGGCCAGCGTGATGCCGACCACCACTTCGCCGATCGCTCCCAACAGCACCTGGCCCGGGCCGAAGCTGGCCAGCGCCGGCCGCACGCCGCCGCCGGACACCAGCAGCGCCGCCAGCGCCAGCGTAAACAGCACGCGCACCACCACCGGCGTGCCCTGCACCATGGGTACCGGCGCCAGCAGGAACACGCAGCCCAGGCGCAGCCACACGTAAAACACTGCCAGGGCCCATGCCGCATCGACGTTGATCTGCATCGCTCGCCTTAGAATTGCTGCGGTATCGACGCGATCAGGCCGGCGCCGAAGGCCACCAGGCGCTTCAGCATCCACGGCCCGCACACCACCAGCACCACCACGGCCGCCACCAGCTTGGGCACGAAACTGAGCGAGGCTTCCTGGATCTGCGTCACCACCTGCAGCACGCTGACCAGCAAGCCCACCAGCAAGGTCACGGCCAGCAGCGGCGCCGCGATCAGCAAGCCGGTCCACAGCAGCTCGGACAGCATGCGCAGGGCCATGTCACTGCCCATCCTGACCTCCCGTCGCCAGCAGCTGCGCCATCGCCTGTTCCAGCAGGGGTTGGCAGGAATCATCCTGCTCCAGCGCTTCCTGCACCTCGTCGACCATGCGGAAAAAACGCGGATCGGCCAGCAGGTGCTGGCCCAGCTCGTCCAGCAGCACCGCTTCCAGGAACACGCGCAAGGCCTTGCGCCCGCGCTGCGGGTCGTCGCGGCCGATGGCGCGCACCCGCTGTTCCACCAGGCGCGCCAGCGTGCCGTCCGGCGTTGCCGCCGCGCGCCCGTCCGCACTGGGGGCGCGCCGGCCGGCGGCCGCGCCATGCGGCGCCAGCTGGCTGCGGATCATCCGCACCAGGGCCGTCACGCCGCTTACCGAAGTCACCATTCCATGCTCTCCCTACAGGCTGACGTCCAGCCCGCGTCCGCGCAATTGACGGCGCAGCGCCGTCATTGCCTCTTTGTGTAATTGGGTCACCCGCCCGGCCGACAGCTCGCAGTCCTGCGCAATCTCGCCGAACGGCTGCTGCTGCAGGTAGTGCGCATGCACGATGCGGCGCTGCAGCGGCGGCAGCTGCTCCAGCGCCGCCATCAGGGTATTGCGCAGCTGGCGCAGCTCGACGCCATGATAACTGTTGTCGGCATACTCCCTTTCGCCGGCGGCATACAGGCCGGTTTCCTCCAGCAGGAAGCCGACCGCGAGCCCGATGGCCAGTTCGGCCAGCTGGCCGAAGACATCGGCGTCCCGCCGGTCCGCCAGCGCGCCCACCCGCTGCGACACGATGCGCTTGCGCGCGGCCACCTGCTCGCGCAGGTCGCTGGCCGAATCGATGCCGTTCAGGATGGCGCCGCTGACCCGCGACGAGGCGAACGTCTCGAACTTGGCGCCGCGGCTGTCCTGGTAGCGGTCGATCGCTTCCAGCAGGCCGACCCGGGCGTACTGCAGGTAATCGTCGAACTCCAGGTCGTCCTGCACGCGGCGCGCGTACATGCGCGCCGCGTGCATGCGTGCATACGCATCGTAGGCTTGCGCCAGCGCGGCGCGCGCCTCGGCCTCGCCCCCGTGAAAGCGCTGCCATACCGTTTCCAGGACGTCCTCCGACACCGGCATTGCCCTCAGACGAAAGTACCCAGCAGGGCGCGCACCACCAGGTTCCAGCCGTCCATCAGCACGAACAGCAGGATCTTCACCGGCAGCGAGATCGAGGCCGGCGGCACCATCATCATGCCCAGCGCCATCAGCGCCGACGACACCACCAGGTCCACCAGCAGGAAAGGCAGGAAGATCACGAAGCCGATCTGGAAGGCAGCGCGCAGCTCGGACAGCATGAAGGCAGGAATCAGCTGCAGCATGCTGATGTCTTCCATGCTGGCCGGGCGTTCGGCGTGCGCCAATTCCACCATCAGCGCCAGGTCCGCTTCGCGCGTCTGGCGCACCATGAACTCGCGCAGCGGCGCCAGCGCCTTGGGGATGGCCTTTTCAGCAGTGAGCTTGCCCGCCACATAGGGCTGCAGGGCCTGGGTATTGGCCTGCTGCAGCGCCGGCGCCATGGTGAACATGGTCAGGAACAGCGACAGGCTGATGATGACGGCATTGGGCGGCGTCTCCTGCATGCCCAGCGCATGGCGCAGCATCGACAGCACGATCACGATGCGGATGAAGGAAGTCATCGACATCAGGATGGCCGGCGCCAGCGACAGCACGGTCAGGCCGAGCAGGATGCGCACCGCCGCCGAAGTGTCGGCGCGGCTGGCCCCGCCCAGGTTAAGCTGGATGGCCGGTGCGCTGTCCGGCGCGGCCCAGGCCACGCCCACCCACAGCAGCAGCGCCAGTACGGCGCCGGCCTGGCACAGGCGGCGCATCATGGCGCCACCGGCGCTACGGCTGCCGGCGCGGCAGCCGCTGCCACCTGCGCCACGCCGTGTTCGGTATGCGCCAGCAGCAGGCGCTGGCCCTCGAATTCCACCACCACCAGCTGGGCGCGCGGGCCCAGCGGCTGGCGTTCCAGCACGCGCAGCAGGCGGCCGCCGCTGCCGCCGCCCGCCTGCGGCAGGCGGCGCCGCAGGAACAGCACGGCAACGATCACCAGCAGCGACAGCAGCAGCACCGCCACGGCGCCGCCGCCGACCGGCGCGGCGCCCAGCGGCGTGTCCTGCTTGAAGGGGATGGCCGGCGCGCTGACGACGGCGCTGGCCGTTGCGGCAACTGCTTCAGCCATGGCTGCGCGGCGCCACTTCCGTTACCCGCACGCCGAACTGGTCGCCCACCACCACCAGTTCGCCGCGCCCCACCACCTGGCCGTTGACCACCAGGTCGAGCGGCGCATCGACCGCGCGGTCCAGCGTGAACACGGCGCCGGCCTGCAGCTCCATCAGCTGCGCCAGGCTGGCCTGGGCCTGCCCGACCTGCACTGTCAGGCCGACCTGCACCCCTTGCAGCAAAGCGCCCTGGCCCAGGGCCAGCGGGGCGCCGCCGCCATGGCCGCGCAGTTCGGCCAGCTCGACGCGCTCGGCCAGTTCAACGGATGCGGCCTGGCCGCTTGCATGACTGCTCATTACGATCTTCCTTACAAAATTAAACAGGGGCCGGCGCGGCTTGCACCGCGAGGGCCTGGCCCACCTTGCCGAGGTGGGCGTGGAACAGGGTGCTGGCGCCATCCGGGGCCAGCACGGGCAGCGGCTGCTCGGCGCTGCGGCCAAGGCGGATCACGTCGCCCACGCGCACCGCCATCAGGTCGGCCAGGTCGAGCTCAATGCTGCCCAGCTGCACCGGCAGCGCCAGCGTGGCAGCGCCGACTGCCGCCTGCAGCTCGCAGGGCGCCAGCGGCGCCAGGGCTGCCGGAGCGGCCGGGGCCAGGGCAGCCACGGCGGCATGGTCGAGCAGGATGGCCAGCGCCTGGCGGCCGAAGTGCAGCTGCACCAGGGCCGCGCCGGAGCCGGCCGCATACAGTTCGCGCGCGGGCGCCAGCGCGCCGACGCGCTGGCCTGCCGGCAGCGCCGTCCCCAGCGCCTGCAGCAGCGCTTCCTGTGCGCGCCCGGCCAGCGCCTGCGCCAGGCCGGTGCCCGGCGCCGCGCCGCACAGCGCGCGCTCCAGCGCGCCGCCCAGTTCATCCGGCCAGGCCAGCCAGGCCCTGGCGCCGCCAGCGCCTTCGAAGGCGGCGCGCGGCGTCCACAGCGCGGCAGCGCCGGCCCGCAGCGCCACGCACTCGATGCGCTCGGGCGCCAGGCCCCAGGCCTGCTGCCATGGACGCAGCGCCGCTTCCAGCGCTGCGCGCAACGCCGCCAGGCGGCTGTCGCTCAATAAGATGTAAGGCCTGGTGTGCATCAGCGCTTCATTTCAAACAGTTGCTGGATCATTTCGTTGGCCGTGCTGACCACGTGCGAGGCGGCCTGGTAGCCGCGCTGCATCAGGATCAGGTTGGAAAATTCCTCGGCCAGGTCGACGTTGGAACCTTCGCGGTGGCCGGCCTGCAGCTTGCCGAAGGTGGCGCTGCCGGCATAGCCATAGCTGGCCACCACGTCGGCGTTGCGGCGGAAGGCGCTGCCGCCCGCTTCGCTCAGGTCGCGCACGCTGTCGAAGTCGGCCAGCGCCAGGCGCGGCCCGGTGCTGGTCTGGCCATTGCTGTACTTGATGGTCACCAGCCCGTCGCTGCCGATGGTCTGGTCCGACTTGGAACCGGCCGCGTAGCCGTCCTGGCTGGCGAAGGCGATGGTGGAAGCGCCGGGCTGCGCCATCACGTCGCTGGCGAAGTCGAACTTCAGGCTGGTGGCCGTCAGGCCGGCCGGGGTCCAGTCCACCGTCACCGCATTAAAGCCCGGCACCGGGTAGGCGCCGGCAAACTTCAGCGTGCCGGTGCCCACCGTGGTGGCGCCTTCGCTGATGGTCAGCGCATACTCGCTGTTGCCGTTGTGGTGGATTTTCATGCTCAGGCTATGGCTGGTGCCGTTGGCGTCCACCGCGGTGATGCTGGGCACGGTGACATCGGCCAGCGCCGCCGTGCTGCCGGCTGCCGGCGACGGGATCGCGCCGGCGAACTTGAGGGTGGTGGTGGCCTTGGCCGGGCTGCGCAGCTGCTTGTCCAGCACCAGGTCGGACAGCGTCCCGCCCTCGCCCATGGCCTGCACCGCGTCGCCGGCCGAGTTGACCAGCGCGCCTTTGTCGTTGAACGAGAAGTCGCCGGCGCGGGTGTACAGGTATTCGTTGTCGCGCTTGATGACGAAGAAGCCGTTGCCGTTGATGCGCAGGTCGGTCGGGTTGCCGGTCGACTGGTCCTGGCCGGCCTGGAAGTTGACCACCGTGCCGCCGACCGCCATGCCGCTGCCGCCGCTGCCGGCGTTGCTGCCGGCAGCGCCCTGGCCGCCGCCGGCCTGCTGGTCGAACAGGGCCGTGAAGCCCAGCTGCGAGGACTTGAAGCCGGCCGTGTTGACGTTGGCCAGGTTGTTGCCGACCGTGCGCAAGCCTTTTTCGTGGCCCAGCAAGGCGGAAGTGCCGATAGTGATCGATTCGAACATGCTGCCCCCTTAGCGGATATTGATGATCTGCGACAGGTTGATATTGGACTGCGAGCGGGCGCCGGCAGTGACGGTCATCAGCGGCTGGCCGCTGGCCAGCGACAGCGCCGACACGGTGCCGGTAAATGGCGCGCCGTTGACGTTGATGTCGACCGTCTTGCCCAGCAGGCCCAGGGCCTGGGTCGAAGCCTGGTTGGACAGCATGCCGTCCAGCTTTTCGTTGAGCTGGCGGGTCTGTTCCAGGTTGGCGAACTGGGCGATCTGCGCCACGAATTCCTGGTTGTCGACCGGCTTCAGCGGGTCCTGGTTGTTCAGCTGGGCGGTCAGGATCTTCAGGAAGTCCTCGATGCTGACGTTGGCCGAATTGGAGGTGCCGCGCGCGCTGCTGCTGACGGCCGATGCGCTACTGATGGTCATGTCCTATCCTTTCCCGTTGTGGACCGGCGGCAGCTGCGCCGCGGCGGTATACGCGTTGAATGCGTTGCGGCGCGCGTGGTCGCTGGCGGCGCGCAGGGCGCCGTCCGGCAGGCGCTTGCCGTTGATGCTGAGGGCGGCCAGGGGCTGGCCCTGGGCTGCCAGTTCGCCGGCCAGGGCTGCCGCCACGGCCGCTACCTGGCCCGGCTGCAGGCTGGCATCGCGCAGCCAGGCTTGCATGCCCTGGCCCTGCGCCGCCAGGCGCAGCAGGCGCGGCGCGTAATCTTCCTGCGGCGCGGCGGCCGGCTGTCCCGGCTCCGGCTGCGCTTCGGCCGCGCCCTGCGGCTGTTCCGCTGCGCCGTTGCCGTCCTGCGCCAGCGCGCCGACTGCGAAGCCGAACCCGGCGCGCGCGGCGGCCAGGCCCGGCAGCGCTGCGGCAGCCACGCCAGCCGCCGGGGCCGCAGCGCCCGCGCTGCCCGGCCTGGCGCCCACTGCCGCCATGCCGGCAACGGCTGCATGCCCGACGGGCGCGGCGCCGGCTGGCCCGCCGTCCATCGGCACGCCAGCCGCCGGCGCCGCGCTGCCGCCCGCCTGGCGCATAGCGGCCTGCCCTGCCTTGCGGCCGGATGCCGGATTTTCAGCTTGCTCTGCCGGTTCGCCGCGCTGTGCCTGGTGCTGGCCCTGCGTGCTCTCTTGCGGCGCATTGCCGCCATGCTGGCCCGGCGCATGCGCGCCGCCGCCTGCAAACAGCGCATCCTGCAATTGCGCCAGCCAGCGTTCCTGGCGCGCCTGCGCGTTTTGCCGGTTCATGCGCTGCGGCACGCCGCCAGCCGCCGCCGTTTCCAGCTCAATTGCCATCGCCGTCCCTCCCCGCCTGCAATACGCCCCACAAATCGTCGGTCTCGCGCGCCTGCGCCTGCAGCCGTGCGCGCACGAATTCGCGCCGCAGTTCGCTGCGGTGCTTTTCCAGGCCGTCCAGCGCGCGCCGCGCGCCCGCCAGCTGCGCCACCTGTTCGGCATGCGCATCCTGCCGCTCGGCCAGCGCACGGCTGGCCGCTTGCGCCGACTGCGCCAGCGACGCCAGGTAGCGCCCGTGTTGCAGGCATTGCTGCGCCGCCAGCAACTGGCCCGAGCCGCTGATGGCCGCCCATTGCGCACAGCCGTCGGCCAAGCGCGCCTGGGCGCCGCCGGCCACCGCCTCGGCTTCGGCCAGCAGCGCATTCTGTTCCGCCAGCGCCTGGCGCGCCTCGTCCAGCGCCCATTCGCGCAGCAGGCGCGCCGGCTCCAGCGGATAACGGAAGCGTCCGCGCCCGCTCATGGCGCCGCTCCGATGGCGCGCCGCAGCCGCGCCAGCGCATCGGCGCGCGGGCTCGATTCGTGCACGCTCTGGCACAGCACCGTACGCAGCGCCGGGTAGGCGTGCAGCGCGCGGTCGATGGCGGCATTGCTGCCGGCGCGGTAGGCGCCCATGTCCACCATCTGGCGGTTGCGCTGGTAGGTGGCCAACTGTTCGACCACGCTGCCCATCAGGGCCAGCTCCTCGCGCGTGGCCAGGTCGCCGGCCAGGCGGCTGGTGCTCTGCAGCACGTCGATGGCCGGGAAATGGCCTTCGTGCGCCAGCTCGCGCGACAGCATCACGTGGCCGTCCAGCGTGGCGCGCACGATGTCGGAGATCGGCTCGTTGAAATCGTCGCCCTCCACCAGCACGGTGTACAGCGCGGTGATCGAACCGCCGCTGGCAGCGGTGCCGCAGCGCTCGCACAGCGCCGGGATGTCGGCAAACACCGACGGCGTGTAGCCGCGCGCGGTGGGCGGCTCGCCCGCCGCCAGGCCGATCTCGCGCCGCGCCATGGCAAAGCGCGTGATCGAATCCATCATCAGGAGCACCTGCCTGCCCTGGTCGCGGAAGTACTCGGCCACCACCGTTGCGGCCTGGGCGGCGCGGGTGCGCGCCAGCGCCGGCTGGTCGGAGGTAGCCACCAGCACCACGCTCTTTTTCAGGCCTTCGGGGCCAAGGTGCTTTTCCACGAATTCGCGCACTTCGCGCCCGCGTTCGCCGATCAGGGCAATCACGTTGATGTCGGCCTGCACGTCGCGCGCCAGCATGCCCAGCAAGGTGCTCTTGCCGACGCCGCTGCCGGCAAAGATGCCGATGCGCTGGCCGCGTCCCAGCGGCAGCAGGCCGTCGATGGCGCGCACCCCGGTTTCCAGCACCTTGTCGATGCGCGGCCGGCTCAGGGGATTCATGGGCGGGGCCTGCAGCGGACGCTGCTCCGTGGCCTGCGGCACGGCGCCGCCGTCCAGCGGCTGGCCGAAGGCATCGATCACGCGCCCCAAGAGCGCCGGGCCGACCGGCATGCCGGCCTGCACGCCGGTGGCGCGCACGGTGTCGCCGATGCCCACGCCGCGCAGCGCGCCGTAGGGCATCAGCACCACGCGGCCGCGCTGCAGGCCGACCGCTTCGGCCGCCAGCGGCGGCGCATCCTGCGGCGTGATCTCGCACACTTCGCCGATGGTGACGTCGGGGCCGAGCGCTTCCAGGCTGTAGCCGGCAATGGCAGCCACCGTGCCGAGACGCGCTGTCAGCGGCACATTGCGGGCGGCGTCCAGGTACTGGCGCATCAGGCTTCTCCTGCGCGTGCCGCTGCCAGCGCCTGGCGCAACTGGCCAAGCTGGTATTCAAGGCGCGCGTCGAGCGTGCCGGCCGGGCTGTCGATCAGGCAGCCGCCCAGCTCGATGCCGGCGTCCGGCACGTAGCGCAGCGCGGCGCCGCCGTCCACTTCAGCGGCCGCCATCAGGGCGCAGTCGGCCGGATGCAGGCGCACCGTCAGGTCGCGCCGTTCGCGCAGCGCGGCCAGCTGCACCTGCAGCATGGCGTGGATGCCGGCGCGCGTGGCAGCCTGCTCGCCCAGCAAGCGGCAGACGATGGTGAAGGCCAGTTCCACGACGTCTTCCTGCAGCGAAGGCGCCAGCGTGCCCTGGGCTTGCAGCAGTGCGCCGGCGGCGGCCTGCAGGCGCGCCACCTGGGCTTGCACCAGGTCTTCGGCCACGCGCTGCGCCTGGGCGGCGCCGTCTTCCAGGCCGCGCCGTTCGGCTTCGCCATAGGCGGCGCGCAATTCCTGTTCGGCCTGTTCGCGCCAGGCGCTGCGCTGGGCTTCGGCCTGCGCCAGCCAGTCGCGCTGGGCCTGTTCGGCGGCGGCGATCCAGGCTTGCTGCTCGGCCTGCAATGCGGCGCGCAGGCGTGCGCTTTCCGCGGCGATGGCTTGCGCCAGCACGGCGTCCGGCTGCACGGCAGCAGCCGGGCTGGCCGCTGGCGCCGGCGAGCTGGCGGGACGCTGTTCTTGCGGCGCGGCGGCTGCCGGCGATGCGGCCGGGCTGCGCTCTTGCGCGACGGGCGCAGCGTGGCCGCCGGCTGCGGCGCCGTGCGGGTCGGCGCCGTGCGGGTCGGCGGCAGGCGCCACCAGGTGCGGCGCGCCGGGCGCGCGCAGGCGGCGCGGGCGGGCGGCAACGGCGGCGGCGCGGATTATCGGGTCCATCGGAATACCTTTGCCGGGGCCGCGCGCCAGCCCGGCGCCGCCGCGGCGGCCGGCAGGCGGCCGGCCACCAGCTCCACCAGGGTACGGGCAACGGCAGGCGCCACCGGCCCCTGCGCCGCCTGCGCGGCAGAGATGCGCTCGCGCTGCGGCCCCGGGAACAGCGCCAGCAGGGCTGCGCCGGCGGGCCAGGCTTCCAGCGCCAGGAATTGCGCCACCAGGCCGGCCGGCTCCTGCGCCAGCACGGCAAACAGCGCTTCGGCGCTGGCGTTGCGCAGCACGCTGGCGGCCGGCCGCGCGGCAGCGGCAACAGCCGGGGCGCGCGCGAAACCGAGCGCGCTCAATTCGGCCAGGTAGCCGCGCAGGATGTCCTGGTCGGCTGGCGGCAGTTCAGCCAGCACCTTGTCCTGGTCGGCCGTGCTCAGGCCATGCAGCGCGGCGGCGGCCTGCTTGTGACCGTTCATGGCTGCTCCGTCGGCAAGCGCTCGCCGGCGGCAGGCGCCGCGATCCAGCTGCGGATATCCAGCACCAGGCGCTCGCGCGCGGCATCATCCAGCGGCGCGGCATCGGCATCGCGGCGGCGGGCCAGCAGCAGGACGGAGGCCGGCACGGCCGCGCCCAGCAGCAGGGCTGCCAGCATCCACACCAGGTTGCGGCCGGCCGGCGCCGCTGCCTTGCCGGCGGCTGCTGCCGGCGTAGCGTCGGCCGGGCTGGCATCGGCATGGCCGGCGATCGGGGTCGGCAAGCTGTCCGGCAGGCTGCCGAACTGCTGCATCGAATACAGCACCAGGGCATCGCCCCGTTCCTGGTTCAGGCCGACGGCCGATGCCACCACTTCCTTGAGTTTTTCGATCTGGTCTTCGTTCAGCGACTGGCGCACCAGTACCGCCACCGTCATGCGCTTGACCGCGCCGCTGGCCACGTTCAGCTGCTCGGTGCGGCGGCCCACCTGGTAGTCGGCTTCGGTGGTGCTGCTGCCCGGATTGCGCGCCACGGCGTCGTTCTGGCCGCCGCTGGCGTCGCTGACCACCTTGCGCTCGCGCACCACGGCCTGCGCCGGCAGCACCTGCTCCAGCGTGACGCGGCTCTGGTCCATGTTCAGCGAGAGGTCGATGCTCGCGACAGCCGTGCCGGCGCCAAAGGTCTGGTCCAGCACGCGGTTGACCTTCTTCAGCAGGTAGTCTTCGCCGCCGCGCTTGGCGTCCAGCTGGCCGCTGGCCGCCGCTTCCGCCGCGTCGCTGCCGCCGGCGCGCGTCAGCGCCACGCCATGCTGGTCCAGCACCGTCACGTCGGCCGCGGTCAGTTCCGGCACCGAGGCTGCCACCAGGCGCTGGATGCCCAGCACCTGCTCGGCGCCCAGGGTATGGCCCTGCTTCATGGTGACCGTGACCGAAGCCTTGGCCTTGGCCGCCTGGCGCTTGAACAGGCCCTGCTCCGGCACCGCCAGGTGCACGCGCGCCGTCTGCACCTCGTCGATGGCCAGGATGGTGCGCTGCAGTTCGCCTTGGATGGCGCGCTGGTAGTTCACCTTCTGCACGAAGTCGGTCATGCCGAAATCGGCATTGTTGAACACTTCGAAGCCGACCGCGCCGTGCAGCGGCACTTCCTTGCCCATCAGCTTGAGGCGGGTCTTGTACACCATGTCCTGCGGCACCAGGATGGTGCGGCCCTCCCCGCCCAGCTGATACGGGGTTTTCGACTTGTCCAGTTCCGCCGTCATTGCCGCCGCATCGGCCGGCGACAGGTCGGCAAACAGCACCTGGTAATCGGCGCGGTAGATCCACCACGCCAGGCCGCCCATGACCGCCACGATCAGCAGCAGGCCCACCGCGATGCCGTTACGCGCGCCGCGGCCCAGGCCGCGCCAGCTTTCCATCATTCCATTCACTTACGACTCCTAGACTTGCATCCGCATCACTTCCTGGTATGCATCCAGCAAGCGGTTACGTACTTGTGCCAGCAACTGGAAGGACAGCTTGGCTTCTTCCATGTGGATCATCACTTCGTGCAGGTTCTGCACCTGGCCGGTGGCCAGCCGGCGCAGGTCGTTTTCCGACGTCGCCAGCGTGGCGTCGACCTGGCCCACTTCACGCGCAATCCAGTCGGCGAAACCGGGCGCCGCCACCGGCGCGGCAGGCACGCCCAGGGCCGCAGGTTCGACCGCATCCACGGCGCCGATCGCGCCGATCGCTTCGATGCTCATTGGTTGCCCCCGATTTCCAGCGTGCGCGCGGCCATGGTGCGGGCGGCGGTGAAGGCCGCCAGGTTGGCTTCGTAGCTGCGCAGCGCCAGGTTGACGTTCAACATTTCCGCCGTATGGTCGACGCCCGGATAGGCCACCATGCCCTTGGCATCGGCATAGGGATGGCCCGGTTCGTACACCAGGCGCGGCGCCACGGCCTGCGGCACCACGGCCTTGACTTCGGCGCCGCCGCCGGCCAGGGCGAACTGCTGGGCAAAGGCCAGCGGGCGCGCCTGGCTCACCAGGCGCAGCGGCTGATAGGCTGCCGCCGCCGACGGCGCGGCCTGGTTCATGTTGGCCAGGTTGGCCGCGGTCAGGTCCAGCCGCAGCTTTTCCACTGCCATGCCGGTGGCGCTGATTTGAAATGCCGCCTGGTAGCTCATTAGCGTTTCCCTTCGTTGATGGCCGTGCCCAGCACGGACAGGTGTTTGTTCAAGGCCTTCAGCAAGGCCTGGTGCTGCAGCGTGGTCTGCGACAGCTGCGCCAGTTCCATGTCCAGCGCCACTTCCTGGTTGGCATTGCTGGGCGCCAGCGTTTCCAGGCGCGGACGGTAGGCGGCCAGTTCGGACAGCGACGGCGCGCGCACCTGGCCGGCAGCGTCCATCAGGCCGGCCACGCGGCTTTCGAAGCTGACGCCGATGCGCTGGTAGCCCGGCGTGTTGGCGTTGGCGATGTTCTGCGCGATCGCCTGCTGGCGCATCACGGCCGCGTCCAGGGCCATGCCGAGCAGGCGGGTGGTGCTTTCTTCAATCATCGGTACCATGGGCTTCCTCGGGTTTATTGCACGACCAGGTCGGCGTGCAGCGCGCCAGCGGCCTTCACCGCGCGCAGGATGGAAATGATGTCGCGGGTATTGGTGTGCATGCGCGCCAGCGCGTCCACCAGCTCGGCCACCGTGGTGGCGCGCGGCGCCAGGTAGCCGGTGCCGCCCTGCTCCTTCACGTCGACGCGGCTGTTGCTGACGGCCACCGTCTGCACGTCCGGCCCGGTGCGGCTCACCAGCAACGGCTGCGACACCGTGTTGTCGGTCACGATCGACACCTTCAGCTCGCCCTGCGAGACAGCGACCTTGTCGATGCGCACGTCGCCGCCGGCCACCAGGGTGCCGGTGCGTTCGTTGATCACCACGCGCGCGCGGCGGTCCGGTTCCACCGTCACGTTTTCCAGCGCCGCCAGGAAATCGGCCAGGCGCGTACGGCGGCTGGGCGGCACGTTGACTTCGACGCCGGCGGCATCCTGGGCCTGCGCCAGGCCGGCGCCCAGGCGCGCATTGATGGCGTCGGCCACGCGGGTGGCGGTGGTGTAGTCCGATTCGGCCAGCACGAAGGTCACCGTATTGCGCTCGCTCAGCATGGTGCTGCGCACGCCGGCCTCGATGGTGGCGCCGCCGGGAATGGAAGCGACCGTCGGATGGTTCTTCTGGATCACATTGCCGTTCATGTCGTACTTGTAGCCGCCCACCGACAGCGCGCCCTGCGCCAGCGCATACAGCTGGCCGTCGGCGCCTTTCAGCGGCGCCAGCATCAGGGTGCCGCCCACCAGGCTGCGCGCATCGCCCAGCGAGGTGACGGTGACGTCCAGCGCGTCGCCGGGACGGCCGAACGGCGACAGCGAGGCCGTCACCATCACGGCCGCCACGTTGCGGCTCTGCACGTCGTCGGCCGCCACTTGCAGGTCGAAGCGCGCCAGCATATTGGCGATCGACTGGCGGGTGGCCTTGTTGCGCGGCGAGTCGCCGGTGCCGGCCAGGCCGGTCACCAGGCCGTAGCCGGACAGCGGGTTCTCGCGCCAGCCTTCCATCTTGCCCAGGTCCTTGATACGCACCTGTTGCGCGCCGGCCGGCAGGCTCAGCGCCAGTGCTGCCAGCGGCAGCAGGATCCAGCTCCACTTCTTCACGTCACACTCCGAACAGGGTCAACAGGCGCTGCCACCAGGCCGGGCGCTGGCGCTCGGAGATATCGCCCTGGCCGGCGTAGCTGATGCGCGCTTCCGCCACGCGGGTCGACAGCACCACATTGGTGTCGGACACGTCCTGCTGGCGCACCCGGCCCTCCAGCGTGATGGTCTGGCGCTCGTTATTGATGTCGACCTGCTGCGTGCCCTGCACCAGCAAGTCGCCGTTGGCGGCGATCTCGCGGATGCCGACCGTGATCTGGGCCAGCACGCGCCCGGCGCGCTGGGTGGTGCCATGGCCGTCGCTGTCGTTCTGGCTGCGGATGGCGGCGCCGTGCGTCAGGCCGTTCGGCGTGCGCACGTCCAGCCCGACCTGGGCGCTGCGGCCGGCATTGGTGCCGGCGCTGCTGGTGGCGCTGGAATTTTCATAGACCATGACCGTGATCAGGTCGCCCACCTTGCGCGGACGCAGGTCCGAGGTCAAGGGCTGGTAGTTTTGCGGGCGATACAGGCTGTCGGCCATGGCCGGCAGGCTGGCGGCCATGGCCAGCCAGATCAACCCTTTTAAGACTGCACGCAACATGTTCTCCTTCACTGCAGGTCCGCCTGGACCGTTCCATCCTGTTGCAGGCGGCCGGCCAACACGGCCCCGCCCGACATCCTCAATTGCACCGGCTCGCCCGGCGCCGCATCGCCCAGGGCGATGCCTTCGCGCTCCAGCTGCAGCGCGCCGCTCTGCCAGCGCAGCACGGCCCGTTCGCCGCGGCGCAGGAAACCGGCCGGCGCCAGCTGGCTCGCCGCCAGCGCCTGCCCCGCGCGCAGCGGCTGGCGCAGACGGGCGCCGTTGGGCAAGCTGTCCGCCGCCAGGCCGCCCGCCAGTGCCGCGTTGCCGGGGCGGGCTTCAAAATCGGCGGCCACTAGCACCTCGCCGGCAGCCAGGTCGCGGCGCGCGACATACAGCTGGCGCGGCAGCTCCAGGGCCAGTTCCACCCGCAGCGAGCGGTACACCGCGTCCTGCCACAGCACGTCCAGCCACACTTCAAAGCGCGGCGCCAGCGGGCGTCCCGCCAGCGGCCGCACGGCCAGGCGCGCGTCCTGCGGTGCTTCCACTTCAGCCGGCACGCGCAGCGGCGTCGCCTGCAAGCTGCCGTCGGCGCCGAACGCGGCCTGCACCGCCTGCGTCGCCAGCGCCAGCTGTTCGGCCGAAGCCACCAGCCGCGACGCCATGCGCACCTGCACCTGCTGCGCTCCTGTCACTTCCACGCTGCGCCCGGTCCGGCGCAGCACCAGTTCCTGCAATTGCGCGCGCGTCCAGCGCGCCACATAGCCGATGCGCGGTGCGCTGCCCAGGTCCAGGCTAGCCAGCGCCGCGGCGCCTTCGCCGCTGACTTCGGCCACATCGGCCAGGTGCAGGCGCGGCTGCATGGCCATCACCGTTTCCCGCAGCGCCAATTCGGCGCCTTGCGCCGCCGGCAGCCACGCGAGGGCGGCCGCACACAGCAGCGCACGCATGGCTTATTTGCGCAGGTTGTTGCTCATGGCCAGCATCTCGTCCGACGCCTGGATCACCTTGACGCTGCTTTCGTAGGCGCGCTGCGCCACCATCAGGCTGACCATTTCATCCACCAGGTTGACGTTGGAGCCTTCCAGCCAGCCCTGCGCCACCGTGCCCATGCCGCCTTCCCCGGCCGCGCCGTAGATGGCGTCGCCGGAAGCCGCGCTGGGCCGGTACATATTGCCGCCCATGGCCTGCAGGCCGCTGGTGTCGGCAAAGCGCGCCAGTTCAATGCGGCCCAGTTCGCTGGGCGAACTCTGGCCGGCCAGCTTGGCCGTCACGACGCCGGCGGCCGACACCGACAGCTCGCTGGCGTCGTTGCCGACCTGGATGGCCGGGCGCAGCTGGTAACCGTCGCTGGTGGCCAGGTAGCCTTCCTTGTCGACCACCAGGCTGCCGCCGCGGGTAAAGGCCGGCGTGCCGTCGGCTGCCGTCACTTCGAAGAAGCCGTCGCCGCGCACGGCGAAATCGAGGGCCTGGCCGGTCTGTTTCAGCTCGCCGCCGGCAAAGGCCTTGACGATGCCGGCCATGCCGACCCCGCTGCCCTGCCACAGCGAAGGCGCAGCGCCCTGGGTGGCCTGGCTGGCGGCGGCGCGGGCACCGCCCATGTCGCGGTAGACCAGGTCCTGGAAGCTCACGCGCGAGCGCTTGAAGCCGGGCGTGCCGACGTTGGCCAGGTTGTTGGCAATGGTGTCCACGCTGGCCTGCTGCATCTGCATGCCGGTGGCGGCGATGTACATCGAATCGTTCATGGCTTAAAAATCTCCAAGCTTGCGGATGGTCTTTTCCAGGTTGTCGTCATAGCCCTGCACTACGCGCGCCAGGGCTTCGAAATGGCGCACCGTCATGCTCATGCGCACCATCTCGGTGGTGGTGTCGACGTTGGACGCTTCCTGGAAGCCCAGCTTGACCGGCGCGCTGCTGTTCGGGTCGGCCACCGTGGCGCCGCCCAGCGCATACATGCCGCCGCCCAGCGGCTGCAGGCGGCCAGCCTGCTCGAAGCGCACCCGCTTCAGGCGGCCGACCACGCGGCCGTCCTGTTGCACGTCGCCGTTGCCGTCGATGGTGAAGGGGGCGTTGCTGAGGGTGAGCGGACCGGCGCTGCTGACCACCGGGTGGCCCTGGTCGCCGACCAGGCGGCCGTCGACGTCCACCCGCAGCTTGCCCTGGCGGGTGTAGGCCGAGCCGTCCGGCGTGGCCAGCTCCAGGAAATCGGTGCCGTCGACCGCGACGTCATGGGCGTCGCCGGTGGCGCGCAGGCGCCCGGCGCCTGCATCGATCACGCTGCTTTGCAGGGACGGCAGGGTCAGCGGCAATGGCTGCGCCAGTGCTGCCTGGCTCAGTTGAGCCTGGAAGGTGGTGCCCAGCGCCAGCTGCTTCTTGTAACCGGGCGTCACGGCATTGGCCAGGTTCTGGCTGATGCTCTCCATTTGCCGGACATCGTTCTGCAGGCCCAGGCCGGCAATTGCATTTACATCCACTGTTACCTCGGCAACTAACAATATAACAATTGAAAGTCGGCAATACTATCATGATGTAAATGCTAATTGCAGAAAATGGTAGAGTTTTTATTTATGGAAACTTAAAAAGTGTCACTAATTTGAGGGGTTTTGTAGTAGTGCCGAGAGACGATCGGCCAGCGCCGGCGCTGCCATCGCTGTGTGGCTGCCACGCCACGCTTTGGCCGCCGCGCGCATGCCGGCATCGGCCAGGGCGTCCTCTACCTGGGCCAGCGGCGCCGCATCGTCCTGGTAGACGCGGGCCACGCCCAGTTCAGCCACGCGGCGCGCCAGCATGGCTTGCTCCGGCTGCTGCGGCAGCAGCAGCATCGGCACCCCGGCCGCCAGGCAGGCGCAGATCGTGGCATGGCTGGCATACAGGATGGCCAGGTCGCACTGCCCGGCCAGGCTGCGCAACTGCGTCAGCTCTTGCGTGAAGCGCATATTGCTGTTGGCAAAGCGCGCCGCCTGCTGCGCTGTCAGCCCCGGCGCGTAGATCAGCGCGTCGCAAGGCGCCATACGCAACTGGCTGAGCAGGCGGTCCACGCCGCGCTGCCCCGGGCGCAGGTAGGCGAACACGCGCGGCCGCCCGGTGTCGGGCCAGCTGGCCGGCACCCCGGCCTCATCGAGATAGAAGCCGCCGCAGTATTCCTCTTCCGGCCGGGCGCCGAAGTGGTCCAGTTCGGGATGGGTGTCGAGCAGGCGCAAGTCGGCGTCGAACAGTTCAGGAAGCGTCGCCAGCGGCGCCATGCCGATGCGCTCCTGTGCTGCCTGGATCGCCGCCAGTGCCGCCGTGTCGCACGCCAGCAAATTTTCCTGCGCCACCGCCTGCGGCAGGATGGGCGGGAACGGCGTCTGCCGCGGCGGCAGGAAAAAGCCGGGCGACAGCAGCACGCGCCGCATGGCGCGCCCGCGGCTGGCCAGCAGCGCCGTCGGGCTGTGGTCGAACACCGTCAGCGCCGGCTGCACCAATTCGAAGATCTGTTGCCAGGCGCGCAGCATGCCCGCCAGGCGCACCGGGCTGGCGTAGCCGCAGCGCAGCAGGATGTCGGCATAGTTCAGGGCCGGCCCGGCGGCGCCGCCCTGGCCGATTGCCACCGGCGCCTGCAGCCAAGGCATGCCGTGCGGCCCCAGCACCACTTCAGCCGAATGGGTGTCGCGCACCGCAAACACGGGACGGTAACCGCGTTCGCGCAAGGCCAGCGCCAGCGGCAGGAATTTCGAGACATGGCCCAGGTGTTCGCCCAATTCCCACGCGAACAGGATGTTTGCATTCATCTTTGAAAGAAATATTGCGTTGTTTACACGTTCATCATATTGTAGGATGATCTTGCATTGCTAAATTTGCCAAGCTTTACCATGTCGACCGCAACAGACCTCACCGCCAAGATCCAGCGCTTCACCACGTTCCTGCAAGCCGATCCGGACAACACCAGCCTGCTGCTCGACCTGGGCGACCTGCAGCACCAGGCAGGCCAGTTCGATGCCGCCCTGGCCAGCTATGGCCGTGCCGCCGCCCTGCTGCCGGATGCCTCGGCCGCCACCGCGCGCATCGCCGCCGTCTACCTGTCGCAGCACCGCTTCAGCGATGCGGCCGCGCTGTTCCAGGGCTTGCTGGCGCAAGGCGAACCGGTACCGGCGCTGCAGCACAACCTGGGTATCGCCCTGTTCTACCAGGATCGCTTCGAGGAAGCGGCGCAGCAGTTCAGCGCCGCCGCAGCGGGCGGCCTGGATGTGCCGGCCAATGCGCGCTACCTGGCCAACTGCCTGCACCACACCGGGCAGATGGATGAAGCGCTGCAAGCGGCCCGGCAATGGCATGCCCAGACCGAATCGCCCGACAGCCAGGCCTATCTTTCCCTGCTCTATTTCGACCAGGGCGACCGCGAACAGGCGCGCGCCGCCGCCGAGGCGGCCCTGGCCGTCCAGCCCGACAGCGTGGAAGCCAACGCCGTGCGCGGTTCGCTGGCACTGGAAGACCAGGACATCGCCACCGCGCGCGCCAGCTTCGACACGGTGCTGGCGCAGCGCCCGGACAACGGGCGCGCCTGGCTGGGCAAGGGCCTGAGCCAGCTCTACACCGAAGAACAGGACGACGCGCTGGCCTCGCTGGCCAAAGCCGAAGCCTGCATGCCCGAGCATTCCGGCACCATCGTCGCGCTGGGCTGGGCCCAGCTGACCACCGGCCGCCACGCCGAAGCGGAACAGAGTTTCCGCCGCGCCGTGGAAGCCGACCGCGGCTTCGCCGAAGCCCACGGCGGCCTGGCTGCCGCGCTGGTGCACCTGAACCGCCTGGATGAAGCGCGCCAGGCCGTGACCGTGGCCAACCGCCTCGACCCGGCCAACTTCGGCGCCGTCTACGCCAAGGCCGCCCTGCTCAAGCTGGACGGCCATGGCCAGCTGGCCGACCGCCTGATCTCGCGCGCATTGCAACAGCGCCCGACGGCGGATGCCCCGAGCCTGCAGGAATACCTGACCACTTTTGTGGCGCAACGCGCGCCGAAACACTGAGAACGGATTACGAAAATGAGCAACCCCACCCTCGCCATGCTTGACCAGGCCGAGCTGCTCCAGCTGTCGCTGGAAGCCGACCGTAACGGCGATTCCGCCACCTCGCTGGCCTACCTGAAAGAAGCGGGCAGCCGCCCCGATGCCAGCGCCGAAGCGCTGCTGATGCTGGGCGCCAGCTACGCTTCGCTGCGCATGTATGACCGCGCCGCAACCGCGATGGAAGCGGCCATTGCCGCCAATCCGGAACTGGCCATCGCGCGCTTCCAGCTGGGCCTGCTGTACCTGTCTTCAGGCGACGGCCCGCGCGCCAACGACGTGCTGGTGGCGCTGGACGACCTGGACGAAGGCAAATGCCTGTTCCACTTCGGCCGCGGCCTGCGCCACCTGCTGGCGGATGAATTTGCCGATGCGCTGCGCTACCTGCAACGCGGCATTGAACTGAACCTGGACAACCCGGCCCTGAACGCCGACATGCAGCGCATCATCGACGACGTCAACAAGCTGCCGGAAGAACAGCGCCAGCAAAGCGCCGGCACCGACAGCAGCCAGCACGTGATGCTGTCGGCCTATACCGGCCGCAGCACGCACTGATCAGGAACGCCGGCGGCGTGCCAGGGCCAGCAGGCCCAGACCGCCGGCCATCAGCGGCAACGTCGCCGGTTCCGGCACGTCGCCAGGCGGGTCGACCTGGTCGACGCTCCACTGGATCTGGTCAAGCACCAGTTGCGGGCCGGCGCCGTCCTGCGAGCCGGCATCGATACCACCGGTGCCCAGGAAGCTCACCGCGTCCACGCCCTTGAAGCCGAAATCGAAGTAGTAAGGGCCGTTGAAGGAGGTCTGCAGGGTCTTGGTGTACAGCAGCTGGCCATTGCGCCAGCCTTGTACCAGGACATCCTCATCCATGCTCCAGGCGGCCGTGATGGCAGCGCGGTCGAAATTGAACTTGGTCGCACGCGAGAACGAAATTATGCCGTCCCAGCCGATCAAGCCAACATTGCCCACCGTGCCCAATTGGTAGCCGCGGGACTGGATGTAGTCCTTGAAAACAACGGCTGGGTCATTGCCCCATTCAAAGCCGCCATAGCCCGCCTCCAGCGGCGCCACCCAGTCGCCAGGATCCTGGTCTTCAAACGTCAGCAAGCCCGCTTGCGCAGACGCCGACATCAATAAAGCCACGGCCAGCAAGCCGCAGCGCTTCCAGCTGCTGAACATACTTTTTCCTTTTTAGAAATAGATGCTGCAATACATTAAACATTGTATGGTAGCATGTTGACATTCAAATTACTTAACTTTTCTTTCGCCACTATGACGTCCAGCAACAATTTGTCCGTATTTGCGCCCGATGAACTGGTCGCCCTGGCCCGCCATCACATCGACAGCAACCGGCTCGACCTCGCACTGGAAAAGTTGAAACTGGTCCTGGCCGGCAATGCTCCCGAGCCGGAAGCGATCGCCATGACGGCCCGCCTGTACGCCCAGCTGGGCCTGCCGCGCCGCGCCCAGGAGCTGTTCCAGCACTACCTGGCACTGCATCCGGATGCGCCGACCGAACAATTCCAGTTGGCGATGGCCTACTTCAACGACGGCCAGGCCGAACAGGCGCAAGTGCTGTGGGAGGCCATCCTGGAGCGCGATCCCGTGCACCCGCCGGCGCTGTATTTCAGCGCCTTGCATCAGGCGCGCCAAGGCAAGGCGCAAGACGCGCGCCGTCACCTGGACGTGCTGCTGCAGTCGGCCGCCTCCAGTAACCTGTATGCCGAACGCGGCCGGGAATTGCTGCAATCGCTGGACAGCGCGACCCAGCAATGATGGATGTGCAGGTCGAAGTCAGCACACGTTGTAACTTCGACTGCTTCTACTGCGCCGGGCGCGACATGGTCCAGGGCGACATGCCGCTGGAACGCTTCCGCGCCATCGTCGACAGCCACGTCGCGCGCTACGGCGTGCCACGCCGCCTGTCGCTGCAAGGCGAAGGCGAACCGACGCTGAACCGCGACTTCTTCGCCATGGCCGCCTACGCGCGCACCATCGGCGCCGAGCCGTTCACCATCACCAACGGCACGTACAAATATCCCGAACACTTCCTGGCCGACTTCCGCCAGGTCGGCGTCAGCATCGACACGCTGGATGCAGGCGAAGCGGCCAGCATCGGCCGCCACAACCTGGAACGCGTCATCGAGTTTGTCGAGAACCTGCGCGGCAAACTCGACATCACGATCTTCTCCGTCGCCGTTTCCGCCTCGGTTCAGCCAGTGCGCGAATGGTGCCGCAAGCGCGGCTTGCGCCACATGATTCAGCCGCTGCAGGGCAAGGACGACTACAGCCGCCGTTACCCACAGCGCATCCAGCTGCACCGCCAACCGACCGAGTACCGTTGCCACCTTCTGGAGAATGACGGCATGCGCTACTACGACCTGAGCGGCGGCGAGATGCCATGCTGCTTCATCAAGGACGCCAGCCGCTTCGAGTCAATCGCCGCGCTGCGCAGCATCCTCGAAGAGCGCAAGGTGCCGCTCCCCTGCGCTGGCTGTGCTCACTTGCGCTAACGCCTATGCGGTGGCCTTCACGCCATACTGCTCCACCAGGATCCTCAGGTAGCTCAGGGCACTCTTTTGCGCATAATCGGGCGCATCATTGCCGCTCAGGTTCAATTTCTTGAGGTCTTCCACCAAAGCGAAATAGCGCGCCGTCAAATACTGCGGCAAATCCGCCCGGTTCAACCGAATATTGCTTAAGCCGTCTTCCTCGTTCACCACTTGCATGTAGTAGCACTGGATGGCGCAGAAAACGCCCAGCGCATCACTTGCGGCGACGCGCAAGGCCAAGTCAAGTTCGCGCTCTGCAAACTTGACGTTGTACTTCTCGGCGATCGGATAAATCGCCTTGACCAGCAACTCGTTGTGATCGGTCGGCAGCAAGTCGGCATTAATGTAGGACGGCGTGCGAAACACGCCTTCCTCGCCACGGATTACCTTGAACAGATGATGAGATTTGATCTGCTGGTAAATTTCGTCGACTGTTGGAGTCATTTCTGGATTCACAATTCGTCCGAAGTCAGGCTTGCATAATTCGTTCAAGCCTTCGGACATAATCTGCAGCACCGTTTCACGGTCGCCGCCCAGAAGAGGTGTTTGACCATAAAAGAAGCGGAACCTGAAGCGCCCGTTCCACAGGACTGTCAAGCGTACGCCCGTCCATTTCTCGCCATGCTGGACAGCCTCTTGATATAGGGCCTTGACCGTATCGTATGTCTGAATCGTGTTGCCGAGGTCGTAGCTATCCAGGTGGATATCGAAATTTTCGCCGCCCAACGCCCTCGCAGTGCACTTATTTCTCAGCCCGAGTTGCTCATCCTCTAAGAACTCAAAATAGAAAGTAATCACTCTCCAATCCGGCGGCGCGCTATCGGCGAGCGCCTGCACCGTCTGGTTCAACAGTTCCGGGTCAGCCTGAAATGCCACAATTTTCCTCCTGTACTCTCAATCGTCACGAGCTTCCAAGTACCATTTTTGTCCACTACTAATAGCCAACGCCATATTGTTCGTGCGGCAAGGACAGCCATGCCTCGACCATTGCGTGAAAATTGTCGACTTCCGAGTGGTGCGCCAATTTCGTCAATGCGGCCCGAGCAGCGGCAAAGTTCCAGCCGCTTGAATTTAACGTGAACCACGCCGATGTCAGGTCTCCCGCACTCAAATAGGTCTGGAATAAGTGCTGTTTGTCCGTAGTCTTCAACCATGGGGGACAATCAGGACTGGCCAGAAACGCACGCGCGGTGGTTTCATTTAACTCAAAAGAGGACGCCTGTTTATTAGCAGAACCATTGGCGTTGCTAACGGTTGGAAAACCACCGTCATAACCTTTCGACCCAGAACAGCTTTCCAGTGGCGTGCGTACTGCAAATTCTGGCAGCAAATATAACTGTGTTGGGTCGTCGCCATGAGTTTCGGCAAATTGCTCAATCTGGCCTAAATCAACCCCTAGTTTGGCTGCAAAGTCGGCAACTTCCGGGGTGGATTCATCCGCGAATACAAGCTCATTCAAGACTTCGTATGCTTTGAACTGTTCGCAGGTCCGCGCTATTTCAGATACCACGTAGCCCAACTTGACGTACATCTTGACAAAGCTGGCGTCACGATCAGCGAACCAGTGACTCCAGTAGCCCGTGTAAATCATCGCATCTGGCGCACTCCAAAACGGAATGAGTGCCGGCGGAAAGCCGTAGCACCGTGCAGGCTGTTCGTTTATTCCATTAGGCAGTTGGAGCCTGCCCGTTGCTAGCGCAATCAATTCCTCCGGCATGCCAAGCCCGCCCAATACCTTTTCATACTGTTTCATCTTCCATTCCTTCATCTGCTCGCTGCTAGAATTTTCGGAAGTTCAATGGTCGCAGTCAGGCGCAGGGGATAAAAGCTCGGCATGTGCACACGTTCTGAACCAAGCGGATTTTGCTCAAGCTATCCTCCTGCATGTAATAGCACTTGATGGCACAGAAACATCGTGCGCATCGCTGGCCGCAAGGCGAAGGGCCGCTCGCCCTCGGCAAACCTGGAGTTGTACGACTGGGCAGTGGGATAGATACCGTTGACCAGCAGATGATTATGAGGTCGACAGCAGGCCCGCGCTGATAGGCAGAGGTGCGGAAGACGGCTGACTCGCCGCCATCACATTGAACAGATTGAGCCTCAATATCCGCAAATGGTGCAGCAAGCACGGCTTGCGCCGCATGAGCAACCGCTATTGTGAAGTCGCCGTTGAAAGTTGAGCTTGCTGCGCCGATTGCTCCCTGGCGCAGACGCAGGTACTTGTCTGCGATCGTGGACAGCAGACAGCACAACTCAGCGTCCGCAGACCCGGTGTTCGGAACAAAGGACTTCGCGCTTTACACTTCTTCCAACTGTCAAATCCGTTTGCATCCTATTCGAGATTCTCAACTCTCCTTAGCTTAGTCCGTCATCAATTGTACGCCTGCAAACTGTTTGATAATGTCAATATGAACTCCAAGCTTCAACTTCTGCAAGTTCGCAACATTTGCTTCGCCGCCCAGAGGAAGTACCGGCACAAAGCCGTATACCTCGTCTGGTCCCAGTACTCCAAGCGCGTCCCGAGCTGCTTCAAACATTGGATTATCGTCGTCGTCATCGAAATCAAAGTCTTCCAGACGCATCCCACCGAAAAACATGTCAATTGCATCCTCCATGTTGCCTGAGGCAAGTGCCGAGCTACGGGCCATCACGGCGGCAATTGGGCAACATATCGTGATTACTCGCGGACCATTCTCCCGCGCGCAAAAGAACTCGCCGAAAGCCGAACGCGCAATTATGAAATAGCGGTCCTCAGGCAGCTCGTTCAGCGGCTTTATCCAGCCATCGACTAACCACCCATATTCTTCTGGATTGACAGTCCAGAACATACCTCCGCCATACGAGCACCAGCCTTGGCTTTGCCAAATTTCAAGCAACGAATCTGGCAATATCCCACGGTACTTCTCCAATATCTGGTCAGGAACAGTCGCATATTGCGCTCCGCGGCCGGAGGCCGCCAAGAAAGCGGAATATTCTCTTTTCATTTGCATCCTTTAAATTCGGCCATTATTAATCAGCCCTGTTTCTAGGAACAGGCGTACGTTCATTTGGTGACCGCCATAGCCGGCCTCTTTTGCCTTGGCAGCCCAAGAATCCAAAGCTTCAACGCGGCTGTTCCAAGAAGGACCGATCGACGAGTTGACATTAGCATTTCCCATACGAGTTGGGTCGGCCGAAGTATAACCTCCTGCGACGTTATCCGGCTCATGTAATGCTGCGAGGCCTTTACGAGCTGCCGTTGCCTGCTGCGCCGCCATCTTGTCTATCGCATCATCGCTGAGTTGCGGATTTTCGCGCCTCATACGCTCAGCAATACTTTGCTTAACCTCCCGCTCAAAATCTTTCGTGAACTGTTTCTGCGCCCGTTTCGCATTCGGATTGCGTCCCAGCTTATCGAAGGAATCTCGTGCTTTCATGAATTGATCAACTGTCAAGCTATTCAAAGCATCTTCCTGACCTCGGATCTGCCGTGCGTACTCTGTCAAGAACTCTCGACGTTCCGCGGCAGTCTGCAATGCGCGGAATTTGTCGCCGCCCATTGGATCGAAGACTACTCGCGCTGCATCCCCAGGCACAACCGGACGTGTCGGACCTTCCGCGGCTACACGGCGTCGTGTGTTCTGCACAATTTCCACTTCACCGCAGTCGGCATTGTGAACGAAGATGCGCAACTCACCAACGAAGTAGGTGTGGAACTCGTCAACTTCAATGTTGTGGACGGTTTCCAGCCCTTCTTCTTCCACCAGCGACACCACCACGCGATGTTCGCCGGACGGCGTCAGCAATGGATCGCCTTCACGCAGATCGGCTGCACGTACCCAGCCGTGGCCTGCGATCCAGAACGGGTGTTCATCGGTGGTGCGGATCGTTTCGCGGTTGCCTGCCTCGTCCGCTACGACCAGACGATAAATCTGCTTGTCCTCGATGACGATCGTACGGACCACGGTACGATAGGCAATCTCACCCGTCTCCTCGTGACGCGACAGAACTTGGTCGCCAATGGCCAGGCGGTCGATCGCGCGCAACCCGTCGCGGGTTTCCACAGGCGTACCGGCCACGAAGCAGGCACGGCGCAGGTTACGCACGTCCACGCCATTGACCATCACCGGCCGGCCGGTTTTCGAGACTCCACCAAGTTCGGCGGCGGAAGCTTCACCGTTCATGACAGCTCGGCGTTCTGCCCGATTCAGGCCGGCATCCTGCAGTGCGCGGTTGTGCTCCTTCATGGACAGCTCGAACTTCTGCGGCGCATTGCCTGCCGTCGGAGTTGAACGTGGAGCCTGCGGCGCTTGTGGCGCATGCACCTCAGCACCGCGCGGTGCCGGCGTGCTTGGCGCAGATGCCGGCGTCGGCTCCTGCACTGGCGGACGATACGGCTCTGGTGCGCGTGGAGCGGGGCCTTGCTCGGCGCGCGGCACCTCACGCTCTACCTTTGCCGCATTGGAGCCTGCACGAACTTCACCCAGGGCATTGCGCACTACAGCAGGCGCATCCGCCGCCACGCCACTGCCATTGGCTACCTTTGGCATCTCCGACGCGGCGCGTCCCGGTACAGCCTCGGCGACCTTCCCTCCTGTCACCTCAGTCTGCTCCCACGGATTGCGTGGTGCTGCGCGGTCCGCAATGTTTGCGCGGCTTGCGGCGCTGGCATCGCCAGTGATCGCGGTTGCCGGATTCGGCTCGCCGTTGAGGCGCCCACGGGTTGTGGCGGCCTCACCTACGGCGCCCGACCTGGCTTCCGATGCAGCTGTGCGTACAGCCCCGGTCTCACCTGCGACTTCGCCCGCAGCGGCGCGCGCACCGTTGGCATTGCCAACCGCGCCACGTCCTGCAACAACAGCATCAGCCGCGCCAGCCTCCCCAACCGCCGAGCGCAGGGCGTTTGCCGCTGCGGCGGCTTCCGCACCTTCGCCGGCAATCAAGCCCATCCGGCCGGCCAACGATACCGCCGTTTTTCTGCCCAAGAGCGTGCTATACCGCGTGCTCCTGCAGCGCAACCTGTTCACGCGCTCGCAGCTGGCGCCCACCACCTTTTACCGCATGCTGCGCAAAAACCAGCTGCTCGATGAACCAACCATGCACAAGCAGCGCCTCTCCTTCGCCATGCAGTTCGCCAATGAGTTGTGGCAAGCCGACACGCTGCACGGCCCCAGCATCAAACAGGCCGACGGCCAGTGGAAAAAAACCTTCCTGATCGCCTTCCTCGACGACGCCTCGCGCGTCATTACGCACGCCGAGTTCTTTTACCGCGACAATACGGAGAATATGGTGCAGGCCTTCCGTTCTGCCTTGTACAAGCGCGGCAAGCCGCAGCGCCTCTACTTCGATAACGGCAGCAACTACAGCGCCCGCGAAATCGCCCAAGCCTGCCTGCGGCTCGACATCCACCTGTCGCACGCGCCCATCCGCGACGGCGCCGCCAAGGGCAAGATCGAACGTTTCTTCCGGGGTTTTCGCGACCGCTTCCTGACTTTGCATACCCACTTCGCTTCGCTGGAAGAACTTAACCGCCTGACTCACCAGTGGGTGGAGCAGGAATACAACGCGCAATTCCACAGCGGCATCCAGATGGCGCCCGTCGACCGTTTCAACCTGGACCGCAACCGCATCACCTTCCTGGCCGACGACGCCTTTTCGGCCGAGGTGTTTTATGTCGAAGAGGAACGCAAGGTCAGCAAGACCAATGTCTTCTCGATCAATTCGCAACGCTACGAATGCCCGGTCGACCTGCGTGGCAAGGCGGTGCAAGTGCGTTATGACCGCCAGCGGCGCGACAGCTTCATCGTCTACTTCGCCGGCCAGCGCATGGGCCAAGCCAATGCGCTCGACCTGCACGCCAATGCACGCCTTCGCATGCCGGCGGCAACGGGAGAGCGCACATGATCAAGTCCACATTCGGCCTGACGCAGGAACCCTTCTACCGCAAGGATCCGCCCCTGCTGCCGCAACAAAGCGAAGCGCTGGAGATGGTGCAGATCCATGCCCAGCATGGCGGCTTCTGCGTCGTAGTCGGCGATCCCGGCGTCGGCAAATCCGTTATCCGCCAGCACCTGGAACAACTAGGCAAGGCACGTGATTGCGTGGTGGCCAGCTTCACCCAAACCATGCATACCTATCTTCCGATCCTCAAGCAGTTGGGTGAATCGCTGCAGATCAAAGCCGCGCCCAAGGACATTGAAAAGGAGCTGGTGCAGGCGGCCTGGCGCCATGTACAATCGCAGAAGAACCTGTACCTCGTGATCGACGATGCGCACTTGCTCGATGTGCTTATTTTGCGCAAGCTGCGCCTGTTGTTCGAGCGATTCCCGAGCAAGCATAACCTGGTGTTGCTTGGCCAGCCGGAGCTGCTGCATCGTCTCTCGCTGATGTGCAACGAAGACATCAAGAGCCGCATCAGTTATTCAAAGCAGCTGCTGCCGCTCAATGACGAACAGCTGGCCGCGTTCATCGTGGCCGAACTGGCGGCGGTCGGACTGGGCGCCAACACCTTCGACGAGGCGGCGCTGAACGTCGTATTGCGCGCAGTACAAGGCAACCTGAGGTTGGCACGCAATCTGTGCTACGCCAGCCTGGTGGCCGCTTGCATGGATCGACAGCGTATTTGCACAGTCACCCACGTCAACGCAGCGCTGCAGCAACCGCACTGGCGCTCGCACGAAGCGTTACTCAAGCAGCAGCAAGCGCGCAGCGGGGAGAAAGCGTAGCGCATCCTGCCGGCGCCATCACGCAGCGGGAATCCATTGAAGATGATGGGGGCCAGCCGCGCATATCGTAGCGCGGGGAACTTCGGGTCCCCTTTTTTTTTCAGCGCAGCTACGACACCAAAACGGCAGACGATACGATCTAAGCGTGGCCAGGCAGGGAAAATTCTACGACGTCAAAGTGGAAAAACGCCGCCAATCTCGCCGAAATCGCTCGACGATAATTTGGCTCGCGATACGATGAAAGCGCGGCGCGCAACACTGGCCGCGATGCAGGCGGCGCACGCACATCCACACGCCATTGCCGTCCCAGCACACGACCTTCAGGCGAGTGTGGCGCCGGTTGCTGAACACGTAGGCTGTGCCATCGCATGGTGGGCGGCCCAGCGCTTGCTGCACATGCAGTGACAGGCGATCGCCCCCAGCGCGAATGTCTACTGGCTGGGTTGCAAGCCAAACTGTCGTTGCCTGCAGCTGCATTACAGACCGCGCAGCAGATCGGCCACCCAAGCTGCCGAGGCGCCTGCTGGAACTCGACGGACCAGCTATGCGGTCCGCGCAAGATCAATGCCGGTGCGCTAACTTCCGCCTTAATCACAACAGGCACCAAGGCCGCTACCGCAGGCTCGCTACGACTCAAACGCCGAACCCAGTAGCCGACTTGGCGGATAGGGTAGCCATGCTTCTGCGCAAAGGCCCGCTGCGACATGCCGCTCTCACGCCATAACGCGATACGCTCCAACCACCGCTGCTCTCGTTCTTGATTTGCCATCCGGTTCTCCAAAGTGAAAACCGAAGTTTGACCAGGCCTTGCCAACTTTCATATGTGGTCGCGTTGAGCGCTTACAGGCAATCTGCGATTGGCGCGCAACCTGTGTTATGCCAGTCTGGTGGAGGCTTGCCGGAATAGTCAGCGTATCTGCACCGTCACCCATGTCAACATGGCGCTGCAGCAACCGCATTGGCGTTCGCACGAAGCACTGCTCAAGCAGCAGCAAGCGCGCGGCGGGGGCAAGGCGTAGGGCATCTTCCCGACTTCATCACGCAGCGGGAACACATCGAAGATGAGGGCGGCCAGCCGCGTACGTCGTAGCGCCAGAGGGACTTCGCGTCCCCATACTTTTTCACTGACGCTACGACGCCAAAGCGGCAGGCGATACGATCCAAGCGTGGCCGGCCAGGGAAAATGCTACGACGTCAACGTGGTAAAACGCCGCCAATCTTGCCAAAATCGCTCGACGATAATTTGGTTCACGATACGATGAAAGCGCGGCGCGCAACAACTGGTCAATTCATATCAGCGCCTTTCGATTACACATATCGCTGACCAAGCATCAACGTAGTTCTCGCACCACTTTGACCGCTCCGCTATTTATCTCTAGCTCAAGCAGGAACTGCTGATCAGCCGTCTCAAACACAACTCCGAATCGATGTTCCGGATCCGTATCAGAGGGTTCAAACCAAAGGAAGCTGCCGTACCTCATAACGCCAGCGATTTCCTGAGCGCTTCCCAAAACATAACATTCCCGTCCTTGCGCATCCATGACAGTCAGTTTTGGAGAACCAGCGGCACCACCAATCTGTGGAATTACCGCGACATGCCCCCTGCCTGGCAAAACTTTGGCCAATACGCCATCTGGGTAATCCAGCGCTAACTGCCTTTGGCCAGCCAGCCAAGACACCCTAACAATTTTGCTCGGTGCCCAGCCGAGTTGGCTGAGCGTCTGGAAGGTCATTCCTGGAACGATCTCTTTGCCGTCCTGGCGGAGTTCGATAAATGCGTCAATCAGATCCACGCTCACACTACCTCACTTGGAAACGCCGGCTGCAATGGGAGCCGGCAAAATCTCAATCGCTTGATTGTGTTCATTGGCGACATCCATGATCTGGTTGCCTTCAATAAAAACCATGAAGCCAGCAGGAAGTGCCAGCACCTCCAACAAAGCCGGACGAAGTTGAATTAGCTGGAACGCGTAAATCGCCTCCAATTCAAATTCAGCATTGCTATTACGAATGCCTATAAACCATCCAGAATCATGCTTTTCCGGATTCGGAGCACTTCTTTCCAAATAAATGGATGGCGCCTGAAGCGCTCCGCGAGCCAGCACGATCTTGTCCTGGAACGAAATCTCTGCCGAAGCACAATTGGCGCGCCGTATAAATCCGGTTTGCTGAGACAACAATGCCAAAGTCACGTCCACACCTTCACGCAAATCCACGAAAGGGTTGCGCTCAAAGTCAGGTTCCCATAACGTTAGCGTGCCGTTCGGAGACTGGCCAACCGTAAGCATGGAGAATCCCAACTGAATGCGTTGACCCGCCACTATCGGTCGACCTTGCGCGTGCATGTCTTGAAACAACGAGATTAACCAGGCGACCTGCCCCTTTAACGAAGGCGCCGCCTTCACAGCAAAGGGCTGCTGGCCGATGTAAGCCTGCGTGATTTCTGCTGCTGTTCGCGATTCAAATTGCTGGCGTGCGCCGGCACCAGTAGTTTTAATTGATTCAACACCACCCAGCCTTACGATTCGCACGCCCAGGCCCTTCAGTCGTGTCAACACCGCTGCGGCGAGTTGCGCATCATTAATCTGCAGATCGAAATCACGTCCGTTTGCGTCTCGATAACAAAGCATTTCAGACACGGGGGTCTGTTCAATGTAATAGTCCGCGAGCGTAAGTCCACGTCCGAAAAGATAATCATCGACGTTAGGTAACGGCGTCTGATGTTCCATAGTTAGCCTCCTTTGCCAGAATGCGGATCTTTGCCGTAACCTGGGTAGAAAATCGTGTTGTCCGTATCGCCCGGTCCCCAGAAAATGCGCGACGGTGTTGGTCGCGCAGTAGGTTCGACCTCAACTTCCCTGAAATAACGAGCATTAACAGTATTCATGTCTTGCGTTGACGGCCATTGCTGGGTCGGTGTTTCATTCGGGTGGACATGGCCAATTAAACGCGAATCACGCGGCACGGCGCTAGTCCAAGCATCACCGCTATACAGTTTCTTAACTAGCTTTCCGTCTACGCGCTCCGTCGTCAGGGAGAATTCTACCTTGCGGCCACCTAACGTGCCCAGTTCATAAATATCGCCAAAGCGAACCGTGCGATCGGTAACAATTACGCCTTCTGTTCCCGGCAGGGCACCAGAGGCGCGCAGATCTGCGATCGAAGCATGGCTCCCGAGGCCTTCCGTGCGTTCAAAGTGCGTACCAGGCCGGCCTCCAGCTTGTGCTGTCAGATCGGGGCCGACAGTTCCCCGGTATGCCGCAAGGCGAGACGAGATAGCGTCGTCAATTGCTGTGCTAGCCGCGGCTTCCCGCGCCAACATCGCACTTCGGACGTCGTCAGGAACCGGCCCCAGCCTCGAATGCCCTGGCCACTCACCCCAAGTCTTATCCTGCTTCGACGTATTGGTCGACGCTCCAAGTCCCATCAAGTTCTCTTTAAGGTTAATAACCTCAAGAACCTGTGCAGGCGGCAGTTCTGACAATCCCGGCCTACGAATAATACTGTCGAATGCAATGATATGGTCGGCCTGGAAGCGAGTTACTGGGTAACCATAAACCGGATCAACTTTCGGCCCGGTTCCTGTATTTACATAATCGCGTCCCGCATCGTTGGGTGACTTTTTGCGGTAATACGCTATCTCGTCCTCCGTAAATGCAGTCTTGCGAGGACCAACGAAAGTATCGTCGCCATGTCCTTGCGCCAATAGATCCATTTCCCTGTTGCCAGCACCGGACCGCGGAGGTTCCACTGGCGAGTGCACTGGCAACTCACGCGAACTAAGTACTTTGAAATTCTTCTCTCCCAAGAACTGAACCTGTCCAGCACCACCAGGCGCTCTTTCGAGTGGCCCCACTACACCGTCGCGGACGTGATGGGGCTGTGTCGACTCGTAGGTCATTTCAATAGACACATCGTCCTTGAACTGTTTAAGAATAGCCAAGTCGTTACGCGCAAATTCTTGACTTGGAATTGGATCGCGGGTGGCCCACTTGCCCGCAGCCGGCACGCCACGTTGCAATGCATCGGCTTGACCCTGGCTTACAACCTGGCGGTACTGGGTACCGGCCGGATCGATTCGCTCGACTACTTCTGTGCCCTTCATCCACGCCGGCTGCATGCCCGCCGCTTCCATCTCGGCATTCACCGTTTCGGCGGTCGTGCGGCGTACAATTTCTGCTTCGTGCTTAGCCATGTTGTTCACTGAAGCACCATGCTCCGCTACACGTGGCAACGACTCACTGCTCGAACCAGACAATTTCACCGACTCCTGAACAGCGACTGCCTCACGACGTCCTGCGATACCGGCCTGACGTTCGATCAATTGACGCTGAGGCAACGCCGACAACAAATCGTCGGACGAAACGCGGGATGGCATCGTCGGCTCTATACGTGGCGCAGAGCCGACAGGAATATCTGCCTCCGCCGATTGCGAACGTCCTACATAGACATCCGGCGCAGCATCCGCATGCGCGGTCCGTGGTGCAGGACCTTCCGGTACATGCAGCCCGCGGCGACCAGCCAAGATGGTTCCCAGGGCATTGAAGCCCGCACTGGCCGCCACGTCGTTTGCCGTCAGTTCATCCTTCGCTCCCATAGCGGCTACATCCACCCCCAGTCCTGCCAGGGCCTGGACTTTATCCCCGGAGAGAGCATTCAGCGAGCTGGCAAGTCGGCCTTCGCCCTCCATCAGGCGGCCAATGGCCTGTTCTGCGCGGCCAATAGCGCCGCCGAGCGGAGCACCTTGCCGCGCCATCCTGCCGGCAGCCGTGGCGTTCAAGCCACCACCAATAGCGATGGCAGCCAGATCGATACCGACGCTAGCCAGGGCGCTTTCAGTCGACGCGCCATGCTCGATCTTGGTGCTGGCGGAATTGACTGACTGCAGGGCACCAAAGCCGATGCCTCCAATACCTGTCGGAATCGTCGCCACGGTGACCGCAATACTGCCGGCCATATGAACTCCTTTTGCGTAACTATCCTGGCGGATCGGCTGGAACCGCTCGTCATTGCGCAAATCGGTGGCTGCGCCGAAGATGTTGTCGGCCATCTCCGTATTGCCGGTTGCGGCAACGACGCCGCCGGCCAGGACCATCGCGCCGCTGGCTGCATTGTTCACCGCAGTACGCACGCCCTGAACAAACAGGTGCGTCGTGGACTGCACCGCTTCCAGCTTCTCGAACTGCTCCACTTTCTCATGGCGGTAATCGCCATCGACGGCCAGGCGTGCACTGCCGATCGTGGCGTCGCTTGCCACGTCAGTCACCTTGGCTAACGTGTAGATCGCAGTACCCAGCAAAGGCGACTTGTCGCCCGCCTGATCAGCCCATGTGTACAACTGTTTGACGCCTGCATCCCTCGCATCGCTGAGGTTTTGCATCAGGTCGGCCACTGGGCTCTTCGATTTTTCCGCATAATCAGCCACCTGCTTCATGCTGCTCGAGAGGTCGCTGCCGATCACCGCATCGATCGCCCGCGTGACATCCAGAGCGGCGCGGGTGCTGCTCTTGATCGAGTAGTCCAGGCCTTCCTGCACCTTGGTCAAGCCGGCCTCAAGTATTTGCGGTGCGGCATTCGTCAACAGGACGCTACGATCGTTGCCAGATTTCACCAGCAACGTATCGACAAACTGGTCCAGCATGGCGCTGCCGCGACGTTCGGCTTTCTCGCCGTTCCATGCTGCGACTGCGGTTTCACCTGCATGTACCACTTTGGAAGCGACGTCGACATAGTTGGCGGCGGCCAGCGTGGCCGTATCGCCGACATATCGTTTCGCCACCTCCACTTTCTGCGCGCCGTCGGCATACGCCGTCTGCGCGGTGCCTTTGACGGTGTAGGCCGCATCGACTACCTTCGCTTTCAGGCCGTAATACAGGTAGGAGCCGAAGTTAGTGGCATTGTCCTGCTCGCGCAGCGCGCCGTTCACGGCCGCGTTATGCTCGACAGCCGTGGCATCGGCAGCGCTGTAGTCTGCCCGGATTTCGGCGCGCGGCTGTGCGACCGGAGCCTGAGACTGCGCTTGCTGAGCAGGGGCTGCCTGCTGCACTTGCTGGGTTTTCGTTGCGTTCAGGTCACGCTGTCGCTTCTCCTCGGCCAGGATCTGGGCTTGAATGCGAATTGCACTTTCGCCGGCGATCATCTGGCCGGCATAGCGGCTAAATTGCTTGCGAGTGTCTTCATCGCTAAACAGCGATTCCGCAACATCACGCGCCATCATCAGCGTGTCCTTGCCTTCCTTCAGCTCCCAGGCCTGCTTGCCGCGGGCACCGTTCAGCACGGTATCGAGGGCGTAACCGGCACGGGTATTTTCCTTGCCATAAGCTTCGCCAGCCAAGCCGAGCGCCGTGTCGCCGCGCTCAACCTTGTGCACCGTGAACAGGTCGTCTTCTCGTTTGAGGACCTCCCTGCCCCATGCATTTGCTGCTTCGGCAACTTGTGCAGGTGTCCAGTTCGGATGCTCTTTTCGAAGCGAGAGCGCTTTTTTCAAAGCATCATCGCCCATCTTGCTCTTGTCGACTTCTTGCGCTGCCGCTTGTGGCGTGCCTTCCGCGTCTGGGCCCTGTGGCGCCTGCTGATCCACGCCAGGTGTTACCACGTCCGCAGCCGGGACGCCATTGAGACCGGCGCCGGGCTTCATATAGCCAGGCAGCCCAGCCAAGCCCAACTGACCGAGCTCCAACTCTTCCTGGGTAGGACCGTACAGGGCCGCCTTATTGTTATAGACCGTCGGTTTGGCAGGTTTCGCCGCTTGCGTCGCCGCATCTTTCTTCGCTTTGTCAGCCGCGACTAGCTTATCAAACGCAGCTGCAGTCCCCTCCTTGATGTCCGTCTGGTAGGCGCGCGATGCCGCACCACCACCTGCGGAGGCTGCTGCGCGGGTATCGCGACCCGCCCATTGCGCGAACGCGCTGCCCAGGCCGGAACCGACTGCTGTAACAATGTTCTCCAGGATGTTGCTGCTGCTGAAGCCCTGGCCGGTGAAAATGCTGTTGTGGAGGTTGTTGCTGTCCAGGCGTTGGCCGTCTGGGCCGGCGACCTCCCAAGGCAACTTGATGTCGGTGCCTGCGATCTTGCCGTCTGCATTGACCACGCCGCGCGAGCTGGCGAATTGTCCCTCGGCCGTAACCTCTTCGGCGTTGATGCCCACCGCAGCAAATGCGCTGCGCGACATCTGGCCGACGATGCTGCCCACCGCGCCGCCGATGGCGCCAGCCAGCGGATCCTGATGGCGCAGCCTTGCCAGGCCGGCGCCCACTACGGACTCGGCCAGCACATTCGACAGGCCGGTACTCCATTTCTCGTTGACCTTCGAATTGATGTAGTTGCCCACCTCGGTGATTGCCACCGAACGCCAGTCAACCTTGCCGGTTTCGACCAGTTGGGTGGTCACGCTGGATGTCACAGACTTGGCAGTCTTACGCAGGAACTCGTTGGCGGCATCGCTGCCGGCGATATCAACGTTCTTCAGCAGGTCGCCGACCGCCGAGCTGGCGGCCGCTGCGACGCCGGATGCAGCCACCGAGCGCCAGTTGAAGTTCTTCTGCTGGCCGAAGGCGATGCTGATGCCCTGCGTTGCCACGTTCGATGCCATTGCCGTCAGGCCGGTATTGATCGCGGTGGACGGCGTCAGGTTGAACACGCCTGTGCCGCCGATGCCGGCTGCCACGCCGGAGCCGATAGCGCTCATGGCCACGCTCTTCCAGCTGAAGTGTTCCTGAATGCCGACCGCCATGCCAACGCCCTGGCTGACGATGGAGCCGATGGCGCCACCGATCATGGCCGCGCCCAGGCCGGCCATGCCGCCAGCACCGCCCAGCACGGCCAGGCCGGCGCTGAAGGTGGTTGCGCTGGCAGTCGCCGACAGCGACGCGCCCATCAGGCCAGCTGCCGCACCCGCGGTGTAGATCGTCACCACGATGGCAACGATGATCACCAGGATCTGCAGGAAGCCGCCGCACTTCTTGCCTTTCGGCGGTGGCGACTTCAGGTTCGGCAGCTTGCTGCCGACGATCTCGTTCTCGTTGTAGGTCTTGTGGGTCTGCGAGGTGATCGGCTCGGACTTGCCGTTGGACGGCACCACCAGCACCTGGCCAGCCTTCAGCTCCTCGGTGCCGGACAGGCCGTTGGCCTCGGCCAGCACGTACCACTGGCTCGGATTGCCCCACAGGGTGTTGGCAATGCCCTGCAGCGTCTCGCCGCCCTTGACGGTGTAGCTGGAGGTCGTGCCGCCCGGGAAGTCCTTGCCGTAGTTCTCGAACAGTGCGTAGTTCTTGGTATCGATCGCGGTGTACGCGCCGCCCTGGATCGCGGTGCCGGTTTCGGCCACCGGATTGCCCTGGGCGTAGACATAGTCGATGCGGTCGCGCGCGCCGTCCTTGCCGTTGTCGTGCCACTTGGCGACGATGTGGTCGTCGTTGTCGTAGACGTAACGGGAGATCTCGTCACGGTCCTGGCCATCGCCGCGGCCCTGGTTCATCATCACCAGCTTGTCGTTGGCGTTGTAGGTGAAGGTCGCGTTGCCGCTGGCATCGCCGAAGGCGCGGATCGACCGCTCGCGGCCATCGCCGTAGTAGTCGTAGGTGTACTGGTAAGTCTTGGTCGACTTCGGCGTCACCGTGCGCATGGTGGTCTTGCTGACCTTTCCCGCCGCGTTGTACTGCTGCGAGAGTTCCTGGCTTTCGCTCTCGGTCTTGACCCATCCGGCCGGGCTGTAGCCCTTGTGGATGGCTTCCGCTGCGCTCATGCGGCGCAGGTCGAACAGGTGGCCGGTGATCGGCAGCGCGTTCGGATCGAAGTCGAGCTTCTTGAGCGTGTTGGTGTTGCTGGTCAGGTTGCCGTTCGACTGGTCGTAGGTCTTGGTTGCAGTGGACCAGGTCACGCCATCGCGCTTCTCGATGAACAGCGTGTTGTTGCCTGCAACGTCGTATTGCCAGATCAGCTCTTCGTCGCGCGACAGCTGCAGGGTACGGCCGCTCAGGGTCGCAAAGGCATCGGCATCGAAATCGACAATGCCGTTGTCCTGCGCGATCTTGGCCCAGCGGTTCGCATCGCGGTACTGGACGATGGCAATCGCCTGCAGCGCCTCGCGTACCGTCACGCTGGTGTAGACCGGATTGCCCATGTCGTCTTCGTGATCGGTGAAGCGCAGGTCGCTTTCGCTCACGGCGTAGGCATCGGGCTGCTTGACGCTGAGCGCCGTGGCAGGACGGTTATGGTCGTCGTAGGTGTAGGTGGTCACCACACCGCCGGCCGTGTAGGTGCTGCGGCGGCCTGCGGCGTCGTAGGTGTAATGGCCCACCACGGCATTGCTGTTGCGCAGCGCGATGACGCGGCCTGCACCATCGAAGTCGGTGCCATGGTCGACGCTGGTGCCGCCGCCATTGCCTTGCACCCGCACCTGGTTGCCCACTTCGTCGTAGCTGATGGTTTCTTCCAGGCCGGTGACGCTGTCCTTCCAGTACGTCATGCGGCCCAGTTCATCGAAGCGGTAGGCCAGCATGCGGTTATGGGTGGCGCTTTCGAAGTCGACCACGCCGGTGGTCTCCTCTTTCACGCGCTGGCCCATGATGTCGTAGCCGTAAGTGGTGCGCACGCCGGTGGCCAGGTCGAGGATCTCGACCAGGTGGCCTGCCTCGTCGTAGGCGCGGCGGATGTTCTTGCCGCTGACGCTGGTCTGCGACGTTTCGCGGCCGAAGTCGTCGTAGGTGTAGCTGGTGACGCGGCCGTCTTCGTCGATGGCGCGGCGCAGCTGGGCAAAGCCGCCGAACTGGCTTTGCTTGGTCACGATGCAGTGGCCGGACGGGTTGTTCAAGTCGTACGAGGCGGTGCGATTGCCGTGGCCGTCGTAGCCGAACTGGTTGAAGCCCTGGCGCGACCCTGTGTTTGTCGTGACCGCACACCTTCCAGCGCATGCAGCTCGCGCGACCAGCTAAGACGACTCCCTGGGCATTGAAGCTCACACTGGCCGCCACGTTGTTTGCCGTCAGTTCACCCTTCGTCCCCACGGGGCCACATCCACACCCAGTCCTGCTAGGGCCTGGACTTTGCCCCCGGAATGCGCCTTCGGTGTGCTGGCTAGTCGGCCTCACCTGAACCGGCGCGTGTCAAGGTAGTTGTCGCCTGAATCAAGCAGCAATTTGCTGAGTTTGAATCTCCTTCGCAGCGACGGAAACGACGAGATCCCGTTCGGGGTTCAACGTGACCGCGTCGCATGGCGTCCAGTTGCGGGTATGGCCCGACCAGCGAGCCGGGTGGCGAGCCTGGGCGGACAGATACAGGCGATGCCGCGCTGCCAGAATGGCAGTATCCAGTCCCGCATGTCGCTGCGCCGGACTAACATAGCGAATGCCACTATGCCGGTGGTCGAAGTTGTACCACTGCACAAAGCGGGCTGCCCAGTCTCGTGTGTCGGCCAGATCTGCGAAGCCACTGGAAGGGAATTCCGGACGGTACTTCGCGGTACGGAACAACGCTTCGGCGAAGGCGTTGTCGTCGCTCACACGTGGGCGCGAGTACGATGGCTTAATGCCCAGCCAATGCAGCATGGCCAGCACCGTGGTCGCCTTCAGCGTGGCGCCGTTATCGCCATGCAGCACCGGCTTGTTGTGGCGCATAGCGACACCCTCGACCAAAGCCGTGCGCCGCACCAGATGACTGGCGTGGTCGGCATCATCCTCGGCATGCACCTCCCAGCCGATGATCTTGCGGCTATAGAGATCCAAGATCAGGTAAAGGTAGAACCAGCGGCCCGCCACTACAGCCGGCAAGTAGGTCATGTCCCAGCACCACATCTGGCCGGGTGCAGTAGCGACATGGGTGGTCGGCGGCCGTTGTTGACGAGGTGCTTTGGCACGGCCGCGATGACGCACTTGGCCATGGGCACGCAAGATGCGGCTGAACGTCGATTCGCTGGCCAGATAGATGCCCTCATCGGCCAACATGGGAACAATGCGCGCCGGCGGCATGTCGGCAAAGCGTGGTTCATTCGCAGCTGCCAACACCGCCGCGCGCTCATCATCCGTCAGCGCATGCGATGGCATGGGGCGTACCGCCGTCGGGCGACGATCGCCGCTTACCAATCCACCGCTTGCCTGCCAGCGCTGCAGCGTGCGAGCGCTCAGCCCGACCGCCGCGCATGCCTCGCTCAAGCGGGCACCGGCTTGGCAAGCTTGTTGGATTTCCAGGGCCAGAGCCTGGCGATCTTCGAGGCCGATCATTCGTCCTCGGCCTTGTACTTGCTGAAGATCGCCTCGGCTTTTTTTGATAGCACCAGCAAGGCTGCAGTTTCGGCCAATGCCCTGTCCTTACGGCGCACCTCGCGCTCAAGCTCCTTGATGCGGCGCTTGTCCTGCTTGGCTTCCGCTGCGCTCAAACGTTTTTCTCCCGGCTGGCCCAGCGCATTGATCGCCTGCTCGCGCCATACCGCCAGCTCGTGCGGATATACGCCGTTGCTGCGGCACCAGGCACCCTTGCTGGCCTCGTCCATGGCAGATGTCGCCAGCACCGCTTCAAACCGCGCGGCGGGCGTCCATTCGCGGCGTTGCGCTGGATTCGCCAACGCCTCGCTGCGCCAGCGCTCCAAAGTCGATTCGCTCACGCCCACCGACAAGGCCGCATCCTTGATCGATGCACTTTCCGGTGGCAGCAATCGCGCCACCGCTTTGTCTTTGAATTCTTGTCCGTACCGTGCCACTTCTCACTCCTGTTATCGCCCCCATTTTCTCAGATCTATCGGAGCGACAACTATTTTGACACCGGGGGGAACTAGCGAACGGTACAGTTCAGCGGAGCGCGGAGCCGGCGCCTGCTCAGGCGCACGACACTTCACATTTTATTCACTAGCAATGATCCAGGCAGCCCGCTGAAGTCTAGCTTCTGGATGCGTAAATAACGTACGACGTTTGAGTGATCGTAGCAAGCACCGTATAACGGCTTCCAACAGCATCTCGTTTATCAGGTGCCCCCAACAACGTATGAATGTCGTTATCACTCATACGCCACTTAATTCCAAATGGAAGCTCATCACTGAAATTGCATCGAATCGGAGTCTTGAACGAAAATCTGGATATCTAATATCTTCTCGTCATCGAAGAGCAATTCAACTCCCTTATCCTCCGACCCAACATAACGTCGGAACGGAGGATCGACGTAGACATCAACGCACATAAGTTTACATCTTCGACCTCGTTTTCCTACTAGCTACTTGTTGACTGATCTGAGCTGATCAGTCATCCATTTCAATCACGTGGAGATCGAACAAGGCATCAAATCTCGATCCTTGTTTCCAAGAAATCTAAATACTTCGGATCATCCTCCATGAATATCTTCAAGCCGGCGCCCATATAAGCTCGAGTTAACTCATCAGCTGCTTTATCTAAAGATCCCTGGTCAAAATAAATTTGTCCAAGCCTTAAGTGAATATACGGGTTACCAAGTCCGTTCGGGCATTGGACAGCGTTGAAAAAGCATCGAAATGCCCTTTCAATATCTTTCATTTTTAGATTCACATCACCAATTGCGACGTAAATCCACGTAGCCGCATCCCATTCACGATGATTCTCCGGGAGCAAGTCGAGCGCAGAAATATACTTTCTCTTTGCTGCCGGAAGCTCCCCAGTTTTCACTAAATCGTCGCCTTCTTTGCATAGGGCAACAATCTCAGCATGAACCTCATCTGATAATTGTTTCATCGCATTTTCCATTAAATATCCGATTTACCAAAGAACTGACTCTTCTCTTCCTCAGTTGCAGGGTTCGCGTATCGCTTTTTCATCGATGCGCCATTACTTCTATTAGTGCTGGATGGCCCATGATGTCGTAGCCGTAAGTGGTGCGTACGCCGGTGGCCAGGTCAAGGATCTCGACCAGGTGGCCGGCCTCGTCGTAGGCGCGGCGGATATTCTTGCCGCTGACGCTGGTCTGCGACGTTTCGCGGCCGAAGTCGTCGTAGGTGTAGCTGGTGACGCGGCCGTCTTCGTCGATGGCACGGCGCAGCTGGGCAAAGCCGCCGAACTGGCTTTGCTTGGTCTTGCCGTTGCCGTCGGTTTCCGCGATCAGGTTGCCGAACACGTCGTAGCTGCGGTAGCTGGTGGTGGCGACGTCCACGGAGCTGCCGTTGACACGGCGCCACTGGGTCACGGACTGCACGCGGCCCAGGCCGTCGTAACGCATTTCGATGCGGTGGCCGGACGGGTTGTTCAAGTCGTACGAGGCGGTGCGGTTGCCGCGGCCGTCGTAGCCGAACTGGTTGAAGCCCTGGCGCGCCCCGTGTTTGCCGTGCCGCGCGCCTTCGGGCGCATATAGGTTTACTCCACTGTCTTTACTTCCGCTCTTTGCATGGCACCAGAGTCCAGATTAAGGGTATAAATAACCGTCTTATGGGCCACTTCCCCCATCACTTCCCACAACACCAAATTGTTTCTTGGCAAATAGACGGCTTGGTTAGCGCCCTTGGTCGCAAATACCGCGGGCAGTGAATACACCCGGGGAGCCTGTTGATCATTTTCAATCGACAGCTGCGCAGTTTTTTCCTGAAGTTGGGTCAGTTGGTAAATACGCAAACCATCTGCCACACCAATCAAGCTCTTTGCAGACCTTCTTTTGGGTCCATAAGAATCATATTCGATGTTTTCAATTTTCGCGGCCTTATTGTTTGATCCAATCTCTACTTCATATGCCCCGCGATTCACATTGACAAATATCTTCTTTTGCCCCGGCGCGGAAAAAAAACCTGGCATGTCGTCCGACGGCAAACCGGCCACGGCACCCAGCGGAATGGCTACCGCATTCATCGACGGTAATTCGATTCGATAGGCGATCTCTTTTCTTTTGCAATACAAATACAGGACGCGGGAATCTTGGTGATCATAAAGGATATTGCGAATTTCGCTCTTAGAACAATCGACGCCTTCGGCCTGCAACAGCCTGTCTTTTAACTCCTTATTTCCCCATAGGACCGGTAGAGTACCGTTCTCAAGCTCAATATATTCATAGTAGCCAAACGCCTGATTTAGATGATCCTTGCCTACCGGGTGCGCAGGTTGTAATCGATGAATGGTCGAAGCCGGATTTTTCTTCTCGCCGGTCAAGTCAATCGCCACCACATGGTATTCTCTTTCCAAAACTCTCGTCCCACCGCGCTCTGGAATTGGGATATTTGGCGCAAGAGTACTCACCATCTTAACGGCGTAAAGCGTATCCCTGACTATCGGATAGCCTTGCCACCGATATTCCGTCTCGTGGGGAAAAAAAAGAGAACCTAATAACATTGCCATCGCACCTGCATTCATTTTCACCTGTCCCGACTTAAACAAATAAACGGCCAGCCAGTCCATTCCACCGCTGGCCTACCTCCCCCAAAGCTCCCCAATGCATTGCAGGATGCATTAAGCGATTTAAAGTGCGCATCGTCTGTCCAAATGACAGACGTGCACCGAACCACAACCTGCGCCACACAAACCTATCAACTCAGCCATCAGTCTTCCTTCTGACGCTGCTGGATAGCCTCAAGGACCATCTTCTTGGACTCGCGAAGAAAAAGGCCGGCCTCAAACACAGGACCATCAAAGTCCGATTCTATAAATCTGAAAATCAGGTCGTCAGGAAAGCGAGCCTCCAAATCGACAATAATTGGATTTGTGGAATCCCTTAAGTCGTAACGATCAATTACTTCCGCATACCAAGTCCACGAAGCATGGGAATTAATAAACAGTTCAGAAAGCTCTTTTCGCCGCGCTTCGCTTAGGCTCCGAACAAATTCAATAACCGCACTTTCGAACGCTCCCATTCTACTTTTTTTCAAATCATCAATTGTGCACAAATACGTGATATACAGCCCTTCCGCCCTCAATTGATGATCAGTGGTGCCAGCTACTTTCGTCAATTAATTCAGTAGGGGCTGCCGAGGGCAAAACTCGCCATACACCTTCTCATCAATTACGACTTCATAAGTATGACTATCTCTCGGAATTAGCGGAGATATCGTACGAATCAGCTTAAATTCCACGGGCTTGCCGCATAAGTTTATTCTCACCGGATCGTACGCAGTGGGGTCCTCCATGTCCTTCGTCGATCTCGCATGATAGAACTTTTTGGCCTTTTCCCCGCTTTTTATTTCAAGTTTGCACTCGGGCAGTTCATAGCTATCGCAGTAGCTGACAGCCACCTGCAAATCATTTCTGATCTCGAGCACGTAAAAAAAATCGGACTCGGTGCTGCAGCCGGCTACGGCTGCAGCAGCCAATATCAGCTTAAGGGCCATTGCGTTTGGATTTGAAAATAAGATTCCTGACATCTTCTTCACTCGCTTTAGCTCGATTGTATTCAGTGCGGGAATCAAGACCCTTGTAATACTTCATCAGGTCCAACTCCCCTGTGGGTGGAACGGCCGGTCGACCACCGTTTTCTCCGCCCCAGGTCCCAGAGGTACCTTTATGTCCCCAGGAGTACTCCTTTCCTTCCGCATCCAACAACAAAGGATGGCCAATCTCGTGTGCTGCCACCACCATGAAATTCATATCGGTAAGCTCAGCATCTTTGAAAACACCTGGTTGATGGTAGATGTTTGAGCCAACAGCCGCGCGCTCATACCAACTACCGCCGATAGTATTCGATGACCGCGCGTAATCCTTGTAACTCTGTGCGTCGCTGATCTTAAGCGAAATTTCCATCCCCGTCTTGTCTTCAAGAATGTAGGAGTAGACATCATATTTGTCGCCATCGAGAGTGATTGGGCGACTCCAGAATCTCTGGACACCCTTATCCGCTAGGGAACTCAACCTCAGTGCATCATCAGAGGACAATGAACTGGTATCAAAATTCGCCTTAATCCCAACAGAAATGATTTTGTTGACTTTATCGATAGTTGTCTCGGACCAGTTCGATGGCGTAGAGCTACCGGCAAAGACCTGTGCATCGGTAAGGCCCTTGGATGCCGTTTGTGGACCAGCAGTACTGGAACTGCTTGCCGAGGCGCTAGCTCCGACTGTGGATGAATACCCGGCTTGCAGTCCGAGTAGCTCTTCCATTGATGGGAAGGAGAATCTGGCTTCCGACTCTGGCAGTAGACCAATTGATTGCATGGATTCGGCACGAGCTTTCGCGCGGGCAGTGCTTTGCTCATCGAGCTTGCTTAGCCTGTTTTCCGAATTTGTTTGATCTGCCGGGCTGGAACCCTGCATATTGCCAACAGAGATCATATTTGCACTCAGTTGTAAGACATTCGACGGACGAGTGCCATTCGAACTCAACTCATTTGCTGCCTCGAGGTCAATGCCGCCATTGTTACCAGTGCTGGGCGAACCGCCACCCAACACGTCGCGGAGGGTGAATACGGGATCACTCGACTGCGGTCCAGTTCGACGTGGAGCGCCCGGCAGGACAGCTACAGGATTTAGGCCCATTGTCAAATCCACGGGGACATTCGCCGACAGAGCTGGCGCCGTGGAGCGATACTCATCCACAAAGTTGTCCGTCCCGAGTCCTTGATCAGTCCGAAGCCAAGCTTCAGCCTTTTTCCTGAATTCTGCTTGAGTAGAGTTGTTATCAAACAGCTCGTTCCATTTCCCCATAGCCTGGTCAGCAACATCATTCACGTCCGTCGCCCCCATGCCCGCGGCTAAGGTTTTTGCCAGATCGTTCGCGTATGTGCGGGTCCAGTCCGGGCGGGCATAAATATCATCAGGATCTTTACCAATGCCAAGGAGCGCGAGCGCGGAAGGCAGTCCGTGACCATGCGGAACCACAAACGCCAGTTCATTCTTTTCACCGTGGGTATGCGCATAAGTATCGCCAAACGTATGAATCGCAAATCCAGCGTCCGCAAAGTCTTCATTGGCGATGCCATTGACGATTCTTTCACGCGCCTTTGCCCGCATGTCCGTAATCCACTCCGGCCCAGGATTAGAACCAGCCGGTGCCAGCGCATGGACGGCGGTAAATGTTTCTTCCATCTTCCGCTTCTCGCTCTCGGAGAATCCGACGCCATCGCCAAAGAGTGCCTTGACGTACTGGGACTTCGCATCGATGTCATCCAGCATGTCCGGCATCTGTGCCCACAGCGCCAGGCGTCCAGCCATCAAACGTGCGTCAGTTGGATTTTTTCCCGTGGCATCTGCCACGCCACGAGAGAGAACCGCAGCTGTGAGGTAATGTCCTTCCGGTCCGTAATGCTCGGTCCCCGTTGCTTCATCCCGGTTTTCCGACACAATGCGTCCGGAATAGATCGCGTCTACTGCAACCCCTTTCAGGACCGCCATATTGGTCGACACATTCAATTCCATGCCATTGCCGAAGTCATTTTTGAATGTGAAATTCGAGACGTCCGGCGACACCGACTTGGCAAATTGCTGGGTCATCAACACAGAGAAAATGGCCCCTTCATCGTGCGGACTAACGTCGCCAATGTTGGCGCCTTGACGGTTTGCAGCCTGCCGAGCCATGTCATCCATCGCATGACCTTGCTCTTCCCAAACAGCGGCTTGCAAATGGGCGCCGGCCAGTTGGCCGAGTACGCCACCTTTTTCCATGCGTGCATAGAGATCGGAATTCAAACGAATCGTGCCGCCATCCTCACCCCGGGTATAGCTTCCGTACTCATCCATCTTCTCAAGCTGGACATTGAACTTGATATTGCCGGACTTGTAATCCGACCACATCTGCCGCAAGGTCTCTGCAGGGATGTCCTTACCAAATGCAACCATGAGCAGATTATCCTTGTCGCCTTCCGCCAGTTCCGCGCGGCGTGCTGAGATATTCTGCAGAAGACCCTTTACCTCTTCCTTTGTCTTGCCGGTTGCCTTGCCAAGCCCATCCATGATTTGCCGCTTGCTGACCTCGGCATTGATCGGGTCGCGCATCGCTGTAGCGTACGAACGCGCAGCAGCGCCACTCGCGGTCGAGCCCGCTACGGCAGCATCGCGGCCAGCCCATTGTGCAAATGCGCTGCCAAGGCCGGAGCCCACTGTGCTGACAATGCTGTCCAGGATATTGCTGGAGGAGAAGGCCGGAACTTCGGAGTCGGCGACACTCCACGGCAACGTAATGCCGGTGCGTCCTTCCACTCCACCCGAGTTGAACATCCTGCGTGCGCCTGCACTTTGGCCGTCAACCGCAACTTCCTCCGCATTAATATCAAACGCGGCGAACGTGCTGCGCGACATCTGGCCAACAATGCTGCCAACCGCGCCGCCAATTGCGCCCGCCAGCGGATCCTGGTGGCGCAACCTTGCAAGGCCGGCGCCGACCAGGCTCTCGGCGATGACGTTCTGCACGCCAGAGCCCCACTTTTCGCTGACCGTCGAATTGATATAGCTGGCGGCCTGGTTCACGGCAACGCCGCGCCAGTCCACCTTGCCAGTCGACACCAACTGGCTGGTGACGTCGGACGTCACCGATTTGGCAGTCTTCACCAGGAATTCGTCTATCCCCTTATTGCCAGTGATATTGGCGTTCTGCAGCAAATCGCCTACTTTCGAGCTGGCGGCGGCAGCGATGCCGGAAGCCGCAACGGCACGCCAGTTGAAGCTCTTTTGTTGGCCGAAGGCGATGCTGATGCCCTGCGTTGCCACGTTCGATGCCATTGCCGTCAGCCCGGTGTTGATCGCCGTGGACGGAGTTAGGTTGAACATGCCTGTGCCGCCGATGCCGGCTGCCACGCCGGAGCCGATAGCGCTCATGGCCACGCTCTTCCAGCTGAAGTGTTCCTGGATGCCGACGGCCATGCCGACGCCCTGGCTGACGATGGAGCCGATGGCGCCACCGATCATCGCCGCGCCCAGGCCGGCCATGCCACCAGCGCCGCCCAGCACGGCCAGGCCGGCGCTGAAGGTGGTTGCGCTGGCGGTCGCCGACAGCGAAGCGCCCATCAGGCCAGCTGCCGCACCCGCGGTGTAGATCGTCACCACGATGGCAACGATGATCACCAGGATCTGCAGGAAGCCGCCGCACTTCTTGCCTTTCGGCGGTGGCGACTTCAGGTTCGGCAGCTTGCTGCCGACGATTTCGTTCTCGTTGTAGGTCTTGTGGGTCTGCGAGGTGATCGGCTCGGACTTGCCGTTGGACGGCACCACCAGCACCTGGCCAGCCTTCAGCTCCTCGGTGCCGGACAGGCCGTTGGCCTCGGCCAGCACATACCACTGGCCTGGGTTGCCCCACAGGGTGTTGGCAATGCCCTGCAGCGTCTCGCCGCCCTTGACGGTGTAGCTGGAGGTCGTGCCGCCCGGGAAGTCCTTGCCGTAGTTCTCGAACAGGGCGTAGTTCTTGGTGTCGATCGCGGTGTACGCGCCGCCCTGGATCGCGGTTCCGGTTTCGGCCACCGGATTGCCCTGGGCGTAGACATAGTCGATGCGGTCGCGCGCGCCGTCCTTGCCGTTGTCGTGCCACTTGGCGACGATGTGGTCGTCGTTGTCGTAGGCGTAACGGGAGATCTCGTCACGGTCCTGGCCATCGCCGCGGCCCTGGTTCATCATCACCAGCTTGTCGTTGGCGTTGTAGGTGAAGGTCGCGTTGCCGCTGGCATCGCCGAAGGCGCGGATCGACCGCTCGCGGCCATCGCCGTAGTAGTCGTAGGTGTACTGGTAAGTCTTGGTCGACTTCGGCGTCACCGTGCGCATGGTGGTCTTGCTGACCTTGCCCGCCGCGTTGTACTGCTGCGAGAGTTCCTGGCTTTCGCTCTCGGTCTTGACCCAGCCGGCCGGGCTGTAGCCCTTGTGGATGGCTTCCGCTGCGCTCATGCGGCGCAGGTCGAACAGGTGGCCGGTGATCGGCAGCGCGTTCGGATCGAAGTCGAGCTTCTTGAGCGTGTTGGTGTTGCTGGTCAGGTTGCCGTTCGACTGGTCGTAGGTCTTGGTTGCAGTGGACCAGGTCACGCCATCGCGCTTCTCGATGAACAGCGTGTTGTTGCCTGCAACGTCGTATTGCCAGATCAGCTCTTCGTCGCGCGACAGCTGCAGGGTACGGCCGTTCAGGGTCGCAAAGGCATCGGCATCGAAATCGACAATGCCGTTGTCCTGCGCGATCTTGGCCCAGCGGTTCGCATCGCGGTACTGGACGATGGCAATCGCCTGCAGCGCCTCGCGTACCGTCACGCTGGTGTAGACCGGATTGCCCATGTCGTCTTCGTGATCGGTGAAGCGCAGGTCGCTTTCGCTCACGGCGTAGGCATCGGGCTGCTTGACGCTGAGCGCCGTGGCAGGACGGTTATGGTCGTCGTAGGTGTAGGTGGTCGCCACACCGCCGGCCGTGTAGGTGCTGCGGCGGCCTGCGGCGTCGTAGGTGTAATGGCCCACCACGGCATTGCTGTTGCGCAGCGCGATGACGCGGCCTGCACCGTCGAAGTCGGTGCCATGGTCGACGCTGGTGCCGCCGCCATTGCCTTGCACCCGCACCTGGTTGCCCACTTCGTCGTAGCTGATGGTTTCATCCAGGCCGGTGACGCTGTCCTTCCAGTACGTCATGCGGCCCAGTTCATCGAAGCGGTAGGCCAGCATGCGGTTATGGGTGGCGCCTTCGAAGTCGACCACGCCGGTGGTCTCCTCTTTCACGCGCTGGCCCATGATGTCGTAGCCGTAGGTCGTGCGCACGCCGGTGGCCAGGTCGAGGATCTCGACCAGGTGGCCGGCCTCGTCGTAGGCGCGGCGGATATTCTTGCCGCTGACGCTGGTCTGCGACGTTTCGCGGCCGAAGTCGTCGTAGGTGTAGCTGGTGACGCGGCCGTCTTCGTCGATGGCGCGGCGCAGCTGGGCAAAGCCGCCGAACTGGCTCTGCTTGGTCTTGCCGTTGCCGTCGGTTTCCGCGATCAGGTTGCCGAATACGTCGTAGCTGCGGTAGCTGGTGGTGGCGACGTCCACGGAGCTGCCGTTGACACGGCGCCACTGGGTCACGGACTGCACGCGGCCCAGGCCGTCGTAACGCATCTCGATGCGGTGGCCGGACGGGTTGTTCAAGTCGTACGAGGCGGTGCGGTTGCCGCGGCCGTCGTAGCCGAACTGGTTGAAGCCCTGGCGCACCACGCGGCCCTGCGCGTCGTAGACGATAGGCGTGGTCTGGCCCACGCCGTCGGTCAGGGACGTGATGCGGCCCAGTGCATCGTAGCCGTACCTGGTCACCACGCCGCCGCCGTCGGTCTGCTCGACGCGGTTGCCATGGCTGTCATAGCGCGACGTGCTGGTGAAGCCGCGTTCATCGGTGACCGCAATTTCGCGGCCCAGGTTGTCGTAGCTGAAGGACTTGCTGTGGCCCAGCGCGTCGGTCTGGCGCAGCAGGGTGCCCTGCACGTCGTATTCGCGGGTGCTGGTATTGCCTGCAGCATCGGTGCGCGACACCAGGTTGTTCAGGAAGTCGTAGCTGGAACGGGTGACCGGACGGCGTGCGCTGCCCTCGCCGGATACCACGAAGGCGACATCCCACTTGGTCAGCTCGTTGCCGCGCAGGTCGTACTGCGCGTACGACACGGTCCCGTTGACGTTGCCCTTCTTGCCCAGGGTATGGGTGGCAACCGCATGGCCGGCGGCATCCACGTCGTACTCGCGCCAGATGCCATCGTTCTCGGTCGAGGCGATCTTGGCATTGAGCGCGTTGTAGCGCGTTTCGCTGAAGTAGCCGCTGTCGCTGGCCACCGCATCGAGCGCGCCGCCGGCCAGGCCGGTTTCCTCGCTGGCCAGCTGCATGCCCTGCAGGAAGTCGGCATTGCTCAATGGGCCGACGTAGGTGCCGGCGCTCATGGTGGCGCCGCTGATGCTGCCGCCGTCTTCGCCCGCCAGGACGATGTAGGACTCGCCGCTATGCAGGGTGTTGGCGTCGTCCGCCGCACGGTTCCAGTCGACGATCACTTCGCGGCCTTGCGCGTCCAGGTACCAGACCTTGTAGTCCAGCGACTTGGCCGGCAGCGGAATCTTCGCCACGGTGTGGTTGTACTGGACGTTGCCCAGGTCCTGCATCAACTCGTCGTTGTCGAAGGCCACGCCGTTGCCGCTGCCGGTGCTGCGCCACGACAGGTGCAGGCCGCCCGTCACCAGCGCTGCTTCGCTCGGATGCAGCGTGGTGTTGAAGGCCAGGTTGTAGCCGCGTTGTTCCCAATGGCTGGTGTCCTTGCCTTGCGCGTCGGCCGAGACCACCCATTCCTTCCATTCGCTGGAAGTGGTGGAGGTGGTGTGGCTGGCCAGCACGCGGTTGGCGTAGTAGACCGCGGTGGCGCCGCTTGGGCTGCCGCTGGTGTGCACCAGCATGCGGCCTGCGTAGCGCTCCGCCACGACCGGCTGGCCCTGCACGATGACCAGCTGGTCGGTGCCGGCCGCCGGCGCCTCCCAGGTGGAGGCGTTGTACTGGCTGGACTTGCCCGCTTCGCCGGTCGGGGTGTAGACCAGGTGCTCGAGCACGACCTCGCGGCCGTCGGCGGTAATGCCGGTGATCTCGATCTCGTAAGCCTGGCCCACGGCCAGCGGCGCATCGGCGCCAATGGCCATCGCGCCGTTGGTGGAACCGTTCTGCGAGAACGGACGGTCGCTGCCCTGCACGCGCCACTTGGCCACGTACAGGTTGAACGCCAGGCCGCCGCCGTTGACTGACAGGCCCATGTTCAGCATCACGCCGCCCGGCTGCACGGATTCGTTCAGCGAAGTGCTGGTGCCCACGCGCTGGCCCGGCGCCTGGAAGGATTTCTCGCCGGTGCTGAACTGCACGCCGGCGGCATCCTGCCATTGCAGGCGGAAGCCCAGCTGGCCAGGGTCGCCGTTGACCGGCAGGGTGGTTTCGTAATAGCCGTCGCCAGCCAGCACCATCGGGCTGGCCGTGTTGGCGCCGCCATGCGGGCCGTAGAACAGGGTCGGCGACTGGCTGCCGGCGCCGAACTTGACGCGCACGCGCATGGTATTGGCATCAGGACGGCTGACCTGCACGTCGTCCACGGCAGGCGGCATCACCACCTTGCTCTCGCCGGTGTACACGCAGTTGCCCGCCACGTCCTGCGTGACGACGCGGTAGTACAGCGTGGTGCCCGCTGCCGGGCGTGGCAGCGCGGCGTGGCCGGAGCCCGCTTGCAGGTTGGTGCTGGTCTCGGTGCGGTTGGCGTAGCTGGCCGCATCGGCGTGCGAGACGGTGTCCCACACCACGTAGGACGCCATGCCGCTGGCGCCGGTGTTGTAGTCCAGCGCCAGGTCGTTGCCATCGACGCTGAGCTTGATGTCGCTGGCCGGAATCGCCTGGTTCTTCATTTCGCCGGTGTAGCGGAACACCACATTGCCGGCGGCATCGTAGAACTGGCGGCTGCCGCTGCCGTCCGGCTGCTGCACCTGCACGGTGCGGCCCATGCCGTCGAAGGCGCTCTTGACGGCGAAGCCGTCCTGGTCCTGCACCCAGCTGCGGTTGCCCACTGCATCGTACTGGTAGCTGCGGCGGGTATAGCCGTTGTAGCCCACGTTCAGCGTGTCGCCGGTGGCGCTGACCGAGACGCCGCCCAGGGCGTCGTCCTGGGTCGCCAGGCGGCCGCGCGCATCGTAGGAATACAGCGAAGCCTGGTCGGCCGGGTCGCTGGAGACCACGCCCAGCAGGGCGCCGTAGTTGTTGGCCAGGGCGCTGGCGTTGACGCCGTCCGCCACAGGGCGCGCGAAGTGCACGCTGCGCGTCATGCGGCCCTGGGCGTCGTAGTTGAACAGCGACAGGCCGCGATGGCTGTCGATGCTGCCGATCATGCGGTTGCGGCTGTCGTAGTAGTAGTACTCGACCGCTTGCTGCGCCGTGCCGGCTGCCATGGTCTTGGCCAGCACATTGCCGGCCTTGTCATAGGTGTAGCTGGTCACGCGCGCCTGCAGCGACACGGTGTTGGTGGCCGGGTCGGTCACTTCCACGGCCGGATCGCGCTGTTCGAGCAGGCGGTTGGCCAGGTCGTATTTGTAGCTGGTCACGGCCACCTTGCCGGCCGGCGCCGCCGGGACGCTGGCGGCGCTCAGGCCCGCCGTCGCCAGCGGGGTGGCGTAGACGCGCTTCTGCAGCACGTTGCCGCTCTTGTCGTAGTCGAACTGGGTCAGGTAGCCCATGGAGTCGACTTGCGCCGTCAGGCGGCCCAGCGCGTCGCGGTAGCTGAAGGTGTGGCCGCCGTCGATGCCGTCGTTCTGCACCAGGTTGCCCCAGGCGTCATAGGCGTTATGTTCTTCCGGCGTCACCATGGCCGTATTCACGGTCGGGTCGTTGCCGGCCGTGTTGGACAGGCTGCCCAGGCTGACCTGCGGGTAGACGGTGCGCAGTACGCGGCCGTTGATGTCGTGCTCGTACTTGTAGAGGCGCACTTCGCCTGCCGGCGCGGCCGGACGCTGCGCCGGGTTGTGGGCGGCGGCGGCCAGGCGCGTCATGTACAGGCGCTCGGCAACCTGGTTGCCGAAGCCGTCGTACTCGAATTCATGCAGCACGTTGTCGCCGTCGATCTGGGCCACCATGCGGCCCTTGGCGTCGTAATAGCTGGTGGTCGGCAGGCCGTTGGCATCCGTCACCTGTACCACGTTGCCCAGCGAGTCGTAGCGCACGGTGGACTGTGCGGTGCCGAAGCTGCTGCCGTTGGCGATGGAGAACTGCTGGGTCGCCGCCACGGTTGCAGTGATGCGGCGGTTGTTGCGGTCATAGGTGTAGGTCTTGAGGCCTTCCTTGCCCGATTCGGTGGCCACGTTGCCGGCCGCGTCGTAGGTATAGGACTGCACGACTCCGCCCATGCCGTCGCGCACGAAGGCCAGGCGGCCATTGCCGTTGTACTCGTAGCTGCTGCGGCGGCCTTCGCCGTCGGTGGTTTCGATCACGTTGCCCAGGTCGTCGTACTTGCTGGACTGGGCCACGCGCAGGCCGTTCGGGTCGAACACGGTGCTGGTGCGGCGGTTGTCCAGGTCGTAGCCGTAATTGGTCACGCGCACCGGCTCGCCGGCATAGGCCAGCGACTGCTGCACCTGGTTGCCCACGATGTCGTAGGCATAGGTGGTCACGCCGCCGTCGAAGCCGGCCTGGCGCAGCAGGCGGTTGCCCTTGTCGTAGGCGTAGTCGGTGGTGCGCGCCGAAGCAGTGCCGGCATGCTCCACCTGCTGCAGGCGGTTGCCCGCGGCATCCAGCACGTAGCTGGTGCGGAAACCGTCCGGCGTGGCCAGCAGGGTCTGGCGGTTCGCCAGGTCGTACTCGGCCAGCTGCACGCGGTCCATGGCGCTGGCCGCCACGGCCGGCGGCTGGGCCGGATCGAGGGCGCCGTGCCAGGCGTTGGCGAACTGGGTCACCGCCAGGCGGTTGCCCGCGAGGTCGTAGGTGATCTTGCTCAGGTAGCCCATGGCGTCGACCGTGGCCACCAGGCGGTTGCCCTGGTCGTACCAGTTGGTGGTGACGTTGCCCAGGCCATCCTTGGCGCTGATGCGGTTGCCCACCTTGTCATAGGTGTACTCGGTGCGGTTGCCTTCGCCGTCAATGAGGGCCGTTTCGCGGCCGTCCAGGTCGAACTCATGGCGCACGCCGGCGCCGCCGGCGCTGGTGGCGGCTTCGTTGCCCGCTGCATCGTAGGTATGGCTGGTGGTGACGCCGCCTTCCGTTTCGCTGATGACGCGGCCGTTGCCGTCGTAGGCATACAGCTTGGTGGTCGCGGCGCCGAAGCGGTTTTCGTGGGTTTCCTGGGTTGGCTTGTCCAGCTGGGCGCTGCCATACTCGTAGGTCACCACGGCGCCTTCCGGCGATTCGGTGCGGCGCAGGCGGCCTTCGGAATCGTAGCTGTAAAGCGTGGTGCGCGCGGCAGCAGTGCCGGCGCCCGCCGTGACAGCGCGGCGGTTGCCGAAATGGTCGTAGGCCGTGGTGGTCACCATGCCCATGGCGTCGGTCGCCGCCACCACGCGGTTCAGCGCGTCGTAGGCCAGCTTGACTTCGGCCGGACGGGCATGTGCCGCCAGCGCTGCGTCGTAGCCGGCATCGCCAGGCTGCAGCAGGTATTGGCCGCTGACGGCGGCAATGCGGTTGCCGAACAGGTCGTAGCTGGCCGTGGCGGTATAGCCCAACTGGTCGGTGCTGGACACCAGGCGGCCCATGATGTCGTACTGGCTGCGGGTGCTGCGCGCGTCGCTGCCATCGGCACGCGACAGCGTGCTGGAGGTCAGCTTGCCGTCGATGTTCCAGGCCTGGGTGGTCAGCGCGCCGGCCGCGTCGAGCGCGGTCAGCAGGCGATCCTTGACGTCGAAGGTCTGCACGGTGCTGCGGCCTTCGGCGTCGGTGATGCGCACGCGGTTGCCGTAGCCGTCCAGCTGGTAGCTGGTGGTGAAGCCCATCGGGTCGGTGACGCTGGTCAGGCGGCCGTCCAGGTCGTAGGCGTAGCGGGTATGGCGTTCGCTGCCGGCGACACCGGCCGCTTCCACCGTCTCCACCAGGTTGCCGGCGCCGTCGTAGCGGAACTGCGTGACGTTGCCGCTGCCGTCGGTGCTGCTGTCGACGCGCTTGTCCGCATCGTAGTGGTACTGCGTGCTGTGCGACTGGCCGGCGTTGCTGGTAGTGATCCTGTTACGGTTGCCGAAGGCATCGTACTCCATGGTCGTCGACTCATCGCGGAAGCCGTCGTTGGAGGTCCTGATCAGCTGGCGGTTGCCGTCGTACTGGAAGTGCCTGGTCCGCGCCTGCGTCAGGTCGTCCGACACGGTGCTTTCCACCACCAGGTTGCCGACCGCATCATAGCCGCGCTGCGTGCGCTGGCCCAAAGGATTGACCTCCAGCGCCAGGCGGTGCATGAAGTCGTACTCGTAGCGCGTGACGCGCACCTCCGGCGTGCCGGCGCCTTCGCTGGCGCTCAGCAGGTTGCCCATGCTGTCGTAGGCGAACTCGGTGCGCTTGCCAATCGCGTCGGTTTCGGAGGTCTTGCGGCCCAGCAGGTCGTAGCTGTAGCTGGTGGCGCGCTCGTTCGCCGTTCCGGCGAATTCCGCCACCTGGACGCGGTGGCCCAGCAGGTCATAGGCGAAACTGGTCACGCTGCCATCGACGCCAGTGCTGGACAGCATGCGGCCCATGATGTCGAACGAAGCGGACGTGGTGCGGCCGGCGTCGCCCGCCGCCGCTTGCGGCAGCGCGCCGTTGGCCGGCAGCGCTACGGCCTGGCCGTAGCGCGTCGAGGACACCACGTTGCCGGCCGCGTCGTAACGCTGCGTGCTCAGTTGGCCGGCAGCGCTGCGCTCGGCCACTTGCCGGTTCAGCGCATCGTAGTAATAGCTGGTCTTGGCCGTGGTGCCGGCCAGGTCGATCTGCTGGTGCTGCTCCAGCACGTTGCCGACCGCGTCGTTGACGAAATCGGTGCGCCAGCCGTTGCCGTCCACCGTCGACACCACGCGGTTGGCCGCGTCGTAGGCGCTGGTGGTGGTGAAGCCGCCGCGCGCCACGCTGATCTGGTTGCCGACCGCGTCGTAGCCGTAGCTGGTGGCAAAGCCGTTGGCGTCGGTGTGTTCCACCAGGCGGCCGTCGGCATCGTAGCGGTACTGGTTGTGCTTGCCGAGTTCATCCGACTTGTCGGTCAGGTTGCCCGCGGCGTCATAAGTGTAATTGACGGACTGGGTCCAGATCACGTACTCGCGCTTCAGGCGGTTGGCGTAATCGTATTCGTAGTTGCGTTCCAGGCCGAGCGCATCGGTCTTCTTGCTGACATTGCCGACCTCGTCGAACTCATAGCGCGTGGTGCCGCCGAGCGCGTCGGTCTCGCTGGTACGGCGGTTGTTTTCGTCGTAGGTCCAGCTGGTCTTCACAGCCAGCGCGGTGCCGGCGCCGAGCACGCGCTCGGTCTCGTTGCCCACCGCATCGTAGGCATGGGTGGTGCGCACGCCGTCGGCGTCCTTCTGCAGCACCAGGCGGCGGTTGCCGTCGTATTCGAAGACGGTGGTGGCGCCGGCGGTGCTGGTGGCGGTCAGGCGGTTGCCCACTGCATCGTAGCTGAAGCTGGTCTTTTGGCCCAGCGCGTCGGTCTGCTGCAGCAGGTCGCCGCGCGCATTGTAGGCGTAGCCGGTACGGCGGCCCAGCGCGTCGACCGTGGCGGTGCGGCGGCCCAGCACGTCGTACTCGTAGCTGGTGGCCTGGCCCAGGGCGTTGGTGCTGGACAGCTGGCGGCGCAGGCCGTCAAAGGTGGCGGTGCTGGTATGGCCGTTGGCGTCGGTGACCGAAGTCTGGTTGCCGACTGCGTCGTAGCCGTAGCTGGTGACGTTGGACAGCGGATCGGTGCTGGTGGCCAGGCGGTTCAGCGCGTCGTAGCTGTAGTTCCAGGTACCGATGCCGTCCGCGTGCGTCAGCGTGTTGCCGACCTTGTCGTAGGTCCAGCGCTGGGAGTAGCCGCTGCTGTCCTGCTGGGTGAGACGGCCGAGGCCGTCGTAGTAGTAATAGGTGGTGAAGCCGCGCGCATTCCTCATGGAAGCACGGTTGCCCAGCTTGTCGTACGTGAACCAGGTGGTGTGGCCCAGGGCATCGGTGACGCTGGCCACGCGGTTGTCGGCGTCGTAGGCGTAGCTGGTGGTGTGGCCGTTGGCATCGGTCACGCCGACGCGGTTGCCCACGCCGTCGTAGCTGAAGCGGGTTACATTGCCCAAGGCGTCGGTGCTGCTGTCCTGGCGGTTCAGCGCATCGTAGCTGGCCAGCGTTGCGAAGCCGGCCGCGTCGACCGTGCGCAGGCGGTTGCCGTTCTGGTCGTACTCGTAGCGGGTCACGCCGCCCATCACGTCGGTCGTGCTCAGCAGGCGGTTGTCGGCGTCATAGGTATGGCTGGTGGCGTTGCCGGCAGCATCGGTTTCCTTGACCAGGTTGCCCAGCGCATCGTATGCGTAGCTGCGCTTGCCGCCCAGTGCATCGGTCTCGCCCACGACACGGCCCAGGCCGTCGTAGCTGTAGCGCGTGACGTTGCCGTTGGCGTCGGTCTGGCTGGTCACGTGGCCCAGGGCATCGTACGCGAAGCGGGTCACGCCGCCCAGCGCGTCGGTGACGCTGGTCTGGCGGCGCAGCGCGTCGTAGCTGTAGCTGGTCGTGTTGCCGTTGGCGTCGGTGCGGCTGAGGCGGTTGCCCACCGCGTCCACCGTATAGCTTTCCTCGTTGCCGAGAACGTCCTTGGTGCGCACCAGCGCGCCGGCCTGGTTGTAGTAGTAGCTCGTGTACTTCTGGTTGGCATCGCGGACCTGGCTCAGGTTGCCCACACCGTCGTAACTCGTTTCGGTGTAGTTGCCCAGCGCGTCGATGACACTGACTCGGCGGTTCAACTTGTCGTAGCCATACTTCGTCGTGTTGCCGCGGGCATCCTGGACGCTGGTGCAACTGCCGTTGGCGTCGTAGCCGTACCTGGTCACATTGCCCAGGGCGTCGGTCTTGGTGCTGACGCGGTTGTCGGCATCGTAGGCCAGCGTCGTCACGTTGCCGCGGGCATCGGTGATGGCGACACGGTTGCCGGCCACATCGTACGCGTACGACACAGCAGCGCCCATGGCGTCGGTCTGCTTGACCAGGCGGTTGTCGCCGTCGTAGGCGAACAAGGTGCGGCCGCCGGCGGCATCCTGCGCCGCCAGGCGGTTGCCGACCGCATCGTACTCGTAGCTGGTCTCGCCGCCCAGGGCATTGGTTTCCTTCAGCAGGCGGCCCAGCAGGTCGTAGCTCCAGCGCGTGCTGAAGCCCAGCGCGTCGGTGCTGCTGGTTTCGTGGCCGGCGGCATCGTAGACGTGGGTGGTCACGCCGCCCATGGCGTCGGTCTCCTTCAGCAGGCGGCCGGCGGCATCGTAGCTGTACTCGGTGCGCGCGCCGTTGGCGTCGACCATGGCGGTGCGGTTGCCCAGGATGTCGTACTCGTAAGTGGTGACATTGCCCAGCGCGTCGGTCTTGCTGATGACGCGATTGCCTTTGTCGTAGGCATAGGTGCAAGGGTTGCCATTGCCGTCGCGGACGACGATCCGGTTGCCGAAGGCATCGAGCTCATAGGACTGCTGGCGCTCGTTGCCTTCGCGGAAGTCGGTCTCGACCAGGCGGCGGTCGGCGTCGACGCTCTGGCCGAAGTAGGAGCCGGTGCCGTCATAGGTATAGCGGCGGTCGCCATTCTTGTCGTAGGCGTGCTGGATCTTGTTGCCCAGCGCGTCGGTGACCATCAGCAGGCGGTGTTCGCCGTCGTACTGGTAGGTCGTGGCATTGCCCAGGGCATCGGTGACCTTGACCAGGTTGCCGACCGCGTCGTATTCGCTGCGCTGGACATTGCCTTCCGCGCTGCGGCTGAGCACCTGGCGGTTGTTGGCATCATACTCATAGCTGGTGGTATGGCCGTTGGCGTCGGTAACGCTCAGGCGGTTGCCCACTGCGTCGTAGGTGTTGCCGCTGATGCCGCCCAGGGCATCGGTGGTGGACGTCACACGACCCAGGGCGTCGTAGGCGCTCCTGGTGACGCCGCCCAGCACGTCGGTCACGGCAACGCGCTGACCCAGCACGTCATAGCTGTAGCTGCTGGTCTGGCCCAGCACGTCGGTTGAGGACAGCAGCAGGTGGCCTTCGTCGTAGGTGTAGCTGACGGCATTGCCCTGTGCATTGACTTCGCGCACCAGGTTGCCGACCGCGTCGTACTCGCGGGTCGAAATGCCGCCCAGGCTGTCGACGCTGCGCACCAGGCGGTTCAGCGCGTCGTATTCGTAGGCCGTGACCTGGTCGTGCGCATCGTCGGCCAGCGGCAGGTCGATGCGGAAGCTGTCGCGGTCGCCCCACCATGGGTCCGGCAGCTGGCCGTCGACCTTGTTGGCATAGCGGGTCTGGCGCACCATGTTGCCGTTTTCGTCGTATTCGTAGTGGGTCAGGTAGCCCAGCGCCGACACGCTGTCCGTCAGGCGGTTGTTGTCGTCGTAGAAGTAGCGCGTGGCGTTCTGCAGCGCGTCCGTGCGCATCAGCACGTTGCCGTTACTGTCGCGCGTGAGATTGTCGCTCAGGCCATCGGTGCTGTCGTGCCCGCTCACCCGGCCGACCTGGTCATACCAGGTGCTCTTCCAGTTGCCGAGGGCATCCGTGACGCGCGACACCTGGTGGTGTTCGCGCACGTCGAACCTGGTGACATTGCCCAGCGCGTCGGTATGGCTGATGCGGTCATCGGCCGCATCGTAAGCATTGGTCGAGGTATGGCCGTTGGCGTCGGTCGTGCTGGTCAGGTTGCCGACCTTGTCGTAGCCGTAGGTGGTGGCGGCGCCCAGGGCATCGGTGGTCTTGACCAGGCGGTCCAGTACATCGTAGGCATAGGCGGTGCTGTTGCCGGCGCCGTCGGTGGTGCTGGTACGGTTGCCGTTGACGTCGTAGGCGTAGCGGGTCACCGTGCCGCGTGCATCGGTTTGCTCCACCAGGCGGTTGTCGGCGTCGTACACGCTGGCCGTGGTGCGGCCCAGCGCATCGGTGGTGCCGATGCGGTTGCCCTTGGCGTCATAGCGGTACTGTGTCACGCCGCCCAGGGCGTCGGTGCTGCTGACCAGGCGGTTCAACAGGTCGTAGGTGTAGCGCGTGGTATTGCCGCGCGCGTCGGTCGAGGCGACCATGTTGCCGTTTGCATCGTATTCGCTGCTGGTGGCAAAGCCCATCGGGTCGGTGCTGCCGATGCGGCGGTTCTCCTTGTCGTAGCTGTACGACGTCATGCGGCCGCGCGCATCCGTGACCATGGTGCGGTTGCCGGCGTCGTCGTAACGGTATTCGACCCGCCTCCAGTCTTCGTTGCGGTAGCCGACCAGGCGGCCTGCCGCGTCATGGGCGTAGCCGCCGTCCTTGTTCTCGGCTTCGTCGTAGTTGCGATAGAGATTGGCCTGGTGGATTGCGTTATAGGTATAACGCTCGCGTTCCTCCCAGTAGTCCCAGTTGCCGTTGTCGCGCAGCAGCGTCGAGCGGGTCATGCGGTGCAGCGGATCGTATTCGTACTCGCGGACATGGCCGTTCGCATCTTCGACCCGGGTGCGGTTGCCGCCGGCGTCGTACTCGTAGCGCGTCTCGCCGCCCAGGGCATCGGTGGCCAGCAGCAGCTGGTTGATCGCATCGTAGGCATAGGTGGTCACCGCGCCGTTCGGTCGCGTGCGGCTCAGCTGGTTGCCGACGGCGTCATAGGTGAAGGTGGTGGCGGCACCCAGCGCGTCGGTGCTCGCTACCATGCGATACAGCTTGTCGTAGGCGTACTGGGTGATGCCGCCGGCTGCGTCGGTCTGGCTCAGCACATTGCCAACCGCGTCATAGGTGGACGAGGTGACACCGCCCAGGGCGTCGGTGGTGCCGACCAGGCGGTTCAGTGCGTCCCAGCGCTGCAGCGTGGTCGCGCCGCGCGGATCGGTGGTGCTGACCAGGTTGGCATTGGCGTCGTAGGCATAGGTCGTGACATTGCCCAGCGCCGAAGTCTGGCTGATGCGGCGGTTCGCAGCATCATAGGCGAAGCTGGTCTCATTGCCGTTCGGGTCGATGGAAGCGGTCATGTTGCCGTTCGCATCGTATTCGTATTCGGTCGGCGCCAGGCCGCCATGCGATTCGCTCGCCAGGCGGTCGCACTCGTCGAACGTGCGGTTGATGGTGAAGTGCAGCTCCATGTCGTCGACGCCGCCACCCTCTTCGCCGCCCCAGATCTGCTCGTAGTAGCGGTCTTCGAAGATGATGTTGCCCACGCCGTCGTAGCCGTAGTCGGTCACATGGCGCGGCCCGTAGTGCGGCTCTTCCCAATCACCGCCGTAGGACAGTGCGCCAGGAACCAGCATCGCCTCGCCGCCGGCCCTGGTCAGCGTCAGGGATTCGCCCCAGCCGGGGGTATGCATCATGTGCTCTTCGCGTACCAGGCGGTCGTTGGCGTCGTAGTGATAGAACGTCTCGTAGCCGAGCGGATCGTCCTTCTCGATGCGGTTGCCGACTGCGTCGTAATAGTAGTAAGTCGTATTACGGTTGGCATCGTATTCCCGGATCATCCGGTGCAGCGCATCGTAATGGAACTCCGATACGTTGCCGTTCTTGTCCTCCACGCTAATGCGGTTGCCCACTTCGTCGTAGGCGTAGCTCTCCTTGTTGCCCAGCGCGTCGACCAGCGTTGCGACGCGGTTCAGCGCATCGAAGTGGTATTCGGTGGCGTTGCCGTTCTTGTCGGTGATGCTGGTGCGGTTGCCGTTGGCGTCGTAGGTGTAGCTCTCGGTATGGCCCATGGCGTCGGTGGTCGACAGCAGCTGGCTCAGGGCGTCGTAGCTGAACCTGGTCACATTGCCGTTGCGGTCCACCGTTTGCAGCATGTTGCCGGCCGCATCGTAGCTGCTGGACACCGTGTGGCCCAGCGGGTCGGTGGACAGCAGCAGGCGGTCGCTGGCATCGTATTCGAAGGTGGTGACGCCCCCGTTGCGGTCGGTGTAGCGCGTGCGGTTGCCGGCGGCGTCGTACTCCACCTTGTCCGCATAGCCTTTCGGATCGGTGGTTTTCACCACGCGGTTGACGGCGTCGTACTCGTAGGTCGTGGTGTGGCCGTTGCCGTCGGTGCGCGCAATGCGGTTGCCTTCGGCGTCGAACTCGAGTTTGGTGGAGTAGCCCATCGGGTCTACCTTCTCCACCTGGCGGTTGACGGCGTCGTACAGGAACTGGGTGCGGTGGCCGTTGGCGTCGATGCGCGCGGTCAGGTTGTAGACCGCGTCGTATTCCTGGCGGGTGTGACCGTCCAGCGCGTCGATCGTGTCGACCAGGTTGTACACCGCATCGTAGACGTACCTGGTGGTGAACCCGAGCGCATCGGTGGTGCTGACGCGGTTGCCCACGGTGTCGTAGGCGTGGGTGGTCGCGTTGCCCAGCGCATCGACCTGCTTGACCATGCGGTTCAGCACATCGTAGTCGAAGCTGGTCTTGTTGCCGTTGCGGTCCGTGGTGCTGGTGCGGTTGCCCAGCACGTCGTAGGTGTAGCTCTCCTTGTTGCCCAGCGCATCGGTCTGCTCAACCAGGCGGTTGTTCAGGTCATAGGCGAAGCGGGTCACGCTGCCAAGCTGGTTGGTGGCCGACGTCTTGTTGCCGACGGCATCCCAGGTGAAGGACTGGGTGGCGCCCATCGGATCGGTCTGGAGCAGCAGCTGGCCCAGTGCATCGTACTCGTACTTGGTCACATGGCCGTTGCGGTCCGTGTTGCTCAGGCGGTTGCCGACCGCGTCATAGCTGCTGCTCGACACATTGCCCAGCGCATCGATGGTGCGCAGCTGGCGGCCGGCATCGTCGAACTCGTAGCGCGTGGTGTGGCCGTTGCGGTCGGTGTAGGCGATGCGGTTGCCGGCGGCGTCGTAGGTCGTGCTGTCGGCATTGCCATTGCCGTCCACGGTGCCAACCAGCTGGTTGACGGCGTCGTAGCTGAAGCGGGTTTCGTTGCCGTTGCCGTCGACCAGCGAGGTGCGGTTGCCCACTGCGTCATACTGGTAGCTGGTGCTGTTGCCCAGCGCATCGGTGACCGTGGTCAGTCGGTACACCTTGTCGTACTCGTAGTTGGTGCTGTTCTGTTCCGCATCGACCATGGTGATGCGGTTGCCGACGCCGTCATACACGTAGCGGGTCGATACCACGCGCTGGTAGGTCTGCTCGTAGCCCTGGTTCCAGTAGTGCTCGTCGAAACGGTCGAAGATGGTCTTGACCAGGCGGTTCAGCTGGTCGAATTCGTATTCGGTGGCATGGCCCTTGGCATTGGTGCTGCGCACCAGGTTGCCGTTGGCGTCGTACGCGTTGGCGGTGACGTTGCCCAGCGCGTCGGTGACGGTCACGACGCGGTTTTCCTCGTCGTAGGCGTAGGCGGTAACGCCGCCATTGCGGTCGGTCACGGACAGGCGGTTGCCCACAGCGTCGTAGGCATAGCTTTCGGTCTTGCCCAGTGCATTGGTGACGGCGACCAACTGGTCGTTGGCGTCGTAGGCGTAGGTGGTGGCCTTGCCGTTGCGGTCGACCAGGGCAATGCGGTTGCCGACGGCGTCGTACTGGTATTGCTCCATGTCGCCCAGCGCATTGGTGACGGACAGCAGGCGGCCGTCCGCATCGTAAGCGAAACTGGTGGTGTGGCCGTTGCGGTCGGTCACGGAGGTGCGGTTGCCGGCGTCGTCGTAGGCGTACTGCTCCGCCTTGCCCAGCGCGTCGGTCGCTGCAATCATGCGGCCGGCCGCGTCGTAGCTGTAGCTGGTCTGGTTGCCGTTGGCGTCGGTGACCGAAGTGCGGTTCACGCCGTCGTAGGCGTTGACGGTCTCCCCGCCCAGCGCGTCCTTGGTGACGGTCAGGCGGTTGATCTGGTCGTAGCTGTATTCCGTGCGGTTTTCGTTCCGGTCGATCATTGCGACGCGGTTGCCCACGCCGTCATATTCAAAGCGGGTCACCAGTTCTACCGTGTAAGGGTCCTGGTAGCCGGTGAAATGGCCGCTGCCGTAACCGTAGCCATAGCCGTAGCCATAGCCGGAATCGTCGCCGCTGGAGACAGCGAGGCTGTTCATGCGGAGCATTGGAGGCCAGCCGCCAGGAGGCGGCTCTTCCGGTTCGCCCGGTTCTTCCGGGAACTCCGGCTCTTCCGGTTCGGTCGGCGGTTCGATATCGGGATCGACCACCCACTTGATGTCGCCGGCGGCGCTGGTCACGCTGTTGCGGATCGCGATCAGGCGGTCGTCGGCGTCGTATTCGAAGTAAGTGCTGTTGCCGTGGCGGTCGGTCAGCTGGATGCGGTTGCCCACGCCGTCGTAGGAATACACTTCGAGATGGCCCAGTGCATCGCGGCTGCCGATCAGGCGGTTGCCGGCGTCATAGCTGAACTGGCGGGTGTGGCCGTTGCGGTCGGTGGCCGAGAGGCGGTTGCCGACTGCGTCGTAGGCGTAGCTTTCCTGCTTGCCCAGCGCGTCGGTACGGCTGGCCACGCGGTTCAGCTTGTCGTAGGCCTGCTGCGTGGTGTGCCCGTTGCGGTCGACCGTGCTCAGCAAGTTGCCCATCGCATCGTAGGCATAGCTTTCCTGCTTGCCCAGCGCATCGGCCATCGTGACCTTGCGGTTGGCGGCGTCGTAGCCGAAGGTGGTGCGGGCGCCGTTCTTGTCGCTCCGGGCCAGCATATTGCCAACCGCGTCGTACTCGAACTGCTCGCGGTGGCCCAGCGCGTCTTTTGCTTCCAGCAGGCGGTCGGCAGCGTCGTAGCTGAAGGTGCTACGGGCGCCGTTCTTGTCGGTAAAGGCCAGGCGGTTGCCGGCGCCATCGTACTCGAACAGTTCGGTGTAGCCGAGGGCATCCTTGCTTTGCACCAAGCGGTCGGCGGCGTCGTAGCTGTAGCTGGTGGCGTGGCCGTTCTTGTCGGTGAAGCCGGTGCGGTTGCCGACGCCGTCGTAGACGTAGGCTTCGGTGTAGCCCAGCGGATCGGTCAGCCCGGTCAGGCGGTTGTCCTTGTCGTAGACGTAGCTGGTGGTGTGGCCGTTGGCATCGGTGGAGGAAACGCGGTTGTCCACCTTGTCGTATTGCCAGCTGTTGCTGAAGCCCAGCGCATTCAGGCTGGACGTCATGCGGTTCTTGGCGTCGAAACTGTAACGGGTCGTGTTGCCGTTGGCGTCCTCGAGCGCGATGCGGTTGCCGACCTTGTCGTATTCGTATGCGGTCACGCCGTCCAGGGCGTCGATCACTTGCAGCAGGCGGTTGTTGGCGTCGTAGGCGCGGCGCGTGACGTTGCCGTTGGCGTCGGTCTGCGCCAGCAGGTTGCCCACTGCGTCATAGGCGTAATCAAAGCCGTTGTCCAGCGCATCCTGCTGGCGCACCAGGCGATGTTCGGCATCGTACTTGCTGCGCTTGGTGTGGCCATTGGCGTCGGTCACGGCAACCTGGTTGCCGACCGCGTCGTAGCTCATGGTGGTGGTGTTGCCCAGCGCGTCGGTGCTGCTCACCATGCGGCCAGCCAGGTCATATGCGTAGCGGCGGGTATGGTCGTTGCCGTCGGTCTGTTCCAGCAGGCGGCCCACGGCGTCGTAGGCGTAGCGGCTGGCATTGCCCATGGCGTCGGTCTTGACGACCAGGCGGTTGCCGGCGTCGTACTGCGACAGGGTGGCATGGCCATTGGCGTCGGTCAGGTTCACCACGTTGCCCACGGCGTCGTAGAAGCGGCGGGTTTCGTAGCCCAGCGGGTCGGTCACCAGGGAGACGCGGTTCAGCGCGTCGTATGCGAAGGCGGTTACGCCGCCGTTGGCGTCGACCACCGAGGTGCGATTGCCGACCTGGTCGTAGCCGTAGGCGGTGACGCCGTCCAGCGGATCGGTCACCGAGACCAGCTGGTTCAGCGCGTTGAACGCGCGCCTGGTGGCGTTGCCGTTGCGGTCGCGCTCGAGCAACTGGTTGCCGACATTGTCGTACTCGAAGATGTTGGCGTTGCCCAAGGCGTCGGCATGCGCCACCAGGCGATTCAGCTCGTCGTATTCGAAGGTGTTGTCGTTGCCGTTGCGGTCCACGACCGACAGGCGGTTGCCGACGGCATCGTAGGTGTAGCTCTCGATCGCGCCCAGCGCGTCGGTGTGCTCCTGCAGGCGGTTGTTGGCGTCATAGGCGAACTTGTTCTCGGCGCCGATGGCGTCGATGACCGAGACGCGGTTGCCCACGGCATCGTAGGCGAAGCGCGTTTCCGCGCCCAGCGCGTCGACCTGCACTACCAGGCGGTTGGCGGCATCGTACTGCGCCGAGGTGCTGGCGCCGTTGGCGTCGATGCTGCCGACCAGGTTGCCGGCTCCGTCGTAGCTGTGGCGGGTCACGCCACCCAACGCGTCGGTCGCGCGCACCACGCGGTTGGCTGCGTCATACTCGCTGGCGGTGACGTTGCCGCGCGCATCGGTCACGCTCAGGCGATTGCCGGCGCGGTCGTAGGCATGGCGGGTCTTGCCGCCCAGGGCGTCGGTCACCTGCACCAGGCGGCCGTTGGCGTCATACTCGAAGGCGGTGGTGTTTCCGCGTGCGTCGGTGACGCCGGTGCGGTTGCCCACATGGTCGTAGGCGAACCCGGTCTGGTTGCCCAGCGCATCGGTGGTGACGGCCAGGCGGTTCAGCGCATCGTAGGCGAAGCTGGTGGTGTTGCCGTTGGCGTCGGTTGCGCTCAGGCGGTTGCCGACGGCGTCGTAGCTGACACTGCTGTCGTGGCCCAGGGCATCGGTCTGCTTGACCATGCGGCTCAATGCGTCGTAATGGAAGCTCGTGACGCGGCCCAGCGCGTCGACCACCGAGGTGCGGTTGCCCAGCACGTCGTAGGCGAAGGATGTGGCATTGCCCAGCGCGTCGGTCTGTTTCAACAGGCGGCGATTGGCGTCGTAGCTGAAGGCATTGGCATTGCCGTTGGCGTCGACCACGCGCACCTGGTTGCCGACGGCATCGTATTCGTGCTGCGTCGCGTTGCCAAGCGCGTCGGCCTGGCGCACCAGGCGATTGTTGGCGTCGTAAGCGGCGGTGCTGGTGTGGCCGTTGCCGTCCGTGACGGCGACGCGGTTGCCGACCTTGTCGTAGCCGTAACTGTTCATCTCGCCCAGCGCATTCTTCACCTGGACCAGGCGGTTGGCGGCGTCGAAGATGGACTCGACCATGTGGCCATTGCCATCGGTGACGCTCACCTGGTTGCCGGCCGCATCGTAGGCATAGGCGGTTTCCACGCCCAGCGCGTCCTGCAGCGACACCAGGCGGTTGGCCTGGTCGTAGGTAAAGCGGGTGGTATTGCCGTTGGCGTCGGTGCGCGCGATGCGGTTGCCGGCAGCGTCGAAGGCGACCGCCGTCACGCCGCCCAGCGCATCGGTGATGCCGACCTGGCGCTGCAGCTTGTCATAGGCGAAGCGGGTCACGCGGCCCAGGGCGTCGGTAGTGCTGGTGCGGTTGCCGACCGCGTCGTACGTGGCGCGCGTCATGCCGCCCAGGGCGTCGATGGCCGCTACCTGGCGGTGCAGGGCGTCGTATTCGAAGCGGGTCGGGTTGCCGGCGGCGTCGACGGTCTCCAGCAGGTTGCCGACCGCGTCGTAGCGCAGCTTGTCGGTCCCGCCCAGGGCGTCGATCGTCTCGATCACGCGGTGCAGCGCGTCGTATGCCGCGCGCACAGTGAAGCCGTTGGCGTCGGTGGTGCCGACGCGGTTGCCCACGGCGTCGTAGGCATAGCCGGTACGGTTGCCCAGCGGGTCGGTCTGGCCCACCATGCGATCGGCCGCGTCGAATTCGTAGCGGGTGGCGTGGCCGTTGGCATCGATGCTGGCGATGCGGTTGCCCACCTTGTCGTACTCGAAGCTGCTGGTATTGTTCAGCGCGTCGGTCACGCTTGCCACGCGGTTCAGCGCATCGTAACCGAAGCGGGTGTCGTGGCCATTGCCGTCGATCATGACGATGCGGTTGCCGGCGCCATCGTACATGAAGCGCACGGTATGTCCCAGGGCGTCACGCTGCTCATTGAGGCGGTTGGCGGCATCATAGGCAAAGCTGGTGCTGTTGCCATTCTCGTCGACGACCTGGATGCGGTTGCCGGCGGCGTCGTAGGCGAACGCTTTCTTGCCGCCCATGGCATCGGTCTGCGCTACCAGGCGGCCTGCTGCATCGTAGCTGAAGGACGTGGTGCTGCCGGCGGCATCGGTGGTCGATACACGCTGGCCGGCGGCATCATAGCTGTGGCGGGTGACGCCGCCCAGGGCGTCGGTGATGCTTTGCAGGCGGTCGGCCGCGTCGTAATCGAAGGCCGTGGCATTGCCCAGCGCGTCGGTGCTGTGGATACGGTTGCCGACGGCATCGTAGCTGTGCGTGGTGACCGCACCCAGCGCATCGGTCTCGCTGACCAGGCGGTAAGCGGCGTCATACGCGGCGCGGCTGGTGGCGCCGTTGGCGTCAGTGGTGGCCAGGCGATTGCCGACCTTGTCGTATTCGTAGCTGGTGGCGTTCCCCAGCCCGTCGATCTGTTTCACCAGGCGGTTTGCGAGGTCGTACACGTAGCTGGTGGCATGGTCGTTGGCGTCGATGCTGGCGATGCGGTTGCCCACCGCATCGTAGGCCAAGCGAGTCATGCCGCCCAGCGCATCGGTACGTACGGACAGGCGGCCGTTGGCGTCGTAGCTGAAGCGGGTGGCATTGCCGTTGCCGTCCGTGCTTTCCACCATGGAGCCGACGGCATCATAGGCGAAGCTGGTCGAGCGTCCGGTGCCGTCCGTCTGGCGCACCAGGCGGTTGTTGGCGTCGAACTCGAAGCCGGTCGCATGGCCGTTGGCATCGATTGCCCCCACGCGGTTGCCGGCGTTGTCGTAATGGTACTCGGCCCGGTTGCCCAGCGCATCGGTCTCGGAAACCAGGCGATCGGCCGCGTCGTAGCCATAGCTTGTGACATGGCCGTTGGCGTTGACTGTGGCAACACGATTGCCGGCCTGGTCGTAACGGTGCTCCACACGGTTGCCCAAGGCGTCCGCGGTGGCGGCCAGGCGGCCGACGGTATCGTAGCTGAAGGAGACAGTATGGCCGTTGGCATCGGTGGTGGACAGGCGCTGGCCGACGGCGTCGTAGGCGTGCGTGGTCCGGTGGCCCAGGGCATCGGTGCTGGACACCAGGCGGTTGACGGCGTCGTATGCAAACACTGTCTGGTTGCCGTTGGCGTCGGTCGTTGCCGTGCGGTTGCCAGCCGCATCGTAGCTGAAGGCGGTCACCTCGTTGCCGGGAGCGGTGACGGAAAGCAGGCGGCTGTTGGCGTCATAGGCGAACAGGGTGCCGCGGCCCAGCGCGTCGGTGGTGGCCACCCGGTTGCCCAGGCGGTCGTAATCGTGGCGGGTGATGTTGCCGAGCGCGTCAGTCTGGTTGACCAGTCGGCCGTTGGCGTCGTAGGCAAAGCGCGTTGCGTTGCCCAGTGCATCGGTGACGACGGTGCGGTTGCCCACGGCGTCGTAATCGAAGCGGGTAATGGCGCCCAGCGCATCGCCTGCTGCAGTCAGGCGGTTCAGTGCATCGTAATGGTTGAAGCGCTGGTGGCCGTTGCCATCGCGGGTCATGATCAGGTTGCCCACGGCGTCATAGACATGCTGGACCGAGTCGCCCGCGGCGTTGGTCTCTTCGACCTTGCGGTTCAACGCGTCATAGCGGTAGCTGGTGGCATGGCCATTGGCATCGACGCTGGCCAGGCGGTTGCCCACCGCGTCGTAGCTGTAGCGCGTGCTCTGGCCCATCGCGTTGGTGTGCACCACCAGGCGATTGCTGCTGTCGTACTCAAAGCGGGTAGCGTTGCCCAGCGCATCGAAAGCTGCCGTGCGGTTGCCCACAGCATCGTATTCGTAGGAGGTACGGGCGCCCAAGGCGTCGATGGTCGCGGTCAGGCGGCCGTTTGCGTCGTAGTCGAACTTGCTGTCGTGGCCGGCCGGATCGATGCTGCGTACCCGGCGGTTCAGCTGGTCGTACTCGTGGCTGGTAACCAGGCCGAGCGCGTCCACGCTGCGGGTCAGGCGGTTGCCGGCGTCGTATTCGAAGCGGCTGGTGTTGCCAGCGGCATCGGTCAGCGCGGTGCGGTTGCCGACCGCGTCGTACTGGTAGGCGGTGACAAAGCCCATGGCATCGGTGCGGCTGACCACGCGGTCCAGCGCGTCGAGCATGTAGGTGGTGGCATTGCCGGCGGCGTCGGTGCTGCGCAGCAGGTTGCCCACTGCGTCGTATTCTTTGCGGGTGACTTGTCCCAGGGCGTCGGTGGTCTGCACCAGGCGGTTGGCGGCGTCGTAGCTGAAGCTCGTGGCATGGCCGTTGGCGTCTACCACGGACGTGCGGTTGCCCGCCGCGTCGTAGGCGTAGACGGTAGTACCGCCTTGCGCGTCGGTCACGCGCACCAGGCGGTCCGCGCCGTCGTAGGCGAAGCTGGTGGTGTTGCCATTGGCATCGGTCAGGCCGGTGCGGTTGCCGCGCGCGTCATAGCTGAAGCGCGTGGTGCCGGCCGCGTCGACCTGCTGGTCCATGCGGTTGGCGCCATCGTAGTGGAAGACTACGGTATGGCCGTTGGCATCCGTGGTGGCGATGCGGTTGCCGTTGGCATCGTACGCATAGCTGGTGCGGTTGCCCAGCGCATCGATGCTGGCGGCAAGGCGGCCAGCCGCGTCGTATTCGGCGCGGCTCACGCCGCCCTTGGCATCGGTCACGCTGAGGCGCTGGCCGTTCGCGTCGTAGGCGTAGGTGGTTTGCTGGCCCAGCGCGTCGATCTGGCTGGCCAGGCGGTTCAGCTTGTCGTATTCGAAGCGGCTGGTGCGGCCCAGCGCATCGGTGCTGGAAAGGCGGTTGCCATTGGCGTCGTACGTGTAGGCAGTCACGCCGCCCAGCGCGTCGGTCTGCGACAGCAGGCGGTTGCCGGCGTCGTAGACGAAGCTGGTGGCATGGCCGTTGGCGTCGACGGCGCGGGTACGGTTGCCGTCCGCGTCGTACTCGAACCTGGTTGCATGGCCCAGCGCATCCACCGATTCCAGCAGGCGGTCGTTGGCGTCGTAATGGAACTGGATGACGTGGCCGTCCGGGTCGGTCATGCTGACACGGTTGCCTTCAGCGTCGTAGGCGTAGCGGGTGGTGACGGCCAGGCCGGCCGGGTCGACCACTTCGGCCACGCGGCGGCCCAGCTTGTCGTAGTCGTAGCGTACGCTGGAGCTGTCGACGCCGTTGGCGCCGCGGCTGACGGTCAGGGTGTGGCCCTGCGCGTCGTAGGTATAGCTGGTGTGCAGGTTCAGGCCGGCCGGATCGACCACCACGCGGGTAGCCTGGCCTTTCTGGTCGTAGCTGGTGACGGTCAGCACGCCATTCGGGTCGCGCTGCGACACCACTTCGCCCTTGGCGTCGTAGGTCCAGGTGGTGGTCAGCGCCAGGCCGCCCGCATCGACCACCTGGCTCAGGCGGCGGTCGGCGGCATCGTAGGTGTAACGGGTGGCGACGCCGTTGCGGTCGATGGTGGCGACCAGGTGGCCGGCCGCATCGAATTCATTGCGCTCGGCCTTGCCGTTGGCATCGTTGGTGGCTAGCAGGCGGCCATCGGCATCGTAGCTGTAGGCGGTGGTGTTGCCATTGCCATCGGCAAGAGCGATCACTTGCCCTTGCGCGCTGCGCGTGATGGTGGTCACGATGCCAAGCGGCGAAGTGACGGTGGTCCTGTGCAGTGCCGTGTCGTAGGCATAGCGGGTCACATTGCCGCGCGCATCGGTCTGGGTCAGCACGCGGTCGAAAGCGTCGTAGCTGGTGGAACGCACCTGGCCCATGGCGTCATAGCTGGCCACCACGCGGCCGTTGCGGTCAAACGTGCTGCGGGTGACCTGGCCGTTGGCGTCGGTCTGCGCCACGGCGCGGCCAAAGGCGTCGTATTCAGTGCTGCGCAGGGCGGCAATGCCGTCGGCGTCGCGCAGGACGGACGTCTGCAGGCCGCGCTTGTCGTAGGTAAAGCGCACGAGTTCCTGCACAGCCGCGCTGATCGGACGCATTTCCTTGCTCAGCTGGCCGAAGGCGTCGTAGCTGCGCACGGTGGCATTGCCCAGTGCGTCGGCCAGGCGGGTGGCCTGGCCGCGCACATCGTAATCGGTGTGCAGCAGGCTGTCGCGCAATGGATCGGCCGCCACCGCCAGTGCGGCCAGCACCGGCGCATTGCTGCCGCCGGCCAGGCCGGCGGTATCGATGCGGTTGGCGTAGCTGATGGTGTCGGTGGCCTGGCCGAAGGCGTCGTAGCGGATGCCGCTTACCTCGCCCAGCGCGTTGACGCTATGGGTGCGGCGGCCGGCGCCGTCGTAGAAGTACAGCGTGGACGCACCAAGGGCGTCGGTACTGCTGACCATGCGGCCGGCGGCGTCATAGCCGTAGCGCTTGGCGTAGCCGGCCCAGATGCCGGTGTCGTGCACGGTGTCGCCGTTGAGCAGGCTGGCGCCCTGGCCGGACAGTTCGGCCACCAGGCGGCCCTGCACGTCGTAGCGCACCAGGGCCGTGCGCTGGTCGGCACTGCCGGCCGCCTGCACGGTCGATACCAGCTTGCCCACCTTGTCGTAGGCGAAATCGCTGCGCACGCCGGCGGCGTCGGTGCTCGAAACCAGCTGGTTCAGCTTGTTATAGCTGAAAGTCGCCTGCTGGTCGGCCGCGCTGGCTTGCGGCAGCATCTGCGCCAGGCGCGCGCCCGGCATGTAGTTGACCGGGTTGGCGAAGCGCTTGACGGCGCTGCGGTTGCCGGCGGCGTCATAGCTGAAGGTGCTCAGGTAGCCTTCGCCGTCGATGGCGCCGGTCTGCTGGCCGCGCGCATTGAAGAACTGGTGCACGCTGATGTCGGCGGCGGAAGCCTGTGGACGCAATTGTTCCAGCGAGCCGTTGCTGCGCAGGGCGGCATCGGTCAGGGTGGCATAGCGCACGGTCTCCACCAGCTGGCCGATGGCGTCGTATTTCTGCTCGGTCAGGACGCCCTGGGCATCGAGCTGGCCCACCAGGCGGCTGTCGGCATCGAAGAAATTGCGGCTGTGGCGGTCCTCGGTGGACGACACCACCTGGATGTCGGCCAGCTGCGGGTTGGCCGGCAGCGCGGCACGGCTGATGGCGTTGTTGTAGCGCACCAGGTCGGTGACGCGGTTGGCGGCGTCGAAGAACTGCTGGGTGACGAAGCCCGCTTCATCCACCGTGTAGACCAGGCGGTTGTCCTTGTCGTAGACCTGGTCGACGCGGCGGTCGGCGGCGCTGGCCAGCGGACGCAGCGTGGCCAGGGTCGCGGCTTGCGGCGCGCCGGCGGCATCCACCAGTTTGCTGCTGTCCACCAGGTTGGCGTAGCGGATGGTGCGCACCAGATTGCCGGCGCCGTCGTACACGCTTTCGGTCAAGGCGCCGAAGCCGTCGATCATGCCGTTGCGGCGGCCCATCTCGTCGTACAGGAAAGTGGTGCGCACGCCGGTCGCGTCCTGGGTGCAGAACAGGCGGCCGTCGGCATCGTAGAAGTTGCGCACGGTGCCCAGCTCGGCGCCGTTGGCGCTGTCGCTCTGGATCACGCTGACCAGCTCGCCGGCGGCGTCGTAGGTGGAGGTGGTGGCCAGGCCGTTGGCCAGGGTCGACACGGTGCGGTTGTGCGCATCGTCGTACTGCACCAGCGATTGCTGGCCCAGCGCGTCGGTGCTGGCCAGCAGGCGGTTCAGGCCATCGTAGGCGTAGCTGGTGGTGGCGCCGGCATTGATGGTCTTGAGCAGCAGGCCGGAGGCATCGTATACATAGTTGACGGTGTTGGCGCCATCGGCCACGCCGTTGCCGGCGCCATCCACTTCGGCATAGGTGGTGCTGGCGCTCACCAGGCCGCGGAAGTCGTAGGCGAAATCGCTGCGCGCACTGAGGGTCTTGTCCTGCGCCGCAGACCAGGCAGTCATCTGGGCTTCGCCTGGCGCCGCCCCTTCCGCCAGGGCGGAGGTGTTGTAGGTGCCGCCGTTGTAGGCGATCTGCGCCACGCGCTGGCCCTTGGCGTCGTAGCGGTATTCCACCACGTCGCCGGCCGGGTTGATGCGGAAGCGCAGGTGGTTCTTGCTGTCGTAGACGTAGCGGGTGACCAGGGCGCTGCCATTGCCCATGCGCACCGACTCGCTCACCACGTGGTTGGCGCTGTTGTAGCTGCGTGCCACCACGTTGCCCAGCGCATCCTGCTGCGTGAGCTGGTTGCCGTTGCCGTCGTAGGTCATGGTCACGGCATTGCCGTTGCCGTCGGTGACGCTGGTGACGTTGCCGCTGGCGTCATAGGCGTAGCTGGTGCGCACGCGAATGCCATTGACCGCAGGGCTGAGCACCTGGGTCAGCTGGTTCTTGGCGTCGTAGAAGAAGCTGGTGACAAAGCCCAGCGGATCGGTCATGTCGGTGCGGCCGTTGGCAACGTCGTAGCTCAGGCGGGTGACGCGTCCCAGGCCGTCGGTCATGCTGGCGACGCGGAAGTCCGTTCCCACCTGCACGTAGGTGAACGATTGCACCGTGCCGTCGCTCTGGGTCAGGGTGGCAATGCGGCGGCTGGTGCCGTCGTAGGTGTAACGGGTGGTGTAGGTGTTGCCGTCGGTCTTGCTGTTATCGTCCGGCGACAGGTCCACCTCCACGCTGGTCAGGCGCTTGCTGCTGTCATAGGTGTAACGGGTGCGGCTGCGGGTGACGCCGCCGCTGACGGTGCGCAGGCCGACCAGGTTGTTGTCGCTGTAATCGAGGTAGAGCACATCGCCCGAAGCCATGGTCACGCTCTGCATCAGGCGGCCGGCATAGGTGAAGGTGGTGGTGTTGCCGTCCACGTCGGTGGCCGAGGTGATCAGCCCCGAGGTGTTGTAGGTCTCGCTGGCCTGGCTATCGCCGTCGCGCCAGGTCCAGCTCGACGGCACGCTGCCGTTGGCCGGGGTGTAGGTCAGCGTGTCATGGGCGCCGGCGCCGTCGGTGGTGACATAGCAGCCGCGCGCCGCGTCATAGGTATAGGTGGCGGTGCTGCCGTCTTCCTCGGTGCGGCTGGCGATACTGCCCGCCGTGTTCACCTTGCCGCTGACGAAAGCGACGCGCTTGTAGACGCCCAGGCGGAAATTGTCGCCGTTATCGCCGTCGCCGAACACGCCCAGGCGGTCGGTATAGATGCCCTGGCTGTTATACGTGCGCAGGAGCGCGGTGTCGATGCCATTGGCGGCCAGGAACTCGTCGCGCGACTGGATGACCAGGTTGCCGTTGGCGGCGTTCAGATAGGCCTGGTCGCCATTACGCCCCAAGGCCGCATTACCGACCGTTCCCCGGTCTCCACCCAACACGAAACGGGAACCGCTTTGCAGGCCCAGTGCACCACCGCTGACAATCGCTACCATGAATTTCTCGTCCGAATAAATTGTTTGTTGGTAAAAGCGGGCATGGAGTCCTCCTCAACATGCCCTTCAAACAATATATCCAGCGTTTCCGGCAAGAATTTAGCGTTTTCTGCAATATTTTTTTTCTAATACACATTTATGCAGATGAATGTTGCTATTACGGCAATAAAAATGGCGCCTCGAGGGCGCCATTGCGTATTCTGGAGCGGGTGAAGGGAATCGAACCCTCGTATGAAGCTTGGGAAGCTGCCGTTCTACCATTGAACTACACCCGCGTGCCCGCATTCTATGTGGCTTTGGCTGCGGTTGGCAAGACTGTAACGGTGGCCCTACTGGATGAACGGCCAGCCGTCGGCGGTAAAGCCAAGCGTATTGATGCCCAGCGTCGCCCGCCCGCCATTGTTGCCGTCGTAGTAATGGTAGACGTAGGTGGGCTTGTTATTGTTGCCGGGATCGGTGAACACGCTGCCGCCGCCCGGGCCGATGATATTGCCGTGGGTGCTGAGCAGGATGGTGCCGCCGCCTGCGGTCAGGGCCACGCCGCCGCGGTCCACATAGGGCCCGGTCACGCTGGTGGAGCGGCCGACGATGGTGCGGTAGGTGCTGGTCGAGCCTTTGCAGCATTCGTTGATCGGCGCGAAGTAATAGTAATAGCCGTTGTAGTAGTAGATGAACGGGCCTTCTTCGCCGGCCGACGGGTTGCCGCGCTTGGCCACCGTGTACACCGGGGCGTTGGTCTTGATCAAGCCGTTGGCCGGGTCGAGCTGCACCAGGTGCGTGCCGTCGGTCCAGGAGCCCCAGGCCATCCACCAGTTGCCGCTGGCGTCGCGGAACGGCGCCGGATCGATCGCATTGTCGGTGGTCGCCCAGAAGCCGGGCGGCGGCGAGGTGGTTGTGCTGTTCCAGGACTTGGTGACGAAACCCTTGTCGGTCCATGGCCCCTGCGGCGACGAGCTGGTGGCGACGCCGATCACCGCTTCCGCGCCGGTGCTAGGCAGGTAGGGAATCGAGTAGTACTGGTAATAGGTGCCGTTCGCCACCATCAGGCTAGGCGCCCAGACGTCGGTGTTGGCGCCATTGTTCCATCCCTTCGGCGTCTGCAGGCCGCTCCATGAACTGAAGTCCGGCCCGATGGCAGGGCAGTTCGGCGCATAGCCGCCCATCTGGGCCGTCGTGCAGCTGGTGTAATTGGTGAAGTTCACGCCGTCGGTCGATGTGGCCAGCGTCTGGTGCGAACCATACAGCCAGTACTTTCCGCTGCCGTCGCGCAGCATGTAGGGGTCGTGCACGAAGATGCCGTTGCCGGTGACGGCGCGCGGCGCAGGGTACGGGCTGGCCCCGGTGTTCACCAGCTGCCATTCCTGGCAGGTGCAGCCGGTCAGGCCCCATTGGTCGATGGTGGCGGTGTTGGCGGTACTCGCCATATACACCTCCAGGTACTTGCCGCTGTTGACGTTCTGGATCAGGAAGTTGCCGCTGGCCGCTTGCGTGACCACCCATAAGTGGTCCGAAGTGCCGTTGTCGGCCCACTGGACGACCTGCGCGCCGTCGGCGGTCGAGGCGTTGGTGACGCCCAGCACCTGGTGCGTCAACATGTTCTCGATGTTGTAGCGCCCATTCCCCATCGGCATGAAGTGCCACAGGTGGTCGGCGGTACCGTTGTCGGACCACTGGATCACCTTGGAGCCGGCAGCCTGGCTGGCGCCGTCAATGCCCAATACCAGGCCGCTGTTGACGTTCTTGATCTTGTACTGCACGCTGGTATTGATCGTGATCGGCGTGGCTGCGTGCGCGGAAAGCACCATGCCGATCAGCATGGCGAAACATGACAGAATTCTCTTCATAGATGGTCTCCTTGGAGTTTTTTTTTACTGCCAGACCATCGTAGTCATTGGTTCGCACGACCACCAATCGTATCTTTTACATCCGCAATACCCCTTTTGGTATCACGGTTATGGCGTCACGCCATTGAAAATTCACGCAGCGGCCAGCGCGGAAGGTGCAAAATGCCTGGACCACATCACCGGATAGCTCCCAATGAAAGCAACCGTCGCCCTCAGCATCGCACTGGCCTTCGCGGCAAATGCCGCCCACGCACAAACGCCAGCTGCAGCCGATCCGATCTCCACGCTGGTGAACCAGCTCGAACTCGAAAAGTACAAGGCCACCATCAAAAGCCTGACCAGGTTCGGCGACCGGCGCCAGGGCACGGAACGCAACCGCCAGGCGCTGGACTGGATCGAAGCGCAGTTGAAAGCGTATGGCTGCTCCAACGTGGAGCGCCTGCAGTACCAGTTCACCGAACCGGCCGTGCGCGGCAAGCCGGCGGTGGCGGCGGGAGGCGGCGCGGGCGGACCACCCGGCCAGGGCGGCAGCACGCTGTTCGGCAACCGCGCGCCCACCGGCGTGAACACCGATCCGATGAAGCAGCCCGATGAACGGCTGCGCGCACTCAACGCCGAACAGACGCCGCAAGGCACCTCGCTGCGCGAGAACGTCTACTGCACCAAGATCGGCAAGACCCGTCCCGACGAAATGATGATCGTCAGCGCGCACATGGACGGCATCGGCTTTGGCGAGGCTGCCAACGACGACGGTTCCGGCACAGCGCTGGTGATGGAGCTGGCGCGCATCTTCAATGCGCCGGGCGTGGAAACCGAGCGCTCGATCCGCTTCGCCCTGTGGAACAACGAGGAAACCGGCTTGAACGGCGCAGCCGCCTACGTCGAGCAGCGCAAGAACCTGCAAGGCATCGAGTCGCCGAAAGGCTCGGGCAAATACCCTGAACCGCGCTGGCTGGGCATGATCCAGCACGACATGATGCTGTTCGACCACGGCATGCCGGTCCCCAAGCTCGATGACGCCGGCAGGCCGGTGCTGGACGCGAAAGGCCATCCGGTCTACGTGCTGCCGAAAGAGCAGCGCGCGGAGGCGGACGTGAATATCGAGTTCCAGTCCAACTCGAAACAGGCCGAAGCTTCGGCCAGGCTGGCATGGGACTTCCGCGCGGCGAACGACAAGTACGCGACCAACTATCCGGCTGCGGTCGGCTTCCACATGACCAACACCGACTCCACGCCCTTCATGGACCTGGTGCCCTCTATCTCGCTGCGCGAGAACGAGCGCGGGCAGCAGATCGGCGCCGGCTGGAACCCGCACTGGCACCAGCCGACCGACCTGTATTCGAACTATTCGGACAAGGACTTCCTGCTTGGCCTGAACGCTGCGCAGACCACGCTGGCCGGCGTCGCGAAGCTGGTTGGCGCCAGGGTCGCCAAGCCTTAGCGCCACAAAGGGTCGCTCGCCATCAAGGCGGTGGCCCAGTCGGTAAAGGCGCGCACGCGCGATGACAGCCTGCGTGCATACGGGTAGACAAGACTGATCGGCATGCTGCCCAGGTGCCAGTCCGCCAGTACTTCCACCAGCGCGCCGCTGCGCAAATGCAGCGCCGCTTCCGCACGCGGGATATTGAGGATGCCGAGACCCGCCACGCCCGCCGCGACGTAAGCAGCGGCGCTATTGAAGCGCATGGCAGGCAGCTGCTCGATCACGTAGCGCTGGTCGCCGCGCTGCAGCGACTGGACGTGCTGGCGGCCTGTCGCTGCAAACACGAAGCCAAGGTAGCGGTGCGCTGGCAGCTCCTCCACTGCCGCCAGCCTCGGGGCCGACGCCAGGTAGGAGGGCGCAGCGCACAGGCAAAAGCGCATATTCCCCACCGGCCTTGCCACCAGATCCTGGTCCGCCACCGGGCCGCCGCGCAAGGCGCAATCGATTCCCTCCTGCACCAGGTCCACCACGCGCTCGCCGCAGCCGATATCGAGCCGCACATCCGGATAGCGCGCCGCGAAATCCGGCAAGGCCGGGATGATCAGGCCCGTGCCGACCGGCGACGGCATTTCAACCCGCACCCGGCCGCGCGCATCGTGGCGCGAGGACTCCAGTTCATCCAGGTCGTCGAGCAGCGCGCGGGCGCCTTCGTAATAGGCCGCGCCGTCGGTGGTGGGCGACACGCGGCGGGTGGTCCGGTGCAGCAGCTTCATGCCCAGGTGCGCCTCCAGCCCCTGGATCTGGCCGGAGATGGTGGTCTTCGGCACGCCCAGTGCTTCGGCCGCGCCGACGAAACTCCCTACCTCGACGATGCGGCAGAAGGCGCGCATGGCCTCAAGACGGTCAAAAGCCATGATTGTTCGACTTTCCGTATATTCAAAACGATAAAGACCAGTTTATCCGCAATCTCGTCCGGACTAAAGTGGATTCATCGCTTCTCAGGAGATATCATGAAACGCATCAACTACTACGCCGCCGCCCCGACCGCCATGAAGGCCATGATGGGCCTCGAGCGCGCCATCGCCGAATCGCTGCTGCCGCTCTCGCTGCGCGAGCTGGTCAAGATCCGCGCTTCGCAGATCAATGGCTGCGCCTATTGCATCGACATGCACAGCAAGGACGCACTGAAGCACGGCGAAGACGTGCGCCGCCTGCTGGCGCTGCCAGCCTGGCGCGAAACGCCGTTCTTCGACGAGCGCGAACGCGCCGCGCTGCTGTGGACCGAAACGCTGACCGAGCTGTCCAAAAACGGCGCACCGGACGAGGTGTACGGCGAGGTCGCTGCCCAGTTCAGCGAACAGGAGCTGTCGGAACTGACCTTCGTCATCGGCGCCATCAACGCCTGGAACCGCTTTGGCGTCGGCTTTGCGATGGAATTGCCAGCTTAACTGCGTGACAACTGTTTTGGCGGAAAAACCACGAAATGGCCACGCTTTCGGCGCGGCCATTCGTCGATCTGCTAGTATGCTCTGCGATCTTTCCCAACTGAAACAAAGTGTCAAAAATGCGCAGCACACTCACCGCAGCCGAACACGAAACCCTGCTTGAAGACGGCAAGCCCATCGTCATCACCACCGACCTGCAGGGCCGCCTGACCTACACCAATTCGACGTTCATCGCTGTCGGCGACTACGCCGGCGAGGACCTGATCGGACGCCCGCAAAAGGCCTTCTATCACCCGGACATGCCGGCGCAAATCGACGAGGACATGCTGCGCACCACCATGTCGGGCGAACCATGGCGCGGCCTGGTCAAATACCGCCGCAGGAATGGCGCCTACTTCTGGTGCATCGCCAACGTTACCCCCGTGATCGAGAAGAACCGCACGACCGGCTTCATGTCGGTCTGCACCAAGCCGAAGCCGCAGCAGGTCAAGGATGCCGAGGCTTTGTACCGCACCGTCAAGGGCCCGAATCCGGATGGCGTGCGCATCGCACGCGGCGCCGCCGCACCGCGCGGTCGCAGGAAGATCGCCAATGCGCTGCGCGACATCTCCCTGTCGCAGCGCATGGCGCTGTGCTTCGGCAGCATGGCGCTGCTGGCGCTGGCGATGGCGCTGCATGCCGTGCTGCCCTACTCCGACTCCGCGCTGCACGTGCAGGCGTTGCTGCTGGCGGCGCTGGCGCTGTACGGCTGGTACAACCTGCACCGCGCCATCGTGGCGCCGGTCCAGGCCTGCATCAACGCCACCCGCATCCTGGCCGGCGGCGACCTGACCACACGCATGGCGGTCGACCGCCACGATGAATTGGGCCAACTGCAGGCCTTCGTACGCCAGCTGAACCTGAACCTGGCGTCGATACTGGGCGACATCCGCGGCAATTTCGCACTGACCCGCAGCACCACGACGCAGGTGCGCAGCGCCAACGTCGACCTGGCAGCGCGCACCGAAGCGCAGGCGGCAAACCTGGAACAGACCACGGCGCATATGGGGCTCATTACCGGCACCGTGAGCCAGACAGCCGACAACGTGAATATCGCCAATGGCGTGGCGACCGAAGCGACTGCGCTGGCCGAACGCACCGGCGTCGCCGTGGCGCAGGTGGTGACGGCGATGGACGAGATCCGGCAGTCCTCGCACAAGATCGTCGACATCATCGGCCTGATCGACGGCATCGCTTTCCAGACCAATATCCTGGCCCTCAATGCAGCGGTCGAAGCGGCGCGCGCCGGCGAAAGCGGCCGCGGTTTCGCGGTGGTAGCAAGCGAAGTGCGCAGCCTGGCGCAGCGCAGCGCGGCGGCGGCCAAGGACATCAAAGTACTGATCGATGCCTCTGCCGGCAAGATCGAAGGCGGCGCCAACGTGGCCACCGCGGCCGGCAAGGACATGGATGCGGTGATATCCTCGATCGGCCGCGTGGCCTCCATCATGGGCGATATCCGCGGCGCGACGCGCGAACAGAGCGACGGCGTCAACCAGGTGAAAGACGCCATCGTGCAGCTTGACGAAGTGACGCGCCAGAACAGCCAGATGGTGGAGGAAGCTTCCGCCGCCACCGGCGTGCTGGACCTGCAGGCGCAGGCCGTCGCCAAGGCACTGGAAGTGTTCAAGCTGCCGCCGCAAGCCGGTGCCGGCGCAAAGCGCGCCAGGCTTGCGTGAGGCGGGGGCGCTTACTCGGGCGCCTCCACCTTGTAGCCCTTGGCCTGCAGCTCGGCCAAGGGGCCTTTCGGATCGAGCAGGCGCACCAGCGGCAGCACAGCGAAGGTCGAATCATTGGCCGCCAGTGCGCGCTCGGCGTTGGCCAGCCAGTTCTTCTGCATCGTTTCCTTCACCTGCTTCAGCTTCTCGTTCGACTTGAACGCGTCGTTGTTCAGCACTGCGTCGGTGCATGCGGCTTCGCGGTCGGCAAAGCTCAGGGAAGAGATCTTCGACATGTCGCCGACCGCCCATGCATTGGCGCGCGCGCGCATCGCATCGAGATCGGACTCGAGGCGCTCCACGGTCCTGGCAAAGCAAAGCACGTCCGTTCCCGGTGAATTCTTGAATGCGCGCAGGGCCTCGGTCGGGCTTTCGAGTTCGGTCTGGACGTTACTGGACGTGACCTTCACCTTGTACTGCTTCACCAGCTTGTCGAGCTTCGAATAGACGTCGGTGCGCATGGTCAGGCCGTTCTTTTCCAGCCCTTGCTGGTACAGCGTGTCGGCAACGAACATCGGGCGTTCCCGCTCGATGCTGTCGTTCTTGCCGATGTATTTTGTCTTGAGCGCTTGCCAGCGGTCGTAAGTATCGGCTGGCAGCACGTCGATCAGCTTGCCGCCGTCCGGGTTATTCTTGATTCCGATGGCAAATGGCAGCATCTTGATGCCGCCCCACCAGCCGACGGAAATGCCAAACGACGGCTTGGGCAGGTATTCCTGGGACTTGGCGATGATGGCTTCCACTTCGTGGGAGCGCCAGTCCATCTTGATCGGCAGCGGTGCATAATCGCCGAAAACGTACATCACGTGTTCGCCTTTACTGACCTTCCACAGGCCCGGGCCGGGGCGCTGGCCCGTGATCACAATCGTATCGCCTTCTGGCGCCGGGGCCTCTTCCTGCGCCCAGGCGCTTGCCGCCAGCAGGCTCAATGCCACAGCGGTGAGTACTTTCCTTGTCATCCTCTTACGCTTTCTAAAATGGTTAAGAGAACGGCAATATTACCTCAGCGATGTCAGTAGCGATCGTCGAAAGCGAAGATCGGCTTGCGCTTGCTCCACTGGCCTCGTGTGAAGTCAGGGAAGTCCAGCGTCTGGAAGTTCTGCGCAATCGATTGCTCGGACAGTGGCGTGATGGCGCTCCACGTCACCGCGTCGTAGATATCGATCGGCATCGGCGCACGCGCCTTCAGCGCTGCCACGAAAGCGTGGATCACGAAGTAGTCCATGCCGCCGTGCCCCGCGCCCGCTGCGTCGCCTGCGTATTTGCGCCACAACGGGTGGTCGTACTGGTCCTGGTAGGCCTGGAAGTCGTCCCACTGGTGCGGCTTGCTCTTGCCTTCGATGTGGATGGAATGGTTCACGTCCATCCACAAGCCATTGGTGCCCTGCACGCGGAAGCCCAGCGAGTAAGGACGCGGCAGCGAAGTGTCGTGCTGCAGGATGATGGTCTCGCCGTTCTCGCAGGACAGCGTGGTGGTCACCACGTCGCCCAGGCTGAACTTCACCTTGCCGCTCGGATGATCGGCGCCGCCCTGCTTGACGATGTAGTCGTGCAGGCCGCGCGCCTTGGTGGCGAAGGTGTTGATGCGGGTGAAGCGGTTGCCGCGGTTGATATTGGTGTACATCGCGCACGGCCCGATGCCATGGCTTGGATACAGCTCGCCATTGCGCTGCACGGAGTGCTCGGTGCGCCACTTCGCTTCCGACCAGCCCTTGGCGCCGAACTCGATGCCGCTGCCGTATGGCTTGGCCGGGTCGCCGTTGTTGAACTTCACGGCGCGCAGGTCGTGCTGGTAGCCGCCCTGCAGGTGCACCAGTTCGCCGAACAGGCCGGAGCGCACCATCTGCAGCACCGCCATCACGTCGCGGCGGTAGCACACGTTTTCCAGCAGCATATACGGCGTGCCGGTCTTGAGCTGGGTGTCCAGCACGTCCCAGTGATCCTTCAGCGTCACGCCTGCTACTACCTCGCAGCCGACAGGCACTCTGGCTTGCATGGCGTCGATCGCCATTTGCGCATGCCATTCCCAAGGCGTGGCAATGATGACGCCATCGAGCTGTTTCGCGTCCAGCATGCGGCGGTAGGCGTGCTTGTCGCCATCCTCGCCGAAGGTGCGCGGCTTGGCCTTGCCGGCCTTCTCGAACTTCGCCATGGCCTTGCCCAGCATGATCGGCTCGATATCGCACAGCGCAGCGACTTCCACGTCGTCGCGGCGTATCAGTTCGCGCAGCAGCACCTGGCCGCGCATGCCGGTGCCGATCATGCCGAGCCGGAGCTTTTCGCGGCTGCCCGCCGCAAAGGCGGAAGGCAGCAGCAGGCTGCCCGCCAGCGCGGCGCCAGCGGTGAGGAAGTGTCGTCGATTGAATTGCTTGTCCATCTAGTCGTTACCTCTTTGGTTGGGTCGCAGGTTACCAGAACTTATAGTTGGCCGAGAGCGAGAAGACGCGGCCGAACAGGTTTTGCTGGTGGTTGTATCCTTCCCATCCGTTCGGGTCGTAGTACGGCCTCTTGTTGGTGACGTTCTTGATGTTCAGGCCCAGGTCCAGGTTCTTGACCGGCTTCCAGTTGAAGCCAAGGTTGACGGTGTAGTACGAAGGCTGGCCGCCGCACAGGTCATCCGGCAATGCGACGCCGCCGGCGGTGCAATTCTCCGGTGCGTTGTCGGTGTCGTATGCGCCAAATGCCCATTTGGCCTTGCCGGTGTAGTTCACGAACAGGCTGGTGACCAGGTTCTGGTAGGTCCAGTCGGCGTTGAAGGTGGCGCGCAGGCGCGGCGAATCGTAGTAACCGACGTAGTTGCCGGAGAAGCCGCTGCCGTCTTCGTAGTTGTAGGTTTCGCGCTTGCGGATGGTGAATGCGGCGCCGGTACCCAGCTTGCCGTATTCGCCCAGCGAGAAGCGGGCACGCGCATCGATGTCTAAGCCGTCCAGCAGGGTGCGGCCGCGGTTCGAGTAGGAATTGATCAGGCCACCCAGGTTGCCCACCGAGTACTTCGGCAGCGGGCCGGTGCAGGCAGCGGCATTGGCGGGATTGGCGCACATGGCGGCCACGGCTGCCATATTGGCGCGGTCGGCATCGGAAAGCTCGTTGCGGATTGCCTTGTCGGTGCCGGCCAGGCTTGGGCCGTACTGGTCGACCAGCGCGGTGAACAGCTGGTTGAAGTCCTGGCGCACGATTTCGTTGCGGCGGTAGACGAACCAGTAGTCCAGCGAAATGCTGACGTCCTTGGCCGGCTGGAGCACCAGGCCAAGGGTCGAGATCTTGGCTTTCTCCGGCGTCAGGTTCGGGTTCGGCGGGGTCAGGCCGCCCACGGTGGTCGAGCAGTTGGAATTGAGCAGGGTCTTGCCCAGGTCGCGGTCGGTCGCGGTGACAGACATCTGCAGCAGCATGGCGATGGCGTTGGTTTCGTCGCAGCGCACGGTGTCGCGGATGCCGCCCACCTGCGCGAACACGCCGCCGCTGCCCGATTCTGCCAGGTTGGGGGCACGGAAGCCTTCCGAGTAGGTGCCGCGCACCATGATTTCAGGACGCGCGCGCCATTGCACGCCGACCTTCGGCGCAAGGTTGGCGGAGAAGTGCGGGTATTTGTCCAGGCGCGCCGCGGCGTTGACTTCCAGCGTGTCGGTGACCGGAACCACCACTTCGCCGAACAGCGCGCTGACGGTGCGCTTGCCGTCGAACCAGGAACCGCCCTGCTGCGTGATCAGGCCATTGGCGGCATCCGGATTGCCGGGAGTATCGAAGCTTTCGCGCATCAGGTTGGTGCCGAAGGCAGCGCGCACTTCGCGTTCGCCCAGCTTGAACAGCGTGCCTTCCACCTTGGCGTCGAAGGTAATCAGCTTCGTCCAGGACTGGATGTCGAAGGTCGGATACGCTTCGCGGATCAGGGCCGCATTGGCTTCGCTGATTTCGCCGAACTTGTAGGCCGGGTTGTCAGCGATATAGGTGCGGCCGGTGACCGGGTCCTTGGTGAAGGGACCGAAGGCTTTCTCGAAGCCTTTGGTATTCACGTTGATGGTCTGGTACAGGGTGGAATGGCTGCCTGCGACACCCAGTGCGGTTTCGAAGTCCCAGCTGCCGGCCAGGTGCCCCTTCAGGCCGGCCAGCACGCGGTAGTTGTCGTCCAGGTTCTTCTGGCCGAAGTGGCCAGCCGCATCCTGCAGGACGTAGTTCAGGCCCGCCGCGCCGCCCATCTTGGCGGCCATGTCGGCATCGAGCTTGCCTTTCAGGTAGACGTTGTTGGGGCCAAGGTAAGGGTAGCTGAAGGTGTTCAAGGTGGTGCCGGTATTGCGGGAGAACCAGTTGTTGGTGGTGCCGCTGTTGAAGCTGCGCGGGCCGTTCTCGCCGCGCAGCTTGATGTGGGTAAAGGCTGCTTCGGCAAAGAATTCCAGGTCTTCGCCAAGCTTCTTGCGGCCGGACAGGAAGCCGGTTGCGCGGTCGGAAGTCGGGCCGGTATCGATGGAGTACGGCAGGTTGTTCCACACGCAGCGTGTACCGGATGCTTCGGTGATCATGGTGGAACAGCCGGTCACCGCACGCTGGGTGCGGGCATTGTTCCTGGCCGGATCGAATACGAAGAAGGTGCCCGGGTTAGGCTGGCCCGGTTCACTGCCGACGCCGACGCGGAAGTTCGAAATGAAGTTCGGGTTGTTGACGTAGTAGTAGTCCGGGCGCTTGTCGTAGGTATCGGCCAGCGCGATGCGGTCGCGCTTGTACACGTTCAGGGACGCCATGAAGTTGTAGCCGTCGCTGCCGAAGTCGCCCTTCCCGTACACCAGGCTGGCCTGGTGCTCGCCGTAGGCCGACACCTCCTGCGAATGGTCGGTGCTGACCTTCGCTTCCAGTCCCTGGTAGTTCTTCTTGGTGATGACGTTGATCACGCCGGCCACCGCGTCCGAGCCGTACACCGCAGACGCACCATCAGTCAGGATTTCCATGCGCTCGATCGCCGCAGCGGGAATCGAGTCGATATTGACGAACATGGTCTGGAAGCCGGCCGGTGCGCCGTAGAAGGACAGGCGGCGGCCGTTCAGCAGCACCAGGGTTCCTTGCGCGCCGAGGCCACGCAGGTTCGCTTGCGAGGCGCCGTCGGAGCCGGTGAACATGGAACGGAAGTCTTGCTGGGCCGGGCGCGCGGCTGGCAGGTTGTCCAGCACCTGCATCAGGGTGCGGGCGCCCATGTTTTCGATCTGCTTGGCGTCGATGACCTGCACCGGCGATGCGGTTTCGGCGTTGATGCGCTTCAGGCTCGAGCCGGTCACTTCGACGCGGTGGATCTTCTCGCCTTTCTCGTCCTTCTTGTCATCCGCCCCGTCTGCCAAGGCCCCGCCAGCACATCCAATGGCTGCCAGCGCAGCGATCAATTTCTTCAGTTCCACTTGCATCTCCTTTTTTTAGTTTGCAAAACGCCCTCCCCGGTCCGAAGAGGGGTTCGTTCTTGGTGACGAAAAATGTGCGGTCAGCGCGTCTTGGCGGTGGCGCCTTCTGTGCCCAGCAGTACGGCATTGGCCCAGTTGCCGCAAACCTGGGCTGGCTGGGCGCCGCGCGCACCCAGGGTCCGCAGGCTGAGTTGCCGCAACCCGCGTACATCGATTTCCGGCTTGACGACGGCAGGCGCCGTCACCAGGCCGCTGTCGTACAGCAGGCGCTCGCTGCTCCAGACCTGGAATTGCAGGCCGCCGGCGCTACGGCAGCTGTCGTCCACGCCCAGGTCGGCGCGCAGGAGGTTCCAGCTGCCTTCCAGCTGCAGGTCGATGCGGCTGGCGGGGCCGACGCCCAGTCCCTTGCGGAACCACAGGCCGTTCATGCGCATGTCCTTTCCCTTGCCGGCAGGACGATCGCGTCCGACGCCTTTCGGCAATGGCAGGTCCGACAGGAAGCTTTGCTGCTCCGTGCCTTCCTTCGCACGATGTTCGAGGATGCGGAAGCTGGACAACGCGATCGGCCCCACTTCGGCCGGCTGCATGGCGTTGATTGCCTTGGCCGGCGCTTGGACGGCGGCCGTCACCATCGGGTCGGTGGAAGCCGCGCCTTCCCCTTCCGGGTTCTGCGTGCTGAGCACGCGGAAGCGCAGCAGGCGGCCAGCTGTGGCCGGGAAGCTGATGGTCTGCGTTTCCTTCTGCAGCTTCAGGCGGCCGGTGAAGTTCGGCTTGCCCCATTCGCCGTTCGTGTCGGCGATGTAGATTTCATAGTCCCGCACCTGGCCGTGCTTCCAGTGCTCGTCGTTGCGCGGCGCGATCTCGATGCCGTCGACCAGGCGGCGCTCGGTGAAGCCGATGGTCCATTCGTGGGCGCCGGTGCGGATCGACTGGTTGCGGGTGGTTCGGAACCAGGTGGCCTCTTGGTCATCGAAGGCGTTTTCAAGCGGGTGTCCAGGCTCCTCTGCGGGGCGGTTCACCACCAGCAAGGCGTCCGGCGGCAAGGCGCGGCCCAGTTCAGGAGCTTGCGGGAAGCTGCCGTCCTGTGCGGCCAGTGCTTGCGCGCCCTGGACGCTGATTTGCAGCGGCTGGCGGATGTCCTGCTTCGCAGTCTTTACGTACAGCGTGCCGGTGCGCTCCTGCGGGTCGTAATACCAGCCTTCCGCGGCAGCGTCATAGGCGGCGCGGTCCGCGCGTGCGGGCAGGGTGCGGCTTGCAGTGGCGACCGCCGCCGGGCGCTGGCGCGTCAGCATGCGCAAGACGTAGCTTCGGCGTGCCTCCTGGCCTGCGTAGCTGCCTTCCACCGGGGCGATGTCGACACTCACGGCGCCGCCGGATTCACGCATGCGCAGGACCTGCCGGCTGAATGCACCCTTCTGGTACTGGCGCGTGTTGCCGTCGTCTTCGTACAGCGTGAACGACGATTCGCCGTGCGGATACAGGTCCAGCGTCAGCACGTCCTTCGGTTTTTCGCCGTCGTACAGGACTTCCGGATACATCGGCAGGATGGCGCCGGCGCGAACGAAGATCGGCAGCTTGTCGAGGGTGACCTGCAAGTCGATGTCGCGCCCCGCGGCGCCGGCCGTTGCCTGGCGCCCGTCCCAGTACTCGAACCATGTTCCCTGCGGCAGATGGATCGCCTTGCGCCAGCCTTGCGACACCGCCTGGCTGCGATACACGGGCGCTACCAGCACGTCGCGGCCCAGCAGGAACTGGTACTTGTACGCTTCGGTGAAGGCGGCAGGGTCGGATGGGTAGTCCCACATCAGGCCGCGCACCAGCGGCGCGCCGGTCTGTTCCGCTTCGTGCGCCAGCGTGTACATGTAAGGCGTCAGGCGCAGCTTGAGTTTCAGGTAGCGGCGATTGATGCTGCGGTAAGGCTCGTCGAACCACCATGGATGCTTGCGCGCATTGGCAGACCAGCCCGACATCCCCATCAGCACCGGCGTGAATGTCTTCCACTGCAGGTCGCGGGTATAGGTTTCGGGGCTGCCGCCAAAGATCGCATCCACGTCGCCCGTCGCATACGCCTGGCCGGACAGGCCGGAGCCCACCAGCGTCGGCACGTGCCAGCGAATGTAGTCCCAGCTTGCACTCTGGTCGCCAGTCCATGCCACCGCATAGCGCTGCGTACCGGCCCATCCCATCACGGTCCAGATGAAAGGGCGGCTGTCGGAATTGTCCAGGATGCCGTCGTAGGCCGACTTGTTGGCATCCAGCGAGAACTGGTAGCCCTTGCCGGTCCAGGCCACGTCCAGCTTCTGCACTCGGCTGCCGGCGGCGCCTACTTCCCACTTGATCTTGTCGACGCCGTTCTCGGTCCACAGGCCGGTGCGAAAGCCGTATTTCGCCAGGCCCTGCACGGTTTCCGGCAGGCTGGTGTAGCCGCAACCGTAGCCGTCGTTGGGCAGGATCCAGCCGCCCGGCATATCGTTCTCACGGTATCTCCGCGCCACCGAATCGACAACGTCCGGCGTCTTGCCGCTTGGGCCATCGCTCCAGCCTTTCGGCACGGTGCCCGGCTTCTTCACATTGTCGCCGTCGTTGTAGCAATCGGCATCGCCGTATTCCAGCGCCCAGCGCGGCAGCATGCGCGCGCGGCCGGTCCACTCGGTGTAGCGCGCCAGCACGTCGCGCACATCCTTGCCGACGAAGTAGTAGGCATCGAAGCGCGGTTCTGCGTGCTGCAAGGCGACGACGTCCTGCTGGCGCAAATCATAGCTGCCGTCGGACCAGGTGTTGCGCAGCATGCCCCAGCCGCGCGAACTCATGAGAAATGGCGCCGGGCTTGGGCGGTCGCCCTCTTCCCATCCGCCCGAATAGGATACGTCAAGCTGGCGCCCCTTGAACTCGAAGCGGCCATTCTGCTGGCCGCCGCCAAAGAAGCGTTCCGCCTTGTCGCTGGACAGGGTCTGCACGCTGGTCCTGTCCCCCAGCTCCAGCGGCTGCACTTCGCGCCACAGCGGCTGCGTTTCTCCAGCGCGGAACAGGCTGAAACGCAAGGGGTTGCGGTCGATGCGCAAGGCCAGTTTCGCGGTGCGCAGCAAAATGTGGTCGGGCTGTTCGCTTACGCTATGCTCAATATGCGCGGCCGGCTTGCCGATCACGATGGCGGCCGCCTTGTCGCCGGCATCGGTCAGTTTGCCTTTGGGGCCAGCCCAGATGCGCAGCACGTCGTCCTGCAGCAGGCTGACGCGCACGATGGCGCCGGATTCGGTCGCGAGGCCCCAGGACAGGCCTTCCGCGGCAGCGGCCGGCGCGGCAGCAATGCTGCGCAGTTTTCCGAGCGGGGCAGCCAGGGCGGCGCCAGTGGCCAGCGCCATCGCGGCAGCGGCAATTGCAGTGCGGGTGAGTCTCTTCATAAGCCTGCCTAAGGTGCAATATTTTTCGTTTTGATGGTCTTACTTTAGGAATAAAAGCAAAAAAGGTCAACAAAAAGAAAGTAAACTGCGATTTTGCACCAATTTTTTACGCAATTTACTTTCGTTTAGGCGGTTCCGCAGCGCAAAAACTTTCGAATAGTAGCTATAACGCAACGTAGCATGCTGAATCATGGACGCTTTGCCATCGTTCCGGCACAGCTTTCAGCCGCCCTAATCTTTCGTTTATCTTTCGTATTTGACTTTTCGAAATATACTATTTATGCTTTCAGCCAACGAATAACTTTTCTTTTTTCGATGACTACCCTCCTCCAGCGTGACCCGCAATCCTGGCGCGATATCCGCGGCCTCGATACCGCCGAAGAGATTACGCAGCAGCCGGCTCTGTGGCGCGAACTGCGCAGCAGCCTGCAAAGCCGCGCGGCCGACGTTGCCGCTTTCGTCGGCGGCTGCCTGCACGATCCGCAGCAGCGCGTGATCCTGACTGGCGCCGGAAGCTCCTCTTATGTCGGCGAGATCGTTGCCGATGAACTGAACGCGGCCTGGCCAGCGCAGGTGCGCGCCGTGGCCACCACCAGCCTGCTGACCCACCCGGAGCTCTACCTCGACCCGGACGCGCCAACCCTGCTGGTGTCCTTCGCCCGCAGCGGCAGCAGCCCGGAAAGCCTGGCCGCGGTCGACCTGGTGCGCGAGCTGGTAGCCGACGCACGCTTCCTGAACATCACCTGCAATGCGCAAGGCCAGCTGGCACGCAAGGGCGATACCGACGCGCGCGCCTTCAACCTGCTGATGCCTGCCGCCAGCTGCGACCGTGGTTTCGCCATGACCAGCAGCTTCACCTGCATGCTGCTGGCCGCCCTGTGCGTGCTGGGCAAGGGCGAATGGCAGGAGCACCTGGCAGCGCTGGCGCAGGCCGGCGACACCGCATTGCGCGACTGGGCAGCGCCGGTGGCCACGCTGGCCGCGCAGCCGGTACAGCGCGTGGTCTACCTGGGCAGCGGTCCGCTGGAAGCACTTGCCAAGGAATCCGCGCTGAAAATACTGGAACTGACGGGCGGCCGCGTGCTGGCCATGTCGAACACCGCGCTCGGTTTCCGCCACGGCCCGAAGTCGGCGCTGAACAAGCAATCATTGGTTGTGCTGTTCCGCAGCGGCAAAGCGCTGGCGCGCCGGTATGAGGAAGACCTGCTGCAAGAGCTGCGCCGCGAAGGCGTGGCAGGTTCGGTGATCACCGTCGGCAGCGAATCCGACATCACGGTCGCAGCGCCCGCCTTGCCGGACGCCTGGCTGGCGCCACTGTGGCTGCTGATGGCGCAGCAATACGCCCTGCACCAGTCGGCCACGCTGGGCCTGGCACCCGACAATCCCTTCGCCGACGGCACCGTCAACCGCGTGGTGCAAGGCGTCACCATCTACCGCCATGACCAGTTCTGAGCAAACCGGCTATCACGGCATCGATATCGGCGGCACCAAGATCGAACTGGTGTCGTGGATCGATGCCGGCGGCGAACTGCGGGAAATGTTCCGCGAGCGCGTCGCGACGCCGGGCACCGACTTCAATGAATTCGTCGCCGCGATCGGCGGCCTGGCGGCGCGCGGCGACGCAGCGCTTGGCCCGCAGGCACCGGCTGCCGCGGTCGGCATCGGCCTGCCCGGCGTGATCGACAGCGCCACCGGCCGCCAGCTCAGCTCCAACGTGCCGGCCCTGAACGGGCGCCTGGTCACCGCCGCGCTGCAGGAAGCGCTGGCGCGTCCCGTCGTCATCGGCAACGACTGCCAATGCTTCGCCCTGTCGGAAGCGCAAGGCGGCGCTGCAGCAGGCCTGCCCACCATGTTTGGCGCCATCATCGGCACCGGCGCCGGCGGCGGCTACTGCGTCGACGGCCGCCTGCAACGCGGCTTCAACGCCATTGCCGGCGAGTGGGGCCACTGGACGATTCCCGCGCCGCTGCTGGCCCTCTACAAGCTGCCGGTGCTGGACTGCCCCTGCGGCAAGCAGGGCTGCCTCGAGCGCTACGTCTCCGGTCCCGGCCTGTCGCAGCTGCACGCCCACCTCGGCGGCGACGGCGCACAGCCGCTGGCGATCGTGGGCCGCGCCAACAACGGCGACGCCCTGGCCGCGCAAGCGCTGGCGATCCACCTCGACCTGCTGGGCCACGCCATGGCCGGCCTGGTGCTGGCCTACGACCCGCACGCCATCGTGCTGGGCGGCGGACTATCCAAGCTGTCGCACCTGTACCAGCAACTGCCGGCCGCCATGCGCCGCCACCTGTTCCGCGGCGTGCAAACTCCGCCAGTGCTGGCGCCGCGCTTCGGCGATGCCGGCGGTGCACGCGGCGCCGCCCTGCTGGCGCGCCAACAAACGAACTAAGACGACGATGAAACAGCCTGCCCAGCTTTCCCCAGTCCTGCAAATCGTCGAGGCGCACCGCGCCGGCAACGCCGTCGGCCTGTACAGCGTCTGCTGCAGCCACCCCGCCGTGCTGCGCGCCGCCGTGCAGGTGGCCGCGCAATACGGCACGCTGCTGCTGGTGGAAGCCACCTCCAACCAGGTGGACCAGTTCGGCGGCTACACCGGCATGCAGCCGGCGCAATTCCGCGACTATGTGCATCGCCTGGCGCAGGAGCAGGGCTTCCCGGCCGACCGCCTGGTACTGGGCGGCGACCACCTCGGCCCCAACGCCTGGCAGTCGCAGGACGCGGCCAGCGCCATGGCGCATGCCGACGTGCTGATCGACGCCTACGTGTCGGCCGGCTTCCACAAGATCCACCTCGATTGCAGCATGCGCTGCGCCGACGACGAGCCGGTGCTGAGCGACGAAACCGTGGCCGCCCGCGCGGTCCGCCTGGCCGTCATCGCCGAGCAGTCGGCGGCCCGCGCCGGCCTGCCGCCGCCGGTGTATGTGATCGGCACTGAAGTGCCTGTGCCGGGCGGCGAGGCATCGCTGGAACAGGCGCTTGCCGTCACCGCGCCGCAGGCGGCGCAGCGCACGCTCGAGGTGCACCGCCGCGCCTTCGCCAAAGCCGGCCTGCACGCTGCATGGCAGCGCGTGATCGCCATGGTGGTGCAGCCGGGGGTCGATTTCGACCAGGCCAATGTGCAGCACTACGACGCGGTTGCGGCGGCCGGATTGTCCGCCTTCGCCGCCAGCCAGCCCGGCCTGGTGTTCGAGGCGCATTCCACCGACTACCAGCGCGAAGCGGGCCTGCACGAGATGGTGCGCGACCACTACGCCATCCTCAAGGTCGGCCCGGCCGCCACCTTCGCCCTGCGCGAAGGCTTCCTGGCGCTGTGCCTGATCGAGGAAGCCCTGCTGGGCAGGGAGCAGGCCTCGCGCCTGATGGACGTGCTGGACGAGGCCATGCTGGCCAAGCCGCAGCACTGGCAAAAGCATTACCTGGGCAGCGCCGAGGAACAGCGCCTGATGCGCCGCTACGGCCTGTCCGACCGCTGCCGCTATTACTGGGGCGAACCGGCAGTGGCCGCCGCCGTCAGCCAGCTCCTGGCCAACCTGGCCGGCCGCAGCATCCCGCTGCCTTTGCTGAGCCAGTACCTGCCGGAGCAAGTGCCCGCCGTGCTGCAGGGAGAACTGGCGGCCGCGCCGCAATCCCTGCTGGAACACAAGGTCGGCCGCGTGCTGGCGCAATATGCGCGCGCCTGCAGCGCCAACGCCGCTGCCGGGCACAGGGCTGCCGCCATCTGTTAAGCTCGACGTTTTGACAGCCAGCGACAGAAGACATGCGAAATACCAGCCAACGCCGCGAAACCATCCTGCAGGCGATCGTACAACATGGTTCGGTCCAGGTCACCGACCTGGTGGACAAGCTAGGCGTCTCCGCCGTCACCATCCGCAGCGACCTCAGTGTGCTGGAATCCCAGGGCCTGGTGCAGCGCAGCCACGGCGGCGCCCTGCTGGCGCGCACGCCGCCGACCGAGCACACCATCCGCCAGAAGGATTCGCTGAACCAGGCGCAGAAAGAGCAAATCGGCCTGCTGGCCGCACGCATGGTGCAGCCGGGTGACAACGTGATCATCGACTCCGGCACCACCACCATCTCGCTGGCGCGCCAGCTGCGCGACGCCAGCGACGTGACGGTGCTGACCAACGGCCTGAACATCGCGTGGGAGCTGGCCGACGCGCCGGGCGTGGACCTGATCCTGACCGGCGGCCGCCTGCGCAAGCAATCGCTGTCGCTGCAGGGCGCCCAGGCCGAAGCCTGCCTGTCGGCCTACAACTTCGACAAGCTGTTCCTCGGCGTCGACGGCTTCGACCTGCAGTTCGGCATCACCACCCACCACGAAGCGGAAGCAAACCTGAACCACAAGATGGTGGAGCGCGCCAAGAAAGTCATCGTGCTGACCGACGCTTCCAAGTTCGGCCGCGTCTCGCTGCACCGCATCGTGCAACTGGACCGCGTGCACACCGTCGTCACCGACGCCAGCATCAGCGCCGAATACCGCGATGGGCTGGAGAAGCGCGGCATCGAAGTGATCGTCGCGGAGTAAAGATGCTGCAAGGTCGCATCCTCACTCCCGACGGCTGGATCAACGGCAGCATCGCCTTCGATCAGCGCATCACCAGCATCACCGAAGGGCCGCCCGGCGCAGGCCTGACCATCCTCCCCGGCTTTGTCGACCTGCACGTGCACGGCGCCGCCGGCGTCGACATCATGGAAGGCGGCGCAGCCGGCAGCGTGGTAGCGCGCAGCCACGCGCGGCACGGCACCACCGCGCTGCTCGGCACCACCCTGACCGCCAGGGAGGATTCGATCCGCCACGCACTGCAAGGCCTGGCCGGCGTCATCGCGCAACGCCCGCAGCACGGCGCGCGCATGCTGGGCGTGCACCTGGAAGGCCCGTTCCTGAACCGCCGCCGCCTCGGCGCCCAGCCGCCCGACGTGGTGACCGGCAGCCGCGCACTGGTGGAGAGCTACCACGCCATCGCGCCGATCCGCGTGCTGACCATGGCGCCCGAAGTGACGGGCCACCTGGAACTGATACCGCACCTGAAGAACATGGGCATCCGCGTCCAGATCGGCCACAGCGCCGGCAGCTACGACGACGGCGTGGCTGCCATGCGCGCCGGCGCCGCCGGCTTCACCCACCTGTTCAACGGCATGACCGGCATGAGCCACAAGGAGCCGGGCATGGTGGACGTGGCCATGGCGCATGCGGAATATGCCGAGATCATTCCCGACCTGCTGCACGTGCATCCGGGCGCCATGCGCGCCGCGCTGCGCGCCATTCCGCGCCTGTACGGCGTGACCGACGCCACCTCCGCCACCGGCATGCCGGACGGCGAGTACGCGCTCGGCACCCAGCGCGTGTTCAAGTGCATGGGCTGCGTGCGCCTTGCCACCGGTTCGCTGGCCGGCTCCGTGCTGACCATGGACCAGGCCTTGCGCAACTTCGTCAGCCTGGGCATGGACGTGGCGGAAGCTTCGCAGCGCCTGTCGCTCTTCCCTGCCGATTACCTGGGCGAGTCGCAGCGCGGCCGCCTGGCGCCGGGGGCCTGGGCCGACATCGTCGTGCTGGACCAGTCCCTACACCCCGTGGCCGTCTTCGTTGAAGGCGAGGCCATCCCGCTCTCATAACCATACAGGAGATCCAATGCAGGCCTTATCCATGCGCTATTTACTGTTTATCGCCGGGATGGGCGGCCTGCTTTACGGGATCGATGTCGGCATCATTGCCGGCGCCCTGCCTTACCTTGAGTCGACCGCCTCCGTCGCGTGGAAGCTGAGCGCCCAGCAACTGAGCTTCATCGTTGCTGCGGTGCTGCTCGGTTCCGTGCTGTCTTCGCTGTTTGCCGGCGCCATTGCCGACGCCATCGGACGCCGCTGGGCGATGGTGCTGGCCGGCGCCCTGTTCACCATCAGCATTCCCCTGATCGCGCTGTCGGACGGCTATACCCCACTGTTGCTGGGGCGCCTGCTGCAAGGGATCAGCGGCGGCTTGATCGGCGTAGTCGTGCCTTTGTACCTGGCCGAATGCCTGCGCGCCGAGCAGCGCGGCCGCGGCGCCGCCCTGTTCCAGCTCCTGCTCACCATCGGCCTGGTGGCGGCAGCCGTGATCGGCCTGGTGCAGGCGCAACATGTCGAAGGCGCGACGCAAGCCGCGCAAGCCTTGGCGGAAACCGCGCGTGCCGCCGCAGTTTTCGACGCCAAGGATCACGCCTGGCGCAGCATCTTCTGGATGTGCCTTGCGCCGGGCCTGGTATTCACTTTCGGCAGCGCCTTGCTGGCTGAATCGCCGCGCTGGCTGGTGCAGCGCGGCCGCAGCGAACAAGCCCGCACCGCCCTGCTGCGCACCCGTGCCGCCGCCGAAGCCGATGCCGAACTGCGCGACATGCAAGCTGCCGCCGGCCTGGCCAGGCGTGGCGCTGCCGCTGCCGGCGCCGGCGAGCCCACCGCGGGCGACATCGCCGCCGCGCGCGGCGTGGTTGCCGGCCGTGGCGGCGCCGCTGCCACGGCCGCCGACGATCCCCTGCTGAGCCGCCGCTACGCCCTGCCTTTCCTGCTGGCCTGCCTGGTGCTGGCCTGCACGCAGGCGACCGGCATCAATTCCGTGCTGGCCTACGTCGTCAACATCCTGAACCAGGCCGGCCTGCCCGGCGCCACCGCCAACATGGCCGACGTCGGCCTCAAGCTGCTGAACGCCGTCATGACCGTGGTGGCCGTGCTGCTGGTCGACCGCAAGGGCCGCAAATTCCTGCTGATGCTGGGCAGCGGCGGCATCGTGGTCGCCCTGTTGGCCGCTGGCCTGCTGTTCCGCAGTGCGGAGAGCGGGCAGCGCGACGTGAGCGCCATCGTGGCAGCGCTGGCCAGGGGCGATACGCTGTCGCTGCGCCTCGACGCAAGGACCCTGAAGGCGCTTGGCGCCCAGCCCGGTGCCGATGCCGCGCCGCAGCTGCTTACCGTGTCCTACTCCTACGGCCCGTTCACCAACGTGCAGACGCGGCGCAGCGACGACCCGGCACTGGCGCCAATGGTGCTGTCGCGCGACGACACCGTGCAGGCGGACAGCGTGATCGGCGCCTTCTTCCGCCGCCTGCACCTGAATCCCTTTGCCGACCCGGCAGAAGGGCGCAGCGCGCCGCTGAAAATAGAGCAGGCACAGATCGGCGCCCTGCCTTCGGCGACGCACGGCTGGCAAGTGACGCTGGCAATCTGCCTGTTCGTGGCCAGCTTTGCCGTCGGCCCCGGCGTCTGCGTCTGGCTCGCGCTATCGGAGCTGATGCCAACCCGCATCCGCTCCAACGGCATGAGCATCGCGCTGCTGGTCAACCAATTCGTCTCCACGACTATTGCGGCCGTGTTCCTGCCGACCGTTGGCCAGCATGGCTACGCGGCGATGTTCTTCTTCTGGGCTGGATGCACGGTGGTGTACTTCCTGGCCGCCGCTTTCCTGCTGCCGGAGACGAAGGGCAAGACGCTGGAAGAGATCGAAGCGCACTTCGCGCGTTGAAAGGCGTTGCACGCTTGGGGCAATTGCGTCACCATGGCGCTGCAATTGAGCCCCCGGCACTGTCGCTGTCCGGGTCACGCCGCTGTTGCGGTCGCGCGGCGGCAAACCTGATATCCTGGGATCACATTAATGAATATTTCCGCCCTGCTGCTAGCGACTGCGATTGCCGCTTCGCCCAATGATGGCATGTTCGAACCAGGCCTGGTGTCGGACAACGGCGTATTCGGCTTCACGCTGTCGCCCGATGGCCAGCACGCGCTGTGGGTGCAGTCAGGCGGCGCCCGAACCAGGCTGGTGATCGTGGAATCGCACAAGGTCGATGGCAAGTGGCAGAAGCCGGCACCGGTGCCGTTCTCCGCCACCGATGGCTCGCGCGACATCGATCCGGCCTTTGCTCCCGACGGCAAGTCGATCATCTTCCAGTCCAACCGCCCGGTGCCGGACAAGCCTGCCCGCAAAGGCTTCGACATCTACTCGGTGGCGCTGCAGGATGGCCGCTGGGGGCCGCTGGTCCATCTCGGCCACGACATCAACAGCGATGAATCCGAGTCCTCAGGCTCGATTGCCGCCGACGGCACCATCTACTTCATGAAGAATGGCGCCGAAGGCAAATCGGACCTGTGGCGCTCGCGCCGCGTCGAAGGCAGGTACGTCGCGCCGGAGCGCATGCCCGAACCGGTCAATACCGGCCCATGGCGCGAATCGAATCCGTACATTGCCGCCGACCAGAGCTACCTGCTGTACTTCTCCGACGTCCCGGGCGGCGCGGGCGACATGGACCTCTACATCAGCTTCAACGGCAAGGACGGCTGGAGCACGCCGAAAAATATCGGCGCCCCATACAATACGGCGCAGGCCGAATTTACGCCCTTCGCGCACGGCAAGCGCCTGTACCTGGCGCGCCAGGCCAAGGAAGGCGAACGCTTCATCGAAAACATTTACAGCTACCCGTTCGATCCTTCCCGCTATCGCTGACCGGGCCGGCAATGAAATAATTTGTGCACCGCACAAAACCTGTGTTATACTGCGCTCCGCGGTGAAGCACTCGAGAGCTTCACCCTGTAGCACCAAACATTGGTCACAGGCCGGCACCTTGCAGATAGCATTGGCTGACCGCTTCGCACCGTGCAGATAGCACGGGCTGTAGCAGCGATTGAAATATTGGCATTACATTGAAATGAAGCCCGCAACTACGCGGGCTTTTTTTTCGCACCTCGCTCCCCAATCGCAAAGGAAAGCAGCATGGCAAAAGAAGAACTCATCGAAATGAATGGCGTGGTCACCGAGATCCTGCCGGAGCAACGCTTCCGCGTGGACCTGGACAACGGCCACAAGCTGATTGCCTACACCGGCGGCCGCATGAAGAAGAACTTCATCCGTATCATCGCTGGCGACAGGGTAACGCTGGAGTTGTCTCCATATGACCTGAACAAAGGCCGCATCGTCTTCCGTCACATCGAGCAGCGCGGCACGTCCGGCCCGCGCCCGCCCCAGCGTCGCCGCTAATTACCCTGAAAGGGTTTGGGGAGCGGCGTGCAACGCGCTTAGCTGGTGTGGTGCGAGGCGGGCCGCGGCGCTGGCGAGGTGGCGCGCGGCGGCGGGCTGGCCGTTGCGTTCGGCCAGCGACAGCCAGCGCCAGGCTTGCTCGGCGTCGGCTGGCGTGCCCTGGCCGGCCAGGAACATCAGGCCGGCATTGAGCTGGGCGCGGCCGTGGCCCTGGCGTGCGGCAGCCAGGTACCAGGACAGCGCTTGCGTGAAGTCGCGCGGCAGGCCCTGGCCGTTGTCGTAGCGCAGGCCGAGCGTGAAGCAGGCCAGCGTGTGACCTTGCCCGGCGGCCTTGCGGTACCAGGCATTCGCCTGCGCCAGATCGGGCGCCGGGCCGTCGTCGCGGTCGTGGACCTGGCCCAGCATGAATTGCGCCGCCACGTAATCCTGTTCGGCGGCGCGGCGGAACCAGGCCAGCGCCTGGCGCGCGTCTTGCGGCACGCCCTGCCCCGTTTCATGGCGCAGGCCGAGGTCGAACTGCGCGCGCAGGTGGCCCTGGCCGGCGGCCTTGCGGTACCAGAAGATGGCTTCCTGCTGGTCGCGCGGCACGCCCTGGCCTTGTTCGTACAGCTGGGCAAGATGGTATTGCGCGGCAGGATGGCCGGCTTCGGCTGCCTTGCGGTACCAGTGCGCGGCTGCGCGGTGGTCCTGCGCCACGCCCTGGCCTTGCTCGTAGCGCTGGCCCAGGTTGTTCTGCGCGCCGGCATGCCCCAGTTCCGCGGCGCGGCGGTACCACTTCAGCGCCAGCGCTTCGTCGCGCGGCACGCCGTTGCCGTTGTCGTAGATCAGGCCCAGGTTGAACTGCGAACTGACGTGGTCCTGCTGCGCCGCCAGGGTGTACCACTTGATGGCGCGCGCGGCGTCGGCCGCCACGTCCTGTCCCTTGTCGTAGCGCAGCGCGAGGTTGAACTGGGCGGCGGCGTAGCCTTGCTCGGCGGCCTTGCGGAACCAGCCCAGCGCCTGCTTGCCGTCCTGCGCCACGCCCTGCCCGTTGTCGTAGCGCAGGCCGAGGTTGAACTGGGCGCGGGCGTAGCCTTGGTCGGCGGCCTTGCGGTACCACATGATCGCTTGCGCGAAGTCCTGCGGCACGCCGCGGCCGCTGTCGTACATCATGCCGAGGTTGTTCTGCGCGCCGGGATCGCCCTGGTCGGCGGCCTTGGCGAACCAGTAGCGTGCCTTCTCGGTGTCGTGCGGCACGCCCTGGCCCTTGGCGTACAGCCAGCCCAGGTTGTACTGCGCGGCGGCGTAGCCCTGCTCGGCGGCCAGCTGGTACCAGTGCGCTGCCTCGGCGAAATCGGCGTCCACGCCCTGCCCCTTCTGGAACATCACGCCCAGGTTGTATTGCGCGTGCTCCAGGCCTGCGTTGGCGGCCTGGCGGTACCAGGCCAGCGCCAGCTCGTGGCTTTGCGCCACGCCCTGGCCGTTGAAGTACATGAAACCCAGGCTATGCTGGGCATTGGCCACGCCGCGTTCGGCCAGCTGGCGCACGCGCAGGAATTCGGCGACGTAATGCGCTTCGCTTGCCGGCGCGCCGGCGCCTGCTGCTTCAATCGTTGCGGGCCGCTGCATGGATGCTTAGGCCTGGCTCGCCAGGCGCAAGCCGGCCGGCAGGGCGATGGCGGGAGCGTCGGCCTGGTTCTGCGCCGCCAGCACTTCCATGAAGGCCGTCAGCGCGATCGGGCGGTAATACAGGTAGCCCTGCATGGTGGCGCAGCCGTTGGCGGCCAGGTAGCGCGCCTGCACTTCGGTCTCCACGCCTTCGGCCACCAGGTGCAGGCCCAGGCCGCGCGCGATCGAGATGATGGCCAGGATCACCGGGTAGTGCCCGTGCTCGTCGTGGATCTCCTTGACGAAGCTCTGGTCGATCTTGATGGTGTGGATCGGGAAGCGGTGCAGGTAGGACAGCGAGGAGTAGCCGGTGCCGAAATCGTCGATGGCCACCGATACGCCGAGCTGGCACAGCTTGTTCAGCTGCTCGATGGCGTATTGCGGATTGCGGATGCAGATGTTCTCGGTGATCTCCACTTCGATCTGCGAGGGCGAGATCTGGTAGCGCAGCAGTGCATTGCGCATCTTTTCGAAGAAGTCGCCGCGGTCGAGGTATTGCGGCGACAGGTTCAGCGACAGGCGGATATTGTCGGCGCCGGCCGCGTTCCACAGCAGCAGGTCGCGGCACAGGGCACCGATCATCCAGTCCGAGATCGGCAGCATCAAGCCGTTTTCTTCGGCGAACGGCAGGAACTCGCCGGCCGACAGCAGGCCGCGCGTCGGGTGGTTCCAGCGCATCAGGCCTTCGGCGCCGATGATGCGGCCGCTGGCCATGTCGACCTGCGGCTGGTAGTACATTTCCAGCTCGTTGTTCTCGAGCGCCTTGCGCAGCGACTGCTCCAGCGCGATCTTCTGGTGCGACATGTCCTGCATCGAGGCGTGGTAGAAGCTGTGGCCGTTCTTGCCCTGCGCCTTGACCTGGTACATGGCGATGTCGGCGTGGCGCAGCAGCTCTTCGATCGAATCGCCGTCGTTCGGGTAGACCGCGATGCCGATCGAGGCCGAGATGTGCACCACGTGGCCGTCCAGGTCGAACGGCGCCTGCAGCACTTCCTGGAACTTGTCGGCAATGGCCCTGGCGTCGGCGCGGTCGCGCAGCTCGGGCAGCACGATGGTGAATTCGTCGCCGGAATGGCGCGCCAGCGTGTCGCCCTTGCGCAGGCATTCCTTCAGGCGCCGCGCGGCCTGCTGCAGCAGCTCGTCGCCTTTCACGTGGCCCAGCGTGTCGTTGACCAGCTTGAAGCGGTCAAGGTCGATGAACATCACGGCCAGCTCGGTGAGCTTGCGCTTGGCCTGGATCACGGCCAGCCCGAGGCGGTCCTTGAACAGGATCCGGTTGGGCAGGTCGGTCAGGATGTCGTGGTAGGCCTGGTAGGAGATCATCTCCTCGGCCCGCTTGCGGTCGGTGATGTCGCGCGCCACGCCGTAGGTGCCGAAGAACTCGTGCCGCGCCACTTCCTCGCCCGGCACGTGCATGCCGATCGCGTTGAGCGAAATCGTCATCAGGGTGTTGCTGAAGGTGCGGTCGCCGGCGGCGCTGTTGTTGCACTTGAGGCGCAACTCGACGTTGCGCGAGGCGCGTTCGTCGACGCGGCGCTCGTTGAACACGTAGCGGGCGCGCTCCTGGTCTTCCTCGTGCACCAGCACCGAGTAGTGGCTGCCGATCAGCTCTTCGCGCGAGTAGCCCAGCAACTGGTAGGCGCGGTCGTTGACGAAGGTGAAGCAGCCCTCGTGGTTCAGGGTGTAGATGATGTCGGGCGAGCTGTCCACCAGGTAGCGGTACATCTTTTCCGAGTTTTCCAGGCGCTGGCCGATGCGCGTGTTCTCCACCGCCAGGCGGCGCTTTTGCAGCGCGTTCTCCACCGTCTTGAGCAGCTCGGGCGGGTTGTACGGCTTGCGCAGGTAGTCGTAGGCGCCGCGCTTCAAGGCGCCGATGGCGGCCTCGATGCCGGCCTCGCCGCTCATGACGATCACGTCGCAGTCGATCTCGCGCGCGTTCACGAAGTCCATGATGTCGTGGCCGCTCATGTCGGGCAGGCGCAGGTCCAGCAGCAGCAGGTCGAATTGCTGGCGGCTCAGGTGGGCCAGCGCTTCGGCGCCGGTGCTGGCGGTCACCAGCTGGTAGCTGTCCTGCACGCGCAGCAGCTCGTACAGGGAAGACAGCAGGCGCGGTTCGTCGTCGACCAGCAGCAGGCGTGGCTGGAATTCCGGCGGCGGGGGCGTCGGGATCATCGTGTTCATGCGGGCCTTATACGGAATCCACCGCGCCGCGCGCCTGCACCGGGGCGAGCTGGCTGGTGCTGCCGCGGGCCGGCAGCAGGAGTTCAAACGAGGTGCCGTTGGCGCCGCTGCGGCAACTGATCATGCCGTTCATCTTCTTGACCAGGTTGTGCACGATCGACAGGCCCAGGCCGTGATGCTTGCCTTCCTTGCTGCTCTTCACTGCGGTAAACAGGTTGGCCAGCACGTCCTGCGCCAGGCCCGGGCCGGCGTCGGCCACCACCAGCTCGACGTAGAGGCGGCGTTCGCGGTTGACCAGGCCGCGGTTGGCCAGCTCGATGCGGCCGCCGTTGGGCTGGGCCTCGATCGCGTTCTTGACCAGGTTGACCAGGATCTGCTTGAGCAGGTCGGCGTCGCCGTCGACTTCCTGCGGGCCGTCCTGCATGCGCGTGATCACCTGCACCGAGGCGGGCAGGAAGTCGGTGGCGCGGAACAGGCGCAGCACGTCTTCCACCACGCGCGCCACATTGGCGACGCAGCCGCCATCGGAGGGCTGCAGGTCGGCCAGGCCGTTGATCAGGTGGCCGACGCGGTCGATCTCCTCGTTCAGGATCGACATCTCGGACACCACCGGCTCGCGCCGCGCCAGCTTGGCGTCCAGCACCGACAGGTAGTTCTTGATGATCGACAGCGGGTTGTTCACCTCGTGCACCACGCGCCGTGACGCCTCCTTGTATTCCTCGGCCACGTGCGCCACCTGGCGGCGGACGTGGCCGCGTTCGGACAGGGCCGTTTCCAGCGCATTGGCCGCCTGGCTGCCGAAGGCTTGCAGGAAGCGCTCCTTCTTTTGCAGCAGCGGCAAATGCCAGGCCGGCAGGCCGCCGACGATCATGCCCAGACAGCGCTGGCCGGCCACCAGCGGCAGGCACACCAGCGCTTCGCTGCCGATGATGCGGAACAGCTGTTCTTCCGCGATGCCCAGGCCGGCGCCGGCGCCCCTGCCACTGCCAATACGGGCGGCAAACGCCAGCTGGCGGCCGTTGGCGGCATCGGACAGCAAGCCTGGCTTGTTGAGCGGCACGGCAAACTCGGCCAGGCGCTGCTGCGCTTCGCCGCTGCCGGCGCCCTGCAGCGCGTGGCCGGTCGGGCTTTCCAGCAGCATCACCGTGGTCTCCAGGTCAAACAGGATGCGCGCCGAGCGCGTCATCGCGTCCAGCATGCCGGCCTCGCCCTGCTGGCGCGCGAAGCTCTGGCCCATTTCCTGCACCAGCACCATGTTGCGCACTTCTTCCGACAGGCGCGCCTGCACCGGGTCGACCGGCGCGGGCGGCGCGGCGGGCGGCGCCGGCACGTCGTCGGCGCCGGCCAGGTCGATGCCCAGCGCTTCGGCGGCGCGCGCCACTTGCCGCGCGGCCGACTTGACGAAGGCGTCCAGCTTGTCTTCCTCGATGCCGCACAGGGCGGCCGCGTCGGCGGCGCCCTGCGACGCGTCGGCGTGGTAGCACAACTGGTGCGCCAGGCGCACGATGCGGATCAGGGGATGCGCCGCTTCCAGGCGCAGCACCGGCTCGTGGTGGTACAGCACGGAATCGGCCAGGAAGGAGTCGAGGTTCCAGCGCTCGATCAGCCAGGCGCCGGCTTCGGCGTGGGTGATTTCCAGCGTGCGCAGTTCCACCGCGCACAAGTCCTCGTCATCGCGCGCGGTGAAGTTGTAGGCGTATTCCTTGGGCGCGGTGGCCAGCAGTGCCAGGCGGCCGACATTGTGCAGCAGGCCGGCCAGGTAGGCTTCCTCCACGTGCGGGTAGTCGAGCGCGCGCGCGATATCGCGCGCGATGACGGCCGTGGTCAGCGAGCCTTTCCAGAAGGCGCGCAAGTCGGTGCTGCCGCTGTGCGGGAAACTGTTGAAGGTCTGGAACACCGATTCGGAAATCACCAGCGTCTTGATGGTGTCGGTGCCCAGCGAGACCAGGGCCTGCTCCAGGCCCACCGTGCGCTGGTGGCGCTGGTAGGCCGAGCTGTTGGCCACGGCCAGGATCTTGCTGGCCATCCCGGCATCCTTGGCGATCAGCGCGGCCAGCTCCGGCATGCCGGCATCGTCGGCTTGCAGGAGTTCAATCAGCTTGATCAGGATCTGCGGCATGGCGGGCAGCCGCGCGATCAGCAAGCGATTGCGGATGTCTTGGTCGGGATGTTGCATGGGGGTCTTAGCGGCTGTATTCCGGCTTGCAATCCACTACGCAAATTGGCATAAATATACTATAACTTAACGGCAATACAAATTTCTGACGGCAATAAAATGCATTTGTGTAGCAAGAACTACACTATTGGTAGTAATTTACTTTGTACCAACAATATTTTCAAATAGGCACTATCTTGCGCCGTAGTGAGCGCGCCGTCAACCACAGACCGAGTGCCGTCAGCGTCAGCGCCAGCTGGCCGCCGGCCAGCCACAGGAAGGAATGCGAGGCCAGCGGCGCCAGAACGCCGGCCACCAGCGCCCCCAGCAGGGTGGTGGCGAACGATTGCACCGAGGCCACCGTGCCGCGGATGTGGGGGAACAGGTCGAGCGCCAGCAGGGTGGCGGCCGGCGCCGCCATCGACATGCCAAAGGTGTAGAAGAACAGCGGCAGCACGCTCCACGGCAGCGCCGGCCCGGCCAGCAGGTGGTAGCCGACGTTGACGGTGGCGGCCGTGATCAGGAAGCAGAAGCCCATGCCGATCTGGCGCGCGAAGCTGGTCTTGCCTGCGATACGGTTGGCCGCCAGCGCGCCGAGGAAGATGCCGGATACGGCTGGCACGAACAGCCAGGCAAACTGCTCCGGGCCCAGGTGCAGGTGGGCCGGCAGCGCCACCGGTGCGGCCGTGATGTACAGGAACAGGCCGGCGAAGTTGAACGCCACCACGCCGGTCTTCAAATGGAACAGCGGCGAAGCCAGGATGGACTTGTAGTTGCGCCACAGGTAGCGCGGGTTGAACGGCTGCCGCTTGTCGCGCGGCAGGGTGTCGGGCAGGCGCCGGTAGCAGACGATGAACAGCAGCACCGTGTAGCCGGCCAGCGCCAGGAAGATGGTGCGCCAGTCCGAATACTTGACGATGAAGCCGCCCAGCACCGGCGCCACGGCCGGCGCGATCGAGAAGATCATGGTCACCAGGGACAGCAGGCGCGCGGCGGCGGCATCGGCGTACAGGTCGCGGATGATGGCGCGGCCGACCACCACCCCGGCGCCGGCCGACACGCCCTGCAGCACGCGGAAGAACCACAGGTACTGCACCGAGTGGGCGGCGGCGCAGCCCACGGTGCCCAGCAGGAAGGCCACCAGCGACACCAGGATCACGTTGCGGCGCCCGAACGCGTCCGACAGCGCGCCATGCCACAGCACCATGCCGGCAAAGGCCAGCATGTAAGCCGTCAGCGATTGCTGGACTTCGATCGGCGTCGCATGCAGCGTGGCCTGGATGTTGGGGAAGGCGGGAAGATAGGCGTCAATCGAGAACGGGCCCAGCATCGACAGGCTGGCCAGCACCGCTGCCAGCGCGCCCGGTCCCAGCGGCTTACGCTGCGGCGCCTCCGGCTCGGGAATCAAGGAAGTTTCGTCGGTCGGTGGCGTATGCAAGGGGTCAGGTCTGTCAAACGGACATATTGCGGCCCGGGACTCGGGCCGCCAAGCCCCACACTGTACCCGCAAAATGTTCGTTTGTCAGACCTGACCCCGACTTAAGCAGCCGAGCCCGTGTCCGATTGCCAGACCTGACCCCGACTTTTTACTCGCTAGCGGGCTTGCGGTTGAATCCGGCCACCATGTCGAAGCGGAACAGGCGGCATTCCAGCGCGCCGTTGAAGAACGGCGTCTTGCGCGATTCTTTCAGGCGCAGCATCTTCGGCAGGCCCAGGTCGGCGGTGAACAGGTAGGCGGTCCAGCCGGAGAAGCGCTGCTTGAGGGTGGTGGAAAACGCGCTGTAGAAGCTTTTCGCCAGCTCGTCTTCTTCCAGGCTGGCGTCGCCGCGCACGCCGATCCGCTCGCCATACGGCGGGTTGGTCAAGAGGATGCCGGGCTCCTTGGTCGGTGCCTGCACCTGCTGCGCTTCGATCTGCTTGAGCGGCACGTCGAACAGGATGCCGGCGCTCTTCAGGTTGTGGCGCGCCATCGCCACCATGTCGCCGGAAATGTCGGAGCCGAAAATGGTCGGTTCGGCCGGCAGCGGGTTGGGCTTGAAGTCGGTCTTCATCTTCTGCCACGGCTCGGGGTCGAAGTCGTGGAATTTTTCGAAGGCGAAGCGGCGGCGGGCGCCGGGCGGGATCCCTTGCACCATCTGGGCGGCTTCGCACAGGATGGTGCCGGAGCCGCACATCGGGTCGAACAGCGGCACGCCCGGCTTCCAGCCGGACACGCGCAGCAGGCCGGCGGCCAGGTTTTCGCGCAGCGGGGCGTCGCCGGTCTCGGTGCGCCAGCCGCGCTTGAACAGCGCTTCGCCGGAGGTGTCGAGGTAGACCATGAACTGGCGCTGGTCGAGGAAGCCGAAGATGCGCATGTCGGGCTCGCGCGTGTTGACCGAGGGGCGCTTGCCGTACATGTCGCGGAAGCGGTCGCACACGGCGTCCTTGATCTTCAGCGTGGTGAATTCCAGCGACTTCAGCGGCGACTTGATGGCGGTGACGTCGACGCGGATGGTGTGGTGGATGCCGAACCATTCTTCCCACGGCTGGCCCAGCACCAGGTCGTAGATGTCGTTTTCGTTCTGGTAGTGGCACACGCCCATGCGCATCAGGACGCGCGAGGCGATGCGCGAGTGCAGGTTGATGCGGTAGGCGTCGTACAGGTCGCCGGAGGCGTGTACGCCGCCGGGGACCTGGTTGTGGACCTTCATGGTCGGGCTCATGGCCGCGATTTCGGTCAGTTCTTCCGCCAAGGCGGCTTCCAGGCCGCGCGGGCATGGGCAGAAATAGGATGGCATGTTGGGGGACCCTTTATCCGTTGTAAAAATCAAAACCGGTACATCGGTGTCTGACCCGCAGGGTCAGACACCGTTACGCGGCTGTCCCGGGCCTGGTGTCTGACCCTGCGGGTCAGACACCGGTTTGCCGGTTTTAGAAAGGCTTGACGACCACCAGGATGACAATCGCCAAGAGCATCAGCACCGGCACTTCATTGAACCACCGGTAAAACACATGGCCGCGCACATTGGCGCCGCGTTCAAACTTCTTCAGCAGCGCGCCGCAGGCGTGGTGGTAGCCCAGCAGCAGGAACACGAAGAACAACTTGGCGTGCAGCCAGCCCGGCATCTTCGCGCCGTACTGCAGCACCACCAGCCAGATGCCGAACACCACCGCCGGCAGCGCCAGCATGGTGGTGAAGCGGTACAGCTTGCGCGCCATCGTCAGCAGGCGTTCGGATGCCGGGCCCGGCGTTTCCATCGCCAGGTTGACGAAAATGCGCGGCAGGTAGAACAGCCCGGACATCCAGGACACGATGAAGACGATATGCAGCGCTTTGATCCAGAGCATATTTATTTTCTAGTTTCGCCGTGGCCGAACACCACGTATTTGAGGGAAGTCAGGCCTTCCAGGCCGACCGGGCCGCGCGCGTGCAGCTTGTCGTTGGAAATGCCGATCTCGGCGCCCAGGCCGTATTCGAAGCCGTCGGCAAAACGGGTCGAGGCGTTGATCATCACCGACGAGGAATCGACTTCGCGCAGGAAGCGCATCGCGGCCGAGTAATCCTCGGTGACGATGGCTTCGGTGTGCTTGGACGACCAGGTGTTGCAGTGCTCGATGGCGGCGTCCAGCCCGTCCACCACGCGCACCGCCAGGATCGGCGCCAGGTATTCGGTGGCCCAGTCTTCTTCGCTGGCGTGCGCCAGGTGCGGGTAGCCGGCAGCGGCCAGGATGGCGTGGCTTTCCGCGTCGGCGCGCAGCTCGACCTGCTCGGTGGCGTAGCGCGCGGCCAGCTGCGGCAGCACCTCGGCGGCGATGGGGCGCGCCACCAGCAGCGTTTCCATCGTGTTGCAGGTGCCGTAGCGGTGGCATTTCGCGTTGAAGCCGATGTCGAGCGCCTTGGCCATGTCGGCCCTGGCGTCGATGTAGACGTGGCAGATGCCGTCCAGGTGCTTGATCATCGGCACCGTGGCTTCTTCCATCAGGCGCGCGATCAGGCCCTTGCCGCCGCGCGGCACGATGACGTCGACGTACTGCGGCATGGTGATCAGGGCGCCGACGGCGGCGCGGTCGGTGGTGTCGACCACCTGCACTCCGTCAGCGGGCAGGCCGGCGCCTTGCAGGCCTTCGGCGACCAGCTTGGCCAGGGCGCGGTTGCAGTGGATCGCTTCCGAGCCGCCGCGCAGGATGGTGGCGTTGCCGCTCTTGATGCACAGGCCGGCCGCGTCCACCGTCACGTTGGGACGCGCTTCGTAGATGATGCCGATCACGCCCAGCGGCACGCGCATCTGGCCCACCTGGATGCCGGACGGGCGGATTTTCACGTTCGAGATTTCGCCCACCGGGTCGGGCAGCGAGACGATCTGGCGCAGGCCTTCCACCATGGTGGCAATGGCCTTGTCGCTCAGCGCCAGGCGGTCCAGCATGGCCGGCGCCAGGCCAGCGGCGCGCGCGGCGGCCAGGTCCTGCTCGTTGGCGGCGCGCAGGGCCGGCGCCTCGCGCTCGATGGCCTCGGCGATCAGTTGCAACGCGCGGTTGCGCGTGGCGCTGTCGGCGCGCGCCATGCCGCGCGATGCGGCGCGGGCGCGGCGCCCGATGTCTTGCATGTACTGCTTGATGTCCATTTGTTTACCCTCTTGCAACGCGCAAAGCCAATTGCAGCATGGCGTCCCACTGGTCGCCGGCGAACGCCTTGGCGCGCAGGCCCTTGACCATGCGGTCGACCTGGGCGGCCTGCTGCATCGCCGCCTCCAGGGTGGGCAGCGAGATGCGGCGCAGCGCCGGCTCCATCAGCCGTTCGCGCGGGCCCCAGATGCGGTATTCCTTCAGGAGCGCCGGCAGCGGACGGCCCTGGGCCATGCCTGCCTTTAATTTTAGCAGCGTGCGGATTTCTTCGGAGACGGCCCACAACACCAGCGGCAGCGCTTCGCCTTCGCCTTTCAAGCCTTCGAGCATGCGGATCAGGCGCGCGGTGTCGCCGGAGAGCATGGCTTCGGACAGCTTGAACACGTCGTAGCGCGCCACATTGAGCACGGCATCCTGCACCTGCTCGTGGGCCAGCTTGCCCGGCTCGTGCAGCAAGCCGAGTTTCTGGATTTCCTGGTGTGCCGCCAGCAGGTTGCCTTCAACGCGGTCGGCGATGAAGTCCAGGCTGGCGCGCTCCGCGCTCTGCCCTTGTGCGGCAAGGCGGTTCGCAATCCATCCCGGCAGCGCATTGCGCTCGATGCTCGGGATGTCGATGTACACGGCGGCCTGCTGCAAGGCCGCTACCCACGCAGCCTTCTGCGTCTGCCAGTCCAGCTTGGGCAGGGTGATCAGCGTGAGGTTGTCGGGGGACAGGTCTTTCGCGTAAGCCTGCAGGGCGGCGCCGCCGTCCTTGCCCGGCTTGCCGGTCGGGATGCGCAGTTCGATCAACTTCTTGTCGCCAAACAGGCTCATGGCCTGGTTGGCGGCCAACAGCTCGCCCCACTTGAAATTGCGCTCCACGGTCAGCACGTCGCGCTCGGAATAGCCTTGCGCGCGCGCGGCGCGGCGGATCTTGTCGGCCGCCTCCAGCGCCAGCAAGTGCTCGTCGCTGGTGATCACGTACAGCGGGGCCAGCGTCCTGGCGACGTGCTGGTCGAGGGCGTCGGCGCGCAACTGCATGGCGCGCCTTTAACGGACCGGCGGCGCGGCCGGCGCGGTAGGGGCGGTGACGTCGGGCGCCGACAGCACGCCTGGCAGCACGCCGGACGGGGTGGGCGCCGGCGCCGGGCTACCGAGCTTGATGGCGGCCATGCGGCGCATCATCTGCTGCACCAGGTCGGCCTGCATGTCCTTGTACAGCAAGGCTTCTTCCTGCTCTTTCGCCAGCAGCTGGGTTTCGCTGAAGGTGATCGGGCGGCCCAGCACGATATTGGTCGGCGCCAGCAGTTCGTTGCCGGCCTTGTCGGTCACGCGGAACAGGATGTTATAGCTGAGCAGGTATTCGCGCACGCGGCCATTGCTGTTCAAGGACAGGATCGACTTGGTGCGGGTTTTTTCCGGATTGGTCAGCACTTCGATCACGCCGTCCGCTTCGGCCTTGCTCGACACCACGGTGGTGTGGCCGTTGACGCGGATATTGCGCTTGAGCTCAATCGCCAGCGGCGACGACTCCGGCAAGCCCACATACATGGCGTTGAACGGCAGCGTGTACGTGCCGCCGGCGCCGCGCAGGTGGAAGCCGCAGCCGGTGGCCACGGCAGCCATGCCCAGCGCGGCCAGCGCCAGCATGGAGCGGCGCAGGGCGCCGCGGGAGTTCAGAGTCGTCGTCATCTTTGCCTTACACCACGATATTGACCAATTTGCCCGGTACCACGATGACCTTCTTCGGCGCGCCTTCCAGGAACTTCTGCACGCTTTCCTCGGCCAGCGCGGCGGCTTCGATGGCGGCCTTGTCGGCGGCCTTCGGCACTTTCACGCTGCCGCGCAGCTTGCCGTTCACCTGGATCATCAGCTCGATTTCGGACTGCTCCAGCGCGGCCGGGTCGACCTGCGGCCATTGCGCGTCCAGGATGTCGCCATGGTTTTTACCATAGCCCATTTCCTGCCACAGCACGTGGGTGATGTGCGGCGCCACGGGATTCAGCAGGCGCAGGAAGATGGCGTAGCCTTCGGCCAGCACGGCCGGCTCGACGCCCTTGGCCGATTCCAGGGTATTCAGCATCTTCATGCAGGCCGACACCACGGTGTTGTACTGGATGCGCTTGATGTCGTAGTCGGCCTGCTGCAGCACCTTGTGCACTTCGCGGCGCAGCGCCTTGCCGTCGTCGGTGGCGGCAGCGGCAGCCAGCGGCGAACCGGCGGCGCGGATCGCGTCGCGCTGGGCGAAGCCGAAGTTCCACACGCGCTTCAGGTAGCGGTTGGCGCCTTCCACGCCGGAACCGGACCATTCCAGGGTCTGCTCAGGCGGCGAAGCGAACATGGTGAACAGGCGCGCGGTGTCGGCGCCGTACTGTTCGATCTGTACCTGCGGGTCGATGCCGTTGTTCTTGGACTTGGACATCTTCTCGATGCCGCCCAGGCTGACCGGCTGGCCGTCGGCCTTCAGCACGGCCGATACAGGACGGCCGCGGTCGTCGGTGGTCAGCGTCACGTCATCCGGGTTGAACCAGTGCTTCTTGCCGGAGGCTTCTTCGCGGTAGTAGGTCTCGTTCAGCACCATGCCTTGCGTCAGCAGGTTGGTGAACGGCTCGTCGAACTTGACCAGGCCGAAGTCGCGCATCACCTTGGTCCAGAAGCGCGCGTACAGCAGGTGCAGCACGGCGTGCTCGATGCCGCCGATGTACTGGTCCATCGGCATCCAGTAGTCGTTGCGCGCGTCGATCATGGCCTTGTCGGAACCCGGCGAGGTATAGCGCATGTAGTACCAGCACGAGTCGACGAAGGTGTCCATGGTGTCGGTCTCGCGGCGCGCAGGCTTGCCGCATTTCGGGCAGTCGCACTTGAGGAAGGCTTCATGCTTGTTCAGCGGGTTGCCGGTGCCGTCCGGCACGCAGTCTTCCGGCAGCACCACCGGCAGGTCCTTCTCAGGCACCGGCACCGAGCCGCAGGACTCGCAGTGGATCATCGGGATCGGGGTGCCCCAGTAGCGCTGGCGCGAAATGCCCCAGTCGCGCAGGCGGAAGGTGGTCTTCTTCTCGCCCAGGCCCTTGGCGGCCAGGTCGGCGGCGATGGCTTCCAGCGCTTCGCTGTAGCGCAGGCCGTCGTACTTGCCGGAGTTGGTGACCACGGAGACGGCCTTGTCGCCGTACCATTCCTGCCAGGCGTCGTCGGAATACGACTGGCCTTCAGCGGCGATCACCTGCTTGATTGGCAGATTGTATTTTTTGGCGAAGGCGAAATCGCGCTCGTCGTGCGCCGGCACGCCCATCACGGCGCCGTCGCCGTAGGTCATCAGGACGTAGTTGCCGATCCAGACTTCCACCTGCTCGCCGGTGATCGGGTGGGTCACGAACAGGCCGGTCGGCATGCCCTTCTTCTCCATCGTTGCCATGTCGGCTTCGATCACGGAGCCCATCTTGCATTCGGCGATGAAGGCTTGCAGTTCCGGCTTGTTTTGCGCGGCGTGGGCGGCCAACGGGTGCTCGGCGGCCACGGCGCAGAAGGTCACGCCCATGATGGTGTCAGGGCGGGTGGTGAACACGAACAGCTTGCCGTCGTTGATCAACTGGCCGTCGCCGCCGGCGATGTTGTGCGGGAAGGCGAAGCGCACGCCGGTCGACTTGCCGATCCAGTTCGACTGCATGATGCGCACGCGCTCAGGCCAGCCTGGCAGCTTGTTGTCGACGTAGTCCAGCAGCTCGTCGGCATAGTCGGTGATGCGCACGTAGTACATCGGGATTTCGCGCTTTTCGATCAGCGCGCCCGAACGCCAGCCCTTGCCGTCGACCACCTGCTCGTTGGCCAGCACGGTCTGGTCGACCGGGTCCCAGTTCACGGTGCCGGTCTTCTGGTAGATGATGCCTTTTTCCAGCATCTTCAGGAACATCCACTGGTTCCACTTGTAGTACTCGGGCTTGCAGGCAGCCATCTCGCGCGACCAGTCGATCGCCAGGCCCATCGACTGCATCTGCTCTTTCATGTGGTCGATATTGGAATAGGTCCACTTGGCTGGCGGCACATTGTTGGCCATGGCCGCATTTTCGGCCGGCATGCCGAAGGCGTCCCAGCCCATCGGCATCAGCACGTTGTAGCCGTTCATCCGTAAGTAGCGGTACATCACGTCATTGATCGTATAGTTGCGCACGTGGCCCATGTGCAGCTTGCCCGATGGGTAAGGCAGCATCGAGCAAGCGTAATACTTGCCTTTTGGGAAACGCGGGTCGTTTTCGACGGCTTTGTAGGCGTCGATCGCCTTCCAGTGCGATTGGGCGGCTTTTTCGACTTCTGCTGGACTATATTTTTCTTGCATGATGGAGCGCACTAAAATTGGTGGATATGAACCCTTCATTATAACAATGCATTGGTGCGGCGCGTCAGAATGAGATATCAGGAATTTCCGCCCCCGCCGGGGCTGGCCGGGCTGGTCGACTGCCTGTGGCTGTCCGAAGCCCCTGCCGCGCCTGCCGACCCGGCGCTTTTGCCCGTCGCGCACCGCGTTTTGCCGGACAATTGCACCGATATCCTGTGGCAGGACAGCGGCAATGCCTTCTTCGTCGGCATGATGAGCACGTGGTTCGATGTGTCGGCGGCGCGCCGCGTGCGCACGGTAGCGGTGCGCTTCCGCCCGGGCGCAGCCAGCCTGTTCGTGGGGCCGGTGCCGCTGGCGAGCCTCATCGACCAGCGCGCCGGCCTGGACCAGCTTTGGGGCCGCTCGGCGGCGGACCGGTTCGGCGACAAGCTTTGGTCGGTCGCGCGCAGCGATGCGGAACGCTTGGCGCTGCTGACGGAAGCGCTTTACGCCCGCCTTTCGCTTGCCCCGGCCGGCGCGCGCGCCGCCAGCGCCCTTGCCTCGCGCGTGGCAGCTGCCGCGCCAGCCGGCCAGTCGCTCGCCCTGCATGCCGTGGCGCAGCTTGAAGCCAGCGGCGGCGCCTTGCGCGTCGAATCGCTGGCAGCGGCGCTGGGCGTTTCGCGCCAGTACCTCGCCAACCAGTTCCGCGACCATGTCGGCCTGTCGCCCAAACTCTTCGCCCGCATCTGCCGCTTCCGGGCCGCCCGCGCTGCCGCCCTTGCGGCCGAGCCTGGACGGCATGGCCACGACTGGGCCACCCTGGCCCTCGACAGCGGCTACTTCGACCAATCCCACCTGATCCGCGATTTCCAGGACTTCACCGGCGCCTCGCCCGACGTCCATTTGGGTAATCGGTAAGCCGCCACGCCCTGTCGCGAGAAAGTGCGATTTTGGGGTCAAATTGGCCTGACCAAACCGCTATTTTCTGCGATTTTCGGGAACTTTCCGTGATTTCGCATGTCTAAAAGAAAAAATCACGGAAAAGGCCTAAAAATCGCACGAAATAGCGGTTTGGTCAGGCCAATTCAGGGCAAAAATCGCACTTTCTCGCGAAGGAGAAAAAGATGACACCGAATCTATGTATCGCCATTTCCGCGCCCACTTTACGCGCCCTGCTCGACTTTCAAAGCGAGCACGACCAAGAAGCCGACCCAGCCGACTTGGCCGACCAAGTCATCCGCAACTGGCTGCACTATCAGCGCGAGCTCGCCAAAACAGTGGGCCAGCGCGGTTACTTCTGGAAGAAGCTATTCCTTCCTGATGGCACTCGGCTACGGGTTTCCAACCATATGACCACGCGCTATGCCGCTGTCGTGGGTGACGACCTCGTCTACGAAAGCATGACCATTTCCCCGAACCGGTTTGCACAAATGACGCTGGGGTCAGCACGCAATGCCTGGGAAGTCGTCTATGTTCAGATGCCAGGCCAGCGTGAGTGGAAGCTCGCGCTACGTCTGCGCTACGCACTGGAAGCCGACGAGCGGCGAGCGGCCAACCGCCCAGCCACGCCACCATCCGCTGTCGCGCCGCCACCGGCCGCGCCGCGCAACTTGCCCATTGCGACGCTGCATGCGCCCCAGTTACGCCCCGACTGCGAAGAACGGCGCAAGGCGTACCGCCGCGCAGAAGACCTCCTGCTCGACTAGTTTCCATTTTTCCAATCGCAGCCGCGGCCGGCATGGCAAGATGCGGCCATCAACCACCCACTGGAGGAGAACACCATGATCAAAGGCCTGCGCACCGCGATTTACCCCACCCCCGACCTGGCAGCCGGCAAAGCCTGGTACAGCAAGGTATTCCAGAAGGAGCCCTACTTCGACCAGCCCTTCTACGTCGGCTTTGAAATTGGCGGCTTCGAGCTGGGCCTGCTGCCGGACGGCGAACCCGGCAAGGCCGGCAGCCAGGTCTACTGGGGCGTGGAAGACATTGCCAAAGAAGTCCAGCGCATCCTCGCACTGGGAGCAAGCACTCACTCAGAAATCCAGGAAGTGGGCGAAGGCATCAAGGTGGCCGAGCTGGCCGACCCGTTCGGCAATGTCCTCGGCCTGATTGAAAACCCGCATTTCGACAGGGCCAAGGTCGCGTGATACCATGCACCCCCTATGCGCAAACGCAATAACAAATCCATCCTGATCAAGACGCCCGACCAGGTCGAGCTGGCCCGCGTGGCCGGCCAACTGGCGGCCGACGTGCTGACCTTCATCGCACCGCACGTCAAGCCGGGCGTCTCGACCGCCCAGCTGGACCAGCTGTGCAACGACTACATCGTCAACACCCAGAAAGTCATCCCGGCCAACGTCGGCTACGGCGGCTTCACCGGCACCGTCTGCACCTCGGTCAACGAGGTGGTATGCCACGGCATCCCGACCCCGAAGAAGGTGCTGAAGGATGGCGACATCATCAACATCGACGTGGCCGTCATCAAGGACGAATGGTTCGGCGACACCAGCCGCATGTACTACGTCGGCACGCCGTCGAAAGCGGCGCAGAAGCTGTGCGAAGTGACGTATGACGCGATGTGGGCCGGCATTCGCGCGGTCAAGCCGGGCAACCGCCTGGGCGACGTCGGGAACGCGATCCAGAAGCTGGCCGAAGCGGCCGGCTACAGCGTGGTGCGCGACTATTGCGGCCACGGCATCGGCATGGTGTATCACGAAGACCCGCAGGTGCTGCATTACGGCCGCCCGGGCACCGGGCTGCTGCTGGAGCCGGGCATGGTGTTTACCATCGAGCCGATGATCAACGCCGGCAAGCACGCCACGCGCGCACTGCCGGACGGCTGGACCGTGGTCACGGCCGACAGGTCGCTGTCGGCGCAGTGGGAGCATATGGTGGCGGTGACCGAGACCGGCTTCGACGTGTTGACGCTGGCGCCCGGCGAGCAAAACCGGTAATTCGATGTCTGACCCGCAGGGTCAGACACCTGGCCTGCGGCGGCCGCGTACCGGGTGTCTGACCCTGCGGGTCAGACACCGGTTTACCGGTTCTAGCGCAAAGTCAGTTTCAACGCCGGCTTCTCGCCATAATCCTCATAGCGCTCATTGATCCCGCCGACGCAATAGCTGATCTCTTCCAGCAAATCCCCCGGCATCTTCCTCGCATCGGTAATGACAATCTCCAGCACCTCATTCGGCTTGAGCCGGAAGCGCGTCATATTGTCCTCATCGCGCAGATAAGACAGGCAATCCACCCAGGCATCAATCGTCGCGCCATACCCCGACGGGAACCCGAGTTCCGCCTGGCAGGCAGCATGAAAAGCCGCCTCATCGCCGATTACGGCCCCGTTTAACGTAGCAACAGCCATTATTTCTTTTCCTTCGGATCGGTGACGAAACCAAGACGGGTCAGGCCATGCGACTGCGCCGCCGCCATCACCTGCGCCACCACTTCATAGCGGGTATCCTTGTCCGCCCGCAGCTGCAACTCCGGCTGCTGCGGCAAGCCCGCCGCCTCGGCCAGGCGCTCCTCAAGCTCGCCCGGCTGCAAGGCATCGTTATTCCAGTAAACCGTGCCGGCGGCATCGATGGCCAGGGTCACGGTATCGGCCTCCTGCTGCAGCGCCTTGGCCTGCGCCTTGGGCAGTTCCAGCTGAACTGCATTGGTAAACATCGGCGCGCTGATGATGAAGATCACCAGCAGCACCAGCATCACGTCCACCATCGGCGTGACGTTGATGTCCGCCATGGATTCCTTCTGCCGGTGATGGTTGAAGGAGCCGAATGCCATCAGTTCAATCCCTGGCCAGGTAAGCGTGCAAGTCGTGCGCGAAGGCGTCGAGCTCGGACAGCGTGATGCGGTTGATGCGGTTAAAGCCGTTATACGCCAGCACCGCCGGAATCGCCACGGTCAGGCCGACGCCGGTCATGATCAGCGCCTCGCCCACCGGACCGGCCACCTTGTCGATCTGCACCGTGCCCTGCGCCGACACCGCCGCCAGCGCGTGGTAGATGCCCCACACGGTGCCCAGCAAGCCGACAAACGGCGCGGTCGACGCGATCGACGCCAGCAAGGTCAGGCCCGATTCCAGCCGCGTGGTCGAGACATGGATCGCATCGCGCAGCACGCGCGTGACCTGCTCCGAGCGCCCCATTTCGGCGGCGATGCTGCCGCCCTTGGCGTGCGCCAGCTGGTGCGCCCCGGCCTGCGCCACAGCCGCAAAGATTCGCTCCTGGTCGCGCGCCACCATCAGCGCCACGCCATCGGCCACCGAGGGCGCGTCCCAGAACGCCTGCACCACCGGCGCCGCGCGCCGGATGCGCCACGAGGCCCAGCCCTTCCACAGGATGAAGAACCATGATGCCAGCGACATCGCCAGCAGCAGGTAGGCCACGGCATGGCTGATCGCATCGCCGCGCTGCCAGTAGCTGGCGAAGGTAAAGTGCTCCATCAGCCGATCAGCCGTTCAGGCCCAGCACGTCGTACATATCGTACAAGCCGGTCTTCTTGTCGGCCAGCCATTGTGCCGCGCGCAGCGAGCCGTTGGCGTAGTGCTGGCGCGAAGAGGACTTGTGGCTGATTTCAATGCGCTCGCCCTCGGTGGCAAACATCACGGTATGGTCGCCGATGATGTCGCCGCCGCGCACGGTGGCAAAGCCGATCGAGGACGGATCGCGCGGGCCGGTCACGCCTTCGCGCGCGAACACGCCGCACTCCTTCAGGTCGCGCCCCAGCGCATCGGCAATCACCTCGCCCATTTTCAGCGCGGTGCCGGACGGCGCATCGACCTTGTGGCGGTGGTGCGCCTCGATGATCTCGATGTCGTAGCCCAGGTCGAACTGCTTGGCGGCGAACTCCAGCAGCTTCAGCGTCACGTTGACGCCCACGCTCATGTTCGGCGCGAACACGATCGCGGTCTTTTGCGCCGCTGCCGCGATGGCCGCCTTGCCCGCTTCATCGAAGCCGGTGGTGCCGATCACCATCTTCACGCCATGCTCGGCGCAGTAGGCCAGGTGGGCCAGGGTCCCTTCCGGGCGGGTGAAGTCGATCAGCACGTCGGCGCCGGCCAGACCGGCGGCCAGGTCGGCGGTGATGGCCACGCCGGCCGGCTGGCCGGTAAAGGCAGCGGCATCGCTGCCCAGGGCCGGCGCGCCTTCGCGGTCCAGCGCGCCGGACAGGCGTGCCTCGGGCGCCTTCTGCACCGCCTCGATCAACATATGGCCCATGCGGCCGCTGGCGCCGGCGATGGCGATATTCAGTTGCGTCATCTCGCTGTTTCCTCGGTTATTGCTTGGTGCCCGATTCCTGGCCGCCCGGCAGCGGCGCCTTGCCCGGCGCCAGGTTGCCCTTGGCATCCTCGGACTTCTTGAATTCCTTGATCGGGCCGGCGATGCGCGCGATGTATTCCTGTTCGGTCGGCAGGTCGCCGCCCTCGAAGCTGGCCACCTTGTCATCCTGGTCGAAGAACACCACCACCGTGCTGGTGGTCAGCTCGCCATTGCCCTTGGCCAGGCGGAACGGGTAGTCCCAGCGCTTGCCGTGGAAGGCATCGGCCATCAGCGGCGTGCCGAGCAGGAACTTGACCTGGTCCTTCGTCATGCCGTTCTTGAGCTGGGCCAGCATCTCCTTCGACACGAAATTGCCCTGCTGGATATCGGGGCGGTAGGGCGAGAAGAACCACAGGAATTTCTGCGTCTTGGTGATCTGGGTGGTCTGGGCCCCCTGCGAGGCTTCCACCGGGGCCACGGTGGCTGGCTTGCTGGCGCAGGCAGCCAACAGGGCGGCAGCCAGCAGCGGAGTGCTACGTTGCAACAAAGACAGCGGGGTCAAACGCATATTATGCATACCTCAATTCCGTGAGCAGAAGTGCCTAAAACGCTATATCATAAAGCACTTCCCGCAACTGACGTTAGCAAACATGAGTAACAGCCCTACCGACCTGAAGGCCTCCGGCCTGAAGGCTACCCTGCCGCGCCTGAAGATCCTCGATATTTTCCAGAGCAGCCCCGTGCGCCACCTGACGGCGGAAGACGTGTACAAGCTGCTGCTGGCCGAAAACATGGACGTCGGCCTGGCCACGGTGTACCGCGTGCTGACCCAGTTCGAACAGGCCGGCTTGCTCAACCGCAACCATTTCGAAAGCGGCAAGGCGATTTTCGAGCTCAACGAAGGCTCGCACCACGACCACCTGGTCTGCCTCGATTGCGGCCGGGTGGAAGAATTCGTCGACGAAGAGATTGAAAAGCGCCAGCAAAGCATCGCCGCCGAGCGCGGCTTCAAGATCGCCGAACACGCGCTGGCCATCTACGGCAGCTGCACCAAGGTCAACTGCCCGCACAAGCATTGATTTTTCAGTGGTTGCTCAGCGCGTTCGACAGCAGCCGCGACGTGATATCGACAATCGGGATCACTCGCTCGTACGCCATGCGGGTCGGCCCGATCACCCCCAGCGTCCCCACGATCTTGCCGTTGGCCTCATAGGGCGCGGTGACCACGCTCATTTCATCCATCGGCACCAGCTGCGATTCGCCGCCGATGAAGATCTGCACGCCGGAGGCCTTGGACGACACGTCCAATAGCTGCATCAGCCCGGTCTTTTGCTCGAACAGGTCGAACATCGCGCGCAGCGAGCTCATGTTCGAGGACAGGTCGGCCACCGACAGCAGGTTGCGCTCGCCGGCGATCACCATGTCTTCCGATTCGGCCATGGCCTCGCTGCCCGCCTCCACCGCCGCCTGCATCAGGCGCCCCATATCGTCGCGCAACTGGCGCAGCTCATGCTGCAGGCGCCCGCGCACGTCCTCGAACGACAGCCCGGAATAGTGCTGGTTGATGAAATTGGCCGACTGCTGCAACTGGGCCGGCGTGTAATCGACGTCGGTCAGCAGGATGCGGTTTTGCACGTCGCCGCCGGGTGAAACAATCACCAGCAGCACCCGCTTTTCGCCCAGGCGCAGGAATTCGATCTGCTGGAACACCGACTCGTGGCGCGGCGCCAGCACCACGCCGGCAAACTGGGTCAGCGACGACAGCATCTGGGCCGCATTGGCAATCAGCTTTTGCGGCTGCGGCGAGGCCGCGCGCAGGCTGGCCTGCACCGCGCTTTCATCGATGTGCTGCACCGTCAGCAGGGTGTCGACAAAGATGCGGTAGCCGCGCGGGGTCGGCACCCGTCCCGCCGAAGTATGCGGGCTGGCCACATAGCCCTGCTCTTCCAGGTCGGCCATGATGTTGCGGATGGTGGCCGGCGACAGCTCCAGCCCGGAAATCTTGGACAGGGCGCGCGAGCCCACCGGCTGGCCGTCGGCGATGTAACGCTCAACCAGGGCTTTGAGCAGGGTTTGGGCACGGATATCGAGATGCATAGGCCTATTCTGCCAACTGTTGTTCCAGCCACGCAAGCAATTCATCGAGCGTGGCGCAAATCGCGTCCGGCTGCGGCGCACCGTCCGGCAGGCCGGCGCCGTGCCGGTTCATCCACACCGCGCGCAAGCCGGCCGCCTGCGCCCCCGCCACGTCCAGCGCCAGGTCGTCGCCCACGTACACCGCATCGTGCGGCGCCACGCCCAGCGCCTGGCAGGCCGCGCGGAAGATGTCCGGCGCCGGCTTGGCCGCGCCGAAACGGGCCGCCGCCAGCGATACCTCGAAATGGTGGGCCAGGCCGATCACTTCCAGGTCGGCATTGCCATTGGAAATCGTGCCCAGCTGCACATGCTGGCGCAGCTTGAGCAAGCCCGGCAGCACATCGTCGTATGGCGTGACTGCATTGCGCGCGGCAAAGAAGTGCGCCATCGCGCCCTCGACATGGGCCGCGTCCTCGCCGGCCGCGGCAAAGGCCGCGTGCAGGCTGGCGCGGCGCAGCTGGCCCAGGTCGATCAGCAGTTCCGGCTGGGCCGCCGCCAGTTCGGCACGGTGCGCGCGCAAGGCATCGATCGACCATTGCGCCGCCACCCTGGGCGCATGAGCCGCCAGCCAGGCGTGCAGCGTCAGCTCCGCTTCAGCGATGACGGGCGCGATCGGCCACAGGGTGTCGTCCAGGTCGAACAGGATGGCTTTCGGCTTCATGGGCGCATTGTACCGCGCCGCGGTTGCAAGCTGTTACAAGGGAAAAGCTGGCCAAATCGGCTATGGATGGTGCAAATGCACTAAAATAGGCGCCGATTTGACCGCGCGACGCGCGCAACCGACTGGAGAAAGTGGAATGAAGAGTAAGTATCTGTCTGCCGCCGCCGCGCTGCTGTGCGTCGCCGGACTGGCCGCCTGCGGCGGCAAGGGCAATGGCAGCATCGCCCTGGTAGTCCAGGTCCTCGGACTGGACCGCGGCGACCTGGTGCTGCAGAACAATGGCGGCGACGACCTGACCATCACCACCGCTGGCAACGGCAGTTATTCCTTCAAGACGCTGATGGCTCCGGACTCCCAGTTCAATGTGAGCATCAAGAGCGTGCCGGCCAACGTCAGCTGCAAGCTGGCCAACAACACCGGCAAGATCAACTACTACACCTACAACCAGACCGTCGTGACCTGCACCCCCGACCCGTACCCGCTGGGCGGCACGGTCAGCGGCCTGGCCGGCAGCGGCCTGGTGCTGGCCAACGGGGCCCAGACCGTGAACGTGGCCGCCAACGGCAGCTGGCAGTTCGCCACCCCGATCGGCAACGGCAGCGTGTATGGGGTCACCGTGCTGAACCAACCGACCAACCCCAGCCAGAAATGCACGGTCGCCGGTGGCACCAACGGCAACGGTACCGGCAAAATCGAGCCAAGTAAGGATATCAATTTCAACTTGATCGTGACTGTTACCTGCAACTAAGAAAGAGTCCAGATGAAAGCAAAATTCCTTGTCGCGGCCCTGCTGGCCGTCGCCCTGGCAGCCTGCGGCGGCAAAGCCAGTTTCACCATTGGCGGCACCATTTCCGGCCTGAACAACAGTGGCCTGAAGCTGAAAACCGCTGCCGGCGACACCGTCGAAGTGCCAGCTGGCGCCACCACCTTCAGCTTCCCCAACAGCATCAGCTACGGCACCGAATACAAGGTCGAGATCGTGCAGCAGCCGGCGCACATGACCTGTGACTTCCTGGGCGGCACCAATGTCGGTTCGGCTGGCCACACCACCTCGATCAACATCCAGATCAGTTGCGTCCAGAACGCCTACGCCGTCACCGGCACCGTGGAACGCTTGACCACTGGCGACTTGACGCTGGTCAACGGTAGTTCGAGCATTGTGGTCGCCAAGGGCGCCACCACCTTCGCCCTGCCCAACCTGCTCCCGGTCGGCACCGCCTACGGCATCAGCGTCCTGACCCAGCCGCCCGGCCTGAAGTGCGAAGTCCTCAACGGTAGCGGCGTAATGGGCGACGAGCCCCGCAACAACGTGCAAGTGGTCTGCAACCCGGCGTGATATAAGCAAGTGGAATGACTGGAATTCCAAAAATAAATTGGAACAATATGCCGCGACGCAGCATAATTACACCTGTCTCCTCCACTTCTTAACAGAAATGGATTCAGCCCGCTCCCTGAGCGGGCTTTTTTTTGTTCCGGCGCCGACCACCTTGCCCTCGCCGGGTCAGCCTTGCTGGCTGCGCCGCTGGTAAGCTATAGTCGGCTACTTTTCGAGAGCGTCCCCAAGTAGAAGGCAAGCACCGCTTGAAACAAGAAAAACTACACCTGCTGTTCATTTGCCCCACCGTTGCCGGCTATATTGGCGGCACCGAAACGGTGGTCAGCCAGTTCTGCCAGCGCCTCAAGCACAAGGCGCAGATCACCCTGCTCAGCGGCGAGCCCGGCGCAGGCCGCAAGCGCCTGGTCGACCTGGAAGGCGTCAAGCTGCTTACCCTGCCGTTCATCGCCCGCGACAGCAAGCTGAACCGAGTGCTCAGCAAGCTGCTCATGACCAGTCCGTTCAAGATCGAGAGCTACAGCTTTTTCCGCTCGCTCGGGCAAAGCGGCATGGACCTGTCGCGCTACGACTACATCGTGACCTTCTACGAAGCCGATGCCTACCTCTTGTCGAAGCGCTACCCGGCGCTGCGCCAGCGTTGCCGCCATTTCCTGCCGGGCGTATCGCTGCGCGGCTTCTTCAAGCGCGTGCCGGCCAAGGACGTGTTTTACCTCGGATACCGCGCAGCGGAAAAGACCCGACGGAAATGGGGCCTGGAGATCCAGTCGCTGCCGCTGGGCGTGGACGGCGCCTTCTTCCCGCCCAGCCCACCGGCCTACCCGGCCGGCAAGCGCCTGCTGTACATCGGCCGCCTGGATGGCAGCAAGAACGTGGACTGGCTGGCGGACTTTTTCATGCAAAGCGGCCTGGCCCGGCAAGGCTACCACCTCGACATCGTCGGCGACGGCCCGCTGCTGGACAGCCTGCTGGCCAAGTACGGCAACGAGCCAAGCATGACTTTCCACGGCAGAAAGCGCCAGGAAGAAGTGATCGGCATCCTGCGCCAGGCCTTCCTGCTGCTGCACCCGACCGACCACGAAAGCTTTGGCCTGACCATCCTGGAAGCGATGGCAGCCGGGATTCCCGTCCTGACCCACGGGCTCGACAGCATCAAGGCCTGGGCCGGGGAACACCCGCGCTACGCCGCCCACCTCGATGCCGCCGCCTGGACCCGGGAAATCCAGAAATTCGAGCAGCCCGCCTACTGGCTCAGCGCCAGCGCCGGCAGCCTCGAGTACGCCAAATCGTTCACCTGGGAGCGCGTGGCAGACCAGGTGCTGGAACTGATCGCCACATGAAAGTCGGGGTCAGGTCTGGCAATCCGCCACAAATTTCGCTATGCGAAATTTGTGGCGGATTGCCAGACCTGACCCCGACTTTCAATCAGACAGGCAGGTTGGCCAGCGCGACGTAGGCTTCCACCGGCACCATTTCCGGGCGGTCTTGCGGGTTGATGCCGGCCGCTTCCAGCTGCTCCGGCGTGAACATGCCAGCCACGCAGTTGCGGATTACTTTCCTGCGCTGCGAGAAGGCTTTCTGCACCACCGCTTCCAGCCGTGCCGGGTCGCAGGCCAGCGGCTGCTCGATCGGGATCATGCGCACGATGGCCGAATCGACTTTCGGCGGCGGGTCGAAGGCGTCCGGCGGCACGATGAACAGCAGGGCCATGCGGTAGCGCCATTGCAGCATCACCGACAGCCGGCTGTAGGCCTTGGTGCCGGGTTCGGCCACCATGCGCTCCACCACTTCCTTTTGCAGCATGAAATGCTGGTCCTGCACAATGGGGGCGAATTCGGCCAGGTGGAACAGCAGCGGCGAAGAGATGTTGTACGGCAGGTTGCCCACCACGCGCAGCTTTTTCCCTTCCGGCACCGGGATGTAGCCAAAGTCGAACTTCAGCGCGTCGCCGGCGTGGATGGTCAGTTTTTCGCGTGGGTAGCGCTTTTCCAGGCGCGCCACCAGGTCGCGGTCCAGTTCCACCACGTGCATGTGCGGCAGGGACTTGAGCAGCAGGTCGGTCATGGCGGCCAGTCCGGGGCCGATTTCCACCATGGTGTCGCCGGCGGCCGGCGCAATGGAATCGATGATGTCGCCGAGGACGCGGTCGTCCTGCAGGAAGTTCTGGCCGAAGCGTTTGCGGGCAATGTGTTTCATGGTTGTTCTTTCTGCTTATTGGCTGGCCTGCGCCATCTGCAGCGCCGCCTCCAGTGCGGCCTGCATGCTGGAGCAGTCGGCGCGGCCCAGGCCTTGCGCGGCCAGGTCGAGCGCAGTGCCGTGGTCGACCGAGGTGCGGATCAGCGGCAGGCCGAGCGTGATGTTGATGCCGTGGCCGAAGGTGGCGTACTTCAGCACCGGCAAGCCCTGGTCGTGGTACATGGCCAGCACGCAGTCGGCGTCTTTCAGATACTTGGGCTGGAACAGGGTGTCGGCCGGGTACGGGCCGCGCGCATCGATGCCGCGCGCGCGCGCAGCGTCCAGCGCCGGGGTGATGGTATCGATCTCCTCGCGCCCCAGGTAGCCGTTTTCGCCGGCATGCGGGTTCAGGCCCGCCACCAGGATGCGCGGCGCGGCGATGCCGAACTTGCCGCGCAGGTCGGCCTGGATGATGTCCAGCGTTTGCGCCAGGCTCTCTTGCGTGAGCGCGGAGCTGACCTCCTTCAGCGGCAAGTGGGTGGTTGCCAGCGCCACGCGCAAGGGCGGTGCATCTTCTGCGCCGGCGGCTGCACGCGGCTGGCCGGCCAGCATCATCACCACGCGCGCGGTGCCGGTCTGCTCGGCAAAGTATTCGGTGTGGCCGGAAAAGGGCACGCCGGCGTCGTTGATGGTGGATTTCTGCACCGGGGCGGTGGCCACGGCTTCGAACCAGCCGGCGCGGATGCCTTCGATGGCGGCGTCCAGCGTGGCCAGCACGTAGCGGCCGTTTTCCTTGTCCAAGACGCCCGGCTGCACATGGGCGCCGAGCGGGATGTCCAGCGCGCACAGGCGGTCCGCGCCGAAGTGCGGCAGGCCGGCATTGCGCGCCGCCATGGTGGTGACGGCGCTGATGCGGATCTCGGGATCGATGGCCGAGGCGGTCATGGCCAGGAAGGCGGCGTCGCCCACCAGCACCGCATTGACCTGGTGCCGCATGGCCCAGGCGGCGCGGATGGCGATTTCCGGCCCGATGCCGGCCGGCTCGCCGGTGGTGATGGCAATCACCGGACGAACCCCGGGGCGCACACCTGGGCGACGTGCTTGCAGGTTGGCGCTCATGGTGTCCCCCGCCTGCTTATTTCAACGATTCGTCGCGGAACTCGACGTAGGCGCGGTCGCGCACCTGGCGCTGCCAGTCTTCCACCGCTTCCACCAGCTTGCGCTCGCGCAGGGCGTTGCGGGCCGCGGCGCGCTGCTTCTCTTTCGAGACGTCGTCGGTCTTGCGCTCCAGCACCTCGATCAGGTGGTAGCCGAAGGACGATTCGACCGGTTCGGACACCTGGCCCAGTTTCAGGCCGTTCATGGCCTGCTCGAATTCGGGCACGGTGTCGCCAGGGTACAGCCAACCGAGGTCGCCGCCCTTGCTGGCGGTGCTGTCGTTGGAGAACAGGCGCGCCAGCTCCTCGAACTTGGCCGCCTTGTTGTCCAGGCGCTCCTTCAGTTCCAGCAGCTTGCGCTTGGCGTCGGCCGCGCTCATGGTCGGCGTGACTTTCAGCAGGATGTGGCGGGCATGGGTCTGCTGCACGGTTTCCTGGGCAGCCGCTTCGGCCATGCTGCGCTTGTCGACCAGCTTCAGGATGTGGAAGCCGGCTGCGCTCTTGATGATCGGGGTGTTCTGGCCCGGCTTCAGCTTGTTCAGCGCCTCGGCGAAGATCGGCGGCAGCGCGCTGCCCGGGCGCCAGCCCACGGCGCCGCCCTGCAGCGCGTCGGACGCGTCGGAATAGGTGGCGGCCATCTTGGCGAAGTCGGCGCCGGTGCGCAGCTGGCGCAGCACTTCTTCGGCGCGCTTCTGGCGCTGGCCCAGCACTTCGGGCGAAGCATTTTCCGGGATGCGCACCATGATCTGCGAGATGTTCAGCTCGAACTGCTCGGACGCCGCCGCTTTCTCGGCAGCGATGAAGCTGTCCACTTCCGCTTCGCCGATGGTGATCTTGTTGTCGACCTCATACTCGCGCAGGCGCTGCATGATGATCTCTTCGCGGATCTCTTCGCGGAAGGAGGCGAAGGTGGTACCCTCCTTCTCCATCTGGTTGCGCAGCTGCTGCACCGTCATCTTTTGCTGCTCGGCGATGCGGGCAATGGCGCGGTCGAGCATATTGTCGTCCACCCGCACCCCCATTTCCTTGGCCAGCTGCAGCTGGGCGCGCTCCACGATCATGCGCTCGAGCACCTGCTTGCGCAGTTCGGCCTGGTCAGGCACGGCCAGCTTCTGCTGCTGCATGCGCGCCACGATGGTGGCCGCGCGTTCGTTCAGTTCACGCTGGGTGATCACTTCATCGTTGACGATGACGGCGATGGCGTCGATCGGCGCGTTGGCCGACTGGCCCGGCGGCGTGAAGCCCTTCGATGGCGCCGCCTTGGCAGCAGCGGCTGCCGGCACTGTCGGCTTGGCCGGCTTGGCGTCCTGCGCCAGGGCCGGGACGGCAAGGGAAGCACACAGCAGGGCAACAGCTAATTTGATCGGGTGCATATCTGAAACGCTCATGTATCAGTGTGGATGAAATCGAAAGCTTAACGGCCTTCATTGACGCGGCGATAGCCAGGAATGCTGTTCTTCAGCACCTCCAGCGGGTTGCCGAAACCGAGCTTGGACAAGCCGTTCAACTCCAGCTGGAAGAAGAACTGGGTCGAGGTCTTCTTGGCCGTGGTGACGAAGCGCTGCGCGCCCATGCGGAATACCCAGCAATCGCAGTTGTATTCCAGCCCCACCACGCTTTCCAGCATCTTGTGCTCGCGCAGCGAGTATGACACGCGGCCGACGCCGAACCACTTGTCCGAGATCGGCCACTGGGTCGACAGGTCGGCATTCTTGAAGCTGTCGCGCACATAGCGGTAGCCGGCGTTGAGCACCTTGTAGGTGCCCGGCTGGTACTGCAGCGACATATTCGAGGTGGTGACCTTGCTGGTGCTCGGGTTGTACTGCACCAGGCTGTCGATGCCCCAGGAATTGGAGATGCGGCCGGTGGCCGCCAGCAGCATGTCGGAACGGGTGCTGTTGACCGGCGTTGAATTGTCGATCTGCACGCGCTGGTCGGCGAAGTAGAAGCGCTGGCCGAACGCCAGGCGCAGGCGCTCGGCGCCGGACGACTCCAGGAAGCGCGACACGACTGCCGCCGTCACCTGGTTGGCGTCGCCGATGCGGTCGGAACCGACAAAGCGGTTCTCGCTGAAGATCTGCGAGAAGTTGAAGGTGGCCGGCGCGGTGTCGAAGTTCGGGTACTGGTCCTGCTTGCGGTACGGCGTGTAGACGTAGAACAGGCGCGGCTCCAGGGTCTGCGTCAGCTTCTTGCCGGCAAACTTGGTATCGCGCTCGAAGATCAGGCCCGAGTCGAGCGAGAAGGTCGGCACCGCGCGCTGCAGCGAGCGCGACGGGTCGCTGCCGAAGGCGTCAAGCTGGTAGGCGCTGGCGTTCAGCATCACTTTCGGCGTCACGAAATAGGAAGCGCCGATGATCGGGTAGCTGAGCTGCGGCACCGCCACCAGGCGGTTGCCCTTGATCATGTCCGGGTGCCAGAAGCGGGTCAGCTCGGAATCGAGCTGCCAGTCGAAGCCGCCGACGTCGTAACGCGCCGCGTGCAGGTTGATCGCCGGCAGGCGGTCGTAAGGGCGCGAGACCGGCAGATCGGGGTCCTGCAGCACGTGGTACTTCTGGGCGCGCGCAGTCAGGCTCCAGTATTCGCCGCCGTAATCGGTGCGCAGCTCCTTGAGCAGCTGGCGCTCGGACGACGATGCCACGGTCTTGGAAAAGTCGTTCGGATAGTTGTCGTCGGACGCGGCGCGCAGGTTCCAGCCATAGGTCCAGTCCTCGGTCAGGTGCTGGGTGTGCACCGTATGCAGCTGCCAGCGGTCGCGGTTGGCTTCCTTGTCGTTGGGCAGGTACTCGAGCAGGGTCCTGCCTTCGTAGTAGTTGCCACCGTCGGTCTCGCCCATGTAGCGGGCCACCGCGCCCAGTTGCAGGCCGCGGCGCGCGATGTAGCGCGGGTACAGCGTCAGGTCGCGGTTGGGCGCGATATTGAAGTAATACGGCAGCACCAGCTCGGCCCCGCCGCGCGAGGAGTACGACGGTGTCGGCGGCAGCCAGCCGGAGCGGCGCGCGCCCGACAGCGAGAACGACATGGCCGGCGTGCCCAGGATTGGCACGTCCTTGAAGTAGATCAGGGTGGCGCCGGCCGTGCCGACGTCGCGCCCCTGGTCCAGGTTCAGCGAACGCGCCTTCACATACCAGTCCGGGTTCGGCCCCTGGCAGGTGCTGTAGGTGCCATCGACCACCTGGGCTTCGTCGTCGTTCAGGAAGTTGATGCGCTGCGCCTTGCCCTGGGCGTTATTGGCTTCCAGCTGGTAGGTCGGCTGCAGCGCATAGCCGCGCGCCGTTTCCAGGTTCAGTTTCAGTTCATCGGCCGTGTAATAGTCGCCGAAGCGCCACAGGCGCACATTGCCCTTGGCCTCAAGCTCCTGCTCCACCTGCTGGAAGCTGGCCGAGTCGGCGGTCACGCGCGTCTTGTCGTGCACGACTTCCACGTCGCGCATCAGGCGCAAGTCGCGCTCGGGGCGGCCGGCCATGTCTTCGGCGCGTATGGTGGTCGGTGCATTCTTGTCTTCCACATGCGGCGGGCGCTTGGCCGCTGGATGCGACTGCGCATGGGCGGACATCGCCGCGGTGGCGGCGGCAATGGCGGTCAAGGCGAACGCCCAGCGCTTTGGGTTGGGGGGTGCCAGGAACCGGGTCATGGGTGGGACGCGTGAAACACCATAAAGGCGATTTTTTAATGTGAATCCCTTATTATATGGGAATCTTTACCACTCACTGGATTTCGCAGGCTGCTTTAATGTCTTTATTGTCTAATTCACCATCCCCAGCCGCCGATCCACGCCTTGCCGAGCTTACCGAATGGCTGCAAGGCACCGGCCTGGTGGACGCCGCTTCGGCGCGCCCTGCCTCCGAGGATGCCAGCTTCCGCCGCTATTTCCGCGTTGACGTGCTGCCGGCGCACCGTGCCGCGCACGGCGCCACCCTGGTCGCCATGGACGCCCCGCCGCAGCGCGAAAACGTGCCGGCTTACGTGAAGGTCCAGGGCTTGCTGGAAGCTGCCGGCGTGTCGGTGCCGAAAATCGCCGCCGAGAACGTCGCGCAGGGCTTCCTGCTGCTGTCCGATCTGGGCACCACCACCTACCTGCAGGCGCTGAACCACGATTCGGCCGCCACCCTGTATGCCGAAGCGCTGTCGTCGCTGGTCAAGATCCAGCAGGCGAGCCAGCCCGGCGTGCTGCCGGAATTCGACCGCGCCTTCATGCTGCGAGAATTGAATATCTTCCCCGAGTGGTATATCGGCAAGCACCTGGCCGCCACCCTGAGCGAAAAGCAGCAGCAGGAACTGGACAAGGTATTCGAGGCGATCCTGGCCAACTGCCTGGCGCAGACCCAGGTCTATATGCACCGCGACTACCACTCGCGCAACCTGATGTGGATGGACGAGGGCAACCCCGGCATCCTCGACTTCCAGGACGCTGTGTGGGGCCCGATCACCTACGACGCCGCCTCGCTGCTGCGCGACGCCTACGTGTCGTGGGACGAGGAACTGGTGCTCGACTGGCTGATCCGCTACTGGCAGCACGCGCGCAGCGCCGGCCTGCCGCTGAAGAAGGACTTTGACGATTTCTACAAGGACTTCGAATACATGGCCTTGCAGCGCCACCTGAAGATCCTCGGCATTTTCTGCCGCCTGAACTACCGCGACGGCAAGCCGCACTACCTGGGCGACCTGCCGACCGTGATGGAATACGTGCGCAAGACCGCCAACCGCTACCGCGAACTGAAGCCGCTGATCAAGCTGCTCGACTCGCTGGAAGGCACCGCGCCGCAAGTCGGCTACACCTTCTGAGGGGCGACGCATGAAAGCCATGATCCTCGCCGCCGGCCGCGGCGAACGCATGCGGCCCCTGACCGACACCTGCCCCAAGCCGCTGCTGAAAGTGCGCGGCCGGCCGCTGATCGTCTGGCATATCCTGAACCTGGTGCGCGCCGGGATCACGGAGATCGTCATCAACCACGCCCACCTCGGCCACATGATCGAGCAAGCGCTGGGCGACGGCTCGCAGTTCGGCGCCCAGATCCAGTATTCGCCGGAAGCGGAAGCGCTGGAAACGGCAGGCGGCATCGCCAATGCCCTGCACCTGCTGGGCGACCAGCCCTTCCTGGTGCTGTCGGGCGATATCTACTGCCCGCACTTCGACTTTTCCGAAGCGCTGGACGTGCTGAAGGACAAGGACCACCGCGGCGACCCGTACCCCGCCCACGTGCGCGACATCGCCTGGATCTGGCTGACGCCCAACCCGTGGCACAACCCGGAAGGCGACTTCGCCCTGAACCTGTACACCGTTTCCGGCCAGGGCTCGCCGAAGTGGAACTTCGCCAATATCGGCGTGTACCGTCCCGAGATGTTCGCCGGTATCACGCCGGGCCAGAAGGCCGGCCTGGGCAAGCTGCTGTTCGAATACGCCGACCAGGGCCGCATCGGCGGCGAGATCTACCAGGATGAATGGGTCAACGTCGGCACCGTGCGCCAACTGGAAGAACTGAACGCATGAAACCCTACTCCGACCGCCGCGCGCGCCTGCTGGCCCAGATGGAAGCGGGCAGCGTGGCAGTCATCGGCACCGCGCCCGAAGCGACGCGCAATGCCGACACCGAATACCCCTACCGCCACGACAGCTCCTTCTACTACCTGACCGGCTTCACCGAGCCGGAAGCTGTGCTGGTGCTGGTGGCGCCGCGCGGCAACGCCGCCGCGCAATCGATATTGTTCTGCCGCGAAAAGCACCTCGAATCCGAAATCTGGGACGGCTACCGCTACGGCTCCGAGGCCGCACGCGAGGCGTTCGGCTTCGACGCCGCCCACCCGGTCGGCGCGCTGGACGAGCACATGGTGCGACACCTGTCCAACGCCAGCGCCCTGTACGCCTCGCTGGCACGCGGCGGCGAAGAGCAGCAGCGACGCTGGTTCGACGGCGTGCGCAGGCTGTCGCGCAGCGGCACCACCGCGCCGCCCGCGCTGCGCGACCTGCCTTCCCTGGTCGATGAAATGCGGCTGTTCAAGGACGAACACGAGCGTGCCATCATGCTGCGCGCCGGCGAGATCTCGGCAGGCGCCCACGCCCGAGCCATGCGCTTTGCCGGCGCCCATGGCGCTGGCGCCTTCGAATACGAACTGGAAGCCGAACTGCTGCACGAGTTCCGCCGCCACGGCGCCCAGTTCCCCGCTTACACGCCGATCGTGGCCTCCGGCCCCAACGCCTGCGTCCTGCACTACAACGCCAACAACCGCCGCACCCAGGACGGCGACCTGGTGCTGATCGACGCCGGCTGCGAACTCGATGGCTATGCCTCCGACATTACCCGCACCTTTCCGGTCAACGGCCGCTTTAGCCCCGCCCAGCGCGAGCTGTACGAGCTGGTGCTGGCCGCGCAACAAGCCGCCTTCGCCGCCGTCAAGCCGGGACGCAAATACCACGACGCCCACGACGCCGCAGTGCAAGTGCTGGCGCAGGGCATGCTGGACTGCGGCCTGCTGCAAGGCACGCTGGACGACGTGCTGGCCGAGAAAAAATACACGCAGTTCTACATGCACGGCACCGGCCACTGGATCGGCATGGACGTGCATGACGTCGGCCTGTACCGCGACGTAAGTCGCGAAGACAAGCCTTCGCGACTGCTGCAAGCCGGCATGGCGATGACGGTGGAACCTGGCATCTACGTGCGCCCGGCCGAAGGCGTGCCGGAAAAGTACTGGAACATCGGCATCCGCATCGAAGACGACGCGATCGTCACCGATGGCGGCTTCCAGCTGTTGACGGGCGGCGCGCCCAAGACAGTGGCCGAGATTGAAGCTCTGATGAAATGACTGATTACGATATCGCCATTTGCGGCGCCGGCCCCGCCGGCATGGCCCTGGCAGCAATGCTGGTAAAACGCGGCGTCGATGCCGCCCGCATCGTGCTGGTGGACGCCAAGCCGCTTGAACAAGCCATGCAGGACCCGCGCACCCTGGCCCTGTCCTACGGCAGCCGCCAGATCCTCGAGCAGGTCGGCGCCTGGCCGATCCACGCCACCGCGATTCACGAGATTCACGTTTCGCGGCGCGGCCAGTTCGGCCGCAGCATGATCACGCGCGACGAACACAGGCTGCCCGCGCTGGGCTACGTCACGCGCTATGGCGCCATCGTCGAAGCACTGGGCAACGTCTGCCAGCGCCTCGGCATCGCCGCCTTGCGCCCGGTGCGCGTCAGCGGTAGCGACGAAGCCACCGACAGCGTCACCCTGCACCTTGAAAGCGAAGGCCAACACCCGCGCGTGCTGCGCGCCGCCGTGGTAGTGCAAGCCGAGGGCGGACTGTTCGGCGAGCAGACCGACAAGGCCGAAACGCGCGACTACCGGCAGACCGCCATCATCGCCCAGGTCAACACCAGCGCCCCGCTGGCGCACCGCGCTTACGAACGCTTTACCAGCGAAGGCCCGCTAGCCCTGCTGCCCCAGGACGACGGCTACTCGCTGGTCTGGTGCGCGCGCCCCGCCAGCGCGCAAGCCATCCTCGCACTGGACGATGGCGCCTTCCTTGCCAAGCTGGGAGAGACCTTCGGCGAGCGCCTGGGCAAGTTCACGCACGCCACGCGCCGCCTGGCCTTCCCGCTCGGCCTGAACGCAGGCGTCACCGGCAGCGCGCGCAGCGTCGCCATCGGCAATGCCGCGCAGACCCTGCACCCGGTAGCCGGCCAGGGCCTCAACCTCGGCCTGCGCGACGCCACCGAACTGGCACGCGCACTGGCACGCGGCGCCACCCCACAGGCATTGGAAGAATACGCCGCCCAGCGCCGCCGCGACCGCAAACTGACTGTGCGCCTGACTGACACGATGGCCCGCGTCTTCGCCAACGAATCGCTGCTGCAGCCCCTGCTCGGCCTCGGCCTGGCCGCCATCGACCTCGCAGCCCCAGCGCGCGCCGTGCTGGCCGAATTGATGATGTACGGCCGCCGCTAAGGGAAACACCATGCGCCGCCCTGCCTTCGCGCTGCTCGCCGCCCTGCTGGTGCCAGGCGTGCAGGCACGCGACAGGATGTCCTGGCTGATGCCCGACGTGCCGCCTGCCTCGATGCCGGTGGACGGCAAGCCCACCACCGGCATCGCCGACCAGATCGCGCTATACATCAGCGCCCGCTGGCCCGAAGCCGAGCACCGCTTCATCTACGCCAATCCCAAACGCACCTGGCTGATGATCGAGCGCGGCGAGCAAGCCTGCGTGGTGGCCGCCTTGCGCAATGCCGAAAGGGACAAGCTGGCCTACTTCGTCAACACCAACCTGGTGCCGCCGCTGCAGCTGGTGGCGCAGGCCAGCACCCTGCCGCGCCTGCCGCTGAACGCCCATGGCGAAGCCGACCTGCAGAAATTATTGTCCGATCCCGTCTTGCGCGGCATCGTGGTGGAACGCCGCAGCTACGGCACAGCAGTGGACGAATTGCTGGCCGGGCGCCCCGCCAATTCAAGGCTGGAGACCACCTCGGTCGGCGATTACGGCCGCAATGTGCTGAAGCTGGTGGTGCACGGCCGCGCCGACTACACCCTCGACTACGACTACGCGCTGCAATACGCCAGCAAAGCCGAGCCTGAGATCGGCGCGCTGAAAACGGTACCGATCGCGCAAAACAACAAACCCATGCTGGGCGGCATCGCCTGCCCGCGCAACGCCTGGGGCATGGCGGCAGCGAAACGCATCGACCAGATCGTCGGCACCCCCGAAGGCGCCGCCGCCATGATCAAAGCGCAGAACAGCTGGCACACCCCGGCCTCCCAGCAACGCTACGCCGCCCAGATCAGCGAATTCCAGCGCCAGCGCGCCAAACCCACCCACTAAAACAGAAGAGCCCGTGTCACACCTTGGGGTCACACCCCAACTGTGCCACGAGCTCATCCTTGGTAACACTTGGGCCCGTGTCACACTAGGGGTGTGACCCCAGGGTGTGACACGGACTCGGCTGTGAGTGCAGGCCTTATTCGACGGCCTTCACCATGTCTTCCAGCACTTTCTTGGCGTCGCCAAATACCATCATGGTCTTGTCCATGTAGAACAGCTCGTTGTCCAGGCCTGCATAGCCGGCCGCCATCGAGCGCTTGTTAACGATGATGGTCTTGGCCTTGTAGGCCTCGAGAATGGGCATGCCGGCAATCGGGGACTTGGGGTCTTTCGCCGCCGGGTTCACCACGTCGTTCGCGCCCAGCACCAGTACCACGTCTGCCTGCGCGAACTCGCTGTTGATGTCTTCCATCTCGAATACCTGGTCATAAGGCACTTCGGCTTCCGCCAGCAGCACGTTCATATGGCCCGGCATGCGGCCGGCGACCGGGTGGATCGCATACTTCACCGTCACGCCGTGGTGGCCAAGTTTTTCGACCAGTTCCTTCAGCGCGTGCTGGGCGCGTGCCACCGCCAGGCCATATCCAGGAACGATGATCACGGTTTCGGCGTTCTGCATCAGGAACACGGCGTCATCCGACGAACCCGACTTCACATTGCGCTGCGCTTGCGCGCCGCCTGCCGCCGCAGCGGAGGTGTCGCCGCCGAAGCCGCCCAGGATCACGTTGAAGAACGAACGATTCATGGCCTTGCACATGATGTAGGACAGGATCGCGCCAGAGGAACCCACCAGCGAACCGGCGATGATCAGCATCGAGTTGTTGAGCGAGAAGCCAATGCCTGCCGCCGCCCAGCCCGAGTAGGAGTTCAGCATCGACACCACCACCGGCATGTCGGCGCCGCCGATCGGGATGATGATCAGCACGCCCAGCACGAAAGCAATCGCCGTCATGACCAGGAATGGGCCCCAGGCCGGCTCGCTGCCGCCGCTGAACACGAATACCAGGCCCAGGCCAATCATCACCAGCGCCAGCACCAGGTTCAGCATGTGCTGGCCGCTGAATACGACAGGTGCGCCCTGGAACAGGCGGAACTTGTACTTGCCGGCCAGCTTGCCGAAAGCGATCACCGAGCCGCTGAAGGTAATCGCCCCGACAAAGGTGCCGATGAACAGCTCGATGCGGTTACCGACCGGCAGTGCCTGGCCGCGTGCTGCGATGCCGAAGGCATGCGGCTCGGCCACGGCAGCAATGGCGATGCAGACCGCCGCCATGCCGATCAGCGAGTGCATTGCCGCCACCAGCTCGGGCATCTTGGTCATTTCGACGCGCTTGGCCAGGACCGCGCCAATGCCGCCCCCGACCAGCACGCCCAGCGCCACCAGGCCGAGGCCCAGGCTGCCCGACCCGCTACGGGCATGCACGTCCAGACCCATCGAGCGCGCCAGGGCCGCAACCGCCTCCGCGCTTTCCGCTGCCGCAGCAGCGTCGTGCTTGAGGCGCAGGATCAGCGCGATGGTGGTCACGGCGGCAATCGCCATGCCGGCCATGCCGAAGGCATTGCCCTTGCGTGCCGACGCCGGCGACGACAACCCTTTCAGCGCCTGGATGAAGCAGACAGACGCGATCAGGTACATCATCGTGACAAGGTTCATGGTGATGAAGCTCATGCCTTGGCCTCCTTCTCGGCCGCCGCTGCAGCACCGGCCGCAGGCGCCGCTTTCTTCTCCTTCTTCTTGAACATCTCCAGCATGCGCTGGGTGACCAGGAATCCGCCGAACACATTGACCGCGGCCAGCGCCACGGCGATGGTGCCCATGATTTGCCCAACCAGGCCCTCGGTCAGCGCAGCCGCCAGCATGGCGCCCACGATGATGATGGCCGATACTGCATTCGTTACCGCCATCAGCGGCGTATGCAGCGCCGGCGTGACGTTCCAGACCACGTGATAGCCCACGTACACGGCCAGCACGAAGATGATCAGGTTGATGATGGTGTGACTGACTTCCATTCGTCTCTCCTATTTCCGCAACTGCTCGCCGCCATGGCAGACCAGCGTTGCTTTGATGATTTCATCCTCGCGGTCGATGACCAGCCTGTCCTCCTTGTCGAAGACCAGCTTGAGGAAGTCCAGCACATTGCGCGCATACAGGGCGGAGGCGTCCGCCGCCACGTGGCAGGCCAGGTTCGGCTCGCCCACGATGTACACGCCATGCTTGACCACCGTCTTGCCCAGTTCGGACAAGGGGCAATTGCCGCCCTGCTCCACCGCCAGGTCGACGATGACGGAGCCTGGCTTCATGGCCTTCACGGTTTCTTCGGAGATCAGCACCGGCGCCGGGCGGCCCGGAATCAGTGCCGTGGTAATGACGATGTCAGCCTGCTTGGCGCGTTCATGCACCAGCTCCGCCTGGCGTTTCATCCATTCAGGCGGCATCGGGCGCGCATAGCCGCCTACGCCCTGCGCGATCTCGCGCTCTTCGTCGGTCAGGTAAGGCACGTCGATGAATTTTGCGCCGAGCGACTCCACCTGTTCTTTCACTGGCGGACGCACGTCGGACGCCTCGATCACGGCGCCCAGGCGCTTGGCGGTCGCAATCGCTTGCAGGCCGGCCACGCCGACGCCCATGATCAGCACACGGGCAGCTTTCACGGTACCCGCTGCGGTCATCAGCATGGGCATGAAACGCTGGTAGGTATTCGCGCCAACCATCACGGCCTTGTAGCCCGCGATATTGGCCTGGGAGGACAGCACGTCCATGGACTGCGCGCGCGTGATACGCGGCACAGCTTCCAGTGCAAACGCGGACAGGCCGGAAGCCGCCATGGCCGCAATGTTTTCCCCGTCAAAAGGATTCAGCATGCCGACCAGCACGGCGCCCGGTTTCATCAGGCTGCGCTCCTCGGCGTTCGGGGCGCGTACCTTCAGTACCATTTCCGCACCCAGTGCCTCTGCCGCGGTGCCAATGGTGGCGCCGGCAGCGGCATATGCTTCATCCGTCACCGAGGCTGGAATGCCGGCTCCCGCCTGCACGATCACCTGGTGCTTGACTGCTAGTTTCTTGACCGTCTCGGGCGTTGCCGCCACCCTGGTCTCCCCCGGCCTTGACTCGGCCGGTACGCCAATCTTCATAATGCCTCCAAATAGTGGGAAAAACTGACTAAAATCTAACATGAAATGTTCTACGGCCAACATTACCTATGCCGAATTGTTGCAATGCACAAGCATTTCACGCCGTGGTCACAACGAAGAGGCAAGATCAGGCTACAATGTCGGGTCTTCTGAGGATGGACTAACATGCCGCGCACCTGGAAACCGAATGTCACAGTCGCCGCCGTCATCGAGCGCGACGGGAAGTTTCTCCTGATCGAGGAAGAAACCAGTGACGGCATTCGCCTGAACCAGCCCGCCGGCCACCTCGATCCCCTGGAGTCGCTGGAACAGGCTGTCATCCGCGAAACGCTGGAAGAAACCGCTTACGATTTCACCCCGACCGCCCTGGTAGGCATGTATATGTCGCGCTACCGCTCGGCGCGTACCGGCCAGCTGGTGACGTTCCTGCGCTTTGCCTTCTGCGGCGAGGTTGGCGCTTACTATCCGGATCGCCCACTCGATGAGGGCATCCTGCGCACGCATTGGATGACGCGCGATGAAATCGCGGCCTGCCGCGAACGCCACCGCAGCCCCCTGCTGCTGACTTGCGTGGACGAATACCTGGCGGGCAAGCGCGCTCCGCTGGAGATCCTGCACACCCACGTGTCGGTATTCGAAGAAGTCTGAAGGTTTCTTCTAGTTTGGATAATTTGCAACACCCTGCCTGGGGCGCGCCGCTCCCATGGCTCAATTGGACCGCATCATGAGCAAGAAAAAAGTAGTCATCGGCATGTCCGGTGGCGTTGATTCCTCCGTTTCCGCTTGGTTACTGAAAGAACAAGGCTATGAAGTTGTCGGCCTGTTCATGAAGAACTGGGAAGACGACGACGATTCCGAATACTGTTCCTCGCGCCAGGACTGGATCGACGCGGCCAGCGTGGCCGATGTGGTGGGCGTGGACATCGAAGCCGTCAACTTTGCCGCCGAATACAAGGACCGCGTGTTTGCCGAGTTCCTGCGCGAATACCAGGCCGGCCGCACCCCGAACCCGGACGTTTTGTGCAATGCGGAGATCAAGTTCAAGGCCTTCCTCGACCACGCCATGCACCTGGGCGCGGACCTGATCGCCACCGGCCACTATGCGCGCGTGCGCCACAACACCGCCACCGGCCGCCATGAACTGCTGAAAGCCGTCGACCACACCAAGGACCAGAGCTACTTCCTGCACCGCCTGAACCAGGCGCAGTTGTCGAAGACCTTGTTCCCGCTGGGCGAAATCCCGAAAACCGAAGTGCGCAAGATCGCAGAGAAGCTGCAGCTGCCGAACGCAGCCAAGAAGGATTCCACCGGCATCTGCTTCATCGGCGAGCGTCCGTTCCGCGAATTCCTGAACCGCTACCTGTCCTACAAGGCTGGTCCGATCAAGACGCCGGACGGCAAGGTGGTGGGCGAGCACGTCGGCCTGTCCTTCTACACCCTGGGCCAGCGCAAGGGCATCGGCATCGGCGGCGTGAAGACTTACCAGAACGCGGACGGTTCCTCCGACGCCTGGTATGTGGCGCGCAAGGACGTTGAAAACAATACGCTGTGGGTAGTGCAGGGCCATGACCACCCGTGGCTGCTGTCGGAAGCGCTGCATGCCGGCCAGGCAAGCTGGGTTGCCGGCGTGGCGCCGGAGGCAGGCCGCATCAGCGCCAAGACCCGCTACCGCCAGGCCGACGTGCCGTGCGACGTTGCCGCCAACGGCGACAGCGAATTCGCGCTGAAATTCATGGATGCCCAGTGGGCAGTCACCCCGGGCCAGTCGGCCGTGCTGTACGACGGCGACGTCTGCCTGGGCGGCGGCATCATCGACGGCTCAAACTTCGTCTGATCCCCCGGCCGGGGCGGCGCCCTGCGCGTCGGCCTGCGCCTTCTGCTGCCGCTTCACCGTTGCGATAATGGTGTTGCGGATGGTCTTCAATACCGTACCGCCATTGAACGGCTTCACGATATAGCCGTTGATGCCCATTGCATGGGCCTTCTGGATCGTCGCCTGGTCGAATTCCGACGACACCATGAAGATCATGGCTTTCGGCCAATCCTTGCGCATGGCCAGCATGGACGGCTCATCGGCCTCGATGCAGTCGCGCGAGATGCAGATGATCTGGGGCTGGTGCTTGATCAGCAGCACATTGCCCGCCACGCAGGTGTGCGCCTGGCCGACCACGTCGTAGCCGCCGTCGATCAGCACCGTGTTGAGCAGGCCGCGGGCAATGGCGCTGCTGTCGATAAGAACCGCTTTTAACATCAGGAGGTTTAACGGTGGTCCCAGGCCAGCATATTCCAGCTCACGCCGATCCGGACGTCCGTTTTCAGTTGTACCAATTGACGAGAAAGATACAACATCTCGCGCTCTTTTCGTAGGCTTTCGCCGACTTTGTCCTTCAGGATGCCTGCACCGGCCATGATTGCGTCCAGAGTGCCGTAAGTTCGCAACAGTTTGGCGGCGGTCTTCACGCCCACATTGGAGACGCCGGGGATGGAGTCGGTCTCGTCGCCCATCAGCGCCAGCAGGTCGGGCAGCATGCCGGGCGTGACGCCCCACTTCTGCTCGACCCAGGTGCGGTCGTGCCATTCGGATTTGAAGTGGTCCCAGATGCGGGCGCCTTCGGCGATCAGGCAATGCAGGTCCTTATCGGTGGTGGCCACCACCGCCTCGCCGCGGTTTTCGCTGAGCCAGCGCGTGACCACGGTGCCGATCACGTCGTCGGCCTCCACTTCGGGGATGGCGATCGGGCACATGCCGATCCTGGTCAGCTGCATATAGAACTCGGGCAGCGCCTCGCGCAGTACTTCCGGCATCGGCTGGCGGCCTTCTCGGTAGCCCTTGTACAGGCTATGGCGCCAGGTGGGACCGCCGTAATCGAAGGCTGGCAGGATATGGGTCGGTTCGTGGCCGTTGACCAGGCGCTGGAAAGCGTTGAACGCATGGCGCATGGCGATCTCGGCTTTGAGGTCCGAGTCCGGCTCCGGACTTGCCTCATACACACGCCGCACAATATTCAAACCGTCAATGGCCAGCAATCTTCCTGTCATAGCCGGCATTTTACCGCACAGCTACTTGCTGTTCCGTATCGCCGCGTGCAAAGTCAGCACAGCTACAGATCCCTTCAAGCAGACTGATCGACAATGGCGCAACACAGCTCTGACCCTGTTCTGCGTTCCCTCAAATTGCCTCCACCTGCATCAGGATTAAGATGATGATTCAAGATTGCGAATGGAGGCTGAGATGGAGCCAACTGTTTCAATGGAAGAGTTCGCACGTGACCCGATCAAATGGTTGGAACAGGCTCGGGCGAAGGAGGAAAATTTCCTGATTTCAGATCACGGGGAATTGATTGCGCAGGTCACCCCGTTCCCAGTTCCCGATCCGACCGCAATTGATCGATTGCGTGAAATGACAATGAGTTACGGAGACGTGTTATCGCCCGCCTGGGAAGCTGAGCCAGAGACGAGCAAATGATATTGCTCGATACGCCCACGCTGATCTGGTGGTATGAGAGAGATTCGCGTCTTTCGAACCACGCCGCGACGGCAATTGAACTTGGACAGGCGCAAAGCAGAGTGCTGGTTTCTACTATCACTAGCTGGGAAGTTGCACTCTTGCTTTGGAAAGGACGTTTAGCGCTGCATTGCGGAATCCACCAATGGATTGCTGGCGTAGCACCCTTGCCAGGTTTTCGCTTTATCCCGTTGACAGCGCGATCGCCATTGACGCAGTTCATTTACCCAACTATTCTCCACGTGACCCGGCCGATCGCATCATCATTGCAACTGCCCTACGATACGATGCCTCCATCGTGACGGCAGATCGAGAAATGCAAGGTTATCCGAACATCGCCACAATCTGGTAAGAACGCTCCCCTTTAATCAGTTTCACCAGCCGTTTCACTCGCTGAGACGCGATCGCACTTCCATCAAGGCAAACCCGAGCAGATTCATTCCCGTCCATTCGGATGGGTTCTCTGCATACGGCGAATCTGCAGCAAAGCCTGTACCCCAGACGAAATCAACGGGACTTGCTTCCACCAGGACTTGTTCGCCAGTGGCGAGCAGGAAGCCGCGCAACGGGGCGTTCTGCGCGAACTTTGCATAGTTGGCCTGGACCACGATATCCCAACGGTTCGCGGCCCAGATTTCGTCATCGAACCCTTGTACTTCGCGGCCGGCGGCTTTGGCGACTGCCGGGTTGCGAGCCTGCAGGATACGATCCAGCGCAACTGCGTCACTGAACAAGCGGGCCTTTTCCGCCATCATGAAATGTTCGGCTGTCGGGTACCGTGTGCCATCGATAACAAACTCCGCTTCGAACCATTGGCTGAAGCAAGTCTTCGTGATCGAACCATTCTTTGATGGTTGATGCCCCCAGAACAGAACCATCCTGGGTTGCCCATGATTGCGAACATGCTCGCACAGCTCGACGACATTCCTCATTTAATTTCTTCTCCAGTGAACTCCGCTTCAAAGGCGGCAACCGCTGCCCCCTTCCGGTCAAGCACCGCAAAGACCACGTGCTCGACCGCATCCCTTTATTGTTATTGGTTTTTTTTGATCAAGCAGGAACATCATAAGCCACTTAGTGCAATTTCACAACTAAGTTAGACTATTTTTACACTAAGCCTTAGTGCAACAGTTCGTACGGGCCGCCGCGCTCCAGGGCGCGCTGGTAGGCCGGGCGGGCGTGAATGCGCTGCAGGAAGGCTTGCAGGCGCGGGTAGTTGGCGCCAAGGCCGGCGCGCGAGGCGGCCGCTTCGAGGGGGAAGCTCATCTGGATATCGGCAGCGCTGAACTCGTTGCCAGCGAACCAGTCGCGGTTGGCGAGTTCGGACTCCAGGTAGGCCAGGTGGCGGTCGATATTGGGCTGCACGAAGCTCGACATCACCTTCTGCGCGATGGCGCGCTTGATCGGCTTGACGAAGAATGGCGCTGGCGAGGATTCAACCTTGTCGAACACGAGCTTCATCAGCAGCGGCGACATCAGCGAGCCTTCCGCGTAATGCATGAAGTAGCGCCAGCGCAGCTTGTCCGGCGTGCCGGCCGGCGGCACCAGCCGGTCATTGCCATGCTTCTCCACCAGGTACTCGAGGATGGCGCCCGACTCCGCGACGATATTGCCTTCATGCTCGATGACGGGCGACTTGCCCAGCGGGTGCACCCTGGTCAGCTCCGGCGGCGCCAACATGGTCTTCGGGTCACGCTGGTAATGCTTGATCTCATAGGCCAGCCCCAGCTCTTCCAGCAACCACAGCACGCGCTGGGAACGAGAGTTATTGAGGTGGTGAACGATGATCATGGGCGCGCTCCGCAAGGTTAAAATGGAGCCATGACTTTACCACTGACCCAGGAATCCATCGCGACACTGGTCCACGAGTTCTACGACGGCGTGCGCGCCGATCCGGAACTGGGCCCGGTGTTCAATGCTGCCATCGACGACTGGGAGCCGCACCTGGCGCGCATGGTGGAGTTCTGGAGCACTACCATGCTGGGCACCAAGAGCTTCCAGGGCAATGTCTACGGCAAGCACATGGCGCTGCCGGGCGTACAGCCGCAGCACTTCCAGCGCTGGCTTGCGCTGTTCCAGTCGACGGTGGACCGCCTGTTCGAGCCAGCCGTGGCGGAAGAATTCCGCATCGTCGCCAGCCGTATTGCGCAAAGCCTGCAATACGGCTTCTTCGGCCAGGTGCATTTCAGCTGATGGCGTCGGCGGCGCTCATCACCGAGTAACTGGCTTGCCAGCGGCGCAGTGCAGCCGGCAATACCTGCATCGGCTGCGGCGCCGCAATGAAGTCGCCGGAAGCCTGCGTGCACCCTTCTTCCCGCACTTGCAGCCAGTCCAGCAGGTTGGACACCTCACAGCAGCCTGCATGACCTTCATCGCGCAGTTCGAGCCGGTGTTGCGCAATGCCTGCCTGCAGCATCAGCCCCTGGATATCGGCCGCAAGCGCGATGGCGTCCGGCGTATCCTTGCTGAATGCCAGCGGCGGCAGGCACAACACCATGTCCAGCTTGAAGCCTTCCGCCTCCCACATCCTTAACGCAGCCAGCGCATCGCACACCATGTGCAGCAGGAAGACCCGTTCCAGTCCCGAAGCCGACAACTCGCCGGCAAAATCGCAGTAGTGCAGGACGCCGCTGCCGGGGCGGCGCCAATGGACGGCCGCCAGCACGCTGCCGATGCTGCCGTCACGCGCGGCAACCTGGGGCTGGCACCACAGTTCAAACTGGCCCAGCTCGAGCGCATTACCAATCAAATTTCACCTCCGCAGAGTAAGAGCGTTGTGGGTAAGGGTGGAAGTTCCAGTACTTGTAGTTGTTGGCGTTGTCGATGCCGAAGGCGGCGCTCCAGTGCTTGTCGATGCGGTAGCGCAGGCGCGCGTCGACCGTGAAGTATTTGCTGGCGCCCTGGTAGGCAAAGCCGTTGATGTCGGTGTTGTCCAGCGTCGAGTATTGCTTGCCGCTGTAGCGGGCTGCCAGCGTGGCGCTCAGCTTGTCGTTCACGCGGTAGGTTGCCACTGCACTGGCACGCCATTCGGGAATGCGCGGCTGCCATTTGCCGACGCTGGCCGGGAACTTCTCGTTGCGCTTGATCTTCGAATCGGTCCAGGTCAGGCTGGCCTGCATGTCGAGTCCTTCGACCAGCACGTTTTCGTTGGACCAGGCAGTCTCCAGGCCATGGGTGCGGATCAGGTCGACGTTCTGCACATTGGTCACGTTCGGCGTCACCAGCACATTGGTTTGCGAATACAGCGCGTCGCGGTTGCGCTCGAAGAAGGCCGTGATGCGCAAGGCGGAATTGCCGACCAGGCGCTCGGCGCTCAGCTCCGTAGTCCAGGAGCGCTCGGCCTTCAGGTCCGGATCGTTGTTGATCAGGGTGCCAGTGTTGTTGATGCCGCCCTGGTACAGCTCGGACACGGTCGGCATGCGGATCGCGCGTCCGGTGGAAGCTTTCAACGTCCAGTCCTCGTTGGCCTGGAAGGCCAGCGCCACCTTGGGCGAGATAAAGTTGTCGCTGCGTTTGGCATGGCGCACCACGGTGGTCGCGTTGGCGGTTTCTCCATCACGGCCCTCCCAATGCTCGAAGCGCGCACCGAGCACGGTCTTCCAGTCTGGCGACAACTTCCAGGTGTCCTGCAAGTACAGGCTGTCGATGCTGGTGCGGCCGGAGAAAGCCTGATTGCGCGCGCCCGGCTCGCCGTTCAGCCAGTCGCTGGTGGCGCGCTCGATTGTCGATAGCTTGTAGGCGGCGCGCTGGAAGCCAAAATCGAAGATGTGGCTGCCGCGCATGCCGTCCGGGCGATACACGCCTTTCAGGGACAAGGTATTCCAGCCGGTGCCGCCCTGCTCGACGATGCGGCCGGCGCCGCCGCTTGCGGCAGCCGGGCGCGCCGTGGTCGGTGCGCGCAGGATGTCGCGGCTGTAGTCATACAGGCTGGCCGCCACTTCCCAGTCGAACACGCCTTTGGTATTGCTCTTTACCGTCAAGCCGTGCATCAGGTGGCGCAACTCTTCCTTCGTCGAATTGAAGTCGGAAGCAGCCAGCGTGAAGCTGCGGCCATTGATCGAGACCGGCCCGCTGAACACCGGCTTGCCTGTCGTATCCCGCAGGTAGGTATCGGGCGAGCCGCTCGAATCGTTCTGCCACCAGCCCAGGGAGTAGCTGGCGCGCACGGTCGGCGAGAAATCGTATGCCACTTTGAACTTGGCGTGATCCTGCACCGTGCTGTACTGGGTCGCGGTGCCGAGGATGTAGATGTCGCGGTTGCTGCGGTCCTTGTCCACTACGGCGCCGGTGACCTGAACACCCGTTCCAGCCGCCGTGCCGCTCGCGATCGCACGCGTGGTGTAGGTCTGCGGCTGGCCATCGCTGTCGGTGCGGTTCACGCTGACAAACCAAGACCAGGCGCCGTGGCGGTCGCCAAGCGACATGCTGGACTGGCGTGCAGTCGAAGTCATGTTCGTGTTGTACAGCTCAAACGGCTGGCGCACATAGGCGACGCGCGCATGCGCTTCGAACTGCTTCGGCATGCGCGTCACGTAATCCACCACGGCGCCGACCGAGTTGCCGCCATAGGCTGCCGAGAACGGGCCATACAGTACGTCGACACGTTCGATTTCTTCCGGCGCCACCATGCCCCAGCGCGGCGCGAAGGTGGCGCCGTTGCCCAGGTAATTCGACAGCAGCACGCCATCCGCATACACCGCCGAGCGCGCGCTGTTGCCGGTGCCGGAAGCGCGGGTGGACAGCACGGCATGGTTGTAGTCGCCGATATAGCGCTTGCGCACCAGCAGGCTTGGCAGGTATTTCAGCGCGTCTTCCGCATCGCTGGCGTTGACCTGCTCTTCAATCTGCGCACGGGTGACGCCTTCGATCGTGGTCGGAATCTGGGTCGGCAGAGAAGTCGGATGGCTGCCGGCAATGACGACGGTGCCAACCATCTTCAGCGGCGATTCCCCTTCATGATCGGCAAATGCCGGGGCCGAAAAGACGGCCAGCAGCGCGGCGGCCAGGGGAATGAGGCGGGTGTTCATGATGCTTCCTTTCTTGTTCTTGCGAGCGAAGGCCTTGCGACCGCGCCGCCAAAAGGCGCGTGCAATGCAAAGCCTGGGAGTACTGCTGCGAAGATTCAAGCGGAAGGCGGGGCGCGCGACGGCGGCGCAAGGGCGACTTGCTGCGGCAACGCGGCCGCAGCCTGCAACGCCGGTTCAATGCGCGATGCCGCCACCAGCGCCAAGGCAGGGCCGGCAGGCGGCGGCGGTACGGCGGGCAGGTCGGCCTGCACCATGCAGTAGCCGCATTTCTGGACGACGTGGTGGGCTTTGGGCTGGGCGTGGCAATGCGCGACGCTGTTATCGCCGCAGGCCTCCGCCAGAAAAGTGGACAGCGTTGGCGCGGAGACGGCCATCAGCATCGCAAACAGCGCGATCCTGACAATCCCGGCAATCTGTCTCCTGCTCCAGCCCACGATGGCTCCCACAATGCAACCTCAATAAGTCGCATTGTAGGTACACGTTTGAGGCGGCGATATGCCCTAGATCAAGTTTTCACTTGCCCGCAGCGCGAGGGAACTGCTATCGTAAATCTTTCAGTCCTGGCAACGCGCTATGGATCATCTAGTGGCTCTCGAGTTGGTAGCTCTGTTCGTCGGCCTGTCATGCCTGCCCAACTGGCTCATCGCCCAATGGTATGCCGCTCATGGCTGCCGGCCGGCACTCAAGCGCTCCGCCGCCATCAGCGCCGTGCTGGCGCTCATTGGCATCAGCATTGTCCTCGGTTCAGTTGCGCTGGAATTGCGCCACGCCAAACCCATGCTCACTTACGCATTCGGCTTGCTGGGCATTGCGGGCTTGCTGGTCTCTGCCGCGCTGCACACTTTCGACGAAGATTAAGCCGGCCCTGCGCCCCGGAACGGATCGCAGGACAGATAGTTATTCAGCGCTGGACGTGCAACTTGATCACGCGATGCACCGGCCCGCTGTCGGCAGGAGGGGCTGAAGACGCGGGCGAATCGCCACAACCGCCGCAGGAGCCGCAGCCGCTGCCGCAGCTCGATTCGGTATTGAAGAAGCGCGCCAGCTTTTCCTGCGGCAAGCCACGGCGCGACAGGGCATGGACGATCTGCTGGCGCCAGGCGGACGGCAGGTATTTCCGCGCCGCGTGCAGCGCGGCAGCTGCCACGATGATGCCGACGACGATTTCCTGCCACATGGTTCAGCCTCCCAGCGCCAGGGCGACGCGGTAAGTGATGAATGTGGCGGTGTACGCCAGCACGAACATGTAACCCGCCATCATCAGCGGATACTTCATCGAATTGGTTTCGCGGCGCACCACGGTCAGCGTGGACAGGCATTGCGGCGCAAAGACGTACCAGGCCAACAGCGCCAGCGCGGTCGGCAAGCCCCAGCTGGCCTGGATTACCGGTGCCAGGGAGTTGGCCAGTTCGTCGCCAGTCTGCGACAGGGCATACACGGTGCCCAGCGCGCCAACAGCTACTTCACGCGCCGCCATGCCCGGCACCAGCGCAATGCAGATCTGCCAGTTGAAGCCGATCGGCGCGAAGATGAATTCCAGTGCGCGGCCCAGCATGCCGGCCACGCTGTAGTAGATCGGCGGATGGGTCGCGCCTTCCGGTGCGCCCGGGAAGCTGGACAAGGCCCACAGCAGCACCATCAAGGTCAGGATGGTGGTACCGACGCGCATCAGGAAGATCTTGGCGCGCTCGTACAGGCCGATGGCCAGGTTGCGCATGTGCGGCCAGTGGTAGGCCGGCAGCTCCAGCATGAGCGGCTGGTTGCGCTTGGCTTTCATGGAGCGCTTCATGACCCAGGCCACTGCCATGGCGGAGATGATGCCGGCAAAGTAGAGGCAGAACAGCACCAGGCCTTGCAGGTTGAACATGCCCCACACTTCGCGGTCCGGGATGAAAGCGGCGATCACCAGTGCATACACCGGCAGGCGCGCCGAGCAGGTCATCAGTGGCGCAATCATGATGGTCACGATGCGGTCGCGCGGGTTCTGGATGGTACGCGCTGCCATGATGCCGGGAATGGCGCAGGCAAACGACGACAGCAGCGGGATGAAGGCGCGGCCGGAGAGACCGACGCCACCCATCAGGCGGTCCAGCAGGAAGGCGGCGCGCGGCAGGTAGCCGCAGTCTTCCAGCACCAGGATGAAGAAGAACAGGATCAGGATCTGCGGCAGGAAGACCAGCACGGCGCCAACGCCGCCCAGCACACCGTCCACCAGCAGGGAGCGCAGCACGCCGTCGGCCATATGCGCTTTGACCAGCACGCCGAGGTGCTCGACGCCGCCGCTGATCATGTCCATCGGAACTTCAGCCCAGCTGAACACGGCCTGGAATACGCAGAACATCAGGACCGCCAGGATGATCGGCCCCATGAACGGGTGCAGCACGAAGTGGTCGATCTTTTCGGAGCGGTTGCCGCGGTCGTCGGCATCCTTGACGGCGACCGACAGGATGCGGCGCACTTCGCGCTGGGTTTCCTCAACGCTCACGGCATCGATGGCGGACAGCGGGTTGGCGACGCTTTCATAGAACGGCCACAGGCCGTCCAGTGCATCGACCAGGGCTTTCTCGCCGCCGCTCTTCACGGCCACGGTTTCGACCACCGGCATGCCCAGTTCCTGCGACAGCTTGCCCGCATCGACCACGATGCCGCGTTTCTTCGCGACGTCGACCATGTTCAGGCACAGCACCATCGGCAGGCCGAGGCGCTTGATTTCGAGGACCAGGCGCAGGTTCAGGCGCAGGTTCGTGGCATCGACCACGCACACCACGACGTCGGGCGAACGCTCGCCTTCGCGCAGGCCGGCCACCACGTCGCGCGTGATCATTTCATCAGGAGTATGGGCCGACAGGCTGTAGGCGCCCGGCAGGTCGAGCAGGCGGTACTGGTTGCCGGCACTGGAAGTGAACTGGCCTTCCTTGCGCTCGATGGTCACGCCGGCATAGTTGGCGACCTTCTGGCGCGCGCCGGTCAAACGGTTGAACAGCGCGGTCTTGCCGCAATTCGGGTTGCCCAGCAGGGCGACCATTGGCTGCTGCGCGATGGCTTGCGCGGCCTTTTCTACTGCACCCATTGATTTATTCCGGTTGGATCGAGATCAGCGCGGCCTCGAAGCGGCGCAGGGCAAACGTGGCATTGCCGACTTTGATGGCGAGGGGTTCGCCGCCTGGCAGGCCACGCTTGAGCATGCGGATGCGCTCACCGGGCACGAAGCCCAGCTCCATCAGGCGGCGCGCCAGGTCAGCGCCGTCCTCGGTATCTTCAGGATTGCCCGGAGCGATATGGATCACCGTTCCGCTCTGCCCCACCGGCAGGGAATCAAGCTTGATCAGGGTAGGAGCAAGGGTCATGGTGAACTTTCCAGGGCGAAATACAACCTCGCCATTATAAATGAGAATGGTTTTCAATTTCGCTTGCATTGTAGCCCTGTTCGGGTAGAATGGGAACCGTAATGATAATGATTCTCAATAACGGAATCGCAATCTTAGCCAGAAGGTAATCTCTGAAATGATCGTTTGTGTCTGCAATAACATCTCTGATCGAGAAATCCGTCAAGCCATAGATATGGGTATCAGCTCCATGGACGAGTTGCGCGAAGCGCTCGGCGTGGCCACCTGCTGCGGCAACTGCCTCAGCTATGCGGCGGAAGTGCTGGACGAACATCTGGGCAGCGGAATACAGGAGACTGTGCTCAAGCGCCCATCACTGACCGTGTAAGGAGCGCTTCATGCAATCGATGACTTTCCCGGCTGGCGGCGATTTCGACGCCGGCATTGGCGGCGCCAAGCTGACCAAGATCGCAGCGGTCGTCGCCTTGCATGCAGTCCTCGGTTATGCCTTTATTAACGGCACCATGCATCGCCTGGTGGACCGTATCCCGGAAGTGGTGAATGTCACGTTTGTGGCGCCGCCGCCACCTCCCCCGCCAGCTTCGCAGCCCAAGACCGTAGAAATCGCGCAGAAAGCGCCTTCGATCACCCCACCGCCGCTGCCGATGCTGCCGATCGTGATTGAAAATACCATCACCCCGCCGCCTTCGCAGGCGCGCGTGACCGAGCCTGCGCCGGCAACACCGGTCGTGGTGGCGCCGGTTGCTGCGGCGCCGGCGGCGCCTGCCGCACCGGCTGGCCCGCGTGTGATCTCCGCTGTGGAATATATCCGTGCGCCGCAGCCGGTGTACCCGTCGGTGTCGCGCCGTATGGGCGAACAGGGCGTGGTGACCTTGCGCGTGCTGGTCAATGAGAAGGGTTATGCCGAGCAGGCCTCGGTACAGAAATCGTCCGGCTTCAACAACCTGGACGAGGCTGGCCGCGCTGCTGTCATGCGTGCGCTGTTCAAGCCTTATGTGGAAGATGGCAAGGCGCAGCCGGTGTATGTGGTTGTGCCGATCAATTTCCAGATGTCCTGAAAACCGGTAAACCGATGTCAGACCCGCAGGGTCTGACACCTATGTGCAAACGCCGCGGCTTCTCTCGAAGTCCGCGGCGTTTGTGTTTCAGTGTCTGACCCTGCGGGTCAGACACTGGTTTACCGGTTTTAAAGGTCAGCCCATATCCGCAACAGATTGTGATAATGGCCCGCCAGGCCGACAGTGGCCTCGTCATCGCCATGCGAAGCGCGCAGCTTCTGGATATTCTGGTCCAGCTCGAACAGCATGGCGCGCTTCCAGTCGTCGCGCACCATCGACTGCGTCCACAGGAAAGACGCCACGCGCTCGCCGGCAGTCACCGGATTCACGCGATGCACGCTGCTGGCCGGATAGATGATCGCATCGCCCGCTGGCAGCTTGACCTCGTGTGCACCGTAGCTGTCCATCACAGTCAGCTCGCCGCCTTCATACTCTTCGGGATCGGACAGGAACACGGTAGTGGAAACGTCCGAACGCATCACGTCCGACGAGCCCGCCATATGCCGGATCGCGCCATCGATATGCAGGCCATATGTCTCACCGCCTGTGTAGCTGTTGAAATACGGCGGCAAAATCTTCAGCGGCAGCGCCGCCGAATAGAACAGCGGGTTTTTCGCCAGTGCCTTGATGATGATATCCCCGAGTTCCAGCGCCAGCGGCGTCCCTTCCGCGATCTGGCGGTTGCGCTTGACTTGCGCCCCCTGCGATCCCACGCTGGCGCGGCCGTCGATCCATTCGGCGGCCGCCAGGCGTTGGCGGAAGTGTTTGACTTGCTCCGGCGTCAGCACGCCGGGGATATGCAGCATCATGATCAGTAGCGGAAGTTCGCGGTCAGGATTGCGGTACGGCCCACGCCAACGCCGGCATAGTGGTTGGAGCCGACCTTGTCGTAATACAGCTTGTCCGTCAGGTTCTGGATGTTCAACTGCAGGCTGATGTTCTTGTTCACATCATAGCTCGCCATCGCGTCGTAGCGGGTGTAGCCCGGCACGAACTTGGTGTTGTTGACGTTGCTCCATACCTTCGACACTGCATTCACGCCGCCGCCAATGACCAGGCCTTGCATGATCGTGTACGAAGTCCACAGCGAAGCGCTCTGCTTAGGCGTTGCCGGGAAGGCGTTGCCGTTGAACGGGGATGCAGCATACACCGGCTTTGCAGTAGTGCCGACGTTAACAAAACCGTTGTCCTCAACTTCGGAATCGAGCCAGGTGTAGCCGCCGAAGACCTGCCAGTTGCTGGTCAGTGCGCCGCTCACGCCCAGCTCAAAGCCCTTGACGGATTTCTTGCCGACGTTCTGGGTGGTGCCATCCACGTTGGTCACGCGGGCGTTGTTCATCTTGCTGGAGAAGATGGCGCCGCTGACGGACAGCTTGCGTGCCAGAATTTCCCACTTGGTGCCCAGTTCGAAGTTCTTGCTGTCCTGCGGCTTCAGGTTCTGTACCGAGGTGGACAGCGCGTCCACGCCATCGCCGCCGTCGTTGCCCGGAGGAGTGGACGAGGTGCCGTACGACACGTAGATGCTGCTGTTGGCTGCTGGCTTGTACACCAGGCCCGCCTGGTAGTTGGCGAAGCTGGACTTGTTTTCCGCGTCAATCGCAGCCACAACCGGGGTGGCGGCGGTGTTGGCGTTGGTGTGCAGGCCGGTGCGGAACTCGTCCCAGCGCACACCTACGTTCAGCAACCACTGCGGGTTGAACTCGATGGTGTCGAAGCCGTAGGCCGAGCGGGTGTTGGTGTGCACCTTGGTGTCGTTCGGCGCCACGCTGCGTACCTGGCCGACGGTCCATGGATCGTACGGGTTCGGGTTGGACAAGGTTGTGCAGTTGTACAAGGTTTCCGCGCCTGCGGTAGGGCAGGTGGTGGTCTTGGTCAGCGGGTTGTTGGTGCCCGGGGTGAAGTTGTAGGTCGCGCGCTCGGTCACTTCGCGGCTCACTTCCACGCCGGCGGTGAAGCTGTGCTTGACGCCTGCTGCAATCAGGGAGCCGGTCAGGCTGGACGCATTGGCCAGCGACTCGGTTTCCGCATTGCGGCTGTTGTGGCGGCGCCATACGGTGCCATACAGCACCACGTTGCCCTTGGAGTCGTCCGGCAGGGTGTAGACGTATTCATTGCCGGTCTTGCCGTAACGGGTCACGTTGCGGAAGGCCAGGCCGCTGCTGAATTCGTGCTTGATGTCGATGGTGCCGATGTCGGACTTGGTGTCGCGGAAGTCGCGGTCGACCAGGCCGTAAAAGGTCTCGCTTGGCACGTTGACTGGCTTGCCGACGCCGTTCTTGGCCACGTTCGCGCCGGTGGTGAACGGATTGTCGAATGGCACGCCGGCGTCCGGCAGCTCGCTCGACTTGTAATGGTAGTAGCTCAGGTTGACTTTGGTCGGACCGGTCAGGCCGAAGGCCACGCTTGGCGCAAAGCCCCAGCGGTCGCTGTAAATCTCGTCGTGATGGCCAGCAACGTGGTTTTCATGGCCCATCAGGTTCAGGCGCACGGCGGCGTTATCGCCGATCATGCGGTTCACGTCGGCGGTCACACGGCGATATTTCGCGGTACCCAGGCCAACGCTGGCGTTACTGAAGGTTTCCGCCTTGGCGGTCTTGGAAACCATATTGATGCCGCCGCCAGCGGACGAGCGGCCGCCGTAAGCGGAATTCGGGCCTTTCACGACTTCGATCTGCTCCAGCGCGAAGATTTCGCGCGACTGGGAGCCGCTGTCGCGGATGCCGTCGATATAGGTGTCGGTCTGTGCGTTGTAGCCGCGGATGAACAGGTTGTCGCCCACTGGCTGGCCGCCTTCGGCAGCGCCGACGGTGATGCCCGGCACGGTGCGCAGCGCATCGGTCAGGGAGGTGGCGCCGGTCTGGGAAATCACCTCGGTCGGGATCACGGTCACCGATTTCGGGGTATCCAGCAGCGGGGCGGTGAATTTGTCGGATGCCGATTTCTTAACCTGGAAATCGCTGCCATTCTGGCCGGTAACGACGACTTCCTGCATTTTCTGCTCTGGTGCAGCGGTGTTGGTCTCGGCTTGCGCTACAGGCATCACCAGGGTGGCGGCGATGGCGGCGAGCGTAGCTGGCGCGTGCTTGCGGCTCTTAATGTAAGACATGGACAACTCTGAATTGTTGGGATAAAACGCAAATGATAATTGTTTTCATTTACATTAGCAATGTCGTTAGCAATCCTATGTTGCCCTCATGACTAGGTGGGAGCCCTGCTTCGTGGCAAAATGCCATTATTCCCAACCAAACAAGAAGGAAACCCCATGAAGGGCGACAAAGACGTTATCCGTCTGCTCAATGCGCAGCTGACCAACGAGCTGACAGCGATTAACCAGTACTTCCTGCATGCGCGCATGTACCGTCACTGGGGCTTCGACAAGCTGGGCAAGAAAGAGTACGACGAGTCGATCGGCGAGATGAAGCATGCCGACCGCCTGATCGACCGCATCCTGATGCTGGACGGCCTGCCGAACCTGCAAGCGCTGCACAAGCTGCTGATCGGCGAGAACACCGAAGAAATGCTGGCTGCCGACCTGAAGCTGGAAAAAGGTGCGCACGTGACCATCAAGGAAGGCATTGCGCAATCCGAGAAAGTCGGCGACTACGTGTCGCGCGACCTGCTGCTGGATATCCTCAAGGATACCGAGGAGCACATCGAATGGCTGGAAACCCAGATCGACCTGATCGGCAAGATCGGCATCCAGAACTATCTGCAATCGCAGATGTCGGAAGCCGAGTAATGCCCGGACAAAGTCCGGAACTCTTGCGGCGCCTGCTGCGCGCCAAAGACAAGATGGACGCCGCCTCGCAAGAGGAATGGCCGGTAAGCCGCCTGGCGGAAGTGAGCTGCGTTTCTGCAACTCACTTCGCCCGCTCCTTCAAGGAGGCGTTCGGCCTCCCTCCCCACCGCTACCTGCTGACGCGCCGCATCGAGCGCGCCGTGACGCTGCTGCGCGAATCCGACCTGCCCATCACCGAAATCGCCTACTCGACCGGCTGGAACAGCATCGGCACCTTCGGCCGCACCTTCCGCGACATCACCGGCAAGAACCCGGGCGACATCCGGGAACAGGTACGCCTCGAGGCTGAGCAGGCCGGACGGGTGCCGGCCTGCGTGCTCAGCGCCGCGCACCGGCCGGACCTCACAATGGCAGTTTCGGAGAAGCGGCGCCAGGAGAGCGTCCCTACAATGGAGTCTCACTTAAAGGAGACCACCCCATGACTCAAGGTATTCAAACCGTCGGCCTGTATGTTCGCGACCAGGATGAAGCGCTGGCTTTCTATGTCGACAAGCTCGGCTTCAAGGTCCATACCGACGTGCGCAACGGCGACTACCGCTGGCTGACCGTGCAGCACCCAGACCAGCCATCGTTCCAGCTCGGCCTCTACGTGCCGGGTCCGCCCGTCCATGATGCGGCAACCGCGCAGGCGCTGAACGCACTGGTGGCCAAGGGCGCCATGCCGCCGATGGTGCTGGAAGTGGACGATTGTTTCGCCGCCTACGACAAGCTGCACCAGCAAGGCGTGGAATTCAACCAGGAGCCGGTGGAACGCTACGGCACGGTGGATGCGGGCTTCCGCGACCCGTCCGGCAACGGCTGGAAGATGATCCAGACCCGCCGCAAGGTGGCAGCGGCTTAAGCCAGGCCCCAGGCTGTGCGCCAGGGCGCGTAGAACGCCGGATCCGGCGATACCGCGCCCGCAATGCCGCACACGGCGCCGGCAAAGGCATTGGCGCGCGCCAGGATCAGCGGCATCTCCCAGCCGCGCGCACGTCCGGCCAGCAACACGGCGGCAAACGCATCGCCCGCTCCCACCGAGTCGACGAACCGGGCCGGTTTGCTGGTGCGGTGGTCGACCACGCGCGAACCATCAGCGCCGAAATACATGGCGCCGCGCTCGCCCAGCGTGACCAGCACCCCCTGGATGGAGAAGTTGTGCATCATGGCACGGACCTCCGCTTCGACGGCGGCGCAGTCCATGTCCACCGTGTCAGGACAGGTGTGACAGTACCAGGAGAACAATGCCTGCAATTCATCCTCATTGACCTTGACGATGTCGGCCCGCTGCAGCGCGGCGAACACCACTGCTTCATCCACCCCGTCGCGCAAGTTCAGGTCAAGGAAATGTTCAGCCTCGCTGGCGCCGTCCAGCACCGCGTTGAGCGCAGCGCGCGAAGCCGGCTCGCGCTGGGCCAGGGTCCCGAAATACACGGTGTCGGGAGAGAAGGCGCGCATCACGTCTATCGCGGCTGCCGCTTCGATATGGTCATAAGCCTGTTCGGCCAGGATGTGGAAGCGGTGGCCGCCATTGCCATCGCGCTCCACGAGCACGCGGCCGGTCGGCTGCGGGCCATGCTGCAAGCCCTCCGTGCTCATGCCGAAGCCTGCAAACGCCTCGCGCACCTGGTCGCCGTAACGGTCGTTGCCGACGCGCGTTACCATCAGTGCGGGCAGGCCCAGCGCAGCCAGGTTGCGCGCCACGTTGAAGGGGGCGCCGCCGACGATCTGCTGGTCGCCAAAGTCGTCCAGCAGGGCTTCGCCAAAAACCAGTACTCGCTCTGACATCGCTGCCCTCCCCACGTTGATCGGCTCGGGCTATTTTAGCAAAACAGCCTCCTGGCGCGGAGCAGTGTCGGACAGCGGTCGTGCGGCGCGCAACTTGACGAACAGTACGGCCACGGCTGCGCACAGCAGCAGCGCACCGGCCAGGCGCACCACGTTGGCAGGGTCGCCGTGCAGCAAGCTGCGGTAATACAGTGGCAAGGTGAAAATCTGGATGATCATCGGAATCACGATGAACATATTGAAGATGCCCATGTACACGCCGGTGCGTTCGGGCGGTATGCTGCCTGCCAGCATCACGTAGGGATTGCCCATGATGCTGGCCCAGGCCAGCCCGATGCCCAGCATGGGCCACAGCAATTGCAGCGGTTCGCGGATCAGCGGAATGCTGAGCATGCCGATGCCGGCAGCCGCCAGGCAGATGCTGTGCGTGATTTTCGGGCCGAAGCGGCGCGTGAACGGTACCAGTGCAAAGGCAGCAAGGAAGGCGACGAAGTTGTAGAAAGCGCCCACCTGCCCGTTCAGCAAGCCCGCTTCGCGGAAACCGGCCGAAGCGGGGTCGGAAGTCTTGTAGATCGAAGACGCCAGCGCCAGCATGATGTACTGCCAGTAGCAGAACATGGCGTACCACTGGAACAGCTTGACCACGGCCAGTTGCTTCATGGTGGGCGGCATGTCGCGCAGCGCCTCGGCGATTTCCTGCAGGGTGTGGCGCCAGCCGGTGGGTTTCGCACGCAGTTCCGCTTCTTCTTGCGGCGACAGCGGCAATTCCGGCGTGGTCCAGCAGCTCCACAACACCGAGGCGATCGAGAAAACAGCCCCCAGCAGGAAGGCGCCGATCACCGTGTAGGGAATGTGGTGGCTGTTGACTGCGTCGCGGCTGATGCCGAGGTAAACCAGGATCGAGGGCGTGAGGTAGGCCAGCGTCTGTCCCAGTCCCGTGAACGCGCTCTGGGTCAGGAAGCCGAGCGAATGCTGGCGCACGGCCAGGCGATCGCTGACGAAGGCGCGGTACGGCTCCATCGTCACGTTGTTGGCCGCATCGAGTATCCACAGCAGGCCGGCGGCCATCCACAGCACAGGGCTGAAAGGCATGGCCAGCAGGCCCAGGCTGCAAATCAGGGCGCCGATCAGGAAGTACGGCGTGCGGCGTCCCCAGCGCGAAACGGTGCGGTCGCTCAGGGCGCCGATGACGGGTTGCACCAGCAGTCCGGTGACGGGACCGGCCAGCCACAGGTAAGGCAGGCTGGCTTCATCGGCGCCCAGGTATTTGTAAATCGGGCTCATGCTGCTCTGCTGCAGCCCAAAGCTGAACTGGATGCCGAAGAAGCCGATGTTCATGTTGACGATCTGCCGGAACGACAGATGCGGTTTATGCTGCGTCATCGCGTGGCTCCTTCCGCTGCGGCTTGCCAGCGCTGGGTCCATGGTTCGTAAAACGCCAGGTCCTGCGGTACTGCGCCGGACAGGCTGCATACGGCGCCGGCGAAGGCGTTGGCGCGCGCCATGGTCAGCGCCAAGTCCCAGCCTTGCACATGGCCGTGCAGGAAGACGGCGGAGAAAGCATCGCCAGCGCCCACCGTGTCGACCAGCTTGTACGGCTCTTCGTTGCCATGCTCGCGGATCACCCGGCCGTCTGCGCCAATATACATCGCGCCGCGCGGTCCTAACGTGACGACCATTGCCTGCAGGCTGAATTTCTCGATCAGCAGGGAGCACGCCGGCGGCAACTCCGGATCATGCGCCTTTACCAGGCGCGGACCGTCCGGCGCATACCAGGCCAGCAGGGCCGCCAGTTCGTCTTCGTTGACTTTCAGGATGTCGGCGTGGCGCAGCGATTCGTAGACGCTGCGCTCCGTGTACTGGCCTTCGCGCAGGTTCAGGTCGAGGTAGCGGGTCGCCTGGCTGGCTTCCAGCAGTTCGATCAGCGCCGTGCGCGAAGTCAGGTGGCGCTGGGCCAGGGTGCCGAAGTACAGCACCTGCGGCCTGGCCGGCTCGAACGCGGCGCGTGCCGAGGCGGCATTGATATGGTCATAGGCCTGTCCGGGCAGGATGTGGAAGGCGTGGCCTTGCAGGCCGCGCTCCACCACGACGCGGCCGGTCGGCCTGGCGGGGTCGGTCTGCAAGCCCCATTGCGGCATGCCGTAGCGCTCGAACTCTGCGCGCACGGCGGCGCCGTTGGCGTCCTGGCCGATGCGGGTGATCATCAGGGCCGGCGTGCCCAGGGCTGCCAGGTTGCGCGCCGCGTTGAAAGGCGCGCCGCCGACTACCTGCTCGCTGCCGAAATCATCGACGAGGGCTTCGCCGAACATTGCCACACACATGGCTGTCTCCATCATGTTTTTTCAGTGATCGCGCTCGAGCCAACACATGGCCCATGGCGCCAATGTGATCTTCCCGGACAGCGTGCCGCGCTCGATGGCGTCGGTCCATTGGCCTTGCAGCGCGAACTGCTGCGGCTTGCCCGAGAAGTTGTATAGCGCGAGGAAGGCATGGCCGCGCTGCAGCGCCAGCACCGCCGACACCGACGCAAGCAGCGAGCGCGGCTCGCCTGCCGTCAGTGCTGGGATGCGCTGGCGGGCCGCGACCAGGCCGCGCAAGGCCCCGTAGACGCGGCCCGCTTGCGTGCTGATGTCGTGGCGTTGCGCCAGGCGCTCTTCGTCGAGGGCGGGACGCTGCAGCCAGCGGCTATCCATCGCCCGGTCGGGGCGCTGGCGGAAACTGTAATCGTTGGCCTGCCCCAACTCGTCGCCCATGTACAGCACCGGCAGCGCACCAAAGCTTAACGCCAGGCCGTGCAGGAGCATCAGGCGCCGCATGGCCAGCCCTTCGGCCTCCGCGCCATCTGCGCCTTCGAGACCGACCAGGCTGGCCGCCATGCCGTTGCTGCCGTGCGCGGCGTTCGGATCGCTGCTCTGGAAAGCTTCGCCCCGTGCGTAGCTGCCGCCGTCACCCGCGAAGAAGCGCGAGATCGCGGCAAGGCGCGCTTGCGGATCGCCCGTCCCCGAGGCTTCCGCACGCAGGACGTTCCAGCCGATATCGTCATGGCAGCGCACGTAACTGAGCCAGCTTGCGTGCGGCGGCAGCGGCGGCGTGTCTTCGGCCACCTTGCGCACCAGTGCCGCGTCCTGCTCCGCCAGCGAGCCCCAGGCCGCCGCCATCAGGCTGCTGTGGTAAGCGATATGGCATTCCGGTTGCGCAGCCTGGCCGAAGTAGGCCGGCAGCTCGCGCATCGGCACGATCGCCTCCGCTTTCAACAGCACACCCGGCGCGGCGATGGAGGCCAGGGCACGCAGGGCCTGCAGGATCAGGTGCGCCTCCGGCTGGTTCATGCAATTGGTGCCTTCCCGTTTCCACAGGAACGCCGTGGAATCGAGGCGGAATACTTCGATCCCCCGGTTGGCCAGGCGCAGCAGCGTCGAGGCCATCTCGGCGAATACTTCCGGGTTGGACCAGTTCAAGTCCCACTGATAGGGATAGAAGGTGGTCCATGCCCAGCCGCCCGCTGCCGGCACTTCGGTGAAATTGCCGGGCGCCGCCTGAGGGAAGACCTGGCCCAGCGTCTTTTCGTAACGGTCGGGCAGCACGCGGTCCGGGAACAGGTGGAAGTAGCCGCGCAGGCGCTGGTCCCCGGCGCGGGCTCCCAGCGCCCACGGATGGTCGTCCGCCACATGGTTCAGGATGAAATCCGAGCACAGGCTGATGCCTGCTGCGCGCAGGCTTTCCGTCAGCGCCTCGAGGTCGGCATTGTTGCCGAAGCGCGGCTCCACTTCTTCGAAACTGGCTACCGCAAAGCCGCCGTCATTCTCGCCTTTGCGCATCTTCAGGAAAGGCAGCAGGTGCAGGTAGCGCACGCCCAGTTCCTGCAGGTGCGGAATGCGCCTTGCGACGCCGCGCAGGTCGCCGCCGAGGCGGTCGACGTAGGCGCAATAGCCCAGCATCTGCTGCCCGAGGAACCAGCCCGGCTGTGCAGCGCGTTCGGCGTCAAGCGCCGCCAGCGCCGGGCTGCGTGCGGCAAGCAACTCCGCTACGGTAGACAGCAGGCGGCCATACCACAGATCGAAACCCGGAGTGCGCCCATACAGCGCATGCAGGCAACTGTGCAGCGCCGGCGCATGCTCCGCATAGCGGCGCACGGCTTGCGCACGGCGCCCCTCCGGCAAGACTTCGAACAGATGGTGGAAGGATGAAGACATCGGCATGACGGTTTCCAGGTCAGAAGGAGTAGTTCAGGCCCATCTTCACGGCGCGGCCGCCGATCGAACGCGCGGCATGGCCATCGCCCTCAACCTCGGTGTAGCCGATCTTGTTGAACAGGTTGTTGACGCTCAGCGACAGGCTCAGTTGCGAGTTGAGCTGGTAACGTGCAAACAGGTTCACGGTGCGGAAGGCCGGCATGTCGATGGTGTTGGCATCGTCCGCCCACGAGCGGCCGGTGCCCACCAGGCTGCCGCCCACGGTCAGCGGGCCGGCGTTGTAGCTAGGCGCAATCTGGTAGGTGATGCGCGCCTGGCGGCGCGGCGTATGTCCAATGGTGGATTCCTGGCCAGCCGCAGCGCCGACGATCTCGGCATCGGTCCAGGTCAAGCCGCCGTTGATGCGGAAGTCGCCCAAGCTCCATGCCGCTTCCAGCTCGGCGCCCTTGGCGTCGTAGCGGTTGGCGGTGCTGATCTGCGTCGTCGCTTCGAAGTTCGATTCGTCGGTCTTGGCCCGGAACAGCGTCAGGAACGCACTGGTGCTGCCGGAACGCCATTTCACCCCGCCCTCCACCTGGCGCACAGTGTTGATGCTGATCGGCGCACTGCCATCGAGCGGCGTGCCGAACAAGATGCGGTCCGCATTGAAGGCTACGCCGTCGCTGACACGGGCAAACAGCGCCAGGTCGCGATTGAGCTGGTAGTTGCCGCCCACCGAATACGAGGTGTGATGAATCTTGTAGTCGACCAGTTGTTCGTTGGCCGGTTCGTAGACCAGGCCATTGGTGGCGATATTGGCCGTGCCGTTGGCGCGCTGGCGATCCTGGCGCACGCTGGCGTCAAAGTTCAGCGGGCCCTTTTCCCATCCCACGTTCAAGTAGGGCGAGAGCAGCTTGTATTCCATGTCTACCGCGCGCATGCAGCAGCCGCCAAAGGCCGGTCCGACATAGCCGGGCGTGGCCGATGCGGTCTGCAGCAGCGCGGGCTTGTCGCCGGTAAGCTGCATCAGGTATTCGTTGAAGTTCCAGGTCAGGCCCAGTTTCTGCAGCGAGGTGTACAGGCCGCCCGTGGTGGTCAGCTTGCCGCCGTTGATGGTAAAGGTCTTGGCCAGTTTCAGGTCGTTCAGGGTATTGTCGGCGTTGTCGATCGAGGTGTTGAATACCACGGCGGAGAAGGCCATGCCGTTATAGGCCTTTCCCTTGTCCGGGCCGGTGGCGATCACGTAATTGCCGGCCACGCCGTTATTTGCCGGGAATACGCCGAGGAAGCGGCCGCTGTTGTTCGACTTGCGGAAGCTGTCGCTCAAGGTAATGCCGTTGCCAAGGTCGAAGGAAGCGGCAATGCCGAAGCTGTCGCTCTTGACGCGCAGGCCGTCGTTGACATTGCTCGATGCCTTGCCGTTTTCCTTGGTCAGCGAGATATCGCGCGTCCAGTAAGGCGAATAGAACGTGGTGTCGCGCGGATCGATGCCGGGGATTTCGCTGATGCGGCCATTGGTGACGCGCACCGGCACCGGCAGCGCGGTCGGGGCCTTGTCGTCCAGGTGCTTGAACGACAGCCTGATCCAGCCGTTCGACAGTTCCTGCGTGATGTTGCCGCGGATCTGCCCACCCTCTTCCGTGTTCATGCCGGTATTGCGCTGGCCTTCGCCGGTGCGGTAATGGCCGCCGATGAAGAAGCGGGTCTTTTCCGCCAGGCGGCCGCCGTAGTCGAAGTCGTAGCGAGTTTCGTCGTAGCCCAGGCCGCGCTGGATGCCGATATTGCCGCCCTGCTGTTCGCCGGTCTTGCTGATGAAGTTGATGATGCCGCCCGGCGAGTTGGTGGCCAGGGTCGAGGCCGAGCCGCCGCGCACCACTTCCAGGTGGTCCAGCGAACCGTCGATCTTCACAAAGCTGTCCGGCGTGATGAAGTTGAAGTCGCCCGACTGCAGCACGGGCAGGCCGTCTTCCTGCATCTGCACATAGCGCGCACCGCCGGCGGAAATCGGCACGCCGCGCACGGTGATGTTGGCATTGCCCTCGCCGCCTGAGGACTCGGCGCGTACGCCGGGCACGGAGCGCAGCACTTCAGCGGCGCTGGTCGGGGCGGACAGGGAAATCGCTTCCGACTCCATGGTACTGACCGAGATACTGGAGCGCATCTTGGAACTGCGGCTGGCGGTGCCGGTGACCACCACGCGCTCCAGCTTCAAGCCATCGGCTGGCGCCGCGGCAGCAGACACTGGCGCTGGCGCCTGGTCGTCGGCGTGGGCTGGCTGCGGCGCAGCTTCCTGGGAATAGGCGGGGTGGGCGAATGCAGCAGCGATGGCAGCAGCCATGCAGCCACGCTGGGCTGTACGTAAAACCATTGTCTCCTCCGTTGATCGGGCTTATTCATCGGCCATCTGGCCGCGTCTGTTTATCTGCAGATGCCTCATTATTCATCAGCTTTTTGCAAATTGCAATCGATTGCAAAGATTATTTGCAGAACGCTCGTGCGCTAGTGCTGCGCGCAATGCAAACGGTTGCAATCAGCGCGAGCTGGCGCGCTGGATCAAGGAAGTGGGAAGTTCAATCGAGCGGGCCGCCTGGCCCTCGGTCTGTGCCAGCAGGGCTGCCACCATGGCGCGCCCCGCGTCGCGCACGGGCTGGCGCACCGTGGTCAGGGGAGGATGGAAGTAGGAAGAGAGCTCGATATCGTCATAGCCGACGACAGCCACATCGCCCGGCACCGAGCGGCCCTGCTCGCGCAAGGCGTTAATGGTCATCATGCCCAGCAAGTCGGAACAGGCAAACACCGCGTCGTACTGCACGCCGCGCCGCGCCAGTTCCGCCACCGCCTCGCGCCCGCCTTCCGGCAGGAAGGAAGCCGCCACGCACAATTCGGGATCGAGCGCGATGCCGGCCGCCTGCAAGGCCGCGCAATAGCCGCGGTAGCGCTGCTCGACTTCCGGCAGGCGCGTATCGCCGAAGAAGGCAATGCGGCGCCGGCCCTCGGCCAGCAAATGCTCGGCAGCCAGGCGGCCGCCGCTCAGGTTATCGCCGCCGACGGTGCAATACAGCTGCTGCGGCATCTGCGCCCCCCACACCACCAGCGGCACATGGCGCGCCGCCATTTCGTTCAACTGGTCGTGGTGGCCCCACTGGCCGATCAGGATGATGCCGATCACGCGGCCCGTATCGAACGGCGTGGCGGCGGAGTCGAGCTGCTCCGCATCCACGCGCGACAGCAGCATGTCGAAACCCTGCTCCGTCAGCGCATCGGCCAGGGAGCCGATCATCGACAGGAAGAAGGGATCGGAAAGGCTCTGGTGCACCTTGGCATCGGATGGCACCACCACGGCCACCGAGCGGTTCTGTTTCAGGCGCAGGTTCTGTGCGCCGACGTTGATGGTGTACTTGAGCGAACGCGCCAGCTCCATGATGCGGGTGCGCGTCTCCTCGTTAACCAGCTTGCTGCCGGCCAGAGCACGCGACACGGTGGAGGTGGACACCCCCGCCAGGCGGGCGATGTCCGCCATCTGCAGGCGTTCCTGGGACGGTGGCTTGGCTGCCATGCGGGGCGGCGCTTACGCCTGCGGGACGGTGTCTTTGAAGGATTGGCGCTCGGACAGCTTGTCGTACAGGCGGCCCAGGTTAGGATGCTTGCCGCGCCAGTCGATATCCGGGAAACGGAAGCTCAGCCAGCCCAGGCAGCAGCCCACGGCAACGTCGGCCAGCGAATAATGGTTGCCGGCACACCAAGGATCGTCATCCAGGCGCTCGGACATCGACGCCAGGCCCAGTTCCACCTTTTGCATCTGGCGCGCAATCCAGGTTTCGCTCTGCTGTTCGGGCGGGCGCTGGTTGCGCTCGAGGCGCATCAGCACCGCGGCATCCAGCACCCCGTCTGCCAGCGCTTCCCAGCACTTGATGTTGGCGCGCTCGCGGCCATTCGGTGGCAGCAGCTTCGACACCGGCGACACGGAATCCAGGTACTCGACGATCACGCGCGAATCCTGCATCGCGTAGCCGTCTTCCATGATCAGGCAAGGCACTTTGCCGAGAGGATTCAGTTTCTGGATGGTGGTGTCGGGCGCCCAGACGTTTTCCAGTTCCAGTTGATAGTCGAGTTTTTTTTCCGCCAGGACGACACGAACCTTGCGTACATAAGGGCTGGCGAGAGAACCGATTAGTTTCATAGGTGCTGAAAGTGGAGAATTAGACAACAGTATAGCATCGCGCCCCGATAGCAGGCGCAGCGTAGTGGCGGGAGGACGACGACCGGCCAATGGTAAAATCCTGTTTTTTCCCGCCTCCCTTCCCTGCATTATCATGACAACTCCTTACTCCACCCTGTCGGCCCTGTCCCCGCTGGACGGCCGTTATGCTTCGAAAACCGACAAGCTGCGCCCGATCCTGTCCGAATCCGGCTTCATGCACCACCGTGTGAAGGTCGAAATCGCGTGGCTGCAAGCGCTGTCGCTGGCCGGTTTCGCCGAAATCAAGCCGTTTTCCGCGGCCGGCACCGCCCTGCTGGACAAGCTGGCTGCCGAGTTCACCGAAGCCGATGCCGCCCGCATCAAGGAAATCGAAGCCGTCACCAACCATGACGTGAAGGCGGTGGAGTACTGGCTGAAGGAAAAAGTAAAGGACGTGCCTGAGCTGGTGGCCGCCTCCGAGTTCATTCACTTTGCCTGCACCTCGGAAGACATCAACAACACCTCGCACGGCATGATGCTGAAAGCCGCCCGCGACGGCGTGATGGTGCCGGCCCTGAACGGCCTGGTGGCCCGCCTGAAGGAAATCGCCCACGCCAACGCCGAGCTGCCGATGCTGAGCCGCACCCACGGCCAGACCGCCAGCCCGACCACCCTGGGCAAGGAATTCGCCAACGTGATCGCCCGCCTGCAGCGCGCCATCGAGCGCATCGCCAAGGTGGAAATCCTGGGCAAGATGAACGGCGCCGTCGGCAACTACAACGCCCACCTGTCTGCCTACCCATCGTTCGACTGGCCGGCGTTCTCCAGGAACGTGATCGAGCAGCGCCTGGGCCTGGTGTTCAACCCGTACACCATCCAGATCGAGCCGCACGACTACATGGCCGAGCTGTTCGACGCCTTCGCCCGCGCCAACACCATCCTGCTGGACCTGAACCGTGATATCTGGACGTATGTGTCGCTGGGCTACTTCAAGCAGAAGCTGAAGGCCGGTGAAATCGGTTCCTCCACCATGCCGCACAAGGTCAACCCGATCGACTTCGAAAACTCGGAAGGCAACCTGGGCCTGGCTAACGCTGTTCTGAAGCACCTGTCTGAGAAGCTGCCGGTGTCGCGCATGCAGCGTGACCTGACCGATTCGACCGTGCTGCGTAATATCGGTGTCGGTTTCGGCTACACCCTGCTGGCTTATGACTCGTGCCTGCGCGGCCTGAACAAGCTGGAAGTGAATCCTGCCCGCCTGGAAGCCGACCTGGATGCGTCGTGGGAAGTGCTGGCGGAGCCGGTGCAGACTGTGATGCGCCGTTATGGCATCGAGAATCCGTATGAGCAGCTGAAGGAACTGACTCGCGGCAAGGGCATTACCAGGGAAGCGCTGCGTGAGTTCATTGGCGGCCTGGCGATTCCGCAGGATGCCAAGGATCATCTGCTGGCGATGACGCCGGCGAATTACACCGGTATTGCTGCTTCCTTGGCTAAGGCCATCTGAAACCGGTAAACCCGGGTCTGACCCACAGGGTCAGACCCAGAATGACCTCACGGCCAACGGGGTTGGTTCCAGGCTTCTGACCTTCTCAAAAAGTCAAAGGCCCAGAACCAATCCCGCGGCCGTTGCGCAGACAGGGTCTGACCCTGCGGGTCAGACCCAGACTTTCCGGTTTTAAGGAAGCTGTAAGCAAGTTAAGTTACCCTCTGGTATATTAGTCCTAACACGTACTATCTACCAAGGGTCACAATGGAACGCTACACACGAACTGCTATCGCGCTGCACTGGCTGATCGCCCTGCTGATCGTAGCCGCGTTCATTCTCGGCCTGGTGATGACCGACATCCCCGGCCTGACCCCGACCAAGCTCAAATACTATTCCTGGCACAAATGGATGGGCATTACCGTGCTCGCCCTGGCTGCCGGCCGCCTGCTGTGGCGCCTGAAGCAGCAACCACCCGCCTTCCCCCGCTCCATGAGCCAGAGCCAGGTGAAGGCCGCCGAAGCCGGCCACTGGTTCCTCTACTTCCTGATGTTCGCCGTGCCGATTTCCGGCTACCTGTACACCACGGCCGCCGGTGTGCCGGTGGTCTACCTCGGCCTGTTCAAGATCCCATCGCTGTTTGAAGCCAGCCCGGCCCTCAAGGCAATCCTGAAACCGGTACATTACTGGCTGAACATGCTGCTTGCCGCCGTCGTCATCGGCCATGTCGGCGCAGCGCTGAAACACCAATTCATCGACAAGGACGGCCTGCTCAAGCGCATGCTGCCATAACCTGGAGCCACACCCATGAAGAAAAGCGTATTACTGGCCGCCCTGCTGGCCGTGGCGGCTGCAGCCAGCGCCGCAGTCCTGAAAGCCGATCCTGCCAAGAGCAGCGTATCGGCCGTGTTCAAGCAAATGAACGTGCCGATCGAATCGAAGTTCAAGAAGCACAATATTGTCATCGACTACAACGCTGCCGCGCCGGACACTTCCAAGGCCACGGTCGAAATCGAAACCGCCAGCCTGGACCTGGGCGAAGCCGAGATGAACGCCGAAGTGGCCAAGAAAGACTGGTTCAACTCGGCCCAGTTCCCTAAAGCCACCTTTGTCTCGACCGCAATCAAAAGCGCCGGCCCGGGCAAGCTGAATGTCAGCGGCAAGCTGACCATCAAGGGCAAGGCCGCCGACGTCACCTTCCCGATCACTGTCAAAGCCGACGGCGGCAAGCAAGTGTTCGACGGCGCGCTGCCGATCAAGCGCCTGGCCTTCAACGTTGGTGAAGGCGAATGGAAAGACACCGGCATGGTTGCTGACGAAGTGACCATCAAGTTCCACGTAGTTGCTCAATAACCCCCTGGAGACACCATGAAACTGAAGTTCCTGACCGCCGCCCTGCTGGCCGTATCCGCTGTTGCCGCCAACGCCGCGACCTACAACATCGACCCGACCCATACCTTCCCAAGCTTTGAAGCCGACCACATGGGCCTGTCGGTATGGCGCGGCAAGTTCGACAAGACCAGCGGCACCATCCAGATGGACCTCGCCGCCAAGACCGGCAGCATGGACATCACCATTGACGCGGCCTCGATCGATTTCGGCATGGACAAGATGAACACCCACGCCAAGTCGCCTGACATGTTCAACGTCGAGAAATTCCCGACCGTGACCTACAAGGGCAAGAACTTCAAATTCGAAGGCGACCAGCTGGTAGCCGTGGAAGGCGAACTGACCATGCTGGGCGTGACCAAGCCGGTGACCCTGAAGGTCAACAAGTTCAAGTGCATCATGCACCCGCGCTACAAGCGCGAAGTCTGCGGCGCCGACGCCTCGGCTGAATTCAAGCGCACCGACTTCGGCCTGAACTACGCCACCCCAGCCTTCGCTCCCGAAGTGAAGCTGGCAATCCAGGTCGAAGCCATCAAGGCCGACTAATACTCCAGCCCGTGTCACACCCGAGAGCCTGACCCCATGGTGTGACACGAACGCGGCCGTTACGGGAGTTCCCGCTCGTAGGCCGCGCGCACCGCATCCCTGGCGTGTTCCCATGCCATGCGCGATTTGCCCTTCACCGTTTCCCAGTCACGTTCCAGCTGGTCTTTCAGCTCCTCCCACGTGCCGCGATAGCGTTGGCGTGCGGTGTAGCCGAGCATGTAGGCTGGCTCGTAATCGTCGTAGTCGAAGGTCGGGTTGAAGTAGGCTTCGTTGCGGTAGTGGTCCTGCCAGTAGACCCGTTCTTCGCTCGGGTTGAGCAGGGTGCCGATGCCCTGGCCTGCCATGCCGCCTGCCAGCGCGCCGATGGCGCCGCCCGCAGCCATGCCGACCGGCCCGGCCGCCGCACCGGCTGCAATGCCGGCTGCCGCTCCGCCGCCCGCACCGACGCCGGTGGCGAGGTTGTGGTCATCCTCATCGTCCTCCGCTTTCGGGTTGACGATTTCCGCCGTCCCCTTGCCGACAAAGGCGCCCGCTACGCCGCCGATCACGGCGCCGGCCACCATGCCCGGCAGGCCCGCAGGTGAGCCGGCAGCAGCGCCAGCCAGCGCGCCGCCGGTGGTGCCGACGCCGACGCCCACCACGTGCTCGCCTTCACTCTCTTTCCACGCGCTTTCAATATCGGCCGCGTCGACCGAATCGCGCGTATGCACGCCCATCAGGATGCCGCCGGAGCGGATGCCTTCTTCATAGTGCTTGATGCGTTCTTCAGGGATGCCGGCGCCGATCAGGGCGCCCACCAGGCCGCCGGCCACGCCGCCAGCGCCGGCGCCTGCCAGCGCGGCTGCCAGCGGACCAGCCACCACGACGCCAAGGCCGGGCAGCACCAGAGTGGTGCCCATGGCCGCCACGGCAGCGAGGGCGGCGCCGATCGCACCGCCAACGCTGGCGCCAATGCCGGCGCCTTCCCCTGCTTTCGAACCCAGCTCCGTACCCGGCTCGCCGCTGAAATAGCGCTGGCGAGTATCGTCGCTCATGACGACGTTGATGTCGTCCTTGCCGTAACCGCGGGAGGTGGCGTGCTGCCAGGCACGCTCGGCGCTGTTGCGGTCACGAAACAGGCCGGTCACCATGCGGGATTGCTTGTCTGCAGTGTTCATGGGAATTCCCCCTTTTTGCATGAGTCCCGGACACGATAGGCCGCGGCGCCCTGCATATCTGTACGTTCGCGCACGGAATATCCGTCCGCGCATGTCCTACACTGGAATCATCAACAATAAGGGGGGCGGATATGAACTTCATTATCTGGATTGTGATTGGCGGCATCCTGGGCTGGCTGGCCAGCCTGGTCATGAAAACGGACGCGCAACAGGGCATGTTCCTCAACGTGGTGGTCGGTATCGTCGGCGCTCTCCTGGGCGGCTGGCTGTTGTCGCCGCTATTCGGAACAGGCACCATCAATACGGACGATTTCAGCGTACTGTCGCTGGCGGTCTCGTTCCTCGGGGCGGTGATCCTGCTGGCGATCGTGAACCTGGTCTTCCGCGGACGGGTCAGATAGGGCGTAAAGATTCCTCACAGGCCAGCGCTGCGGCGCTGGCTTTTTTTTCGCCTTTGCGGAACTTCCCGTGGTATCTGGCGTCCCACGCAGCACCAATAGCAAGGGAGGCTGCGATGGCACAGGGACCGACGGAGCATGACCGTATCAGCAATGTCGAAAAAGCGCTTGATGGACAGAACTTACTCGGGAGCAATTTCGAGACATCCTGAAGCGGATGGATGCTGCGCAAGTGCAGGCCGACGCGAAATACGAGCGCCAGTTAGCCCGGATGGATGCCGAGCACGCGCAGGGCGAAGCGAAATTTGAACATCAGCTAGCACGCAGCGATGCCCTGAATGCGGAAGGGCGGCGGCGCCACGATGAGCTGATTGCGCGAATGGATCGCAAATTCGACCGCCTGACGATCCTGATCCTTACCTCCTGGCTCTCGACGCTAGCCACCGAACTCTACCTCCACTTGCGCTGATACAACCAATGCCGCAGCGCAACAATTCAACATCCCGGCAAATTTTCTTCAGTTTTGGGCCGCTTTTTTGGTGTTGACGCCAGGCGCTGCCGTGCCGATACTCTAGGGCGCCTGCAACAAAGGCCGCTACAACAACCAATTCAAGATCCATGAAAAAATCACTCCTCGCGCTCGCCGTCCTGAGCACCACCTCCGCAGCTTTCGCAGACGAAGGCATGTGGATGCCGCAGCAACTACCACAAGTAGCCAAGCAACTGAAAGCCGCCGGCCTGAAGCTGGACCCAGCCTCGCTGACCAAGCTGACCGAGTTCCCGATGAACGCCATTGTCAGCCTGGGCGGCTGCTCCGCGTCCTTCGTGTCGCCGCAGGGCCTGGTCGTGACCAACCACCACTGCGTGTACAACAGCGTGGCGGTCAACTCGACCAAGGAACGCGACCTGCTGGCCAACGGCTTCGTGGCGCACAGCCTCGACCAGGAACTGCCGGCCGCGCCGGGCAGCCGCGTGTTCGTGACCAAGGAAGTGCTGAACGTCACCGACAAGATCATCACCCCGGAAGTGGCCAAGCTGCAGGGCAAGGCGCGCGTGGACGCGATCGAGAAGAACCAGAAGGCCCTGGTAGCGGAATGCGAAAAGGATGAAGGCCACCGCTGCACAGTGTCGTCCTTCTACGGCGGCCTGGAGTTCTACCAGATCAAGCAGTTGGAAATCCGCGACGTGCGCCTGGTGCACGCGCCGGCAGCCGGCGTCGGCAAATTCGGCGGCGACACCGACAACTGGATGTGGCCGCGCCACACCGGCGACTACGGCTTCTACCGCGCCTACGTGAGCAAGGACGGCAAGGCCGCCGACTACTCCAAGGACAACGTGCCTTACCAGCCCAAGTCGTTCCTGAAGCTGGCGAAGGAAGGCGTGAAGGAAGGCGACTTCGTGATGGTGCTGGGCTACCCTGGCCGCACCAACCGCCACCGCCTGCCGTCCGAAGTGTCGAACACCTTCGGCTTCGAATACCCGGCCTTCATCCAGAACTCGAACGAGACCCTGGCCATCATCGACCGCGAAACCAAGGGCGACCGCGATGCGGCCCTGAAGGTAGCCGGCCGCGTCGCCAACATCAACAACTACTACAAGAACCGCAAGGGCATGTTGAACAGCTACGAAGGCAGCGATGTCCTCGAGCGCAAGACCGCCGAACACGCAGCACTGAAGGCATGGGTAAACGCCGACGCCAAGCGCAAGGCAAGCTTCGGCGCCGACCTGGAAGCCGTGGAAAAGCTGATCGCCCAGCGCGACGCCGAGAACAAGCGCGACTTCTTCTACGACCGCTCCTCGCCAGCCATGCTGACCGTGGCGCGTGCGATGTACCGCCTGGCCAACGAAAGCACCAAGCCTAACGCCGACCGCAAAGCCGGCTACCAGGAACGCGACGTCAAGCGCATCGAGCAATCCGTCAAAGGCGTCAACAAGACGTATGTGGCCAAGGTCGACAAGGCGATCGTGCTGAACAACCTGAAGCAATACAACGCACAGCCGGCGGCGGAGCACAACGCTGTATTCGACTCCGTGCTGGGCATCAAGGCCGGCATGAGCGAAGCCGAACTGTCGGCGGCGCTGGACAAGCTGTACGCCGGCTCCAAGCTGGAAGACGGCGAGTTCCGCGCCTCCTGGCTGGGCAAGAAGCCGGAAGACTTCAAGGCCAGCGACGATGCCTTCATCAAGGCAGCCGTGGCACTGTACGACGAAGGCATGAAGCAGGAAGCCGCCAGCGAAGAACTGGCCGGCAAGATCCAGCAGTCCTACGCGAACTACATGAAGGCCAAGATCGCCTTCATGAATTCGAAAGGCCAGGCGGTATATCCTGACGCGAACAGCACCCTGCGGGTGACGTTCGGCAAGATCGCCAGCCGCGCGGAAGGCGCTGACGGCACCACCGGCTGGTCCGCCTTCACCACCGTGGCAGGCGTGAAAGCCAAGGCCACCGGCGAAGGCGAGTTCAACGCCCCGCAAGCGCAGCTCGACGCGATCAACAAGAAGCAGTTCGGCAAATACGTCGATCCCAAGCTGAAGTCGGTGCCGGTGAACTTCCTGGCCACGCTGGACATCACCGGCGGCAACTCCGGTTCCGCCGCGCTGAACTCGAAAGCCGAGCTGGTAGGCCTGGCGTTCGACGGCACGCTCGACTCGATCATCTCGGACTGGGACTTCAACAAAGCCAAGACCCGCGACATCCAGGTCGACCTGCGCTACATGCTGTGGAACATGAAGTACATCGACAAGGCCGACAACCTGCTCAAGGAAATGAACGCCGAGTAATCCACGGCCCAGCTCGTGTCACACCTTGGGGTCACACCCCAAGTGTGACACGAACACAAGCATTACACGGCTGAGCCCGTGTCACTCTCGGGGTGTGACCCCATGGTGTGACACGGGCTCAGCCGTTTGTGAGCTTGAGGCCGGCGATGCTGGCGATGATGGCGGCGATTAGCAACAGCCGCAACGGTGTGGCACTTTCGCCGTATGCGACGATTCCTACCAGGGCGGCGCCTGCCGCTCCAATTCCCGTAAAGACCGCAAACGCTGTGCCGACCGGCAGTTGGCGCAGGGCCATCGCCAGCAGCACGATCGCGCCGTTGGCGAACGCCAGGCCGAAGAGGCTGGGCCAGAGCCGGGTCCAGCCTTCGGCGTGCTTGAGCGCTACGGCCATGGCGATGTCCACTAGCGCCGCTGCCAGCAACAGGCCCCACGCGGCAATCATGGCTTTGCTGCGGCCAGGCCGCGCTGCACGGCCGGACGCGCGCCTATGCGCTCGACCCAATCCGCCACCGCCGGGAAATCAGCCAGCGTGACGCCCAGCTCGTGGTGCGAGCGTATCCACGGGAAGCTGGCAATATCGGCAATCGTGTATTCGTCGCCCGCCAGGAAGGCCTTGTCGTGCAGGCGTTCTTCGAACACACCCAGCAAGCGCAAGGTCTCGCGGCCGTAGCGTTCCAGCGCCTGCTCGTTGCGCGGACTTCCCTTGGCAACGCCATGGCGGAAGAACCACAACTGCCCTAGCATCGGCCCGATATGTCCCACCTGCAGGAACAGCCATTGCAGCGCCACGCTGCGCTCCACGCCGGAGGCCGGCAGCAGCTTGCCGGCCTTGTCGGCCAGGTGGATCAGGATCGCGCCCGATTCGAAGACCGGCGTGGTGTCGTCCACCAGCAGCGGAATCTTGTGGTTCGGGCTCATGGCACTGAACGGCGGCTGGTGTTGCTCGCCCGCGGACAGGTTCACATGGTGTACCTTGTGCGGCAGGCCCAGTTCTTCCAGCGCGATGGTGATCTTTTGCCCGTTGGGCGTGTCGGCGGTGTACAGGGTTAGCATGGTCGGCTCCTTTCGTGTTTTGATGGAGCCCAGTGTATGCCCCGCAAAAACGCATTAAAATTCCCTAAAACAGCAGAACGGTTAAGCAAATATGCAGAAACTTGACTGGGAGGACTTGCGCTACTTCGCTGCCGTCGCGCGCGGCGGTTCCATCTCGGCCGCAGCCCGTGAGCTGGGCGTCAACCATTCCACCGTGCTGCGCCGGATCGATAGCCTGGAGCAGTCGCTCGGCGTGCGTCTGTTCGAACGCCTGCAGTCCGGCTATGTGATGACCGGCGCTGGCGAGACCCTGCGCGGCCGCCTTGGCCCCATCGAGGAGGAAATCGGCAGCGCCCAGCGCGAAGTGGGCGGCCTGGATGAAGAACTGCGCGGCGCCATCCGCCTGACCACCACCGACACGCTGGCGCATGGCCTGCTGATGCCTTACCTGCACCGCTTCCAGGAAGCCCACCCTGCGGTGCAGCTGCAACTGGTTGTCAACAACAGCTTCCTTAACCTCACCCAGCGCGAAGCCGACATGGCGCTGCGTCCGTCGAACACGCCGCCGGCCAACCTGGTCGGACGCAAGGTGGGTGCCCTGGCGACGGCGCTGTATGCCTCCCACGCCTACCTGCGCCGCGCCGATCGCGAGGGCATCGCACGCGATGACTGGGCGGCGCACCGTTGGGTGGCGCCGGACGACAGCCTGTCCCACCTGGCGGCTGCCCAATGGCTGGCCGAGCGCGTGCCGCCGTCGCAAGTGGCGGTGCGCACCGACAGCCTGGTGACCATGGTCGACGCCGCGCGCAACGGCATGGGCGTGGCGCCCCTGCTGTGCATGCTGGCCGACCGCGAGCGCGCGCTGGAGCAGTTGGCGCCGCCGGACCCGCGCTTCCACACCCAGCTCTGGGTCCTGAGCCACCGCGACTTGCGCAACGTGGCACGGATCAAGGCCCTCAGCCAGTTCCTGTACGACACCCTGCGACAGGACGCGCATGTTTTCCCCGCTTGATGTACATTGTCTGTTTTACAAGGAGCTACACCATGACCAAGAAAATCGCCCTCATCGTCGGCAGCCTGCGCAAGGATTCGCTGAACCGCAAATTCGCCAACGCGCTGGTGGAAGTGGCGCCAGCCGAGCTGCAATTCGAGTTCGTCGACATCGGCGACCTGCCGCTGTACAACCAGGACCTGGACGACGCCAACACTCCGCCTGCCGCCTGGACTGCCTTCCGCGACAAACTGCGCAATGTGGACGGCGTGGTCTTCGCTACGCCGGAATACAACCGCGGCACGCCCGGCGCCCTGAAGAACGCCATCGACGTCGGCTCGCGTCCATGGGGCAAGAGCATCTGGGCTGCCAAGCCGGTAGGCGTGATTTCCGCCTCCATCGGAGCGGTGGGTGGTTTTGCGGCCAATATGCAGGTGCGCCAGTCCATGGTGACGCTGAACGCGCCCGTCATGGCCGGCCCGGAGGTCTACATTGGCACCGGCCAGAACCTGCTCGGCGAAGACGGCAAGGTCAATAACGACAAGACCAGGGAAGTGCTGGCCGGCTGGGCCGCCGCTTTCGCGAAATGGGTGGAGGCTAATGGCCGCAAGGGCTGAACCTGGGGCCAAATGGTAAAATCGCTGATCCCCCCACATGCAGAAACCTGAGATCCAGACCATGCAAGAAATGCTCACGCCTTACGAAAAAGGCAATAAGAACCAGACTACCCTCTGGACCGAGTGCATCGCCTTCTACGAAGAACTGGCACGCCGCTTCCCGAATATCCTGAAATTTGAACAGGCAGCCGTGTCGGACGGCGGCATCCCCCTGCATGTGGGCGTGGTCAGCGCCGACGGCGTTTTCGACCGCGAAACGATCAAGCGTGAAGGCCGTACGGTCTTCTTCAACAACAACGGCATCCATCCTGGCGAGCCGGAAGGCATCGACTCCTGCATGGCGACCGTGCGCGACCTGTGCTTCAAGCCGGAGCTGCTGGCAAGCCTGGGCAAGACCGTGCTGCTGTTCGTCCCGGTCTATAACGTGGACGGCTGCCTGAATCGCCAGAACACCTCGCGCGCCAACCAGGACGGCCCGGAGATGTTCGGCTTCCGCGGCAACAGCCGCCACCTGGACCTGAACCGCGACTTCGTCAAATGCGACACGCTGAACGCGAAGTTCTTCAACCAGCTGATCACCGCCTGGGATCCGGACGTGATGGTCGACACCCACACTTCCAACGGCGCCGACTACAGCTACACCATGACCCTGATCCACACCCAGTGCGACAAGCTGGGTGGTGAACTGGGTGCCTTCCTGCGCGACACCATGCTGCCGCAGATCTATGAGGACATGGCCGCCGCCGGCTGGCCGACCTGCCCTTACGTGAACCCTGTGGTGGAAACCCCGGATGACGGCATCGCCGACTTCCTGGAAACCGCACGCTTCTCGACCGGCTTCACCGCCCTGCATAACATCATCGGCTTCATGCCGGAGACGCATATGCTGAAGCCTTACGCCGACCGCTACGAGTCGATGCGCGCCCTGGTCGACACCGTGCGCAACTTCACCGTCAAGCACGGCGAACAGATCAAGGCCTTGCGCGCGGCCACCAAGGCCGCGCAGCGCAAGCAAAAGGAATGGGCCGTCACCTGGCGCATGGACGAAGAGAATCCAGGCACCTTCCACTTCAAGGGCTACGAGGCGCAGCGCAGCCCGTCCAGGCTGGGCGACTACATCCGCCTGTCCTACGACCGCAGCAGGCCATGGGCGCGCGACATCAAGTGGTTCAACCGCTTCCCCGCCGATGCAGTGATCAGGGCGCCGAAGGCCTACGTCGTGCCGCAGCAATGGCGCGAAGCGGTCGAGCGCCTGCAGTGGAACGGCGTGCAGATGACACGCATCGAAGCGCCGACCACGGTGCAGGCCCAGTACTACCACATCAACAGCGTGACATCGCGCCCGACCGCCTACGAAGGCCACATGTTCCACGACGAAGTGGAAGTCGAAAAGCGCGAGGGCACGTTCGAGCTGAGGGCCGGCGACTGGTACATCTCGCTGGACCAGGACAACGCGCGCTACGCCGTCGAGACCCTGGAACCGCAAGGCCACGATTCCTTCTTCCGCTGGGGCTTATTCAACTCCGTCCTGGAGCGCAAGGAGAACATCTCCGACTACGTGTTTGAAGACCTGGCCGCCGACATCCTGGCTGCCGAACCGGAAACCAAAGCCAAGTTCGAGAACTGGAAAGCCGCCAACCCGGCGCTGGTGAAGGACAAGGACGCAGTGCTGCACTTCATCTTCCACAACTGCCAGCGACAGCGCGAGCCGGAATGGCGCCGCTACCCTGTCCTGTCGATTGTGTAAGACGGGGACCATGCACTACGCACTAGACCCCCGCACCTTCTTCTACAGTCACTACTTCCACCTGGGCCTGCGCTTCGGCGCCGGCCTGGTGGGCGTTATTGCGCTGGCCATGTGGCTGACCGACACGCATACCGCGATGTCGATCGGCATTGGCGCGCTGTGCACTGCGTTGATGGACATGCCAAGCCCGCTGCGCCACAAATTCAACGAGATGATGGCATCGGTGCTGCTATGCACCGCCGTCACCCTGCTGATCAGCCTGTGCGGGCCTTATTACTGGCTGCTGATGCCGATGCTGGTGGCGGTGAGCTTCTTCGCCAGCATGATGGTCGTGTATGGCAAGAAGTCGATGCCGCTGCAACTGGCGACGCTGTTCATCATGACCATGTCGACCGAGCATGTGCTGACGCCGGCCCAGTCGTTCGCGCACGCCGGCCTGTTCATGCTTGGCGCACTGGCTTACCTGGCCTATGCCATGGGCATTGCCTGGGTGCTGCGCCACCGCATCAAGCAGCAGGTGCTGGCGGAGGCGCTGTTTGAGCTGGCGGCCTATATCGACATCAAGGCCGACTTCTACGACACGCGCTACAACCTCACCGAGCAGTTCAACAAGCTGGTGCGCCACCAGGCCCTGCTGGCGGACCGCCAGCAGGCCTCGCGCGACCTGATCCTGCGCGCGCACAACAACCGCAAGGATGCGGTGGTGGTGCAGATCCACGTCTGCATGCTGGACCTGTACGAGCAGGTGCTCGCCACGCACACCGATTATGCGTCGCTGCGTACCCACCTGCTCGACTCCCCCGCGCTGCGCACCCTGCACGACTTGGCGTACAAGGCGGCGCGCGATATCGAATCCGTCGCGTATGCCGTGACCCGCAAGCGCGCTTCCTACCCGGAAGTCGACTACACGCCCGAACTGGCGGCGCTCGAGCAGCAGATCGCCGGCCTGCAGGACGACCTGGATGCCGGCAAGCCGCGGCGTGAAGCGGTCACCGTGCTGCGCGCGCAGCGCAACAAGATCACCGCCATCATCCGCATGATCGGCGAGCTGCACGTGTCGAGCCAGAAGGTCTACGAAGACACGCCGTTCTGGCGCGACATGGACATGCAGCCCTTCCTGTCGCAGCAGAAGTACGAACTGCAGCTCATGCTGTCGCACTTCCGCATGGATTCGCCGATCTTCCGTTTCGCCTTGCGGGTATCGATGGCGATTGCCGCCGGGCTGGCGATCGGCGCGATGCTGCCGTACAAGGCACACAGCTACTGGATCGTGCTGACCATCGTTATCATCCTGAAGCCCAGCTTCAGCATGACCAAGCAGCGCCGCTCGGACCGCATTGTCGGCACCATCATCGGCTGCATCATCACGGCCGTGGTGCTGAAGTTCATGGACCACCCGGCGGCAATCCTGACGGTGCTGGTGCTGTCCTGCATCGCCACCCCGACCTTCATCTACCTGCGCTACCGCTACGCGGCGATTGCAGTGTCGGTGATGATCCTGCTGTGGATGTACCTGGTCGCGCCAAGCAGCAACCTGATCTCCGAGCGCCTGGTGGACACCTTCGTCGGCGCCGCGATCGCGACTGCCTTCAGCTTCGTGCTCGCGAACTGGGAATACCAATCGCTGCCGCACCTGATCAGGCAAGTGCTGTCGGTGAACCTGAGCTATATGGAAGCCAGCTTCGACCTGCTGCAAGGGAAGTACCGCAACGACTTCATTTATCGCATCCAGCGCAAGCGGCTGATGGATTCGCTGGCCGCGCTGAGCGCCGCGCTGGTGCGCATGCTGGATGAGCCGGAAAGCAAGCAGCGCGCGGCGGAGGACATCAACCTGTTCATCGTGCAGAACTACTTGCTGGTGGCGCACGTTGCCGCCCTGCGCGCGATCCTGCGCCGCCACGTGCGCGACATCCCGAGCGATGCGGTAAATGCCATGCTGGATGCCAGCCACGCCTCCGTATGCCGCACGCTGACGGTGGCACTGTCGCGCCATACCGGCGCCACGCCTCCGGCAGCACCGCTGCGCCGCGAGCCGCTTGCCGAGCCGGAAGTCGCCTGGTCCGGCTGGCCGCTGGTGCAGCGACGCATCCGCCTGCTCCAGGCAGATGCGGATAAAATCATCGTTCATAGTGAAGCGATTGTTCGCAACGTTGCAAACGGTGATTGAGGAATGGGATGTCGCACTGCCAAAGCTGCGGCGCATGCTGCGCCAGTTTCAGGGTTTCGTTCTACTGGGGCGAAGCTGTTCCCGCACACCTGACGGTACCCATCACGCCTCACCGTGCCGCCATGCGCGGCACGGAATCCAGGCCGGTGCGCTGCATCGCGCTTGAAGGGGAGGTGGGCAAGGCTGTCGGCTGCAGCATCTACGCCGAACGCTCCTCCACCTGCCGCGACTTCACCGAATACACCCCTGAATGCAACAAGGCCCGCGCCATGCACGGGCTTCCGCCAATTTGAGGACATCATGAAAAGCCAGCTTGAGAAATCGAAGGAGTTCGAAGCACTGCATAGGAACGGCGCCTGTTTTGTCATTCCCAACCCGTGGGATTGCGGCTCGGCGCGATTGCTGCAGCATCTCGGCTTCAGGGCGCTGGCCTCCACCGGCGCCGGCTACGCTTTTTCCCAAGGGCGCAGCGACCTGAGTGTCGACGCGCAGGCCATGATGCCGCACTTGGCCGAGCTGGCCGCCGCCACCGACCTTCCAGTCTCTGCGGACCTGCAGAACGGCTTCGGAGACGCACCGGAAGCGGCAGCCCGGGCCATCATCGAAGCTGCCAGGGCGGGTGTGGTCGGCGGTTCCATCGAGGATGCCAGCGGCAATGCCGGCCAGCCGGTCTACGATATCGGCCTGGCTGCCGAAAGGATTCGCGCAGCGGCACAGGCAGCCCGGTCGCTCGGCTTCAAATTCATGCTGACGGCTCGCGCGGAAAACTACCTATACGGGCGCCCGGACCTCAGGGACACGATCCAGCGCCTGCAGGCCTACCAGGAAGCGGGCGCGGACGTGCTGTTCGCGCCTGGCATCCAGTCGAAAGACGATATCCGTGCCATCGTGTCCTCAGTTGACCGGCCGCTGAACGTGATCATGGGATTCCAGGGTGTCCAGCTCACTGTTGACGAACTGCGCGAGCTTGGCGTGGCCCGCGTGAGCCTGGGCGGTTCGCTGGCCCGCGCAGCTTATGGCGCCTTGCTGCGCGCGGCAACCGAAGTGCAGTCTTCCGGCACTTTCAGCTATGCAGAAGAGGCCATTCCGGCCAAAGAGATGAACCGCATCTTTTCTGCCGGCGACTTATTTGCCCGCTAGCCGTTCGCGAATCTTGCCGTCGACATACAGGGTCCGCTTCTCACCGGACACGACGTATTTGATCTCGCAGTCGCGGGGAACAGTGCCGAACGAGCGCCCGTTGACGTAGACGATACGGTCCTTCAGCTCCACCGTTTCGCCGTTCATGACTGCGATTCCGGTCTCGCCGCGGATGACCGCCACGTTGTCGCCATGCTCCTGGCGAATCGATGCCGAGTTTGCCGCCGGCTCCGCCGCATGTGACGGCAACAAGGCGAGCGCCAGGATCAACGCCGCAGGATGGACAATTTTCATTCGGTTTCCAATCAAGCCTTGTTCGGTGCGACGTACAACTTCCCGCCTTTCACATCAAACACAACGCGATGACCGCGGAAAAAGGGCGCGCCCAGGATTCCGTCAAACGGTGCGCCATCGAGGTTGGTGTGATAGACCTTCATATCCAGCATCAGCGATCCGCTGATGTCGCGCAACTCGCAAGCCTGAGCCGTGTTGCAAGCCAGGCCGCGCTTGACAAGGTTGACCTGCGCGCCGGTATCCAGCACGAACTTGAGCTGCTTGCCGCCCGCGACCAAGGTTACCACCGGACCTTCTCCGCCGTATCGCAGATCAAGCGAGCGCCACTCCGGCGTCCCGAGCAGGGCCGCCTGTTCGGCATCGAGGATCGACATGGTCCGCCTCTTGTAATCGAACAGCAGCGGGAAGTTGGCGAATGCCTCAAGGCCGATCGAACCGCCTTCACGCGCCCGTGTCAGTTCAGCTTCGGGTCCTTCCGGAGCGCCTCCCCATGTCGTGTGGACCTGGCCGGCCACCGGCGCGAGCAGGGTCGAACCAACAATGACTTTTTCAGCCAGGAGGCGCGGCACCTCATAAACGTTACCGTGAATGTCCTTGAACTTCTTCTTTTCGTCGAGGACCTTGACCGTGCCCGCCTTCTCGATGACCGCGGCAGGCAGCGATATGCCAAGCTTGCCGCCGGAATCGAACATGGCACGGGTCGATGCAGCCCCGACCGCGACGTTGATGAATGGAAGTCCGTTAATCAGTTCGACCGGAACGACATCAGGCGCTGCGAAAGCATGCTGGCTGATTGCTGCGGCGAGAACAAAGCTTGAGACGATACGCACTGGTTCGTGTCCTATGCATTGATGAAAGGGCAAGGATACCACCTGGCTTCAAGCGTGGCAGACCCGGTTGCGGCCCGATTCCTTTGCGCGGTAAAGCAGCGCATCAGCCTTTTGCAGCATGGTCTCGGCGCTGCCGGCCGCGATGTCGGCGTAGACGCCCATGCTCATGGTCACCTTCAGGTCCGGATGTACTTCATGCCATGGGAAGCCCTCAATCAGCGCACGCAGCTTGTCGCATAAGGCAACAGCTTGCGGTCCTCCGGTTTCGGGGAAGGCCATGACGAACTCCTCGCCGCCGTAGCGCGCAACCAGGTCCGACAGGCGCATATGCTTGCGCAAGATGCTGCCGACGTGGCGCAGCACAGTGTCGCCGGTGGCATGCGAATAAGTGTCGTTGATCTTCTTGAAGTGGTCGATATCGCAGATGACCAGCGCCAGCGGGCGCTTGTGCCGCACCGCCTGGTTGAACAGGGTGTTGGCCTGCTCGTCGAAGTGACGGCGGTTATAGAGTTGCGTCAGGGCGTCGCGGATACTGAGTTCGCGCAGCTGCTCCGCCTGTTCGAGGATAGTGGCGTGCGAGGTATTGAGCTCTTCGTGGCTGTGCGCCAGTTGCGCGCTCATGGCGTTGAAGGCAGTTGCCAGTGCGGCTACTTCGTCCTTGCCCTGCACCGGCACCTCCTGCCGCAGCTCGCCTTTCTGCATGCGCTTGGCGGCCCTGGTAAGGCCGCTCAGGCTGCGCGACAGGCCGCGGCTCAGCAGCACGCCGAGCAGCGTTGCCAGGCCTGCCGCGGCGGCAATGCCCCACAACAGCGAGTTGTACAGGGCATCCAGGTATTTCTGTTCCTGCGGCGTCGGTGCCAGCGTGCCCTCCGAGGACATGTAGGCGACGGTCTGGTTCTTTACCACGATGGCACGCGCCGAAGAACGCAGGTTTTCGGGCAGTGCTTCGCCATAGTGGAGCTGCCCGCCGCCAAGCAGCACACGGTAGCCAGCATCGGTCAGGATGAAGCGGAACGGAGGCGGTCCGTCGCGGCGCGGCGGCGGACCGGGAATCTCGCCCGGCGGGTGCTGCTCTCGCGCTTCCGGCATAGGACCAAAGCCATCGCGCGGCGGGCGCCGGACAGCGGGCAAGGTGGGATCTGGCGGCGCACCGCGATAATCAGGCGGCGGGAAGCCTCCATCCGGTGCGGGGGTGCCGCTGCTGCGGCGCGCGGCAGGCAAGTTCGGATCCGGCGGTGGTCCGCCGCCTTCGCGCGGCACATAGATGCCGGCCTGCGGCGGCGGCGCATATCGCGCCTGGTTGTTGATGCGCGGCGGCATGCGCTCCAGCATTTCGCTGGGCAGCTCGGCGCCGCCACGCCGCTCGCCTTCCTGGCGCCGCACGAAGCGGTCGAAGGATTCCGTTGCGATGGCGGTCTGCCAGTCGCCATACTCGGCCAGGTAGGCCGTCATGTAGGTATGGAAATGCTCTGCCGCCTGCTGCCGGCGCAGCGAGTCGACCTTGTAGTTTACGCTGACGTAGGCCACCGCGCCCACCAGGGCCACAGAACCAAGCCCTGTCGCCAGCAGGGCCGTCATCATCTTGTACCGCAATCGCATCGCTCGCTTACTCGCCCAGGTAACGTCCAAACCATTCGATGGTGCGCTTGCGCAGGTCCTGCTGGTGCTCCGGCTCGCGGATGCTGTGGCCTTCGCCCTCGTAGATCACCAGCGAGGTCGGCACGCCCATCGCCTTCAGGCCGTGCCAGAACTCCATCGACTGCACGGGCGGGCATTCGACATCGCGTTCTCCGACGTACACCAGCGTTGGGGTGCGCGCCACCTTGATCGACTCGATCGGCGACAATTGGCGGTAGATCGCCGGGTCGTCGTAAGCGGAAGCTCCGAAGAATGGAATCATCCACTGGTCGATGCCGTTCTGGCCGTAGTAGGAGATCCAGTTCGCGATGCCGGCGCCGGCAACGGCGGCCTTGAAACGCTGCGAATGCGTCACTCCCCACATGGTCATGAAGCCGCCGTAGGAGTGGCCCATGAGCCCCAAGCGATTGGCATCGACCGGTGCCGCATCCGCCGCGGCGTCGATGCCGGCCAGGATGTCGCGCAGGTCGCCGCCGCCAAAGTCGCGGCGATTGGCGCGGGCGAAGTCCTGGCCCTGCCCGAAGCTGCCGCGCGGATTGGGCAGGAAGACGAAATAGCCCTTCTCCACCAGTTCGCGCAGCAGCGGGTTGCCCTGCTCGCCCGGCGATATGTAGCGCGGCGATGCCGCGGCAGCAGGACCGCCGTGCACCTGCACGATCATTGGATATTTCTTTCCCGGCACCAGGGTGCGGGGACCGATCAGCCAGCCCTGTACGTTAAAGCCTTCGCTCTTCCAACTGATATTCTGTACCGCGACTTGCGGTGCCAGGTGGGCATTGTCGTCGGTGATCGCGCGCATGGCGCCAACCGGGCCGGCCACGATGGCGGGTGCGTGCTCGAAGTCTTCCTGCAGTGCGGCGGCCTTGCTGCCGTCGTCGCTGAACGACATGCGTCCGTCGCCTGCGCCGGTCGACGCGGCGACGGAGCGCAGGATCGTGCTATGGCCCTGCGGATCCAGGGACAGCACGGTCGACTTCTCGCCCATCAGGGCATTGGCCAGCAAGTCCTTGCCGCGCCATGCGAGCGTATTGAAGGTGCCTTTGAAGCCAGGCGTCAGGTTGACCGGCTCGCCGCCCGCCAGCGGCACCGTGTAGACGTCGCCGCCCACAGAGCCGAAGTCGCTCATCAAGCCGCCAATGAAGGCCACGGTGCGGCCATCGGGCGAGACCCGCGGCATGTTCAGCTGCGTGGCAGGGCTGGCCACGATGCGCAGTGCGCCGCTGGCGGCATCAATTTGGGAAAGCTTGGCCATCCACCAGTTGTTGTCTCCATTGCCTTTGGCGCTGCTGGCAATGAAACCCTTGCCGTCCGGCGTCCAGTCGTATTCGTAGATGAAGGTATCGGCAGGCGACACCAGCTTGAGCGTGCCGCCAGCGGCCGGAATGGTGGCGATGCGCTGCGCATCTTCCTCTGCGCCGATCTCTCCTACCAGGCGCGCGCCGGCAGCCGTCGCGCCGGTTTCCTTTTTCGCGCCGATGGTGGCCAGCAGCGATAGCGTACGTCCGTCCGGAGACCAGCGCGCGGTACTGGCGACACCTTGCACGGTGGCCAGTGCTCGCGCCTTGCCGCCGGTTGCGATGTACAGCCACGCCGAAGAAGCGCGCTTGTCGCTGGCGACAAAGGCCAGCGCCTTGCCGTCCGGCGACCAGGACGGCTTGTCATAACTGCATGTGGAGCAAGGATCGAATTCGGCGGCGATGGCGCCGGTCGCGGCATTGCGAACGACCACGGTGGGGTGCGGGCGCTTGCCATTGCCGGTGTCGATGGATTCCAGCGACACGACGCGGTCGCCGGCTGGGGAAATCGCAACCGAGCGGTAGTCGCGGATGGCGGAGCCCGGAGACCCCGCCTGGGCAACCGCCCCAGAGATTATGGCCGTAGCCAGGAATGCTGTGTGGGCGATTGCTTTGACCTGCATTGTTTATACCTTGTTAAGCCTGGAGTTCCGGATTCCGTAGATGAAGTAGGTTAGCACCGCAACGACCATCCAGATAGTGAAAATCATCTTGGTGGCGTGCGACAGGTTGATCATCAGGTAGCCGCAGGCGACGATGCTCAGGCCCGGCACGAAATACGGGCCGAAAGGAACGCGGAAACCGCCCTTCTTGTATGTGCCAGCTGCGCGCTCCTGCGAACGCAGCACCGGCACCGCAATCGATACCACGATAAAGGCAGTCAGGGTGCCCATCGATACCATGTCCCACAGGAAGGTGGAATCGACGAGGCCGGCGACAATGCCAACCACCACGCTGACGATCAGCGTATTGGCAACAGGCGAATGGGACTTTGGATTCACGCTTTGGAATGCCTTTGGCACCAGGCCATCCTTGGCGATCGCATACAGGATACGGGTCTGGCCGTAGATCGTTACCAGGGTCACGGAGAAGACCGAGATCACGGCGCCGGCCGACAGGATCAGCGCAGGCCAGGCCTTGCCGGTCACGTTCTGCAGGATCACGGACAGGCCGGCGGCCTGGCCTTCGAACATATGGGCCGGCTGCGCGCCCATGGCGGCCATGGCGACCAGCATGTAGAACACGGTCACCAGCAGCAGCGCGGCAATGATGCCGATCGGGACGTTGCGCTTCGGGTTGCGCACTTCCTCGCCGGCGGTTGCGATGGTGTCCAGGCCGATAAAGGAGAAGAACACGGTTCCTGCTGCGGCGGCAATGCCGCTGGCGCCCGGCAGCCATTCGCCTGGCGTCGGCTTCAGGAATGGCGTGAAGTTATTGGTGTCGAAGCCGGTAAAGGCGACGGCACAGAAGAAGATCAGGATCGCCAGCTTGATCATCACCATGATGGCGTTGGCGGTAGCCGATTCCTTGGCGCCGCGCACCAGCAGGAAGCAGCACAGCGCCACCAGGATCACTGGCGGCAGGTTGAAGTGATCCATATGCCACACCGTTCCGTTCGGGGTGGAGACGATCATCGGCGAGCGCAGGTTTTCCGGGATCTGCCAATGGAAGGCGTTGACCAGGAAGTTGTTCAGGTAGTCGGACCAGCCAATCGCCGTTGCACTGGCGGCAAGCCCGTATTCGAGCAATAGGCAAAAGGCGACGATGAAGGCCATGAACTCGCCCAGCGTGCGGTAGGCGAAAGAGTAGGCGGAACCGGCTGCAGGCACACGGAAGGACAGCTCGGCGTAGCACAGGGCGGTCAGGCCGGCGGTCAGCGCGGCCAGCAGGAAAGACAGCACGACGGAGGGGCCAGCTTTCGGCACCGCTTCGACCATGGTGAAGAAAATACCGGTGCCGATCGTGGCGCCGACGCCAATCATCGTCAGCGAAAACAGCCCGATGGAGCGGCTAAGGCCCTCCCCGTGCAGGCTCGTGCCGGCATCCGACTCCACCGGGACCGGCTTGGTACGGGTCAGCTTCTGGACCAGCGATTGATTCACAGGCATATCCTTCAGGACAAAAAAACCCCACGATTATAAGACCTCGCAGTTGCTGTACCTAAAGGATTTTGATGCCGGAATGGCAACCGTGGCGGGCGCCCCACGGAGCCACGTGTTTTAACGCTGCCCGAGGCGCGTTTCGCCGAACAGGTTTGTCAATTCCCGGGGCTGGGAGCGCCAGTACTGCGGCGGTGCAGCAACCTGGGCGCCCAGGGCCGCCGCCGCATGCCATGGCCAGCGCGGGTTGTACAGCATGGCGCGCGCCAAGCCCACCATGTCGGCCTGGTTGTTGGCGATGATCGCTTCAGCGTGCAACGGCTCGGTGATCAGGCCCACGCCAATGGTTGGCATGCCCGTTTCAGCCTTGATGCGCTGCGCAAAATGAACCTGGTAGCCGGGACCGAGGGGGATCTGCTGCAACGGCGAAACGCCGCCGCTGGAGACGTGGATAAAGTCGGCGCCGCGCCGTTTCAACTGATGCGCCAGCGCTACGCACTGTTCGATGTCCCAACCGCCTTCGACCCAGTCCGAGGCCGAAACGCGCATGCCGATCGCCACTTCGCGCGGCAGGGCGCCGCGCACGGCGTCGAACACCTCCAGCGGGAAGCGCATGCGGTTTTCCAGCGAACCGCCGAACTGGTCGCTGCGCTGGTTGGCCAGCGGCGACAGGAACTGGTGCAGCAGGTAGCCGTGGGCGCCGTGCAGCTCGATCGCTTCGATGCCGAGGGCATGCACGCGCAGCGCGGAACTCACGAAATCGGCCTTGACCTTGGCCAGGCCCGCTTCATCGAGTGCCAGCGGCGCAGGATCAGCAGCCGCATGCGGCAGCGCGGAAGGCGCAACCGTCTGCCAGCCGCCGCCCTGCCCCGGCGCCAGGGCCTGCCCGCCTTCGAACGGCGGCGCACTGGAGGCCTTGCGGCCCGCATGCGCAAGCTGCACGGCCAGTTTGATCGGCGAATGGCGGCGAATCGCCTGCACGATGGGCGCAAGCGCGCGCTGGTGCTCGTCCGACCAGAGCCCCAGGTCGGCCGGCGAGATGCGGCCTTCCGGCGAGATGGCTGTCGCTTCCAGGATCAGCAAGCCGGCGCCGGACAGCGCCAGGTGGCCGTAGTGGATCATGTGCCAATCGGTCGCAAGGCCGTCGTTGGCGGAGTATTGGCACATGGGCGCGATGGCGATGCGATTCGCCAGGTCCAGCGGGCCCAGGGCATAAGGGGAAAACAGATGGCTCATAAAGTTACAAGTGCTTACTATTGATACAGGCTTGCGCCTAGCTCGGCGGGGCATGCATTGATAAGCTGCGAAGCATGCAAAACCGCTACTGAGAAGGAGCCTGCCATGTACCGAAAAATCCCGACCGTTTCGACCCGCTTCAATCCGATGAAGGCGATTTCAGTGAGCGTGCTCCTGCTGACCATGGCCGCAACCTACGCCCTGCACGTCAGCATTTAACCCTCGTAAGGCCCCAGGTAATCGATCTTGCCGATCTTGACGCCCTGGTTCCGCAAGATGTCGTGCAGCGTCACGACATGGAAGTAGAAATTCGGCAGCGCGAAAGTCAGCAGATAGCTCTCGCCAGTAAAGGTTGGCCTGAAGCTGCCGAAACTCAGTGCCACCTCGCGCGTTTCGCTGTTTGCGAAATGCTCCTCCCCCACGCTTTCAATGTAAGCGATCGTGTTCGCGATGCGCTGCTGCAGCTGCTCAAAGCTGGCTTCGTTGTCGGGGAATTTCGGTGCGGCGATGCCGCTCAGGCGTTCGATGGAGAGTTTGCTGGTATCGCTGGCGCGCTGGACCTGGGCGGCCAGCGGCAGCATGTCGTCGGCCAGCCGGGCCGACAATAGCGTTTCCGGCACTTTGCCGGTTTCCTCGGCGTGGGCTTGGGCCTTGCGCAGCAGGCCTGCCATCACGTTCAGGCCGCGCACGAAAACGGGCGCGGAAACTTTATACATGGACAGCGACATGCGCTACTCCTTTCCGTTGAGTGTCCGGAAAGTGTAGCGCAATCCATCAATTCACGCGCGTGACCATCATTCCGGCCCGCAGGCCGATGCGGACGTCGGGGTTGGGGAATACCACCAGCTCTTCGTCGTGCTGCACGGTGTAGACGGTATCGCCGTCGCGGGCAATTTCATCGCCCTTCTTCAGCGCGGTGAAATTCTGCGTCTCCTTGCCGAAGGCCATCTTGAAGTTGTCGCTCAGCTTGATGATGTTCTGGGCCACCTTGAAGACGTGCGGTTCGCTGGCGGCTTGCAGCGGCGCCTTGCCGCGCAGCAGGCGGTCCAGGGCCAGCTTGGCGTCTTCGAACTGCGTGAGGTCGTTCTGGCCCAAGGTGCCAATGCGGCCCAGCTCAATCGTGGTGCCGGCGGCGGCGTGGTGCTCGGCGCTGTAGTAGCTGTAGGTGCCTGCCGACGACGGGTTCATGATGATGGCGCCGATGGCAGCTTCGCCCAGCCAGCCGACCAGCTGCTGCTTGGCGTCGTCCGCAATCAGGTCGGGGACGATGGCGAAGGTTGGGTAGACGCTCGGGCGGATGGCCGTGTGCAGGTCGAGGTGCCAGCGTTGTTTGCCGGCACTTTCGAAGAATTCGGTGGTGGCGGCGATCATGACGTCGGCACGTGCGGCTTCGGCGGTACCGGCCAGGGTGCCGCGTTCGGTGCGGAACATGCGGTTCAGGTCCGCGTCGATGAAGCGCTTGGCCTGGCGGATGGCGCCGATGTTGCCGACGCAGAGCATCAGGTCGACTTGCAGCGCTTGGGGTTCTTGCGCGAGGGCGTCGAGCAGGTAGGCTACCAGTTCGATCGGGCCGGTTTCGTCGCCATGCACGCCGACCGAGACCAGGATCGCTGGACGGCCTTGCTGCTTGCTGCGGATGGTGAGGATGCCGTCGGCGGGTTGGGCGACCGCGAAGCCGGCCTGTTCGAAACTGCGTGCAACCGCGCTGAAGTCTGCTTCAGCGAGGGCGCGGACTGCGGGGGGTAAGGTTTGGTTATCTGCCATTCTTTTGTTGCTGTTTACTTTCTGCTCCGCTAAAACCGGTAAACCAGTGTCAGACCCGCAGGGTCTGACACTTATACGCGGCGGCCGCATACTTGCATTGAGGGACGGGGGCTGGACCCAGGGCCAGTCCCCGCCGGTTTACCGGTTTCAGGCCGCCATGCCGACCGCGTTGACCGCTTCCGACAACGCCCACACGTCCAGCATTGCCTGTTCCAGGTCCGCCGACGCCGCGTAGCCCGAAAGGCCCAAGGTGCAGGTCACCAGCTCGACCGCTTCGACCGCGTCATGCCCGTTGGTCGCACGAGCCAGCACCTGCGACAGCAATTTCTGCTGCGTACGGCGCAAGGCCTGCTGCGCGTAGCTGCGCAGGTGTTCCTGCGACTTCGACACAGCCGGCAGTTTCAGCCCGCGCTCCAGCGTATCGATACCGGCCTGCGAACGCAGCGCCATGCCAACCGCCAGGAAGCCCGGCAGGTCCATGCCCGCCGGACGCTTGACCGACAGCGCGGCGAACACGAACGCCGCCACGCCTTCCAGCGCATCGACCGCATTCCACGCCTGCACGAATTCAGCGCGCAGCCCGCTGTGGGTAGCCGCTTCCGACTGCACGTCGGCCGCCATCTTGCGCACGGTGGAAGGATCGGCGAACAGCTTGGTCAGCTCGGCGATACCGGCACCGCGCAGTTGATCCTTCGGCACGCCCAACACGCCTTCCATCACCGCCTTCAACATGGCACGGGTGCGCGCATCGACGCGCATCGCCACGTTGCGCGGCACATTCAATGCATCGGCATCCAGATCGTCGAAGACCGGCGCCAGGTCCAGCGCGGACCATGCCTGGCCCCACGCCAGGATCACGTCCTGCTCGCTGCAGTTGTTGGCAGCGGCCAGGTCGCGCATCATCAATGGGCCGCAACGGTTCACCACTTCATTCGCCAGCACGGTCGCCAGGATGGCATTGGACAGCGGATGGTTCAGCGGTGGACGGGTCGCCACCAGTTGCTCAGGGAAGTAGGGACGCAGCACCTTCTCCGCCCAGCTTTCGTCCGTCAGCGGCATAGCCGACAGCAGGCGCTTGTAGCGGTTCTTCACGTTGGCGATCACCACCGCCAGCTCCGGCGTGGTCAGGCCGCGGCCATCGGCCTTGCGACGCGCCAGTTCGGCCACGCTTGGCAGGTGCTCCAGTTCGCGCGACAGCGCGCCTTCTTCTTCCAGGTCGGCGATCAGGTCGGCATAGCCGTCCTGCACATGGGCTTCCGACTGGGCCTGGAATTCGCGCACCAGCAGACGGGTTTGCTGAGTGTTGTCGCGCAGGACCAGGCGTTCCACTTCCATGGTCATGTCGTTCAGAAGCTGGTTGCGGTCTGCCTCGGTGGTCTGGCCGGCGTTGACTTCCACGTCCAGCCACATCTTGCAGTTCACTTCGTGGTCGGAGCAATCCACGCCAGCCGAGTTGTCGATCGCATCGGTGAAGATGCGGCCGCCGGCCAAGGCGAATTCGATACGGCCGGCCTGGGTCGCGCCCAGGTTGCCGCCTTCCGCCACGACCTTGCAGCGCAGCGCATTGCCGCTGACGCGGATATTGTCGTTGGCGCGGTCTTTCACCTGCGCGTGGGTTTCACTCGAGGACTTGATGTAGGTGCCGATACCGCCGTTGTAGAACAGGTCCACTGGGGCCAGCAGGATGCGGTGCATCAGTTCTTCCGGCGTCAGCGAGGTTTCCTGGATGTCCAGCGCGGCGCGCACTTCAGCCGAGAGCTCGATGGTACGGGCGGTACGCGGGAACACGCCGCCACCTTTCGAGATCAGGTCCTTGTTGTAGTCCTCCCACGAGGAGCGCGGCAGCGCGAACATGCGCTGGCGTTCGGCGAAGGATTTCGCGGTATCCGGGTTCGGGTCGAGGAAGATGTGGCGGTGGTCGAAGGCCGCCAGCAGCTTGATCTGGTGCGACAGCAGCACGCCGTTGCCGAACACGTCGCCCGACATGTCGCCCACGCCCACCACGGTGAACGGGGTGGTGTTCATGTCGTGGCCCATCTCGTAGAAGTGGCGCTTGACCGCTTCGAACGCGCCCTTGGCGGTAATGCCCATCTTCTTGTGGTCATAGCCGTTGGAGCCGCCCGATGCGAAGGCGTCACCCAGCCAGAAGCCGCGCTTCACCGCGATGCTGTTGGCGATGTCGGAGAAGGTCGCGGTGCCCTTGTCGGCAGCCACCACCAGGTATGGGTCGTCGTTGTCGTAGCGGACGGTGTCCTCAGGCGGAACGATCTTGCCCAGCACGCGGTTGTCGGTCATTTCCAGCAGGCTGGCGATGAACAGGCGGTAGACTGCTTCGCCTTCCGCTGCCACCACGTCGCGCGGCGCGTCTTTCGGCATCTGCTTGCAGACGAAGCCGCCTTTGGCGCCGGCAGGAACGATCACGGCGTTCTTCACCATCTGCGCCTTCACCAGGCCCAGCACCTCGGTGCGGTAGTCTTCCATGCGGTCAGACCAGCGCAGGCCGCCGCGGGCGACCGGGCCGCCACGCAGGTGCACGCCTTCGAAGCGGCGCGAGAACACATAGATCTCGCGGAACGGACGCGGTTCCGGCACCAGGTGCAGGCTGCTGGTGTCGAACTTGAAGATGATCTTGTCGCCCTGTCCAGCATTCTGGAAATAGTTGGTGCGCAGGGTTGCCAGCATCAGGTCGATCATGGCCGCGAAAATCACTTCGGAGTCGGCGTGGTTGATCGAGGACAAGCGGCCCTTGATGGCCAGCAGCTTGTCCTTGGCTGCGGTGCGGGTCGCTTCCGGCAGGGCCGGATCGAAGCGCTCTTTCCATGCGTCGACCAGCTCCTTCACCAGCGCTGGATGGCGGCGCAGGATCTCCGCCATGTAGCGCACGGTGAACTGGGTGCCGGCCTGGCGCCAGTAGCTCATGTAAGCGCGCACCAGCTGCACTTCGCGCAGGCGCAGGCCGCCTTCGACAACCAGGCCATTCAGGCGGCCGTCTTCGGCTTCGTTGTTGAACAGGGCGTTGAACAGGTCTTCCGCCACCTGCACCACGCCAGGGCGGGACAGTTCGAGCGCGCTTTGCGCATCGACAGCCAGGCTGGTCACGTAGTGCTTCTTGCCGTCCGCGGTGCGGATGGTATGCGCCGATTCACGCTCGATCGCCACGCCGGCGTTGTGCAGCGCTGGCAGGATCGAGGACAGGGCCGGTACGCCGTCCACCGAGTACAGGCGGATGGTGGTGGCGGCGTTGCCTTCGGATGGCAGTTCGACGCGCACGGCGACGCGCTCGTCCACGCCATTGCGCAGGATCTTGTCCAGGTCGTGGAAGGCAACGGTCGGCGGCGTTGCGGCCACATAGTCGACCGGCAGGGTGGAGCACAGCTTGCGCAGGCTGTTGCGCAGCGGCTCCTCGCCGACCTTGTCGGCCAGCTCGGAGAACTGGTCATGCCAACCGTCCAGCACCGTCAGCAGCGGACGCTGGATATCGCTTTCCAGGTCCAGCGGATAGCGCGCTGCGTGGGCAATCAGGTAGAGGCGGGCCAGCGGACCGTCCGACACCAGGGTTTGCGAGCTGACATGGGTGGCGCCGGAGCTTTCCTGCAGGGCGCGCGCCAGCGCGTGCGCCACGGAGGCCGAATAGCGTTCGCGTGGCAGGTAGACCAGTACGTTCAGGTGGCGGGCGTAGACGTCGCGGCGGGCGAATACCTTGGCACGCGGCTGCTTGTACAGCGACACCACGGCGCCGCAGACTTCGGCCAGCCATTCCGGTTCCGCTTCCAGCGCTTCGGTGCGCGGCAGCGATTCCAGGATCTCGATGAATTTCTCGGCGCGGAAACCGGTTTCGCGCACGCCGGCGATCTTCAGCACTTGCGCGATGCGGCCGCGCGCGAATGGCAGGCGGGCCAGCGGGGTCAGGTTGGCGGCGCGGGTGAACAGGCCGACGAAGCAATGCTCGCCCAGGATGGCGCCCTTGCCGTCGGTGTGGCGCACGCCGATGAAGTCCAGCGACTGGTCGCGGTGCAGCGTGCCGCCCACGTCGGCCTTCACGATCGACAGGGTGTGGGCGCGCTTGGACAGGGTGTCGAAGTCGCCGGGGATATTGGCCAGGCAGGTGCCGTAGATCGGGTGCGCGGTGTCCTGCAGCACGCCGATGCGGCTAGGGATGTCGCGTTCCAGTTCGCGTGCGCCCGGCTTGACCTGGTAGTAGGCATAGCCGTGCACTTCGAAGCCTTCGTCGCGCGCCCACTGCAGGAAAGCTGCGACTTCCTGGCCTTCTTCGCCGTGGCCGGCCGAGTCGGTAGAGACGGCGGTGAGGCGGTCCTTCATTGCAGCCAGGTCGCGCTTCACGACGGCGGCGTCGCGCGCCACCATCTCGATGCGGTCGATCAGTTCTTTCAGTGCGCCGTCTTCCAGCTTTTCGGACAGCAGGCACAGGACCATCGATTCGAGCTTGTCGCCTTTCTGGCCGACGGCTTCCACGCTGCCGTCGGCGCTGCGGCGCACCGGCAGCACGGCGTTCAGCACGCCGTTGGAGCCGACGCGCAGCTTGCGCATGGCGATCACGATGGAGTCGACCAGGTATGGCATGTCGTCGTTGACGATCAGCAGCGCGGTGGCGTGGCCGCCGCGCGCTTCTTCGTATTGGAGCTTGGCGATCTGGCAGCCGGAAGCGGTGCGCTTGGCAAGCTGGGTGAAACCTTCCACAAGGACCGGGGCCAGGCTGCCGGGGGACAGGTCGGCCAGGTCTTCGTCGTCCAGGGAGCCGAGCCAGGCTTCGATCAGTTGGGCGATCGGGCCGCTGGCCTTGACCAGTTCGAGCGTTTGCTTGCGCAACTCTTGTGGCATTTGTTTCATCTGCTTCTCCAAATACGTTGTGGGTATCTTCTTTCTTAAAACCGGTAGCTCGCAAGCCGTTGGCGCTGTTTGCACGACGGCCTTTGCGCAGACAGTGCCTGACCCTGCGGGTCAGGCACTGGTTTACCGGTTTTTACAGATCGTACAGGCCGGGTAAGCCCAGGATCTGTTCCAGCTCTTTCAATGCGGTGTGCACTTCTACAGCCAATTGCGGATCTGCCAAATCTTTCGGTTCCAGATGGTCGCGGTAGTGCTTCTCTACCCACGCGACCAGGCTATGGTACAGCGTTTCGGTCATCACCACACCCTGGTGCATGGCCGCTGCCTCTGCCTCGGTCAACGCCACGCGCAGGCGCAGGCAAGCCGGCCCACCGCCGTTGCGCATCGACTGGCGCAGGTCGAAGTGGATCAGCTCATCGACCGGGCCGCCGGAAGCGACCAGCTTTTCCAGGAAGGCCGCCACGGCCGGAATTTCCTGGCACTCATGCGGCGTGACCAAGGCCATCTTGCCGTCAGGCTTGGACAGCAGCTGCGTGTTGAACAGATAGGAAGAAACCGCGTCGGCCACCGACACCTCGGCCGTCGGTACGCGGATCGCCACCAGCTCGGCGCCCACGTCCTGCATGGCGGCGCGGATCGAAGCCAGCGCGCCCTGCTCGTCTGCGAAAGCCTGCTCATGGTAGAACAGCACATTGCCATTACCCACGGCGATCACGTCGTTGTGGAACACACCCTGGTCGATCACGTCAGGATTCTGCTGCACGAACACGCAGCGCGCCGGATCGAGGCCGTGCAGGCGGGCCACGGCCTTCGATGCTTCCAGCGTATGGCGGGCCGGGAACTTCTTCGGCGCCGGCGCGCTCGGGTCGAACTCCACGCGGCCATATACGAACAGTTCGACGGCCGGATTGCCATGCTGGTCGCACAGGCGGGTATGGTTGGCCGCGCCTTCATCACCGAAGGCCGGAGTACCAGGCAGTGCGTCGTGCACGGCGAAGAAGCGTTCGTCCTTGAAGATGGCGCGCAGGGCGCGAGCCGACTGCACGTGCTCGAACGCGCGGTGCAGCTTGTTGTTCAGGTTTGCAGCGGTGAAGTGCACACGGCCATCGCGCGTGTCGGCCGACGGGCTGACGGTGGCGGCATTGGCAGTCCACATCGGCGAAGCCGAGTAGGCGCACGCCAGCACCACCGGCGAGTCGTTGTACGCCTGTGCGATCACTTCGGCATCGGTGCCGGCGTAGCCCAGGCTGCGCAGCAGGCGGAAATTCGGACGGTCCTGCGGCGGCAGCAGCGCCTGCGCGAAACCGCGCTTGGCCAGCTCGCGCATTTTGGCCAGGCCCTGCAGGGCGGCCTGCTTCGGATTGGACGCGCTCTTGACGTTGTTGAACGAGGCGACGTTACCGAACGACAGGCCGGCGTAGTTATGCGACGGGCCAACCAGGCCGTCGAAGTTGTATTCGCGTGCAGTAGGCATGGCCATCCTCAGAAGTTCATGCCAGGCGACAGCTTGGCAGGCATTTCAAGGGCGCCGTTCTCGATCGAAGCGACCGGGTAGGCGCAATAGTCCGCCGCATAGTATGCGCTGGGACGATGGTTGCCGGACTTGCCGACGCCGCCGAACGGCGCCGAGCTGGCCGCACCGGTGGTCGGGCGGTTCCAGTTAACGATGCCGGCGCGGGCGCGAACCTGGAACTTCTGCCACAGCGATTCGTCGGTCGACAGCAGGGCTGCCGCCAGGCCGTAGCCGGTATTGTTGGCGGCCCGGATAGCGGCGTCGAAATCGTCGACGCGGATGATCTGGGCCAGTGGACCGAACCATTCTTCGTCAGGAATGCCTTGAGCGTCGGTGGTGTCCACGATGCCGGCGGAAACAAAGCCGGTGCCCGGTTCCAGCTGGCGCATTTCCAGCAGCATCTTGCCGCCCTTGGCCACCATGTCGGCCTGCGCCTGCACCAGTTTTTCGGCCACGGCGGCGGAAACCACAGGCCCCATGAACGGCGCCGGTTCGGCAGCCGGAGCGCCTACGCCCAGCTTGGACGCCACCTCCACGAAACGCTTGACGAAGGCATCGCCCTGCTCGCCCTTCTGCACGATCACGCGGCGCGCGCAGGTGCAGCGCTGGCCGGCGGAGATGAAGGAAGACGAAATCGCCATGAATACGGCAGCATCGATGTCCGTCGGGTTCCAAACGATCAGAGGATTGTTGCCGCCCATCTCCAGCGCCAGCAGCTTGCCCGGCTGGCCGCCGAACTGCTTGTGCAGCGCCGCGCCGGTCTGGCTGGAGCCGGTGAACAGCACGCCGTCGATCTCCGCATTCTGGCCCAGCGCGATGCCGGTTTCACGGCCGCCGTTGACCAGGTTGATCACGCCCGCAGGCACGCCGGCCTTTTCCCACAGCGCGACGGTCTTGATGGCGGTGCGCGGTGCGTACTCGCTCGGCTTGAACACCACGGTGTTACCGGCGATCAGCGCAGGCACGATGTGGCCGTTCGGCAGGTGGCCCGGGAAGTTGTAAGGACCGAACACGCCGAACACGCCGTGCGGACGGTGGCGCAGCACGGCTTCGCCATCGGCAACCTTGTTGCGCGATTCGCCGGTGCGGTTGCCGTAGGAAGTGATCGAGATGTCCACCTTGTTGGCCATGGTGGTCACTTCGGTGCGCGCTTCCCACAGCGGCTTGCCTACTTCTTCCGAAATGGTCTGCGCCAGTTCTTCCGCGTTTTCCTTCAGCAGGTCGCGGAACCTGGTGACGATGGCGATGCGCTCTTCCAGCGGACGGTAGGCCCAGGATTCGAAGGCGGCGCGCGCAGCATGCGCAGCTTCCGCCACGTCATCGGCAGTCGACTCTTTCGACGAGTAGATATGCTTGCCGGTGGCCGGGTTGGTGGTCACGATGGTCTCGCCGTGGCCAGCTTTCCATTGGCCGTTGATGAAATTGCTCAGTTCAGACATTCTGGTTCTTCCTCACGTTGAGAGACAGGGTGCGCACGGTGTCGCCGGCATGGCAATGCAGCAGCGCTTGTTCTTCGGACGACAGGTCAATGCCGCCGTCGGATGGATTGGCGTCGGTCAGGATCATGCGGAAGTCCTGCATGACGGTGTTCGACACCAGGTATGGTTCGGTGGTGTGCAGCGCGCAGGCATGCGCGGTATCGGTATCGCGCGTGACGGATGCCAGTTCGCTGTCGCGCATCGCGCGCAGTTCGGAGACGCGGGCTTGCAGCACCGGGCCGGCGTCGAAGATGTCGACATAGCCTTCGTAGTGCAGGCCTTCCTGCTCCAGCAGGCGGCGCGCCGGCGCGGTAGCCTGGTGAACCTTGCCGATCGCTTCCTGCGCATCTTTCGGCAGGTAGTCGACGTACAGCGGCTGGCGCGGCATCAGCTCGGCGATGAAGGACTTCTTGCCCAGCGCGGTCAGGTCGTCCACATGGTGGAAGTCCATCTTGAAGAAGTAGCGGCCCAGGCCTTCGTAGAAAGGCGAGCTGCCGTCTTCCGCCTGGTAGCCGCGCATCTCGGCGATGATCTTCTGCTCGAACAGGTGCGGGAACTGGGCGATGAACAGGAAGCGGCTCTTGGACAGCAGCTTGCCGTTATTGCCCTGGCGGTAGTCCGGGTGCAGGAACAGGGAGCACAGCTCGGAGCAGCCGGTCAGGTCGTTGGACAGGTACAGCGTGTCCATGCGGGTGAACACGTTCAGCTCGCGGCTGGAGTGCACCAGGGTGCCGATGCGGTAGTTGTAGAAAGGCTCGGTCAGGCCGACCGCGCCCTTGATGGCGCACACGCCGGCCAGGCGGCCGGTGTCGGTGTCTTCCATCACGAACATGTAGTCGCGTTCTTCCGGCGGGATGGTTTCGGCGAAGGACGCCACCGCCACGGCGACGCGGTCGCCCATCATCTTCATGTCCGGCTTGAGGGTGGTCATGCCGGTGCCCACCTGGCTGGCCAGGTTGAACAATCCGTCCAGGTCACTCGCTTTAATGGCGCGTACAACTAGCATAGGTTTTCTCGTTCTTAAATGCGGACGCAGGTCACGGTGTCGCCCTCTTCCACGCGCAAGATGTCCTGGGCGTTCTTCGACAGGCAGACGGTATCGGTATTCTCCAGCGGTGCGCAGTTGATGGTCACCGCGCGGAAGCGCTGGTCAGGGCCGGTGGACACGGCGTAAGTCGCCACCGCGTCGCTGGCTTGCGTGCCTTCGGCGCTGGCCACGCGGCGCGGCAGCGAGGTGGTGAAGGTACGCAGCGCATGCTTGTGCGCCTGCAGGATCGGGCCGCCGTCAAAGATGTCGATGTACTCGTCGGCTTCGAAGCCTTCGGAGGTCAGCAAATTGAATGCCAGTTCGCCGCTCGGGTGGATCTGGCCCATCACGGCTTGCGCATCGCCCGGCAGCAGCGGCACGTAGACCGGGTAGTGCGGCATCAGTTCCACGATCAGGGTGCGGTTGCGGGCGCCGCCGATCACGCGTTCGGCATCCAGGAAGTCCATCTTGAAGAACTTGCGGCCCAGCGCATCCCAGAATGGCGAGCCGCCGTTTTCATCGGTCAGGCCGGCCAGCGGCACGAAAAAGCGGTCGCCGAAACGGTGCGGCGCCTGCACTGCGTACAGCAGGCGGGAACGCGACAGCAGGGCCGCTTCCGGACGCTGCGCCACGCTGGCGTCGACGTAAAAGCCGGACAGCTGCGAGTAGGCGGTCAGCTCGGAGCACAGCGTCAAGGCGTGCACGCTGTGGCTGATGTTCAGGTCGCGCGAGACTTGCTGGATAACGTCATTGCGGAAGGAGAAGTAGGTGCCGTTCGAGCCTGCGGAGGCGTGGATGGCGGCGGTGCCGACGATCTTCCTGTCGGCCAGCGACTCCATCACGAACATGTAGGACTCTTCGCTCGGGATGTCGACGTGGGCGGAGAAGGAAGCGATGGAACGCTCGACTGCCTGCTCGATCTTTTCACGCGTCTTCGGCAGGGTATGGACACCCGGCATGCTGACCGCGGCCAGTGATTCGAGGGCGGCGATGTCGGCGGTTTCTACCGGACGGACTACGTACATGGGTGCTCCTCTTTTATTCTTCTCTAAAACAGCAAAACCGGTAAACCTGTGTCAGACCCACGGGGTCTGACACTATGGGTGTCTGACCCTGCGGGTCAGACACCGGGTTACCGGTTTCAGGCCTTGGTCAGCTCAGCAACCGCCAGGCGAATAATGCGATCTGCCTCATCGATCTGCGCATCCGACACCACCAGCGCCGGGGCCAGACGCACCACGTCGGTACCGGCGATCAGGATCATCAGGCCCTGTGCTTCAGCAGCACGCTGGATATCCTTGGAACGGCCCTTGAACGGCTCGGCCACAACCAGGCCCAGCAGCAGCCCGGCGCCGCGCACGGCGGAGAACACCTGAGGGAAATCGCGCACCAGGCCTTCCAGCTTGCCGATCAGCTTCTCGGAAGCCTCTTTCACGCGGGCCAGGAAGGCTGGCTGGTTGATGGTTTCCAGCACGGTCAGCGCCACGGTGGCAGCCAGCGGGTTGCCGCCGTAGGTAGTGCCGTGGGTGCCCACTGCCAGGTGCTTGGCCAGTTCGTCGGTGGTCAGCATGGCGCCGATCGGGTAGCCGTTGCCCAGTGCCTTGGCCGAGGTCAGGATGTCCGGGGTCACACCGTAGCCCTGGTAAGCGAACAGGGAACCGGTACGGCCCATGCCGCACTGCACTTCGTCGAAGATCAGCACGGCGTTGTGCTTGTCGCACAGCTCGCGCAGAGTCTTCAGGTATTCTGGATTGCCCGGCATCACGCCGCCTTCGCCCTGCACCGGCTCAACGATCACGGCGCAGACGTCGTCGCCGATGGCAGCCTTGGCCGCTTCGATATCGTTGTAAGGGATGTGGTCGATCGATGGCGGCAGCGGCTCGAAACCTTCGGTGTACTTGGCCTGGCCGCCGACGGACACGGTAAACAGGGTACGGCCGTGGAAGGAGTTCAGGCAGGACACGATGCGCGGCTTCTTGTCGCCGAACTTGGCGTGGGCGACTTTACGGGCCAGCTTCAGGGCCGCTTCGTTGGCTTCGGCGCCGGAGTTGCAGAAGAAGGCGCGGTCGGCGAAGGTGGCTTCGGTCAGGGCCAGGGCCAGGCGCAGGACCGGCTCATTGGTGTAGCCATTGCCCAGGTGCCACAGGGTGTTGGCTTGGCGGGTCAGGGCTTCCACCACGACCGGGTTGCAGTGGCCCAGGGAGGCGACGGCGATGCCGGAGGTGAAGTCCAGGTAATGCTTGCCGTTCTGGTCCCACAGGTCCAGGCCCGCTGCTCGCACTGGCACCATCTGGGCAGGTGCGTAAGTCGGGACGATTACCTCGTCAAAAGTGGCGCGGGTTACAGGGCGGGTGGTAACAGTCGAGTCAAGCTTGGCGTTCATGGCAAATCCCCATCAATGGTAAGGTGTACTGCATTGTAAAAGCGGGGATGCTAAAACTCTTTTGAATCTGCGACAAGGATTTTCAAAATTGTCCAAGCAGCTTGAAAGTCGGGGTCAGGTCTGGCAATCCGCCACTTTTTCCGCAATGCGGAAAAAGTGGCGGATTGCCAGACCTGACCCCGACTTTAACCTTGCAATTTGCGCTGTCGCTCTTCGCGTGGCGTGTTGCCAAATAAGGTGCCAAAAGCGGTCGAAAAGTGCGACCCCGACGAGAATCCGCACATCAGGCCGACCTGCACTATGGAATGATTTGTTTCTAAAAGTAATTGCCGTGCCCGTTGCAGGCGCAGCTCCAGGTAGTAGCGCGAGGGCAGCGAGCCCAGGTACTGCTTGAACAAACGCTCAAGCTGGCGCCGCGACAAGCCCACCAGCCCGGCGATATCGTCGGTCGACAGCGGCTCTTCGATATTCGCCTCCATCAGGGTCACCGCCTCCGACAGCTTGGGCTGCAGCGCCCCGAAACGCGCCTGCAGGGCCACCCGCTGCCGCTCTTCCGACGAACGCACGCGGTCGATGCACAAGGCTTCCTTGATCTCGGCCTGCACATTGGCGCCGAACAGCGCCTCGATCAGGGTCAGGGAAAAGTCGAGCGAAGCCGCCCCGCCGCAGCAGGAAATCAGCCGCCCATCGATCTCGAACAAGTTCGGTGTAAGTATGGCGCGCTCGGTGACATCCTCGGTTTCCGCATATAGCGCCCATGGCAGGGCAATGCGTGCGCCGCCCGCCGCTCCAGTCTGGGCCAGCCACAACACGCCGGCGCCGACCCCGCCCCAATATTCCGCCTCGCGGCAACACTCGATCACCGCGCGCAGTTCGGCATCGGCCGGGCGAGCCGCCCCCTCGTCCGCGACCAGCAGGGCCAGTTGCCAGTCGCCGGCCAGGCCGGATGCAGCGGCCAGCTGGGACGGCGTCATCACGTCGAGCTGGAAGCCGCCCTTCAGAAGGCGCTGGGCCAGCCGCAAGGGCTGCGCCAATCCGGACCAGGCCAGGCTGTCCGGTTCGCCTGCATTCACCAGCAGCATGCGCAGCGGCTGCTCCCGGGTCAGGCGACTAAGTTGGGCAAATGACATCTTCTATTCAGGGACAAGCGCCGACGCCGGGCGCTCAGGGGTATTCCATTGGCTGACAATCATACCGGAGATCAACAGTACCGCCCCCAGCAGCTGCATCACGCCCATCGTCTCGCCCAGCCAGAAGTAGCCGAAGATGGCAGCGCTGGCGGGTTCGAAGGCATAGATCACTGCTGCCTCGTTGGCGGTGGCGTGGCTCTGCCCCCACGTTTGCAGGGAAATGATGGCCGCCGTGGCGATCACGCCAAGATAGGCCAGGTTCCATTTATAGGTCGCCAGGCCTTGCCAGATGTAGGTGTAGTAGTCCTGCGCATCATGCGGCACGTCGATCACCCCGCGCGGCACTTCACGCAGCAGTATCCACAGCCCGGCAAACAGGGCCACGGTCCAGATCTGGGCCACGGTGAGCGTCATCAGGCGGTCCACCTTGCGCGAGAACTGCTCCATGACCTTGATGTAGAGGCCGAACAGGAAGGCCGCCGCCAGTGCCAGCGAGTCGCCGCGGCTCCAGCTGAAGCTGCCCTCCCAGCACAGGGCGAACAGGCCGCCCACCGCCAGGACCAGGGCCAGCACGATGCGCTTGTCCGGCCACTTGCCCATGGCAATACCCAGCAGCGGCACCACCAGCACGTTCAGGCCGCAAATGAAGGCGTTGCGGTTGGAAGAAGTCAGGCTCAGGCCTTCGACCTGGGTCAGGTAACAGAAGAACAGCAGCACGCCGGCCAGGAAGCCATAGTGCAGGTCACGCCATTTGGCGCGCAGCAGGAAGGGGGACAACAGCACACCGGCAATCGCGAAGCGCGACAACACGATCCAGTTGGCCGACAGGTTGTCGGTCATATCCTTCATGGCCGGGAAGGTGGTGCCCCAGACAATGGTCACCACCAGCAGGGCAAGGATACCGCGTGCGTGCAGGGGCATGGCGTTTAGTACATCTTGTTATGAGTTTGCATATAGTAACCGATGGAGGCCGAGGCTGGCGGGCGCTATAATCCGGTGTCATGGGCGAACGATATTTGAAAAGCATCCGGCTGCTGGCCGAGTGCATGCAAGGGTTTGAGAGGTGGTCCGGCGAACACGTTCGCCAACTTGGCCTCACCCACGCGCAATTCGATATCATTGCCACACTGGGCAACACCCCAGGCATGAGCTACAAGGAGCTGGGCGAACGCACCCTGATCACCAAGGGCACCCTGACCGGCGTCATCGAACGCCTGGAACAGAAGGGCCTGGTGGAACGGGAACGCAATGCCGACGACAAGCGCTCCTTTTTCGTGCGCCTGACCCCGGCGGGCGAGCAGCTCTTTGCCGAAGTGTTTCCTGTTATCGTCGCTAAAGGCGTACAGTTGTTTTCGGACTATAGCGACGCCGATTATGACGCCCTGGAACGCACCCTGGCCGGGCTGAAGGCCACAATCAGTGCCGGTACACCACTATAAAGAACGAGAAGAATGTTAAAGACCACCCTGCTGGACGGCATCAAGCCAGCCAAATTCGACAAGCAAATCACCGGCAACCTGCTGCTGGAAAACACCAGTGCCGACCTGGTGCGCAAGGAAAAACTGCTGATTGGCATCCGCAATGAAGACGGCGAGATCTACCGCCTGATCGGCGCCACCAAGCACAACAGCTTTACCAATGCAGTGGAAGAACTCGAAGACCTGGAACTGGTCGACGAACTGGGGGATGTCGAAGGCACCGTGGAAGGGTGCGACGCCATCTTCGGCGAAGGCTAAGCTGGGCGTATAGCCAGTTTTTTCATCAAAATAACCACCCTGTCCTAGTTCCAAAGGGCAATTTCTGCATATAATTTTCGCATGGACAGACTGGAAGCCTTCAAAGCAATTGCAGCCCAAGCCGGCCGCGGTGAGCTTACATTCCCCACCAATATCGACGCGTCGATCAAGCTTCAGCGCGCGCTGAACGATGACAATTGCCATATCGACCTGGCAGCCAAGCTGGTGCAGGCCGACCCGCTGCTGGCGGCCCGCACGGTGGCCATTGCCAACTCGGTGGCCTACAACCGCTCCGGCATGGAGATTTCCAGCGTGAAGACGGCTGTGCAGCGCCTTGGGGTGCGCACCCTGCAGTCGCTGGTAACCTCGGTGATCGTGCGCCAGCTCGGCACCAAGATCCGCAATCCCCTGCTCAAGGCCAAGGCCAACCAGCTGTGGGAGCACACCGCCCACGTGGCGGCGCTGGCGCAGGTGATTGCGCGGCGCGTGTCCCACGTCGATCCCGATACCGCCATGTTTGCCGGCATCGTGCACGAGGTGGGCGGCTTCTACATGCTGTCGCAAGCCGAAGCCTATCCGGAAGCGATGGAAGGCGATCCGGAAGAATGGACCACCTACGGCGAAGTGCCGATCGGCCGCGGCGTCCTGCAAAAGCTGATGATTCCCGAGAACGTGATGAAGGCCGTGGAAGCCATGTGGGAAGGCATGCGCGCCCTGCCACCCGAAAACCTGGGCGACACGCTGCTGTTGGCCAACGACTTGTCCCCGATCGCCTCGCCGCTGCACGCCCGCCCGGGTGCAACCTCGGTGGCAGCCGCCAGCACCATCGACTTCGCCGTCGGCGACGGCACGCTGGCCAGCATCATGGAAGAGTCGGCGGAAGAAGTGAAATCCCTTACCTCCGCCCTGCTTCACTGAGACGTACCCCTTAAAAGGGGTACGTCCCCATTTATTTTATAAAGTAACCGGAGACGCGCCAGTTGCCGTCCGGCCCTTTCATCGGGGTCACGGTTTCCACGGCGCTGGCCTTGTTCTCGAATTGGGTGGCGAACTGCAGGACGAAGTAGTCGCCTGCCGGGGCGCCCGGCAAGCTGTGCGTGAACTGGGCACTGGCCAGGCGGCGCGACTTTACTGTTCCCAAGGGCATGCGCACATTGCGCAGCGCCTGCTCCCAGCCCGGCTTGCTGATCGCGCCTTTGAATGCCGGGGCTGCCTTGTCCCAGCTCGCACCGTAGCTGCCGGCATCGGTCAGCGCCAGCCATTCGCTGGCGGCGGTTTTGGCGGAATCGCCTGACGGTGCATCTTGCGCAAACACGGCGCCAGACAGCAATAAACCAGCAATCAGCAAAACCGCGCGCATCGTCGTTCTCCAACACTGTTGAGGATTGCCAATTTTACATGCAGGCGCGGGCGATCGTGGCGGCGAATTGACGCAGTTCAGGCACCGCAGTCGCCTCCCAGTAGCCGGCCCGCAGCCAGGGGCCGATGTAATACAGGCCTGGCGTCGGTTTGCCGTCTGCGCCAAGCACGGTGCAGCCGGCGCCGGTTTCCACGCCGAGTCCCAGCGCGTCGGCCTGCATCAGGCCATCGGCCAGGAGCTGTCGCACCAGAGGCATCGATGCGCGGCGCGGGCTGGCGCAGCTGCCGGTACAGTTGATGATGCGGGCGGCGCGCAGTTCGACGACTGCTTCGCTGCCGCGCGGCTGCACCGCCAGGACCGCCAGTTCCACCTCGTCGCGGATGCCCATGACGCGTCCTGCCGACACGCGCAGCGCGCCGCGCTCCAGCGCCGCCGCCAACTCCTGCTGCACCATTGGCGGCAACTGGTGCCGGTGCACGTCCCAATACGGCCGCACATGGCGCAGGAAGCGGCGCCGCTCGACCGCGGGCCAGGCTTGCCAGATGCCCGCGGACTGGTGGCGCAAGGCTGCCAGCGCATCGTGCCAGTCCAGGCCCGCCGCTTCAAGGCGTTCCACCTGCCGCATGAAAGCGTGCAAGGCCGCGCGAACGGTTGGCGCTTCGTCGCGCAGCAGCGGGCTGCCTGCCAGGTGGCCGCAAGGCGGCTTGCTGGGCTGCGGCAGCAGGCCATGGCGCGACAGCGCATGCACGCACTGCGAGGGATTGCGGCGCAGGAGCTGCAGCGCGATATCGACCGCCGTCAGGCCGCTGCCCAGCAGCAGCACCGGGTCGTGAACGCCAACGGTGGACAACAGGTCTGCGCGCCATGGATCCGGCACGTAATGCGCACTGTCGGCCAGCGTGCCGTGCGCCATTTCCGGGGGTGGCGCGGGAAGGTGTCCGAAGGCCAGCACCACCCGGTCCGCCTCGATCCGGCGGCCGTCTTCCAGCATCGCTTCCAGCCTGCCGCTAGTTTCGGTTTGCAAGCGGCATACGCTGCCGCTGATGCAATCGAGGCTGGCGTGGCGTGGCGCCTGGTCTTGCGCCTGGCGCAGTGCCCATTCCAGATAGTCGCCGTACACGCTGCGGGCGACGTAGGAACTCCCGGTCACGCGGCTGTCGCGCAGCGCCGCATAGCGCAGGAAGTGTTCCGGATCATCGGGCAGCACGCTCATTTTTGCCGCCACTACGTTGAGCAAGTGCTGCTGGCTTTGCGTCCCGTATGCCATGCCGCGCGCCAGCCGTCCGCTGCGGTTCAACAACAGCAGGCGCAAAGGCTGGCGTCCCGCGAGGCGCAGCATCTGTATCGCGCACGCTACACCGGAAAAGCCTGCACCTACGATCAGCACGGTGCGCATGCTGCCCTCCTGCATCGCGTATATAGTCGCATCATGGACTCCTTGATCATATCGCGCCGCGAGCGCGAAGAAATGCATGGCCATCGCGGCGCGGTAGTCTGGTTCACCGGCCTGTCCGGCGCCGGCAAGACAACACTGGCCCGCGCCGTCGAACAGCGCCTGTTTCATGCCGGCTGCCAGGTCGTGCTGCTGGATGGCGACAGCCTGCGCCAGGGCTTGTGCGCCGACCTTGGCTTTTCTCCCGAAGACCGCAGCGAGAACCTGCGCCGAGCCGGCGAAACCGCCCGCCTGTTCGCCGAATCCGGCATCATCGTGCTGGCGGCCTTCATTTCGCCGCTGCGCGCCGACCGCGCCCGCGTGCGCGCCATGCAGGCCGGAGACGACTTCATCGAAGCATGGTGCAAATGCCCGCTGGAAGTCTGCGAACAGCGCGATGTCAAAGGACTGTACCGCCGCGCACGAGCCGGAGAGGTGAAACAGTTCACCGGCGTGTCCGCCCCTTACGAAGCGCCGCTGGCGCCCGAACTGTCGCTCGATACCGCGCGCGCGCCCCTGGCCGATTGCGTCGAGCTGGTACTGGCCGGGTTGCGCTCGCGCGGCGTGCTGCGCGCGCCGGGCAGCAGCTCGTCCAGCAGCTCCAGGCAGATGCGGGCAGCCTGGTCGCCCGCGTCCAGTTCCGCGTGCCAGGCCGATACCGACACGGCCACCAAGGGGTAGTCGCGCAGGCTGCGGAACAGCTCCGCCATCTCTTCCACGCGCGGTCCCGCCGGTACATGGTATTTGAGCGCTGGCATGCGCTGGGCTTCGTCCAGCACGTCGGTATCGAAATGCACGTAGAGGGTCTCGTGCGTCGACAGCTTGCCCAGCACCTGGTCCAGGGTGCAACGCACGATCGTCGATCGCTCCAATGCCACGTCTTCGCCAGGGTCAAGGTCGCGCGCATCGGACAGCAGCACCAGCTCTTCCGGGTAGGGACGCATGCCCACCGCTTCGCGCAACGCGGTGATGCTGTCGCGACGGTTCTGGCGCCGGTCCTGGCGGCCGACCAGCATGGCCAGCGGCATGCCGCCCAGGTATTGGGTGTGCGTGGTGGCCCAGGTGTGGAAGTCGCCGTGCGCGTCCAGCCACAGCATGCGTTGCGGTTCGCGGCCGGCACGCTGCAAACCTGCCATCACGCCCATGGTCGAGACGCAGTCGCCGGAAATGCTGACCGGCAGGTCGCCGGCCGCGGCCGCCGCGGCGACCTGTTCGGCCAGCACGGCATACACGCGGCCCATGCTGCGCATCTGTTCATCCTTGTCCACCAGTTCGGTGGCCGTCGATTGCGGCGACTGCAGCACAGCCCAGGGCTGCGAGTCGAGCAACTGCACGCGCTGCAGGCCGTCGCGCCGCTTGCCCATCAAGTAAGGCACCAGCAGGCGGCGGATCATTGCCACTGCTCCGGCGCCGCGCCGTAGCCCAGCGCGTGCATCATGTCGGCCACTTCCGCGCGCCGCGCCAAAGGCAGCAACTGGCTGCTGCGCTTGCGCCAGCGGCCGGGCGCGGGGGCTTCGGTCGCCATCGTCACCGGCAGCTCGGGCGGCTGCGGCATCGGAGGCAGGCCAAGCCATTCGCAAGTCCGCTCCAGCACGCCCGCAGGGTCGGACAGGAAGGATTCGAAGCGCACCGGCAGCGCCGCCACGCCGCTATCGACAATATGGCGGTGGCAGGACAGCCACTGGTTCAGGCACACCTCCTCCAGCGGCGCATTGATAAAACTGCGCCAGTTCGGCGGCAGGTCGAATTTCCACCAGCGCTGGCCGCCCTCGCACTGTTCGGAATAGCCGTGGATGGCCAGCGTCACGCCGTGCTTTTGCATGTCGTGCGCATGGAAGCCGAGCGGCGACAGCCAGCCGTCGATCAAGCCGTTGACGCAGGCGGCAACGCTGCGGACCAGGTGCACATAGCGCACCTGCGCATGCGGGAACAGTTGTTCATAGAAGCCGTGGCGATAAGCGTCGGAAGGGGTCTTGAACAGCAATACCTTGCTGGCGGCATCATCTTCGGTGAAATGCCGGGCACGCATGGCGGGCGAAACAAAGGGCGGCTCTTCGATCTTGGCGGCCTCGTTGAATGGCCGCCGTTCGCCCGGTCCGCGACCGCCGTCGTAGTAATCGCGCCGCCACGGTTCGCGCCAGAACACGGCGCCCAGCACGGCATGCTGCAATTCGTGCTCGCCGGGCGCGTCGGTGCCCTGGCTGGGCAGCAGCGCCTCGTCGAGGGCACGCTCCATCTGGGCAAAGGCCAGCGGTTGCGCGAACAGCGCAGGGAACTGCAGCAGCAGGCGCTTGCGCCAGCGCGCTTTCAACTCCGGCAACGGCGCCATGCCGCCTTCGGGCACGGTCAGGCTGTCGAAGATCTCGTCGGCCAGCGCATCGGGATTGCGCAGGCGTGCGATGGCATCGCTGGTGCATGCTGGATCGTAGCCGAAGCCGTCGCCGCTCAAGGCAAGGAAGGGCTCCGCTTCGCCGTCAAGGCTGGCGATGCCGGGATGGCGCGCCAGCACCGCCTTGAACAGCGTCGACCCGGAACGCGAACTGGTGAGGATGACGGCGACACGCCTTACCTGCGCACGCCAAGGCGCATGCGGCACTGCCCGCAACTGGCGGATGGTGTCAATCAGCCCGTCCATGCCCTGCCACCGGCTTGATCAGGAAAGCAAAGAACTGGCGCTCCTGGTCGCGTTCGGCCGCGCTGCGCGCCATCAGCCGGATGCTGAAGCCGGCCTGTTTCGCCAGCCGCCGCACCTCGTCCACCGCGCCGAAATTCGAGTGCGCGAAGTAGATGCGCCCGCCCGGCTTCAGGTAGCGCGCCGCCTGCTCGAAGAACTGGGTATTGGTGCGGAAATCGGTATCCCACTGCGAGCGCGCCACCACGTCGGGCGCCGGCTTGTCGCGGAACGGCAGGTTGGCGGTGATGACGTCGAACTGTTCATCGCCCACATTCTCGAACAGGTCGGAACGGCGCACCTCCATCACCCCCTCGAATCCGTGCGCCTTCAGGTTGTGGCGCGCGCTTCGGATGGCAGCCGGATTGACGTCCAGCGCCAGCACGCGCGACGCGCCCTGGTAGCAGGCGAAGATCGCAATCACGCCCGAGCCGGTGCCCACATCGAGTACGCTCTCCCCCGGCTTAATGCGGAAATTGCGCACCAGCGGCTGGCTATCGAGGAAGGGCCAGAAAGTATTCGGATAGACGTGGAATTTCTTGCCAAGATAAGTGATGGTGCGCCCGCCCTCCGGTACAGCCTTGAAGGCCTTTTGACGCGTGGCTTGCCAGCGGTCGACTTGTTCTGGCGTGGGAAGTGCAGATGTTCGCATACCTGTCCCCTTGTCTGATGCTTGCCATGCTATCGAGTCTGCCAGGCAAGGGCAAGCACGGATGAACCCGTGCGCGCGAACTGTTGGAACCTTACATTGCTCTCCGGTTGAAAGTCGGGGTCAGGTCTGGCAATCCGCCATTTTGGCGGATTGCCAGACCTGACCCCGACTTTCATCAAGGCAGCCACGCGGCGATGGCGCGGCCGATGGCTTCGGGGTGGTCTTCCTGGATGTTGTGCGTGCCTTCGCCGAGTTCAACCAGCTTGCAGTTTGCAAACTTCTCGGCGTAGCGCTCGGCGACCGGACGTGGCGTCAGCACGCCGTTCGGGCTGAACAGGATCAGCTTCGGATATTGAGCCGTGGCCATGATTGCTTCGTTGCGTTCGATCAGCTGGTACACATCGGCCGGCTCCCCGGCAATCGGCATCATGCGCGGGAAAGCCAGCATCGGCTTGCGCGATGCGGGCGTCGGGAATGGCGCGCGGTAGGCATCCATCTCTTCCGCCGTCAGCGGGCGCAGCGCGCCTTTCGGCAGCATCTGCTCGATGAAGAGGTTCTGCTGCAGCACGAACTCTTCGCCGCTGCCCGGTGCGCGCATCAGCTTGAAGCGCTCGCGCGCCTGTTCGAGCGGGTGGAAGTCTTCCCATGTCGGGCTGGGACGCACGAACTCCATCAGGGCCACGCCGCGCACCTTGGCCGGGTAGCGCGCCGCCAGGTGGATGGCCAGCGCGCCGCCCCAGTCCTGGCCGACCAGCGTGAACTCCTCGATCTCCATCTGCTGCAGGAAGGCCTCGAGGTAGGCCGCGTGTTCGAGGAAGCTGTAGGCGATATCGGGCTTGCCGGAAGCGCCGAAGCCGATCAGGTCGGGCGCCAGGCACCAGGCTTTGACGGCCACGTGCGGCATGATGTCGCGCCAGATGAAGGAGTGCGTCGGGTTGCCGTGCAAGAAGATCACGGCGTGCTGGCTGCGTTTGCCGAGCTCGCGATAAGCGATGGTGGAATTCAGTACGGGGAGGTTCTGCATGAGGTCTCTCTCAGAAAAAAATGCCCACTCCAAAGAGTGGGCCAAGTCCAAAACTAGGGATGTCCTGAAAGAGACGGTTCCATCTTATGTTCGGGACTGGCCGCACTCTGTGCGTCAACTCACACAAGCCTTAAAAAGGCCATGGGGTCTCGGTCTGCTGCCATGCAGGCAGTTGCTGCACCCGTTCGAACCAGGCCAGCAAATGCTGGTATTGCTCGACTGGAATTTTGGCGCGGCTCACATACATCATGGGCGCTGCAACGGCGAAGTCGGCCAGCGTGAGCTTGCCGCCGCTCAGCCACTGGCGTGTGGCCAGGTGCTTGTCGAGCACTGCCGCGTGCTGGTGCACGAAGGTTTCGCCTTTCTTGATCTCGACCGGATCAGGGTCCTGGCCGGTGACGAACTTCTTCCACAGGTACTCCCAGGTCAGGATGCCAATCGCCGGTGCAAAGTGCTGGGCGGCGAAGAACATCCAGCGGTTGACGTCGGCGCGCTCTTTCAGGTCGCGCGGATAGACGTCGTTGGCGCCGGCCTTGTCAGCCAGGTACTGCATGATGGCGCAGGATTCCCACAGCAGGAAGCCATCGTCTTCCAGCACCGGCACTTTGCCGCAGATGTTCACCTCGCTCAGGCGCTTGCGGTCGGCTTCGCTGGCCAGGTCGATGAAGACTTCCTCCAGCTTGATGCCGAGCTGGCTAGCCGCCAGCAATACACGGCGGGCGTTGGAGGACAGTGGGTTGTGATAGAGGCGCATCGCTAATCTCCTTGGTGGTTTGATCGAATGCGCCTATCGTAACCAAGGTCCCCTGACAGTTCCTGTCAGGAGTCGTCCTTAATCGCGTTTTCTTCGCGCCAGACTTTGAGCAATTCGTGGCGCGGTGCAGGGTAGCGTTCTGCAAGTGCTTCGGCGTGCGCGATGCGGTCGATGCGGAAGTGGCGGTTGGCCTTGCGCATCTCGCACCAGGCGGCAAGGATGCGGCGCCCTTCGAAAAAAGCCAGCGCAAACGGCCACACAGTGCGCTCGGACGAAAAACCGCTTTCGTCCTTGTATTGGATGCGCATCTTGTGATGGCGACGGATTGCTTCGCGCGCGGGCTGCACGAATTCATCGTGCTCCGGCGTGTCGCGCATCAGCGGCACCCACAGGCTGGTGTCGGCCATGTCGTCGCGCAGGTCTTTCGGCGTGGCGGTGGCGATCTTGGCCAGCGCGTTGGCTGCGGCTTGCGCCAGCGCCGGGTCGCCCTGGCGGCGCACCCAGCGCGCGCCCAGCACCAGCGCTTCCAGTTCGTCCGTGTCGAACATCAGCGGCGGCAGGAAGAAGCCGCTGCGCAGCAGATAGCCAAGGCCGGCCGAGCCTTCCACCGGCGCGCCGAGTTCGGCCAGGGTTTGCATGTCGCGGTAAATCGTGCGTTCGGATACACCCAGCTTTTCCGCCAGTGCGGCCGCAGTCACCGGACGGCGGCTGCCGCGCATGGCATCCATGAGCTGGAACAGGCGGCCGGTACGGCTCATTGCTGCTCCCCATTTTACGAGGCGTGCAGCTTAACATAGTTATAATCTGGGAATGAGCAAGAACCTCCCTACCAAGAACCCTGCCACCAAAAGCCGCGCACTCGGCAAAGTCACCCTGTCGGATGTCGCCGCCCTCGCCGGCGTCGCCCCCATGACGGCGTCGCGCGCCATCAATCAACCGGAGCTGGTGTCCTCTGTCCTGCGCGAGCGCGTGGAGAAGGCGGTGCAAGATCTCGGCTATGTTCCGAACCGCGCAGCACGCGCCCTGGCCTCGGCGCAGTCGAGGGTCATCGTGGTGCTGGTGCCATCGCTGGCAAACACGGTGTTCACCGCGGTGCTGGCGGGCGTGCAGGATGCGCTTGACCCGTGCAACTATCAGATCCTGATCGGTAACACGCGCTATTCGGATGCGGAAGAAGAGAAGCTGCTGGCGACTTATATGCAGTCGAACCCGGACGGTATCCTGCTGTGCGGACTGACGCACAGCCCGCGCGTGCAGCAGATGCTGGCCACTTCGCGCGTGCCTGTGGTGTCGATGATGGACCTGTCCTCGGAACCGGGCGCAATGTCGGTCGGCTTCTCGCAGGAGGATGCCGGCTACACCATCACGCGCTACCTGATCGAGAAGGGCCGCAAGCGCATCGGCTACATGGCCGCCCAGCTCGACGAACGTACCTTGAAGCGCGGCGATGGCTACCGCAAGGCCATGGAGGAAGCCGGCCTGGCCGACCCGATGCTGGAGCTGATGTGCCCGGACCCGTCCACCATCGCCCTGGGCGCCGAGCTGCTGGGCCGCATGCTGGCCAATATGCCGGGCCTGGACGCGATCTTCTGCTGCAACGACGACCTGGCGCACGGCGCCATCTTCCAGTGCCAGCGGCGCGGCATCAAGGTGCCGGAGCAGCTGGCGATCTGCGGCTTCAACGACCTGCCGGCTTCTGCCTGGATGAAGCCATCGGTCACCACGGTCGGCACGCCGCGCTACCAGACGGGTTTTGAGGCCGCCAACCTGCTGCTGGCGACCATCCGCGGCAACGACGTGCCGGCGCGCCGCATCGACCTTGGCTTCACGCTGATGGCACGCGAGAGCGCATAACGACATCAGTGCAAATAAAAAAAAGCAGCCTCACGGCTGCTTTTTTTTCGAGCGCGGTTGTTTAAACCACCGCGCCGTCGGTCTCGTCTTTTTCCTTGATCGGCTTGATCAGGTCTTCGCGCTTCACGCCCAGCCACATGGCCACGGCAGCAGCAACGAACACGGAAGAGTAAATACCGAAGCAGATACCGATGGTCAGCGCAATCGCGAAGTAGTGCAGGGTCGGGCCGCCCAGGAACAGCATCGACAGCACCATCATCTGGGTGCAACCGTGGGTGATGATGGTACGCGAGATGGTGGAAGTGATTGCGTTGTCGATCACTTCATGCACGGACATCTTGCGCTGCTTGCGGAAGTTCTCGCGAATCCGGTCGAAGATAACCACCGATTCGTTGACCGAGTAACCCAGTACCGCCAGCACGGCGGCCAGCACGGTCAGCGAGAATTCCCACTGGAAGAAGGCGAAGAAGCCCAGGATGATCACCACGTCGTGCAAGTTCGCGACGATGGCGGCCACTGCGAATTTCCATTCGAAGCGGATGGCCAGGTAGATCATCACGCCAACCACCACCATGATCAGGGCGTTCAGGCCGTTCTGCGCCAGCTCATCGCCGACCTGCGGGCCGACGAATTCAACCTTCTGCAGCGACACGCCTTCGGAACCGTCGGCATGGATACAGGCGCTCTTCATTTCATGGGCGCCCTTGTCGGTCACCTTGTCGACCGACTTGACGCTGCCCTGCTCGGCCTTGCACAGCTCGCCGAACACCTTGGCAGCGGTATCGGCAGCGGTGGTGCCTGCAACGTTCGGCAGGCGGATCAAGGCATCGCGCGCCGTGTCGATGCTCGACACCTCAGGGTGGTAGCCCAGGCCATTCAGGGTCTCGCGCACCTTTTCCAGGTTGGCTGCCTGCGCGTACTTCACTTCCATCACGGTACCGCCGGTGAACTCCACCGAGAAGTGCAGGCCCTTGGTGGCCAGGAAGAACACTGCTGCCACGAAGGTCAGCGCCGAAATCACGTTGAAGACCAACGCGTGGCGCATGAACGGGATGTCTTTACGGATGCGGAAAAATTCCATCTCTATTCCTTAGTTCGCAGGTTTCCAGACGGTGCCGATCGACAGCGACTGCAGTTTCTTCTTACGGCCGTACCACAGGTTCACCACGCCGCGCGAAACGAAGACTGCGGAGAACATCGAGGTCAGGATGCCCAGGCTGTGCACCACGGCGAAGCCGCGCACCGCACCGGAACCGAACACCAGCAGCGCGATACCAACGATCAGGGTGGTCACGTTGGAGTCCAGGATGGTGTGCCAGGCGTGCTCGAAGCCGGCGGCAATCGCCGACTGCGGGTTGGCGCCATTGCGCAGCTCTTCGCGGATACGTTCGTTGATCAGCACGTTGGCGTCAATTGCCATGCCCAGCGCCAGCGCGATTGCCGCGATACCCGGCAGGGTCAGCGTGGCTTGCAGGCGGGACAGCACAGCGATCAGCAGCAGCAGGTTCACTGCCAGCGCCAGCACGCTGAAGGCGCCGAACATCATGTAGTAGATGATCATGAAGGCCGCGATGGCGGCAAAGCCGTACATCGTGGAGTGGAAGCCCTTGGCGATGTTTTCAGCGCCCAGTGCAGGACCCACGGTACGCTGCTCGATCACTTCCATCGGAGCGTACAGGGCGCCGGCGCGCAGCAGCAGCGCCAGTTCGGCGGAGTTCTCCGCGCTGCCCATGCCGGTGATCTGGAAGCGGCTACCCAGTTCGCTCTGGATGGTCGCCACGGACAGCACTTCGGCCTTCTTCTTCTCGAACAGCACGATGGCCATCTTCTTGCCGACGCGGTCGCGGGTTGCGTCGCGCATCTTGCGGCCACCGTCGCCGTTCAGGTCGATGCTGACGGCAGGCTGCTGGTTCTGGTCGAAAGTGGCGGTTGCGCTGGAGATGTAATCGCCGGTCAGCACCACGTCCTTGGACAGCACGACAGGCACGCCTTTGCCGACGGTGAACAGCTCCGAGTTGTACGGAATGGCAGCGTTCAGCTCAGTGCCAGGGGTGACGGTTTCGTCGACCATGCGTACTTCCAGGGTTGCGGTACGGCCGATGATGTCTTTCGCGTGCGCGGCATCCTGCACGCCTGGCAGCTGCACCACGATGCGGTCAGGGCCTTGCTGCTGGATCACCGGCTCGGACACGCCCAGTTCATTCACGCGCTTGCCCAGGGTGGCAATATTCTGCTGCACGCCGTTGTCCAGGGTGGCTTTCAGGGCGGCCGGCTTCAGGGTCACGACCAGGCGCAGTTCGTCGCCTTCGGTGGCGTCAACCACGTCCATATCCGGCTGCTGGTCCTTGATGATGCCCTTGGCCTGCTGGCGCAGTGCGTCGTCGCGGAACTTGACGATGATGGTGTCGTTCACGCGATCGATGCCTGCGTGGCGCACGTTCTTCTCGCGCAGCTGGTTCTTGATGGCAGCCTGGGTACCCTGGATACGCTTGGTGACCGCAGCCTTGGTGTCAACCTGCATCAGGAAGTGCACGCCGCCGCGCAGGTCCAGGCCCAGGTACATTGGCAGTGCGCCTACAGCGCGCATCCAGTCCGGGGTATTCGACACCAGGTTGACGGTGACGATATAGGTCGGGTCGTTCGGGTCCGGGTTCAGGCCTTTTTCAAGTGCCAGCCGGCCTTTGAACTGGGCGTCCGTGTCGGAGAAGCGCGCGCGCACGTAGGTGTGCATGCCGGCGCCGTCCAGCGCTACGCCGTCATTCTTGACGTTGGCTTGTTTCAGGAGCGTGTCCACCTGGGTCGCCAGGGCATTGGTGACCTTGACGGTGGCCTTGGCGCTGGTGATCTGCAGTGCAGGTGTCTGGCCGAAGTAGTTAGGCGCCGTGTACAGGGCGCCAAGCAGCACCACCACGACGATAAGGATGTATTTCCAGATTGGATAACGATTCATAGTCTTCAGCGTTCAGGCTATAACAAAACGGGCGGCACTGGCCGCCCGCGCCGGTTATCACAGGCTCTTCAGGGTGCCTTTCGGCAGCTGGGAAGAGATGGCGTGCTTCTGCACCCAGACTTCGGTGCCCTGCGACACTTCGATAGCCACGTTCTGGTCGTTCACCTTGGTCACTTTGCCCATGATGCCGCCGATGGTCACCACTTCGTCGCCCTTGGCGAGGGCTTCCATCATGGCTTTCTGCTCTTTCGCGCGCTTCTGCTGCGGCCGAATCATCAGGAAGTACATCACCACAAACATCAGGATCAGTGGTGCGAAGGTGGTCAGGCTGCCCATGGCGCCGGCGTCGGCTGCGGTTTGGGCGTATGCGTTGGAAATGAACACGGGGACTCCAGATTCTAGTTAGGTAAAACTTATTGGGTAAAAATCAAGCGGTGTATTCTAGCACCCGCCACGCTGCCGACCTACATAAGGGCGGCTTGCCGCTTTTTAAATACCACGCGCGCGATCTGCGTGGAATTGCTGCACCCAGTCCGGGAAACGGTCGGCGTCGAGCGCGTCGCGCATCTGCTGCATGATGTCCAGGTAATAATGCAGGTTGTGGATGGTGTTCAGGCGCGCGCCCAGGATCTCCTGCGCACGGTGTAGGTGGTGCAGGTAGGCCCGGCTGAAGTTGCGGCAGGTGTAGCAGGAGCAGGTCGGGTCCAGCGGTTCCTTGTCATCCTTATAACGGGCATTCTTGATCTTGACGTCGCCGAAGCGGGTGAAGATCCAGCCGTTGCGGGCATTCCGGGTCGGCATCACGCAGTCGAACATGTCGACGCCGTTGGCCACGCCGTTCACCAGGTCTTCCGGAGTGCCGACGCCCATCAGGTAGTGCGGCTTGTTCTCAGGCAGGCGCGGGCCGACGTGCTGCAGGATGCGCATCATGTCTTCTTTTGGCTCGCCGACGGACAAGCCGCCGATGGCCAGGCCCGGGAAGTCGATTTCCTGGAGGCCTGCCAGCGATTCATCGCGCAGGTTTTCGTACATGCCGCCCTGGACGATGCCAAACAGCGCGTTCGGGTTCTCGCCCGCCTTGAACTCATTCATCGAGCGTTGGGCCCAGCGCAGGGACATGCGCATCGACTTCGCCGCTTCTTCCAGCGTGGCAGGACGGCCATCGATTTCGTACGGGGTGCATTCGTCGAACTGCATCACGATGTCGGAATTCAGCACGCGCTGGATCTGCATCGAGATTTCAGGGGACAGGAACAGCTTGTCGCCGTTGATCGGCGAATTGAAGGTCACGCCTTCCTCGGTGATCTTGCGCATTTCGCCCAGGGAGAACACCTGGAAGCCGCCGGAGTCGGTCAGGATCGGCTTGTCCCAGCCCATGAAGCCGTGCAGGCCGCCGAACTTGGACATTACGTCGTTACCGGGGCGCAGCCACAGGTGGAAGGTGTTGCCGAGGATGATCTGGGCGCCGATTTCCTTCAGCTCCAGCGGCGACATGGCCTTGACGGAGCCGTAGGTACCGACCGGCATGAAGATCGGGGTCTGCACCTCGCCGTGATTGAGCTTGACCGTGCCGCGGCGGGCGTGGGTCTTGCCGGTGGTGTCTTTTTTGATGAGTTTAAATTCCAGCATTTCAGTACTTGTTCAGGTTTGTTAAACACCAGCTAGGGTGAGATGATTGATCGCTCGTTGCCAGTCGCTGCAGAGCTTTCGGAATGAGCGGCTGTTCGCGTGCGCACGCTCAAGGTCAATTCCCGCCGAAAATGCCGGCTGGCCTATCACCTCGCGGTAAGAGCCATTCTGGACTTGGGCACTAATCCATTGTTTAGCTGCGCGCACCGACTCTGCGTCTGGAATATCGGGCGGACATACAAAGTCGCGGCAGCCAGTCAATGTCTCCGCCGACGCAATAAACCATGCTTCATATTCGCGATTAGCCAACACCACGGACACGAAATGATTCGGAACGATCGCGGCTGCTCGCTGGAGAATGATTCTTGACAATTCCATGGGGCAGTCATCGTCAGCATCCAGCAAAATCAAGATCCATCCTTCATCCAAACACAACCCTGCCGCCAAACGTAGTTGTTTTTCAAAGACTTCCGCCTTGTTCAGGAACTGGTCACGCCGGACTCTAATCGGCCGCCCGACGTTAATGTATTCGCCTGGAGACAACCATTGGGCCATACGACGCAATAAAACAGGAAGTGCCTCGACTTCACCATCACCTTCAACGATTGACACTACTGATTTCATCAGCGTGGCTCACCAAACAGTTCAGCTTGTTTGAGCGCAGGAGTATCAGGCGAAACGGGATCCGGATTCAGTTGATTCAGGCGCAAAAGTTCGCCGGCCGAGCATAAATGTTGGCGCATGACTTCACGTGAACCTTTACCTAGAGGAACGATTCGAGTAACACCTTCCTCGGCCGCTACGACCAAAAGCGATTCAGGTTCGATCTTCATGTCATCCAGAAGATCCGGGCTATGGCTCGTGACAATCACTTGGGTGCGCTCAGAGGCACGCTCCAGCGCTTCGCGTAGCGCAGCGGATGCGGCTGGGTGCAAAGCAGTTTCAGGCTCTTCGATACCGATCAGCGATGGCGAATGGTCGCTATTACCCTGGAACAGGGCCGTTAATATGCCCAATGCCCGCAGCGTACCGTCCGACATATTTTGGGCAAGGAATCGCCACGGATTCTTGTCGCCTGCCATGTCTTGTTTAAAACTAAGGGACTCCATTGGGCCGACGGTTTCGCGCTCAACGCCATGAACCATTGGCACGACCGCATGCAAATAGTCTTCGATCACCTGTTTGGATGTCGGATTGGTACGAGCCAAGTGGCCAATGACGCTTGAGATGTTTTCGCCAGAGGGCTTCAGCAAACGACCGTCCTGAGGTTTCTGCAACTCGCGAATCACCTTTGGATTCAAATTGTAGAAACCCATTGCGATCAAGGCATCGTACACAGGCCTAAACGCCGAGAGGCCAGAAGCGCTGACCAGCGCAAGCCTGTCCGCAGTCACAGCAGGGAAAGCTGTCTCACTCGACTTGATTATTCTGCCGCGTTCGAGTTCAAAGAAAGGGCCTTTTCCAATGCCGCCAATGCAGCACTCCTCACGTTGAACTTCGTAACCGCTCGGTACAGCGCCCACCGTAAACGCATAATGGCCCGGCTCTCCTGTTGGCAGTTCGAATTCGAGACGGATTCCAAAATGCGTAGGGTGGCCGCGCGAACGACGCCGAACCTCGGAGAGGCCACCGCGTTCGTTCATGGCATTATCTAATGAACCACTTAGGGCATCGCGCACCAAATGCAAGGCATCGAGGAAATTACTCTTGCCCGAACCATTTGCGCCGACTAAATATGTCAACGGCGAGAGTCTTACGTCGCAGCTGGCGATGCTCTTGTAATTGCGAAGACTTACTCGCTTCAGAAATATCGAAGATCTCATTAGTCGCTTTCTATCTTGTCGAAATCACATTCTTGATAGCCATTGTACCTTCGCCGCCCCCGACAGACTGCAACATCAAGTCCGGTTGTGCGTCGTCAGCAGCATGGCGTCGCCATAGCTGAAGAAGCGGTATTCGTTCGCGATCGCGTGCTGGTAGGCGTGGCGGATCTCGGTAAAGCCTGCGAAAGCGCTGACCAGCATCAGCAGGGTCGATTTCGGCAGGTGGAAGTTGGTGATCAGCCGCGTCACCGTCTTGAATTGGTAGCCCGGGGTGATGAACAGGCTGGTGTCGCCGCTGCCCGCTTCCAGGCTGCCACCTTGGGAGGCCGACTCCAGCGCGCGCAGCGAGGTCGTGCCCACCGCCACCACGTCGCGGCCGGCGGCGCGCGCTTCACGCACGGCGTCCACGGTTTCCTGCGGCATGGTGTACCACTCGGTATGCATCTTGTGCTCGGCCAGGTTTTCGGTGCGTACCGGCTGGAAGGTCCCGGCGCCCACGTGCAGGGTGACGTAGGCGAATTTCACGCCCTTGGCACGCAGCTTGTCGAGCAGCGCTTCATCGAAATGCAGGCCGGCGGTCGGCGCCGCCACGGCACCCGGCACCTTGTTGAACACCGTCTGGTAGCGCGTTTCATCCACTTCGCCCGGCGCGTGTTCAATGTAGGGCGGCAGCGGCAGGCGGCCATATTGCTCGATCAGGTCGAACACATCTGCTTCGAAATGCAGGGTGTAGAACTCGCCGGCGCGCTCTCCGACCGTCACGTCGAAGGCATCGGCCAGGCGGATCTTCACGCCGGGACCGGGCGACTTCGAGGCGCGCACCTGGGCCAGCACGGTGCGGGTGTCCAGCACGCGCTCAACCAGCGCCTCCACCTTGCCGCCGCTGTCCTTGACGCCGAAGAAACGGGCCTTCAGCACGCGGGTGTTGTTCATCACCAGCAGGTCGCCAGCCTGGAGCTGGTCGACGATGTCGGTGAACTGGCGGTCGTGCAGGATCTTGCCGTCCACGTGCAGGAGGCGCGACGCGCTGCGGTCCGGCAGAGGAAATTGCGCAATTCGCTCTGGCGGCAAGTTAAAATCGAAGTCGGATAACGAGTACATTGACGGACCACTAAAACTGTTGGGCAACCCTCTATTTTACGTCATTTGCCCAAATTTCACGCAAAAATAGCTCCCGTCAGCGCGGCCTGCCTTGTTTGACGTCCCGCCGGTACCTGGCGCCGAGCGCCGGGTCAACGGCTTCAATCCCGGCAATCAGTTCCTCAATCTCGCCCTCGTACGCCGGCTTGACGCTGAAGTAGACGAACATCCCCACCAGCGTTTCCTTGAAATACGTTCCAGGACACTTGGCGGCAATGCGCGCCCACTTGAAATCCAAATCGTATTTCCCGAGGGCGCCAAACATGTCGTAGGAGGCCAACCGGCGCGCCGCCGCGCAGTCGCCGCGGCTGGCGCGCGCCTCCAGCGAGGGAAGCTTCAAGGCAGGGATACCGTAGACATGGTTGCCCTGGTCGTTCGGCAAGTCTTCGCGCGCCCAGTCGAGCGCCTGCTCGCGCGCGGCTGGCGCCAGGCCGGCAAATTCCTCCGAGCGAATCAAGCGCGCGAAATCCTGCTGCAGCGCCAGTTCGTCTGCCGCCGACACTTCGACTGGTCCACCGCGCAAGATCATCATCCTGTAGAAAGCCATCCGGTCGGCGAATGGAAGCTGCTGCGCATCGACAGCCCGCCCAGGACTGCCCCAGAATTGCGCGCGGAAGACTGTGCGTGCAGCCTTGTTCGCCGACAGCGATGGGCTGCCGGTGCCCCGCGTGATATAGAAGTCCAGTGCGGCGAATCCGCAAAACGCGGCGCCGACAATCACCACTGCACTGTTCAGGCATAGCGAACGCAGGTCAAGTCTCATCGTCTTTCAGTTAGAATCCAAGCCTGGTGTTTATACCATGCCCAACATGCCGGAAACGAAGCCGCCCGCCAAAGCAAAAAAACCAGCCGCCACCGCCGAGAGCAAGCTTGCCAAGCTAGGCCTGCGCACGGACATGGACCTGGTGCTGCACCTGCCCATGCGCTACGAAGATGAGACGGAAGTCCTGACGATCCGCGAAGCCTGCATGCGCGGCGGCGAGGTAGCGCAGGTGGAAGGCGTGGTCACGTCGAACGAAATCGCCTACAAGCCGCGCCGCCAGCTGCTGGTCCATATCGCGGACGAGACGGGCGATATCCAGCTGCGCTTCATGAACTTCTACGGCAGCCAGGTCAAGCAATTGGCGGAAGGCACCCGCGTGCGGGCGCGCGGTGAAGTGCGGCATGGCTTCTTCGGCGCCGAGATGGTGCACCCTGCCTACAAGATCGTGAACGAGGGCGCGCCGCTGCCGACTTCCCTGACACCGGTCTACCCTTCCGGCGAAGGCCTGTCGCAACTGGTGCTGCGCCGCGCGATTGCAGACGCGATGAAGCGCGTGGACTGGACCGACACCCTGCCGCCGGAAATCCTCAAGGCCATGCGCCTGCATCCGCTCGAGTCGGCCGTGCGCACCTTGCATTACCCGCCGGCCGAGATCGATGAGAATGCCCTGATCGATCGCAGCCACCCGGCCTGGACGCGCGTGAAGTTCGACGAACTGCTGGCACAGCAGCTCTCACTGAAACGCGCGCAGCGCGCACGCCGCGCCAAGGGCGCCGCGGTACTGCGCAAGGCCGGCTCGCTGTCGTCGGCGTTTGAAGCCTCGCTGCCGTTCAAGCTGACGAAAGCCCAGCAGCGCGTGCTGAAGGAAATCCGCGCCGACATCAAGCAGCCCTACCCGATGCAGCGCCTGCTGCAGGGCGACGTCGGCAGCGGCAAGACCATCGTGGCCGCGCTGTCCGCGGCGCAGGCGATCGACAGCGGCTACCAGGCCGCCCTGATGGCGCCGACCGAGATCCTGGCCGACCAGCATTTCCGCAAGATTGCCGCGTGGCTGGAACCGCTGGGCGTGAAAGTCGCATGGCTGACCGGCAGCCTGAAAAAGAAAGAAAAGGAAGCCGCTTACGCGCTGGTGGAATCGGGCGAGGCGCAACTGGTGATCGGCACGCATGCCATCATCCAGGACACGGTGCAGTTCGCAAAACTCGGCCTGGTGATCGTGGACGAGCAGCACCGCTTTGGCGTCGGCCAGCGCCTGACCCTGCGCAACAAGGGCAATGGCGACAACGTGCCGCACCAGTTGATGATGTCCGCTACGCCGATCCCGCGCACGCTGGCCATGACCTACTATGCCGATCTCGAGGTATCGGTAATCGATGAGCTGCCGCCCGGCCGCACTCCGATCGTCACCGCCGTGGTCGACCAGAACCGGCGCGATGAGGTGATCGCCCGCGTGCATGCCGCCGCGCTGGAAGGCCGCCAGGCTTACTGGGTCTGCCCGCTGATCGAAGAATCGGAAGCGCTGCAGCTCCAGACGGCAACCGAAACCTACGAGACCCTCGCAGCCGCCCTGCCCGACCTGCGCGTCGGCCTGGTGCACGGCCGCTTGAAGCCAGCTGAAAAGGCGGAGGTGATGGACGCATTCGCCGCCGGCGACATCCATGTCCTGGTCGCGACGACCGTGATCGAGGTCGGCGTCGACGTGCCGAATTCCTCCCTGATGGTGATCGAGCACGCCGAACGCTTCGGCCTCTCGCAACTGCACCAGCTGCGCGGCCGCGTGGGCCGAGGTTCGGCAGCGTCGGTCTGCCTGCTGCTTTACCAAAGCCCGCTCGGCCCGATCGCCAAGCAGCGCCTGATGACGATGCGCGAAACCACCGATGGCTTTGAGATCGCGCGCCGCGACCTGGAAATCCGCGGCCCCGGCGAATTCCTGGGCTCGCGCCAATCCGGCCAGGCCATGCTGCGCTTCGCCGACCTGGAGACCGACGGCTGGCTGGTCGACCAGGCGCGCGACGTGGCGCACGCCCTGCTGCATGAGGCGACGCCCGCCAACAAGGCCACGGTGGAAGCCCACCTGGAACGCTGGCTGGGCGGCAGGGAAGAATTCCTGAAAGTCTGACGAAACGTGCGCCCGGCACCTGGGCCTGCTGATAAATTCTCCACGCGCTTCAAGCGAGGAGTGAATATGCTGATGAAATCGATCTGCGGCATCCTGCTGGCCGCATCAACGACATTAGTGCAGGCCGAGCCGGACCGCTGGGACTTTACCTGGGGCGGATTTTACGACTATATGCAAAACCGCTTCATCGACACTTTGGTCCACGGTTCATTCGAGGGCGTCGATGCAAACGGCAATGCAATCCTGGAGGCATCCGAGCTGACGACCTTCAAGGTAGACGGCCGCGAACTGCTTGGCTGCACTACCACGGCACCTTCGCCGTGCGGCGTCAGCGCATTCTCCTATGCTTTCAACGGCGACCTGTCATTCCGCGCCAACCATATTTCGTACACGGACTACGGTGGCTCGGACTGGTACTGGTCGGAAGTGCGATACGACACCGGCAGCGGCGTGGCCTTCATCACCCGTGCGCAGCAGCACTATGAGGAGAGCGGTTGGATGACGACGCCGCAAACCTTGCTGGCGGTTTCGCCGGTACCGGAACCACAACCCTACGTCATGCTGGCGGCGGGCCTGCTGCTGTTGCCGCTGCTTGCCGGGCGCCGCAACTGGCCGGGTCAGCGTTCGAAAATGCAGCCGACGTAGACCTGCACGACAGCCTGCATGCGATCGGTATTGCCGATCTGCCCTGGGAATCGCGCTGCCGTCTGGTTCGCGCAAAGGTCGCCGCGCTTGCGGATCCGGTCGATGCATTCGGCTTCGGACAGGCCGTACTTATTCCGCGCGCAGGACCTTTCCAGTTTGCTGCCTATGTCCTTCAACATGCTGACGTCGGCGCCGGATACCTGCAGCACTGCATTCGCGGCCGCTTCGCCGGAGCCTGCTTGCTGTTCGTCCTCGAGGACTTGTACTTCTTCCGTCTCGGCAGCTTGCTGGCGATGCTTGACCGCTGTGTTCAAGCCCCATCCCAGCGCAACCAGGACGGCCACTTTGGCCACCAGGCCAATGTTCCAGCTGTGCTTGACCGGGACGGGTTCCGGCGCTGCCCGCATGCGCTCGCGCAGGCCCGGATCCGGCATCGCTTGCGCCGGACTGACTGCCTTGGAATAGCAAACCCCGCAAGCAGGGCACTGCCACTCCGGATTGGTCGCGTCCTGGGGACGCACATGATCGCACTTCGGACAAATGACTTGCTTATCCATGGGCTTCCATTCAGTTCCTGCCGGTCGGCGTGGCGACCAGGGATTCAACTTCCGCGGTCAGGGAGATGATGCGGGGCACGCCGTCGACCAGCGCGATCTCGGCCTTCTGCTTGCTGAGCGACTCCATGCGCTCTCCCGGCAGCAGCACGACTTCTTTCGCGACGTCGCGCGCGGTGGCGCTGTGGCCATTGGCGGCCAACGATACTTCGCGCTTGCTGACCTCATAAGTCGACTGCAGCTGAACTTTCCACAAGCCTTCCAGCATGGCCTTGTACTCGTCCACGCTCATGCGCGAAAGGCCGCCGCCCCGGCCCGGCATGGAGACCATGATCATCGCGTTGGGCGCGAAATTAGCCATCAGGCGGTCGGAATCGTGGCGCTGGACCGAAGTTTCCACGTTTCCCATCACCGTGAGCACTTCGGCCTCGGTCAGCCGTTTGCCACTGCAAGCAGTAGTGGCGGCAAGCACTGTGATAATTGTTGCAATCTTTTTCATATACGCAATGATACATTATGTGACACGTGTCGCATAAACTCCTTGCCTTCGCGCGACACATGTCGCAGAATGCCGTCATACGTCACAAGGAGCTCCCATGGCCATTCCATCCATTACCGAATTAACGCTGCTCAAGGCACTTTGGAAACAGCATCCGCTCAGCGCCCGTGAAATCCATGACCGCGTGGAGGAAGAACTGGCCTGGTCCTTCTCTTCCACCCGCAAGACCCTGGAACGCATGCTGGAGAAAGGCATGATCAGCCAGCATTCCGCCCATGGCATGAACGTATACGCGCCAGTGGCCGAAAAGGTTGAAACGCTGGCTGAATTTGCCCACGATTTCAGCCATCGCGTGATGGAAATGAACGCGCCGCTGCCGGTGAACATGTTTACCGGCTCCAAGCTGGTCAACCAGCATGAGTTGAAAGAGCTGGAGCAACTGCTCAGCGAATGGCCGGAAGACAAGGAGTAAACGATGTTCGCCCTGGTATTCCTGCAGGCGAGCATCGTTAGCCTGCTAGCTGGCGCCGGCGCCTGGCTGTTGCTGCATGCCGCCGCGCGCGCCTGGCCCGGACTTGAGGCGAGGCGCACGCCGTGGCTGCTGGCCGTCGCCGCCATCGCCGGCACCCTGGCGCTCGGCCTGCTTCCCTCGGCCGCCCGGCCGAGCATCGTCCCCGCCATCGAGCTGCCCGGAGTGCGCGCCGCCGCCAATCCCGGTCCCGGCCCTGCCGGCGTGCTGGCCACCGACCAGGGCGCAGCCGGCAACGATGCCGGCTTCGACGACGGCGATGCCGCATTGATCGCGCCGTCCCCCGCCCTGCTCTGGCTCGGCTATTCCTGGCTGGCCCTGTACACCGCCGGACTCGCAGCAACAGCAGCAAAATGGCTGCGCGCCAAGCGTCACCTGGACGCGCTGTTGGCCGCATCGACGCGTCTTGACCGTTCAGCCCTTGCTGCCCATGCAGGCTTTGAATCCCTGCACCGCGACCTGCCGGAAGTGCGCGAAATCGACGCCCCGATCGGCCCCATGCTGGCGGGCCTGGCGCGCCCAGTCCTGCTGCTGCCGCGCCACCTGCGCGACTTCGATCCGGCACAACAACGCCTGGTGATAGAACACGAACTCACCCACCTCGCCCGCCGCGACCCGCTTTGGATGCACGCCAGCTTCCTGCTGCAAGCGATCCAGTGGTTCAACCCGATTGTGGCCCGGCTTGGCAAGCGGCTGGCCTGGGCGCAGGAACTGGGTTGCGACCGCAATGTGCTGCAGGGTCTTCCTCCCGCACAGCGCCGTCACTACGCCGCAGCCCTGGTGACGCAAATGCGCGCGCAATCCTTGCCCGACCACGGTACTGCCCTGGCCTTCGGTAGCCGCACGGTCGATGCCGTCGCCGCCCGCATCCGCATGATCCGCGACGGCGTGCCCGCCATGCCGCGCACCGTCAACTCCGCCCTGAGCTACGCCGTCCTGCCTGCAGTGTTGGCCGCCAGCGTATTGCTGCAGCCGGCGCTGGCGTGGCGCCTCGACGATGCCGTCCCGGCTGCCCAGCCAGCGCCTGCCGCAGCTGCGCAGCCTGCCAGCCTGCCGCATTGGCAAGCCCCCATGGAAAGCATGCGTGTCAGCGCGTTCTTCGGCATCCTGCACGCTCCCACGGGCCGGCTGCACAGAGGCATGGATTTCGCAGTCCCGACCGGCACCCGAATCGTGGCGCCCGCCGAGGGCGTGGTCATCGCCTCGACCAATCACTACGCGGGCGAGGACAAGTGGGGCGAACTGATCGTCATCGAACACGCGAACGGCCTGCGGTCCTTGTACGCCCACATGGACAAGCGCATGGTCAGGCTGGGCGAACGCGTCGCCGCCGGCCAGCAAATCGGCACTTCCGGCGCCAGCGGCAAAGCCACCGGTCCTCACCTGCACATGGAAGTCAGCCTCGATGGCGATAACATCGACCCGCAAGCCGTGCTAGGCAAGCTCGAAGGCAACGCCACCACGACCGCGCTGCGACGCCTGAAGGCAAGCCGCGCCAGCTAATCCACCCCGCCGCCACTGAGCACATGCCGCGCGCTGCCCGGCAGTGGCGGCGCTCGTCCCAAGGAAACGCGATGTATAAGATTTTCATGCTTGCCGCCGCGCTGGCAAGCCAGGCCGCATCCGCACAACAGGTCATCGAGATCAAAAGCGCAAAGCTCGACCAGCGCAAGGAAGACACGGCCAGCACCGTCGTCCTGAGCCGCGAGGAGCTGGCCGCGCATGGCGACCGCACCGTGGCCGACGCCTTGCGCCGCCTGCCCGGCATTACCATCGGCGACAGCGCCGGCATTCGCATGCGCGGCCTTGGCAAGGGCTATACGCAAATCCTGCTGAACGGCCAGCCCGCGCCCAATGGTTTCTCGCTTGACAGCCTGCCGCCGGAAGTGATCGAGCGGGTCGAAGTGCTGCGCACCGCGTCCGCCGTGCTAGGCACGCAAGGCATCGCCGGCACCATCAACATCGTGCTGCGCAAATCCGTCAGCCGCGGCAACCGGGAAATACAGCTCGGGATGGACAGCCTGCACGGCGCATGGTCGCCGCGCCTCGCCGTGCAATCCACCGGCAAGGCGGATGGCTGGTCGCATAACGTCAGCGCCGTACTGTCGCGCAGCAGCACGCCTGCCGAGCGCAGCATCACCGACAGCGCACCCGGCATGCTGCGCACCATCCGTTCACACGAGAACAACGTCGGCGACTCGCTCAACCTCAGTCCGCGCCTGGGCTGGACCAGCGCCGGTGGCGACAGCTTCGCCCTGCAAACCATCGCCACCGTGAACCGCCGCGACATCGGCTACCACTCGCAAGAGGCGGTGCAGCTCGGCGCATCGGGCGACTTTGCGCAGGTGCACAGCCGCTTCCGCATGCGCGGCCATTTCCTGCGCAGCGAGCTGACATGGCAACGCAGCCTGGCCAGCGGTGCGCAATGGGAGCTCAAGATAGGCGGCAACACCGCGCCGCGCGATACCGATTTCGATTTCGTCGGCTTGCCGCTGGCCGGCCCTGGCCCGACCGTGCGCCATGTTGACGGCGACATCCGTGAACACGGCTTTAACTACGGCGGCAAGTATTCCCACCCACTCGGCAACGGGCATGCGCTGGTGGCAGGCTGGGACGGCTCCGCTCTCGATCGCATGCAGACACGCATCGAGCATGAATACAACCATGCCGGCGCGCTCAACTTCCTGCGCGACGACCGCTACGATGGCCGCATCGGGCGCCTGGCGGCTTTCGCGCAGGATGAATGGAAGCGCGATGCCGATTCCTGGTCTGCCGGCCTGCGCTGGGAAACCATGCACACCGAAGCCCGCGGCCGCAACACGGCGCCGGTGCGCCAGCGCAGCACGGTGGTCAGCCCCGTGCTGGAATGGATGCGCAAGCTGCCCGGCGACAGCCAGTTGCGCGCCGGCGCCAGCCGCAGCTACAAGGCGCCCAATATGCTCGACCTGATCCCGCGCCGCTTCACCTCGGACAATAACAACAGCCCGACCAATCCCGACACCCAGGGCAATCCCTCCTTGCGCCCCGAACTGGCCTGGGGCCTCGATGCCGGCATCGACTACTACTTCGCCAAGGACAGCCTGCTCAGCGCCAGCATCTACGCGCGCGATATCGACAACGTGATCCTGCCCACGCTGTACCGCGACGGCGACCGCTGGGTCAGCATGCCGGCCAACCATGGCGGCGCGCGCGTGCACGGCCTCACGCTGGAGTTGCGCAGCCCGCTGACGGCTTCGCTCACCATGCGCGCCAATGCCAGCTTCAACCGCTCGCGCCTCGACAGCGTGCCCGGTCCCGACAATCGGCTCGCGGCACAAACCCCGCTGAGCGGCAGCGCCGCCCTCAGCTACCGTCACGCCGCGCTCACGCTCGATGCCGAGTTCTCCTGCGAAGCCGGCGGCCCAAGCCGCGATTCGGCCAGCTTCGTGTCCAGCGCCCCCTGGCAGCGCAAGCTGGACCTGCGCGCCAGCTGGAAACTGTCGCCGCGCCAGGAACTCCGCCTGGCCCTGTCCGACGCGCTGCATCCCGACCGCGCCAGCAGCGACCGTTACGAAGGCCTTGCCTGGCGCCAGACCACGATCAGCACGCGCGGCGGCACGACCTTGCGGCTGAACTACAAGCAGAACCTCAACTAACGAAAGAAATATTGTCTGTTACTTACGAATTTGCCAGAAAGCACGCTGTTATGCGAAACTCGCCCGCTATGCCAAAGATCACCAACATCCTCCTGATGGCCATGCTGGCCGCCGCCAACATCGTGCAACCCGCCGCCGCAATGCCTGAGCCATTGGACATTCCGCTGCCGCAGGTGGAGAAAGAGCCGAAAGAGTCGCTGCTGCAGCAATGGCGCCTGCCGCTGGAAGGGGGCCGCGTCAGCAGCTTCTTCGGCGCAGCGCGCGGACGCCGCGCGCATGGCGGCATCGACTTCTCCGTGCCGCACAATACGCCGGTGATGGCAACCAACGACGGCACCGTGGTGGCATCCGGCATGGGCTACCTGGGCGACCGCAAATACGGCAACGTGGTGGTGATCGAACATGAAGGCGGACTGCGCTCGCTGTACGCCCACCTGAACAAGCGCAATGTGAGCGTGGGCGACACCGTGGCTGCCGGAGAATTGATCGGCCTGTCCGGCGCCACTGGCCACGCCACCGGTCCGCACCTGCACCTGGAAGCGTACCAGGACGGCACCCGCATCGACCCGAATCGCTTCATGCTGGCCAACCTGGAAGACAACGCCCTGCCGTCCGCGATGAACGCCAAGCGCACCGGTGTCGAAGAAGTCCCGCCGGCGCCGCACAAGGCCGGCAAGGGCAGGAAGGGCAAAGCCGCGCGCGACGCCGGCGACAGGTCTTCAAAGAAGAAAACCCAGGTGGCCCAGAAAACCGGCAAGTCCCGCAAGCAGGCTTAACGGGATTTTGCCTCGTTCAGGGCGGCAATCAATTCGTTATAGTCCAAGCCCTCATGCAGGCGCTTGCCGCGCACGACGAACAGGGGGAAGCCGGTTCCGTGCAAGCGATCGAACCGGTCCTTGCAATGAAGGTCGCCTTCAACGTCGCACTCGGTAAAAGGGATGTCGTTGGCGGCGAAGGTCTCTTTTGCAGCCTTGCAGTAGCCGCACCAAGGCGCGGAATACAGCATGATGTCGGCCCGTTTTGCTCCCGCAGCTGCGGCCTGCAAGCGTTCGTCAACAGTCTCCATGGCCGTGTTGCCCTCAGCATCCGGGCCGCGCATTTGCGAAAGGTACTTGGTAACGCCCCATCCAGCCGCGACGAATAGAATGATCTTGAACAGTGGCCCCCAATTCCAAGCTTGCTTCAGTTGCACAGGCGCAGGAGTATAACGCGCTGCCGCGGAGGCAGAAGGTTCATTGGCCTTGGCATAGACAACGCCGCATGAAGGACATTGCCACTCGGGATTGGTGGCGTCCGGTGGCCGCACCTGGCTGCACTTCGGGCAAATAATGGTCTTGGACATACAGGCTCCGTATAAAGTAACTAGAGTTCGGCCCTCAGGCTGCCGCGTACCGCAAACCGGTGCGCCAGCCCCAGTGCATTGACGGGCGTGTCGCTGCAGATCCTGAAACCGACGTAATCGCCAGCCGGCTCCAGCCAGGCCTGCTTTTGCGCGTCGACTACCCGCCAGGCGCCGTCGATATAAAGTTCGGCCCAGTTATGATAGTCGCCGGGCACCGGCGCCATATCCCGCGGCGCCACATATCCGCCCAGTACGCGCGATGGAATCCCGCTCGCCCGGGCCAATGCGGCCACTAATTGCGCATATTCGGTGCAATCGCCGCGCCGGTGTTCTAGCGCGTACAATGCCCCGTAATCGTCCGACAAATAGCCAGCATAATTCAAATTGTCGCGCACCCACTCGAAAATCGCGCGGGCAGTCGCCAATGGCGCGGCTGCATTCAGCTGCTGCGCAAGTGCTTGGATGGATGGGTGGCTGGTTTCAATATACCGCTCGGTTCGCAGCCATTCGCCTGGCTGGACTGGCGGCGAGGGCATCGATTCATTCGCAATGTCGACAGTCACGGTCAGTCCCAGTTGCTTGCGGCCATAGGGCGGGAACGAGTCCAGGTTAAGCTCCAGCCAATTATGCCCCAGCCGGTCGGTCTGCAGCTTATGCGGTGCCGCCAGGTCGACGCTGCGCAGCTTCTGGCCCCGCTCCAGGTTCGCCGGCAGGTAGCACAGGAACTGCTGCGTCCCAAGCGCCTCGCCGCCAGGGTTGCTCAGCGCAAGGCTAAAGCGCAGGCGGCGCGTCGCACTGGCTGCAATGGCCGGCCCAGCGGGCAGCGCCAGCAGCACCAGCGCTGCTGCCGAGAATACAAGTTGGCGCCTGTGCATGGCGCGTCAACCGCGGCATGGCGGCTTGCGCGGCCCACGGGCGTGCGCCTGCCAGACAGCTTGCTGCTGCCGCAACTGCAGCGCAAATTCGTCTTGCCCGCCCGTATAGGCCAATAGCGGTACCGGCGCCAACGCCTGCCGCAAGGCCTGGATTTCGCCATCTGTTGTCGCAGGAGGCATCGCCAGGACAACGGCATTCAGCGGGCCGCCTTTGGTTTCCTTCTTGCGCCGTTCAAGCACGGCACGGATTGCCTCCGGCGTTGCCTTGGCAATCGGCACCGCAAAAGACAACTCGCGCTTGAAGCGTTCCGGCGGCACTGCCAGCAGCACGACATTATCCAGGTCCTGTCCTTCGGCCCAGAACTCCTCGGCACTTAGCCGTGCCAGCGAGGCAGCCGATGGGGCTGAACCGTTAACGGGAAGGCCGGCATCCATCCAGGCCGGCATGCCGCCCCGCAGGACCCGCACCTGGCTGTAGCCATTGGCACGCAAAACCGCGCAGGTTCGGAAGTCATCGCCCTCCGCCTTGCCTGAGCCAATCAGAAGGACCGGCTTGTCGCGCCAGTGGTTCTGGGTGCGCAACTGGGAAGCCGTGACCCCGATCGCATCCTGCGCATGGAAACGTTCAAATTCCGAGGACGCCCGCAAGTCGGCCAGCACCAGGCCAGGCTGCCGCAGGTAGTTCGCTGCCGCGGCTGGTGCAAGCGCACAAGTGAAGTCCGGCTGCTTTGCCTGGGCCGCCCCGGCTTGCCCTGCAGCCCCTGTCGGTGCTTCCTGGTTCCCGCGGCAGACGGCTGGTGGAATGCCCTTCAACGCGTCCGGCATCTCGCTGCCGGGGCGCACTTGCGCCTGCGCGTCGAAGGAAAAGTGGAACAGCACTGCGGCCAGAAGGCTTCCCGTGTTACGTGCAATCTTCATTTTTTCTCCTGAACCTGCGGTTTTGCTGCCTGCCCTGGCACCGCCGCCTCGTTGAAGTCAGCCGGATAGGTGAACACCCACTCGGAATATTTGCTACGGCCCGCAAAGCCAAAGTCATCCGCCTCGAAGTTGGCTTGCTTGATCGGCCGCCGTTCCGACAGCGAGTGCACGCCGACAATACGCCCCGCCACCTTGAGCAGCCCCCATTCGGCGCGGCCCGTCATCGGGTCGACGAAGACCTTGCGCAAATGGCGGCGCACTCCCGGCACACGCGGATCGGTCAGCAAGTCCTCAAGCGACGCGGGGTACTCCTTCACGTTGCTCGCCTCGTGGTAACGCTCGATCGCCGTGCGGAACTGGCGGCCGATGGCCAGCAACTGCTGTTCCCTGTCGCGCTGCGCGGCGGTAGCGTCGATCTCGGCCGCGACTGTCAAGCCAATGCCCATCAGCGCCACCAGCAACAGCACCCACAGGTAGCTGAACCCGCTTTGGCGCCGCGCCTTAGAAACTCTCATACGGCGTTCCATCCTTGGCCGCTCCCCCGGCGCCGCTGCGCACGTCGCCAATGCCCTGTTCGCCGGGATCACGCGCCGGCAGCGTGACCCAGGTCAGCGCCGAATCGGTCACAGGGTCGACCGGCACTGCGCGCAGGTAGCGGCGCTCAACCAGCTGCTCCAGCGAATCGGGATAGCGGCCGTAGTCCGCGTGGTGCTTGTCCAGCGAGGCACGCAAGACTTTCAGGTTTTCCTTGAGCGCCACCTCGCGCGAGCGGTCAACGGAGCCGAGATAGCGCGGCAAAGCTACAGTCAACAGCACGGCAATGATGGCCAGTACTGTCAGCAACTCGACCAGGGTAAAGGCGCCCTGGCGGGCAGTATGCGAAGTATTCACCATTGCTTGTATGGCACTCCATTCATGCCGACCTTTTCGGAGCGCGAATAGACATCGAATACGTCTTCGCCCGCACGCGGGTCGTCGGGTGGCGATGCATAGCTGCGCAGTCCCCAGCCGTTTGCCAGGCCGTCCTGCATTGGATCGCCAGGCAGCCGGCGCAGGAAATAGAGCTTGCGTCGTCCCAGGCTGCGCTGGTCATCCACGCCTTCCACCAATTGTTCCAACGTCTTGGGATAGCCCGATTCGCCCAGGCGCACGAGGATCCTGCCCTGGTCGGCAGCGCGCTTGTAGGCGTCCAGCGCGTCGCGGATTTGCGTCAGAGCCGCGCGCAACTCGCGCTCACGGTTGCGCTGTGCCGCGACCTGGGCCATCGGCACCGCCACCAGCACCAGCACCGCCATGATCGCCAGGGTCATGAGCAATTCGACGAAGCTAAAGCCGCCCTGCCTGCGCATGGCATGCCTCATTGTACGATGCGCAGCACGTGCTCGACCGGCAGCGGCGCCAGGCTTGCGGGCGCCGGTTCCGGGCTGGCCGACAAGAGCTGGACGCGGCTGTCGCCAGCGCGCAGCGCCTTGAAGGTCACCGCAACCAAGGTTCCCATGCCGTTCACGCCGGCGTCCTTGCCGCCTTGCGACTGGCGCACCGTGGCCGCGAAGATCTTGCCTTGCGCAGCGTCGAGGCGCTGGTTGAAACTGGTCTGGCCCTTGTCCTGGCGGAAGAAGTCGCCTTCCTGTACCCCAGCCACCTGCAATACTTTCGGATCGAAGCCGAGCAGCAGCGGCATGCCGCGCAATGCGTGCTGGCTGGAAGTGCGCAGCACCACGGTGAACTGCTCGCCCACCTTGACCTGCGGCGGCCCTTGCCAGTTGAAGTTCAGCCCTACCGGGCCGCTAGCCGCCGGCTGCGCGCCAGGCGTCGCCGCGGCAGGCGAGGCAGCCGGTACTGCGCCGGCAGATCCTTCGGCCGCCGGTGCCTTGCCGTCCGCCGCAGGTGCCGGCTCCACCTCGGACAGGGACAGCGACGGCGCTCCGACGTTCGCCTCCGTGCCGGAATCGAATTCGGCCGACAGCATGTCCGGACGGCGGATCGCCCGCACCACGTGCGGCGTGATCGACAACAGGATTTCACTACGCTGGGTGTCATCCTTCTGGGTGCCGAACAGGCGGCCTGCGATCGGCAACTGGCCCAGCAACGGCACCTTGTTGCCGCTGGAACGGTCTTCGTCGCTGATCAGGCCAGCCAGTACCTGGGTTTCGCCGTCCTTCAGGCGCAGCACCGTGTTGGCGCCGCGCGTGCCGATCTGGTAAGTCAGCGTGCCGGTCTTGCTGATGATCTCGCGCACCAGGTTGGATACTTCCAGGTTGACCTTGATGCCAACTTCGTCATCCAGGTAGATCAACGGTTCCGCTTCAAGTTTCAATCCGACGTCGACGTAGCTGACCGACTCCGTGACGAAGCCCGTCGCCAGAGAGGTGGTGGTAATCACCGGCACGCGGTCGCCGATCTGGATCTTGGCCTTTTCCTTATTGCGCACACGGATGCGCGGATTGGCGAGGATGTTGCCGTTCTGATCCTCCGCGCGGGCGTTGACAGTGACGCCGCCAATGGTGGCGCCGATGGAGTCGCTGTTCAAGCTACGCAACTTCGACAAGGTCAACGGATTGGTGGCGGACTGGAGCGGCGCCAGGCTTAGCTGGCCCGGCCACTGGATGCCGAGTTCCATCAGGCGCGATCGCTTCACTTCCATGATCTCCACATCCAGAACGACTTCCGGGTCGGCAAGGTCATGCAGCGCCACCAGCTTCTCCGCCATCTGGATCGCTTCCGGCGTATCGCGCATGACGATCACGCCCAGGCGCTCGTCCACCACCAGGTCGCGCGTCTTGAGAATGGTCTTGATCGAGTTCGCCATGGTCTTGGCGTCGGCATTGGTCAGGAAGAAGCTGCGCACGGCCAGGGTCTGGTAGTCCTTCTGCTTTTGCTGCGTGCTCGGATAGATCAGCACCGTATTCTGGTTCAGTACTTTCTGTTCCAGCTGGTTGGTGACCAGCAACACGCGCAGCGCGTCCTCGGTAGTGGTCTGCTTGGCAAACACTGTTACCTTGAGGTCGGGCCGGATATCCTTGTCATAGAAGAAGTTCAGGCCCGACACCTTGGCCACCACTTCCAGCACGGACTTGAGCGGCGCCTCGCGGAATTCGAGCGAGATCGGCTTGCGGAAGGCCGGACCCAGCTTGCCCTCGCCCTGGCGCTCCTTGGCGCGTGTTTCGTCGATGCGGGTCTTGAGCTGCAAAGCTTCGCGCTGCAGCGGATTTTCAGCCAGGACCGGGCGCAGCTTGTCCAGCGCGGCCGTCATGTCGGTGCTGCCGCCCTTGCGCACCAGGGCATCCACTTCAGCCAGCACCAGCTTGTGCCGACGCGCCATGACCACGCTTTCCATGCCCTGGCGCGCCATGGCGTTCTCGGGATCGAAAGTCTGCAATTCACGGTATGCCTTTTCCGCTTCGCTCAGGCGCCCTTCGCGGCGAGCGGTTTCGCCCGCCGCCAGCAAGCCATGGGTTGCCGCCGAACGCTGGCTCGCCAGTCCAATCCTGTATTCCGCATTTTTCGGCGACAGTTTGACCGCTTCCTCCAGCCGGGCCAAGCCCTGGGCATGCTTGCCTTCAGCCAGCAAGGCATTGCCATCGCGGTAGGCCTGCATGGCGCCGCACCCGGCCAACAGCACGGCGGCGAGGAAGGCAACGCACAGGCGCGCCAGGTGGGGGTATGGCATTTTCATTCTCGTATTCATCGTTTACAGCGAACCGCCAAGGTCCAGCGATTGCAATTGATTCAGCGGCAGGTAGCGCAGTTGCATGGTTGTCGGGCCGATGCTTTCCACTTTGTAGTGCTCGGCCACCGTGTCGCCCACCTTCACCGCCAGGTTCTGCTCCTGGTAGAACAGGAAAACAGTCGCCACCGTCCCATCCTGGTGACGGCCAAAGACTTTGAAAGGCAGCGGCGGCATGGACGGCTGCGGCGGCGGTGCGGCGGCGGCCGGAACCGGCGGACCGGGCTGCGCCGCAACCGGCAGCGCATTCCATGATGGCGCCGCGAACAGCGCACGCTCGTCCTGCTCCGCGTCTTCACCGTCGCGCGAGCGCAGCGCCAGCACGTCAAGCTCGGCGCCCTGGGCCGCAACGGCAGGGCGCTCGCTGCGCGCGGTGCGGGCGGCCGGAGCCGATACCGCATTGGCCGGTTCTTCATCCGACGGTGCGAACCACGCCGCCAGCAAAGTCGCCGCGAGGGCGCCGCCCAGCATCATTTGCTTCCGCGTGGCCTTCATCGCGCACCTCCCGGCGGTGCCTGCACCAGCAATACCCACTCCATGCGCGTTTCCAGTTGCAGCGAGTCCGACTGCTGGCGTTTGTATTGCAGCGACTCCAGCGCCAGCATGCGATGGCGGCGCAAGGCTGCCGCGACAAAATTGTTCACGGCCGGTGCCGTGCCCACCACGGGAAGGCTCAGGCGATAGCGTGTAAAGCCTCCCGCGCTGTCATCCTGCAAGCGATACTGGCCGCGTTGCAGGACCAATCCTTCTGCAGCGGCCAGCGCCAGCAGGTCTTCGACAACTTGCGGCGCCTCCTGCACCGGTTTCAAGCCGCTGTCGAAAGCGCGCAAGCGGCTGCGCGCATCGTCCACAGGCGCCTGTACCAGCGGCGCCGCCGGCTTATCCTGCTGCCGCGACTGGAGCTGCGCCAGGTGCGCCGCAACTTGCTGCCGGCCATGCCAGGCCCCGGCAGCCAGGGTTGCGCCCACGATGGCAGCCACGCCGGCCCAACCGGCAATGGCCAGGCCGCGCGCCGCAAGGCGCCGCCCTTCCCACACCAGGCGGGCGCTGGCCTGCCCGAGTTGATACTGCATGTTCATTCCCGCCATACGGCCTCCACGGTGAAGCGGTACGGTTGTCCGGGAGCTTCCGGCGCCACCTGGTGTTCGCTCAAATAGGCATCCTTGAAGTGCTGGCCTTGCGCAACAAAGGCAGCGTAGCGCGCCATGTCGGCGCCGGTCCGGGCTTCGGCCTGGATGCGCAGGCGTCCAGCACCTGCAGCCTGTCCGCCGCCGACGTCGACCCCGAGCACAGCCACTTGCAGTTCCTGCGGCGGCACCAGGGCGCGCAACACCGGGCCTACTGGCTGGTTCAGCTGGCGGATGGCGGCATTGACCGCCGGAATCCGCGCCAGTTCATCACGGTTCCACGCAACTGGCGCTGGTGCGCTGCGCTGCGCGGCGCGCGCCGCCAATTGCTGCTTTGATTCCAACTGCTGCGCGGCCTGCCTGACCTGCCATGCCTGCTGTCCCCATGCCCCAGCCAAGGCCACGCACACCATGGCAACCAGCCATGCCGGGCGGGTGTCCCCTGGCCGCGCAGCGACGCCATCGAGGCTGCCCGCATGCTTCGAGCGTGCCGCCAGCACCAGCGCCGGCGGCACGCCGTCCATCCCTGGCAGGGCTGCCGCTTCAAATGGGGAACCTGGCGCGATCGTGCCGCCAAGGTCGAACAGGCAAACCTGCTCCAGCGTTGCCAGCTGCGGATCGCGCAGGCACGACCTGCGCCATAAGGCCGACAGTTCCTGCCCAGCGCCGGCAGCTCCTGCGGCACGCGTCGTCACCTCGAGGATGTTGCGTGCGCCATGCACCAGCGTCATCGCCGCCCCCTCGAGCACGGCCAAGGCAGCGGGTCCCGTGCCGCGCTTGCGCGGCAGTTGCGACCAGGCCGCAAGCGAGCGAGCCTGCACGGAGCGCAAGGGAGCGCCTGTCCGAGCCGCGAACTGGCGCAGCGCTTCCATGACTTCGGCTGGATAGCACAGCACCATGCGGGGCGCTCCGAACGGCGCATCGTCCAGCACCACGGTGTCGGCCGCCCCGGCCTCGATCCCGGCCTGCACCAGGTGCTGGCGCGCCAGTTGCGCCGCGTGCGCAGGCACTGCCACGACGGAATTCCAGGGCATGACGGCCGAGCCCAACCAGCTGTCCAGCAGGACAACGTGAATGGCTGCCGGCACGGCGCCGGGCTCAAGGGACTCCAACGCTTGCGCCAGGAGCGCGGCGTGGCTCAGCGCAACGCCATCCATCGCAGCAAACGGCAAATGGCGCACGCTGTCGGCCTGCCAGCCATTCGCAGCAGTCACGCCAAGGTCGATGCCTTGCCCGCCGACCGCCAGCACCAGGGTGTTTGGCTTAACCTGTAACACGGCCCACCTCCTCCAGCGTGGTTTCACCGTCCTGCACGGCCTGCAGCGCCGCCGAGCGCAGCGAGATCAGCCCGCTCTTGGCCGCCTGCTCCTTCAGTGCGGAAATCGGCGCCTGCGCCACGATCATTTCGCGCAGCGTATCGTCGATCAGCATCACTTCCGCCACCGCCTTGCGCCCCTTGTAGCCGGCGCCGCGGCACTGGCCGCAACCGCAGCCGGCGCGGAAGCGCCAGCCGTGCACGTCCTGCGGGGTCAAGCCCGCTTCCGCCAGTTGCGCGGCATCCGGCGTCACGTCTTCGGCGCAATGCGGACAATTCACGCGCAGCAGGCGCTGCGCCACAATGCCGTTCAGGGCGGCCGCGAAACTGTAGCCATCCACGCCCATGTGCAGGAAACGTCCCAGCACGTCGAACACATTGTTGGCGTGCACCGTAGTGAACACCAGGTGGCCGGTCAGCGCCGCTTGCACGGCAATCTGCGCCGTTTCATCGTCGCGGATCTCACCCACCATGATCTTGTCCGGATCGTGACGCAGGATCGAGCGCAGGCCGCGTGCGAACGACAGGCCCTTCTTCTCATTGACGGGAATCTGCAGCACACGGGGCAGGCGGTACTCCACCGGGTCTTCGATGGTGACGATCTTGTCGCGTCCGGTGTGGATTTCGGTAATCGCCGCATACAGCGTGGTGGTCTTGCCCGAGCCGGTAGGTCCGGTCACCAGCAGCATGCCGTGCGGCTTGGCTGCCAGCCGGCGGATTGCGGCGATGGCCGGCTGGGCAAGGCCCAGGTGTTCCAGTCGCAGCGCACGCGCCTCTTCGGTCAGCGATTGGCGGTCCAGCAAGCGCAGCACCGCATCTTCGCCGAAGATGTTCGGCATGACCGAGACACGGAAGTCGATCTCGCGCGCGTTGACGCGCACCTTGAAACGTCCATCCTGCGGGACGCGGCGCTCGGCGATATCCAGGTCGGCCATGACCTTGATGCGGGAAACAATCTGCTCCGCCATGTCCTGGCCCTGCACCTGGGTAATCGGCACCAGCACGCCGTCGATGCGGTACAGCACATGCAGGCAGCCGGCGTCGCACTCGAGGTGGATATCGCTGGCCTGCAGCTTCAAGGCGTCGTACAGCGTGGAGTTGACCAGCTTGACCACGGCGCTCGATTCACTGTTGATGCTGGCCAGGGTAATAACGGCCGCGACTTCTTCATCATCGTCGCCGGCATGGTCGGCCTCGAAGCCGTCCATGGCACGCAGCTGCTGCTCCTGCCGCACGAAGAAGGCTTGCAGCTCTTCCGGCAGCACCAGGGCCGGCGCTGGCGCAGCCTGGCCACAACGGCGCAGCGCCCACTCCTCGGCCGCGCCGTCGAATGGGTCCGACAGCAGCAACCAGCGCTGGCCACCGACATCGCTGGCGACGGCCAGGCCGCGCTGCACGCACTCGGTGTATGGAACCAACTCGAAATCGGGCTCCATGGCCTGCAGCTCCGCCATGAAGACAGCGCGATAGCCGAATTGCTGCGCCAGCGCCGCCAGCACCACCTGTGCCGACCAGCCCGAAACCTGGGCCAGCGCAGCGGGCAAGGACATATCCTGCGCGGCGCACAAGGTGCGCGCCTGTTCGAAATGCGCAGCGGTGAGCTGCAGGGGCGGGGCTTCACGCGTCACTGCAAACTCCCCGCCAGGTCAAAGATAGGCATGTACATCAACACCACCACCGAGCCGATCACCAGCCCGATCACCATCATCAATACCGGCTCGAGCAGGCGCGATGCCCAATCGACCCAGCGCGAAAATTCATCGTCGGCAAAGCGCGCCGCACGCTCCAGCATGTCGCCCATCTGGCCGGAACGCTCGCCGACCTTGACCAGCGACTCGGCCACTTCACTGGCCAGTCCGGCCGCCACCAGGGCCACCGACAAGCTTTGCCCCTGTTCGACCGCCAGCCGGCAGCTCGCCAGCCTTGCCTGTTGTTCAGGCCCCAGCAAGCCTTGCACCATGCCCATGGCACGCGCCAGCGGGATGCCGGCCGCCAGCAGCAGGCTAAGCGCGCGGTAAAAACGGGCCAGCCGGAATTCATTGGCGCGCGCCGCCAGCCATGGCATGCGCAGCACCTGTTCCAGCAGCCAGCCACGGCCCTGTGGCCGCGCCAGCGTCCAGACCGCGGCGGCAATCACAGTCGCCAGCACAGCCAGGCCGCCCTGCCAATGCTGGTAAAGCGTCTTGCCGAACGCCAGCAGCATGGCCGACATCCACGGGATCTCGCGCCCGGAGGATTCGTACACCACGGAGAAGCGCGGCACCACGTAGCCAAGCAGGAACAAGGTAACGAAGCCGCCCACGCCCAGCAGCATGGCCGGGTAGATCGCAGCCGACACCAGCTTCTTGCGCAGGGCCTCGAACTGCACCTGGTAGGCGACGTAACGCGTCAGCGCCTGCGGCAGGTCTCCGGTGCGCTCGGAGGCGCGGACGGTCGCTACATAAACTTCGGAAAAATGTTGCGGCATGCCCGACAGGACGTCGGACAGGTTGCGCCCTTCGCGCAGCGCCTCCAGCAGCTGGCCCAGTACGGCGCGATGGGCCTCATGGCGCTCCTTGGCATGCAGCGTGGTCACCGCCTCGGCCAGGTTCATGCCGGCCTCCAGCAAGGCCAGCAGCTCCTGGCTGAAGCGCACCAGCGGGAACGGTGCGCGCGATGAGGTGCCGCCGGCAACCTCCGCCAGCGGCGTTTCGATCGACAGCACGCGCAAGCCTCGTCCCGCAGCGCGGCGCACTGCCTCTGCTTCGGAGAGATCGGTAAATTCCAGCGACTGCCGCCGCCCATCCGCGCCCTGGACTGTCAGGAGCAGGCGGGAGCTGCGCACACCGCCGGCACCAGGACGACTGCTTGCTTGCATCTTGCCAAATATAATTACAAAATAGCAAAGATTATACGCTATCTGTGGCTAGCTCAGCGAGTCACTTGGACGCTCCATTTCAATCCCTTGAGCAAGATTCCAACAATTCCCCCAGCACCTGGGCGTCCCTTGACCGTCACCGTTGCTTGCGTCGCCCCCGTATCCATGGAACCAATCGCACCGAAGGTTAGAGTCCCCGACGCTGCAGTCACGCCAGTGGCGGTCAGGCCCGAACCAGGTACCGGCACAGGCGTTGCGACGGCTCCCGTCAGCGCCGGCCCAAGGTTGCTCAAGCGGCCAGTCACCGTAAATTCAGACTGAGTGGCATCAATTTTACGTTCCGAGATCACCTTGATTTCGCACATGCGCAAGGTTTCATCACCGGTATTCGATGCAATAAAGCTCCAGCTGTTGAATGGGATGTCGACGATACGGCCAGCTACGGCCGTGTCTTCGGAATAGACGCGGAATCTGCTGCCCACCTGGTTTTGCTGCTTGCTGCATTGGTATGGGAAGATCATCGCCGCCGCCATGCTGGTGCTCCCGCTGGTGTTGTAAAGATAGTTATAACTAACGAGATAGGCGGGCCCGCTCGTAGCGTATGAAATATCTTTTCCGGCTTCGATCGTCTGGCTGAAGCCATAGGTGGCCGATAAACCTTCAAAAGCGACACTCGAGCCGCCGATCTTGATTGTCGACGTGCCAGTTGAAGCTGGCACCACCACCGAGCCCGGAGCATAGGCCTTTGCTACGCTCTGTCCATCCTGTACCACCATAAATAGTTGGTACGCACCCGGCGGTGGGGGATTTTGCGTAGGGTTGGCCAAATTCCAGGAGTAACGGCCGCCCGTGGCACCACGGGGCTGACGCAGACCTTCAACTATCGGAGTGCCGACGAAGTCACCACGGGTGGTGCCGTAATACAGGGAAACCAGTTGCTCACGTTCCGGATCAAGCCCCTCCCAGATCAGTTCTTTCGAAACCGTTCCGCGCCGTGCTGGCGTGATCAAGGATGGTGCTGCGAGCTGCATAGGCCCGGACTGGATCGTGAATTGTGCGGTTGCGCTCCATGCACTGGCCATGCCCTCGGCATCGATTGCTCGTGCACGCCACCAGTAGGGAGATTTGTCCTGCAGCGATGCCGGGCAAATCAGGCCGGTGCTACTGGAAATCCCCCCGCACACTCGCTGCGTCAAGCCAGCGTCCTTGTACAATTCGAACTCATAGCGCACAGCGCCGCCTTCCGGATCGCGCGCAGGGAAAATTTCCATAGTCGGCTGCAACTGCGAAGTCCAGGCGCCATTGCCAGGGTTCTTCAATACCGGGACTGAGGGCGCGTCGTTGGCTGCACTAACAAAGAAATTCGCTGTGCCCCAGTCAGACTCCGCCTTGCCGTCACTTGCCTTCGCACGCCACCAGTAACGGGTATTTTCCTGCAGGCCGTCGACGATCCATTCCGTGTTACTGCTGCCCGCAGCGACCGCGCCCGAGACGCGCTTTGCGGCCGAGTCGAAGGTCTTCACATTGTCGATCTCGAAGATATATGTCAATGGAGCACCCTCTGGATCGACCGCGTTTGCCACCGACAAGGCCACGCTATTCGTACCAAGAACACTCCCGGCCAACGGAGCATTAGTCTTCGGGGTTGTTGGCGTTTTATTGCCCGTACGAACTGTAAATGCCCGCGCAGTCGAGACGCGGCGCACACCGTCAGCTGATGCGATAACGCGCCAGTAATAGGTAGTGTTGTCGGTCAGGGTGCCGAACTGAATACCCCCGCTAGCGATGTCGTCCGACGGCTCATGCCCCATGGGATCTGCCATTACGAAGCCGGTTCGAGCAATGGTCGTCAGCGCCGCATCCTTATAGACCTGGATCGTATATTCCGTCGCCCCCATCAAGCCAGTTTGCTTGGGCCCGGTTCTGAACCATGTAAAGCCTGGCGAGACGCTCGACACTTCGGCACCGGGAGCCGGGCTGACCAAGTTGAAGGGAAGCAGTTCGTCATTGACGACAGGATTCTCGAAGCGGCCATAGAGCCATGGGCTGTACAGCGTTCCGTTAAAGCTACGCACACGCCACCAGTACTTGGTCGACATGTCGAGATCCACCGGCACGGTCCAATTGGTTGCAGCAGGAACCACCGTACCGCCAGCATCGCTAGCGAAAGGCGCTTTGTCAACCATGGCTGTTGCCAGCAATTGAGTATGTCCTGCGTCGGCGTAGAGTTCAAACTGAAGCTTGGTGGTGGAATCATCCGGCTTGGTACCCGGCATAACCGCGAAGGTCGGCTTTGCCAGGCCCACGTGAGCGCCAGGCAGCGGAGACACGATCGTTGGCAGCGCTGGGCCCGCAGTGACAGGGGCGGCGGTAACGGTGATCGCCGCCGTGCGCTGTGCAGTACGGGCACCGTCGTTGGCGGTATAGGTGATCACGTAGTCACCTTTGCTGCCGTTGGCGGGAGTCCAGTCAAACACGCCACGCGCCAAGCCTGGATACTGCGGATCGGCAGGCTGCTGGGTGAAGCGGGCGCCTGCCGGCAGCGGTGCAGCGCTCAGCGCAACCGGCTTGCCCGCAGCGCTGCTGCCTTCAACGATAAAGGAAACCTGCTTGCCCTCTTCCACAGTATGGTCCGCAATGAACTGCAGCTCTGGCGGGCGGTCGTTGGCCGATGGCGGATCGAAGTCGGTGCTATACACGCCGGTGGTCGCTACGTCGAAGAAGTTGACGTAGTACTCCCACTTCTTAGTGTCCTTGTTGCGGGTCTTAGACAGCCATGCATTTTCCGGCGCCATGATTTTGGCGTCCGAGCGGATGATGCGGCCAATTGGACGAGTGCCATTGTACGGATCTTTCAGGCGCACGTAGGCAAAGCCCGGCGTCGCAGGGAAATTCAGCGCGTAGGTATCGACACCGTTGGCACTTGGGCCGACGACCAGGCTTGCTGCGGCACTGCGATCCGTTACGTCGGAATCAGGGCCGTTGGACTCGAACACTTTCACACCGGTCGGCTCCGACGCGAGATAGTCGCGCACCGCGTCGCGCCCCGGCAGGTCAACGCGCACGTCGTGCAGCAGGATGTGCGCGTTCGTGGCCTGCATGAGCGAGGTCAGCGAACCGCCCAGTTCATCGGCGTGCGAGAACTTGGCGCCGAACTCGGTGAATTTGCCGGCCAGCGTGGTCTGCATGATCCAGCGTCCCATCTTGCTGGTGCCGCCGGCGATATCGCCAAACTTCATCAGCAGGGAATTCTGCGCGGGCGAATCATCGACGAAGCTGCCCAGCAGCTGGAAGCCGATCAACAGGCCTTGGTTGTTCTCAACGATTTTCGGCTGTGCCGAATCAATGGTCAGGTTGGCGGCCTTGGCCAAGCCGGTGTTCTTTACACGCACGCCAAGGGTAAATGGCTCGGCCGATTCGATGATTGGCGTCAGCGGATCGTCGGCCACCACGTCCTGGGTCATGAAGTAATCCAAGGTCAGCGAAGGCAGTGGCTTGACGGTGATCACGTCCGGATCGACTTCCAGCGTCTGCACTTCGCCCTGGAATTTGTACTTCAGGGTGGCGCCGACCAGGTACTTCTTGCCAAAAGGCGTGGTGCCCGCTGCACCTGGAGCGGGGATCATCAGCCAATCGATGGTGGCCGTTGTCTTCGGCTGGACGACACCGGTGCCATCGACCGAAGCAATGCCGTCCAGGTTCGAAATACGAACGAAGAACTTTGCGCTGGTGTCGCTCGAATTCGATGTAACGGCAACCGGCAAGCCCAGTTCATCGGTCACCCGCATCGACACGCTGATGTCGGAGATCTGGTCACCGTCAACGTTGTTAGTGATGCGCATGGTCGCATCAAACGCCTGCCTCTCGAGCGTCAACTCTTGCTTGATTTCGATTTTGACTTTGGCGCACGAAGTCTCCTGCGCACGAAGGGCGGGGGCACAGATTAGAACGATTGCGCCTGCGAATCCAAGGAATGTATTACGTGACCAGCTAAAATTCATCATTATCAGCAATTAAAAACTATCTTCAGAAACGCTTAAGGTCGGCTACAGAGAAAAATAGCTAACAAGAAGGAAAGAATCGCCCAAAGCCGTACTTCCTATAAATTCATGCGACGACTTGGCGATAGCCATCTCATCCTCACAGTTACTATTCAGGACCACATAAACCATGAAGCTATTACGGCAAACGCCGACGATATCAATGCAATCTGAGTCAAGCGAGCTCCACTACCTTTTGCGGTTTTTTCAATGGATTTCCACACACCCCAAGCGGTTACAACTTGGAAAATTATGAACATCAATAACGTTAGTAATGCGCCGATATCAATTTCCGCCAATCGAAATCCCGTTGCGCCGACCTTCGCATAACGGCCTGTAAGGATCGAAATAGCGCAAAATGGAAGATAATAGCCAAAAAGCGCCAATTGCGGAGACAATCGGCCGGCCAACAATTTTTCCATGTAATTTTCCGAATCTTTGCCCGGGCTCGGGCGGGCGCGCTCCTTGCTCCCTTTGGCAATTCCTACCCCAAGAGAAACCAGAATAATACAGGGTATAAATCCGAGTAGATATTGGGCAAGATCGAACGAAATGTTATGCCCCAGGCACCAATCGCGCAGCGGAATGCTGATAAATTCCTTAAATAAAACTACGTAAATTGCCCCAAAAAAAATCACGAGCAATCCTCTTAAAATCTGCATATCTCGTCTTTCTTTCTACAGATATTCCTTTTCGGAAAATAGAGGGAAATCATACCCGCTGTGAAATCTTGCGCAAGCCCTCCCACGAATCCGCCCCGCACACCCACCCAGGCATTTTGGATGAAATTGCCGCCCCTGTTCAATCCGTATGGACTCGCTGATTCAGCAATTCCAGCGCCAACACCACCGATAAATCCACCAATAGCTCCGCCAACCGCATTTTTAAAGTCACCCGTATTAGCTGCGTCTCCGCCCATATAGTTCCCAATACCGCCTGCCACTGCCCCGCCAATCCGCCCGGCCCAGCTTCCTGTAATAGCGCCGCCAAAGCCCGAACCAGCGCCAGCAGCGGAGATTCCCCCAGGGTTGGAACCTGAACTGTCACCTGACGTCAAATAACTGCCTGCAGCACCCAATATGCCGCCGGCAATTGCCCCCCATGGTCCGCCGCCACCAGCAAATCCCCCCACTGCGCCGCCAACGCCACCAGCTATGGCATCCAGCACTCTTTGGCTCACACACCATAAACCCATCGGGTCAATATTATTTAAAGGGTTTCCAAACACGTAGGTGTAGCGATTTTGTCCACCAATCAGGCCGGCTGGATCGTTTGTTATATATCGGCCAAGGTCAGGATCGTAGTAGCGGTGCCAGTTATAGTGCAATCCTGTTTCAGCATCCTCAATCTGTCCCGGGAGTCGCAGATTATTTTCAATAGTGACGCGGTCAGCTGTTGGCGGAGGGGAAGTGATTGTTGCTCTGCCAAAAGCATCATAGTCGGCAGACCAGACCAAATTGCTCTGCTTGTCAAACGCCTGGATCGGCGCTCCCACTCCATTATGGTGAAAATATGCAAAGATAGGGTTACCATCACTTCCCCTAGTCTTCATGAAAAGAGCACCAGTAGTGAATTCGCTACCTGGGCGTGGGCCATATTGCGAAACGATAGCCGGTGAATTAACGTCGGTAGTTGCTCCATCTCCTCCAAGGACGATTTCCTGTTCAGCCTCAGCAATTAATCCTTCATCCGCGTATAGGTAGAGAGTACGCTTAGCTTTCGGCAAGCGACTAAGATCCTTGGCGCGGAACTGCTCACGCCAGACTCGACGATTCAACGAGTCATAACCGTAGCGCGCAATCAATTCGGCATTGGCGCCGAGGACTGCGATTAAGCGGTTTCTAGCATCGTACGAATATGTGGTGAAGGCTCCGTCGGCTTCGATCTTTTTGACTAGATTTCCAGCGTCATCATATTCGAAGCGCACGGCACTTAAGTCTCGGCCTTTTCTCAGCAGGCGATCATTCGCGTCATACGTCCAACTCCCTGAAGTAGAACTATCCCAAATGCGGTTACTTAACCCATCGTAATCGAATGCTTGCGACATCGCCCCAAACAATCCCCCATTGTCGGTCTTAACCTTTATGAGACGATCAGTCGCGTCAAACTCAAAAGATCTGGCTTTAGCCGAAACTTTACCGTCCACAATATCGGTTTTGTTTTCAGAGATAGGGCGCCGGCGCGAGTCAAAAGCGTAAGCCAAGTTAAGTGTTGTTTGCTGATCAACTGTGGCTGACAAGACTTCGAGACCTAAGAGCCCATCATATCGTTGTTGTCGACGAAGCCCGCCCGGAAATACAGTTTCGGTAGGAGCATCTACCTTATAAGCCGAAAACTGCAAATTGCCCTCGCTGGGAATCGTAACATTCTCCAGGACAGAATGCTGGGAGTATCTATATGTAATGAGGGTGCCGTCTGGCCAGGTAAGGTTGGTTTTAAGGCCGGCTGCACTATAGCCATATTCATAGCTGAGTTTATAACCGTTGGGATAGGTTACGGTTGCGCCAGCTTTTCGCCCAAGTTCATCATATGCAAACGTGGCATCATTTACCAAGTTGCGGAAGTGATCAGTCTCCCGGTAGGAAGCAAGAGTGTTATCAAGGTTCCAGAAGAATTGCGTGGTTGCCGACTTTTCCCCATCGGGTCTGGCTGAAATGGATTGGATAAGCCGATTTAGCTCATCATAAACATAATCCGTCCGGCTTCCATTTTGGTCAATTATTGATTTAACATTCCCTACCTCATCGTAATGCACCAGCTTTGATTGCCCAAGTGGCAACACCTCCTTCACCAAACGCCCGTTGCGATCATATTCAAATTTGGTGACACGTCGCTCTGCGTCTTCCAATTGAATGGAATTTCCCCTTGCATCCCGTACAAATTTTGTCACCTTGCTGAGATGATCGGTCAGCTCAATTGGTTGTGCAAATGCATCATATGAATAACCAGTGAAACTATTTCCCTGAATCGTACGATTTAACAAACCACGTCGATCATATTCCTGTTTTTTTACAATTTCCTTGATACCATCTTGTGTGTCGAATTTAGCTATGGTGCGGACCACGCGGTCCGCCGCGTCAAGTTCCAAATTTGTCGTGAATGTCGGTGATACGATTTCAATTGGCAGCCAATTGATCCCTGCTACTACATTGGAGGACGGGTCGGACTGCGCGGTCCGTTGATAGCGATATTCTGTCGCATTGCCAATACCGTCAACGACTTTAACCAGACGGTCCAGGTTATCATATTCAAACACGGCGGCACGGCCGTCAGCGTCGACCGCTCGCGTCTTTTCTCCGGCATTGTCATATTCGTATTTAACAATGCCTTCCTTCGCGTCAATACGCTGTACTAGACGCCCGTTCGTATCATAAGTGAGGCGGGTAGTTCGGCCTAACGGATCGGTTTGGGTAATAAGGTTGCCGGCCTTATCGTACCCGAAAGTGGTGGTTTGGCCGAGCGGTGCTCTGACGGCAAGTGGACGGCCAACACCATCGAAATCAAACAGCGTTTTGTTATTGCGCGCGTCTACAAATTCGGCGACAGTCTCATCAGGCCTGACCATGTACTGTTTTGAAAAACCTTCCGGATCTACGGCGGTCCGCACGCTCCCCCTGCTATCGTATGTAAAATGCCAAACAGCATCGGGCGTTACCGTACCTGTCGATTCTGTCCGGCCATGCGTAGTTACAGAAAGTGGAAGGCCATTCGCATCGTTAACGTAAGTAGTCACCCGTTCGGAGGACGTGCCGGATGCTTGTACGTATTTGACAAGATTGCCTTTTTCATCATATTCATAGTTGGATATCACTCCAGCTGCATCAACTTGCTTTGTAATCCGCAGATTGGACGGCGAGTACTCCATCGAAACACTGGTGGAGTCTGGACTATCGATACGAGTTACCATTTCGTATTCGTTTCGTGTTGTCCTGGTCGTACGCCCAGCTGAGTCCACGCTGATTAACTCACGTTCATCGTCCTTAACAGAGCCTGCGAACTGGCCATTTATCTCTTGGCGAATTCGCCTGCCATCCGAGTCGTAGATTTCTTCCAAAATGCGGCGACCTGCCGCGGTTGGCGGTAACGTACTACGAACCGTGTATAGCTTTTTTGTCTTATCGTAGCTGTACTCAAAGGTAGTTTCGGCACCATCAGCGGCGACTTCCTTGACCCTGCGACTGCTTTTACCCTGATACGCGATATGGCTGGTATGTCCTTCACCATCAGTCGTCGAAGTCAGTCGATACATCTCGTCATAGCCAAAGGACGTGGGATTGCCTGCCGCATCAGTGACACTGGTCAGCAGGCGCGCGCCGCTAGCCTCATGGCTGAAGTCATAGTCGTACTTGACCACGCGGGGCGTAAAGTTTTCGCCAGGAAGCAATACCTCTCGCACCTCGCGAACCGCAGTTGGATGTGCCTGGTCATAGACGAAGGTAAGCACGACGTTGCCATTACGATCCTTGACCGCTTTCAGCCTCTTGCCTTTCCTGCCGTTGATGGCAGGTCCGTCCTCGTATTCCATAGTGGCCGTCAGGCCATTGGCATTCCCGTAAGAATCAATCCATCCTTTGACGTCATATATGAGCCACTCACCGGCCCGGTCTTGCCATCGATAGAAAACCCCTTCACGGCCTGGAATGCTGATGCTCTCGATAAAGTAGCGGCCAGAGGTGGTGCCTGTTTGCTGGAATAAGTTGGATTTTTCAACAGCCTCAAATTCTGCGCCATTGCGAATAATCCGGTCTAGCGATGCAAGCGGAACCGAAACAAGGTTAGGATCGGGTTCATACACTACAAACGAGCCGACATAACCAAACGATTCCGGCACTGGCGCGGGCGGCATTGGCGTAGCCACGGAAGTACCACCGCCTCCGCCACTGCCACCTCCACTACCCGATCCCATCCCAAGGACCATCAGTTTGCCATCAAAGCGCAACGGCGACAAATGCGGCGAGAATCTCCAGCCATTACCGTCGTACGTGCGGCTCCAGGTGAAATAGCCATTGGCGATCTTGATGCGCATATCCACCGTGTTGACGGTGAATTTCCCGCCCGGCATATTCGCGTTGATGCGAAGGCTTTCTTCGTAAGCGGCGAGTGGATCTACGGTGCTAGTCTGCTGCGCGCCGCATACGGGCGCGAGTGCCACCATGGTTGCCAGTCCGACGATTCGGCAAAAATTGTATTTGTTCTGCTTGTTCATATTCTTCAATTTCTCACTGATGCGTCACAGACGGGGGCCGTTACCACCGGCTCCGCCGCCGCCGCCACCGCCGCCACCACCACCGGGGCCGTTACCGCCGCCGCCGCCGCCGCTGCTACTGCAAGTGCCAGCACCTGGGATACAGCCGGAAGGGGAGCCAATCGTCTGGGGCGCGGTCGATACACCACTTCCGCCCCAGCCGCCGCCGCCACCACCGCCGCCGCCCCCACCACCACCGCCGCCGCCGCCGACTGAGCACACGCCGCTCTGGCCAAACCAGGAGCTGGTCGCGAAGCCAGTGGTTACCACGCCGTTTTTACAGGTGCACTGGTGGCTGGTACTCATCGAAGTGCTGTAGGTCGAGCAACCGCCGCCCGATGCCGTGCCGATGTTGGCCGCGCCATCAAGCGACTGCAATGCCACCACGCGGTAGTGCAGCGTCACACGCTGTTTCGCTTCCAGTGTTTCCGGTACGTCCTCCAGGAACTCAAAGCGGAAGTAGTTATCCGATGCAGGCAGCTTCGGTTTCACCTTGTCCGCGCGGAGCAAGCCGTAGTTGGTGATATTCAGCTCGCCATGGAACACATCACCTGGATTCATCTTCGGCAGGTTGGTGCTGAGCGGCTCGATCACCACCACTGCGGTCGGCACGTCGGTCTCGTAAGTCGCATTCAATACGATCTCGTAACGGTCCTGCAGCGTGATCTCCTTCACGCTCCACTCCACCGTCACCGAGGTGTAATCAAGGAAGACCGGCATCGTGGTCGTCATGCCCGGCTTCACCTGCACGCGGCCGCCCAGTTCCTGGTGGTTGGCTGCGCGGATGCGGTACTTGTAGCGGCCGGCCGGCAGGTTGGCGCTCATTGCCTCGCCCACCACGTCGGTCTTCAGGTCGGCCATCACGGCCGGCACGTCTTCGTTCTGCAGCGTGATCGATGCATTCGCCAGGCCTTCAATCAGCTTGCCGTCTTTGCCCACCGTCGCGGTGTAGATGTCCGATGCCTTGAACAGCAGCTTGCCTTCACCGCTCTGGGTCAGGTTTACGTACACGTTCAGTGCTTGCTGGCCAAAGTTGTCGCCAACGATATTGAGCTTGTACTCGTAGACACCTTCGACAGCATTCGCTGGCGGCGTGAACGACAGGTCGATCGCGCGCGCTTCGCCGACTGGCAGCGTGCCGTCGGCCTGGCTGGCGATGGTGACCCATGCCGGTGCCGGGCTGCCGTCCGCTTTGCTGAGGGTAAAGCGCAGGTTCTTCGCATCCTGCGTACCGTTGTTACGCAGCGTGAACGATTCGATCTGCGTGCTGCCTTGCGCCAGACCGGTCTCCACGAAGGTCGGGGACGCGATCAGGAATGGCTTCGCTTCGGACAGCGTGTAGTTCACGTTGACCTTGCCGATCGGCGTACCCATGCTTTCGTCGCTCACCACGTCGAACACCAGGCTGCCGGATGGTTGCGCCGTTTCGCTGGCTTTGAAGGTGACAGGCGTATTCAGGGTCTGGCGTTCACTCAGGGTGACCGGAGCTGCGGTCTGCACTTCAATACCATCCGGCAGCGTGCCAGTGGACTGGCTTGCTGCATTCAGCACCAGGCGCACATTGGTGGCGGAGGTGCCGGAGCCTGCCTTGGCTACGAATGGAATCGTGAACGGCATGTTCTTCGCCAGGTCCAGCTTATAAGGCGTTGGGCCGACAGTCACGCGGTTGATGGTAAAGGCCTTTTGCTCCGGACGATCGGTGATGTCCGGGTGCACGGCGCTGACCTTGAACAGGCCCGCATCAGTCACGGTCGGCGTGAACTCGTAGCGGAAGTTGCCGGAGGCATCTGTCATCACCGAGAAGTTACGCTCGAAGCCTTGCTGGTTGAAGATCACCTTCAGGCGGGTGAACGGCAGCGGTGCGCTACCGGCGCGGTCCAGTGCACGGCCGCTGACGGTGATCTTGTCGCTGCCAAAGGAGCTGACCGGCGAGACGCTGGTCACTTCACCGACATACATGGTGTCGACCAGAGAGATCGCTTTCTCGCTGCCGCGGCCGCTGACAATCACTTCGTCTGCCTGGCCGGTGTGGTAGCGCAGCTTGTCCACTTCCAGGCGCACGCGCACCTTGGTCGGGCTGGATGCCGGAATATTCAGTTCGAATACGTCCGACACGTAGCTTGCGCCAGCAGGAATCCGGGCGACAGTCATGCCGTTCGGCAGGGTCACTACGTTGGCGCCCAGTGCCTGCTTGTATGGCTGGGTGGCCAGGATGTTGCCGTCGTTGTCGACAATCTTGAAGCGCAGTTCGGATGACGGATCGGTGCCGTTGGCGATAGCCGTCAGCAGTTCCACGTCCACGGCACTGGTGTTCTCAATGGTCAGTTTCAGCTTGCCGGTACCGCCGCGCGTGAATTCGTCGGTCGACATGCCAACCACCAGCGAGCCTTCCAGCACGTCGATGGCCTGGTCGCGCGCGATCTTCACTTGTTCGCCTTCGTTCGGCGCAATCTCCAGGCCGACCACGGCTTGCGGTGCGCCCGGCATTTCGGCGTAACCGCCCACGATCACCGGCACCAGGCGGGTTTCGTTGGCAGCCAGGGTGAAGACATCGGATTTATGGTCCTTGAACTGCGTCGCTTCCTTGTTGACCGGCACACGCACCGTGGCGCGCACGCCCTGGATGGCGCTGGACGAGGAATTGCCAACCTGTACCTGCAGCTTGTTCATGATGCCGCGCTGCAGTGGCAGGCCACCGGCGATCTGCGCGAACACGTTCGGCATGGTCAGGCTGCGCGCCAGTTCCATATTGTTGGCATCGACTGCGGCAACGGTGTAACGGCGTTCGCCGCTGGTGTAGCCGGTGTCGGTCAACGTCGTCGCAGTAATCGGCGCAGGGGTCAGCTTGACCTTGCTCGCATCCGGACCGACATAGACCTGGTAGCCCTTGATGTTGCCGTTCGGCGCCAGCCAGTTCAGCACCGGCAGGTTATTGCCATACTGTTCTACGCTCAGGTTACGCACTGGCAGCAAGCTGGCGTTCAGGTAGTCCGAATTGGAGATCGCGGACTCGTTGCCGGCTGCGTCAACTGCGGTCACCACGTAAGCGCCTTCGGTCGGCGACGGGTTGCCGTCAACGGCTGCGGTGCCCTTGATGCCGGTCTTGATCGGCGTCAGGCCTGTGATGCTGCCAATGCTGGTGCCGCTGCTGCGGTACAAGCGATAGCTGTCGACCGTGCTGGCCACTGGCGCCTGCCAGCTCGCCTGGATACCCTGGCCGGTGAGCAGCAGGGACAGATTCTGCGGTGCGCCTGGCGGATTGGCAATGGCAGTGACTTCGGCAGGAATGCTCTGCTCGGACAAGGCTTCCTGGCCGTTGGAGGAGCGCACCGAGGCGACTGCGTAGGTGTACACGCCGTCTTGCGCAACCTGGTCGATGTACTCGGTGCCGCTGCTGCGTACCAGGGCTTCCAGTGCTCCCTGGTTCGGGGCGCGGCGGTAGATCTGATAGGACAGCGCGTCCGGCACGGCTTTCCATGCCAGCTGTACTTTACCGCCCGGCAGTGCCTTGGCAGTGAAGCCGAATGGCGATGCCAGTGGCGGCAGGCTGCCTTGATAGACCTGGAAGCGGTTCAGTGCCGACACGGTGGTCGATACGTTATTCAGGTCGTCACGCGCTTCGTTGGAGAAGCTCAGGGTTTCCAGGCCGGCGGCACCGGCGTCGGAAGGCAGCGTGAAGGTGACCTTGTAGGTCGTTGCGTTCACAGGCACCAGGGTGCCCACGCTCTGGTAGGAGCGCACAGGGCCAGACAGCAGGTATTTCACGACCGGCGTGCCGGTTGGTGCCTTGTTGTAAGTAAAGGTTGCCTGGATGGCCGGCGAACTTTCATTCTTGATCGGCGATGCCGGGTTCAGGACGATGCCGCTCAGTGCCGGACCCTGGGTATCGATCTTCAGCGTGGCGCCCTGCTGGATTTCGGTGCCGCGGTTGCCGGCGGCGTCACGTGCCGAGAACAGCGCATTGGCGGTACCGGCCGGGGTCGACGCGTCAATCGTGAAGCTGCCGGTGTAACGCGTGTCGCCGGCCTTGAACAGGGTCACCGTGATCGGCGCGCCGCCTTGCGGCACGATCGACAGGTATGGCATCGTCGGCAGCACTTCGCTGACGGTCATTTCCAGGTTGACCTTTCCCTGGCCAATACGGCCGGTGGATGCATCGACCATGCCCAGCGGAGTATAGGTGATACTCACCGCTTTCGGCGCGGTCGTATCCGACGTTGCCGCCACGACGTTGCTTGGTGCCGATGGCGTGCCGATGCTGTTGACCGCGACAACGCGGTAATACCATACGCCGTCAGCTGGCGGCATGTCTTCATACGATGCCGTGGTCAGTGGGGCGCCATTGATACGGGTGGCACTCTCAATCGTGGTGAACGCGTAGTTGCCGCGGTAGACGTGGTAGCCGACTGCGTTGGCGTCCGTGGTGCGCACCCAATTCAGTTGCACCTTGCCGGCTGCCTGCACGGTTGCCGACAGGCTACCTGGGCTGGATGGAACGCTGCGGTCCAGCGTCATGCGCAGTGCGCCGGAGGCGGTGCTGGTGCCGTATTGGTCGTTGGCGGTTGCAGTAATCAGGTTCTCGCCGTCCACCAGGTCGACGGTGGCGTTGAAGCGGCCATCGCTGCCGGCCTTCACGGCTGCGCCGGATGGCTGGCCGTTGACCAGCAACTGGATGTTGCGGCCTGCCTGGGCGGTACCGCTAATGCCTTGCGTGACGTTGCGGGTCACGATGCCGTTGCCGGTCATCGACAGCACCGGTGCATCCGGTGCCGCGTGGGCGACGGTCACGCTGTAATTCAGCGTGCTGGAATTACCCAGCGAATCGTAGGCGCGCAGGCCAAGCGCATGGGTGCCGTTGGCGACATCTTCAAGGTTCAGCGACAGCGAGAACGTGCCGCTGCCACTCGCTTGCGTGCGCACCACACCGTCCAGCAGTAATTCAATGCGCGAGACGCCGCTTGCATCGGTCGCGGCAAGCGCGATGGTGCCATTGCGGGCCAGGATGGCGCCTTCTGTCAGGTCAACACCGGCAATCTTGATGGCGCTCATTTCCGGGCCAGCGGTGTCCGGTGGCACGACCACGTGCGACACGGTGACCGGCACGCTGCGTTCGGTGCTGCGGCCTGCCACGTCGTTGGCAATGACCCTGACGGTATGGTCGCCATCGGCGACGCCTTCGATGTCCCAGGTATAGGTGTATGGCGCGGCGGTGCGCGTTGCCACCAGCGTGCCGTCGATGTAGATCAGCACATTGCGCATGCCGCCCACATCGCTCGCGTTGGCGGTAATGGTGGTGTTGCGCTTGATGATGGCATTGGCCATTGGGCTGGCCAGCTCCAGCACTGGTGCCGAGGTGTCGACCAGTTGGGCAGGCAAGGAGACGGCACCAATCTCGCCGTTCGCGCTGCGGTACTGGACGGTGATGTTCTTGCTGCCGTCGCCAGCCGAGGTGTCGAACGGGATTGCCGTGCCGTCTGCAGGCATCGGCAGGAAGTTCACGCCCGCAAAGGCGCCATTCTCGGCGATACGGTATTCAACTGCATTGACGCACGCCAACGCCAGCTGCATGCGGTGCTGCACATGGTATGGAGCAGGATTCAGCAGCGTTACGCGAGGATTCAGCAGCGCTGCTGTCGCAACGAAACTGCCAAAGTTGACGCCAGCCGAAATCTTGTCGCCCTGGCCGGACGGGTTGGCGGTGGCATTGCTTGGACCGGTGGAATTGCCCCACCAGTTGCCGGTCGCCTGGATGATGGACGCCGGGGTTTTGTTCTCAATGGCGGCCGTCGTGTTGCCGACGAACTGGCCGCCCGTGATGGATGCAGTGGTGTCGTATGCTTCGACACCGGTGGCGTTGCGCATGAAGCTTGCGCCGCTCAAGACCGGGTTGGCGCCTGCGGCAAGGCGCAGGCCCAGCACGTTGTCGTTCAGCTGCAGGAAAGGAACGGTCGGGCTGACGCCGCGCAGGTTAAGCGCAGCATTGCCGTCGGCGCCAGCGTAACGCACCAGCATGCCGGAACCCATTTGCACGCCCAATGCCTGCGCGGATTTCTCGATGCTGATGCCGCGCCAGTCGCCGGCACGCGGCGCTTGCGAAGAAGGATTAGTACGCCCGCCGGCCGCGTCGTCGTTCTGGCTGGTGAAGGTGGCGTTGTTGCCGATCGTGATCTGGTCACGCACGACCAGTTGCGCGTCCGAACCGAACTTGATGACCACGCCATCGGCGATCCGCAGTTCGGCGGCACCGCTCCACTGGGTCGCGAAGGCGGCCCCAATGCAAACGGCCAGGATTGGGCGGCGCCAGTTCGCCGGCACGCGTTTCAGCCGTGTAGCCAAGGAAACGGCGCGCTCGGCGCCGTCGAGACGGATCTTTGTCATTACCACTCTTTTCTGCATATGACGAACTTTTTGTTCTTTTCCTTAGCTGCACGTGCTGGATCGCGGATCAAATACCTGCGAGGGATGCTGCCGGGACCTTGTATTCCTTGCCGCTGACGGTGATCAGGGTGGCCAGTTGTTCACCGGCGCCCAGAACGGATTCCAGGCGGATCTGGGCAACTTGCTCGTTGCCGGCCATGGGAGCCAATGCCACAGCGTTAGCCTGCGAAACGGTGAAAGTCACGGAAGCCTGGACCACGTTTGCGCCACGGCCAAGATCGACGTTGACGGAAGTCGTGCCGTTCTCATTGGTTCCTGTTGTTGGCGGGGCTGTGAACAGGACGGGATTGCCAATTGGCGGCAGAAGCTTCACCACCACCGTACTGCCTACAGGAATAGCCTTCGTAGAAATAGTCACGGGCAAAGTATTGGTAGGGCTCGATAAGATCAGGTCGTTGTAGCCGTTTGGATTGGCCGGTACTGCTTGGCCAGCCACACTTGCAATCGACAGCATCGGCACCCCACCAGGCATGACGATTGGGCCTGGAACGTCACTGGTGTAGGACGGAGAAGTGTTACTTGTGAACTGCAGATTCACCGCTTCCAGGCGAATCCGGCCAGGCGAACCATAAACGCTTCTTGGGTCTGCTGAACAAACGTTATACCTGGTTCCCGCGTTTTCCACATTTGCGTAACTAGCGATGTTCCCACCGCCTCCGTCCGCTTTCAACGTACCAGTGCCCGAGATGGTCGTTGCCACTAAGCGAATTGCGCCACCACTACCGCCCCCCCCGCGCGAACCAGGTCCGGGGCCCGTAGCACTTGTAGTGAATTCGCCGTTGCCGCCGTTCGCGGAAATCACACCGGTGATATTGATCGTCCCGTCAGCCGCGATGAGGAGTGCCCCGCCGCCGCCGCCGCCGCCGCCGCCCGGCAAGCGCGCACCACCCGCACCACCGCCACCGCCAGAGCCGCCGACCAACGGCATCAGGTTGCTATTGCTGTATGCAGTCACGCCTGGGGTCGTACAGTTATAGGTGGCATTACCAAGAGCAGGAATGTTGCTGCCGAATGCGGCACCGGTTGCAGGGCTAACGTGTATATAGTCTTGTTGCCCCCATCCGAATGCCCCGGGTTTAATTGCGGTCCCAGGCATGCCACCGCCAGGGCCAAAGCCGGCGCGCCCTGTATTGGGACTCTGTCCTCCAAAAGTCCACAACGATGCATCTGCAACAGCCCCGCCTTTGCCGCCGTCATAACCTCCAGGTCCCGCAATTCCGCCGATGCTATAGTTAAAGACGCTAGTTGGGGTTGCACCGTCTATCGATATGGTGCCAGCGATAGTGGCGTCGCCGGAGATCAGCATGGTGACCGGTGTGTTCCGGCCATTCTTCTTGAACGTAACAGTGACGCCGGCGGGAATATTCATGCTCGTGTAGTTCAGCACACCGTTTTCAGGCAATTGCACACTAACGTTGGCCGTTGGGTTGAATGCGCCGTCCGCGCCGGTGCTGCCGCTCGTTACGCCAGCCAAGCTAACGCTCGCGCTCGACAACAGTACTGCGGCCAGGCTGACTTTGGCTATTGGCATGCTTGTTTTCATCTCTGTTCCTTTTCCAAATATTCTGTAATTCATTCGCGCAATTCGACGCTCACTGGCGGCGAAACGATGGTCGTATCGGAGTTGCTCAAATCGCGCAAGAGCACCACGCCAACCGGGCTGGCGTTAATCACGCCTCCTGGCGCGGCCCCCTGATGGAGCAGGACAACACCGACTGGCGGGGCAATTGCGACACCATCTGGTTCAAAGTTCTTCATCAGCACCACGCCAACCGGCCGCGCGAGCACTGGGTCAACGAGGGTGTTATCGGCAACGCTGCCGACGTAGATCTGATAGCTGATCGGCTGCAGCGTGGCCGACGTCATGTTCAGCAATGTGGTGCCCACCTTCAGGCCGGTAACCTGCACGGTGGCCTGCAACTGGCCACGCGGGACAGTGATTGACGCCGGCGTCACCGTGGCGATAGTCGGATCGGACGAAGTCAGTGCGATGGTGTTGTCGATCAAGTCGGCGGCGGAGAGGCGGATCGTTACCGTGTTGTTCTTCCCGTTCGGGAACAGCGAGATCGGTGATGGGTCGGTGTTGATGCGCGGTGCGCCGTCGATGATGGTCAATGCTGCGGTGGCGGTGGAATCTGGCACCGAAGGGTTTGCCACTTGCAGGACTCGCTGGCCCGACACCGCATCTGCAGCGGCTGCAAGCGTGAAGGTTGCCTGCGTTTCGGTCGTCTGCAGGCCAGACAGCGTCAACCCGGAATTCGCCGGCAAGGTTACCGTGGCGCCGTTCAGGTAGGTACCATCCATGCGGAAGCTGCCGCTCTCGCCGCGGCGCAGGACGGATGGCGTCAGCCCTGTCACGCGCACAGTCGGTTTGAATGGCACCACCTCCAATCCTGCCGGGAACTTGACCAGGCCGGAGCTCGTCTGCAGCGACAGGCTAACCTTTCCGACCGGTTGCTCCATTGTTGCGGAAATGCGTATCGGTACCGTCGCAGCCGTTGCGCCGGGGCGAAGAGTCGCAGTGACGCCGGCAGCATCGAAGGAAGCGGTTTCAACGCCGCCCACGCGAAAACCGGTAACAACTGCATCGATGGTCTCGCCCTGCTGGATGGTTGCCGGGACAATGCTGCTGATCGAGGGACGCAGGCCAACCGAGACTTCGCCGCTCGCCACCACGTAAGGAATGCCGCGCAGGTTCCATTTCACATTCCCCGTGATATCGCCAGCCGGCACGCTGATGCCGTTCACCGCATTGCCGGAAGCCTGCAGGCCGACGCCGCTAGGCGACGAGTTCAAATCCACCTGGATCGCGGCGCCGCTGCTATTGCGGATATCGACGTAGTTCAGGATCGGCGACGCGCCCTGGATGCGAATGCCTTTGCCGTAATTGACCTGCACCCACTCCAGTCGCGTGGAAGATGCGGCGCCTTCCATGAAGGTGAGGTTGCCCCATGCGCCAGGAGCGGGACTGCCGCTCGGCACATCGCTGGCAGAGGTCAGGACAATTGGCGTTGCCGCAGAGCCTTCCGCACGCAGGGCGCCATCGCTCACCACCAGGTTCGCGTTCGCACCCAGGCGCACCGTCACGCCAGGCTCAATCGTCAGGACTGCGCCTGCTTCAATCGCGACGTCGGCATCGACAATGTATGGGCTTCCGCTGGCAGCCCATGTCTGGTTCGTGCGGATGGGTCCCGACACGGTGGTCTGGGCATGCGCCAGGCCGGTCAGCAGCAACGCGCCGATCGCGGCCCGCGCCGGTGGCCGCAATGCGGCCCAGATGACTTTCAAAACCAACCAACACCTCGAATTCCGGCCCGAAACGGGCATCCCTATGCGCAATAGATATGTCTTACGCGCAAAAAGTTGCAAAATTCAAAATGCTAGATATTTAGCAATATTTCGTCAAGGAAAAAGATTTAATTTTTGCATCTGTTTTATGCAATTCTCGAAATTGCAACAAAATTACAACTTCGCCTGAAGACAGAGGTAATGCGGGTTGGCCAGGTAGGGGAGCACCAAGCCTGATGCCCCCATTCCCTTATCGGTTCACTTGGACGCTCCACTTTACAGCGCCGCGCAGGATTTGCCCCACTCCGGTATTGCCCGCCTTGGCCTTCACGATCATCGTATTCAGCGCAACGCCGGTTTCGAAGGTATTGATGGCACCAAACTGCAGTGTGCCCGAAACCTCGGTACCGGCAGCCGGCGCCAAGGTCGACGAACCGGGTGCCGGCAGCGACGGCGTCGCGCTCGCGCCGAGTAGCGACGAACCCAGGTTGCTCAGGCGGGCACGAACCGTAAACTCCGACCAGATAGCATCCAACCGGCGCTCGGATACGATCTGGATGTCACAGATACGCAAAGTCTCATCGCCAGTGTTTGAACTCGCGTAAGAAAATCGGCCGGCGTTGCCCATCACCACGCGCCCGGCAAAGTTCAGGTCCTCCGTCAGGATCGGCCCAAACTGGCTGGCAAAGGGCACCATTTGCTTATGGCAGAGCGGCTCACCGAACGCGCCGAACAGCATGGTTCCGCTCGCCCGTGGCTCGGACTGGAACAAGAAATCATAGTTGGCTGTTGAGGCTTTGCCACCGAATGGGAAATGCATCGGTTTGCCGGACGCGCCAGTCCAGGCGAGGCCAAGCGTGGCCGTGCTGCCCTCGTAGATCAGCCCCGGATCGCCTAACGTCAACGTGCCCGTCTGCACCGGGTTGGGAACCACAACCATGCCCGGGGCATAGGTCTTGCTGACGCCCTGGCCATCCTGCAGCACGACGAAGATGCTGTAGGCACCGGGCGCCAGTGCTGATATGTCCCATTCATATCGTCCACCGGTTGCGCCCAGCGGCTGCCGCAAGCCTTCAACCACAGGCAAGCCGCTGAAGCCGGATTTGCTCAGGCTGTAATACAGTGACACCAGAGGCTGGCGGTTCGGGTCCGCCCCTTCCCATGCGATGGTGGCGAATTTCCTGGCTGTCGTGCCGGTCCCGTTAATGACCGGCAAAACTACGCGCGCCGGCTGTACCAGTTCCAGCGCAGCCGGTTGCGCCACGCCGCCATGTACATAGAACCGGGACGGGGCACTCCAGGCGCTAGCCGTACCGCTGCCATCAATGGCGCGCACACGCCACCAGTACCAGGACTTGTCCGGCAAGGCACTAGGGACGATCAAAGCGCTGTTGTGCGAAACACCTTCCGTCACCTTTTGCGTCAAGCCCGAATCCTTGAACACCTCGAAACGGTACTGCACTGGCGAGCCTTCGGGATCCAGAACGGGGCTTGCCTCCAGGCTCGGCTGCTGCAGCGAGGTCCACGCACCATTGCCCGGATTTCGGACCAGCGGCACAGGCGGCGCTTCATTGGTGGTATTCACCATGAACTCACCGACGACCCAAGGCGACTCCGCCTTGCCATCGCTTGCCTTGACGCGCCACCAGTAGCGGCCGTTCTCGGCCAGGTCGGCGACGCTCCAACTAGTGGAAGTGCTTCCTGCCGGCACCACGCCAGACACGCGCTTGGCGCCGGAATCGAAGGTGTTGGTCCTGTCGAGCTCAAACACATAGCTGACTGGCGAACCCTCCGGATCAACGGCGTTGTTGACCGTCAGGCTGGCACTGGCCTGGTCCAGCACGCTGCCCGGCTGCGGCAGCACTAATGTCGGCGTTCCGGGCGCCTGGTTGGTCGTGTTGACCGTAAACGCGCGTGGAATCGCGGTCTTCCATCCCCCTGCGCGGGACTTGGCTACGACGCGCCAGTAATATCTGGTCCGATTGTCCAGCGGGGTTGGCACCGTCCAACTGGTGTAACCGCCGGGCATTTCCGCGATGTCGGCCGACTGCGCTGCAATCGTGGCGAGCTCGGCATCCTTGTAGACTACTACCGCGTATGCCGTCGGCGACCCGTCGACCGATTGCGCATTGGTCCACGACAAGGTTGGTGTAGCGCTCGGCACTTCAGCATCGACAGCCGGGCTGGTGGCGTTGAACGTTGTCGGCTTCACCAAGGCGGAAGCGATCGTGAACCGACCGTACACCCACGCGCTATACAAGGTGCCGTCAAAGCTTCGCACACGCCACCAGTACTTGCCGCTATAGCCGAGCTCGAGCGGCGGCGTCCAAGTCGTCGGTTGGACGACGGTCGCGCCGTTTGCATCCACGGTGGCCGCCGCCTTGTCGACGATACCGGTAGCCACCAGTTGGGCATCCTGTGCATCGGCATACAGTTCGAACTGCACCTGTTTGGTCGCATCGTCCAGCGCACTAGATGTCAGGACTGCGAAGGTCGGCTTCATGGCGCTGATGGCGCCCACCACGCTGCCGGACAACGGCGCGCTGATGGCTGGCAGGCCTGGACCTGCCGGTACCGCTGCGCCGGTAACCGTGACCGTCGCGACCCGCTGTGCATTACGCGCGCCATCGTCGGCGGTGTAGGTGATGACATAGTTACCAGCCGAACCTTTTTCCGGTGTCCAGTCGAACACCGCGCGTGCCAGGCCTGGATACTGCGGATCGGCTGCCTGCTGGGTAAAGCGGGCGCCTGCCGGCAGCGGTGCAGCGCTCAGCGCAACCGGCTTGCCCGCAGCGCTGCTGCCTTCAACGATAAAGGAAACCTGCTTGCCCTCTTCCACAGTATGGTCCGCAATGAACTGCAGCTCTGGCGGGCGATCAATGGCCGATGGCGGATCGAAGTCGGTGCTATACACGCCGGTGGTCGCTACGTCGAAGAAGTTGACGTAGTACTCCCACTTCTTAGTGTCCTTGTTGCGGGTCTTAGACAGCCATGCATTTTCCGGCGCCATGATTTTGGCGTCCGAGCGGATGATGCGGCCAATTGGACGAGTTCCGCTATACGGATCTTTCAGGCGCACGTAGGCAAAGCCCGGCGTCGCAGGGAAGTTCAGCGTGTAGGTATCGACACCGTTGGCGCTTGGACCGACAACGAGGCTTGCGGCGGCACTGCGATCCGTTACATCGGAATCAGGGCCGTTGGACTCGAATACTTTCACACCTGTCGGCTCCAGCGCGAGATAGTCGCGCACTGCGTCGCGCCCCGGCAGGTCAACGCGCACGTCGTGCAGCAGGATGTGCGCGTTCGTGGCCTGCATGAGCGAGGTCAGCGAACCGCCCAGTTCATCGGCGTGCGAGAACTTGGCGCCGAACTCGGTGAATTTGCCGGCCAGCGTGGTCTGCATGATCCAGCGTCCCATCTTGCTGGTGCCGCCGGCGATATCGCCAAACTTCATCAGCAGGGAATTCTGCGCGGGCGAATCATCGACGAAGCTGCCCAGCAGCTGGAAGCCGATCAACAGGCCTTGGTTGTTCTCAACGATTTTCGGCTGTGCCGAATCAATGGTCAGGTTGGCGGCCTTGGCCAAGCCGGTGTTCTTTACACGCACGCCAAGGGTAAATGGCTCGGCCGATTCGATGATTGGCGTCAGCGGATCGTCGGCCACCACGTCCTGGGTCATGAAGTAATCCAAGGTCAGCGAAGGCAGTGGCTTGACGGTGATCACGTCCGGATCGACTTCCAGCGTCTGCACTTCGCCCTGGAATTTGTACTTCAGGGTGGCGCCGACCAGGTACTTCTTGCCAAAAGGCGTGGTGCCCGCTGCACCTGGAGCGGGGATCATCAGCCAATCGATGGTGGCCGTTGTCTTCGGCTGGACGACACCGGTGCCATCGACCGAAGCAATGCCGTCCAGGTTCGAAATACGAACGAAGAACTTTGCGCTGGTGTCGCTCGAATTCGATGTAACGGCAACCGGCAAGCCCAGTTCATCGGTCACCCGCATCGACACGCTGATGTCGGAGATCTGGTCACCGTCAACGTTGTTCGTAATGCGCATGGCCGCATCAAAGGCCTGCCGCTCGAGAGTCAGCTCTTGCTTGATTTCGATTTTGACTTTGGCGCAGGTGGTTTCCTGCGCATGGAGGGAGGGAGTACAAGCCAGAACAATTGATCCTGCAATTCCAAAAAGCGCGCGACGCGACCAGCTATATGTCATCATTTTAAAGAAAGATTAATCTCTTGGACGGAAGAGACGATTCGATTTATTGCGAATCAAATTCGGCGTTTAATATTCAGGCCGCCGAAGGCCGCCGCAGCAAGTGCAGTGTTTCGAAATTACAAATGGTCAACAGGACGCAGTGTCTTAGCCGGATGAAAAGACTCAAATGTTGTACCCGGCTTTCCCTCCCATAGGTCAAGCTCATTAACCTTTCGTCGTATTACCTTACAGTGCCATGCGACAGTCGTACGTGTAGGTACCTCACGGAGAATTGCAGTGGCGGCAATGGATCCATTGATAACTGCTTCGAGCCCTGTTTTTGTTCTTATCAGACCAACTTGATGAATAGTGTTTTCACCCCAAACGTAACCACCGTCAGTCAACCAGAATAATCCGCCATACGTAAAATAACTGCGCAACACGGGTACATGCTCAACTTTGCCAAGAGGCATAGCGGCCTTTATGGGTGCAAGTTCCAGCGTCGCTTTCCACAGTTGCGATCTGTCTGAATTAGATAAGTCCTCCCAGGCGCGAATAGACAACACAGTGCGTGCGCCCGCACCGATCTGGTGACCTACATTGGCGCGCCCATATGGCGGTTCCTCAAAGCTTTTAATTAAAATGGACGCATTTTCAACAAGCACGCATGTTATTGGCAGCTTGGGAGCGGGTTGTTCCTCAACTTTAGCCCCGAGGACATGAGTCGGCCATATTGTTAAAAACATGGCGAAGATCATCAAATGAACTTCCGATCCAATGGATAAACTGGCCATCATTTTTTGCATTTGCAGAGTCTATCTCGCAAGTCCTTGAACTTGTTCCAGCTTTGCTCAGCCTGCGCTCTAGCGAACGGGCGGATAATGTCGTGATAAGAATTCGGCCAAGTAAAATGCCCAGCCTCATGATAATACGTTTCCAAAATCTTGAATTGCATACCTTCGTTTAATGGCTCGAGAAACATCGTATTTATGTGTATATAGCCATCGAAACCAGGTTCACGCCCGGGAATTTGCGCCTCTCCATATGCTGCCATTCCGGTAATATCCACCTTGGGATGGCCCTTACCGAAATTCATGTTGGGCTGGAGCTTTTTCGCGGTTTGCTCGGCAGCATCAATATCGCATTGTTCCAGCCCCCAAGGATCGATTCGGCTTGCCGGGTTGCCGCTCACATAACTATACGTGTTAATCCCCCCACCCAAACCAATCGGATCGCTCTGCACATACCTCCCCGTCTGTGGATCATAATCCCTGAAGTAATTGTAATGCAGTCCAGTCTCGGGGTTTTCAATTTGCCCAGGAAATCGCAGGTTATGGGTAATCGTAGAACGTTCGGGCGAGGCCACGGGCGTGGTAATTGTTGCTTTACCATAGACATCGTAGTCAGCGGACCAAACCAACGTGCCACGTTTGTCAAACGCCTGAATCGGTGCATTTAGTCTATCGTGTTGAAAATACGCAAAGACATCCTTGCCGTCACTGGCTTTAGTTTTAACAAAAAGCAATCCGGTGGCGAAAGTGTTATTGGGGCGTGGGCCAAATTGCGTCACCAGGACCGGTGAGTCAACACTAGTGATTGCCCCATCATTGCCAAGCGCAATGTCCTGCTCCGCTTCAGCTATGACGCCTTCATCACTGTAGAGATATAGCGTGCGCTTCGCTTTAGGCAACTCGCTGAGATCTTTGGCACGAAATTGCTCGCGCCAAATTCGACGACCTAGCGGGTCATAGCCGTAACGGGCGATTAATTCATCATTGGGGCCGTTAACAGCAGTCAACCTGTTTTTTGAGTTATAAGAGAACTTCGTAAAGACGCCATCCGGTTCGATTCTTTTGACCAGATTACCGACATCATCGTATTCATATCTAACAGCTTCAGGATTACTACCCTTTTGCTTCAACCGGTTATTGGCATCGTACAGCCACTTTCCGACAACCACACCATCTGAAACACGGTTATGTACATCGTCGTAACCAAATATTTGAGTGTTCGACGCAAACAATCCACCACTCTCTGTCTTTACCTTGGCAATTCGGCTAACCGAATCGTATTCGAATGACCTGGATCTTGTCGAAATTGCGCCATCTACGTTATCTATTCGATTACTAGATGCGAGCTGCATTCGATCGTTATAGGAATATGCCAGGTCAAGTACTGACGACTGCCCCATTCCAACAGTCAAGCCTTCGAGATTTGAAATCCCGTCATACGTACGTTGCTGGCGAAGACCGCCGGGGAATACAACCTCAGTAGGGCTATTCCACTTATAACCTGAAAACTGGATGGATCCCTCTCCGGGGATGGTGACAGTCTCCAGGCTGGCTAGCTGCGAATAGCTATACGTAATTGGAGTGCCATCTGGCCACGTCAGGCGAGTCTTTCGGCCAGCCGCACTGTAGCCGTAGCCGTAACTGAGCTTATAACCGTTTGGGTAGGTAACTGTTACGCCGGTAACCCGGCCAAGTTCATCGTATGTAAAGGTGGCGCCATTGACAAGGTTTAAAAGGTGATCAGCGTCGATATATGATGCCAAGCTATTGTCTATATTCCAGGAATACGTCGTTGTCGCTGCCTTGATTCCGTCGGCCTGGACCGAAGTCACCTGAATCACACGATTTAATGCATCGTAGTCGTACTCCGTTCGGTTTCCATTCCGATCCACCACAGCCTTGATATTACCTGCTTCGTCGTGTTCATATTTTTTTTCCTGACCTAGCGGCAGGATCTCCTTCACAAGACGGTTATTTGGATCGTATTCAAATTTCGTGATACGACCAACCGCATCAACCACTTGAATAGGATTGCCACGAACATCGCGAACAAATTTTGTTACCTTATTCGCCTCATCGAATATTTCAACGGATTGCGACAATGCATCATACGCGTAACCAATTTGCCCATCCATTTTTTTGAGGCGAACTAATAGGCCATTTCGATCATAATCGAAGTTAGTAACTGCCTCCTTCGAACCAGTCTTGGAGCCGTAGCTGGTCGTAGTGCGAGTTATACGCTCTGCAGCATCACGCTCTACGTGCCTCGTGAATGTCGGGAGTATAAATTCCGTTGGAAGCCAATTAATGCCTCGCGCCGCGTCGCCAATCTGATCGGCCTGCCCCGGCAATTCGTATCGATATTCGGTGGTATTACCCATTCCATCGACATTTTTTACCATGCGGGTCAAGTTGTCATATTGGAACGAGTCGATGTATCCATCCGCGTCTATCGATCGAATCCGCGATCCTGCACTGTCATATTCGTATTTAATAAGACCATTCTTTGCATCAGTGACTTGCACCAATCGATTCATTACGTCATAGCTGCGGCGCATTGTTCGGCCAAGCGGATCGGTCTCCGTAATGTGATTACCAGCCTTATCATAGGTATAAGTTGTGCTTTGGGATAGCGGCGCTCTTTTTGCGAGTATTCGGCCGACACCATCAAAATCAATTACGGTTTTGTTATTACGTGCGTCTATATATTCGGCGACATTTTCGTCAGGTCTGATCAAATAATGTTGTGTAAGACCATTGGGATCCACGACAGTTCGCAAACTGCCCCGACTATCGTATTCAAACCGCTGAACGGCATCAGGCGTCACCATGCCGTTGGATTCAGTCCTGCCATGAACCGTTGACGAGATTGGAAGGCCGTTAGCATCGTTCACATATGTGGTCACTCGCTCAGCCGGCGTGCCGACAGCCTGTATTTCTTTGAGTAGATTGCCTTTCTCATCATACTCATAGCTGGATGCTACACCGGCAGCATCAACGCGCCTGATCATCTTTAAATTTAATGGCGAATACTCCATCGACTCGCTGGAAGAATCTGGATATTCAATTCGTGTGACCAGATCGAACTCGTTGCGAGTCGTTTTGGTTTGACGCCCGACCGAATTCAGTTGAATTGACTCACGGCCATCTTTAGCGAACGCCCCGAAGAGTTGACCATTCATTTCCTGGCGAATTTCGACGCCGTCCGCGTCGTAAATTTCCTCCACGACACGGTTCCCAGCTGCAGTTGAAGGTAAAGTACTCCGAACCGTGTATTGTTTTTTGGTTTTATCGTATGAGTAGGCAAAAGTAGTTACGGCGCCATCAGCCGAAATTTCCTTCACCTTACGGCTAGTCTTACCTTGGTACTCGACTCGGTTGCCATGACCTTCACCATCGGTCATCGAAGTGAGACGACCGATTTCATCGTAGCCAAAAGTCGTGGGATTACCGGCCGCGTCAGTGACTTTAGTGATTGGACGAATTCCATCAGAATCTCGGCTGAAGTCATAGTCGTACTTGACCACGCGGGGCGTGAAGTTTTCGCCAGGAAGCAATACCTCTCGCACCTCGCGAACCGCAGTTGGATGTGCCTGGTCATACACGAAGGTAAGCACGACGTTGCCATTACGATCCTTGACCGCTTTCAGCCTCTTGCCTTTCCTGCCGTTGATGGCAGGTCCGTCCTCGTATTCCATAGTGGCCGTCAGGCCATTGGCATTCCCGTAAGAATCAATCCATCCTTTGACGTCATATATGAGCCACTCACCGGCCCGGTCTTGCCATCGATAGAAGACCCCTTCGCGGCCTGGAATGCTGATGCTCTCGATAAAGTAGCGACCAGACGTGGTGCCAGCTTGCTGGAATAGATTGGATTTTTCAACAGCCTCAAATTCTGCGCCGTTGCGAATGATCCGGTCTAGCGATGCAAGCGGAACCGAAACAAGGTTAGGATCGGGTTCATACACTACAAACGAGCCGACATAACCAAACGATTCCGGCACTGGCGCGGGCGGCATTGGCGTAGCCACGGAAGTACCACCGCCTCCGCCACTGCCACCTCCACTACCCGATCCCATCCCAAGGACCATCAGTTTGCCATCAAAGCGCAACGGCGACAAATGCGGCGAGAATCTCCAGCCATTACCGTCGTACGTGCGGCTCCAGGTGAAATAGCCATTGGCGATCTTGATGCGCATATCCACCGTGTTGACGGTGAATTTCCCGCCCGGCATATTCGCGTTGATGCGAAGGCTTTCTTCGTAAGCGGCGAGTGGATCTACGGTGCTAGTCTGCTGCGCGCCGCATACGGGCGCGAGTGCCACCATGGTTGCCAGTCCGACGATTCGGCAAAAATTGTATTTGTTCTGCTTGTTCATATTCTTCAATTTCTCACTGATGCGTCACAGACGGGGGCCGTTACCACCGGCTCCGCCGCCGCCGCCACCGCCGCCACCACCACCGGGGCCGTTACCGCCGCCGCCGCCGCCGCTGCTACTGCAAGTGCCAGCACCTGGGATACAGCCGGAAGGGGAGCCAATCGTCTGGGGCGCGGTCGATACACCACTTCCGCCCCAGCCGCCGCCGCCACCACCGCCGCCGCCCCCACCACCACCGCCGCCGCCGCCGACTGAGCACACGCCGCTCTGGCCAAACCAGGAGCTGGTCGCGAAGCCAGTGGTTACCACGCCGTTTTTACAGGTGCACTGGTGGCTGGTACTCATCGAAGTGCTGTAGGTCGAGCAACCGCCGCCCGATGCCGTGCCGATGTTGGCCGCGCCATCAAGCGACTGCAATGCCACCACGCGGTAGTGCAGCGTCACACGCTGTTTCGCTTCCAGTGTTTCCGGTACGTCCTCCAGGAACTCAAAGCGGAAGTAGTTATCCGATGCAGGCAGCTTCGGTTTCACCTTGTCCGCGCGGAGCAAGCCGTAGTTGGTGATATTCAGCTCGCCATGGAACACATCACCTGGATTCATCTTCGGCAGGTTGGTGCTGAGCGGCTCGATCACCACCACTGCGGTCGGCACGTCGGTCTCGTAAGTCGCATTCAATACGATCTCGTAACGGTCCTGCAGCGTGATCTCCTTCACGCTCCACTCCACCGTCACCGAGGTGTAATCAAGGAAGACCGGCATCGTGGTCGTCATGCCCGGCTTCACCTGCACGCGGCCGCCCAGTTCCTGGTGGTTGGCTGCGCGGATGCGGTACTTGTAGCGGCCGGCCGGCAGGTTGGCGCTCATTGCCTCGCCCACCACGTCGGTCTTCAGGTCGGCCATCACGGCCGGCACGTCTTCGTTCTGCAGCGTGATCGATGCATTCGCCAGGCCTTCAATCAGCTTGCCGTCTTTGCCCACCGTCGCGGTGTAGATGTCCGATGCCTTGAACAGCAGCTTGCCTTCACCGCTCTGGGTCAGGTTTACGTACACGTTCAGTGCTTGCTGGCCAAAGTTGTCGCCAACGATATTGAGCTTGTACTCGTAGACACCTTCGACAGCATTCGCTGGCGGCGTGAACGACAGGTCGATCGCGCGCGCTTCGCCGACTGGCAGCGTGCCGTCGGCCTGGCTGGCGATGGTGACCCATGCCGGTGCCGGGCTGCCGTCCGCTTTGCTGAGGGTAAAGCGCAGGTTCTTCGCATCCTGCGTACCGTTGTTACGCAGCGTGAACGATTCGATCTGCGTGCTGCCTTGCGCCAGACCGGTCTCCACGAAGGTCGGGGACGCGATCAGGAATGGCTTCGCTTCGGACAGCGTGTAGTTCACGTTGACCTTGCCGATCGGCGTACCCATGCTTTCGTCGCTCACCACGTCGAACACCAGGCTGCCGGATGGTTGCGCCGTTTCGCTGGCTTTGAAGGTGACAGGCGTATTCAGGGTCTGGCGTTCACTCAGGGTGACCGGAGCTGCGGTCTGCACTTCAATACCATCCGGCAGCGTGCCAGTGGACTGGCTTGCTGCATTCAGCACCAGGCGCACATTGGTGGCGGAGGTGCCGGAGCCTGCCTTGGCTACGAATGGAATCGTGAACGGCATGTTCTTCGCCAGGTCCAGCTTATAAGGCGTTGGGCCGACAGTCACGCGGTTGATGGTAAAGGCCTTTTGCTCCGGACGATCGGTGATGTCCGGGTGCACGGCGCTGACCTTGAACAGGCCCGCATCAGTCACGGTCGGCGTGAACTCGTAGCGGAAGTTGCCGGAGGCATCTGTCATCACCGAGAAGTTACGCTCGAAGCCTTGCTGGTTGAAGATCACCTTCAGGCGGGTGAACGGCAGCGGTGCGCTACCGGCGCGGTCCAGTGCACGGCCGCTGACGGTGATCTTGTCGCTGCCAAAGGAGCTGACCGGCGAGACGCTGGTCACTTCACCGACATACATGGTGTCGACCAGAGAGATCGCTTTCTCGCTGCCGCGGCCGCTGACAATCACTTCGTCTGCCTGGCCGGTGTGGTAGCGCAGCTTGTCCACTTCCAGGCGCACGCGCACCTTGGTCGGGCTGGATGCCGGAATATTCAGTTCGAATACGTCCGACACGTAGCTTGCGCCAGCAGGAATCCGGGCGACAGTCATGCCGTTCGGCAGGGTCACTACGTTGGCGCCCAGTGCCTGCTTGTATGGCTGGGTGGCCAGGATGTTGCCGTCGTTGTCGACAATCTTGAAGCGCAGTTCGGATGACGGATCGGTGCCGTTGGCGATAGCCGTCAGCAGTTCCACGTCCACGGCACTGGTGTTCTCAATGGTCAGTTTCAGCTTGCCGGTACCGCCGCGCGTGAATTCGTCGGTCGACATGCCAACCACCAGCGAGCCTTCCAGCACGTCGATGGCCTGGTCGCGCGCGATCTTCACTTGTTCGCCTTCGTTCGGCGCAATCTCCAGGCCGACCACGGCTTGCGGTGCGCCCGGCATTTCGGCGTAACCGCCCACGATCACCGGCACCAGGCGGGTTTCGTTGGCAGCCAGGGTGAAGACATCGGATTTATGGTCCTTGAACTGCGTCGCTTCCTTGTTGACCGGCACACGCACCGTGGCGCGCACGCCCTGGATGGCGCTGGACGAGGAATTGCCAACCTGTACCTGCAGCTTGTTCATGATGCCGCGCTGCAGTGGCAGGCCACCGGCGATCTGCGCGAACACGTTCGGCATGGTCAGGCTGCGCGCCAGTTCCATATTGTTGGCATCGACTGCGGCAACGGTGTAACGGCGTTCGCCGCTGGTGTAGCCGGTGTCGGTCAACGTCGTCGCAGTAATCGGCGCAGGGGTCAGCTTGACCTTGCTCGCATCCGGACCGACATAGACCTGGTAGCCCTTGATGTTGCCGTTCGGCGCCAGCCAGTTCAGCACCGGCAGGTTATTGCCATACTGTTCTACGCTCAGGTTACGCACTGGCAGCAAGCTGGCGTTCAGGTAGTCCGAATTGGAGATCGCGGACTCGTTGCCGGCTGCGTCAACTGCGGTCACCACGTAAGCGCCTTCGGTCGGCGACGGGTTGCCGTCAACGGCTGCGGTGCCCTTGATGCCGGTCTTGATCGGCGTCAGGCCTGTGATGCTGCCAATGCTGGTGCCGCTGCTGCGGTACAAGCGATAGCTGTCGACCGTGCTGGCCACTGGCGCCTGCCAGCTCGCCTGGATACCCTGGCCGGTGAGCAGCAGGGACAGATTCTGCGGTGCGCCTGGCGGATTGGCAATGGCAGTGACTTCGGCAGGAATGCTCTGCTCGGACAAGGCTTCCTGGCCGTTGGAGGAGCGCACCGAGGCGACTGCGTAGGTGTACACGCCGTCTTGCGCAACCTGGTCGATGTACTCGGTGCCGCTGCTGCGTACCAGGGCTTCCAGTGCTCCCTGGTTCGGGGCGCGGCGGTAGATCTGATAGGACAGCGCGTCCGGCACGGCTTTCCATGCCAGCTGTACTTTACCGCCCGGCAGTGCCTTGGCAGTGAAGCCGAATGGCGATGCCAGTGGCGGCAGGCTGCCTTGATAGACCTGGAAGCGGTTCAGTGCCGACACGGTGGTCGATACGTTATTCAGGTCGTCACGCGCTTCGTTGGAGAAGCTCAGGGTTTCCAGGCCGGCGGCACCGGCGTCGGAAGGCAGCGTGAAGGTGACCTTGTAGGTCGTTGCGTTCACAGGCACCAGGGTGCCCACGCTCTGGTAGGAGCGCACAGGGCCAGACAGCAGGTATTTCACGACCGGCGTGCCGGTTGGTGCCTTGTTGTAAGTAAAGGTTGCCTGGATGGCCGGCGAACTTTCATTCTTGATCGGCGATGCCGGGTTCAGGACGATGCCGCTCAGTGCCGGACCCTGGGTATCGATCTTCAGCGTGGCGCCCTGCTGGATTTCGGTGCCGCGGTTGCCGGCGGCGTCACGTGCCGAGAACAGCGCATTGGCGGTACCGGCCGGGGTCGACGCGTCAATCGTGAAGCTGCCGGTGTAACGCGTGTCGCCGGCCTTGAACAGGGTCACCGTGATCGGCGCGCCGCCTTGCGGCACGATCGACAGGTATGGCATCGTCGGCAGCACTTCGCTGACGGTCATTTCCAGGTTGACCTTTCCCTGGCCAATACGGCCGGTGGATGCATCGACCATGCCCAGCGGAGTATAGGTGATACTCACCGCTTTCGGCGCGGTCGTATCCGACGTTGCCGCCACGACGTTGCTTGGTGCCGATGGCGTGCCGATGCTGTTGACCGCGACAACGCGGTAATACCATACGCCGTCAGCTGGCGGCATGTCTTCATACGATGCCGTGGTCAGTGGGGCGCCATTGATACGGGTGGCACTCTCAATCGTGGTGAACGCGTAGTTGCCGCGGTAGACGTGGTAGCCGACTGCGTTGGCGTCCGTGGTGCGCACCCAATTCAGTTGCACCTTGCCGGCTGCCTGCACGGTTGCCGACAGGCTACCTGGGCTGGATGGAACGCTGCGGTCCAGCGTCATGCGCAGTGCGCCGGAGGCGGTGCTGGTGCCGTATTGGTCGTTGGCGGTTGCAGTAATCAGGTTCTCGCCGTCCACCAGGTCGACGGTGGCGTTGAAGCGGCCATCGCTGCCGGCCTTCACGGCTGCGCCGGATGGCTGGCCGTTGACCAGCAACTGGATGTTGCGGCCTGCCTGGGCGGTACCGCTAATGCCTTGCGTGACGTTGCGGGTCACGATGCCGTTGCCGGTCATCGACAGCACCGGTGCATCCGGTGCCGCGTGGGCGACGGTCACGCTGTAATTCAGCGTGCTGGAATTACCCAGCGAATCGTAGGCGCGCAGGCCAAGCGCATGGGTGCCGTTGGCGACATCTTCAAGGTTCAGCGACAGCGAGAACGTGCCGCTGCCACTCGCTTGCGTGCGCACCACACCGTCCAGCAGTAATTCAATGCGCGAGACGCCGCTTGCATCGGTCGCGGCAAGCGCGATGGTGCCATTGCGGGCCAGGATGGCGCCTTCTGTCAGGTCAACACCGGCAATCTTGATGGCGCTCATTTCCGGGCCAGCGGTGTCCGGTGGCACGACCACGTGCGACACGGTGACCGGCACGCTGCGTTCGGTGCTGCGGCCTGCCACGTCGTTGGCAATGACCCTGACGGTATGGTCGCCATCGGCGACGCCTTCGATGTCCCAGGTATAGGTGTATGGCGCGGCGGTGCGCGTTGCCACCAGCGTGCCGTCGATGTAGATCAGCACATTGCGCATGCCGCCCACATCGCTCGCGTTGGCGGTAATGGTGGTGTTGCGCTTGATGATGGCATTGGCCATTGGGCTGGCCAGCTCCAGCACTGGTGCCGAGGTGTCGACCAGTTGGGCAGGCAAGGAGACGGCACCAATCTCGCCGTTCGCGCTGCGGTACTGGACGGTGATGTTCTTGCTGCCGTCGCCAGCCGAGGTGTCGAACGGGATTGCCGTGCCGTCTGCAGGCATCGGCAGGAAGTTCACGCCCGCAAAGGCGCCATTCTCGGCGATACGGTATTCAACTGCATTGACGCACGCCAACGCCAGCTGCATGCGGTGCTGCACATGGTATGGAGCAGGATTCAGCAGCGTTACGCGAGGATTCAGCAGCGCTGCTGTCGCAACGAAACTGCCAAAGTTGACGCCAGCCGAAATCTTGTCGCCCTGGCCGGACGGGTTGGCGGTGGCATTGCTTGGACCGGTGGAATTGCCCCACCAGTTGCCGGTCGCCTGGATGATGGACGCCGGGGTTTTGTTCTCAATGGCGGCCGTCGTGTTGCCGACGAACTGGCCGCCCGTGATGGATGCAGTGGTGTCGTATGCTTCGACACCGGTGGCGTTGCGCATGAAGCTTGCGCCGCTCAAGACCGGGTTGGCGCCTGCGGCAAGGCGCAGGCCCAGCACGTTGTCGTTCAGCTGCAGGAAAGGAACGGTCGGGCTGACGCCGCGCAGGTTAAGCGCAGCATTGCCGTCGGCGCCCGCGTAACGCACCAGCATGCCGGAACCCAGTTGCACGCCCAACGCCTGCGCGGATTTCTCGATGCTGATGCCGCGCCAGTCGCCGGCACGCGGCGCTTGCGAAGAAGGATTAGTACGCCCGCCGGCCGCGTCGTCGTTCTGGCTGGTGAAGGTGGCGTTGTTGCCGATCGTGATCTGGTCACGCACGACCAGTTGCGCGTCCGAACCGAACTTGATGACCACGCCATCGGCGATCCGCAGTTCGGCGGCACCGCTCCACTGGGTCGCGAAGGCGGCCCCAATGCAAACGGCCAGGATTGGGCGGCGCCAGTTCGCCGGCACGCGTTTCAGCCGTGTAGCCAAGGAAACGGCGCGCCCGGCGCCGTTGAGACGGATCTTTGTCATTACCACTCTTTTCTGCATATGACGAACTTTTTGTTCTTTTCCTTAGCTGCACGCGCCGGAGCGCGGATCAAATACCTGCGAGGGTCGCTGCCGGAACCTTGTATTCCTTGCCGCTGACGGTGATCAGGGTGGCCAGTTGTTCACCGGCGCCCAGAACGGATTCCAGGCGGATCTGGGCTACGTTCTCATTGCCTGCAAGCGGAGCGAGGGCAGCAGCCGCCTGTCCGCCAACGGTGTAGGTGATGGAGGCCTGGATAGTGTTGGAGCCGCCGGTGAGGGCGACGTCGATCGACGTGGTCGCACTGGCTTTGGTGCCCGTGGTAGGAGCGCCAACGATCTTGGTTGCGGTGGCGAGGCCCGCCTGCGCGACGGCCAGCGTAACAATACTTCCGACCGGTACTCCGGTGGTGTTGATCACCACGCTCTGGGTACCCGGCTCGTCAAAGCTCAGGTCCCCGTAACCGGTGGGATTTTCTGGAACCGGCTTGCCGCCGATGCTGGCAATCGTCAGGCTTGGCGTACCGCCAGGAATAACGATTGGGCCTGGGAGGTCGTAGGTGAACGAAGGATTGGTGGCGGCGCTACGTTCCATGATCGCGGCTTCCAGACGGATGCGGCCTGGGCCAGCGTAGGTGTAGCTGGTGTCGGGAGACTGGCAAATTCCGAACGCTGTATCGCCTGCCGCAGCCGCACTCCCACTGCCGGTAGTGCCGTTATGCGAGCCGCCCGTGGCGTAGATGGGGCCATTGCCCCGAATGATGTTTGCAACAAGGCGTACGGCGCCGCCGCTGCCGCCTCCCCCTTCAGAGGCACCACCAATGGGGGTAGTGGCGTTGCCGCCGTTCGCGTAAATGACGCCAGTAAGGTTGATCACGCCGGATGACGCAATCAGGATGGCTCCGCCGCCGCCGCCGCCGCCGCCGCCAGCAACGCGGTTGCCGCCTGCACCACCACCACCACCCGAGCCACCAACCAGCGGAATCAGGTTCACATTGCCATATCCAGGAACTTCTGGGTGTGCGCATTTGACGGTGCTTGCCGGAAACGCCACCAACCTGCCGCCATATGCGCCACCAGTTCCATGGCGCAGGAAGGGCACTGTACCCGAACTGTTCATGCCGCTTGGGCCCGGCAGGACCACACCGCCGCCAGCGCCGCCGCCAGGACCAAAGCCCGGGCTGCCCGCATTGAAAGTTGGCTCGCCGTTGGCTTTCCATTGCGAGGCGTCGATGAACGAGCCACCTCGGCCGCCGTCAAAACCACCAGGACCACCTTTGCCGCCTTGCTGGTTGGTGTCGACCGCCGAACCGTTGATATTGATGCTGCCGGCGATCGTGACATCACCGCTCGCCAGGATGGTGACCGGCGTGTTGGCTGCGTTACGCTTGAAGACAACTGAGGAACTAGCGCCGATCGAAACGGTGGTGTAGTTCAACACGCCATCAGGCGGCAGGTCGATTGTGGTAACACCGGATGCCGTTACGACCAGCGCACCGTTGGCGCCGGTACTGCCGCTGTTGAAAGCTGCCATGCTGTTGGCGCTGATGGCAGCCATGATGCTGGCCAATACCAGCTTGACCATCGGCTTGTTCGATTTCATATTCTTTATTCCTTCTTTCGCTTACTGAGTCTTTTTAACTGTTACGCCAACAGTGCGGGAATAGGTTGAGATTTCACCCGCCGCTGCCCCTGCTGTACTGAACACTTGCACGCCGACTGGCCTGCCGCTGAACGTTGCCGTGCCTTCGTATGGATTGCCCGCCCTGAAGACCTGTACACCCACAGGCTTCCCAGTCACCGCGACACCACCGTTAAACACGTTCGGTGCAAAGAACACCCGCACGTCGACAGGTGCAGACAGGATTGGACCGATGACCGTTCCGTCAGCAATGCTGCCGACATAGACCGGGAATTTGATCGTGGCGAGGGTTGGGGAGGTAACAGTCAACATGGTCGTGCCGACTTTCAGGCCACTTAGCGTGACGGCTGCCTGCTGCGATCCGGCTGGAATCGTCAGCCGCGCAGGCGACACAGTCGCAATATCCGTGTCATCCAGCGCCAGGGAAAGGTCATGCGCCATAACGTCCACAGACGACAGTCGCAACGTGACACTGTTGGCTTGCGCGTTAGGCGCGACGGAAATCTGGCCAGGGTCGGTCGAAATGGCAGGCGCACCATTGAACACGCTCATTTTTACGGTAGCCGACGTATCCGGCGCCAAGGCATTGGTCACCAGCAGTGCCTTCTCGCCGATTGGCGCCTGTTGGACCGCTGTCAGCTTGAAGTTGGCCGTGGTTTCAGTCGTTACCAGGTCGCTGAGGGTAATGCCGGAGTCTTGCGGCAATGCGATGTTCGCACCATTCAGGTAGGTCCCTGTCATCTGGAACGATGCACTGGTGCCGATGCGCAGGTAAGACGGTGTCATGCTGGTGACGCGAACAGTCGGCTTGGCCGGAACCACTTCAAGCATCTCTGGCAGCCGGACCAGGCCTGCAGAAGTCTGTACAGCCAGGTTCACCTTGCCAGTTGGCTGGTCGCGCGTGACGGCGACGCGGATTGGCACGCTCGTATCGCTGGCGCCCGCGCTGATGGACGCGGTAACACCTGCGGCATCCGTGCTGACACGCTCCGCTCCAGCCAGTCGCGAGCCACTGAGAACCGCATCGATGGTATCGCCCTGCTGGACAGTCGCTGGCGTCACTGTATTGATGATTGGGCGTGCACCAACCGACAGCTCGCCGGTGGCCACCACGTAAGGAATGCCACGCAGGTTCCATTGCACATTCCCCGTGATATCGCCGGCCGGCACGCTGATGCCGTTCACCGCGTTTCCGGAAGCCTGCAGGCCTACACCGCTTGGAGACGAGCGCAGCTCCATCTGGATGGCGGCGCCGCTGCTATTGCGGATGTCCACGTAGTTCAGCGTCGGCGACGCGCCCTGGATGCGAATCCCCTTGCCGTAATTGACCTGGACCCACTCCAGCCGCGTGGCAGTCGACGTGCCCTCCTGGAAGCTGAGGTTGCCCCACGCACCGGCGGACGGGCTGCCGCCTGGTATGTCGGATGAAGCCGTCAGCACAATGGGAGTGGCCGCGGAACCTTCGGCACGCAGCGTGCCGTTACTCACCACCAGGTTCGCATTCACTCCCATGCGCACCGTCACGCCAGGTTGGATCGTCAGGACGGCACCCGCTTCGATCGCCACGTCGGCATCGACAATGTATGGGCTACCGCTGGCACTCCATGTCTGGTTCGTGCGGATGGGTTCCGACACGGTGGTCTGGGCATGCGCCAGGCCGGTCAGCAGCAGCGCGCCGATGGCGGCGCGCGCTGGTGGCCGCAATGCGGCCCAGATGACTTTCAAAACCAACCAACACCTCGAATTCCGGCCCGAAACGGGCATCCCTATACGCAATAGATGTGTCTAACGCGCAAAAAAAGTTGCAAAACTCGAAATGATAGTTAATTGAAAATATTTCGTCAATGAAAATAATTTTATTTATGCATCTATTTTCTGCAATTTTTAGAAATTGAACGCTCTCAAAGGCAGAGGTAAATGCGGTTGGCCAGGTCGAGCATGAAGGCCGGCCGCAGGTAAGCCATGAACGCCAGCGCCAGCACGGCTGCGCCGAGCGCCCACAGGCCGATACGGATCAGCCGCTGTTTCACCTCAAGCCGCCTTCAGGCCAGGTTCGCTGCGCAGCAGCGGGCGCTCGTCGATCGGCAGGTTGGCCAGGCCGGCGAAGATGCCCAGGCCGAGGGTTATGCCCCACACCACGTCATAGCTGCCAAGCCTGTCGAACAGGTAGCCGCCCAGCCACACGCCGATGAAGCTGCCCACCTGGTGCGACAGGAACACCACGCCCGCCAGCATCGACATATGCTTCAAGCCGAACACGCCGGCGATGATGCCGTTGGTAAGCGGCACCGTGGCCAGCCACAGGAAGCCGATGGCTGCGGCGAACAGGTAGACCGACAACTGCGACAGGGGCGCCAGCAGGAACAGACCGATCACCGCCGAACGGGCGAAATAGATCGAGGAAAGCAGGTAGCGCTTGGGCATGCGCCCGCCCAGTTGGCCGGCGGTGAACGAGCCGAAAATATTGAACAGGCCAATCAGCGCCAGCGCCGTCACCGCCACGCCCGGCGTCGCAATGCCCTTGTCCTTCAGGTAGGCCGGCAGGTGGGCGCCGACAAAGACCAGCTGGAAACCGCACACGAAATAGCCCGCCACCAGCAGCAGGAAGGAACGGTTGCCCATCGCTTCGCGCATGGCCTCGCCCACGCTCTGGTGGGCGGCGCCGCTTGCCACTTCATGCTTCGGCTCGCGCATGAAACTCGTCATGGGGATCATCAACAGGAACACCACGCCCGCCAGTGCGTAGAAGGCATGCTGCCAGCCAATGGTGGAGATCAGCTGCTGCTCGACGGGCATCATCAGGAACTGGCCGAAGGAGCTGGCCGCACCCGAGACGCCGAAGGCCCAGGAGCGCTTTTCCACCGGCGCGGCCCGGCCGATGATGCCGCTCACCGCGCCGAAGGCGGTACACGCCAGGCCAAGGCCGATGAATACGCCGGAGCCGATGATGAACAGCGTCGGCTGGGTCACCGTGGCCATCCACAGCAAGCCAGCCATATAGGAGATGGCGCCGGCGATCACTACGCGCGGGGTGCCCCAGCGGTCCGCCACCATGCCGGCGAAGGGACCGAAGGCGCCCCATAGCAGGTTTTGCAGCGCCAGCGCCAGCGAATAAGTTTCGCGGCTCCAGCCATTGGCCTGCGAAATCGGCTGCATCCAGAAGCCGAAGCCATGGCGCACGCCCATCGACAGCGTCAGCACGACGCCGGTAGTGAGCAGGATCGTCTTGAGATTGAGTTGGCGGTCGTTGCTTGGCATGGCGTGCATCCTGGCTGGCAAAGAAAGCCAGTGTAAAGGATGCCGCCGAATCCTGCTGGCGGCCCGCCAAAACGCTCTAACGCTTCCAGTAGCTCACGCGGCCGCTCATGGTGATCGTGCCGGCGCCGGTCATCATGTCTTCGGTGCCCTGCAACTGGCCGCCGCCGCTGGCGAATATGTACTGGCCGGTGCCGCCGACGATCTGGAAGGTGGCGCCGCTGAAGACGTAATTGGTGCCCTGGCCGGTCGGCACGAACTGGCCGCTGTAGTTGGCGTAGATCTGGTCGCCCGACAGCGTCATGATGATGAAACGGCCGCGGCTGAAGTTGTAGATGGCGCCGTCCTGGGTGATGCAATCGTTGGCGACGAAGGCGACACGGCCCAGCAACGTGCTGCTGCCGTGGCCGGTGATGGTGCCGCCGAACTGGGAGGGGCAACGGGCCGACGGTCCGGGCACTTCCTGGATCACGCCCGTTACTTGAAGATCAGTAGTGACCCATTGTGCCGAAGCGGCGCTGGATGCCAATGCCAGCGCTGCCCCGCCCGCCAGCTTCAGGATTGCTTGATGCATACCACCCTCCCACCAAAGTTAAAAATACGATAATAACTTTATGATAAATGAAAGGGCCAATGGTTTTTTGTAAAGAGTTGTCGCGTGTGGCGCGGGCGACAATCGAGCTTCAATTCCCCGCTTCAATCCACGCTATAGCGCACGCCCAGCTGGGCCCGCAGCGCATCGAGCACGCCCATCAGCTCGACGGTTTCATCGAGCGGCATTTCCGGGCTCTCCAGCAGGCCTTCGCGCAGGCAGCGCCCGACTTCCATCGCCTCGTGGGCATAGCCGTTGCCGATGCGCGGGAAGTGGAATTCGCGCTCGCTGCCATCGTTCATGGCGATGGTGAAGCGTTCGGCGTGGTGGAAGCGGCCGTGCAGGCGCAGGAAGCCCTTGTCGCCGCACACGCTCAAAGTGGCCGGGGTGCGGGTGTTCAGGCTGCAGCTACAGGCGGAAAGCGAGCCGTCCACGTGGTTCAGCACGAAATTGGCCTGCACGTCGACGCCGTTCGGCGCCAGTTCGCCAAAGCCGCGCGCCGCCTTGACCGGGCCGAGGAAGAAGGCGGCCATCGACAGCGGGTAGATGCCCAGGTCGAGCAGCGCGCCGCCGCCCAGGGCAGGATTGAACAGGCGGTGTTCAGGACCGGCATCGGCCGCGAAGCCCAGGTCCGCCTGCAGGTTTCGCACATTGCCGATTTCGCCCATGTCGATCATGCGCTTGGCTTCCAGGATGGCGGGCTGGAAGCGGGTCCACATGGCTTCCATCACGAACAGCTTGCGTTCGCGCGCCAGGTCCACGATTTCCCGGGCCTCGCGGCGATTCAGGGTGAAGGCCTTTTCCACCAGCAGCGCCTTGCCGCCCTTCAGGCACATGATGGCGTTCTCGTGGTGCATGGCGTGCGGGGTGGCGATGTAGATCACGTCCACGCCGGGGTCGTCGGCCAGCGCCTGGTAGTCGCCGTGGGCCCGTGTGGCGCCATATTCCCTGGCGAACTCGGTAGCGCTATCTACGCTGCGCGAGGCAACGGCCGCCAGTTCGATATCGGGGACGTCGCGCAGCGCCGTGGCGAAAGCCTTGGCGATCTTGCCGGTGCCGAGGATGCCCCAGCGGATAATCTTGTCCATTCAAAAGCTCCTTTCAAGCGGGCTTCCGCTTTGGGCGGAATACCGTGTCGTCTGCGTAAAAAGCGTCGTCCTGCTGCGGCCACCAGCCGGGAATGCCCAGCACCGGCAACGGCGTGAAGCCGCCCTTGCCCAGTCCCTCGCCGGCCAGGCGCGCGGCCTCGTCGCGGTCCAGCCATGCGCGGCGGCCGGCTTCGTCCAGCGCCCAGTAGCCGTCGCCGGCCAGCACCACGCGGGTGTGGGCGGTGATCGCCTTGTAGGGCGCCACCAGCTTCTCCATCAGCGCGTGGCCGAACAGCCAGGCTTCCGCGTCGCGGCCGAACATGGCAGAGCGTTCCAGGAAGGCTTCGCGCCAGCGGTGGTTGCGCAAGGCGTCCACCAGGGCCGCGCCTTCGACATCGTCGCGCACAACCAGCAGCGCCGAGTTTTCGTCATAAATAGTAGCAGCATCGCGCGCGGGGCCGCGCGATTTGCCCACGCCATCCTGCGCAATCTGCGCAGCCTGCAGGGCGTTGAGCTGGCGTTTGATGCGGGGGAATGTCAGCCACACCAGGCCGTTGAAGAAATCGTGCAGGTTGTCGCGGGTCGGCACCTGGCCGGTGGCGCCGATGAATTCTTCGTAGGCGGTGCCTTCCGGCAGTGAAGCCTGCGGCACGAAGCGCAGCGGCCGGCCTGCGTGGTTGACCAGCGCCAGGGCGGCCGCTTGTTCGCAGAAAGGCTGGACGACGCTGGGCAGGGAGAGGTCGATGCGGGAAGCGGCATCCCGCACCGAGGCGTACCAGGCGCGGGACCAGTCGATCTCCTGGAACACTTAGGCCATTTTCCAGTTGATCGTTTCGCCGGCGTTCAGCGGGATCAGTTTCGAATCGCCGAAAGGCAGGTCGGCCGGTAGCGTCCACTGCTCGCGCTTCAGGGTGATGGTGCCCTTGTTCGGCGCCAGGCCGTAGAAGGCCGGACCGTTCAGGGAAGCGAAGGCTTCCAGCTTGTCCAGCGCGCCGGCGCGGGCGAAGGCTTCGGTGTACAGCTCCATCGCGTGCAGCGCGGTGTAGCAGCCGGCGCAGCCGCAGGCCGCTTCCTTGGCGCCTTGCGCGTGCGGCGCGGAGTCGGTGCCGAGGAAGAAACGCTCGTCGCCGCTGGTCGCCGCGGTCACCAGGGCCAGGCGGTGTTCTTCGCGCTTCAGCACAGGCAGGCAGTAGTAATGCGGGCGAATGCCGCCCTTGAAGATCTCGTTGCGGTTGTACAGCAGGTGATGGGCGGTGATGGTGGCGGCGATCGGGCCTTCCGCTTCGGCCACGTATTGCGCCGCATCCTTGGTGGTGATGTGCTCGAACACGATGTTCAGGGCCGGCAGGTCCTTGCGCAGCGGGCGCATCACGCGCTCGATGAAGACGGCTTCACGGTCGAACAGGTCGATGTCCTGGTCGGTCACTTCGCCGTGCACCAGGAAAGGCATGCCTACCTCCTGCATGGTTTCCAGCACCTTGTAGCACTTGGCCAGGTCGGTCACGCCGGCGTCGGAATTGGTGGTGGCGCCGGCCGGGTACAGCTTGACCGCGTGCACGAAGCCGCTGTCGGCGGCGCGGACGATTTCGTCCGGCGAGGTGTTGTCGGTCAGGTAGAGCGTCATCAGCGGCTCGAAGTCCATGCCCTGCGGCAGGGCGGCCAGGATGCGGTCGCGGTAGGCGGCGGCCTGCGCCACGGTGGTGACAGGAGGTTTCAAATTTGGCATCACGATCGCGCGGCCGAACTGGCGCGCGGTGTCCGGCAGGACGCTGGCCATGGTGGCGCCGTCACGCAGGTGAAGGTGCCAGTCGTCTGGGCGGGTGATGGTGATGCTGTGCGGGATCTCGAAGTCACTCATGGCGGCAAGGCTTTCTTTTAAAACGAATCCCGCCATTTTACCTGTTGAACCCCACCTGCCGCGAGAATGTGCGATATTGGCGCTTCCCCCCGCAATCCCTTGAGGAGGCAAGCGATGGCTAGCAAGAATACAGTCTGTCTTTGGTATAACGGCGACGCACTGGATGCCGCCACCTTCTACGCAAAAACCTTCCCGGAAAGTGCCGTCGGCGCCATCAACCGGGCGCCGGGCGACTACCCGGACGGCAAGCTGGGCGACGTCCTCGTGGTCGAGTTCACGGTCGCCGGCATTCCCTGCATCGGCCTGAATGGCGGTCCCCTTTTCAAGCACAGCGAAGCCTTTTCATTCCAGATTGCGACGGACGACCAGGCGGAAACCGACCGCCTGTGGAACGCCATCGTCAGCAACGGCGGCCAGGAGAGCGCCTGCGGCTGGTGCAAGGATCGCTGGGGCCTGTCCTGGCAGATCACGCCGCGCGCCCTGATGGAGGCAATTTCCGATCCGGACCGCGCGGCTGCCAAACGCGCTTTCGATGCGATGATGGACATGAAGAAAATCGACATCGCCAAGATCGAGAAAGCGCGGCGCGGCGCCGCTTAAGCGCTGGGCGGCGCCGGATGCTGGTCCGCGTAGCGGCGCGCGGATTCCAGCATCGTATCCAGCTGGCGGCGGTCGTAGACCTTGCCGTGGCTGACTACCATGCGCACCTTGCGGATGTTGGCGATGTCCTGCAGCGGATTGGCGTCCAGCACGAGCAGGTCGGCTGCCTTGCCTTTGTCCACGGCGCCGTAGCGCTCCTGCTTGCCGAGGAAGCGCGGGCCGTTGATCACTGACGCCTGCAGCGCCTGCTGCGGCGTCAGGCCGTATTTGACGAAGATGCCCAGCTCGTCGTGCAGGCCCCGGCCCGGATAATCGAAAGAATTCAGGAAGCCCGCATCGGTGCCGGCGATGATGTTGACGCCTTCCTGCTGCATCAGCGGCAGCAGCGAGGCTGCCTTCTCGTAGGCGGCATGACGGTAGGCGATAGCGGCCGCATCGTCCTTTGCCGCGCGCTGCACGCGCCACTCGTACGTCTTGCGCAGGCCCTGGCCGATGTATTTCAGGTAGGGGTCGCTGGCGTGGTTGTCCTGGTCCAGATAGGCGGTCACTTGCGAGCCTACCAGGGTCGGCGTGATCGACATGCCGGCTGCCGCCATGCGGCGGAAGGTAGCGCGCGCGGTCGCTTCGTCAAAGCTTTCCAGGCTGGCGCGCATCGCTTCGCGGCCAGTGATCTTGCCCTCAGCAACTTGCGCCGTCAGTTCGGCTTCACGCGGCGTTGAGCCGCGCAGCGCATAGGATTGATGTTCGATGCTGCCCAGGCCAGCCTGCATCACCTGGTCCAGCGTGAGCTGCACCGGCAGGTGGCCGGAGGTTTGCATGCCGCGTGCCTTGGCCTGGCGCACCGCTTCCAGGAAGATCTCCGGCTTCATGGTGTTCTCGGTGATCTTCACGAAGTCCACGCTGCGCGACTGCAGGTAGTCCAGCGCCTTGCCGACTTCTTCCGGCGTGCCGACTTCAATGGTGCCTTTCCACAGCGGCTTGTAGCCTTCCAGCTTGGGGCCGGAGGCGAGGATGGTTGGCCCCACCAGCTTGCCCTGGTTGATCAGGTCGCGCCAATCGAGCACGGTGTCGGACAGGTCGCCCGCACAATCGCGCACCGTGGTGATGCCGTGAGCAAGGTAGAGACCGAGCAGCTGCCTGTTTTCTTCGATCAGGGCGGGGCCGCCGCCGAAGTGCACGTGGGTATCCCACAGGCCCGGCATCAGGTACCTGCCAGGCAGTTTGACAGTGCGCCTGGGCGAGTAGTCTTTCAACTTTGCGTTGTCGACAACGGCGATGATGTCGCCACCTTTCAGCAGCACGGCCTTGCCCTGCACCAGTTGGCCGGATGCCACGTCGACAATCACCGCCTGCGTCAAGGCCACATCTGCAACCACGCGTCCCGCAGCTTGCGCGCTGCCGAGCGCCCCCAGCACCAGCAAGGCACCAACCGAAAGTTTCGTCGTCTTCATGCACCACATGGTACACAGCGGGCAACGCACACACTAGCCTAGAAAACAAAGCGCTACATCCCTGCTACATGCCGAAACATTGCGAAAGGCCAAAACCGGCAGGGCTTTCGGTGTGGCTTGCGCACCCCGTCTGTGGGAAGTGCCGAAATTGCCCATTTTGGCGTGCTGAGCAAGCCATTTTCAGCAGTTTTCAGCACCTAAAACAGCGATTTCAGCACCTCCCCCAGACAGCCGGTGCACGGTCACCGGATAATGGCGATGCGGCGCTGCATGCGGCGTACCAGCCAGGACATCAGCGTGCACAGGACGAAATACACCAGCGCTACGAAGATGTACATCTCGACCAGGCGTCCGTCGCGCTGGGCGATCTTGCTGGCTGCGCCGACGAAGTCAGGGATGGAAAGCACGTAGACCAGCGACACATCCTGGAACAGGACGATCGTCTGCGTCAGCAATACCGGCAGCATATTGCGGAAAGCCTGGGGCAACACGACTTTCCACATGGTTTGCCAGTAGTTCATTCCCAGCGCCTGCGCCGCCTGGACCTGTCCTTTCGGAATTGCCTGTATGCCGCCGCGCATGATCTCGCAATAATAGGCAGCCTGGAACAGGGTGAAGGTAATCAGCGCTGACAGGAAGGTCCCTACCTTGACCGGCTCCGACGCGCCGATGATCCAAGCGGCGATATAAGGCACCAGGAAGTAGAACCAGAAGATCACCAGCACCAGCGGCACTGCACGCACCAGGTTCACATAGCCCGCCGCGGCCAATGACAGCACGTGCAGCGACGACAGGCGCGCCATCGCCAGCAAGGTACCCAGCGCCACGCCGCCCAGCATGGCCAGCACGGTCAGCTTGAGCGTGAACACCATGCCGACCTGGAACAGGTAGATCCATGAATTGGCGATCACGCTGAAGTCAAAGTTCGAAAACATCACGCGGCCCTCCGCGCTTCGCCGCCGATCGTGCCTGGCAGCGCAAGGCGCCGCTCGAGCACGGCCATGCCGGCTACGACGATGATGTTGGCGATCACGTAGATCACGGTGGCGGCGGCGAACGCTTCGAAGAACTGGAAGGAGAATTCCTGCATCGAACGTGCGCTGGCAGTCAGTTCCATCAAGCCGATGGTGAGCGCAACGGAGCTGTTCTTTATGATGTTGAGGAACTCGCTGGCCAGCGGCGGCAGCACGATGCGCAAGGCAAGCGGCAGCAGCACGAATTCATAGGCCTGCACGCGCGACAGCCCCAGTGCAAGTGCCGCCAGACGCTGCCCGCCGGCCAGCGCGTTGATGCCGGCCGCCACCTGCACCGCAACGCGGGCAGACGTGAAGAAGCCAAGGCATAGCACGGCCGTGACGAAGGGCGCGTTGGGCAGGGCCTTGAGCCAGTCGCCGGCGGCACGCGGCAGCAGCTCGGGCAGCACGAAGAACCACAGGAACATCTGCACCAGCAGCGGAATATTGCGGAACACTTCCACCCAGCAGATGGCGAAGCGGCACAGCCAGCGATTGGGCGCGGTGCGCAGCGTACCGACCGCCACGCCCAGCGCCAGTGCGATCACCCAACCTGCCAGCGAGGTGGCCAGCGTCCACGCCAGGCCGGACCACAAGGTATCCCAATAACTGTGCACACCGTCCGGGGACAGTTCCCAGAAGATGTGCCAGTTCCAGTTGTAATGCATGCTATCTGTATGCAGCGGGGTCCGGCGAATCGGTCGGCTTGGCCAGTACCGCCTTCAGCGTGGCCGGCATGGGGAAGTTCAGGTTCACGCCGCGCGGCGGGATCGGGCTCATGAACCACTTGTTGTAGATGCGCTGGATCTCGGCGGACTGGTAAACCTTGCGCAAGGCCTCGTCCACCGACTTCTTGAACGGCATGTCGTTCTTGCGCATCATGATGCCGTAGGGTTCAATCGACATCGCCTCCTTGCTGACGGCGAAATCGACCGGCGCCTTGGAGGTCGCCACCTGCGCTGCCAGCAGGATGTCGTCATTGGCCTCGGCTTCGGCGCGGCCCGTCTCCAGCATCAGGAACGATTCCGGATGGTCCTTGCCGATCAGGATCTTCATGCCGAGCTTGCGCTCGTTATTCATGATCGTCATCTGCTTCAACGTGGTGGTGCCGGCAGTAGCGACCAGCACCCTGCCCTTCATGTCGTCCATCGACTGGATATTGGCCGATTTCTTGGCCAGCAGCCGGCTGGAGATCACGAACATGGTCGGCGCGAACGCCACCTGCTGCTGGCGCTCCGCATTATTGGTGGTGGAGCCGCATTCGAGGTCGATGGTCCCATTGGCCATCAGCGGAATGCGGTTGGCGGAGGTGACCGGGTTATAGGCCACCTTCAGCCCCGGCATCGCGAGCTGCGTTTTCAGGTGTTCGACGACTTTCAGGCACAGGTCCACGGAATAGCCCTGGTACTGCTGCTTGTCATCGAGATAAGAAAAAGGGATGGAGCCGTCGCGTACGCCCAACACCACCTGGCCGGTGCGTTTGATCTTGGCGAGGGTGCCGGTGGGCTCCTGGGCGCTGGCCGCGGCGGCCAGGCAGAAAAGGGGAAGCAGGCGCAGAAAGGTCATGGTGTCCTCCGCTGGCGGGGACGATGACCCGCCCTGTTAGTGGATGATACGCGCTAAAAAGTCCCGTGCGCGCTCGGATCGCGGGGCGCCGAAGAATTCGTCCTTGCTGCAGTCTTCCAGGATGCGGCCCTTGTCCATGAAGACCACGCGGTTGGCCACCTTGCGGGCGAAGCCCATTTCGTGGGTCACCACCATCATGGTCATGCCGTCCTGCGCCAGCCCGACCATGACGTCCAGCACCTCATTGATCATTTCCGGGTCCAGGGCGGACGTCGGCTCGTCGAACAGCATGGCGATCGGGTCCATCGCCAAGGCGCGGGCGATAGCCACGCGCTGCTGCTGGCCGCCCGAGAGCTGGTTGGGGAATTTGTCCTGGTGCGCCAGCAGGCCGACGCGGTCGAGATACTTCAGGCCTTTTTCGTTGGCTTCGTCCTTGGAGCGGCCCAGCACCTTTACCTGGCCCAGGGTCAGGTTGTCGCGCACGGAAAGGTGCGGAAACAGCTCGAAATTCTGGAATACCATGCCGATCCGGGCACGCAGGGCCGATAAATCGGTGCCTTTGGCGCCGACCGAGGTGCCATCGACAATAATTTCACCCTTCTGGAACGGTTCCAGCCCGTTGACCGTCTTGATCAGGGTCGATTTGCCCGAGCCGGACGGTCCGCAGATCACCATGACGTCGCCTTTGGCCACTTCGGTACTGCAGTCCGTGAGCACCTGAAAGTTGCCAAACCATTTACTTAAGTCTTTAATTGCGATCATCTTTTTCCGGTTTCAGCAGTTTTATTCTTGCTTGACAGTGGCCTAGAACCGCAAGGATACTTCGGGACTTGCTTAATAGCTCATCAAATAGCTATTCATTCTAACGGCAAATCCGCCCTACTTCAGGAATCTTGCTTATGGCCAACAAAAACCGCCTGACCACTTATATCCTCGTCGGCCTGGCGTTGGGTATCCTCACCGGCTACGCCATCAATGTCTCGCAAGCGGCGCCACAAGCGGCCGGCTTTGCGGAGTACATGACCCTCATCACCACCCTGTTCCTGCGCCTGATCAAGATGATCATCGCGCCGCTGGTGTTCTCGACCCTGATGGTCGGCATCGCGAAAATGGGCGACACCAAGGAAGTAGGCCGCGTCGGCATCAAGACCCTGGGCTGGTTCTTCATTGCGTCCGTGCTGTCGCTGACGCTGGGCCTGATCATGGTCAACCTGTTCCGTCCAGGCGACGCCCTGCTGGGCCACATTCCGGCCGATGGTGGTCTCGCTGCCGCTACGCTGCAGACTTCCAGCCTGTCGCTGAAAGAGTTCATCACCCACCTGGTGCCATCCTCGATCATTGACGGCATGGCCAAGAACGAGATCCTGCAGATCGTGGTGTTCTCGCTGTTCTTCGGTACCGCGGCCGCCGCCGTGGGCAAGAAAGCCGAACCGCTGATCGACGCCGTCGACGGCATTGCGCACATCATGCTGAAGGTGACCGGCTACGTGATGCAGTTCGCACCGTTCGCCGTGTTCGCCGCTGTTGCCGGCACCATCGCCAAGAGCGGCGTCGGCGTGCTGCAGACCTACGGCGTATTCATGGCCGAGTTCTACCTCTCTATCGGCGTACTGTGGGCGATCCTGATCTTTGCCGGCTTCCTGTTCCTGGGCAAGCGCGTGCTGAAGCTGCTATCGGAAGTCAAGGAGCCGACCCTGCTGGCCTTCTCGACTGCCTCTTCCGAAGCCGCCTTCCCGAAAACCCTGGAAGGCCTGGAGCGCTTTGGCGTGCGTAACCGCATCGCCGCGTTCGTGCTGCCGATCGGCTACTCCTTCAACCTGGATGGCTCGATGATGTACTGCACCTTCGCGACGGTGTTCATCGCGCAGGCTTACGGCATCAATATGGACCTGGGCACCCAGATCACCATGATGGCCGTGCTGATGCTGACGTCCAAAGGCATGGCCGGCGTGCCGCGCGCGTCGCTGGTAGTGATCGCCGCCACCCTGACGCAATTCAAGATCCCTGAAGCGGGCCTGGTCCTGCTGCTCGGTATCGACCATTTCCTGGACATGGCGCGTTCCGCCACCAACGTGATCGGCAACTCCATCGCTACTGCTGTCGTGGCGAAATGGGAAGGTGAGCTGACCACCACCGACGACCGCGAACTGTCTGACCGCCCGCTGCCGTAAGGCATCTGCGCCCCAATGAAAATGCCGCCCACCTGGGCGGCATTTTTTTTCACTTGCGGGAACTCCAGGTCAACAGCGTGATCAAAGCAGTCACCCCACGCCAAAGGAGCCTAAAATGAACGCACCTACTCCGAAACCATCAGGTGACGATCTGGAATCCAGGGTCACTGTACTGGAGAAGAAAGTGGATGTGCAGCATCACGAGTTCGTCTCCTTGAAGCAATACATTGACAACAGCGTTGCCCAGTCGGAGTTACGCGTCCGCAACGAAATCCAGGCTGCTGAACAAAGGCTTACGATTCACATCATCAATCGAAACGACTTCACGCAAAAGCGGCAGGAGGAGCAGTTCCGGTGGCTCTTCGGTATGCTCATTGTCATTTTCCTGAGCAATTCAGCGATGATCGTTACTTTCATCAGCCTATTAATGAAACGCTAGGCGCTGTTTTTCAAAAGCTGGTGGTAGAAACGGATCATGTCCGCATAGCCCTTCACCGACATGCGCTCATTGGTGCCGTGGAAGCGCGGCAGGTCTTCCGGCTGGGCGCGCACGGGGCCGAACTTCAGCACGCTGTCGCTCATGCCATCGAAGTAACGCGAGTCAGTGGCGCCAATCATCAGGCCCGGCGCGACGACGACGTCCGGGAATACCTGCCGGATGGTGCGATTCACCGCCGCAAAGGCTGCGCCGTCCTGGCGCGCCACGCGCGAGGCTTCGGTATTGAAGTCGCCGTCCGGCGCGATACGGACCTTGTCGTTGCCGATCACCTGGCGCATGTGCTGCTCAACGCCCGCCAGCGTATCACCCGGCAGCAGGCGGAAGTTGACGGTGGCGCTGGCGGTGCCCGGCAAGACGTTGTCCTTCACGCCGGCGTTGACGATGGTCAGCGCGGTGGTCGTGCGGATCAGCGCATTCGTGCTCGGGGACTTGGCCAGCATCCGTTCCAGCATCGGCTTGAACAGCCAGAAGTTCGACAGCGCCACGCGGTTCATGCCGGTCATTTCCGGCGCCATCATCTCGAAGCTTTGCTGCGGCAGGCCGGCCATGCGCACCGGCATCGGATTCGCTTCCAGCGCAACCAGCGCCTTGCTCATCATGCCGATGGCGGTGTCCTGCGGCGGCATCGAGGAATGGCCTGGCGCCGTCTCCAGTTCCAGCTTGTAGCTGGCATATCCCTTTTCCGCTACGCCAACCATGGCGGCACCTGGTTGCAGGCCGGGCACCATGCCGTGCACGATCATCAGGCCCTCGTCCAGGACGTAATCGAGCTTGACGCCGCGCGACTTCAGCAGCTCGGCGATCTTTGCCGCACCGCGCTTGCCGCCGACTTCCTCGTCGGCGCCGTAGGCCAGGTAGATGGTGCGGCGCGGCTGGAAGCCGGCGGCCAACAACATTTCGATGGCTTCCATCTGGGCGTAGAGGTTGCCTTTGTCGTCCCACGAGCCACGGCCCCAGATGAAGCCATCACGCACCACGCCGGCGAATGGTTGCTGTTCCCAGTTCTTTTCCGTGCCGGGCGCGATCGGCACGACGTCCTGGTGCGCCATCCACATCACCGGCGCGGCCTTGGCATCGCTGCCCTGCCAGGTGTAGAGCAAGGCCTTGCCGTTGATGTTCTCGCGCTTCAGGGCGGCGTGCAGGCGGGGGAAACTGGCTTGCAGGTGGGCGTGCAGCTTGTCGAATTCGGCGGCGTTGGCGTCGGCATTCTTGTAGTCGGAAATGGTGACGAAGCGCAGGGCTTCACCCAGGCGCTGCGCCGCTGCCGCCTCGTCGATCGCCAGGACTGGCACTTTCTCCACCACCAGCTGCTTGCTGCCGCTGCGCGCCGTGTTGACGCCGACCGCAACAGCCAGGACTCCAATTGCCGCAAGGGCTACTGCCAGAACCTTCTTCACCGCCATCCCCATCCTCCTGTCAGTTGACCAATTCGCCGCTAGACGGCGAAACCTGTTCCTGCTCGCCGCGCGCTTGCTGGCGTTCCCACATCTGGGCATACAGGCCTTCGCGCGCCAACAGTGCCGCGTGCGTGCCGCGCTCCACGATCCTGCCGTGATCGAGCACCAGGATCTGCTGGGCGTCGGCGATGGTCGACAGGCGGTGGGCAATCACCATCGTCGTGCGGCTCTTCGCGATCTCCTTCAACTGCGCCTGGATCGCCTGTTCAGCCCTGGAATCCAGCGCGGAGGTGGCTTCGTCGAAGATCAGGATGGCAGGATCCTTCAACAGCGTGCGGGCGATCGCCACGCGCTGCTTCTCGCCGCCGGACAGTTTGAGGCCCCGCTCGCCGACCATGGTGTCGTAGCCGTCCGGCAGGCTGGCGATGAAGTCGTGGATCGATGCCGCGCGTGCCGCGGCGATGATCTCGTCCTTGCTGGCGCCGGGCCGGCCGTAGGCGATGTTGTATTCGATGGTGTCGTTGAACAGCACCGTATCCTGCGGGACGATACCGATCGCATGGCGCAGCGAGTGCTGCGTGATGTCGCGCAAATCCTGGCCGTCGATGGTGATGCTGCCGCTATTTACTTCATAGAAGCGGTACAGCAGGCGCGATAAGGTCGACTTGCCCGAGCCGCTGTGGCCTACCACGGCTGTCGTGGTGCCGGCCGGGATGGTGAAGTCGACGTCGAACAGGATCTGGCGCTTCGGATCGTAGCTGAAGTCCACATGGTTGAAGCGTACCTCGGCACCCTGCGGCTGCAGCGGCCTGGCGTGCGCGGCGTCATCCACTTCGCGGTTCTCGTTCAGCAGCGAGAACAGGCGCTCCATGTCGGCCAGGCTTTGCTTGATCTCGCGGTAGATCACGCCGAGGAAATTGAGCGGGATGTAGAGCTGGATCATGAAGGCATTCACCAGCACCAGGTCGCCCAGCGTCATCGTGCCGTCGATGACGCCCTGCGTCGCGCGCCACAGGATCAGCGTGACCGCAATCGCGATGATGGCCGACTGTCCGGTGTTCAGCAAGGACAGCGAGGTCTGCGATTTCACCGCCGCCTTCTCGTAGCGCTGCAAGCCCTCGTCGTAGCGATTGGCCTCGTAATCCTCGTTGCCGAAGTACTTGACGGTCTCGTAGTTCAGCAGCGAGTCGATGGCCTTGGTGTTGGCCTTCGAGTCGAGGTCGTTCATGGTGCGGCGGAAGTGCGTTCGCCAGTTCGTCACCACGATGGTAAAGGTGATGTAGATCGCCAGCGCCGAGAAGGTGATCACCGAGAACCAGATGTCGTAATGCGTGACCAGGTAGCCCAGCACCAGCGTGATCTCGACCAGCGTCGGCAGGATGTTGAACAGCGTGTACGAAATCAGCGAGCTGACGCCGCGCGTGCCGCGCTCGATATCGCGCGTCATGCCTCCCGTCTGGCGGTTGAGGTGGAAGCGCAGCGACAGCGAATGCAGGTGGCGGAATACCTTCAGCGCAATGGTGCGCACAGCGCGCTGCGTCACGCGCGCGAACAGGAATTCGCGCAGCTCGGTGAACATGGTGGTGGACAGGCGCAGCAGGCCGTAAGCCACCAGCGTTGCCAGCGGCAGCACCAGCAAGGCGTGCGGGTCGCCCGGCTTGATGGTCATGTCGTCGACCAGCTTCTTCAGCACGACCGGGACGCCGACGTTGGCGGCCTTGGCGCCCACCAGCGCCAGCAGGGCGGCCAGCACGCGCCATTTGTACACCCAAAGATAGGGCAGCAATGTTTTCAGAGTGGCAATGTCGCCGCGCGCATTGCTGCTGGACTTGCCCGGCGGAGGTGGTGGGGTATTCGAATAGCGTCGCATACGTGCGTGGGCTGGCTGGTTTAAAATCCCATCAATTGTAGTCCTTCATGAGAATTTGCGATGACCTCCCAAGAACAAACCTCCCGCGGCCTTCCTCCTGGAAAAATGCCTGAACTGCGCGTGATGCCCTCGCCGTCCGACGCCAATGTGTATGGCGACGTATTCGGCGGCTGGATCATGGCGCAAGTCGACATTGCCGGCTCCCTGCCTGCCACCCGCCGCGCCAACGGACGCGTCGCCACCATCGCCGTGAATTCCTTCCTGTTCAAGCATCCGGTCTTCGTCGGCGACCTGCTGACCTTCTACGCCGACATCGTCAAGGTCGGCAACACGTCGATTACCGTCAACGTGGAAGTCTATGCGGAGCGCAACCGCCTGCAGGCCAATATCGTCAAGGTCACCGAAGCCACGCTGACCTACGTCGCCACCGGCCCTGACCGCAAGCCGCGCCCGGTGCCGCCGCTGGAAACGCTGCTGTAATCCGATGCACGACAAGCGCCGCCTCCTGCTCCAGGCTGCGGCCCGCGTCGCCACGCTGGCAGTGCTGGCGCCCCATCTCCCCGCGCAAGCACGCAGCGCCGCCAATGGCGCCTACCCTTTCACGCTGGGCGTCGCCTCCGGCGCCCCCTTGCCCGACTCCGTCATCCTCTGGACCCGGCTGCTGCCCGATCCGCTGAACGCGGCTTCGATGCCGCCGATCGCCCAGCAGGTGCGCTGGGAAGTGGCGCACGATGAAGGCTTCACCCGCATCGCAGCGAAAGGCGCGGCCGTTGCCGCGCCTGCGCTGGCGCACAGCGTCAACGTCGACGTGCGTGGGCTGGAGCCGGACCGCTGGTACTGTTACCGTTTCATGCTCGGCGATGCCGTCAGCCCCGTCGGCCGCACCCGCACCGCGCCAGCCCCCGGCAGCATGCCGGCCGCGTTGAAGCTGGCAGTCGCCTCCTGCCAGCACTGGGAATTCGGCCACTACGCCGCGCACCGCCACATTGCGCAGGCCGCGCCCGACCTGGTGGCCTTCCTTGGCGATTACATTTACGAATGGGGGCCCTACAGCCTGCAGCATCCCGCGACCGTCCTGCGCCGCAACGAGAGCTTCACGCTGGCCGAGTACCGCGCGCGCTATGCGCAGTACAAGAGCGATCCCGACCTTCAGGCCGCGCACCATGCCGCGCCCTGGCTGCTGACCTGGGACGATCACGAAGTGGCCAACGATTACAGCCCGACGCGCGATGAATTGTTGTCGCCGGACTTCGTGCAGCGCCGCGCCGCTGCCTACCAGGCCTACTTCGAACACCAGCCGTTGCGCGCCCAGCGCATCTACCAGCGCTATGACTGGGGGCAACTGGCGCGCTTCCACGTGCTCGACACGCGGCAGTACCGTTCAATCCATGCCTGCCAGCCGACGGGGCGCGGCGGTTCAGCTCGGTCTACCGCCGCTCCTGCGCCGCACTGGCCGACCCGCGCCGCAGCATGCTGGGCAGCGAGCAGGAACAATGGCTGGGGCAAGGACTGAAGGAATCAAGGGCGCGCTGGAATATCCTCGCGCAGCAAACCCTGATGGCGCAGATGTCGCAGCTTCCCCTGGCCAGCGACAGCGACGGCCGCTTCTGGACCGATGGCTGGGACGGTTACGCCGCGGCGCGCGGCCGCCTGCTTGAATCCGTGCGCAGCGCGCGCAACCCGCTGGTGCTGTCGGGTGACGTGCATACATTCTTTGCCGCCGATTTGCGGCGCGATCCCGCGCGCGCCGCCGGCCCCGGCAATGCGGTGGTCGCAACGGAATTCTGCGGCACTTCCGTCACCTCCAGTTCGCGCCCCCAGGCGCGCACGCAGCAATACGTCGACATGAACCGCGACATGCATTTCGGCCGCAGCGACAAGCGCGGCTTCATGCTGCTGGACTTGCGCCCCGAGCGTGCTGCGGTGCTGTTCCAGGGCCTGGACAATGTGCGCGACGCGAACAGCGCGCTGTCCACGCTGGCGTCGTTCTCGGTTGCCGACGGCAAGCCCGGCCCGCGCAGGGAGAGCTAGGCGCGGAAAGGTGCGCTTTCTTCCTTGCGCCGTGCCGCCAGCCCGGCATGCGGCACCAGGCGGCCTTCGACAGGCGCGCTGATATTGCGCAGCATGGCCTCTGCCGCGCCATCAAGGTCGCCGCAATCGATGCGGCGCAGCACCAGCATCGCGCCGCCAGCGCCGAGATTGTGCGTATAGCTGACCAGCGCATCGAACTGCGCCTGCGTGAGGGGGTGATGGCTGACCTGGCGCTGCACGGCGCGTTCTGCGCTGCGCACCGACAGGTCGAACGCTGCTTCGACCTGGTCGGGCGTCATGCCGGGACGGGAGACTTCGTAGTAGCCGCGCAGGCCTTCGCGCTGTCGCAGCGCGCGGCGGCCTTCGGTGCTGAGGGTGAGTGCGAAATTGTAAAGAAGGCCCATATGGTTTCCGGTGGCTGCCAAGGTGGTACGTTCCACTCTACAGCCGGTCCGGAGCCATATTCTGCGCCAGATCAAACTTGCCGGCTTATGCTGCTTTCTTTTCGTCGCGCAGTTGGCGGCGCAGGATCTTGCCGACGTTGGTCTTCGGCAGTTCATCACGGAACTCAATGTACTTCGGCTTCTTATAGGCGGTCAACTCGTGTTTGCAGAACTCGAGCAGCGCTTCCGCCGTCAGGTTCGGGTCCTTGCGGACGACGAACAATTTCACCGCTTCGCCGGAGTTCGCATCGGGTACGCCAACGCAAGCCACTTCCAGCACGCCCGGGTGCGCAGCCACCACGCCTTCCACTTCGTTCGGGTACACATTGAAGCCCGAGACCAGGATCATGTCCTTCTTGCGGTCGACGATGCGTACGAAGCCTTTCTCGTCCATGATGCCGACGTCGCCGGTCTTGAAGAAGCCTTCAGGAGTGATCGATTTCGCGGTTTCGTCAGGACGGTTCCAGTAGCCCGCCATGACCTGCGGGCCGCGGATCGCGATTTCGCCGGCGGAACCGAGCGGCACTTCCTTGCCGTCGTCGTCCAGGATCGCCAGTTCGGTCGATGGAATCGGCACGCCGATGGTGCCGGTGAATTCCTTGATGTCGACGCGGTTGGCGGTAGCCACCGGCGAGGTCTCGGACAGGCCATAGCCTTCGATGATCGGGGTGCCGGTCACTTTCAGCCAGCGGTCAGCCACCGACTGCTGCACGGCCATGCCGCCGCCGTTGCAGATCTTGTAGCTGGAGAAGTCCAGCTTGGAGAAATCAGGATTGTTCAGCAGCGCGTTGTACAGCGTATTCACGGCCGGGAACACGGTCACAGGGTACTTGGCCAGCTCTTTCACGAAGCCAGGGATATCGCGCGGGTTCGGGACCAGGATGTTCATGCCGCCCAGCTTCCAGCCCATGAAGCAGGAAATGGTCAGCGAATAGATGTGGTACAGCGGCAGCGCAGCGACGAACACCATCTGCTTTTCGCTGGGCGCCATCTGCAGCCAGGCTTCGTTCTGCAGCATGTTGGCCACCACGTTACGGTGCAGCAGCACGGCGCCTTTCGACACGCCGGTCGTGCCGCCGGTGTACTGCAGGAAGGCGATATCGTCAGGCTTCTGGTCGGCCGGCTTGAGGGTCAGGCGCGAGCCTTCGGACAGCACCTGCTTGAAGCTGACGTGGCCGGGGATGTTCCAGGCCGGCACCATCTTCTTCACATTGCGCACCACGAAGTTGACGATCATGCCCTTCAGGCCGCCCAGCAGGTCGCCCATCGACGCCACGATCACATGCTTGACCGGGGTCGACGCCACTACCTGCTGCACGGTGTTGGCAAAGTTTTCCAGCACGATCACGGCTTCGGCGCCGGAGTCGTTCAGCTGGTGCTGCAGTTCGCGCGGGGTGTACAGGGGGTTGACGTTGACCACCACGTAGCCGGCGCGGATGATGCCCGCCAGCGCGACCGGATACTGCAACACGTTAGGCAGCATGATAGCGACGCGCGCACCCGGCTTCAGGCCCTTGGACTGGAGCCAGGCGCCGAATTGCTTCGACAGCTGGTCCACCTCGGAGTAAGTCAGGAACTTGTCCATGCAGACGTATGCGTTGCGGCTTGCGTACTTCTGGAACGATTCCTCCATCAGGTGGGTCACGGAGCGGTATTGCGAAATATCGATCTCCGCAGGAACGCCTTCAGGGTAAGACTTCAGCCAGATTTTTTCCATCATGTTGCCTTTCGTGTGCCTTGCCGCTTACGCGGCCTTCTTGTCGTCCGCAGGCTTCTCGTCGCGCAGCATGCGGCGCAGGATCTTGCCAACGTTGGTTTTAGGGAGCTCGGTGCGGAACTCGATATATTTCGGCTTCTTGTAGCCGGTCAGGTTTTGCTTGCAGTGCTCCATCAGCGCTTCCACGGTCAGGTTCGGGTCTTTCTTCACCACGAACACTTTTACCGCTTCGCCGGAATGCTCGTCCGGCACGCCGATGCAGGCGCATTCCAGCACGCCCGGATGGGCCGCCACCACGTCTTCGATTTCATTCGGATAGACATTGAAGCCGGAGACCAGGATCATGTCCTTCTTGCGGTCCACGATCTTGACGTAGCCGCGCTCGTCCATCACGCCCACGTCGCCGGATTTGAAGTAGCCGTCGGCCGTCATGACCTTGGCGGTTTCCTCCGGGCGGTTCCAGTAGCCGGCCATCACCTGCGGGCCGCGGATCGCGATTTCGCCCGGCGTGCCAAGCGGCACTTCGCTGCCTGCATCGTCCAGGATTGCCACTTCGGTGGAAGGAATCGGCAAGCCGATCATGCCGGAGAATTCGGTGCTGTCGAAGCGGTTGGCAGTTGCCACCGGCGCGGTCTCGGACAAGCCGTAGCCTTCCACGATGGTGACGCCGGTTATCTTGAGCCAGCGGTCGGCCACGGCCTTCTGCACCGCCATGCCGCCGCCGTTGGCGACCTTCAGGCCGGAAAAGTCCAGCTTCGTGAAGTCGGGATGGTTCAGCAGCGCGTTGTACAGCGTGTTCACGGCCGGCAGCATGTTGAAGCGGTACTTGGCCAGCTCCTTGATAAAGCCGCCGATATCGCGCGGGTTCGGGATCAGCACATTCAGGCCGCCCTCGCGGATGCCCCACATGGCGCACACGGTCAGCGCGAAGATGTGGTACAGCGGCAGCGCGCAGATGATGGTGCGCTCGTCCGGCGGCAGGTCGGCCAGCTTCGGCGCCGACCAGGCCTGCATCTGCAGCAGGTTGGCGATGATATTGCGGTGGGTCAGGGTCGCGCCCTTGGACACGCCGGTGGTGCCGCCGGTGTACTGCAGGAAGGCGATGTCTTCATGGCGCAGTTCGACGGGCGTCAGCTTCATGCTGCGTGCGTGGCCCAGCGCGTCCTTGAAGCGCACCGCGTTCGGCAGCGAGAACGGCGGCACCAGCTTCTTCACGTTGCGCACCACGAAGTTGACGATCATGCCTTTCAGGCCGCCCAGCATCTCGCCCATGTTGGCGACGATGATGTGCTTGACCTGGGTGCGCGGCAGCACCTGTTCCAGGGTGGTCGCGAAATTCTCGAGGATGATGATGGCTTCCGCGCCGGAGTCGTTGAGCTGGTGCTCCAGCTCGCGCGGCGTGTACAGCGGGTTGACGTTGACGACGGCGTAGCCGGCGCGCAGGGTGGCGGCGATGGCAATCGGGTATTGCAGCACGTTCGGCATCATGACGGCCACGCGCGCGCCCTTTTTCATGCCGCGGCTTTGCAGCCATGCGCCCAGGCGCCTGGAATGCTGGTCAAGGTCGGCATAGGTGATGAATTTGTCCATGCACACGAAGGCATTGCGCGACGCGTACTTCTGGAACGATTCTTCAAGCAGGTGAACCAGGGAGCGGTATTGCGTGGCGTCGATTTCGCTCGGGACGCCGGGGGGATACGACTTCAACCAGATTTTTTCCATCCTGTGCCTCTTTGTCTCAGTTTTATATGTTTTATTTGCGAAAATAGAACGGCCGTGCTTTCCCGCACTCTAGATGCTATCGTGCAGCATGACACAGGGCAAGCTATTTTCCGGGTTTGGAACGGGTACTCTAGCGGGCCTCCGTGCTGCAAAGCAGCATAGATTGTGCGTCAATTGACGGCGCCCGGTTCCTTGGCAGCGGCGGCCGTCGTGGTCTCATTGGCTTGCGCCATAGAGCGCGCCAGTTCGTGCAGCCTGTCATGCCGTTCCACGGATGGCAGGTTGCTCATGCTCCGCACCGCAGCATAAAACTGTGGGAATGCTTTTTCCTTCACCAGCAAAGCGCGGAAACCTGGCAGCAAATCATTATAGGTTGCAACAGATGCCAAATGGGCATTATTCAACGGTTCCGCAAAGAATCGGTCATAGCCGTTGTAGCCACCCCAGTTGGCCTTGAGGACTTTGTACTCTTCCTGCAAGGCGGCAAAGATGCGCACCTTTTCCTCGCGCTTCTTCCTGGCGCTGGCCTTGCTCGCATAATTGTCTGCCAGCATCTGGCGATGCTTCACCAGCAGGTCCATGAAGTCCTGTCGCCGCACGTTGTAGCGAGCATAGGCTTCGCGCATGGCATCGTTGCCATACAGCTCGAGCCAGTGGTTGACGCCGGCCTCTTCCACCGCCGAGGCAAAGGCTTCGTTGAATTTGGAATCGCCCTGCACGTACACCACCTGGTGCGCCAGCTCGTGGAAGATCAGGCGCGCCAGCTCGGCATCGGAGTGGTTGATGAAGGTCGACAGCAACGGGTCGCTGAGCCAGCCCAGCGTGGAATAAGCGGGCACGCCGCCGACCTGCACGTCGTTGCCTTCCTTGCGCAGCTCTTCGGCATACGCTTCGGCATCGGCCTTGTCGTAATACCCGCGGTAGCTGACGCAGCCTGCGATCGGGAAACACCATTGCACCGGGCGCAGCGACAGTTCGGGCGTGGCGACCACATTCCACAACACATACTGCCGGTTCAGGGGGGCGTAATTCTTGTAGCTGGCGTTGTCGGGCAGCCCAAGCTCCTTGACCGCGAATTTGCGGATCAGCTTGGCCTTCTCGAGGCGGGCTTTGAGCTTGGGATCGGTGGACGGGTCGCCGATCCAGTCGTCGACCGGACGGGCGTCAGACCAGAGCGCGTACTGGCCCTGGGCAGCCTGGAAGTAGTACTTGAATTGCGCACAACCCGCCAAGAGGCCGGCGCACAGACCCGCCGTCGCCAGGTATCTGGCGCGCAGTTTCAGGTGTGCTAACGTGCGCATAAATCATTCTCAGGCGGCTTTCTCGACTTGGACCAGTGTATCGTAAAAAGTCGGCGCGCGACCCATGTCAGTCAGCCGTTGGCTGGTGACCTCATTGGCGTTCTTGCCATCGCCGGCCAGCTTCTTCCACCAGATCGACAGCCCTACCACAAGGCCTTTGCGGGCCTTCGGCGTTACGCGGGCCTTGCACACGAAGGAACCGCGATCGTTGAAGATGCGCACCATATCGCCGTGGTTGATGCCACGTGTTGCCGCATCGTCAGGACTGATGTCGAGCTGCGGCTCGCCCTCCGTGGCACGCAAGCTTTGCACGTTGACAAAGGTCGAGTTCAGGAAGTTGCGCGCTGGCGGAGATATCATCGCAAGCGGGTATTTTGCCGCCAGATCGGGGGCAGATGCTGCAGATTCGTAGTTCGCGATATAGGTTGGCAGCGGGTCCAGGCCATCCTTCTTCATGCTTTCTGAGTAGAACTCACATTTTCCGGAAGGTGTGGGGAAATTGCCGCATGCAAAGGGGGCATCGGGAACTTCCAGTTTCTGCCAGCCCTTCTGCTTGAGTGACTCCCAGTCGAATTGCACGAATGCCACCGATGCCAGCGCGTCATCGCTGTCGCGGAAACAAGGGTCGTCAAAGCCCATGCGTGCCGCCAGCAGGCGGAAGATCTCGGTGTTCGGCTTGGCTTCGCCCATTGGCGCGATAGCCGGGTTATTGGCCATCATGTACAGGTGGCCGTAGGCGCCGTGAGCATCGGTATGCTCGAGCTGCGTGGTGGCTGGCAGCACGATGTCGGCATAGTCGGCGGTGTCGGTCTGGAAATGTTCCAGCACCACGGTGAACAGGTCTTCACGCGCAAAACCCGCCTGCACCTTGGACGAATCAGGCGCCACCGCCAGCGGGTTCGAGTTGTACACGATGACCGCCTTGACCTGCGGGCCAAACTCGGGCGACGCCGGACGCAGCAGGTCGTCGCCGATGGTCGTCATATTGATGGTGCGCGGCTGTTTCGCCAGCAAGTCCGGGCGCTGGAGCGCCGCCAGGTTTTTCCTGAAGGTGCCGGATGCCGACAACTGCACGCCGCCCGCCGCGTGGCGCCAGGCGCCCACCAGGGCAGGCAAACAAGCAATATTGCGCACCGCCATGCCGCCGCCATGCACGCGCTGCACGCCGTAATTCATGCGGATGGCGACCGGCTCGCCGCGCTTGGCGGTTTCCCCATATTCGCGCGCCAGGCCTTCCACTTCCTCGACGGTAATGCCGCAGGTGGCCGCCACGCGCTCCGGCGTCCATTCCGCCACGCGCTGGCGCAGCTCTTCGAAGCCGATGGTGTAGTCGGCAATGTATTCATGGTCCAGCAGGTCCTCGCGCATCAGGATGTGCATCAGGCCCAGCGCCAGCGCCGCGTCCGTGCCCGGCAGCAGGGCGATGTGCTGGTGGCATTTCTCCGCCGTCAAGGAGCGGTAGGGGTCGATGGCAATCAGCCTGGCGCCGTTGCGCTTGGCTTCCTGGGCCCGGGTCCAGAAATGCAGGTTGGATGCAATCGGGTTGCCGCCCCAGATGATGAGCAGCCTGGCATGCTGGAATTGCTCGATATCGGTGCCGATCGAGGCGCCGACCGTGTATTTGTAGCCGGTGGCGCCGGCGGTGGCGCAGATGGTCCGGTCCAGCAGCGAGGCGCCGATCTTGTGGAAGAAACGGGACGACATCGATTCGCCCTGCACCAGGCCCATGGTGCCCGCGTAGCTGTAGGGCAGGATGGCTTCCGGCTCGGCCGCAGCCAGCGGTTTCAGGCGTGCCGTGATCTCGTCCAGTGCCTGCTCCCAGCTGATGCGTTCGAACTTGCCCTCGCCCTTCCTGCCGACGCGGCGCATCGGGTACAGCAGGCGGTCCGGCGAATAGGTCCGTTCGGTATAGCGGGAAACCTTGGTGCACAGCACCCCGGCGGTCGTCGGGTGATCCGGATCGCCTTTCACCTCGGTCGCCACGCCGTCTTCGACGGTGACGAGCAGGGCGCAGGTATCGGGGCAATCGTGCGGGCAGGTGGCGCGGACTTGTGTGGTTGACATCTTGATCTGGGTTAGCGACGGCTGAAAACAGTATCGTAAACGATTCCGGAAAACCGCACCGGGAGGCTAGAATGGCAAGACCGATGGAGAACAACAATGAAACTGATCGACCCGATTATCGCGTTTCAGTCCGAGTTGCAGCAGATCCGACGCGACCTGCATGCCCACCCGGAACTCTGCTATGAAGAAGAACGTACCGCCGATGTCGTTTGCGCCAGGCTGACCGAATGGGGCATCCCCTTCGAGCGCGGCCTGGGCAAGACCGGCGTGGTTGGCATCATCCGTAACGGCGCCTCCGAACGCGCCATTGGCCTGCGCGCGGACATGGACGCCCTGCCGATGCAGGAAATCAACACCTTCGCCCACGCCTCGAAGCACCCTGGCAAGATGCACGCTTGCGGCCATGACGGCCACACCGCCATGCTGCTCGGCGCGGCCCACCACCTTGCCAGGCACCGCAATTTCGACGGCACCGTTTACCTGGTGTTCCAGCCGGCCGAAGAAGGCGGCGCCGGCGCGCGTGAAATGATCAAGGATGGCCTGTTCGAGCGCTTCCCGATGGATGCGATCTACGGCATGCACAACTGGCCCGGCATGGCGCAAGGCGCGCTGGGCGCTTGTGAAGGGCCGATGATGGCCTCTTCCAATGAGTTCCATGTGACCGTGCGCGGCAAGGGTGCCCACGCGGCGCAGCCGCACAAGGGCATCGACCCGATCATGATCGCGGTGCAGATTGCACAGGCGTGGCAGACCATCGTCACGCGCAACAAGAGCCCATTGGATACGGCCGTGCTGTCGATCACGCAGATCCACGCCGGCAGCGCCACCAATGTGATCCCGGACGATGCCAGGCTGGTCGGCACCGTGCGCACCTTCACCACCGAGGTGCTGGACATGGTGGAAAAGCGCATGCAGTCGCTGGCGGAAGGCATTGCCGCCGCCTTCGAGGCGGAAGTGGAGTTCACCTTCCGCCGCAACTATCCGCCGCTGGTGAACCACGCGAAGGAAACCCGCTTCGCGCTGGACGTCATGAAGTCGGTGGTCGGCGAATCGATGGTCGATGCCAACGTCGAACCGACCATGGGCGCCGAGGACTTTGCCTTCTTCCTGCAGGAAAAGCCCGGCTGCTACATCTTCATCGGCAATGGCGAGGGCGAGCACCGGGATGGCGGCCATGGCCTCGGCCCCTGCGTGCTGCACAACGCCAGCTACGACTTCAACGACCGCTTGCTGCCGATCGGCGCCAGCTTCTGGGTGCACCTCGCAGAAGCGGCACTGCCGCAAGCCCGTTAAGGAAGCTTGTCGGCCTGCGCGCCGAGTCGCACGCCATCGTTCAGCCGCTCCAGCGCCAGCAGCGCGGCGGAATGATCGGCGCGCGGATAGACATCCTTGATCGACTCATAGCGCTCCGTCACCAGGCTGGTGACGGGCAGCGCCACGCCTGCCGCTGCAGCGGCAGCCAGGATATTGTGCTGGTCCTTCAACTGCGTCAGCACCTGCCCGCCCGGCAGGAAATTCCGCTCCAGCATGCGCTGGCCGTGCACTTCCAGCACGCGGCTCTCGGCAAAGCCGCCGCGGATCGCCTCGCGCACCGCCACCGGGTCTGCTCCCGCCGCCTGCGCCAGCAGCAAGGCCTCCGCCACGATGTTGATGGTGCCGCCGACGATCAACTGGTTGCACAGCTTTGCCACCTGCCCGCTGCCGGCCGGGCCAACCAGCTTGGGCTTGCCCATCGCTTCCAGCACCGGCCGCGCCGCCTCGAAATCGGCCGCACTGCCGCCCGCCATGATGGCCAGCGAACCCGCTTGCGCGCCGCCGACACCGCCCGACACCGGAGCATCGATGAAGCGATGCCCGCGCCCGGTCAGCAGCGCGTGGAATGCCTGTGCCTCGTCCTGCCGCGTCGAGCTCATGTCGATCCACAGCGTGCCGGGACGCAGCGCATCGAGCGCAGCATCGATCACGCCGCCGACTGCATCGCCCGCCGACAGCATCGATACCACCACCGCCGCATCGGCCACCGCGTGCGGCAGCACGTCGTCCGGGTCCGCGCCGGCGGCCGCCAGCACGCCGGCCTTGCCCGCTGTACGGTTCCAGGCCGTGACCTTGAAACCTGCCGCCAGCAGGCGCAGGACCATCGGCTCGCCCATCAAGCCGATGCCAAGAAATGCAATTCGCAGAGGATGCGTCACAATAAGCTCCAGATATGCCAATATTGCAGTGATTCTAACAATTAAGGGGTCGCCTGAAAAAAATTCAGAACGAAAGTAAAATTGCCGGCATTGCCTCAGCAAATATGAAGACTGCGGCAAGGACTAGAGAGAAAAACATGCAAATCAAAAAACTGTTCGCTATTGCTGCCGCTGCATTTGTAGCGCAATCCGCTTTCGCCTTCGACACCAATTCCGCCTACGTGGAGGCCGGCTCCGCTTCCAAGATCCGCATGGTGCGCCTGGGCGCCACGCAGGACTTCAACCCTGAATGGAGCTGGTTCAATTCCAACGGCACCCACGTCACCGGCTACTGGGACGCCAGCATCGGCTTCTGGCAGGCCCGCCAATGGCTCAACGTGCCCGGCGACAAAGAGAACCTCTTCGACGTCGGCTTCACCCCGGTCCTCCGCTACGAGAATACCAGCAAGAAGGGCTTTTACGTGGAAGGCGGCATCGGCGCGCACCTGCTTTCCAAGACCTACAAGAACAACGATGACGGCCTGTCGACCGCCTTCCAGTTCGGCGACCATATCGCCGTCGGCTATGTCTTCGACAACAAGTGGGAAGTCGCCCTCAAGGCGCAGCACTACTCGAATGGCGGCATCAAGAAGCCCAACAGCGGCGTCGACGTCATCATGCTGAAAGCAGCTTACCACTACTGATTCACTTCTTGCGGTAGCGCTGCACGCCCTTTGGCAGCAGGTTAAACACGCGCACCATCGCGTGCAGCTGCCAGGGGAAGATGCAGCGCGCCTGCCTGCCCGCGATGGCGCGGGTAATGCGGCGCACGGCCTCTTCTTCGGTCTGCAGGAACGGCTTGCGCTGCGCGCTTCCGCCATTCAGGTCCCTCAGCTTCTGCGTATCGACATACCCCGGAACCACTGCCGTCACGTCGATTCCGTGCGGCGCCAGCGCCTTGCGATAGGAATCGCTGATGGCAATCGCGGCGCGCTTGCTCGCGCTGTACAGCGAGCCGTTCGGATATTCGTGCAGCAGCCCGGCAATCGACGCCACCACCACCATCTGGCCGCATCCACTGTGCAGCATGGCCTGCGCTCCCGCATCGAAAGCATGGCATAGGCCGGAGACATTGGTGCGCACCACAGGCAGGCTGCGCATGCGGTCCTGCGCCAGCGCCGCGGCATCGGCATACTGTCCTGCTGTGACGATCAGCAGGTCCAGCCCTCCTTGCGCGAAATCGCCGACCGCATCGAACACTGCCTGGCGGTCGCCGATGTCGAAGCCATAGCGCAGCAAGCCGGCTTGCGCGGCGATGGGGTGCCCGTCCAGGCGCGACGGATCGCGCCCGCACAAGGCCAGCTCGGCGCCCTGCTGCGCATAGTGCCCGGCCAGGGCCAGCCCGATGCCGCTGGTTCCGCCGATGATCATTATCCTCATTGTCTTCCCCTGTTGAACCTCGTTGCGTGGCGCAGGCGCAGCCCCGGACTGGCATACGCCTCCATGCCGCGCTGGTAACCGTACTGCCATTGCGCCTCGACGTCGTTCGCATACTCCGCCAGGCTGGGCGGCATCACCAGCCTGATGCGGTTGCCCAGCCAGTCGATGCGCTTTCGCATGCCGCTGCCGCGCAGCGCGCTCGATATGTCGCTGGTGTCGACCCAGGCATGGGCATGCTGCGCGTGCACGTGCTTCAGCCGCGCGTTGCCATCGATGCCGAGAACCTTGCGCAGCGCCGGAATTGCCAGCGCCTGGCCGAACGGCGGCTTGGCTTCCATCGTCACGTGCCGTGCCAGGCCATGCGCGATCTCGATCGGGAACAGGTCGATCACGCCGCCCATATAGTGTTCGCCGCCGTGCTGGTGGCAGGCGAAATAGAGCATGTCCGTGATCGAGCTGCGTACGGCGTCGGCAACCGGCATGGCGCTGTCCAGCAGCAGCCCGGGCGCGACCGCGCCGCAGCTCCATGCGGGTGAACTGGCCGGCGCCTGCCATCCTTGCAGCAGGCTGCATGCGCGGTCGGGGCCAAGCAGGACTTCCGCGAACAGGGCGCGGTCGCCGCGCGCCTGGCCCGCCTGCTCCCGGCCGAACAGCAGTTTCGCAGCGACGATGGCAAGTGCCGGGGACTGCGGGCGCGCCGCCGCCGGCAACGGCAGCGCGCCCGGCAGCTCGAACATGTAGTCGTCGAACACGTCCGGTACACGGCTGGCCCGCCCGCGCGACAGGCCGCGCAGCAGGGCCGCTCCCAGCACCGGCAGCGCACGCACGTGCGGCGCCGCGCGCATGCGGCACAGGAACTGGTACATCTCGGGAGAGGCAAGCCACTGCTTGCGCTGCGCGGCATCCGGCAGGGCATGGATGATGGCTGCCGCCAGCGAACCCCCGCAACTGGCGAGGATGATGTCGGGCGCCATGCCGCTGTCTTCGGCCGCAGCGTGCATGCCAAGGTAATAGCCGAAGCGAAATCCTCCTCCCGCCATCACCATGCAGCGCTCGTACTTTTGATCTTCACTCATATCACGTGACATAATGCCATGAATGCAACTCCTGCACCTGATCATCAACGCCCTGCTATTCGGGCTTTGCTACACGCTCACGAACCTTGCTGCCGAAACGGCGCAGGTCCAGCGCACGCTGGCGCTTCCGTTCGAGCAAGCCATCCCGTTCCTGCCGTGGATGATCATTCCCTATGCCAGTTCGGGGCCCTTGCTGGCCTGGGCTTTCTTCAAGGTCCGCAAAGGAGACGCGCTGCGTGTTTATAGCCGCCGCCTGATGCTCGCCACCGTCGCCGCCAGCCTGGTGTTCGCGATTTTTCCTGCCCGCTTCCCGTCCGCCAGGGTGCTGCCTGAGCACGCGTTCCTGCAGCTGGCCTATGGCTTGCTTGACGCCTCGGACCGGCCCTACAACCAGTTCCCGTCCCTGCACATCACCTACTGCATCCTGCTGTGGCTCGCGCTGCGGCCAGCCATTGCCAGCCGGACCTGGCGCATTGTGCTGGCTTGCTGGCTGCTGCTGGTTGGCGCCAGCACGCTGCTGACCTGGCAGCATGCCGTGGCCGATATCGTCGGCGGCATCGCCCTGGCGGCCGCCGCCTGCCATGCAGTGCGCGCCGGCGCCACCGCCCGCCAAAGCGTCGCGTTCTACTACGCCATCATGGCAGGACTGGCGCTGCTGGCCGCCAGCCTGTTCGCGCCCGCGTGGCTCTGGCTCTACCTGGCCGCCAGCCTGCTGCTGGTGGCCCTGGCATACGTCCGCCGCAACGCGGCCTTCCTGCGCAAGAACCAGGGCCGGCATCCACCCTGGATCTGGCTGCTGTTCTGGCCCTACCTTGCCGGCTACGCCGTCACCTGGCTGCTGGTGCGCTGGCGCCAGCATGGCAAGCCGCCTTTCGCGCAGGCGACCGATGGCCTGTGGGTAGGCCGCCGCCTGAGCGCCAGCGAAGCGCAGCAACTGCCGCCGGGCTGCAGCATCATCGACCTGAGCGCAGAACTCAGCGAAACCGAACTGCTGCGGCGCGGCCGTTACCGGCACCTTCCCCTGATGGACCTGCAGGCCCCAAGCCGCCAGCAGGTTCGTACCATCCTTGCCGCTATCGACACCGAACGCAGCCAGGGCCGCCCGGTCTACCTGCACTGCGCGATGGGTTACAGCCGCAGCCTTTTCATCGCCCGCATCTACCTTAACTCCTACACTTCATGAGCATTTCGATCTACCAGCTTAAACCGCGTTTCCAGCAACTGCTGCGTCCATTCCTCAACCTGCTCACCCGGCTCGGCATTACGCCGAACCAGGTCACCCTGGCAGCCATGGTGCTGTCGGTAGGCTACGGCGCGGCGCTCGCATTGGCGCCGCAATGCCTTGGCCTTTGGCTCGGCCTGCCCTTCTTCCTGCTGTTGCGCATGGCGCTGAATGCCATCGATGGCATGCTGGCCAACGCGACCGGCAACAAGACAGCCCTGGGCGCTTTGCTGAACGAGCTGTGCGACCAGGTGTCCGACGTTGCGCTGTACCTGCCAGCGGCCTTGCTGGCGGGCGTCTTCACGCACCTGCTGGTGCTGGTCGTGGTGTTTGCACTGCTGGCCGAATTCGCCGGGGTGCTGGCCGGCAGCATCGGCGTCGCGCGCCGTTTCGATGGTCCGATGGGCAAGAGCGACCGCGCCTTTGCCTTCGGCCTGCTCGGCCTGCTGGTCTGGGCAGGCGTTGCGCCGGTCTGGCACAACGCCTTGCTTGCGGTGGTGCTGCTGCTGTCGCTGGTGACGGTGTTTAACCGCCTGCGCCAGGCGCTGCGCCTTTCTCCGCAAGTGAAACAGTAAAGATACCTTCCAGCCCGATCATTGTTCGCAGCTTGCGGCAACCGGCCAGCGCGACCAGGCCGTCCATCTCGGCCTGCGCACGCGGGCGCATACGCCACGGCTCGCCGCGGTGGTTGGTCAGCGTGTAGGCGATCATGTCCAGCTGCGGGTGCCATGGCTGGCCGGTGTACAGCAAGCTGCCGCCTTCACGCAAGCTGGCCGAGACGCCACGCAGCGACTGCAGCACCATGGTGTTGTCGCTGAACAGCTCGTAGAGGCCCGATACCACGGCGATGTCGTAGCGGCCTTCCTGGCCCTGGTAGCTGTCGGCGCTGAAGGCATCGCGGCGGCAGTATTCGATGCGGGCGCTGACCTGCAGCTTTTCCGCCAGCTTCCTGGCCTGGTCCAGGTTGTGCTGTTCGTAGTCGCACAGCGTGACTTCGATCTCGCGGTCCTGGAAGCGCTTGACGGTCTCCAGCACGTAGCGCGCGGAACCTGCGGCGATGTCGAGGATGCGCACCGGACCAGGGCCCTGGTGGGCCGCGATCTGCTGCGCCAGCATCTGCTGCATCTGCACCTTGCGCAGGCGGATGCCGCGCCATCCCACGGCATCCAGGTAGCCGCGGTCCATGATGCCGCCGAAGCCAAGCTTGCCGCCCGCCTGGTTGCGATAGACATAGTCCAGCGATTCGCCCGAATCAAATCCGTGGCGCAGGCCGATCTTCATGCCATCGCTCAGCGGGCCCATTAGCTTCAGCATATTGCGCTGCAAGCCGAACCAGGCGCGCGTCAGCGCATTGCCGGTCCGGTTGTCCTGCAGCGCGGCGTAGTGCTGCGCACCTTGTCCTTCCCGGTCGGCAGCCGCGAAACGCACCGGCGATGCCGGCTGCGATGCGTAACATTCGTCGATAAAGCTGCGGCTTGCCTGCATCGCAACGGAAGTGTCTTCCTCGTAGAAGATGGCGTGGCGGCAGCGCTGTAGCCTGACATAACGCTTCATTTGCGAAGACAGGCGCTCGAAGAACAACTTCTGCGGCGCTTCATGCACGACATAGTCCTGGTCGGCGGCCAGCATCAGCACCGGCGTGTCGATGGCGGCGGCATCGTGCACGATGCGTTGCGCCGTATCGGCAAGCTCCAGCAGGATCTGGGCCGAGATGCTCTTGGCGATCAGCGGGTCTTGTTCATAGGCGCGCGCCTGCTCCGCCGAATGCGTCAGCATGGTCGAACGAATATAGCTGGTCACGAACAGCTCCGGCTTGAAGCGCCGCGCAAAGCGCAGGCCCGGCTTTGCCAGCGGCACATACAGCTTGATCGCAAAGGCCGCGGCAGCCATGACCAGGCCGCGCACGCGCGGAGCATAGTCATGCAGCCAGGTCGCCGCCACGACAGCGCCAACGCTGTTGGCGATGACCAGCACATCCTCGATCGCAAAGCCATGCTTGCTGCAGAGATGGCGCACGAAGGTATCCAGGTCTTCCACCATGGTGGCGAAACTTGGCGCGGAGCCGCGCTCACCCGGCGAATAACCGTGTCCGCGCGCATCGTAAGCAAAAGCCCAGTCGCCGTGGAAGCCGAATTGCTCGACCAGCGTGCCGATACGGCCGGAATGTTCATGCCCGCGATGCAGGAATACCAGCGCACGTGGCGCTCCGCTACGCGGCGCCAGCGGCATCCAGCTACGGTAGAACAGGCGCGTGCCGTCGGCCGCTTCAAATCCGGACTGGCTCTCACTCCAGGCAAGGCCTCGTTCAATCTTCATTCTTTTTTCCTTATCGATAATTGAGCAGCAGGTAAAGCAGTGGCGCCGTCACCACCAGGCTATCGGCGCGGTCCAGCATTCCGCCGTGGCCGGGAATCAGGTTTGAAAAGTCCTTGATGCCAAGCTTGCGTTTCGCTGCGGAGAACATCACGTCGCCGGCAAAGCCGCCAAGGGACAACAGCACCGCGATCGCCGCCATCCAGGCTGGCCGGCCCAGGCCGAAGTAGGCGCCCATGGCGAGCGACAGCAAGACGGAAACCACGACGCCGCCCAGCAAGCCCTGCCAGGTTTTCTGCGGGCTAATCAGTGGCACGATTTTCTGCTTGCCGAACAGCTTGCCACTGGTGAACTGGGCGATGTCATTCAAGGCCGTCACGATAAACAGGTAGAACAGCCAGGACAGGTTTTCCCTCGGCCCGAAAGGCAGCTGGACAAAGGCGGGGACGAAGCTGATGCCGAAACAGGTCAGCGCAAACAGCAGCCAGGGCAGGGCAGCCAGTTCGCGGGAGTGCAACAGGTACACAGCAGCGGCGCCAGCGGCCAGGGCGAATGCCATGGGCAGGAAAGCCGGCGCGTAAGTGCCCGCGCATGCGGCCATGAACAGGCTGGCGATGGCAGCGGTCCGGAAGCGGCCGGACGCCTGCCCGCAATAGGGTGCAAGCTCCCGCGCAGCCAGGCCGCAAATGACGAGTGCAAGCAACGGCGCCCCAACCGGATAGAGGATCAGGCCGCAGCTGACAATGGGGAAGATGAACCACCAGGCATTCACCTGGTCACGCAACTGGCTGGTACGCGAGCCAAGCGCCAAACCCACACCCGTTGAAACGATACCCAGCAGCACATACAGGGCAGCCATTGCGTATCCAAGCTGCGCATTGAAGATTCCATTCATGACTTGCATTTTGCCAACAAGTGGACGATGCACAATCACACATTGTCACGACGCGCAAAAAAAAACCGCCAGGTTGCCCCGGCGGTTCCTGTGCATCGCTGCGCGGCTTATTCTGCCACGTCGGCGCCCACGTTAATGGCAGCGTAGGCGCGCTGGACTGCTTTCGCTTCGGCGCTATTGGCGCCGTATAGTTCCTGCGCTGCTGCCAGCACTTTCAAACGAGCGTCCGCGTAGTTGGTCGACGACGTGAACTTGGTGGTGTTCGCGCGGAACCAGATGCGGTAAGCCTTGTCGATGCCGATACCGGTCATGTTCTTAGGCTGCTGGGTCAGGTATTGGGAGTAGTAGTCGCTGCTCGAATTGGAGCTCGAACCCATGGCCAGGAAGTAGAACATGCGGTTGTTCGGGCCGCTGCTGTAGTGCACATCCAGGCGCTTGATGGTGGACTTCCACGCATCAGGCGACTTGCCATCCTTGCTTGGCTTGTACAGCCAGCGCAGCGGCTGGCCGTTCTTGGAAATTTCCTTGCCCATCACCCAGTCGTTGCCCGATGGGACAGGCAGCGAAGTACCGGTGCCGCCAGCGCGGGCGTAGGCTTCCACCGCTTCGCCCGAAATGTCGGACGAGGACTCGTTCAAGCCGCCGGATTCGCCGCGGTAGGTCAGGTTGGAGGTGGCGGCGGTGATGCCGTGGCCCATTTCGTGGCCGATCACGTCGATCGAACCCAGGTTATTGAAATAGGATCCGCCGTCGCCGATGAACATGCACTTGCAGCTGTCGGAGTAGTAGGCGTTGTCGTAGGCGGTGTTGACGTGCACCGCGATATAGGTCGCGGTATTGTTACCGTCGAGCGAAGACCAGTTCAGCACATTCTTGTGCATGTCGTAGGTATTCATCAGGCCCCACAGTGCATTCACCGCAGCGGTCTGGCCGTTGGCGTTGGTGGTACTGCCGCCGGAAATGTATTGCTTGCCGTCGCCCCAGATATTGGTGGCGTTGGTGTACACCGCGCCGGCGCTGGTGCCGTGATTGGCGTTGGTGATCGCCATGGCGCCGAAGGTACCGCCGGTGCCGCGGCTGCCGTCGATCATCTTGTACACGCCGCCGGACAGGGTGGTGTTGATCGGCACGTCGCCGTTGTACTGACTGTGACCGGTGCCGACCACGTTCTGCATTGCGCTCCACTGATCGAGGATACGGCCATCGCGTGCGCTGACGACGGTGTCATGGAAGGCGCCGTGCTTGCGGGTCTTCACAATATAGGCCAGCTCATAGCCGGCAACGACGTCCTGCACGTCAACCGCGTTCAGGTCAGCCTCAGCCTTGTTCTCGGCGCCTGGGGCGCGCACGGTCTTCATCAGCGGGAAAATAACCAGCTCGGCGGATGGCGGATCGATCTCCGCGCCGAAGGCCGACACGCTGCGGCTGGCCTTGGCGATCGCGGCTTTACTGCTGATGGAAGGCTTTACATCGAAACGCTTACCCGACAGGCCCTGGCGGCGTTCGCCGACCGATTCGCTGACGATATTGCCGCCCTGGTCGGTGACCACAACGGTTTCGGATTCAAAGATGCGCACGCCCTTGTAGGTGTGGTTGATGCGGCTGATTGCCCTGCCCTGCTCGCCAGGGTGCTGGCTGGCGATGGCGTAGCCGTGATCGGCATCCAGGCCATATTTGCCCCGCTCACCGTTCAGGGTGGAGACCAGGCGTGCTTTCTCCTGGGCGGAGAAGGCAACAGGGCTGGCCATCATGCTTGGGGCGGCGCTGGCTTGTGCAGCAACCATGGCGATCGCGGCTGCGATCAGGCTTTTGCGAAATTCCATTTTTGTCTCCAAATGTCCCGATGAGGTAGGGTGTTGATGGGAATCTAACACTATCGGGGCCTGGAGGCTGAGTCAAAATTTCTACAAATTGAGACATATTTTTGTTGCTTGTCTCGGATACAACTTTCGAAAGCAAAAAGGCCCGCTAGCTTATGCTTAGCGGGCCTCTTCTAATAAGAGCCTGACGATAACCTACTTTCACACTGGTTGCAGCACTATCATCGGCGCAGAGTCGTTTCACGGTCCTGTTCGGGATGGGAAGGGGTGGGACCGACTTGCTATGGTCATCAGGCATGACTTGTCAACAATCCGGGAAGAAGTAAAGTGGGGTAGTGTTCTCAAACACTGTAAGTGCTACATAACCGTCAAGGTTATAGGGACAAGCCGTACGGGCAATTAGTATCAGTTAGCTTAATGCATTACTGCACTTCCACACCTGACCTATCAACGTCCTGGTCTCGAACGACCCTTCAAGGAGCTCAAGGCTCCGGGAAATCTCATCTTAAGGCAAGTTTCCCGCTTAGATGCTTTCAGCGGTTATCTCTTCCGAACTTAGCTACCCGGCAATGCCACTGGCGTGACAACCGGTACACCAGAGGTTCGTCCACTCCGGTCCTCTCGTACTAGGAGCAGCCCCCTTCAAATTTCCAACGCCCACGGCAGATAGGGACCAAACTGTCTCACGACGTTTTAAACCCAGCTCACGTACCACTTTAAATGGCGAACAGCCATACCCTTGGGACCGGCTACAGCCCCAGGATGTGATGAGCCGACATCGAGGTGCCAAACTCCCCCGTCGATATGAACTCTTGGGAGGAATCAGCCTGTTATCCCCAGAGTACCTTTTATCCGTTGAGCGATGGCCCTTCCATACAGAACCACCGGATCACTATGTCCTACTTTCGTACCTGCTCGACTTGTCGGTCTCGCAGTTAAGCACGCTTATGCCATTGCACTATTAGCACGATGTCCGACCGTACCTAGCGTACCTTCGAACTCCTCCGTTACCGTTTGGGAGGAGACCGCCCCAGTCAAACTGCCTACCATGCACTGTCCCCGATCCGGATCACGGACCAAGGTTAGAACCTCAAACAAACCAGGGTGGTATTTCAAGGATGGCTCCATAGGAACTGGCGTCCCTACTTCAAAGCCTCCCACCTATCCTACACAGATTGGTTCAAAGTCCAATGCAAAGCTACAGTAAAGGTTCATGGGGTCTTTCCGTCTAGCCGCGGGTAGATTGCATCATCACAAACACTTCAACTTCGCTGAGTCTCGGGAGGAGACAGTGTGGCCATCGTTACGCCATTCGTGCAGGTCGGAACTTACCCGACAAGGAATTTCGCTACCTTAGGACCGTTATAGTTACGGCCGCCGTTTACTGGGACTTCAATCAAGAGCTTGCACCCCATCATTTAATCTTCCAGCACCGGGCAGGCGTCACACCCTATACGTCCACTTTCGTGTTTGCAGAGTGCTGTGTTTTTATTAAACAGTCGCAGCCACCAGTTTATTGCAACCTTTTCGCCCTTCCACAGTAAAGTGGTCAAGCTACCGAGGCGTACCTTATCCCGAAGTTACGGTACCAATTTGCCGAGTTCCTTCTCCCGAGTTCTCTCAAGCGCCTTAGAATACTCATCTCGCCCACCTGTGTCGGTTTGCGGTACGGTCTCGTATGACTGAAGCTTAGAGGCTTTTCTTGGAACCACTTCCGATTGCTTCGCGAGCAAGCTCGCTCGTCCCAGTCCCTTGAATTACGCGCCCGGATTTGCCTAAGCGCCTTCTATGAACCAGGAACTGCCTATTCCAACAGGCAGACAACCTTCCGCGATCCGTCCCCCCATCGCATCATACGACGGTGCAGGAATATTAACCTGCTTCCCATCAGCTACGCATCTCTGCCTCGCCTTAGGGGCCGACTCACCCTGCTCCGATGAACGTTGAACAGGAAACCTTGGGCTTACGGCGTGCGGGCTTTTCACCCGCATTATCGCTACTCATGTCAGCATTCGCACTTCTGATACCTCCAGCATCCTTTACAAGACACCTTCGCAGGCTTACAGAACGCTCTCCTACCATATCCTTGCGGATATCCGCAGCTTCGGTGACTGGCTTAGCCCCGTTACATCTTCCGCGCAGGACGACTCGATCAGTGAGCTATTACGCTTTCTTTAAATGATGGCTGCTTCTAAGCCAACATCCTGACTGTTTTAGCCTTCCCACTTCGTTTTCCACTTAGCCAATCTTTGGGACCTTAGCTGGCGGTCTGGGTTGTTTCCCTCTTGACACCGGACGTTAGCACCCGATGTCTGTCTCCCAAGCTCGCACTCAACGGTATTCGGAGTTTGCAATGGTTTGGTAAGTCGCGATGACCCCCTAGCCATAACAGTGCTCTACCCCCGTCGGTGATACTTGAGGCACTACCTAAATAGTTTTCGGAGAGAACCAGCTATTTCCAAGTTTGTTTAGCCTTTCACCCCTATCCACAGCTCATCCCCTAATTTTTCAACATTAGTGGGTTCGGTCCTCCAGTGCGTGTTACCGCACCTTCAACCTGGCCATGGATAGATCACTTGGTTTCGGGTCTACACCCAGCGACTGGCGCCCTGTTCGGACTCGATTTCTCTACGGCTCCCCTATCTGGTTAACCTCGCCACTGAATGTAAGTCGCTGACCCATTATACAAAAGGTACGCCGTCACCCCTTACGAGGCTCCGACTGTTTGTATGCACACGGTTTCAGGATCTATTTCACTCCCCTCCCGGGGTTCTTTTCGCCTTTCCCTCACGGTACTGGTTCACTATCGGTCGATTACGAGTATTTAGCCTTGGAGGATGGTCCCCCCATGTTCAGACAGGATTTCTCGTGTCCCGCCCTACTTGTCGTACGCTTAGTACCACCGCCTGGATTTCATGTACGGGGCTATCACCCGCTATGGCCAGAGTTTCCAATCTGTTCCATTATCCAAACGACTATCACGTACAGGCTCTTCCCATTTCGCTCGCCACTACTTTGGGAATCTCGGTTGATTTCTTTTCCTGCAGCTACTTAGATGTTTCAGTTCGCCGCGTTCGCTTCACACACCTATGTATTCAGTGAGTGATGACCTATAAGGCCGGGTTTCCCCATTCGGAAATCTTCGGATCAAAGCTTGTTTGTCAGCTCCCCGAAGCTTATCGCAGACTTCTACGTCCTTCATCGCCTGTAATCGCCAAGGCATCCGCCATGTGCACTTATTCACTTGTCCCTATAACCTTGACGGCTACAGGTTCAAGCACTTACTACTGTGTTTGATGAGTTTTACTACTACCCTAAGTAATATCTTTCGATATCGCTTAATAAAACTTTTACTTCTTCCAGATTGTTAAAGAACGATGAACATTTAAGCGTTCAAACCTAAGCGGCTACGCTTACGTTTGAAAACTTGGTGGAGGATGACGGGATCGAACCGACGACCCCCTGCTTGCAAAGCAGGTGCTCTCCCAGCTGAGCTAATCCCCCATTGGTTTGGTAGGGCTGGTTGGGCTCGAACCAACGACCCCCGCGTTATCAACACGGTGCTCTAACCAGCTGAGCTACAGCCCCAACATTGCTGTTCTTCGTATTACAACAGTCGATAAGTGTGAACGTTTGAGTCTGATGCCGACTCTAGAAAGGAGGTGATCCAGCCGCACCTTCCGATACGGCTACCTTGTTACGACTTCACCCCAGTCACGAATCCTACCGTGGTAAGCGCCCTCCTTACGGTTAAGCTACCTACTTCTGGTAAAACCCGCTCCCATGGTGTGACGGGCGGTGTGTACAAGACCCGGGAACGTATTCACCGCGACATGCTGATCCGCGATTACTAGCGATTCCAACTTCATGTAGTCGAGTTGCAGACTACAATCCGGACTACGATACACTTTCTGGGATTAGCTCCCCCTCGCGGGTTGGCGGCCCTCTGTATGTACCATTGTATGACGTGTGAAGCCCTACCCATAAGGGCCATGAGGACTTGACGTCATCCCCACCTTCCTCCGGTTTGTCACCGGCAGTCTCATTAGAGTGCTCTTGCGTAGCAACTAATGACAAGGGTTGCGCTCGTTGCGGGACTTAACCCAACATCTCACGACACGAGCTGACGACAGCCATGCAGCACCTGTGTGCAGGTTCTCTTTCGAGCACTCCCAGATCTCTCCAGGATTCCTGCCATGTCAAGGGTAGGTAAGGTTTTTCGCGTTGCATCGAATTAATCCACATCATCCACCGCTTGTGCGGGTCCCCGTCAATTCCTTTGAGTTTTAATCTTGCGACCGTACTCCCCAGGCGGTCTACTTCACGCGTTAGCTGCGTTACTAAGTCAATTAAGACCCAACAACTAGTAGACATCGTTTAGGGCGTGGACTACCAGGGTATCTAATCCTGTTTGCTCCCCACGCTTTCGTGCATGAGCGTCAGTTTTGACCCAGGGGGCTGCCTTCGCCATCGGTGTTCCTCCACATCTCTACGCATTTCACTGCTACACGTGGAATTCTACCCCCCTCTGCCAAACTCTAGCCTCGCAGTCTCCATCGCCATTCCCAGGTTAAGCCCGGGGATTTCACGACAGACTTACGAAACCGCCTGCGCACGCTTTACGCCCAGTAATTCCGATTAACGCTTGCACCCTACGTATTACCGCGGCTGCTGGCACGTAGTTAGCCGGTGCTTATTCTTCAGGTACCGTCAGCAGTCGTGGATATTAGCCACGACCTTTTCTTCCCTGACAAAAGAGCTTTACAACCCGAAGGCCTTCTTCACTCACGCGGCATTGCTGGATCAGGGTTGCCCCCATTGTCCAAAATTCCCCACTGCTGCCTCCCGTAGGAGTCTGGACCGTGTCTCAGTTCCAGTGTGGCTGGTCGTCCTCTCAGACCAGCTACTGATCGTTGCCTTGGTGAGCCTTTACCTCACCAACTAGCTAATCAGATATCGGCCGCTCCAGGAGCACAAGGCCTTGCGGTCCCCTGCTTTCATCCTTAGATCGTATGCGGTATTAGCGTAACTTTCGCTACGTTATCCCCCACTCTTGGGTACGTTCCGATATATTACTCACCCGTTCGCCACTCGCCGCCAGGCCGAAGCCCGCGCTGCCGTTCGACTTGCATGTGTAAAGCATGCCGCCAGCGTTCAATCTGAGCCAGGATCAAACTCTTCAGTTCAATCTCTGTTTTTCGGTATTGCTACCGAGGTCACTCACTCAAAATACTGACGAAATCTCTTTCGAGATTTACGTTTATTTTGTGCGAGCGTTATAACGTATATTTTGAGCATCGAGCCCGAAGGCCCGGGCATATCGTCAAACGCCCACACTTATCGACTGTTGATTTTTAAAGATCGCTGCCTGTTTGTTCGACGAAGCGTTGTGTTCGTCAGCAGCAGAGAAGCGAGATTATGCGGTACAGCGTGCAACTCGTCAACCCCTTCTTTTTCTCGTTTCGCTTTACTGATTTGTCAGCGCTGCGTTGCGAGGGACAGAACTATAACCAAACGCCTGGTGTTTTGCAAGTAAATAGTTCGCCATCACGACTGCGCAAGCGATCCAGGCCGACCACAATGTATGCGTAAGGAAGTGGGCACCGCGCAGTTGCTGCACAAAGCCGACCCCTAATGCAAAGGCCATCGTCAAGGCGCCGACGCCAAAGGCCTTGCGCGGCTGATCCGGCCACCAGAAGGCCGACAATGCAATCAGCCACAAGGCGCTGGACGCGTGCCCGCCCGGCAGGCAGTGGCCCGCTTCGACACCGGCCGGCATCAGTTCGAGCAAGCGGATATAAGGCGCGTGGCCGCCATAGCGTTCCAGGTCCCACGGGCAGTGCGAGGTGCTGGCGCGCTTCAGCAGGCTCACCACGACCGGTACACTGATGGCCGACATGCCTAGAACCCTTACGCCCAGGCGCTGTGCAGGAACCCAATGCAGCTGCGGACGCCAGATGTCCCACAGTGCCAGCACCACGGCGCCGCCGGCCATGCATGACAGCAGGGCCTTGAGGATGACATGGTTGAATTGCTCGGTAAACCAGGTGTGCTGCAAAGGGAAGACACCACGCGCGCGGTCGTACACCAGGTCTGCCAGGCGCAAGTCAACGTCCGTGAACTGGCCGAGCAGCAGGATCAGGACGGCCGACGCTGCCAGCGCCAGCAATCCCCAGGATTTCTTAAGCATCATTGATACACGCATGGAACATGTCTAACTTGGGGTTGTAAACAGCGGTATTCACATTCAGCATGCCGAGCGTGGAATGGAATACGTTATCGTGCGAGAACGGCTGGCTGCTGCGCGCGGCCAGGCAGTTGCGGTCAAGGTGGAAGCGCTGGCTGAAACCGTCCGACAGCCACAGCATCATCGGCACCTTGCGCTGTTCCTCCGGCGAAAAGATGTACGGAGCACCATGCAGGTACATATTCTTCTCACCCAGCGATTCGCCATGGTCGGAGAAATACAGCATGGAAGCCGGCACCCCCGACTCTTTCAGCACCTTGATGGTCTTGTCGAGGAAGTAATCGGTGTACAGGATGGTGTTGTCGTAGGCTGCCGTGATTTGTTCGCGTGTGCACTGCTCCAGTTCATTGGTCTGGCATACCGGGCCGAACTTCTTGAATTCGGGCGGGTAGCGCTTCCAGTACGCAGGGCCATGGCTACCCTTCTGGTGCAGCACGATGACCAGGTCCCTCCTGGCGTCGCGGATCAGCTCCGGCAGTCCTTCGAGCAGGTGTTCGTCGTAGCACTCTTCGGAATTGCACAGCGCATTGCCGGCGACAGGCTTGGACATGTCTTCAAAGCGCACACGGTCGCACACTCCCTTGCAACCGGAATTATTGTCGCGCCAGATCACCTCGAGCCCGGCGTGCTGCAGCACGTCCAGCAGGCCTTCCTTGCTGCGCGCCTTGTCTTCCGAATAATCCTCGCGCGTGAGGTCGGAAAACACACAGGGGACCGAGACCGCCGTGGCAGTACCGCACGAGCTCACATTCGTGAAGTTGACCAGCGACTGCACTTGCGCCAGGCGCGGGTTGGTTTCGCGCCCATAGCCGTTCAAGGAAAAATTCATGGCGCGCGCAGTCTCGCCGACCACGATGATGGTCACCGTACGCTGGCTGGTGCCCGCCGCGGCCCACAAGCTGCCTCTGGCGGCATCCGTGCCGAGGGGCGCAATCACGGTCGCCGTCGCCCATTTGCGTTTGAGGTAGCTGTTCGTAGCCTGGAACACATTGGTAGGCGTCAGCATGAAGCGCAGTTCGCGGTGTTCGCGAATGGCCGGCGCCAGGGTTTTGAACAGCACGATCAACAAGCCGGCAGCAAGCAGCAGCGAACCGGCCACCAGCCCAGTATTGACCAGCACCTCGCGACGCAGGGAACCATAGCGCACCGGCAGCCGCCAGATCAGCCACGACGGGATCACGCCCAGCAGCAGCACCGATTGCACCAGTTTCCAGCTAAACAATTCGCCGGCTTCGCGCACATCGGTTTCCACCACGTTCTGCACCATGGAGGCATCGACCACGATGCCGTACTGGGACATGAAATAGGCCGTCAATGAGGACAGCAGCAATAGCGCGATCACAACAGGCTTGAACAGGCCGCGGAAATTCACCAGCGCCAGCACCCCGTTGAACACCAGCACCAGCAGCAGCGCGGATCCAAGATAGACCAGCAGGTTGGCGAGCTGGAACCCGCCCGTAGCCGACACGAAGCCCTTCCAGAAGCTGATGTTATAGATCAGGACCAGGAAGGAAGCTGTGGCAAGGGGAAGAAAGGCGGAATGAATGCGAGGAAATTTCATCCTCGCACGATAGCTTGCAGTAGGTAAAGGCTACGTCAAGGCGGCGTTAAGATTGCGTTAAATCAGCTGGGAAGCCGATGGAGAAACGGGTACCGCCGCCCTCGCGTTGCTGGACATGCAACTCGGCGCCAAGATACACACAGATGCGCTGCACCAGCCCCAGGCCGAGGCCGGTGCCGGACGAGGCGCCATCGCCTTCCGGGCCCGATTCGCCGCGCAGGCGCGCCAGCGCTGCCGCAGGCAGGCCTGGCCCGGTGTCTTCCACCACGATCGAACGCTGCTCCAGGCGCAGCACGACTTCGCCCCGCTCCGTGTAGGCGCATGCGTTGCGCAGCAGGTTTCCGATCGCGGCCTGCAGCAGCTCGCGCGAGCCGTGGACGGTGAAGTCGGCTCCATCCAGATAGCGCAAGGTGACCGGCTTGCCGGCCACCAGGGGCTGGCAACGCGTGGCTTCGTATTCCGCCAGCTCGGCAACCGACTGCGGCGGCGCTTCCAGGCCTTGCGGCGAACGGGCCAGGCGAAGCAGCACGCTGGCCACGTCGCTGGCTTCGCGCGCGGCGCGGTAGATCCGTTCGGCCGGCGCTTGCAAGCCAGGCTCGCCCTCGGTACGCGCGATCAGCACTTCCGCCGCGCCGCTGATCACGGTCAGGGGCGTGCGCAATTCGTGGCTTACGTCCCCGGTGAAGAAGCGTTCACGGTCAAGGAATTGCTTGAGCTCTCCGGTGCGGCCGGCAAAGGCGCGCGCCAGCACGCCCAGTTCGTCGTTGCGCTCAAGGCAGGGCAATTCTTCCTGGCGCTGTTCGACCGCCTGCGAGAGCAGCGTCATCGGCGTGACAATACGGTTGGCGAGGAAGCGCGCCAGCACCAGCGAACAGATGACAAAAGTGAGGAAGCCTGCAGCGAACATCGAATAGACCACGATCTCGATCGTTTCATATTCGCTATCGTGATCCACCACGACGAATTCCCCATGGCCATCGTTCCCGGCCAGCACGTGCAGGTCGGTTCCATCGACTGTGATCTCGCGCACGCCATGCGGCAGCCCGCGCAGCGAGCGCGGGATGTCGGCGCCGTGGTGGAAGGTCAGGCCGGCCGGCATCTGCACCGGCATGCCGCCGGTATGGCGCGGGGCGGCCCATAACGCCACTTCTTCCAGGCGCTCGTCGACCAGTTTTTCCTCGATGCCTTCCACTGCCAGGGCGGCAATAACGGCAAACACGGCGGAGACTGCGACCGCGAAGGTCATGTAGGCGCCGACGATGCGTCGGCGCAGCGAATCAGTTTTCTTCATCTGCGTTCACCAGCTTGTAGCCGATGCCCGGGATCGTGCGCAGCATGGCAAAAGGATAAGGTTTGTCCAGCGCCTGGCGCAGCGCATGGATGTGGGTGCGCAACGCGTCGCTGTCGGGACGCTCGTCGCCCCACACCTCATGTTCCAGCGCATCCCGCGTAACGACGCGCGGTGCTTCCTTCATCAGGCTTTTGAGGATGGTATAGCCGGTGCGGGTCAGCCCCAACGGGCGTCCGGCGCGGCGCACCTCGTAATTGACAGTATCGAAAGTCAGGTCGCCGAACTGCAGCACCGGCGCCGCTGCCTGCACGCCGCGGGCGCGCCGCACCAGGGCGCGCAGCCGGATTTCCAGCTCCACCAGTGAAAAAGGCTTGACCAGGTAGTCGTCGGCGCCGCTCTCGAAGCCTGCGACCTTGTCTTCCAGCGTGTCGCGCGCGGTCAGCATCAACACCGGCGTGGCCTTTCCAAGCTCGCCGCGCAGCTTGCGACACAGCTCCATGCCGTTCAGGCCGGGCAACATCACGTCCAGCACCACGGCGTCGTATTCATGCTCGGTTGCCAGCGCCAGCCCACCGTAGCCATTGGCTGCCGTATCCAGTACGTAGCCCTTGGGCTCAAGGAAGCCGTACAGGTTGGCGACAATATCCTTATTGTCTTCAATGATAAGTATGCGCATACGGGCATTATAATTCCGCGATGACCATCCCACACATCACCCCACTCAAAGACGAAGCGCTCGCGGCCCGGCTGGATAGCGCCATCAACAACAAGACCAAGCCACTGGGCAGCCTGGGAGCGCTGGAGGCGCTGGCACACAAGGTCGGCATGATCCAGCAGACCACCAGCCCGCAGCTGCGCGAGCCTGCCATCCTGGTGTTCGCGGGCGACCATGGGGTGGTGGCGGAAGGGATTTCCGCCTTCCCGCAGGATGTGACCTGGCAGATGGTGGAGAACTTCCTTGCCGGCGGCGCCGCCATCAATGTCTTCGCGCGCCAGAACGGCTGCGCGCTGAAAGTGGTGGATGCGGGCGTCAAGCATGATTTCGGGACGCGCGAAGGCCTGGTTAACCGCAAGATCGCCCCAGGTACCGCCAATTTTGCGCAACAGCCGGCCATGTCGGTGCAGCAGTGCATGGAGGCGATCGAGTGCGGCATGGACCTGGTGGCCGAGCTGCCGGGCAATGTGCTGGGCTTCGGCGAAATGGGGATCGGCAATACCACCTCCGCCGCCGCGCTGATGCATCGCCTGACCGGCACTCCGGTCGCCGATTGCGTTGGTGCCGGCACCGGCCTGGCGCCGGAAGGCGTGCTGCACAAGCAGCACGTGATCGAAGCCGCCATGGCCCTGCACGCCGATGCGCAGGGCGGGCTGCAGGCGCTGGCTGCTTTCGGCGGCCTGGAAATTGCGATGATGGTCGGCGCCATGCTGAAGGCAGCCGAACGGCGCATGGTGCTGCTGGTTGACGGCTTTATCGTCACCAGCGCCCTGCTGGTCGCGTCGCGCGTGCAGCCGGCGGTGCTGGATTACTGCGTGTTCTCGCATTGCTCCGACGAGAATGGCCACAAGCGCATGCTGGACTTCCTTGGCGGCCGCCCGCTGCTGAACCTCGGTTTGCGCCTGGGCGAAGGCACAGGCGCCGCGCTGGCCGTGCCGCTGCTGCATGCCGCCGTCAACTTCCTGAACCAGATGGCGACTTTCGAGTCGGCCCAGGTCAGCGAGAAGTCCGAGTAAGCGCCCATGCAGCAGTTGCGCCTGTTCTTCATCGCACTGCAATTCTTCACGCGCCTGCCTATTCCTCGCTGGGTCGGTTTCGAGCCGGCCTGGCTGCACCATGCCTCGCGCTACTTCCCTGCCGTGGGACTGGTGGTGGCGGCGATTGCGGGCGGAGTGTACGCGGCGGCGGCGCTGGTGCTGCCGCCGCTGCTTGCCGTGCTGCTTTCCACGGCCGCCGGCATCTATGCCACCGGAGCCTTCCACGAGGACGGTTTTGCCGATAGCTGCGATGGCCTGGGCGGCGGTCACACGCGCGAGCGCGTGCTGGAGATCATGAAGGATTCGCGCATCGGCGCGTATGGAGCCATCGGCATCGGCCTGATGCTGGCAACCAAGGTGGCGGCGCTGGCCAGCATGCCGAAGCTGGCGGTGCTTGGTGCCCTGCTGGCGGCCCATCCGCTGTCGCGCCTCATGGCCTGTTCGCTGATCTGGCGCATGGAGTATGCGCGCGCGGAGGGCAAGGCCAAGCCGCTGGCGCAGGAAATGCGCGGCGGCGAGTTCGCCATCGCGACGCTGACGGCCGCGCTGCCCGCGGCGGGCGCGCTGGTCGTGGGCTGGCTGCCGCCGGCTGCATTGGGCGCCGGCCTGGCCGGCATGCTGCTGGCGACGCTCTGGCTGGCGCGCAAGTTCCGGCAACGCCTGGGCGGCTATACTGGCGACTGCCTTGGCGCTGTCCAGCAATTGACCGAAGCCGTGTTCTACGTCGCGGCACTGGCCTGCATGTGGAACTGATCCTCGTCCGCCATCCGCAGCCCGATGTCGCGCCCGGCCTGTGCTACGGCAGCAGCGACATTCCGGCAGCAGCGGACGCCCTGGCCGCCGGCCACGCCGCCCTGGCGCCGCAACTGGCCAGCGCCCTCGCCCGCGGCTACCGCCTGTACTCCAGCCCCCTGCGGCGCTGCACGGCCCTGGCCTCCCTGCTGGGCGCCTTCACGTCCGACCCGCGCCTGGTGGAAATGGATTTCGGCGCCTGGGAGCTGCGCAGCTGGCCCGACGTCGCGCGCGCCGAGGTCGATGCCTGGGCCGCCGACCTGCTCGATTACCGCCCTGGCGGCGGAGAAACCGTGCGCGAGGTGGCGCGCCGCGTGCAGTCCTTCCTCGATGAGTTGCAGCACGACGCCATTGTCGTCTGCCACGCCGGCACCATGCGCCTGATGGCGGCCATCGCCGCCGGTGAGCCCTTGCAGCAGGCGGCCGCCAAGCCAAACCACATCAAGTATTGCGGGATCCTTCGCTTGTCCTGGCCAGCCAAGTCCGTATAATGGCGGGGTTTTGGTGCCCGCAATCGAATTCTCGAATGCAGTTAAACGGGAAACACGGCGCTGTCCCTGACAGCCAACGTGTGCTGCCCCCGCAACGGTAAGCAAGTGCCGCCTTCAATGTGCGGCAGCGACCTCCCGGCCACTGTGCGCAAGCATGGGAAGGCCAGGCCGCCAGACTTGCCAGCCCGGATACCGGCCAGACCAGGTGGGAACGCGCCCTGCGCCCGTTCCTGTTCATGCCGGCTTACGGGGACGTGGGCCGGCGGCTCGTTACGAAAGTTGTCATGTCCTTTCCCCTTACCCGGCAAGCGGCCATCGCGTCGCTGGCACTGGCCGTTGCCGCACCTGCCGTCGAAGCACAAACCCAGGCTGCCGTACTGAATTCCGTGCTGATCACCGCCACCCGCACGCCGCAAGCAGCACGCGACATCATCAGCGACACGCTCAGCATCGGCCCAGAGGAAATCGCGCGCAGCGGCGCCGGCTCCATCACCGAACTGCTGCAGCGCCAGCGCGGCATCGAAGTGAGCCGCAACGGCGGACCGGGCACCAATGCCAGCGTGTTCCTGCGCGGCTCCAACGGCAACCAGGTCATCGTCCTGATCGACGGCGTACGCATCGGCTCCGCCAGCAGCGGCGCGGCCGCCTGGAATGCCATTCCGCTGTCCGCCGTCGACCATATCGAAGTCGTGTACGGCCCGTTGAGCACCCTGTACGGCGCCGATGCCATCGGCGGCGTGGTGCAGATCTTCACGAAGAATGGCCACGGCAGCCCGGCGATCGATGCTGGCGTATTGGCAGGCACTTACGGCACCCGATCCGGCACCGCAGGCATTGCCGGCAGCGCCGGCGCCTTCAACTATGCCCTCAGCGCGGGCAAGGAACGCTCCGGCGGCTTCTCCGCCACACTGCCGGCCAGCTCCAGCTACAACAGCGATGACGACGGCTACGACCGCAAGCACGCCAACGGCCAACTGGCCTGGCAGGTCGCGCCCGGCCACGAGCTGGGCGTGCAGTTCCTGCATAGCGACCAGGAAGCGGATTACGATAGCGGCACCAAGGTGCGCGCCTGGAGCACGCAGAAGCTCGACACCGCCGCGCTTTACTCGCGCAACCGCCTGAGCGACGCCTGGCAGATGACGACGCAAGCCGCGCAATCGCGCGACAAGTCCGGCAGCTTTGCCGCCACCGCCAGCCAGATCGATACCAAGCAGACCCAGTTCAGTTGGCAGAACGATATCGCGCTGGGCACCGACAGCCTGCAGCTGCTGGCCGAACACCGCAAGGAAGAAATCGAATCCAACACCGCCGCCCTGGTGCGTGAGCGCAGCACCACTTCCTGGGCCGCCAGCTACAACATGAAGCGCGGCGACCACCTGCTGGCCGCCGCAGCCCGAAACGACGACAGCTCGCCGTATGGTTCGAAGAGTACCGGCTCGCTGGGCTACGGCTACCGCATCACGCCGGGCCTGCGCGTCAACGCCAGCTACGGCACCAGCTTCCGCGCGCCGACGTTCAATGAGCTGTACTACCCCGGCTACGGCCTGCCGGCCAATCGCCCGGAAGAAGGCCGCAACCGCGAAATAGGCGTCCACTTCGAACAGGGCGGCACAGCGCTGGGCGCCGTGGCATACCGCAACAAGCTGACCGACCTGCTGGTGAACATCGCCCCTTGTCCGCTGCCCGGCTTCCGCTTTGGCTGCGCCTACAACGTCAACCAGGCCACGCTGGAAGGCATCTCCCTGTCGGCACGCCAGCAGCTGGGCAGCAATTTCACGCTGTCCGCGAGCGCCGACCTGCAGAACCCGCAGGACGACGTCAGCGGCAAGCTGCTGGTGCGCCGCGCCAAGCGCCACGGCAACCTAGCGCTGGAATATACTGCGGGCAGCCTGAGTACCGGCGCCGAGTGGCAGCTTTCCGGCTACCGTTTCGACGATACGGCCAACCGCAACCGCCTGGGCGGCTACGGCTTGCTGAACCTGTATGCGGCCTGGGAATTCGACCGTTCCTGGACTGCCACCCTGCGCTGGAACAACGTGGCCGGCAAACACTATGAACTGGCGCGCAATTACGCCACCGCCGGTTCCACCGTGTATGCTGGCCTGCGCTTCAGCTACAAATAAATGAGATAAGCTGCCCGCTATGCATCCACTTTCCGCCAACCTGCGCATGCGCGCCGTCACCGTCATCATCCTGCTGGTGCTGTTATCGCTGGCCAGCCTGGTTGCCGCCGGCATGATCGGTTCGGTCAGCATTCCGCTGGCCGACATGCCTGGCGCGCTGCGGGAGTTCATCAGCGGGCAGCCTGCCTCATTGCCCGGCCACCTGCTAGGCCTGCGCGCCGAACGCGCGGCGACGGCTTTCGTGACCGGCGCCTCCCTGTCGCTGGCCGGCGTGATGATGCAGGCCTTGCTGCGCAATCCGCTGGCCGATCCTTATGTGCTGGGCATTTCGTCCGGCGCATCGGTGGGGGCACTGGCGGCATTACTGTTCATGTGCGCGGCGTGGATGGTGGATGCCGCCTCCTTCGCCGGCGCGGTCGTGGTATCGATGATGCTGTACTTCCTGGCGCGGCGCGACCTGCGCGGCGGCACCGCCGCGGAAGGCGGCACTGCCCTGCTGCTATTGACCGGGGTGATCCTGTCTTCGGGCTGCATCGCCCTGGTCACCCTGATGCTGTCGATTGCGCCGGAAAGCCGCCTGCGCACCATGGTTTTCTGGCTGATCGGCGACCTGTCCGGTTCCCCGATCCGCTGGCTGCCGTGGATTGTGCTGGCCGGCGGGATGGCGTTCGCCCTGCGCGCTGCACGTTCGCTGAACGTGATGGCGCTGCATGCGGAAGCGGCAGCCACCCTGGGCATCCGCGTGAGCGCGCTGCGCAAGGGCCTGTTCTTCTGTTCCGGCCTGCTGACCGCCAGTGCTGTAACAACGGCGGGCAGCATCGGCTTCGTCGGCCTGATCGTGCCGCACGCTTGCCGGTTCGCCTTCGGCCCCGACCATCGCCTGCTGGTGCCAAGCGCCGCGCTGGTCGGCGGCGCCTACCTGGTGCTGGCCGATACTGTGGCGCGTACCATCATCGCGCCGCAGCAACTGCCTGCGGGCGTGGTCACTGCGCTGGTGGGCACGCCGGTCTTCCTGTACCAACTGCACCGGCTGAGGAAATAAGATGATCGGCACCCATCAACTACGCCTTGCCATGGGCAAGCGCACCCTGGTCGACAGGCTGGACTGGCAGGTCGGCGACGGCGAATGCTGGAGCGTGATCGGCCGCAACGGCGCCGGCAAGAGCACCCTGCTGCGCACCCTGGCCGGACTGCGCCAGCCGGAAGCCGGCCATGTCAGTATCGACCGCCGCGCACTTGGCGAATGGCCGCTGCAGGAACTGGCGCTCAAGCGCGCCTTCCTGGCGCAGGCCCGCAGCGATGCCTTCTCGTACTCCGTGATCGAAACCGTGCTGTCGGCGCGCCATCCCTACCACGACAACCGGTATTGGGAAAACAGCGACGACCACCAGGCCGCCATTGCCGCCCTGGCCGCAATGGAAGTCGACCACCTGGCGGCACGCGACGTGCGCACGCTGTCCGGCGGTGAGCGCCAGCGCGTGGCCATCGCCGCCATGCTGGCGCAGGATACGCCGCTGCTGCTGCTCGACGAACCGGCCAACGCGCTGGACCTTGCGCACCAGGTCAGCGTGATGTCGCTGCTGTCCAGGCTTTGCCGGGAGCAGCGCAAGACCGTGGTGATGGTTGGCCATGACCTGACGCTGGCGCACAGCGTCTCTTCCCACGCACTGCTGCTGATGGGCGACGGGCGCTGGCTGGCGGGCCCGGTCGAGGAAGTGATGCAGCCCGCTGTCCTCAGCGAATACCTCGACCATCCAATCGAAACCGTCCGCCACGGCGAACGCACCATCTTCATTCCCGGGAGCCCCCAATGAGCGATATCAACGACCGCCACCGCGACCGCATGGCGCGCAAGAAGGCCATTATCGACGCCAAGATCGCGGCAGCCGACAAGAACATCGGCGTCCTGATCGTCAACACCGGCAATGGCAAGGGCAAGAGCTCGAGCGGCTTCGGCATGGCGATGCGTGCCATGGGGCACGGCATGAAAGTGGGCGTGGTGCAGTTCATCAAGGGCGCCATGTCGACCGGCGAAGAACAGTTCCTGCGCCGTTTTCCTGAAGAGTGCAGCTTCCACGCCATGGGCGAAGGCTATACCTGGGAAACGCAGAACCGCGAGCGCGATATTGAAAAGGCGCAGCAGGCCTGGCAGCAGGCGCGCGCCTTCCTGCGCGATCCATCCTACGGCATGGTGGTGCTGGATGAACTGAACATCGCCCTGAAGTACCGCTACCTGGACGTGCACGACGTGATTGCCGACCTGCTGGATCGTCCGGAGATGCAGCATGCGGTGGTTACCGGCCGCGCCGCGCCGCAGGAACTGATCGACGTCGCGGATACCGTCACTGAAATGACCGTGGTCAAGCACGCGTTCAAGGCCGGCATCGCAGCGCAGCCGGGCACGGAATGGTAGCCCGCGCCGTCCTCATTGCAGCCGCCGCATCCGGCCAGGGCAAGACCACTGTCACGGCAGCGCTGGCGCGCAAGCTGGCGAGCGCCGGGCGCCGCGTGCGGGTCTTCAAGTGCGGACCGGATTTCATCGACCCGATGGTGCTGGCGCGCGCTTGCGGCTCGCCGGTCGAATCGCTCGACCTGTGGATGGTGGGCGCTGAACGCTGCCGCGCCCTGCTGGCCGAGGCGGCGGAGCAGGCCGATGCGATCCTGGTCGAAGGTGTAATGGGCCTTTACGATGGCACGCCTTCCGCCGCCGACCTGTCGCGCGAATTCGGCTTGCCGGTATTGGCCGTGATCGATGCCGGGGCCATGGCGCAAACAGCCGGGGCGTTGGTGCACGGCTTGCGCGATTATGGGCCGGTGGCCATGGCTGGCGTGGTGGCGAACCGCATCGCCAGCGCTGGACATGCGGCCATGGTCGCGGCCTCCCTGCGCGACATCCCTCTGCTGGGCACCCTGCCCAAGCAGGCCGCATCGCTGCCCGAGCGGCATCTGGGTCTTGTATTGCCGGACGAAGTCGCCGGCCTCGATGCATTGCTCGACACGCTGGCGGACCAGCTGACGCTCGATCTCGCAGCCTGGGACGCCTTGCCAATCATTTCCATTGCGGCTGGCGCCGACGCTGCTGCCGGCAACGGCGCGCCAGGACGGCCTCTTGAAGGCTCCCGCATTGCCATCGCACGCGACGCGGCCTTCATGTTCCTCTACCCGGCCAACCTGTCGACGCTGGAAGCGCTCGGCGCGCAGCTCGACTACTTTTCGCCGCTGGCCGACGAGCCGGTGCCGCGCGAAGCCACGGCCGTTTACCTGCCTGGCGGCTATCCCGAACTGCACGCCGCAGCGCTCTCCGCCGGACAGCGCTGGCAGGCATCGCTGCGCGCCGCGCATGCCGACGGCCTGCCCATCGTCGCCGAGTGCGGCGGCATGATGGGGCTCGCAGACTCGCTGCAGGACAAGGAAGGCAAGGAGTGGCCGATGGCCGGCCTGTTGCCCGGCAAGGTCGCCATGCAGGCCCGCCTTGCCGGCCTGGGAGCGCAAGCGATGCCTACCGCGCAGGGCTCGCTGCGCGGCCATACCTTCCATTACTCGCGCCTGGAGACCTCGGTGCCCGCCGCCGCGACGACGCAAAAGCATCCAGGCGGCGCCGCGGGCGAAGCCGTTTACCGCGTGGGTTCGCTGCAAGCGTCCTACTTTCACGGCTATTTCCCGTCCAACCCGGCCGCGGTGGCGGCCCTATTCTTGCGGAGCGCTGCATGACACGCACACTGGTCTTTGGCGGCGCCCGTTCCGGCAAGAGCGTCCACGCCGAGCAGCTTGCGGCGGCTTCCGGCAAGGAGGTGGTCTACATTGCCACAGCCGCAGCGGGCGATGCCGAAATGTCGGCCCGTATCGCCCAACATCGCGCGCAGCGGCCCCAACACTGGCGCACCGTCGAAGAGCCGGTCGCACTTGCTGCCGCATTGGCCGAATGGCGGGCGGCGCACCGCCTGGTGCTGGTCGATTGCCTGACGTTATGGCTGTCCAATCTGATGTTCAGCGACGGCACGCAATACCCGGAAGTCGGCACGATCGAGCTTCCGGCGTGCTTCCACGAACAGCGCGCGGCCCTGCTCGGCGAGTTGGCGGTCGAGCGCGGCGAGGTCGTGCTGGTGTCGAATGAAGTCGGCATGGGCATCGTGCCCTGGGGCGCCGTCTCGCGCAGCTATGCCGACGAAGCCGGCCGCCTGAACCAGTCGGTTGCCGCCGTCTGCGACCGGGTCGTCTTTGTCGCGGCGGGCCTGCCGCTGATGCTGAAAGGCGCCTGATGCTGCTGGCTGGCCTGGACTGGACCACATTCGCTGCCGCACTGCTGGCTGGCGTGCTGCTCGACGCCATCCTCGGCGAAGTCTCGCGCCTGCATCCGCTGGTCGGCTTCGGCCGCCTGGCCAACGCAATCGAGGCGCGCCTGAACCGCCCCCGCGCCGCGGCCCCGGCTGCACCCATCGCCCGTTTCGCGCGCGGCGCACTTGCCTGGGCACTCGCCGTACTGCCGCTCACACTGCTGGCAGGATGGACCTTCGCACAGCCGCTGCCCGCCGCAGCACAGGCGGCCCTGCACGCCACCCTGCTGTACTTCTGCCTTGGCCTGCGCAGCCTGCGCGACCACATGCTCCCGATCGGCCGGGCCCTGCAATCCAAGGACCTGCCGGCCGCCCGCGCCCTGACCGCCCGCATCGTCAGCCGCGACACCGAACAGGCCACCGTTTCCGAACTCGCCAAGGCCGCCACCGAATCAACGCTGGAGAACGGCAATGACGCCGTCTTCGGCACCCTGTTCTGGTTCGCCATCGCCGGCGGGCCCGGCGCCCTGCTGTTCCGCCTCGCAAACACGCTCGACGCCATGTGGGGCTATCGCACTGAACGTTTCAACCTGTTCGGCCGCAGCGCGGCCCGCATCGACGATGCGCTCAACTATCTGCCGGCGCGCCTGACCGCCATGAGCTACGCCCTGCTGGCGCCCGGCGCCGGAAGCACGCGCCGCGCATTGGCCTGCTGGCGCAAGCAGGCTCCGGCCTGGAGCAGTCCCAACGCGGGGCCGGTCATGTCTACTGGAGCCGGCGCGCTCGGCCTGCAACTGGGCGGGGCAGCAAGCTATGGCGGCCAGGCCGAACAGCGCCCGCCGCTCGGCGAGGGCGCTGAAGCGTCTGCCGCCGACATTACGCGCGCCTGGCGCCTGGTGCGCAATACAAGCGGGCTATGGATTGCCGTCATGCTCGCCATCGCCTATGGAGTACATCATGCTTGAACACGGCGGCAAGCTGCGCGAAGCAGCGCAACGCTACGGCCGCAACGACTGGCTGGACTTGTCGACCGGCCTGAATCCGGGCGGCTATCCAGCGCCAGCCTTGGCCTCCGACGCCTGGCATCGACTGCCCGAGAACGACCCGGCCCTGCTGCAAGCCGCACAGTGCTACTACCGCGCACCGCGCATGCTGGCAGTCGCGGGAACACAGGCGGCAATCCAGGCCCTGCCCCGCCTGCGCGCGCCATCGCGCGTGGTGGTCGCCAGCCCAAGCTATGCCGAGCACCTGCATCATTGGTCGCAGCATGGCCACCGCACCAGCCCAGTTCCTTACAGCGAACTTGACGCCGCCGTGGCCACGGCCGACGTTGTGGTGGTCTGCAACCCGAACAACCCTACCGGCGCCTTCGTACCGCGCGCAACCCTGCTCCGGTGGGCGGAAGCGCTGGCAACTCGCGGCGGCTGGCTGGTCGTCGACGAGGCCTTCGCCGACACCGATGGCGCCCACAGCCTTGCCGACGCCACGCAGGCCGCTGGCCTGGTCGTGCTACGCTCCGTCGGCAAGTTCTTCGGCCTGGCAGGCTTGCGCCTCGGCTTCGTCGCGGCGCGCGACGACATCCTCGCGCCGCTGGCCGACATGCTCGGCCCCTGGGCAGTCAGCGGACCGGCGCAGCAAGTCGCGCGCGCCGCGCTGGAGGACAGCGCATGGCAGGGCGCCGCGCAGGAAAAGCTGCACGCTGCCGGCACCCGGCTGCGCGCGCTGCTGGCCAGCCACGGCATCGCCAGCAACGGCACCTCGCTGTTTCAATGGTGGCCTGAACCGCTTGCCGAAGAATTCCACGACCACATGGCGCGCCGCGGCATCTGGGTACGCCTGTTCCGCGAAGCGGCGCGCGGCATCCGCCTCGGCCTGCCGTCCGACGAGGCAGGCTGGCAGCGCCTTGAACTGGCATTGAACGAATGGACGAACCGATGAAAAGTTACCTGCTGATCTCCGCACTGTGCGCCGCCCAACTGCAGGCGCACGCCGCCATCACCGTCAACGACGATGACGGCAAGCCGGTCACCCTGCAAAAGCCGGCGCAGCGCGTCGTCGCACTGGCGCCGCACGTCACGGAACTGCTATTCGCAGCCGGCGGCGCCGAAAAAATCGTGGGTGCGGTCAGCTACAGCGACTATCCCGAAGCCGCCAAGCAGATTCCCCGCGTCGGCGACAATCGCCAGGTCGACATGGAGCGCCTGCTGGCGATGAAGCCGGACCTGCTGGTGGTCTGGCGCCACGGCACCTCCGAGCGCCAGATCGACCAGCTGCGCCAGCTCGGCATCCCGATGTTCCACAGCGAGCCGAAAAAACTGGACCAGATCGCCGACAACCTGGAAAAGATGGGCAGGCTGCTTGGCACCGAGCCCGCCGCCAACGCGGCAGCGAAGGAACTGCGCCAGAAGCTGGCTGCCCTGCGCGCGCAATATGCGGCGCGTCCGCCGGTGCGCACCTTCTACCAGGTATGGGACAAGCCGCTCTACACACTGAACGGCGAACACATCGTCAGCGACGCACTGAAAGCATGCGGCGGCCAGAACATCTTCGCCGACCAGAAGGTCACGGCGCCGGTAGTCAGCGTGGAGGCCGTGCTGCAAGCCGATCCCGAAGCAGTCTTCGCCACGGCGGAAAAGGACTATGGCGGGGTCGGCCTGTGGCGCCCTTACAAGACGCTCAAGGCGACCAGGCAGGACAACCTGTTCACGATCGACGGCAGCCTGCTCAATCGCGCCGGTCCGCGCATGATCGCCGGCACCGCAGTGCTGTGCGAAAAGCTGGAAGAAGCGCGCAAGCACCGTCCTGCAAAATGAGCTTCCCTTACCGTACCCTGATGGTCCAGGGCACCACGTCCGACGCCGGCAAGAGCACCATTGTCGCGGCCCTGTGCCGCCTGCTGAAACAGCGCGGCGTGCGCGTCGCGCCCTTCAAGCCGCAGAACATGGCGCTCAATAGCGCGGTCACCGTCGACGGCGGCGAAATCGGACGCGCCCAGGCGCTGCAGGCGATTGCCGCCGGCATTCCGTCGCACACCGACATGAATCCCGTGCTGCTCAAGCCAAGCAGCGATATCGGCGCCCAGGTCATCATCCACGGCAAGGTGCGCGGCGACATGAATGCGCGCGACTACCACCAGTACAAGACCGTCGCCATGGCGGCCGTCCTGGAATCCCACCAGCGGTTGTCGGCACAGTATGAGACCGTGGTGGTGGAAGGCGCCGGCAGCCCGGCGGAAATCAACCTGCGCGACCGCGATATCGCCAACATGGGCTTCGCGGAAGCCGTCGACTGCCCCGTCATCCTGTGCGCCGACATCGACCGCGGCGGCGTGTTCGCCCACATTGTGGGCACCCTGTCCTGCCTGTCGGAGAGCGAACGCCGTCGCATCATCGGCTTCGTCATCAACCGCTTCCGCGGCGACATCAAGCTGCTGGAGCCCGGCCTGGACTGGCTGGAACAACAAACCGGCAAGCCGGTGCTGGCAGTGCTGCCCTACCTGCATGGCCTGTACCTGGATGCCGAAGACGCGGTGCAGGCCGTGCAGGCCGAGCGCGGCGCCTTCCGCGTGGTGGTGCCAAGCCTGCCGCGCATGAGCAACCATACCGACTTCGATGCGCTGCGCGCCCACCCCGGCGTCGACCTGCGCTTTGTACGCAAGGGCGAAGCAATCCCGCCTGCCGACCTGCTCATCCTCCCGGGAAGCAAGAACACGCGCGACGACCTGGCCGCGCTGAAGGAAGGCGGCTGGCCGCAGGCGATCGCACGCCACCTGCGCTATGGCGGCAAGGTGATCGGCATTTGCGGCGGCTTCCAGATGCTGGGCACCCAGGTGGACGATCCGCACGGCGTGGAAGGCCGGGCCGGCAGCGAGACCGGCCTGGGCTTGCTGGACATGCGAACGGAGCTCACGCGCCACAAACGCCTGGCGCAAGTCTCCGGCCAATGCGCCTTCAACGCTGCGCCGGTCAGCGGCTACGAGATCCACATGGGCGTGTCGCACGGCCCCGCACTGGCGCAACCAGCCTTCTTTATCGACGGCCGGCCGGAAGGCGCCGTCTCGTCCGACGCCCAGGTGCTCGGCACCTACCTGCACGGGCTGTTCGACCACCCGCAAGCCGGCCGCGCCTTGCTGCACTGGGCCGGCCTGGCAACGCAGCACACCGTCGATACCAACGCCTTGCGCGAAGCTAGCCTGGATCGGCTGGCTGCCGCCTGCGAACCGCTGCTGGAGGCGCTGCTCAAGACGGCGTAGGAATTGCTTTATTTGCAAACACTTACAAGATTGGCTAACATCGTCCTGTTGAGTAACCGGATTTCAAGTCAAGGCCCGCACTACAGTGAAGCTGATTCGGAAAAGCAGCCTGGTTCGCAGGCAAAAAGACGCCACCATCCATTGCGAGATTGAGCTCTGCGAAGCGGCGGGCGCAGTGGCAGGATCTCCTGGCCGCTACCTGGTCAACCTGCGCCAGGGCCGCACCGGCGAAGAGTGGCGCGAAAGCACGCGCACTCCGCAGCCGGTCGACTGGCAAGCCGCCGAAACCCTGTTTGAACTGGCGCTGATCGAACGCGCTGCGCAAGGTTTCGTCGACCCGGCAACCGCGCCCGAACCGGCCCTGCCGCAAAACGCAGCGTCCGTTCCAGCCCCGGCGCAAACGCCATCCGATCCTGCCGCCGTCGCGCTGCTGCAGCAACTGCAAGCGGGAAACTGGAAAAAGCTGGACCAGCACCACCGCAACCGGGTCATCTGGCGCATCGGCGAACGCCGCCTGCGCGGCGCCGTCCCCGCCATGGTCGACCTGATAGCGCGCGGCGACGTCATGCAGGATTACTGCCTGGCCTGGGCGATCGGCCGCTGCGGCGATGCCGGAGCCGCCGTCGCCATGCAGGAGCTGCACGCGCGCGGCCGCAGCGATGCCGTGCGCCGCATCGCCCTGCAAGCCTGGCTGATGCTGGCCGACGGCGCCGCACTGCAGGCGCACGCGGCCCGCTTGCTGGCCGACTGGCCGGCAGTCCTGCGCAACGCCTGGGACCAGCAGGATGAAGAAAAACTTCTGTCGATTGCCGCCGGCGACGACGAGTGGCAAGGCCTGTCGAAGTCGGACTGGCTGGAGCAGTTGCACCAGGTGGCCCTCAGCCAGCCGATGGCGCGCCGCCTGCTGCGCACCCACCTGAAGCGGATGCGCCTGCGCGCCGGGACTTTCCGTGCCGTGCGCCATATCTACAAGGCAGCCGAGATGGCCGGCGATGCCGAGCTGTGGGGCCTGATCCAGCAGCGCTTTGACACCGATACCCATACCAGCAGCAGCCAGTGGATTTATGTGCGCCGCGCCTACGTCAAGTACGCGGAGGAAGCCTCGCGTCCCGACAGCAAAGTGGCTTACGGCCTGCGCACGCGCGACTACCTGCGCCGCCGCGGCTGGCGCACATTGCGCCGGCTTGCGGAGGACGGCGACGCGGCCTACGTCCGCATGGCGCTCGGGGTCCTGGCTGCGATGGATGACAGCGACGCCGGCCAGGCAAGCGCCCGCGGTGGCCGTTTCTACGACAGCTACAGCTACTGGATGGTCTTCAACCGCATGCTGCGCGCGCGCGGCCATTGGCTTAGCAACCGCCCGGGCACGAGCTGGTACCAGCCGCACCCGATCCAGCCCGACGACAGGCGCCAGGAAGCCTTCCCCGAGCTGTGGGATGCGCAGCCGCAGGCCTTGCTCTCGCTGATGCAGCAAAGCCGCTGCGCCGGCGTGCACGAATTCGCGGCGCGCGCGCTGGCCGACAACAAGGCCTTCTGCGCCGCCCTGGAGCCGGACGTGATCCGCGAGCTGTTGCGCAGCCCCTACCTGTCGACGGCACGCTTTGCCTTCCAGGTGGCGCGCCAGCGCTTCGAACCGGGCATTCCGCCAACCGAGTGGCTGCTGCTCCTGATCCAGTGCACCTTGCCGGAAGCGACCCAATACGCGCTGGACTGCATCGTGCGCGACCCGCTGAACTACGCTGCCGACCCGCTGCTGGTCGCGACCATCGCCTGCGCTCCGCTGGAGGCGGTACGCCGCCAGGGCCGCATGTTGTGCCAGGTCGCTGCGACCTTGCCAGGCCAGGCTCCGGCCATTGTCATGCAACTGCTTGACTGGCTGGACAACTGCGCCGACATCGACGATGCGCGCAACGCCGTGCCGCCGATTGGAGCCGACCTGCATTGGCTGATCGAGAATCCGCTGCGCGATGCCGCGGCAGGCGCACCGTACGAACGCCTGCTGCAACTGCTTGGCCACGCGCTGGCTGCGGTGCGGCTCCTGGCCTGCCAATGGCTGATCTTGCATCCCGCGCCCACCGGCATGCTGCCCGGCTCCAGGCTGGCCATGCTGCTGAAGGATGAAGATGCCGAAGTGCGCGGCGCAGCGGTACGCCTGTTCGGCACGCTGCCGGACCAGGTGCTATGCGCGCAGTCGGAGCTGATCATCGCCTTTGCCACCAGCGCCGAGGCAAGCGTACGGCGCGGCGTCGATCCGGTCATCCAGCGCCTGAGCGTCGCCGATGCCGGCTTCCGCCAGGCGCTGCTGGCCGGCCTGCTCGACGCGCTGTTCCGCAGCGAAACCGGCGAAGGCATGCATGCCGACCTGGTGGCCTGGGTCACCGGTCCCCTGAAGGATGAGGAACAACTGGCCGATACCGCCTTGCTGGCGCGCCTGCTGGCTGCGCGCAGCAAAGGCGCCCAGCTGCTCGGTGCGCGCCTGCTGCCCGGCTTCCGCCCCGAACAGTTTGACGTCGCGGCCTGGGCCGCTTTCGGGCGCAACCCCACGGCCAGCGTGCGGCAATGGGCTTTCCAGGCTTATCGTTCCGCTCCTCAGCGCGTACGCAGCCAGATGGAGGCGGCGCTGCGCATTTTCGACAGCCGCTTCGACGACAGCCGCGAGTTCGCCTCGGCCTTCTTTACCGAGGCCTGCACCCGCGACGACTGGACGCCGCTGCTGCTGGTAAACCTGTGCGACCACCAGGACCCGGCGGCGCAACGCTTCGGCCGCGCCATGATCACCAGGCATTTCGACGTCGGCGACGTGACCGAGCTGCTGGATAAGCTGAGCCAGCACCCTTCCGCCAATATGCAGCTGTTCGTCAGCTCCTGGCTGGAAAGCGCCTGCGCCGGCGACGTGCACAAGCTGCAGCGCATGGAACCTTACTTCCTCAGCGTGCTGTCGCAAGTGAATCGCGGCCGCGTCGTGAAAAGCCGCGTGCAGGCGTTCCTGCGCGCGCAGGCCGAACTGTCGGAGGAAATCGCCGCCTTTGTGGCCAGGGTATTTGCACGCCAGGTGCTGACAGTCGCCATCGCCGACAAGGCGCAATACATCGAAGGCCTGCGCACCATCCAGCAGCGTTATCCCGGGCTGCCGGCAGCCATCACGATCCATACGCCAGCAGCCATCGCCGGCCGGGGAAGCAAGACATGAGATTCCAGTACCGCTACTACGGCGAGACCTACGTCAGCAACAGCGCCGCGTCGACCGATATGCGCTTCGTGCCGGATACCCTGCGCGCACCGACCCACTTCGTCGCCGACATCAACAAGCACATTCCTTTCCGCGAGGCGATCTCCGCCCTGCACGATGTCGTGGTCGCCGACCAGCGCTACCAGCCCAAGGACAAGACAGCCTACAAGGAATGGGTAGCGCAAAACGAAGGCATGATGCTGGCGCAGTTCCAGGCCCGCGGCAGCGAGCTGAAAGAGCAGTTGCAGCCGCTGCAAGCTGAAATACGTGCGCTGCGCGAGCGCAAGTCGAAGCTGATGAAGCCCTTCTACGATGCGCAAGCGCGGTACTACAACTACCTGTACCAGACCAACCGCGAACTGTGGATCGCGCTCGACCCGGTCATTACCGTGCATCCGGACCGCGTGTTCTTCGAGTGCTTCAGCCGCGACGAATCGAGCTACGCCTCGCTCAGTTGTAGCCACAATGTGTTCGACCACATCGGCGACTTCGCCTGCGGCACCACCAATATCGACTACTCGGAAAGCCTGTACGGCGAATTCCAGAAGATCCGCGACTACAAAAGCACCAGGCTGTCGATCGATCCGGGCGGCTTCCAGGTCAAGACCGCCGACGATCCCGAATTCATCGAAGAGAAAATCGACGTGCCCGACACCTGGGTGCGCGGCTTCCTGCAGGTCAGCAGCGCAATGAACATGGTGGCGCGCCGGCTGGACCTGCACCCGATGGACGTGCACAACTTCTGCCTGCAGATGCGGCGCAAGAAGGAGCGCGTCGGTCCGCGCTCGATCCGTTTCGTGCTGGCGCCGGGAGAACCGGTGCGCGCGGTGTTCGAACCTTGGAACGAGGAAGTGGTTTGCCGCCGCTCCATCTATCAGGGCAACGTGGCGGAAGAAGTTCGCGTCTGGGGCCGCCGCCGCCTGATGCTGCTGGAGCGCCTGATTCCCGTCGCCCAGAGCTTCACTGTGCACCTGATGGGCAGCGGCCTGCCAAGCTTCTGGATCGCCAATATGCCCGGCATGCAGTTCACGCTTGGGCTTTCCGGCTGGACCGCCAACGACTGGTCGCATGCCGGCCAGTTCGATTTGCTCGCGCCGCGCGGCGAGATCGACAACGACAGCAAGAAAAAAGTCTTTGCCGCGCTGGGCAAGCGCTGGTTCGCCACCAGCGCCCAGTTGTCGCTCGACACCGGCCTCGATCGCATGCTGGTCGAACGCGCGCTGACCCTGTACACCCAGGCCGGCCGCGTGATCTACGACCTGGTGAATGAAGTCTACCGCCTGCGCGAACTGGCGCGCGAGCCGCTGCCGCTGGACACGCTGCGTTTCGCCAGCCCCGAGGAGGAGGAGGCCCGGAAGCTGGTCGCCCTCCATGCAATGAGCGAACACGCCGTGGAAGCGGTTGCAGACGGCAGCATCCGCCTGAGCGCACAGGCAAAGCAAGGCGACCGCCAGTACCAGGTCATGCTGCGGCTGGATGCCGACGAACGCATCGTCGATGGCGCCTGCCAATGCAACTTCTTCACGTTCAACCGCATGCACAAAGGTCCTTGCGCGCACATGCTCGCGCTGCGCATGTCGCGGCAGCAGGCGGCTTGAGGATGACGATCGATATGAAAAAAGCAAATGAACTGATATACTCGTTCCAGCAAACACGGCGGGATGGCTCTTGCAACCCGAACGGTGGATCGCCGTTCACGTATTCAGCTCTTCCCATGCGCCACTGGCACGCTCTTCACAGTGCCATACTGACACCGGTGCCGCAAGACGGTGTGACTGCCCTGCAGTCCATTCGCAGCACCGGTGTCGTATGGCATCGAGTGGAGCGCCCCAGTCTTAAAGGCTCTTCGATGACAATCCCGCCGTGTCTGCATCTTTCGCGCTCGCCTCGCCAGGAGACCATGCAATGAGCGCCACCGAATCCAGCCCAGTCACCACGCGCGCAGAATTGATGGAGCGCCTGCGTAACAGCTCGCGCCAGGAAGTCGTGCTGGGCGAGATGCAGCGCCTCGGCTTCTGGCCTGCCAATACCGGCGAGCCTACCGAACTGGAAGAAGTCGTCAAGCGTGAAGCTGAACTCAGCAGCGCCCTGCACCGCCTTGGCCAGGAACTGCGCACCATCCAGGACCCGGAACAGGCTCTCAAGGCGATGCGCAAGGAGCGCATGGCCAAAGCGCGGCAACGGCGGGAAGAGACCCGCCAGAAGCGTGCGCGCGAACGTTTTGAACGCGCGACGGCCTGGCATCAGCGCCAGTCCACCGAACTGCTCTACCTGGGCGAAGGCGTTTCCGCCGGCCTGAATCACGCCGAGAGCAATGCCGAAAAACTGGCGCGCTGGTCGCTGCCTGCAATGAACAACGCGAGCGAACTCGCAACCGCCATGGGCATCACGCTGCCCGAGCTGCGCTTCCTGAGTTTCGAGCGCCGCGTATCGCGCATCAGCCACTATCGCCGCTTCGCCATGCCGAAGAAAACCGGCGGCGAACGCATCATCTCTGCGCCGCTGCCGCGCGTGAAGCGCCTGCAGTATTGGGTGCTGGACAACATCCTGGCCAAGGTGCCGCTGCACCCTGCCGCGCATGGGTTCATCCCAGGCCGTTCGATTGTCAGCAATGCCCACCCCCACGTGGGCAAGTCCGTGGTCATCAACCTGGACCTGAAGAATTTTTTCCCGTCCATCAGCCTGCCGCGCATCAAGGGCGTGTTCAGGGAGCTGGGCTACAGCGAACAACTGGCCACCACGCTCGGGCTGGTTTGCACGGAGACGCCCGTTGAAGAAGTCAGCGTGGACGGCGAAAGATTCTTTGTCGCCACCGGCGAGCGCGCCCTGCCCCAGGGCGCTCCGAGCAGCCCGGCGCTGACCAACATCCTGTGCCGGCGTCTCGACGCTCGCGTGCAAAGCTGCGCCGCAAAGCTTGGCTTCACCTACACCCGCTATGCCGACGACCTGACCTTCTCCGGCGATGCCGCCGCGCGCAAGCTGGCCGGCAAGCTGCTATGGCGCGTCAAGCAGATCATTGCCGACGAAGGCTTCACGCCTCACCCGGACAAGCAGCATGTCATGAGCGATGCGCATTGCCAGAGCGTGACCGGCATCGTGGTCAACAAGAAGCTGTCCCTCGACCGCGATACCTTGCGCCGCTTCCGCGCGACCCTGTTCCAGGTCGAAAAAGACGGCCCGGCCGGCAAACAATGGAACGGCAATGAAAACGTGATCGATGCGCTCGAAGGTTACGCGCAGTTCATCAAGATGGTCGACGCCGAGAAAGGGGCACCGTTACTGCAACAGGTGCGGGCAGCCCGCGCGAAATGGACTGCGCAAGCGCCGGCAGCAAGCGCACCTGTCGCCCGCCGCAGCAGCGGCTTCCGCGCTTTGTCGGCGCAAGGCAAGGAACCGTGGGCCGGCTTCTGGCAAGCGGCAATACCGGCTGCGCCCGTGCTGGAGAAAACGCAGGAGCAGTTGACGCAGGCAAAAGCCGCTGCAAGGCAAAAGCCTGCTGCGCCCACAGGCTCTCCTTCGAGGCCGGCGGCAAGGCCGGCTACCACGCCGCAGCCTCCTACGCGCGAAAGCCGCGGGATGTTCACCGGACGTCCATGGGTGGCTATCCTCATCCAGCTCTACTTCGCCACGACCTTGTGCCTGAACTTCCGCACGCCGATTCCATTCGTCGCCGCCGTGGTACTTGCAGTGCTGGCATGGCGAAATTTCAGTGCCGGCTGGCCGCGCTATTTCTTCACCATGTTCGTAGCGGTGATTGCGACGGTCGTGCTGCGGCACGCTTAAGCCGAAAAAAAAACCGCCAGGTCACCCTGGCGGTTCTCATGCAGGGACGCGCAGCTTATTCAGCGACGTCTGCACCCACGTTGATCGCGGCGTAAGCGCGCATGGCCGCCTTGGCCTCAACGCTGCCAACGCCATACAGTTCCTGCGCTGCTGCCACGACTGCTGCACGTGCGTCAGCATAGGTCGAGCCGGAAGTCAGCTTGGTGGTGTTGGCCTTGAACCAGATGCGATATGCCTTGTCGATGCCGATGCCGGTCATGTTCTTCGGGGCCTGGGTCAGGTACTGGGAGTAGTAGTCGCTGGTGGACACCGAGCTCGAACCCATGGCCAGGAAGTAGAACATGCGGTTGTTAGGGCCGCTGCTGTAGTGCGGGTCCAGGCGCTTCAGGGAAGTGCTCCATGCATTCGGGCTCTTGCCGTCCTTGCTTGGCTTGTACAGCCAGCGCAGCGGGGTACCGGTCTTCGAGATTTCCTTGCCCATCATCCAGTCGTTGCCGGCGTTGACAACGCTGCCGGTGCCGCCGTTGCGTGCGTAGGCTTCCACCGCTTCGCCGTTGATGTCGGACGAAGATTCGTTCAGGCCGCCGGACTCGCCGCGGTAGGTCAGGTTGGACGTTGCAGCGGTCACGCCGTGGCCCATTTCGTGGCCGATCACGTCGATCGAACCAAGGCTGTAGAAGCTGGAACCGTCGCCGATGTACATGCACTTGCAGGAATCGGTGTAGAAGGCGTTGTCGTAAGCGGTGCCCACGTGTACGGCGATGTAGGTTGCGGTGTTGTTACCGTCCAGCGACTTCCAGCCCAGCACATTGCTCATGGTGTCGTAGGTGTTCTGCAAGCCCCACAGCGCATTGACGGCAGCGGTCTGGCCGTTGGCGTTGGTGGTGCTGCCGCCGGAAATGTAGTTCTGGCCATCGCCCCAGACGTTGGTGCTGTTGGTGTAGATCACGCCCGGAGTCGGGTTGGAAGTCGAAGCGTGGTTGGCATTGGTGATTGCAGCACCGCCGAACTGGCCGCCGACGCCGCGGGTGGAATCGAGCATCTGGTAGGTGGTACCGGACAGGGTGGTCTGGATCGGCACGTCGCCGTTGTACTGGCTATGGCCGGTGCCGACCACGCTCTGCACCATGCTCCACTGGTCCAGCAGGCTGCCGTCCCTGGCGTTCACGATGGTATTGTGGAAAACGGCTTCCTGTCCCTTGGTCATGCGGGTCTTCACCAGGTAGGCGAGCTGGTAGCTGCCCACCACGTCTTTCACGTCCAGTGCATTCAGGTCGGCTTCGGCCTTGGTTTCGGCGCCGGCAACGCGCACGGTCTTCATGACGGGGAAGATGATCAGTTCAGCGGACGGCGGGTCGATGTGGCTGGCGGCTGCCGGCAGGGTTGCCATTGCCTTGGAAATGGCGGCGCTGCCCGACAGGGTTGGCTTCACGTCGAAGCGCTTGGCAGACAGGCTGGCGCGGCGGTCGGTCACCGATTCGCCAACGATACTGCCGGCCTTGTCGGTCACGATCACGGACTCGGATTCGAAAATGCGCACGCCCTTGTAGGTATGGCTCATGCGGCTGATCGCCTGGCCCGAAGCGCCCGGATGCTGGGAGGCGATGCTGTAGCCGTGGTCAGTATCCAGGCCGAACTTGCCGCGCTCGCCGTTCAGGGTTGCCAGCAGGCGTGCCTTTTCCTGGGCGGAGAATGCGACTGGGCTGGCCATCATGCTGGCGGCGCCAGCCTGTGCTGCTACAAGGGTGATCGCTGCCGCGATCAGGGTCTTGCGAATCTTCATTTTTGCTCCATTAGTCCCGTGATTGTCTTGTGTTTTGTCGTCCGGTTTCTCCGGCTCGAATACCAACACTAGCTAGGTTGCATGGAGCTAGTCAACGTTTGCACAAAATTGAGACAACCTTCTGTTGTATGTCGTATTTGAGACTTTCGAAAGAAAAAGGCCTGCCTTGCCTTCATTCGCAAGACAGGCCTGGACCAGTTTGCGGCCCGCGTCAGTGCGGCACCATTCCGGGGAACACATAGGCCTGCAAGACCGTCATCAGGCCCACGATGGCGGCAAACAGCAGACTGTGTTTGAGCGTGAAGCGGAACAATTCGGACTCCCGCCCGACCAGGCCCGTGGCTGCGCAGGCAACGGCAATCGACTGCGGCGAAATCATCTTGCCGGTCACGCCACCGGTAGTATTCGCGGCCACCAGCAAGGTATCGGATACGCCGACCTGGTGCGCGGTGGTGTTCTGCAGGGAGCAGAACAAGGCATTCGACGAGGTATCGGAGCCGGTCAGGAACACGCCGAGCCAGCCGAGGAAAGGCGAGAAGAACGGGAAGGCCGCGCCGGTCCCGGCCAGCACCAATGCCAGCGTGGAGGACATGCCCGAGTAGTTGGCGACGAACGCAAACGCCAGTACCAGCCCGATCGACAGCACGGGACGGCGCAGTTCAAGGACGGTGTCACGCAAGGCCCGCAAGCCGTTGCCCAGGCTAAAGCGCAGCAAGACCATCGACAGCAATGTCGAAACCAGGATCGCCGTGCCGACGGCCGAGACCAGGTCCAGCTTGAAGACCGCCTCATATGCCTTGGGCGCTGCGACGATCGGCGCCATCTTGACCACCATCATGTCCAGGTATGGGACGTGAAATTTCAGCACTGTGCCGGCCAATGCGCCTTTGGCAGCGAACAGCGCCTTGAACTGCGGCAGGCTCCACACCGTCACCACGGCGGTCAGCAGGCCGAATGGCGCCCAGGCACGCACCGTTTGCGCGGTGGTGTATGGCGATTGGCTGCGGCTGCGCGGCTGCGTGCCCGCTGCCGCAGCACCGCCGAACGGCGACATGGCCGCCGTGCCGCCGCCCATCGAAATGGTATTGCGTGCCCCGGCCTTGGCGCTGGCGGGTTGCCATACCTTCAGGAAGCCGGTCAGGGCGCCCAGGCTGACCAGGGCGGAGGTGATGTCCGGCAGTTCCGGGCCTATATAGTTGGAGGTGATGTACTGCGTGACGGCGAAACTGCCGCCGGCCACCAGCGCTGCGGGCCAGGTCTCCTTGATGCCGCGCTTGCCGTCCATCATGAACACCAGCCAGAAAGGCACCAGCAGCGACAGCAGCGGCAGCTGGCGGCCGGCCATGGCGCCGATGTTCATCGCGTCGAGGCCGGTGACCTGCCCCGCAACGATAATGGGAATGCCCATGGCGCCAAAGGCTACCGGCGCGGTATTGGCAATCAGGCACAGGCCGGCCGCGTACAGCGGATTGAAGCCCAGGCCAACCAGCAGCGCGGAAGTGATCGCCACAGGTGCGCCAAAGCCTGCCGCCCCTTCCAGGAAGGCGCCGAAGGAAAAGCCGATCAGCAGCATCTGCAGGCGCTGGTCGTCCGTAATCGATACCACCGACGCGCGGATGATTTCGAGCTGGCCGGTACGCTCAACCACCTTGTACAGGAACACCGCGCTGATAATGATCCATGCGATGGGCCACATTCCGTAAGCAAAGCCGTAGCCCGCAGCAGCCAGCGCCTGCGGCACCGGCATGCCATAACAGAAAATCGCGACCGCAAGCGACAATGCCAGTGTCACGGCGGCGGCGACATGGCCTTTGAGGCGCCAGACCGCCAGCGCGACAAAGAAAAAGAGAATGGGAATGGCGGCGACCAGGGCCGACAGCCCCAAGCTGCCCAACGGGGCATAGATCTGGTTCCAGGTTTGCATTTGACTCTCCTCCAATGGTTTGAAATTTTTCTTATGCCGGCGCCAGGCGCCGTAATGGGTGCAACAATCCTTATTCCGCCTGCCCCCTTTTCCGCAACAGGTCGGACAGGCTGCGCCTGGCCGGCACCAGCGGTGCACGGTGGCGTGTCCACCCCAGTTGGGAGGACGGAGCGAAGTCTCGCAGGCGGGTCGCCAGCCAACGGAACCAGCGATAGGCCGAGGGGCGCGCGAAGGCGCCGCTCCAGAAGCGCCACACCAGCCGGTCACCGCGGCTGAAGCTGGCCCCCTGGCCGCGCAGGGGATGCTCGACCTGCTGCGCAGGATCGCGGTTCGCCTCGGTGCGCAGCCGTACCAGCAACGACGGAATCGGAATGCGCACCGGACATACTTCGGCACAGGCGCCGCACAGGCTGGAAGCTGTCACCAGGTCGGCCGTCTCCTCCAGTCCCAGCAGATGCGGGGAGATGATCTTGCCGATCGGCCCCGGATACGTGGTGCCGTATGCATGTCCGCCCACCCGCTCATATACCGGGCAGTGGTTCATGCAAGCGCCGCAGCGGATGCACTGCAAGGTGGCGCGCAACTGCTGGTCGGCATAGGCCTGTGTGCGGCCGTTATCGAGCAGAACCACGTGCATTTCGCGTGGGCCATCCAGTTCGCCGGCCCGGCGCGGACCGGTGATCAGGTTGAAATAGGTGGTAATGGCCTGGCCGGTGGCCGAGCGTGTCAGCAGGCTCGCCAGCGGCACAATATGCTCCAGCCTCGCCACCACCTTCTCCATGCCCATCAGGGCGATATGCACATCCGGCACCGTGGTCGACAAGCGGCCGTTGCCCTCGTTCTCCACCAGCCACAGGGTGCCGGTATCGGCTGCCGCAAAGTTGACGCCGGACAGGCCGATATCCGCATCGGCGAATTTCTGGCGCAGGCTGCGCCGGCCTGCCAGGATCAGCGTGTCGACATCTTCGGTATAGGGCGTGCCGGGCAGGTGGCGTTCGAACAGGGCGCCAATCTCGGCGCGCGTCTTGTGCAGGGCCGGCATGACGATATGCGAGGGTTTTTCCTGCGCCAGCTGCACGATGTATTCGCCCATGTCGGATTCGATACAGTCGATGCCGCGTTCAGCCATGTAGTGGTTCAGTTCCACCTCTTCGCTGGCCATCGACTTGCCTTTGACGATGCTGCGGGCACCGTGGCGCTGCGCGATTTCATGGATGATGGCGTTGGCTTCGTCCGCCGTGGCGGCCCAGTGCACGTGCACGCCTAGCGCCTGCAGGTTGGATTCGAACTGCACCAGCAGGTCCGGCAGGTTGGCCAGCGCATGCTGGCGTATCGCTTCGCCCAGGTCGCGCAGCTGTTCCAGTTCGCCAGCGTCGGGGAATTGCTTGCTGCGCTTGGCCTGCAGGAAATCCATCGCGCCGCGCATGCTGGAGCGCAGGGCCTGGTCCTGCAAGGCTCCGCTGACCCGCTCACGAAAATCGGCAGGCGAAACAAAGTGCATTGGCCGCGCGTTCATGCCTGCACCTCCCTGTCGTCATCAACGATCACCACCCACAGTGCGGCTGGCCCGTGCGCGCCGTAGGCCAGGGTTTGCTGGATATCCGAAGTTTTTGAAGGGCCCGATACCAGCACCAGGTTGGTCGGCATGCCTGCGCACCAGCGCTCGGCGTGCACGGCCGCATGCAGGTCGGCATGCAGCGTGCTCGCATACACCAGCGCCACGTGCAGCGGCGGCACAAGCGATACGGTACGCGGCGTTCCCGCATCGGGCGCCAGCACCAGCGTGCCGGTGGTGGCGATTCCGGAACGCGCCACGGTAAAGCCTGCATCCACCGAGGAGAACAATGAATCCTTCCATGCTTCCAGCGGCTGCGCGAACGAGAGAGCCTGCATGCCGGCTGGCAGTGCGGCGGCAAGCGCCGTGCCTTCGGCTGTGGCATGGTCGAGCAGCAAGCGCTGCACGCCGGCCCGCCCAAGCTTGTCGGCCAACAGTGCGGGCCATTTCGCGGCGCTGCTGCGCCAGACTTCCGTGCGCACCGAAGCCATGACGCGCTCCATGACGTCCGCTCGCTGCTTCGGAGAGGCTGCGCGCAGGGCGCCATGTGCATGATGCTGGCTGATGCGCGACTCCAGGTCGCGGCTGTCCGGCGTCGCGGCCGGCACGGCAATGCGCAAGGCGCCCAGGATGCGCTCGCGGCTACCCATGCTGCTCATTGCGCACCTCCACCCTGCTCCGGCGCGGCGGCAAGGCCGTTCAGGCGCCGCCACAGGAAGCTGGCCATATGCTCCACTTTGAGCGGCGCTCCCTGGTGCTGGGCCGCATGACCAATATTCAGCAGGCAGCCGCAGTCGGCAGAAACCAGGCGCGTGCAGCCTGTCGCGCAGGCCGCAGCGATCTTGTCGGCGACCATCGCGCCGGAAATGTCGGGATGCTTGAGCGAGAAGGTGCCGCCAAAGCCGCAGCACTCCGATTCGCGCTGGTGCTCCACGCGTGTCACGCCAGGCAAGGAGTCGAGCAATGCCACGCCATGCTCCCTGGTGCCCATTTCGCGCCGGGCGCCGCAAGAGGAGTGCAGCACCACCTTTTCATCGCCCTGCGCAGGCGCAGCCTGGAAGTCGACGTGCAGTACATGCAGCAGGAATTCGCTCAGTTCGTAGATCCGACCTGCAAGCTCGCGTGCCTTGGCGGCAGCCTCCGGATCATCTTTGAACAGTTCGGGCCAGTGATGTCGCATCATGCCCGCGCAAGAGCCGGACGGCACGACGACAGGCCATGGCTGCGGAAACAAATCCAGCTGCGCGCGCGCCACGGCTTGCGCCTGCTCAGGGTTGCCGCTGCTGTAGGCAGGCTGGCCGCAGCAGCTCTGGCCGCGCGGGAAGTGCACGGTCACGCCTTGCTGCTCGAGCAGGCGTACCGCATCGAGTCCCGCTTCCGGCATGAACAAGTCGATCACGCAGGTACCGAACAGGTACACATGTTGATGGCGCTGGCTTGCCAGCGATGGGTAGTGTCGGGGCCTCATGGCGCGTCTCCTCTGTTTTGCTTATTCCGTCGACAGGTCCCATAATTCCCGCATGCCGGCGGCGCCGCAAACTGGTTGGACCATGCGCCGCAAAAGGAGATCGCCAAGATGAAAACAAGCGGGCTGGTAGAAGAGGTTCAACGCCAACTGGAAGTGGCGCTGCTGGATGGCCGCTATCCCGCCAACGCAAAGCTGCCGTCCGAGCGCGTGCTCGCCGAGCAGTTCTCAGTGTCGCGCAATACGATACGCGAGGCGCTGCAAAGAATGGTGGCACGAGGCCTGCTGCGCAGCCGCCCTGGCGCGGGCATGTTCGTGGGCGATCAACTACGCACCGGCAGCGCATCGCCGTGGGCGCAACTGGTCGTCGATCATCCGGTGCTATTGAGTGAGGTGCTGGAGTTTCGCCGTGTGCTGGAAGGCGCTACGGCCTATTACGCCGCACTGCGCGGTACTGATGAAGAGTATGCCGGCATTCGCGCCCTGCTGGCGGGACTTGAGCAAGCGCGCCAGGACGATCACGCCGCGAAGGAAGCGGCACTCGACGCGGAACTGCATGAGGCCATCGCACTGGCATCTCACAACAGCATGTTCCTGCACCTGCATGCCAGCGTGCTGGGAATACTGCGCGAACACATTACGCTGAATGGCTCCAATTTGCGGGCACTGGATGACGAGGTATCCGGCCAGCTATTGCAGCAGCACCGCGCAATCTGCCAGGCCATTTGCGCGCGCAAGCCCGAGGCGGCGCGCACCGCGATGCAAGCGCATATCGACTACGTGGCGGGCAAGCTGGAGGCGGCCTGACTGGTCCAACCAGTAACCCATCGGACGCGCAAAACAAAAAGCCCGCCGGCATTCATGCCTGGCGGGCTTTTCTAATAAGAGCCTGACGATAACCTACTTTCACACTGGTTGCAGCACTATCATCGGCGCAGAGTCGTTTCACGGTCCTGTTCGGGATGGGAAGGGGTGGGACCGACTTGCTATGGTCATCAGGCATGACTTGTCAACAATCGTGGAAGAAGTAAAGTTGGGGTAGTGTTCTCAAACACGGTAAGTGCTACATAACCGTCAAGGTTATAGGGACAAGCCGTACGGGCAATTAGTATCAGTTAGCTTAATGCATTACTGCACTTCCACACCTGACCTATCAACGTCCTGGTCTCGAACGACCCTTCAAGGAGCTCAAGGCTCCGGGAAATCTCATCTTAAGGCAAGTTTCCCGCTTAGATGCTTTCAGCGGTTATCTCTTCCGAACTTAGCTACCCGGCAATGCCACTGGCGTGACAACCGGTACACCAGAGGTTCGTCCACTCCGGTCCTCTCGTACTAGGAGCAGCCCCCTTCAAATTTCCAACGCCCACGGCAGATAGGGACCAAACTGTCTCACGACGTTTTAAACCCAGCTCACGTACCACTTTAAATGGCGAACAGCCATACCCTTGGGACCGGCTACAGCCCCAGGATGTGATGAGCCGACATCGAGGTGCCAAACTCCCCCGTCGATATGAACTCTTGGGAGGAATCAGCCTGTTATCCCCAGAGTACCTTTTATCCGTTGAGCGATGGCCCTTCCATACAGAACCACCGGATCACTATGTCCTACTTTCGTACCTGCTCGACTTGTCGGTCTCGCAGTTAAGCACGCTTATGCCATTGCACTATTAGCACGATGTCCGACCGTACCTAGCGTACCTTCGAACTCCTCCGTTACCGTTTGGGAGGAGACCGCCCCAGTCAAACTGCCTACCATGCACTGTCCCCGATCCGGATTACGGACCAAGGTTAGAACCTCAAACAAACCAGGGTGGTATTTCAAGGATGGCTCCATAGGAACTGGCGTCCCTACTTCAAAGCCTCCCACCTATCCTACACAGATTGGTTCAAAGTCCAATGCAAAGCTACAGTAAAGGTTCATGGGGTCTTTCCGTCTAGCCGCGGGTAGATTGCATCATCACAAACACTTCAACTTCGCTGAGTCTCGGGAGGAGACAGTGTGGCCATCGTTACGCCATTCGTGCAGGTCGGAACTTACCCGACAAGGAATTTCGCTACCTTAGGACCGTTATAGTTACGGCCGCCGTTTACTGGGACTTCAATCAAGAGCTTGCACCCCATCATTTAATCTTCCAGCACCGGGCAGGCGTCACACCCTATACGTCCACTTTCGTGTTTGCAGAGTGCTGTGTTTTTATTAAACAGTCGCAGCCACCAGTTTATTGCAACCTTTTCGCCCTTCCACAGTAAAGTGGTCAAGCTACCGAGGCGTACCTTATCCCGAAGTTACGGTACCAATTTGCCGAGTTCCTTCTCCCGAGTTCTCTCAAGCGCCTTAGAATACTCATCTCGCCCACCTGTGTCGGTTTGCGGTACGGTCTCGTATGACTGAAGCTTAGAGGCTTTTCTTGGAACCACTTCCGATTGCTTCGCGAGCAAGCTCGCTCGTCCCAGTCCCTTGAATTACGCGCCCGGATTTGCCTAAGCGCCTTCTATGAACCAGGAACTGCCTATTCCAACAGGCAGACAACCTTCCGCGATCCGTCCCCCCATCGCATCATACGACGGTGCAGGAATATTAACCTGCTTCCCATCAGCTACGCATCTCTGCCTCGCCTTAGGGGCCGACTCACCCTGCTCCGATGAACGTTGAACAGGAAACCTTGGGCTTACGGCGTGCGGGCTTTTCACCCGCATTATCGCTACTCATGTCAGCATTCGCACTTCTGATACCTCCAGCATCCTTTACAAGACACCTTCGCAGGCTTACAGAACGCTCTCCTACCATATCCTTGCGGATATCCGCAGCTTCGGTGACTGGCTTAGCCCCGTTACATCTTCCGCGCAGGACGACTCGATCAGTGAGCTATTACGCTTTCTTTAAATGATGGCTGCTTCTAAGCCAACATCCTGACTGTTTTAGCCTTCCCACTTCGTTTTCCACTTAGCCAATCTTTGGGACCTTAGCTGGCGGTCTGGGTTGTTTCCCTCTTGACACCGGACGTTAGCACCCGATGTCTGTCTCCCAAGCTCGCACTCAACGGTATTCGGAGTTTGCAATGGTTTGGTAAGTCGCGATGACCCCCTAGCCATAACAGTGCTCTACCCCCGTCGGTGATACTTGAGGCACTACCTAAATAGTTTTCGGAGAGAACCAGCTATTTCCAAGTTTGTTTAGCCTTTCACCCCTATCCACAGCTCATCCCCTAATTTTTCAACATTAGTGGGTTCGGTCCTCCAGTGCGTGTTACCGCACCTTCAACCTGGCCATGGATAGATCACTTGGTTTCGGGTCTACACCCAGCGACTGGCGCCCTGTTCGGACTCGATTTCTCTACGGCTCCCCTATCTGGTTAACCTCGCCACTGAATGTAAGTCGCTGACCCATTATACAAAAGGTACGCCGTCACCCCTTACGAGGCTCCGACTGTTTGTATGCACACGGTTTCAGGATCTATTTCACTCCCCTCCCGGGGTTCTTTTCGCCTTTCCCTCACGGTACTGGTTCACTATCGGTCGATTACGAGTATTTAGCCTTGGAGGATGGTCCCCCCATGTTCAGACAGGATTTCTCGTGTCCCGCCCTACTTGTCGTACGCTTAGTACCACCGCTCTGATTTCGTGTACGGGGCTATCACCCGCTATGGCTCCTATTTCCAGAGGATTCCACTATCAGAACGACTATCACGTACAGGCTCTTCCCATTTCGCTCGCCACTACTTTGGGAATCTCGGTTGATTTCTTTTCCTGCAGCTACTTAGATGTTTCAGTTCGCCGCGTTCGCTTCACACACCTATGTATTCAGTGAGTGATGACCTATAAGGCCGGGTTTCCCCATTCGGAAATCTTCGGATCAATGCTTGTTTGTCAGCTCCCCGAAGCTTATCGCAGACTTCTACGTCCTTCATCGCCTGTAATCGCCAAGGCATCCGCCATGTGCACTTAGTCACTTGTCCCTATAACCTTGACGGCTACAGGTTCAAGCACTTACTACTGTGTTTGATGAGTTTTACTACTACCCTAAGTAATATCTTTCGATATCGCTTAATAAAACTTTTACTTCTTCCAGATTGTTAAAGAACGTTACTACTCAAACCTAAACCCGAAGGCTTACGTTTGACCAGTACCTAACAACAGCCGATAAGTGTGAACGTTTGAGTCTGATGCCGACTCTAGAAAGGAGGTGATCCAGCCGCACCTTCCGATACGGCTACCTTGTTACGACTTCACCCCAGTCACGAATCCTACCGTGGTAAGCGCCCTCCTTACGGTTAAGCTACCTACTTCTGGTAAAACCCGCTCCCATGGTGTGACGGGCGGTGTGTACAAGACCCGGGAACGTATTCACCGCGACATGCTGATCCGCGATTACTAGCGATTCCAACTTCATGTAGTCGAGTTGCAGACTACAATCCGGACTACGATACACTTTCTGGGATTAGCTCCCCCTCGCGGGTTGGCGGCCCTCTGTATGTACCATTGTATGACGTGTGAAGCCCTACCCATAAGGGCCATGAGGACTTGACGTCATCCCCACCTTCCTCCGGTTTGTCACCGGCAGTCTCATTAGAGTGCTCTTGCGTAGCAACTAATGACAAGGGTTGCGCTCGTTGCGGGACTTAACCCAACATCTCACGACACGAGCTGACGACAGCCATGCAGCACCTGTGTGCAGGTTCTCTTTCGAGCACTCCCGGATCTCTCCAGGATTCCTGCCATGTCAAGGGTAGGTAAGGTTTTTCGCGTTGCATCGAATTAATCCACATCATCCACCGCTTGTGCGGGTCCCCGTCAATTCCTTTGAGTTTTAATCTTGCGACCGTACTCCCCAGGCGGTCTACTTCACGCGTTAGCTGCGTTACTAAGTCAATTAAGACCCAACAACTAGTAGACATCGTTTAGGGCGTGGACTACCAGGGTATCTAATCCTGTTTGCTCCCCACGCTTTCGTGCATGAGCGTCAGTTTTGACCCAGGGGGCTGCCTTCGCCATCGGTGTTCCTCCACATCTCTACGCATTTCACTGCTACACGTGGAATTCTACCCCCCTCTGCCAAACTCTAGCCTCGCAGTCTCCATCGCCATTCCCAGGTTAAGCCCGGGGATTTCACGACAGACTTACGAAACCGCCTGCGCACGCTTTACGCCCAGTAATTCCGATTAACGCTTGCACCCTACGTATTACCGCGGCTGCTGGCACGTAGTTAGCCGGTGCTTATTCTTCAGGTACCGTCAGCAGATCTGGATATTAGCCAGACCCTTTTCTTCCCTGACAAAAGAGCTTTACAACCCGAAGGCCTTCTTCACTCACGCGGCATTGCTGGATCAGGGTTGCCCCCATTGTCCAAAATTCCCCACTGCTGCCTCCCGTAGGAGTCTGGACCGTGTCTCAGTTCCAGTGTGGCTGGTCGTCCTCTCAGACCAGCTACTGATCGTTGCCTTGGTGAGCCTTTACCTCACCAACTAGCTAATCAGATATCGGCCGCTCCAGGAGCACAAGGTCCGAAGATCCCCTGCTTTCATCCTTAGATCGTATGCGGTATTAGCGTAACTTTCGCTACGTTATCCCCCACTCTTGGGTACGTTCCGATATATTACTCACCCGTTCGCCACTCGCCGCCAGGCCGAAGCCCGCGCTGCCGTTCGACTTGCATGTGTAAAGCATGCCGCCAGCGTTCAATCTGAGCCAGGATCAAACTCTTCAGTTCAATCTCTGTTTTTCGATATTGCTACCGAGGTCACTCACTCAAAATACTGACGAAATCTCTTTCGAGATTTACGTTTATTTTGTGCGAGCGTTATAACGTATATTTTGAGCATCGGACCCGAAGGTCCGGGCATATCGTCAAACGCCCACACTTATCGACTGTTGATTTTTAAAGATCGCTGCCTGTTTGTTCGACGAAGCGTTGTGTTCGTCAGCAGCAGAGAAGCGAGATTATGCGGTACAGCGTGCAACTCGTCAACCCCTTCTTTTTCGCTTCGCTGCGTTGTCGTTTGACTGCGCTGCGTTGCGAGGGACAGAACTATAGCCGACCGGCTCCCAGAGCGCAAGGGGTATCTGGCATCTTGTTTGCTTGCTTAACAATGCAACGCGTCTGGCAATCTGCTTTTGTTCAGTTTTGACACAGGTGCTACATTAAAGAAAGCCGCAAAGGCTGCTGGGGGAGACATGCAACAGGAAACTGTTCCAAATGTGAACAACGCAATCATCGAGACTGCGCACCTGCGCTCACGCACTTATGGCCTCGATCCGTGCAGCGACGTAGACCTGGGCCCCATCGACCGCTGCTCCCTATCCAATATCATTGAGCAGAACCGCTTGTTGCACACGCATGCCGTGCCGGCAATGGAAACGCTCTACCAGCAGATCGTGAACACTCACAATATGGTGATCCTGACGGACGCCAAAGGTGTGATCCTACACTCCCTTGGCGACGAGGACTTTTTGGAGAAGGCCAATCGGGTCGCCTTGCAGGCCGGCGCCACCTGGTCCGAGCAATGTAAAGGCACCAATGCGATCGGCACCGCCATCGCCGAAGCCAAGCCGGCCCTGGTGCATGCTGATCAACATTTCCTGCAAGCCAACCACTTCCTGACCTGTTCCGCGGCACCAATTACCGACCATGCCGGCAATGTGATTGGCGTGCTCGATGTCTCGGGCGACCAGCGCTCCTTCCATAAGCACACCATGGCCCTGGTACGGATGTCGGCCCTGATGGTGGAGAACCAGCTGTTTGCCGCCGCTTTCGAAGACGTCATTACCCTGCACTTCCACGCCCGTGCTGAATTTATAGGCACCCTGATGGAGGGCATCGCCTCATTTACCCCCGGCGGCCGCTTCATCGCAGCCAACCGCGCCGGCCTATTCCAGCTTGGCCTGTCGTTCGCGGCGCTGCAGTCCCATACTTTCAGCTCCCTGTTCGGCCTTCCGGTGTCGGCGCTGTTCGACCATTACCGCACTGCGGCGCCGGGACTGCTGGACCTGTGCCTGCATAGTGGCGTGCGCGTGTTCGGCCGCGCCCAGCTTCGGTTGGCCAACAACCACTTCCAGCACCCGATCATTTCGGCGCGCGAGGAAAGCCACCCGGCGCAGACCAATCCGGCCCACACGGCGCGCCGCCTGTCCGGCCTGCGCTACCTGCGCACCGGCGACCAGCAGCTTGAGGCGGTCATCGACAAGGTCACCCGCGTGCTGGGCAAAGACATCCCGATCATGATCATGGGGGAGACTGGCACCGGCAAGGAATTGCTGGCGCAAGCCATTCACAACGACTCGCCGCGCGCCCAAGGGCCATTCGTGCCGGTCAACTGCGCCTCGATTCCAGAGACCCTGATCGAGTCGGAACTGTTTGGCTATGAGGACGGGGCGTTCACCGGTGCGCGCAAGAAGGGCGCAGTCGGCAAGATCCTGCAGGCGAATGGCGGCACCCTATTCCTCGACGAAATTGGCGACATGCCCTTCCCATTGCAAGCCCGCCTACTGCGCGTGCTGCAGGAACGGATGGTCACGCCACTGGGCAGCGACAAATCGATTCCGGTAAATGTGGAAGTAATCTGCGCCACCAACCACAACCTGCGCGACCGCATGGCCAAGGGCCTGTTCCGCGAAGACCTGTATTACCGCCTGAACGGGCTGGTTGTGAAATTGCCGCCGCTGCGCGAACGCACCGACCTCGAGACCGTGGTCAACAAGATCCTGACGACCGACAGTGGCGGCAAGCGCTATACCGTCGCGCCAGACCTCATGCAGCTCTTCCTGCGCCATAAATGGCCGGGCAACTTCCGCCAGCTTACCAACCTGCTGCGCACCGGCGTGGTCATGGCCGGCGACGAGGACGAGATCGGCCTGCAGCATATGCCGGACGATTTCCTCGACGACATGCGGGAGGCCCAGGTGGAGTTTCCTGTTGCTGCTGCCGCTGCCCCTGCCGCCGCCAGCGTAGCCGCCACTGCGGCCACCATGCCTTGCACCGGCGCGCGGCTGGAAGACATGGAGCAGGCCCTGATCGTGCGGACCCTGGAAGCGCATGGCGGCAATGTCTCCGCCACGGCACGCGCCCTGGGCGTTTCGCGCAACACGATCTACCGCAAACTGCCCCATCTCAAGTAGGCCGGTTAGAAGAACAGGATGCCGCCGAAAGCGGCGCCATTCATCTTTGCCTCGCCACCGGTGAAGGATTTCGAGCGGGTCTGCCCCACTTCGCCCACCAGTGTTATTGCGCCGGTCAGCGCGTAATAGGCGCCAGCCGTGAGGTTGGCGTTCGACTTCAACCCGTTCGTTCCCGCAGTGTTGTCGTCGTTCTTGCTGATGCCATACCCTAGGCCCAGCTTCAGCTTTTCGCTAGCCTTGAACGTGCCCTGCAACAGCCAGTGCTTGCTGCGCACATTCCCCTGGTCCGCATCCGACAGCACACCGAGGCCCTTGCCGCCCTCGTAGTTCGCCAGCAGTCCGAAGGCACCCTGCTGGAACGAAGCTCCCGCCTCCCATCCGGACATGGTGAAGTCGCTGGCCCCGACTGCGACCGCCTTGAACTTCTGCGACTTCGCCCCGATCCACGCCTTCAGCAGGCCATCGGCGTAAGTCAGCTGGGCCTGGACCTGCGGATTGGAACGCGTCGAATACTGTGCCGCAGACACGATTGGTGAATCCGCCACCGGATTGAACACGCCGGCATCGACGCTGAACCCGGACAGCTTGGGCGAGCTGTATGCCATTTGCCCGTAGTAGCCAACGTAGGCATAGCCCGCACCGATATGGCCCAATGAGACCCGGCCGCGCTGGGTAGCCTGCACCGGTGCGCCGGCGCCGATCAGCGTCATGTCGCCGAAGATGGCGTTGGCGCCGAAGATGCCGTTGTCCCGCCCCAGCTTGAAAGTCCCCAGGTCAGCATTCCCGAAGCTGAAATACGCCTGGCGCACGTCGACTTCACTGTTCTGCGCGATGGCGCTGTCGGTTGCCGTTGCGTGATAGATGCCAATGTGCGCCTTGATGTCGAAGCCGGACTGCTTCGTGGTGGCTGAAGTAACCAGTCCATTCGGCAGCAAGCCGTTGCCGATGGTGGTGCGGCGATCTTCTCCACCGCAGCCGATGCCTTCAGTCGCCAGCGCCAGGCCGCCCACTGCATCGCCGCTGCACGACACATACGTATAGTACGCGTTGACGATGCCGCCAACATTCACGTTCCAGTCGCCGGCCTTGATATCCACGGCATGGACTGCAGGGGCCAGCATTGCGCCGGCAGTGGCGGCAAGCACGATCTTCTTCATTGTTGTCTCCTCGGTTTGATTGATGGATGCTGCACAAGGGACAGGGCAATTTGCGTGCCGGTTCGGCGCGCTAGGGAGCGTATGAAGAATTCGCTCCGACCTGCGCAATATCGGATCAGCGCTGTTCAAAAAAAAAGCGGCCCGCAGGCCGCTAATGCAACACATGGAGATCGTTTATTTCGGCGCCAGCTTGAAGACCCACACCGAGCCACCCTGTTCAAGCAGATTGACTTTCTTCGCCACTTCGCCGCCCCACAGCGGCACCGCACCGCCCCAGCCGGAAACCACGGCCACATATTGCGTGCCGCCGTCCTGCCAGGTAATTGGCGGCGCCACCACGCCGGAGCCGGTCTGGAACTTCCACAGTTCCTTGCCGGTCTGCGCATCAAGCGCCTTCAGGTAGCCTTCCGGCGTGCCATAGAACACCAGGCCGCCGGCAGTCGCCATCGCACCGCCCCACAGTGGAGCGTTGTTCTTCACTTCCCACTTGATCTTGCCGGTTTTCGGATCGATCGCGCGCAAGGCGCCGATGTAATCGTCGAACAGCGGCTTGATGGTGAAGCCAGCGCCGAGGTAAGCACCGCCTTTCTTGTAGCTGATCGGCTCATTCCAGATATCCATGCCCCATTCGTTTGCCGGAACATAGAACAGCTTTGTCTGCGGGCTGTAAGCCATCGGCTGCTGGTTCTTCGCGCCAAGGAAGGCCGGCGCCGCGAAGACCGATGCGCCTTTCTTGCCTTCTTCGCCTTTGGTCGGGTCGCCTGGACGGCCTTCGACGATGTAGTTCGGACGGCCGGTCTTCAAGTCGATTCCGCTAGCCCAGGTGATCTTGCGAACGAAGGGGAAAGCGTTCTGCAGCTTGCCGTCGTTGGCATCGATCACATAGAAGAAGCCGTTGCGGTCGGCCTTGCCGCCATAACGCTTGCCATCCATGTCGAAGGTAACGAACTCGTTGGCGCCATCGAAGTCCCAGGCGTCGTTCGGCGTATTTTGGTAAGCCCATTTGATGGCGCCAGTCTTCGGATCAAGTGCCACGGTGGACGAGGAATACAGATTGTCGCCGGGGCGCAGGTGGCTGTTCCATGGCGCCGGATTGCCGGTGCCAAAGTAAGCCAGGCCAGTCTTCGGATCGTAGGTTCCGCCCATCCAGGTAGACGCGCCGCCGGTCTTCCACAGCTCGCCCGGCCACGACTGGTTGACCGAGCCGGTAACGCCGGTCTCCGTTGCCTTGCCTTCGCTGTCGTACTTGTAGCCCATATGCCCCTCGACCGTCGGGCGCATCCACAGCAGCTCACCCGTCTTCGGGTCGCGGCCTTCCACACGGCCGACGATGCCGAACTCGCCGCCCGAAACGCCGGTCAGCAGCACGCCATTGGCGACCAGCGGCGCGGCAGTCATCGAATAGCCCGCTGCGTAGTCGTCCACCTTTTCCTTCCAGACTACCTTGCCGGTTTCCTGGTCCAGTGCGACCAGCTGCGCATCCAGCGTGCCGAAGATCACCAGGTTGTCATACAGCGCCGCGCCGCGATTGACCACGTCACAGCAAGGCATGATGGCGTCCGGCAGGCGATGCTCATACTTCCACAGCTTGCTGCCGGTCTTGAGGTCGATGGCGAAGATGCGCGAGTAGGACGCGGTCACGAACATCTTGCCGTTGTAGATCAGCGGCTGCGATTCCTGGCCGCGCTGCTTCTCGCCGCCGAACGAGAACGACCACGCCGGCACAAGGCGGCTGACGTTCTGCGTGTTGATCTGCTTCAGCAGCGAATAGCGCTGCCCTTCCGAGCCCATGCCGGAGGAAAGCACGCTGCTGGTGTCCTTCGCAGCGTTATCCAGCATTGTCGTGGTCACGCTGGCAGCCTGCGCCAGCGTCGCCGCCCCCAGCAGCATTCCGATGGTGATGTATTTCACGTCCTGTCTCCTTTTTTATGGTCTATTTGCCCGAGTGCCGTGCACTCCTCGTCGGTGAACAGGCGCGAACGAAGCAGGAAGCGTTTGCCGGTGCCGTTATCGAGCGAGAACATGCCGCCGATGCCGGCCACCACATCCACGATCAGTTGGGTGTGTTCCCAGTACCCGTACTGTTCAAGCCCGATATAGAAAGGCGCGCCGCCCAGGCTGCCGAGGTAGACGTCGGTCTCGCTGACGTCGAACTCACCCGCCGGATAGCACATCGGCGCGCTGCCGTCGCAGCAGCCGCCCGACTGGAAAAACATGATCGGTCCGTGCCGCTGGTGCAGCTGGTCGATGAATTCCAGCGCCGGTGCGGTCGCCGTGACCCTGGCAATTGCGTTATCCATGCTTCGCCCCGCCTTTCCTGCCTCAGAAGAAGCCCAGCGCGTTAGGGTTGTAGCTGACCAGCAGGTTCTTGGTCTGCTGGTAGTGGTCGAGCATCATCTTGTGGGTCTCGCGGCCAATGCCCGACTGCTTGTAGCCGCCAAACGCAGCGTGGGCCGGATAGAGGTGATAGCAGTTGGTCCAGACGCGGCCAGCCTGGATGGCGCGCCCCATGCGGAAGGCGCGGCTGCCGTCGCGGCTCCAGACGCCGGCGCCCAGCCCGTAAAGGGTGTCGTTGGCGATCGCCAGCGCTTCGTCTTCATCCTTGAAGGTAGTGACCGATACCACCGGGCCGAAGATCTCTTCCTGGAAGATGCGCATGGTGTTGTCGCCTTTGAATACGGTTGGGCGCACGTAGTAGCCGCCTTCCAGGTCGCCAGCCAGCACTTGGCGCTCGCCGCCTGCCAGCAGTTGTGCGCCTTCCTGGCGGCCGATGTCCATGTAAGACAGGATCTTTTCAAGCTGCTCCTGCGAAGCCTGGGCGCCGATCATGGTGCCGTGGTCCAGCGGGTTGCCTTGCTTGATCGCTGCCACGCGTTTCAGCGCGCGTTCGATGAAGCGTTCGTAGATCGATTCCTGGATCAGCACGCGCGATGGGCAGGTGCAGACTTCGCCCTGGTTCAGCGCGAACATGGCGAAACCTTCCAGGCATTTGTCGAAGAAGGCGTCGTCGGCCGACATCACGTCTTCGAAGAAGATGTTGGGCGACTTGCCGCCCAGTTCCAGCGTGACCGGGATCAGGTTCTGCGCCGCATAGCCCATGATCAGGCGGCCGGTGCCGGTTTCGCCGGTGAAGGCCACCTTGGCGATACGCTTGCTCGAAGCCAGCGGCTTGCCCGCTTCCAGGCCGAAGCCGTTCACCACATTCAGCACGCCAGGCGGCAGCAGGTCGCCGATCAGCTCCAGCAGCACCATGATGGAGGCCGGGGTTTGCTCGGCTGGCTTGAGCACGACACAGTTGCCGGCGGCCAGCGCAGGGGCCAGCTTCCATACCGCCATCAGGATCGGGAAGTTCCATGGAATGATCTGGCCGACCACGCCGAGCGGTTCATGGAAGTGATAGGCATAGGTCTCGGAGTCGACCTGCGCGACCGTCCCTTCCTGGGCGCGGATGCAGCCGGCGAAGTAGCGGAAATGGTCGATCGCCAGCGGAATGTCTGCCGCCATCGTTTCGCGGATCGGCTTGCCGTTGTCGATGGTTTCAGCGGTCGCGATGAGCTGCAGGTTCTGCTCCATGCGGTCAGCCATCTTGTTCAGGATATTGGCGCGCTCGGTCGGCGAAGTCTTGCCCCATGCAGCCTTGGCGGCGTGCGCGGCGTCCAGCGCCAGCTCGACATCCTCGGCGGTGGAGCGTGCGATCTCGCAGAAAGGCAGCCCGGTGATCGGCGTGATATTGGCGAAGTACTCGCCTTTGACCGGCGGGACGAATTTGCCGCCGATGAAGTTGTCGTAACGGGTCTTGAAGGGATTGGCGACGCCCAGTTTGCTGATGTCGGCGAGATTCATGTCGTCCTCTATATTGAGTGGTTGTGGGTACTGCCTTATTCGCAATTGCCGTGCCAGCGGGTTTTGCTCCTCGGCCGAAGCGACGTGCAACAACAACTGCTCCAAACTTGAACAACTGTTGCGCAATTCAACGGATCACCACGCCCCAGGGCAGCTCACCGACCGGGATATCGGCCACCTTGCGTGCGCTGGCGGTATCGATCACCGAGACATTGTTGGAGCGGCCGTTGGCAACATAGAGCTTGCTGCCGTCCGGAGTGATAGCCATATTCCAGGGACGCTTGCCGACTGCAATCGTGGCCGTGACTTCATTGCGGGCGGTATCGATTCGCATCACGCTGCCGTCCATCCCGTTGGAGACGTACACGCTACGCCCGTCCGGGTGGACGGCGATGCCGTTTGCATTGCGTCCGGCGGGAATGGTGGCCAGCGTGCGCAGCGTGGCCGGGTCGATCACGTACACTGCATTCGCCATCTCGCACGCGACGTACACCCGGCTGGAATCGGGCGCGAAGCCGATCCCGCGCGGGCGCAGGCCTACCGCGACGGAGCCGGACTGGCGGCGCTGCGCCACGTCAATCACGTCGACCTGCTCCGCCTCCTCGGCGCTGACATAGAGGTAGCGGCTGTCCGGGCTGAAGACTGCGTGCTCCGGATTGCGGCCTTGCACCGGGATATCCGCCAGCCGCGCGTGGGTGACGGCATCGAACAGCGCCACGCTATTGCCCTCTTCCACGGCTACCGCCACCAGCTTGCCGTCCGGCGAGACGCTGACGCCCTCCGGCGAGCGCCCCAGCGCCAGCGTTACGCTGCTGCCCGCCATGCTGTCGATGGCCAGCAGGCTGCCGCTGGAGGCATCGCTGACAAAAAGCTGGCGCCCGCCCGGATCAATGCCGATGCCGCGCGGCCGTTTTCCGGCATTCAACTGGCGTACCACGCTATCGGTTGCGGTATCGATGACGCTGATGGTGCCGGACTTCTCGTTCGGCACATAGGCGAATGGCGCGGCAAAAGCGAGGCTGGCGGCGCCTGCAGCACACAATGCTGCGAACGGGTTTGCCTTCATGATGTCTCCTTTGGTATGGTGTGTGCCCGTTAGTTATGCAAGCGATATGCCAGCAAACGTGCGGCCTGTCGTTGGCTTGGCAGGCATATTGCTTATGTGATCGGGAGACCCGCGCAGCGGGCACGCTGAACCGATCCGAGGAGACTGAACATGAACCCCATTCGCTTGAACGCCATCGCCGCCCTGCTGGCCAGCCTGTTTTCCCCCATGCTGGCGCATGCTGCGTCGGCCGAAGCCACGCCGGAAGGCGCTGCGATCGCCGACGTTGTCGTCATCAGCGGCAGCCGCGTCGAGCATTCCAGCTTCGACCTGCCGGCCGCGATCAACGTGCTCGATGCACAGCACATCCGTGACGGACAGTTGCGCGTGAATGCCTCGGAGTCCCTGGCCGCCGTTCCAGGCGTGGTGGTGCAGAACCGGCAGAACTACGCACAGGACTTGCAGGTTTCTTCGCGCGGGTTTGGCGCCCGGTCGGCTTTCGGCGTGCGCGGCGTGCGCCTGATCACAGATGGCATCCCGGCCAGCATGCCGGACGGCCAAGGCCAGGCCGCTACCTTCAACCTGGACATGGCAGAGCGCATCGAGGTGCTGCGCGGCCCCTACTCCGCCATCTACGGCAACCATGCCGGCGGCGTGATCCAGCTCTTTACCCGCGACGGCGAAGGTGCGCCGACGGTGGAAGCCAGCTTTGCCGCTGGCAGCGACGGCCTGCGCAAGACCGACCTGAATGCGCAAGGAAGCGCTGCCGGCATAGGCTATGTGCTGGATGCCTCGCGCTTCGATACCGATGGTTACCGCGACCACAGCGCCGCCCGCCGCGACCAGGCGATGGCCAAGCTGACCATGCAGCCGCTACCCGGTGCGAAGCTGGTGCTGGTCGCCAACGGTCTGCGCCAGGAGGACACGCAAGACCCGCTGGGCGTAACCTGGGCCACTTGGCAACGCGACCCGCGTGCCGGCGAAATCGATGCCACCGACACGCAAGTACCCAAGCGCACGCTGGCGGAGCGCTATAACACCCGCAAGAGCATTGACCACCAGCAGGGAGGCGCCAGCTGGGACCAGCGCTTCGAGTCAGGCCGGCTGCACGTCGGCCTGTGGGGCGGCAATCGCCGCGTGACGCAGTTCCAGGCGTTTTCCAAAGGCTTCCAGGCGCCGGCCAGCCATTCGGGCGGAGTGGTCGACTTCGACCGCGATTTCTACGGCACCGACATCAACTGGCAGGACATGCGCGAACTTGCCGGCGGCAGGCTGACGACCACGGTGGGCGTCGAGTACGGCCGATCGAGCGATGACCGCAAGGGGTATGAGAATTTCATCGGCAATACGTTCGGCGTGCAGGGCAAGCTGCGGCGCGACGAGAACGACGTGGTGTCGAACACCGATCCCTACCTGCAAACGGAATGGCAGGGCGAACGCTGGCAGTTCACCGCGGGCCTGCGCCACAGCCGCATGCGAGTATCAGTGGACGACCATTTCCTGGGCAATGGCAATGACAGCGGCGCCCTGCGCTACAGCCGGACTACGCCCCTGCTGGGAGTTTTGTACAAGCTGTCGCCGGCGGTGAACCTGTATGCGACGGCGGCGCGCGGCTTCGAGGCGCCAACCTTGAATGAGCTGTTCTATTCCGGCACCGGCGCCGGTTTCAACTTCCAGTTGCGGCCAGCGCGCAGCACACACATCGAAGCAGGCATCAAGGCACGTGCCGGCGACACCCGAATCGATGCCGCATTGTTCCAGGTGCGCACGCACGATGAACTGGTGGTCGATGCTTCGAGTGGCGGCCGCACCAGCTACCGCAACGCCAGCGAAACCCTGCGCCAGGGCGCCGAAGTATCGTTGGACAGCAAGCTGGGGGCTGGCTTCAGCGCGCGCGTGGCAGCCACCTTGCTGAAGGCGACTTACGAAAAGCCCTTTGGCAGCGTGCGTGAAGGCGCCCGTTTGCCTGGCGTGCCGCGCGCCAGCCTGTTTGCCGAACTGGCATGGAAGTCCAGCGGCGAGCACTTCACTGCAGCGTTGGAATCGCTTTCGGTGGCGAGCGTGTATGCCGAAGATGCGAATGCCGACAAGCCAGCGCCTGGCTACAGCATCCTGAATGCGCGTGTGGTCGCAAAGCAGTCGACAGGCGGATGGCGCATCAGCGAATTTGCGCGCCTGAACAACCTGGCCGATCGCCGTTACATCGGTTCGGTGATTGTCGGCGACAGCAACAAGCGCTATTACGAAGCCGCTCCCGGACGCAACTGGGTGATGGGCGTCAGCGCCCAGTACCAGTTCTAGTAATTGATGCGCAGCCCGGCTGTCACCGTGCGTGGTGCGCCGGGCGCCACGAAGCGGGCCTCTTGCGCCGGGCCTGTGGAGAAGAAGTCGGCAGCCATCGCGCCGAAGGTTTCATATCGGCGATTGGTGGCGTTATTGATACGCACCTGCCATTCCCATTTTTCATTCGGACGGTAGCTGGCTTGCAAGCCAAGCAGGGTATGGCCGCCAACGCGCCAGCCCGGCCGCGCGCCATCTTCGTTGCCAAGGATGGCCATGCTGGAGGCGGCGTGCAGGGTAGCGCTCAATGACAGTGCCTCCGACACGTGCCAATCTGCGCCAAGCTTGAAAGTGTGGCGCGGCAGGCCTGCCATCCGTGTGCCTTTCCGTACCGTCACGTCGCGGCTACCGGTGAACAGGCTGCCATCTGCGCCGTACACGGCATCGAGGAAGCTGTAGACAATCGTCAACTGCACACTGGCGGCGCGCAAGCTGGCCGTGATGTCTGCCCCTTGATGCCGTGTGCGGGGAAAGTTGGCAAAGTAGCCGTGCTGGGAGACGCCGGCTGTGCGGAACAGGATGTCGTCCCTGTTTTGCGTGCGATAGATGGCCAGCGAAGCTTGCTGACCATCCTGCTTCCAGCGAGCGCCAGCTTCCACGGTACGTGAAAAGACCTGCTTCAGGTATGGGTCCGATTGCAGGCCGACTGGCAAGCGGCAGGGTTGCTCGGGGTCCGCGCATCCCAGTTCGATCACGGTCGGTACGCGGTTGCTTTGGGAGGCATTGGCGAACAGCGTGAGCTTCGGGGCCGCCTGGTAGGTCACGCCGAGCGCTGGATTCAGCTTACGGTAGGTGAAGCGTTCGTGCTGCCCCGCGCCGTCATCGTGCCGGATGGTGTTTGACAGGCGCGACCAGGCGTAACGCGCGGAGGCGGTCAGGGACCAGTCACTGCCAAGCGTCCAGGTATCGCTGGAGAACAGGGAAGCGCTGCGTGCCATACCATCGACAGCTGCTTCCAGTTCCGGCTCGCTGCCGGGCAGCGCCAGCACTTCGCGCCGTGCGCCGAACTCCCCGGCCTGGCTGAACTGCGCGAAGGATACGCTGCTGCGGTCAAACGTCGTCCCAAGCGCCAGCCGGTGCGCACCGAGTGTACGCTGCCAGCTCGCATTTGCGCCCTGGCTGCGCTGCCGTGTCACGGCCGTGTTGAAGCTGGCGGGTACCGGATCGCCGCTACTGCCGTCTTCTGCGTCGTCGCCGACATCGCCGTTCACGCCATCGCGCCGGCTACTGCGGGCGTAAGCGGACAAGGATAGCTGCGCTCCCCCATCGAGATGCCTGAGCAGGCTGGCCTGCACCTGGCGCAACTGGTTGCGGCTGCGGTCAGGACTGGTGTACACCGCCCGCCGGTCGGCTTGGTACAAGCCGTCCGGCAGCAGGCCGTTCCCCACCAGCCGACTGCCGCCTGCCAATACCGATATGTCCCATTCGAAAGGCCCCGCGCTGCGCCCTGCCTTGGCGAACAGCCTGGCCAACTGCCCCCGCGAGTCGGCCCGCCAGCCGCGGTCGTGGAACAAGGTGGCCGCCACATAGCTGTGCCATCCGCCATCGCTATGCGCTCCGTGCGACAGCTCCACTTGCCGACGTCCATAGCTGGCGCCAGTGACGCTGATGCTGCCGCCCGGATCATCCCGTCCATTGCGCGTCACCAGCACCAGCGCCCCGCCCAGCGTATTCAGTCCATACAGCGGGTTCGATCCCGGCGCCAGCAGCACTTTCCCGATGGCGGCTTCCGGCAGCATGTCCCAATTCACGACATCGCCGAACGGCTCGTTCACCCGCACGCCGTCGAGATAGACCGACAATCCCTGCGCAGTGCCAAGCAGCGGCGACGCCCGGAAGCCCCGATACGTCACGTCATGCTGGTAGGGACTGCCGGAAACCTCATTCAGGTTGACGCCCGCTAGCGTGCGCGCCATGGTTTCCGCCAGGGTCTCGCCCTGCAGCGGTACTGCGCCAAGCTGCACGGCATACGGCAGCAGACGGCGGTCGGTGACGAGGGCGGCAACAGGTGCAATGCCGACGATCTCCACCGACGGAATTCCGCCGCCCGCACCGCCTCCCTCGCCACGCGCTGCCGCCGCAAGGAGCGCCAGCAGCCCGCCCAAGGCGCTGCGCTTCATGGCTTTGCCAGTTGCACGCCATGGCGCGCAAAGATCTCCTTCAGCTCACCGCTGGCAGCCAGTTCATTCAAGGCCGCCTGCAGTTTGCGCGCCGCCTCAGTATTGTCCTTGCGCACCGCCATGCCAACCGCCCACCCGGCGCGCGGCAGGCGCTGGAAACTGACCTGCTCCACCGGGAAAGCAGGGTCGCCTCGCAATTCGGATTCGATCTCCGAGCGCGTCGCCAGCACCGCATCCAACTCACCGGCCTTGAGCTTTTGCAGAGCCTCGGCCGCCGTGTGGAACAGATGCACCTGGTCGCGGAAACGCCCATTCCCCTCCCCCAGCATCACCATGCCCGCCAGGGAAACCTGCTCCACCCCAATGCGCTTGCCCGCGAGGGAAGCCATGCCATCGAACACGGGAATGCTGCGTGCACTGCGCACCAGGCGCACTGCCTCCACGTGGTAGGGCGCGAAGATCTCCACCTTGTCGTTGGACGCCATCAGCGCGCGGTCCACCGGTACGTGCAGCATGACGTCCGCCGGGCCGTAGCCCAGGTAGTGCCCCTTCCATACCATATTACGCAAGTCGTCGTTCAGGTTTTCACCCGCAGGGAAAGGCAGCAGGCTCAGTTTCAGCGACAGCTTGCGGGCCAGGGCCGCAGCCAGGTCGACATCGACGCCATGGCCTTTGTCGGAGAACGGGGCGAACTCCTGGTAGACGGCGACCTTCAGGATGCCGGTTTCAGCATGTACCGGCAGTGCAGCCACCAGCAAGGCGCAGCAGATCAGCAGCATAGCGCGGAGGCCGCGCAGGCGCAGGATAAGCATGGCGGCCTCGCGTCAGTTGGTAACGCGACGGGTTTCCAGGTAGGTCTTGATGGCCCACATGGCTTCCTGGTTGAAGACCCCTTCGAACGGCGGCATGTACACGGCGCCGTTACGTACCTTGCCGCCGCGGATCGAGGTCAGGAAGTAACGGTCGATCTCTTTGTAGCACGCCTGCTTCTTGGTCTCGTTGCGCATGCCGACGCAATCGCGGTCCAGCATGCGCAGGTCGGGGGCAATGCCGCCGGAAACTGCTTCCAGGCCGTGGCAGCGGGCGCAGTTCTGGTTATAGGCGGAAGAGCCGATCTTCAGCGCCAGCTTGTTGTCTTTGTAAGGGTTTTCATCGCGCCATTTATCGCCGAGGACTGGCAGGCCGGTCGTGTCGACGCCCTGCGGCGTCACATTTCCGTGTGCGACGGCGAACAATGAGGTGGTAACTGCGGCCGCTGCGGCAACGGCAAGGATCAGGCGTTTCATGGATGTCTCCTGCATGGTGTGGTTGTAATACCCATGCAGGAGCAAACGGCGTGCCATGATTTTCCGCCTTGTGGGGCAGGACAGCTGCTCCAGTTTGGAACACCTGTCACAGGCCAGGTGTCACATCAGGGATAGACGAAGGACTTCACCAGGGTCAGTTCGCCCGCGGCACGCAGCGGCACCATGAAGGTCTGCTGCTTTTCGCTCGGCGTGTTCTCATTGGTGATGATCGAGACGGTGGCCACGGTGATGACCTGCTTCTCGGAGTTGCCGCCGAAATAATTCACATAGACGTGGTAGTTGCCCTTGGCCGGCGCCGGGCTGGAATAGATCTCCGGGCCATAGCCGCCGGTGACGTCGACATCCAGCCCGCTGCCGTCGGGCAGCATGCGCTGGCCAAACCAGGAGTGGCCGCCACTCGGCGTGATCACGTGCAGGTCGACATCGGTGCCCGGACTGTCCCAGGACAGCACAACCCGCAGGCGCGACTTGGTCTTGCCGCTGTAGCTGTCGTAGAACTGGCTGCGCGCGCGGCTCTTGCCGTCCGGCGAACGCACCTCGACGCCGTTCGAGCCGGGGCCGAAGATGTAGGGACGCGCAAAGCTGCCATCTTCCTGCAACTCGACCGGCATGGCGACGCCGTTGACAATCAGCTTGGCCGGCTTGTTCCGGCCGGCGCCCGCGATCTTGCCGCGGATCTGCGCCGTTTCGGCCTGCCCTGGCTGCATGTTCACGACCGATGCCGGGTAATTTACGGTCTGGGTGTACTGCTCCTCGCTGCCGCCCGAATGGCGCCAGCCGCTCTTGGGCGATTCAATGCTCACTTGCGCCATGGCGCAGGCGGGCAACAGCAACAGCGGGAGGCAGAGTTTCTTCATGTGCTCAATATACAAAGGATTTAACAAGGGTCAGGTCGCCGATTTTGCGCAGGGGGACAACGAAATCCTGCCGCTTCTCGCTAGCGGTGTTTTCGTTGAATACCAGGGTGATGCGCGTCGTGATGATGGGGCGCTGGCGCGTAGCTTCGTCAAAGTGGTAGCCCGAGCTGCCAAAGTTGCCCCAGTAGTTCACCCATACCTGGTAGGTGCCGTGCAAGGGCGAGGTCATGGTAAACATTTCCGGACCGGGCCCGTCCACGCTGTCCGCATCCAATCCTCCGCCATTGGTGAGGAATGGGTGCGCAAAGAAGGCGTGCTGGCCATCCGGCGTAATGATGTGCAGGTCGATCTCGGCCTGGTTATCGTCCCAGGCGCCGATGATGCGCAAGCGCGGCTGCGGACGGCTGGTGTCCGCCTCGTAGAACTGCATGCGCTTCAGGGACTTGCCGTCCGGCGAACGGATTTCGACGCTGTTGGAACCGGAACCAAACGCATAGCCGCGCGCATAGCGGCCTTCGTCGTCCGTATACAGCGGCGTCGGGTTGCCGTTCACGATCAGCTGGTGGAAGGGTCGCTTGGTGCTGATCTTGGCCAACTGGCCGCGAATCATGGTGCGGTTTTTCTGCGCGCCGCGGTCGATCAGCGAATATGGATAGCTGACGGCGAGCTCGCCGGATTTGTCGGTCATGCCGGCACGATTCCAGCCACCGACGGGTCCCGTCAGCGTCTTGTCCTGCGCCAGCAAAGGCGCGGCGGCCAGCGCCAGCATCAGTGCGGAACTTAATTGGATGCGTGTTTTCACATAGCCTCCTGTGAGAGGTCATTCAGGCGGCGCGCCAGGCGCTCCACGTAGTCTTCGTCCTGCCCGCGCGGGTGGCGGCGCAGCCCGATGTGCAGGTATTCGTGCGCCAGCGTGATGCGGTCTTCGCGCGTCGCCAGCGGCCGCATGAAGATGCGGTTGCGCGACTGTTCGGAATACGGCGAACCGGCCGTCAGTGCGCACACGGCTGGCAGCTGCGCCGGCGCTTCGTAGCCATCCTCGCGGCGCAGCATGCGCTCCCAGCGCGGCAGCGCATAGGCCAGCCACTGCTCGTTCTTTGCGAGCCGCGCACAGGTGGTTCCGGTATTTCCCGCAATGGCGAGGGTTGTGTGGGGGTAGGCTGCGGCCAGGATGTCGTCAAAACCTTTGCCGGCGCGCGCCTGCGCCTGCGCGTCGCTCCAGGCCAGGACGTTGGCACTGCCTTTGGTGCTGTGGTACTGCACCTGCGCGCCATCGAGCACCAGCTGGTCCGTCCAGCGCGCCACTTCCAGTGCGGCGGCGCTAGCCGGATTGGGACTGACGCGCTGGGTGGCGCTGCTGTCTGTAATGTACTGGCAGGACTCAGCGCGACGCGCGTTCTGCTGCAGGTAAGTCCGGGCCGCGATCGCGAAGGCACGCGCAGCTTCCGGCTCGGTGGTGCCGGCCTCGCGGTCGATCACGCGCGCAACGTATTCGTTCACGCCCATGCGGCCGCGAATCTGCGACTTGCCGTTCGCACCGGTAGCCAGCGTCAGCTCACCGCTGCTGCGGATCGGCAGGCTCTTGCCGTTTTCAAACTGCACCACGTAGCGGCCATTCAGCGCACCGGGCGCCGCCAGGCCTTCCGCTGTGCGCACGGAACGCACCGGGTAACGAGCGAAATAGTCGACCACGACGCAGCCGCTGTCTTCCGCTGCCTGCATGGGCGGCAAGGCTGCGGCAATTTGCGGCGCCCATTTCTGGAAGATGCCGGTGCTGCTGTCGCTGCCGCCAAACCATACCGGCGTGCCGTCGGCAAGCCAACCGGCCGCACCGCCCAGCCTTGCATCCGCGCGCTTGGGGTGATGCCATGAGTAGGTCTTCACGCGCAGCTGGCTGCCGAACCAGCGCACGCTGCCAGCGCCGCGGCCGTCCAGCACCACACGCAGCAGGGCTGCTTCCGCTTCCGTGCGGCTCGCGGGCGGAATGCTGCCCAGCACGCGCAACAGGCTGTCGAGCGTCACAAGGCGGGCCGGCTCCAGGCGAGCTGGATCGGCCAGCCAGGCGAATTCACCGGCGGGCGCGCTGCCAAGCCGGCGCGTCCAGTATTCCTGCCACGGACGCTGTGCGATTCCAAGGCGTTCCGGCGCGAAGAACAGGCCGCAGGATTGGGCCAGCGCGGCGTCCCGGCCGATGCTGCCGCCGGCTTCGCAGCAATATACTTCCTCCTGCTTGCGGCCGCCGCAGTTGTAGTCTGGAGTGGGCAGCTTGCTGTCCACCGCGTACACGTAGACAAACAGCTTCCACAGGCTGCCAAGCGGGATCTCGGCGCTGGCGGCCATCGCTTGCGCCGCCGATGCGCTGCGCTGCTGCAGCTGCACTGCCTGTACCTTGCCGTCGCGCCACCATGCCAGGTCGAGCGAGGCCGCCGCCGCGACAGGCGCAGCGCAGGCCAACAGCAAGGCGGGCAGCAGGCGTGGCAGCATTACTCGACTTTCAGCGTACGCGTGGTCTTGCCGCCGCCTTCAAAGGCTTTTTGCTCCGGCTGGTACATGCGATGGAAGCGGCTCGGCGGCAGGGTGTAGCTGCCCTTCTGGCCGAAGCGCAGCAGGTGGCGCACGACCACTTCGCCGCTCAGCGGCTCGATCGGCACGGCATAGCCGTCGCGGCGCTCGACGTGGCGTGCACGTTCCAGTTGCACAGGCTCGTCGCCTGCCAGCTTCATGCCCCAGGTGGTCGATTCGACCATCGCGCCCGGTGGCAGGGCCACCTCCAGCAAGCCAAAGCGGTGCGTCGCGCTGCCGGCTTTGAGCTTGATCTCGTCCATGTAGAGTTCGTCCGTGCGCAGCGCTTCACCCGGCTTGACCAGTTCCATGGTGTAGCCCTTGGAGCCGGCTTTCATGCGCAGGATGCGGCGCTCGATGCCGACATCCAGCGAATGCGCTTCGACGGCGCGGCTGTCATATTGCACGATCGCGACGGTACCGGCCGGCGCGGCCTGCGCCAGCTTCAGTTGCTCCGGCAGGGCCTTCGCATCGGTCCAGCGCCATACCGGCTGGCCGCTGCGGCTGTCCATCTGCTGCCATGCGCCTTCCAGCGCCGCCACAGGCGGCCTTGCGGCAGGCGATCCACCCAGTTTCTTCTGCACCCAGACCAGGGTCAGGGCACGGTCCATGGTCGGCATGTCGGCACGCACGGCCGACAGCACTGCGTCGGGCTGCGTTGCCGGCAGCTCACCAGCCAGCATCAGCAGGGCCTGGGCCACCGGCGCCGGCGAGACGCGCAGTGCTGCCCATGCCTGCGGCAATTGCTGCTGCAACTGCGTCGGCAGGGCAATGCCGTTCTGCGCTGCGACGACGGACGTCAGCCCGATCGCCATGGAACGGGTCACGCTGTCCTGGCCATCAGCCAGCAGCACGCTGCTGGTGACGCCTTGCTTGCGCGGCGTAGCGCCGACTTCCAGGCTCGACGCATCCGCTACCAGGCTTTCCGCCAGAGTCTTCGTCGGCAAACCCATTTCATGCATCATCCACAGGCTCATGGCGCGCTCCAGCGGCGCGTTGTTCTTGCCATGCTCGCTGTAGACGCTGACCAGGTTGTTCCAGTGCTCGCCCGGCAGCTCCAGGCGCAGGGCGCGCGAGGCATACCAGTCGGCGTAGTAAGCGTAGGACGTCATCAGCGCGTCGCCCTGGGTTGCCGGGCCCCACCAGCTAAAGACGGCGTTCGGACCGGCCATGGATACCAGTCGCAGGCGCTGCGCCTGCATGATGGCCATCAGGCGCTCGCGTACCAGGCCGGCATCCGCCGGCATGCTTTGCGTTGCCATGGTCAGCGGGATCAGGCGGCTGGCCGTCTGCTCCACGCAGCCATACGGGTAGTCGATCAGGTCATCGGCAATGCGGGCGAAGTGGCTCGCCGCGCCTTGCGCGAAGGAGACGCGGATATTGCGTGCATCGGCCGGCAGTTTCAGCGCGTTGTCGGTGCCGGTCAGCGCGACGCTCATGCTGCGCGGGCTGGTCCAGGCGGCAGGCTGCTCCTGCACCTTGGTGTCCAGCGCATCAACCAGCTTGCCGTCCTGCTTCACCTCCAGGCGCAGCGGCGCGGTGCCGACGGCAACCGGGAATTCGACGTAGTTCACGCCCGGCTTGGCCGACAGCTTCTCCACTTTAGGCTGCGGACCGCCGGACAGCGTCACCTCCAGGGATTTCGTATCGCTGGTCTGGTTGAAGATGGCGACGGAAGCGCGCGGCGCGTCGCCGGTGCGCAGCCAGTCCGGCGACGTCCACTTGGCGTAGAACGATTTGTCCGAGCGCAGGTAGCCGGTGCGCTGGCCGACGCGGCCCTGCGCATCCATGGCACGGCCAGTGATGCGCCAACGGGTCAGCGCATCCGGCATGGTGAAGGTGACGCGCGCCTTCCCGTCCGCATCGGTCTTCAGCGACGGCGCCCAGAACGCGGTATCGATATTGTCGCGGCGCGGGCGTTCCAGCACTTTCACGCCACGTTCGTTGTAGTTGTGGCGTGCCGGTACGTTCTCGCGACGGGCTTGCGCCATGTCGTAGCTGATGAAGGACAGGCTGGCCGTGGTGCGCACGTTATTGCGGCGAGGGTGGTAGAAGAAGTCCGCGATATCGGGGGCGATTTCCGGCTGCAGCACGTAGATCATTTCATCCACCACGCCCAGCGCCACCAGGGTGGACAGCGGCTTGCCGTCCAGCTGTGCCGTCACATCGAGCGTGACTTTTTCCCCCGGCTGGTAGACCTCCTTGTCGGTCTTGAAGGTCAGCGCAATGCGCGGCTCAATCACCTGCAAGCCGGCGTTCTGGAACACAAAGTCGCCATTGCGGGTGTACGCCACGGAGAAGGTCATGTTCGGCCCGTGCTCCTCCTTGACCGGAATGCGTACGCGCCACTGGTTCTTCGCCACGCGCTTGGCCTGGTACCAGTCGGCGCTGCCGCCCATCAAACCGTATTGCTCCACCTTGTCGCGTTCCATGGTCAGCAGGGCCTGGTCGACCGCGTCTGAGAAGGTTACCAGCGCTTCGGCAGTTTCGCCTGGGCGATAGCGCACCTTGTCCATCACGATCTCGATGCTGCCTGGTGCCGCCTGCAAGCCTTCGCCGCTGACCCAGTGGCTGGCGCCCGCCAGCAGGTTGCCGCGCTCGTCGCGCAGCGAGAGCTGGTAGGAGCCTGGCTTGGCGAAGTTCACGTCCCAGCCTTTGGCGGCAGGATCGAATTTCCCTTCGGTCTTTTCCTGTTTCTCGAGCTGCACCATCTCCCACCGCACCGGGCGCGCCGCGCCCTGGCCGTCCGCCACCAGGTCGAAGTGCACCTGCTGGCCCGGTTCGGAGAAGGAGCGTGCAGCCTTCAATTGGTAGCTGCTGATGGAGCGTTCGATCATCAGCTCGTGCGTCGCCTTGACGCGGTAGGCCGCGCCGTCGGTCGCCATCACGGTCAGCACATAGCGCGACGGATCGGCGGCCGGCGGCAGCGTGAACGAGTAGTCGCCGCTGCGGTCGGTCTCCGCTTCCTCAGTCTTCAGCTGCACCGGGAACATGCCGCTGTAGCGCAATTCGCCCTCCACCATGGTGTTTTGCTGGCCGCGCAGGGACAGCGACAGCTTGGCGTTCTTTACAGGCTTGCCGTCCGGGTAGCGCAGAGAGATCGTGCCGCTGACTTTTTCGCCGGTCTTGAATTCCGGCTTGGCCGGCTGGACGTTGATCTCGAAGTGAGGCTTGACGTATTCCGCCACGCGGAACGCAGCACCGTACAGGCCATCCTTGTAGCTGAAGCGCAGCTCATAGCCGCCAGCGGTGGCCTGCTCCGGCAGGCGGAAACGGGTTTCCGTGCCAGTTTCCGGCGACAGTTGCAGGGTTTGCGTCAGCACCGGCGTGCCGTTCGGATCGAACACGGTCAGGCCGATCGGCGCCGCAGCGGCAGCCTGCGACAGGCGCGCCGATTTGAATTCGCGGCCGAGGAACTTGACGTTCACTTCATCGCCAGGACGGTACAAGGGACGATCCGTCACCGCATAAATCTTGGTGTTATAGATCTCGCTGTCGTAGTAGAAGTTCTCCGACACGAACACGCCGCCACTACGGTCTTCGCCGATCACATAAGTGTGCTCAGGGCTGCTGCGCTCCATCGACACTACGCCGTCCTTGGCGGTCGTGCCGGATTGCAGAACGCCGGTGCCGTCGGTCCACATCACGTTGGCATCGGCCACGGCGGCGCTGTTGTCGCGGCGCGCGGCCCATACCAGCATCTGGCCGGATGACACCTTGGTCACCGCCATGGTGTCGGACACGAATACCAGCGTGGTCGCACGGTGCTCGCCGATGATGGCTTCCACCAGGTACAGGCCCGGCTTGCGCTTGCCGACCGGGATCATGACATTGCCGCTATTGCCGGCAATGAATTCGCTGCTGGAGCCGTCCATCTTGACACCCTTCGGCGGCTCGATTGCCTTCGCCTGCCAGATCGGATAGCGGAAGCTATCCACCATCTCGAAGCCCTTGATCGGCTTGTACTGCGGGTTGTTGGCGAATACGGTGGCGCGCTTCATCGCTTCGCCGTTCGTCGCCAGCTTGGGCTGGTTGGTGGTCACCGCGTGGCGGGCTTCGGACGAGAAGATCCGGCGCCATGCCAGGCGCGATTGCTTCCACCAGCTGTCCCACAGGAAGCTCAGGGCATTGGCAATGCCCTCGCCCTGGTAATTGCCGTCCACCTGCACCCGGTGCAGGTTGCGCTGCTTCTTCAGGAATTCCAGCGGCTGCGGCACGCGGTACACCACGATGTCCGCACCGGAATACTGTTCAAGCTGCGAGCGGCCGAAGTCGCGGCCGGGCACTTCCAGACGCACGCGCGCCTCGTCCGTGCTGCCATAGCTGGCATCGGACAGCAGGAAGAACGGCTCGCCCTTGAACAGCGTATAACCGCTGGACGGCGCCTCCTGTGCCGACGCGCCGGCCAGCGCGGTCAGCGCCAGCAGGCCTGCGAGGCACAGCTTCAGGACAGAAATGACAGCCGGAACACGCCGGCGAAGTTGGGATTGTTGACCGCTGGTTGCCACCGCGTGTCCTTCCATGTCGTTAGTTGTTGAATATCGACGGTACGGAGACCGTTATCTGTCGGGGTGACGGTGCCAGTGTGGTAAGCGATATGCGCCCCCATCCACACCATCAAATGTTGTTCGTCGCCCTGGTCGTAGAACAGCAGGTCGCCGGGAAGCGCCTGGCTGATTTCCCGCGCCACAAAGCGGCTGTTGTGCTGTACCAGCGCCAGCGCCGTGACGAAGTGGCCTACCTTGCCCTCGCCTTGCACCCAGCGGTTGCGCAGGGCTGCCTGTTGCGGCGTCAGGTCCAGTTCCGGCGGCAGGCGCCGGTCGCTGGCGATGCCGTTGGCACGCATCCACCTGGCGTCGTGCACGGACAAGGCTTCGTTGACGGCAAAGCGCACCAGGCCCGCGCAATCGCGGTGGTGCCAGCGCGGCGAAGGCCCTTGTTCGACCTGGGCGCTGATGATGCGCAGCATCCACGCCTGGAAGGCGCGCGACTGTGCCTGCGACAGGCGTACCTGCGCATCATTGGCACTGGTCAGCGCCAGCACCCGTGGCGCCGCTACAGCAGCGGCGCACGCGGCCAGCAAGCGCAGCGTACTGCGACGCTTCATTTGCCCGCCGCCTGCCATTCCAATGGCTGCCACGCAACGCCTTTGCTTGGCACGGACTTGAGAACCATGCGGTAAGGCGGATACTTCTTCAGCGCCTGCAGGCGCTGCACCAGGTGCGCGTCGACTGCGCCGCGCAGGACCGGCTCGCGCTGGCTTGGCAGGGTATTGAAGCTCTCTTCTTCGATCAGCTTGGCCAGCGAAGCCGGTGCGATCAGGCCCACGGTATGCTTGGCATCCGGCAGCAGGTCCGAGGCGGCAGGCAGTTCCTTGCGCTTCACAGCCAGTACCTGGTCGACCAGCTTGGCGTCAGCCGAGAAAACCACGGTCTTGCCGCTGATCGCCAGCGTCGGCGTGGTATCGCCCTGCGCGGTGGAAACCGCGCCGCTCCAGCGCAATTCACCCTTCTTGCCTTGCTGCTTCTCGATGCCCTTGCCGTCGCGGATCGCCGTCTGGAACAGGCTTTCGAACAGCGCCTCGTTGCCGCCGGCGCGGTTGGCCACGAATACCGGCGTATGCAGGCGGGAGTTGCCATACCAGCAGGCGGCAACCGGACCACTCAACTCGGTTGCCAGCGGCAGCACCGGCTGGCTGGTCTTGCCGCTGATGCTTTTCAGCACCGGCTGCAGGCTGTTCCAATCCACCGGCAGCGTGAAGCAGCTGCTTGGGTTGTAGGGCAGCGCGCTCCACAGGGCGCTGCTGTCATAGCCCTCTTTCGGCAGCTTGGCCGCATCAAGCAGCACCTGCGAGCGCCACGCGCCCTTGCTGAAATCGAAGCGCAGCGCTTCCAGGCCACCGAAGAACGGCTGGTAGCCGAAGGACAGGAAATCTGCCTTGATGGCGATGCTATGGCCGTCCTGTGCGGCTTTCTCGAAGTGGAACTGGTCGTGGAAGACCTTCTGCTGCGCGGAATCCTTCCCCAGCAGCTTGGCGACCGTGGTCTGCGCCTTATCGTCGCTCACCTTGCGGTCGGAGCCGTACAGCATGCCGGGGTGGGACAGGATCACCATGCGGTCGCCGTGGGCTGCGAACAGCAGGTTGCGCTGGTAGGCATAGTTCAACGCGTACACCGGCACCTTGTCGCCATCGACGCGCAATTCGCCGGCGACAGTGAGCTGGGTATCCTTCAGCGCCACCTTGCCCGCTTCTTCCAGCACGCGCGCCAGCTTGCCCCGCGAGACGGAGATCACATAGTGTTTGAGGGAGCCATCGGCATCGCGCCACATGGCCACTTCCGCCGGCTCGTCCAGCACCATGCGGATCAACTGGTCGCCCCATCCCAGCTCATGCTCGTAGGCGATGCGGCGCAGGCTGCCCTTCAAGCCCAGGCGGTCTTCGGTCTGCTCGTAATAGAACAGGAAGTCCTCGCGCAGCACGTCGCGCGCCAGCGGCACGGTCAGCAGATCACGCGGCAGGCTGGAAAGGCTTTTGGTAACGACCAGGGCATCCGGCTTGGATAGGTCGATCTTCAGGCTGTTGACAGGGCCAGTCATGGCGCCCCAGCCAAAAGCCCGGTAGGCGAAAACGCCGCCGGCAACGACAGCAACTGCCGCGGCGATCTTGGCCAAAGTCTTTTTGTTCATGGCGGGTCCGGCAAAGTTATATTAAATACAACGACGCCGAATTTTGCCATGGAGTAATCAAATTAGCTAGTCAAATTCGCAATCGTGCGGGCAGATTGCAGCAATCGCTGGAGCGCCTGGGTACCGTCGTACTCAGGAATCTGCCGCAAGGCAGCGTTTTTTATCCTTCCCAGATGGGACAGGTTTTTCAGTTTCCCTTGCTGGAACAAGAAGATGCAGTCATCCACGAAATACATCATCTCCTTACGTGACAGCGCGTCGCGCGCTTGCAGCTCCGCGTAGCGATCCATACGGCGCTTCGCTGCGTGCTGCTTGCGGCGGCACTCGACGCAACGCACGCAGTCGGCGTCAATGCAAAAGCCTAGCGTCTCGTACCAATAGCGCTGCTCGCGCGCATAAAAGATAAACGTACGGGAGCAATCCTCGCAGGTCTTCAGCATGTCCACATAGTATGGACGCGGATAAATTGTGTAGAGCTGCACGCTCACGTCTGCGCGAAGGGCTGTCTGCGGAAGAATCTGCGCGCTACCGTAACGCCAGTATGATTCGCGCACCTCCTGGTCGGTGAGATTGAGCGGCGAGCGGCGCGGCTTCCCGCGAAATCGCGGGTGCGGCACCACCTTATCCACGCTTTACCTCGCAATGGCAGCATGCATCGCGTTTATCGAAAGTGATCGCCACCGGCAGGAAGCGCGCGATCACTTCCGCGTTGGTGCGGGTGTGCTGCGACAGCACGTCCATGGTGAAGCTGCCGCCGCCGGCCAGCGCCATCGGAACCAGCAACTGGTCAGCCAGATGTTCGCTGACCGCAGCGCCCGATGCGATGAAGCGGCGCGCCTGTGCCACGGCGTCGCGCGCCACTTCTTCAGCGCGCCGGGCTTTTTCGCCGAAGGCGACGAAGACTTCCGTTACGTGCTCGTGGTCCAGCGTGATCAGCAGCGCGTTGCCTGGACCCCAGTTGTCCGGCAGCGTCTTGAAACGCAACTGGTCGCCAGACCAACCCATGGCACTCGCCACGCAATCCAGTTCACGCTTCGCAACACCACCCGGTACGGCAGCAACCAGGCTCTCAGCGAAGGCTTCGCGCCGTTCGCCGCGCGCATCCAATGCCAGGTGGCGCCAGGCTGCCAGCGGTTTCACGGTCGCCCGTACTGCGCCGCCGCCTGCAGGATAGAAGCCCGTGCGCTCCAGGTGGAATTCAAGCTGCGCGCCCATATCGGCCATGGCGCGGCCATAGGCGCGCTGCAGGAATTCGGCGGGCGGCGCCTTGGAGTTATGGGTGCCACCGCTGACGCGTACTACGGACTCACCCGGCGCATACAACAGCGCCGGCACCACGGTTTGCAATACCAGCGTGGAACTGCCGGCCGTACCGATCTGGAATTCATACACGCCGGCCTTGATCGCACCTGGCACGAACGACAGGCTGGTCGAGCCAAGGGCGTCGCCCTCGACTTTCGCGCCGGAGATTTCCGCGGCCGCCTTGACCGAAGCAAGGTGCTGACGCATCAAGCCCGGTTTCGAGCGGTTGGCGCGGATGTTCGAGATACGGAACGGCTGGCCAGTAATCATCGAGAGCGTCAGCGCGGTGCGCAGCACCTGGCCGCCGCCCTCCCCTTGGGATCCATCAATTTCAATCATTCTTGTTCTTATCCTTGTTCTTACCCTTTGACGCACACCACCTGCTTCAGGGTATGCACGACTTCAACCAGCTCTTCCTGCGCCTTCATGACCGCCTCGATGTCCTTGTAGGCCATCGGGATCTCGTCGATCACGCCTTCGTCCTTGCGGCATTCGACGCCTTCGGTCGCCTTCACCTGGTCTTCCAGCGAGAAGCGGCGCTTCGCCTCATTGCGGCTCATGGTGCGTCCGGCACCGTGGCTGCAGCTGTTGAAGCTCTCCGGATTGCCTCTACCGCGCACGATGAAGCTCTTCGCCCCCATCGAGCCCGGAATGATCCCCAGCTCGCCTTCGCGTGCCGACACCGCCCCCTTACGGGTCACCAGCACGTCCTTGCCGAAGTGGCGCTCTTTCTGCACATAGTTGTGGTGGCAGTTCACTGCTTCCACGTGCGTCTGGAACGGCTTGGTGATGACGGTGCGCACCGAGGCAATCAGGTTCTGCATCATCACTTCACGGTTCATGCGGGCGAACTTCTGCGCCCAACCCACCGCCTCAACGTAGTCGTCATAGTGCTGGGTACCTTCTTCCAGATAGGCCAGGTCCTTGTCCGGCAGGTTGGCGATATGGGTACGCATATCCTGCTGCGCCAACTCGATGAAGTGGGAGCCGATGGCATTACCCACGCCGCGCGAACCGGAGTGCAGCATGAACCACACCGAACCTTCTTCATCCAGGCACACTTCAACGAAGTGGTTACCCGAACCCAGGGTACCCAGGTGGCGGTAGTTGTTGGTGTTTTTCAGCTTCGGCGTTTTCTCGCAGATCACGTCGAATTCATCCTTCAACTGCCCCCAGGCGACGTCCACGGCCGAAGGCGGGTTTTCCCACGAACCGCGGTCGCGGCCGCGGAACTTCGGGGTCAAGCCGTGCGGGATCGCTTTTTCGATCGCGCTACGCAGGGGACCCAGGTTATCCGGCAGGTCACGCGCATTCAGCGTGGTCTTGGCGGCCATCATCCCGCAACCGATATCCACGCCGACTGCCGCCGGAATGATCGCACCGAGGGTCGGGATCACGCTACCGATGGTCGAACCTTTACCCAGGTGGACGTCCGGCATCACCGCAATATGCTTGTAGATGAAGGGCATCTTGGCGGTATTGGCCAATTGCTCGCGGGCTCCCGAATCAACCGGCACGCCCTTGGTCCACATCTTCACCGGGCTACCACCCGACACTTCCATCACTTCGAATTCTTTATCTTTCATCATAATTCTCATCTTCTAACGATTAATCTGCGCCGACAAGGGTGGAGACCACGCCATTCCACACCGTGCGGCCTTTGCCGGGGAGCGGCTCGGCATGCCAGCTGAGGGTGGTGTGGCGGCGGCTGGTGGAAATATTCATCGCCGCGTGCACGCCGCCGTAGCTGCGTTTTACGGGTTTCCTGCCGACTGCGCCGGCACTGATGGTCCAAGCCTTGATATTTGATTCCGCCATTTTGATCTCCTTTCGTCTTTGCGTATCTCTTCTATTGCAAAGGGTGTGCCAGCTTGCTAAGTCATTGATAAATATAGATTCATGGAAATCAATGATTGTGGTAAATTATCTGTAAAGATAAATATTTATACGCAATGAAAAAGAAGATCGTCATCCTGGGTTTCCTCGGTTCGCAACTGGACGGCGGCCCGCGCACCCCGGCGCGCTGGGAGAAATGGCGTCCGAGCATCTCCCTCCTGCAGCACGAAGACCTGGTGGTCGACCGCTTCGAGCTGCTGGCCAGCGCCCACCACGACAGCCTGGCGCGGCAGATCGAGGAAGACATGCACGCCATTTCGCCCGAGACTGTCGTGCAGCGCCACACGCTGCCGATCAGCGACTGGTGGGATTTCGAGGACGTCTACAGCCAGCTCTTCGACTTCGCCCGCAATTACCGCTTCGATACCGAGAACGAGGAATACTGGGTACACATCACGACCGGCACCCACGTCGCGCAGATCTGCCTGTTCCTGATGACGGAAGCGCGCTATTTCCCCGGCCGCCTGCTGCAAACTTCGCCGCCACGACGTGCAGTTCCCGGCAAAACCGGCGACTACGTCCTGATCGACCTGGACCTGTCTCGCTACGACCAGATCGCGCAGCGCTTCTCCAACGCGCAGCGCGAAGGCGTGGAATTCCTGAAATCCGGCATCGCCACCCGCAACCCCCATTTCAACCTCCTGATCGATGAGATCGAACATGTGGCGGCACGTTCGCGCGCGCCAATGCTGCTGATGGGGCCAACCGGCGCCGGCAAGTCTTTCCTGGCGAGGCGCGTGTACGAGTTGAAAAAGGCACGCCACCAGGTCGATGGCGCCTTCGTCGAGATCAACTGCGCCACGCTGCACGGGGACGGCGCCGGCTCAACCCTTTTCGGCCACGTGAAGGGCGCCTTCACCGGCGCTGCATCGGACCGTCCAGGCTTGCTGCGCACTGCACACAAAGGCTTGCTGTTCCTCGACGAGATCGGCGAGTTGGGACTGGACGAACAGGCCATGCTGCTGAAGGCAGTCGAGGAGAAGCGCTTCCTGCCAATGGGCGGCGACCATGAAGTACGCAGCGATTTCCAGCTGATCGCCGGCACCAACCGCGACCTGGCGCGCGAAGTGGCAGCTGGCCGCTTCCGCGAAGACCTGTTCGCCCGGATCAACCTGTGGACCTACTCCCTGCCCGGCCTGGGCGACCGGCCGGAAGACATCGAGCCCAATCTGGACTACCTGCTGGCGCAGTTCGGCGCAGAGAACGGTTCGATGGTGCGCTTCAATACGGAAGCGCGCCAGCAGTACATGCGCTTTGCGGCATCGCCGGACGCGCTATGGAACGGCAACTTCCGCGACCTGTCCGCTTCGGTCACGCGCATGGCAACGCTGGCCGATGCAGGACGCATCACGGCGCCGATCGTCGCAGCGGAAGTCGCGCGCCTGCAGCGCCAATGGCAGCCGCTGGCAGAAGGCGTGAAGGCCGTTGTCACGCTCGACGGATTGTTCGGCCAAGAGGCGCTCGAGCAGATCGACCTGTTCGACCGCATGCAGCTTGAATCCGTGATCGCCATTTGCCGCCAGTCGAAGACCATGTCCGACGCCGGCCGCAAGCTGTTCGCGGCCTCGCGCCTCGGCAAGGCAAAACCGAACGACGCGGACCGCCTGAAAAAGTACCTGGCCCGCTTTGGCCTTGCGTGGGAACAGGTCAGCTAGACCTTCGCGCGCACGTGGCAGGTGTTGAAGCGTTCGCCCTGCTCGAAACCTATCGTCACCGGCAGGAAATGCGTAATGACTTCCGCATTGGTGATGGCGTGCTGAGACACGTGGTCCAGCGTGTAGGCGCCTCCGCCTGCCAACGCCATCGGCAGCATTACCTGGTCACCCAGATGCTCCCCCACAGCGGCTCCCGAGGCCAGGTAACGCCGCGCCTCCAGCGCCGGCTCGCGTGCGACTGCCTCGGCGCGGACACCGCGATCCCCGATCGCTGAGAACACTTCCGTCACGGTCTCGCTCTCAATCGTCAGCATGATTGCGTTGCCTGGGCTAGCCGACGACGGCGACAGCACTTCGCGCAGTTGTTCGCCTTCCCACCCCAGCAGGTTACGCACGGTCGCGTATTGGCGTTGCGCCACCTGAGCCGGCAGGCGCGCCGCAATCGCCTGCGCGTAGGCTTGCAGCAAGCCGCCACGGTCGAGGAGGTCGAACCGACGCAACTGCTTGCAGGGCCAGACATTGGCCGAGATACCGCCTCCGCCAGCCGGATAGAAGCCATAACGTTCAATATCAATCTCGACGTCCGCCCCCATGGCCGCGAGCACGCGGCAGTAGGCTCGTTGCAGGAATTCGGCTGGCGGCGCCTTGGGATTATGCGTGCCTCCCGTGACCGTCACGACGGTCGGCTGTTCAGCGAACAGCAAGGCAGGAATCAGGGTTTGCAGCACCAGCGTTGTGCTGCCGGCAGTGCCGATATCGAAGTCGTATACGCCCCCGGTCACACGGCCGGGTGTGAATTCCAATGACGTTGAGCCGACTTCGGCGTGGGTGACAGTCGCTGCGCAGGCAATAGCTGCTGCGCGTACCGCCGACAGGTGCTGGCGCCGCAAGCCGGGTGGCTGGCGATTGGCGCGGATATTCCGGATGCGGAAAGCCTGGCCGGTGATCATCGACAGAGTCAGCGACGTGCGCAGGATCTGCCCACCACCTTCGCCCGTCGAACCGTCCAGTTCAATCATCGCGCACCTCCCTGCCGGCATTATGCTGCTGCCGGAAGGGAGGCGGCGCACGAACATCAGTAAGTGTTAAGTGCCTTCGAGAACTTAATCAACCACAAGCGGCTTGGACGCTCGCGGTCATCGCCGCGCGCAACACGGATCGTGTTGGCCGCGTTGCAGCCGGCTGCATTGCTCGTGATGATGGTGCCGTTCGCATCGACATTGCACTTGGTGACGTCGGCATCCGCAACAGCGTCGCCGGATGGCGTGAAGATCTTGGTCTTGAGACCGAAGTCATTGTCATTGGCCAGAGCCAGCGTGTTGCCGTCAACGATGGTCAGGCCTTCCGCCTTTTCAGCCAGCCAGCCGATGGCGTTCAGATCCAGCAGAAGGGTTTTCTTCAGCGTGACCACCTTTGACCAGTCGGCGCCATTGACCGCCACTGCGCCCATCGAACTCTTTTCCAGGTCGGAGGTGGCCGGGTTGTATGCAGCGGCGTTGATGTCGGTCGCGCCGCCGATTTCCACCAGCATCAATCTGTTGAATACCTTGCCGCCCGGTGCTGCGCCTTGCTCGATCACGATGAACTTGCCGTTGCCCAGTGCGACCATATCGCCCAGCTTCGCGTTGCCCGTGCGGCCATCCGCGTAGTCGGCACCATTCAATGGATAGGCAAACATGCGGCCAGTCGTACCGGTGGCTGGATCGAATTCGATCCAGCGGGTGAAGCGTGCAAAGCGTTCCACCTGCTCGTTCTTGCCGGTCACCGAGTACAAGGCGCTGCCGTCGGTCAAGGGGCTTTGCAGGAAGCCGTGCAGCTTGTCGGTCGCAGTGTCGAGCGCCATGCCCTCCATGCCGCGGTTGGCGCGGCGCTTGGCAAGGATCGCAGGCAGGCCGCTGCCTGGAGCATAGCGCGACTGGATCACGCCGTTCGCGGCATCGATCTTCACGATGAAGGGACCGTATTCATCTGACACCCACAGCGCATTGCGCTTCTTGTCGAAGGCGATGGCTTCGGTATCGAGGCCATTCACGCTATACACCGCCTTGGTCGTGGCATCGTATTTCATCGCATCGAAGACCGGCACTTCAGCGGAGTTGCCCAGCGTGCCGGCCGGGATGGCCAGGCCGGAGCTGTTGGTATTCGCAGAGACCTTGATCGGCAGCGTGGAGTTCAGCACCGCGCCGCCCTTGCCGACCGTGATGACGCCGATCGATGGCGTGAAGCTTGGCGAAGGGAAGATCTTGGCGCCCATGGTGCCGCTGCCGCCGGGATTAGGGACGTTCGGACCATCGCCATTCGGACCGCGGTCGGTCAGGCCATAGAATTCCAGGTCACCGTTAGCGGTCGTGCCTTTGAACGCCAGTGCAGAGCCGTAGGACGGCAGGAAGCCCAATGGGAAATCGGCCTTCACCTTGGCATTGCTGCCTTCGTATGGAATGTAGAAGCTGTTCGCAGCCTGGACCTGGTAGCGCGTTACGGTGACCGTGGCACCCGCCTGGGTAAAGGTTTCCTGCACCGGCGTGCCGACCCTGGATGCCAGCGTGTCTTCGAAGTGTTCGCGCACCAGTTGGCGGCGGTCGTCATCGACGCCGCGCGCAGCATACGCAGTGCCGGCAGCAACCAGGTTGGCAGCCATGGCCTTGTTGAAGTCTGCTGTCGCGGCGCCGAAATCGGCCGACTTGCCGGCCAGCGCAGCCTTCACTTCGGCCGTGATCCTGATGCCATTCGAGGGATCATTGTCTTCATCCAGCAGCTGCAGTGCCAGCAGGCGGTTCACGACCTTCACATCCTTGACGTCGGACGCGCCGGCCAGTTGCAGCGGGGTGATGATGGGCGCGCATGCAGCGCTGCCCAAGGCAAGGCCGCCTACGCTGAAGCTGACGGTGTCGCCTTCCTTGCAGGTGAACTCGCCTTTGGCGCCGGTTGCAGCCTTGGCAGCCGTGCCGGCCACGTAATCCGCGCCTTCCACGGCGCCGTCGACGAAGGCACCGTTGACCGAGAGTTTGACGGGTTCATTGCTGCCGCCGCCGCCGCAGGCGGCAAGTGCGACAGCAAGGGGAAGGAGCGACAGGGATTTCATGCTGGCCTCTGGAGTTTAAAAGGCGCAGCTTAACGAGAGGAAGTGACCTGCCGATGACACAAAAGCAAAAAGGCCCGCTATTCAGCGGGCCTTTTTGGCTTGTTACTTAGTCTGACGATAACCTACTTTCACACTGGTTGCAGCACTATCATCGGCGCAGAGTCATTTCACGGTCCTGTTCGGGATGGGAAGGGGTGGGACTGACTTGCTATGGTCATCAGACTGACCGGTACTTGGTTCGCGCTTGGCGCGTCACCAGGAATTATTAGCTTGACGATAACCTACTTTCACACTGGTTGCAGCACTATCATCGGCGCCAAGTCGTTTCACGGTCCTGTTCGGGATGGGAAGGGGTGGGACCGACTGGCTATGGTCATCAAGCATGACTTGTGTGCAGCGCCTTATGTGAATAAGCGCGCCGCGCAATCTGGGAAGAAGTAAAGTTGGGGTAGTGTTCTCAAACACTGTGTAAGTGCTACATAACCGTCAAGGTTATAGGGACAAGCCGTACGGGCAATTAGTATCAGTTAGCTTAATGCATTACTGCACTTCCACACCTGACCTATCAACGTCCTGGTCTCGAACGACCCTTCAAGGAGCTCAAGGCTCCGGGAAATCTCATCTTAAGGCAAGTTTCCCGCTTAGATGCTTTCAGCGGTTATCTCTTCCGAACTTAGCTACCCGGCAATGCCACTGGCGTGACAACCGGTACACCAGAGGTTCGTCCACTCCGGTCCTCTCGTACTAGGAGCAGCCCCCTTCAAATTTCCAACGCCCACGGCAGATAGGGACCAAACTGTCTCACGACGTTTTAAACCCAGCTCACGTACCACTTTAAATGGCGAACAGCCATACCCTTGGGACCGGCTACAGCCCCAGGATGTGATGAGCCGACATCGAGGTGCCAAACTCCCCCGTCGATATGAACTCTTGGGAGGAATCAGCCTGTTATCCCCAGAGTACCTTTTATCCGTTGAGCGATGGCCCTTCCATACAGAACCACCGGATCACTATGTCCTACTTTCGTACCTGCTCGACTTGTCGGTCTCGCAGTTAAGCACGCTTATGCCATTGCACTATTAGCACGATGTCCGACCGTACCTAGCGTACCTTCGAACTCCTCCGTTACCGTTTGGGAGGAGACCGCCCCAGTCAAACTGCCTACCATGCACTGTCCCCGATCCGGATCACGGACCAAGGTTAGAACCTCAAACAAACCAGGGTGGTATTTCAAGGATGGCTCCATAGGAACTGGCGTCCCTACTTCAAAGCCTCCCACCTATCCTACACAGATTGGTTCAAAGTCCAATGCAAAGCTACAGTAAAGGTTCATGGGGTCTTTCCGTCTAGCCGCGGGTAGATTGCATCATCACAAACACTTCAACTTCGCTGAGTCTCGGGAGGAGACAGTGTGGCCATCGTTACGCCATTCGTGCAGGTCGGAACTTACCCGACAAGGAATTTCGCTACCTTAGGACCGTTATAGTTACGGCCGCCGTTTACTGGGACTTCAATCAAGAGCTTGCACCCCATCATTTAATCTTCCAGCACCGGGCAGGCGTCACACCCTATACGTCCACTTTCGTGTTTGCAGAGTGCTGTGTTTTTATTAAACAGTCGCAGCCACCAGTTTATTGCAACCTTTTCGCCCTTCCACAGTAAAGTGGTCAAGCTACCGAGGCGTACCTTATCCCGAAGTTACGGTACCAATTTGCCGAGTTCCTTCTCCCGAGTTCTCTCAAGCGCCTTAGAATACTCATCTCGCCCACCTGTGTCGGTTTGCGGTACGGTCTCGTATGACTGAAGCTTAGAGGCTTTTCTTGGAACCACTTCCGATTGCTTCGCGAGCAAGCTCGCTCGTCCCAGTCCCTTGAATTACGCGCCCGGATTTGCCTAAGCGCCTTCTATGAACCAGGAACTGCCTATTCCAACAGGCAGACAACCTTCCGCGATCCGTCCCCCCATCGCATCATACGACGGTGCAGGAATATTAACCTGCTTCCCATCAGCTACGCATCTCTGCCTCGCCTTAGGGGCCGACTCACCCTGCTCCGATGAACGTTGAACAGGAAACCTTGGGCTTACGGCGTGCGGGCTTTTCACCCGCATTATCGCTACTCATGTCAGCATTCGCACTTCTGATACCTCCAGCATCCTTTACAAGACACCTTCGCAGGCTTACAGAACGCTCTCCTACCATATCCTTGCGGATATCCGCAGCTTCGGTGACTGGCTTAGCCCCGTTACATCTTCCGCGCAGGACGACTCGATCAGTGAGCTATTACGCTTTCTTTAAATGATGGCTGCTTCTAAGCCAACATCCTGACTGTTTTAGCCTTCCCACTTCGTTTTCCACTTAGCCAATCTTTGGGACCTTAGCTGGCGGTCTGGGTTGTTTCCCTCTTGACACCGGACGTTAGCACCCGATGTCTGTCTCCCAAGCTCGCACTCAACGGTATTCGGAGTTTGCAATGGTTTGGTAAGTCGCGATGACCCCCTAGCCATAACAGTGCTCTACCCCCGTCGGTGATACTTGAGGCACTACCTAAATAGTTTTCGGAGAGAACCAGCTATTTCCAAGTTTGTTTAGCCTTTCACCCCTATCCACAGCTCATCCCCTAATTTTTCAACATTAGTGGGTTCGGTCCTCCAGTGCGTGTTACCGCACCTTCAACCTGGCCATGGATAGATCACTTGGTTTCGGGTCTACACCCAGCGACTGGCGCCCTGTTCGGACTCGATTTCTCTACGGCTCCCCTATCTGGTTAACCTCGCCACTGAATGTAAGTCGCTGACCCATTATACAAAAGGTACGCCGTCACCCCTTACGAGGCTCCGACTGTTTGTATGCACACGGTTTCAGGATCTATTTCACTCCCCTCCCGGGGTTCTTTTCGCCTTTCCCTCACGGTACTGGTTCACTATCGGTCGATTACGAGTATTTAGCCTTGGAGGATGGTCCCCCCATGTTCAGACAGGATTTCTCGTGTCCCGCCCTACTTGTCGTACGCTTAGTACCACCGCCTGGATTTCATGTACGGGGCTATCACCCGCTATGGCCAGAGTTTCCAATCTGTTCCATTATCCAAACGACTATCACGTACAGGCTCTTCCCATTTCGCTCGCCACTACTTTGGGAATCTCGGTTGATTTCTTTTCCTGCAGCTACTTAGATGTTTCAGTTCGCCGCGTTCGCTTCACACACCTATGTATTCAGTGAGTGATGACCTATAAGGCCGGGTTTCCCCATTCGGAAATCTTCGGATCAAAGCTTGTTTGTCAGCTCCCCGAAGCTTATCGCAGACTTCTACGTCCTTCATCGCCTGTAATCGCCAAGGCATCCGCCATGTGCACTTATTCACTTGTCCCTATAACCTTGACGGCTACAGGTTCAAGCACTTACTACTGTGTTTGATGAGTTTTACTACTACCCTAAGTAATATCTTTCGATATCGCTTAATAAAACTTTTACTTCTTCCAGATTGTTAAAGAACGGTACTACTTAAACCTAAGCGTTTGCGCTTACGTTTAACCAGTATCTAACAACAGCCGATAAGTGTGAACGTTTGAGTCTGATGCCGACTCTAGAAAGGAGGTGATCCAGCCGCACCTTCCGATACGGCTACCTTGTTACGACTTCACCCCAGTCACGAATCCTACCGTGGTAAGCGCCCTCCTTGCGGTTAAGCTACCTACTTCTGGTAAAACCCGCTCCCATGGTGTGACGGGCGGTGTGTACAAGACCCGGGAACGTATTCACCGCGACATGCTGATCCGCGATTACTAGCGATTCCAACTTCATGTAGTCGAGTTGCAGACTACAATCCGGACTACGATACACTTTCTGGGATTAGCTCCCCCTCGCGGGTTGGCGGCCCTCTGTATGTACCATTGTATGACGTGTGAAGCCCTACCCATAAGGGCCATGAGGACTTGACGTCATCCCCACCTTCCTCCGGTTTGTCACCGGCAGTCTCATTAGAGTGCTCTTGCGTAGCAACTAATGACAAGGGTTGCGCTCGTTGCGGGACTTAACCCAACATCTCACGACACGAGCTGACGACAGCCATGCAGCACCTGTGTGCAGGTTCTCTTTCGAGCACTCCCAGATCTCTCCAGGATTCCTGCCATGTCAAGGGTAGGTAAGGTTTTTCGCGTTGCATCGAATTAATCCACATCATCCACCGCTTGTGCGGGTCCCCGTCAATTCCTTTGAGTTTTAATCTTGCGACCGTACTCCCCAGGCGGTCTACTTCACGCGTTAGCTGCGTTACTAAGTCAATTAAGACCCAACAACTAGTAGACATCGTTTAGGGCGTGGACTACCAGGGTATCTAATCCTGTTTGCTCCCCACGCTTTCGTGCATGAGCGTCAGTTTTGGCCCAGGGGGCTGCCTTCGCCATCGGTGTTCCTCCACATCTCTACGCATTTCACTGCTACACGTGGAATTCTACCCCCCTCTGCCAAACTCTAGCCTCGCAGTCTCCATCGCCATTCCCAGGTTAAGCCCGGGGATTTCACGACAGACTTACGAAACCGCCTGCGCACGCTTTACGCCCAGTAATTCCGATTAACGCTTGCACCCTACGTATTACCGCGGCTGCTGGCACGTAGTTAGCCGGTGCTTATTCTTCAGGTACCGTCAGCAGTCGTGGATATTAGCCACGACCTTTTCTTCCCTGACAAAAGAGCTTTACAACCCGAAGGCCTTCTTCACTCACGCGGCATTGCTGGATCAGGGTTGCCCCCATTGTCCAAAATTCCCCACTGCTGCCTCCCGTAGGAGTCTGGACCGTGTCTCAGTTCCAGTGTGGCTGGTCGTCCTCTCAGACCAGCTACTGATCGTTGCCTTGGTGAGCCTTTACCTCACCAACTAGCTAATCAGATATCGGCCGCTCCAGGAGCACAAGGCCTTGCGGTCCCCTGCTTTCATCCTTAGATCGTATGCGGTATTAGCGTAACTTTCGCTACGTTATCCCCCACTCTTGGGTACGTTCCGATATATTACTCACCCGTTCGCCACTCGCCGCCAGGCCGAAGCCCGCGCTGCCGTTCGACTTGCATGTGTAAAGCATGCCGCCAGCGTTCAATCTGAGCCAGGATCAAACTCTTCAGTTCAATCTCTGTTTTTCGATATTGCTATCGAGGTCACTCACTCAAAATACTGACGAAATCTCTTTCGAGATTTACGTTTATTTTGTGCGAGCGTTATAACGTATATTTTGAGCATCGGACCCGAAGGTCCTGGCACATCGTCAAACGCCCACACTTATCGACTGTTGATTTTTAAAGATCGCTGCCTTGTATTGTCGACGAAGCGTTGTGTTCGTCAGCAGCAGAGAAGCGAGATTATGCGGTACAGCGTGCAACTCGTCAACCCCTTCTTTTTCGCTTCGCTGCGTTGTCGTTTGACTGCGCTGCGTTGCGAGGGACAGAACTATAGCCGACCGGCGGCGTCCGCGCAAGGGTAAAATGTCAGGTTTCGCAAATCGGTTTCGCTGCTGTCATGACTATCCTGCTTTCCACCCTCAACGCGCGCTACACCCACGCCTCGCTCGGGCTGCGCTACCTGCTCGCCAATATGGGAGAGTTGCAGGCGCAGACGCGCATCCAGGAATTCGTGATCGGCGCGAAGACGACCGAGATGGTGGAGCGCATTCTGGCGGCGCAGCCGAAGATCGTCGGTTTCGGCGTCTATATATGGAACATCGAAGAGACCTGCCGCCTCGTTGCGACGCTGAAGCGCGTGGCGCCACACCTGGTCATTGTTCTCGGTGGACCGGAAGTCTCTTATGAGACCGGCGAACAGGAAATCGCGCGCCTGGCCGACTACGTCGTTACCGGCTGGGGCGACGTGACCTTCCCTAAATTGTGCGGCGAAATCCTGAACGGCCCGAAGCCCTTGATGAAGGTGCACGCAGGCGTGCAGCCGCCCATGGCGGAGATCAAGCTGCCATATTCGATCTACTCGGATGAAGACATCGCGCACCGCACCTTATATGTAGAAGCCTCGCGCGGCTGTCCGTTCAAGTGCGAGTTCTGCCTGTCGTCGCTGGACAAGACCGCGTGGCCATTCAATATCGAGACATTCCTGGCAGAGATGGAGGCGCTGCACGCCCGCGGCGCCCGCACCTTCAAGTTCGTAGACCGCACCTTCAACCTGAATATCAAGACCAGCCTGAAGATCATGCAGTTCTTCCTGGATAAGCTGGCCGCCGCGCCAGACGATCCCGTATATGCCCACTTCGAGCTGGTGCCGGATCATTTGCCGGATGCGCTGAAGGAAGGCATCGCGAAGTTCCCACCCGGGACGCTGCAATTCGAAATCGGCATCCAAAGTTTCAACCCTGTGGTGCAGGCGAACATCTCGCGCAAGCAGGACAACGCAAAGGCCGCCGACAATATCCGCTGGCTTTGCGAGCATTCGGACGTGCACATGCACGTCGACCTGATTGCCGGCCTGCCGGGCGAAACCGTCGAGAGCTTCGCGGAAGGCTTCGACAAGCTGTGGGCCTTGGGCCCGCATGAAATCCAGTTCGGCATCCTCAAACGGCTGCGCGGCACGCCGATCATCCGCCATACGCAGGAATTCGGGATGGTGTACGACCCCTACCCGCCATATACGATCCTGGCCAACCGCGATGTTGATTTTTCAACCATGCAGCGCCTGGTGCGGTTCGCGCGCTACTGGGATCTTGTAGCGAATTCGGGACGGTTCACGCATGCCGTGCCTGTGCTGCTGGGTGACACTCCGTTTAAATCGTTTATGGCGTTTTCTGATTGGCTTTATGCCAACACGGACGCGACGCACAGGATTGCGCTGGACCGGCTGGCAGTGATGGTCGGGCGCTGGCTGGGGGTTGCCGGCATGGACGCTGCGGCGGTAGCAGAGCTGCTAGCGCGCGATGGGCACGGCGTAAAACAGAAGTCGGCGGCGCCTGCGAGCGCTGCGCCGGCGCGGCAGGTGCGGCACCTGGCAGCGTGACCCGCGCCGAGTGGCGCGACAGGCGAAACTCTTTTACACTGGTGGCATGCCTATTGCTCAAGAGCCAACGTTATCTATCAGCCCAGACGGGCGCACGGTTTCAGCCGGGGGAACCTGGCAAGTCAGTGCACTCGCCAGCAAGCGGGTAATGAAGGCGATATCCGGTTGCCTGGATCATGTGAAAGATATCCACGCAGTCGAGTGGGACTTGAGCGGTGTTGAAATGCTGGACCATGTCGGCGCGCAACTGCTGTGGAGCGCCTGGGACTACAAGCGCCCGGCCAAGCTGAAACTGGTCAACGGCCAGGAAGAAATCTTCAAGCGCATCGAGACCGCCGGCAAGCTGGAAATGCCGCGCCCGCGCAAGGAGCGCTTCGGCTGGGTGACCACGCTGGGCTTTGGCGTCCTGCACTTCCTCGAACATATGCGGGGCTTCGTGCAGTTGATTGGCTCGGTGGTGCAGGACGTGGGGCGCTTTGCCACGCAACCGATGCGCGGGCCATGGCGCGAAATTTCGGCCAATATTTTCCACGCCGGTTTCCAGGCGCTGGGCATTACCGCGCTGGTCGGCTTCCTGATCGGCGTGGTGCTGTCTTACCTGTCGGCGCAGCAGCTCCGTAATTTTGGCGGCGACATTTACCTGGTCAACCTGCTCGGCATGTCGATCGTGCGCGAACTGGGCCCATTGATGGCGGCGATCCTGGTGGCGGGCCGCTCCGGATCGGCCATCACGGCGCAACTGGGCGTGATGCGCGTGACGGAAGAACTGGATGCGATGCTCGTCATGGGCATTTCGCACGGCTACCGCCTGATCATGCCCAAAGTGCTTGCGCTGGCGATCTCCATGCCGCTGCTGGTGATCTGGACCGACGCGGCGGCGCTCATCGGCGGCATGATTGCTGCGAAAGTGGAGCTGAACCTGTCGATCCGCTACTTCATCATGAAGCTGCCGCAGGTCGTGCCGCTGGCGAACTACTACATCGGCCTGTTCAAGGGCGCGGTGTTCGGCATGCTGATTGCGATGGTGTCCTGTCACTTTGGCCTGCGCATCGAACCGAATACGGAAAGCCTTGGCCGCGGCACCACCACTTCGGTGGTCACGGCGATTACGGTGGTCATCCTGGCGAACGCGGTATTTGCGATCGTCTTCAATGGAGTGGGTTACTGATGAACGACCTGCCACAACAAGAAGAGGAAAACTGCGGCTGCCCCGAGAGCGAGAGCAAGCTGACGCTCGATGGCAGCGTGCCTGCGGTGGAGATCACCAACCTGCAGACCAAATTCGGCCGCACGGTCATCCACAATGACCTGAACCTGACCATCGAGAATGGCGAAATCCTGTCGATCGTGGGCGGATCAGGCACCGGCAAGACCGTGCTGCTGCGGCAGATGCTGGGACTGGAACGCCCAACCAGGGGCTGCGTGCGCGTCTTCGGCGAGGACATCACGGTCGCTTCCCAGGGCCACCTGCAGGAACTGCGCAACCACTGGGGCATGCTGTTCCAGCAGGGCGCGCTGTACTCCGCCTTGACGGTGTTCGAGAACGTGGCGCAGCCGATGATGGAACTCGGCACCCTGCCCCCGCACCTGATCCGCGATGCGGTGCTGCTGAAAATGAATATGGTGGGCCTGGGGCCGGAACATGCGAACAAGATGCCGAGCGACCTGTCGGGCGGCATGATCAAGCGCGTGGCGCTGGCACGCGCCTTGGCGCTGGAGCCGAAGCTGCTGTTCCTGGACGAGCCTACCGCCGGCCTGGACCCGGACCTGTCGGAGAGCTTCGTGTCGCTGATCAAGTCCCTGCACCGCGAGCTGCGCCTGACCGTGGTAATGGTGACGCACGACCTGGATACGCTGTTCGCGCTGTCCACGCGCATTGCGGTGCTGGCGGAAAAACATGTGTTGGCGATCGGGCCGACCCGCGAGGTGATCAAGACCGATCACCCGTTTATCAAGGAATTCTTCCTGGGCGACCGCGGCAAGCGCGCGCTGGAGGCCCTGGAATAAGGAGCAAGGCATGGAAAACAGATCACACGCTTTGATGACAGGTATCTTCACGATCTCGCTGCTGATTGCGGCGATCCTGTTCGGCATCTGGTTCAATCGCGACCGGGTAAAGTATGACCCTTACCTGATTGCGACCACGCAGTCGGTGCCCGGCCTGAACCCGCAGGCGGCGGTGCGCTATCGCGGGCTCGAAATCGGCAAGGTGGACGACATCGATTTCGACCCCAAGCTGGCCGGCCAGATCCTGATCCACCTGAGCATCGACCCGGCAACGCCGATTACCAAGACTACGTATGCGACGCTGGGCTACCAGGGCGTGACCGGCATTGCCTATATCCAGCTGGACGACGAATCTGTCGGCTCTCCGGCGCTGGCGACCAGCAAGCAGAACCCGAGCCGCATCCCGCTGCAACCGGGCCTGTTCGACCAGCTTGAAAAGCGCGGCACGGCAATCCTGGAAAAGGCGGAAGAAGTAGGCAAAAAACTGGATACCCTGCTCAGCCCGGATAACCAGAAGACGATGCTGGCCGCCTTCAGCGACGTGAGCGAGGCAGCCAACTCTTACAAGGACCTGGCGGCGAAGCTGGATCCGGCCGTGCAGAAGATCCCAGCGCTGGTGGAGCACGGCGACCGCGCCCTGCAGTCGGTGGATACACTGGCCAACGAAGCAAGCAAGGTGGCGCGCACGCTGCAGGGGCCGGACGGCGCCGTGCAGCGCATCACCGCCTCCGTCGATCGCGCGACGACTTCCGTCGAGGCGGTGGCCAGCGGGGTGGAGCTGGAAACCCTGCCGGGCGTGACCGGGCTGGCCGACGAGACCAAGTCTTCCATGCGCGCCATTCGCCGCACCATGAATAATATTAGCGATCGCCCTTCGAGTATCCTGTTCGGCGCCCCCGGCACGCCGCCGGGACCGGGCGAACCTGGCTTTGACCCGACGGGAAAATAAAGGCAAACAAGGACCAGCAATGAAGAAAAACAAACTCCTGATCGCCGTTGCAGCTGCCGCCGCGCTGGCCGGCTGCGCCAGCAAGGGCCCGCAGCCGACCTCCTACGACTTCGGGCCGATGGGCGCACCGTTGCCGGCAGCCAGCCTGGCGTCCGCCACCGCAGGCAGCAGCGGCACCGACGGCACCAATGGCAGCAATGGCAGCAATGGCGCCGCCGGCCCGGCGGCTGGAATCCCGGCCCTGGTCGTATCCGACGTGAGCGGGCCGGCTTCGCTCGACACGCAGCGCATGTTCTACCGCCTGATGTATGCCGACGCCCGCCAGTCGCGCCCTTATGCCTACAACAACTGGTCGGTGACGCCGCTGCAGCTGCTGTCGCAGCGCCTGAAAGCCCGCATCGCGCAAGCCGGCGTCAAGGTCGTGTCGACCACCGACGCGGCCGGCGGCCTGCCCCTGCTGCGCCTCGAGGCAGACGAGTTCTCGCAGAACTTCGACAGCGCCACCCGGAGCAGCGCCAGCATCACCCTGCGCGCCTCGGTATTCCGCAACCACAAGCTGGTCGACCAGCGCACCTTCAGCCGCACTGCGCAGGCACCGAGCGCCGACGCGGCAGGTGGCGCTAGCGCACTGGCCGAAAGCACCGACGGCATCGCCGCCGACATCCTGGCCTGGCTGGCAAGCATGCCCAAGTAAACCATGAGCGAAGAAGCGCCCGCCCCAGCTCCCGCGCCGACGCCTGCCCCGGCCCCCAAGCCGCCGGTACGTACCGGCTCACCGGTGGCACGTGCCACCCTGCTCGCCTATACGGTGCTGATCGTGTATGCGAGCTGGTTCCCCTTCTCCGGCTGGCAGAACCAGGGGCTGTCGCCGCTGATCTTCCTTGAATGGACTTCGCTGCCGCGCTATTGGACGGGCTTTGATGCCGGCATCAACGTGATCGGCTACATCCCTTTCGGCATGCTGCTGGTCTATGCGATGCGGCCCAGGATCACCGGCTTCTGGGCCTTCCTGCTGGCCAGCATTGCCGGCATGCTGGTCTCCGGCACGATGGAAGCGGTGCAGACCTACCTGCCGACCCGCGTTTCCTCCAACCTGGACTTCTACACCAACAGTGCAGGTTCGATCATCGGCGCCTTCATCGGCGCGCTGACCGCGCACAAGCTGATGGACACCAGCAACGCCTACAAGCTGCGCCAGCGCTGGTTCGCCCAGCACGCCAGCCAGGGCCTGGTGCTGGTGGCGCTATGGCCGCTGACCCAGATCTACCCGCAAGGCTTCCTGTTCGGCCTGGGCCAGCTGCTGCCGATCCTGTCCGAGTGGCTCAGCGAATTGCTGGACATGGAGATCGACCTGGCTGCCATGGTGCGGCCGGACGTGACGCTGACGGTGGAGCAGTACTGGCTGTCCGAGACCATCGTTACCGCCTGCGGCATGGTGGGCGCCGCCCTGACCCTGCTGTGCATCCTGCGCAAGCCGGCCCCGCGCGCGCCGCTGGTGGCCCTGCTGGTGGTCGCCGCCGTGCTGGTGAAATCACTCTCGACCGCGCTGCAGCTCGGCCCCGACTCGGCTTTCGTATGGGTCACGCCGGGCGCGCAGGGCGGCTTCCTGATCGGCGTGATCATGCTGGGCGGGCTGATTTTCGCGCCCCACGTGGCGCAGCGCCGGCTGGCGGTGGCGACGCTGCTGCTCAGCCTCCTGATCGTCAATACCACCCCGACCAATCCCTACTTCAGCGAAACGCTGCAGACCTGGGTGCGGGCGAAATTCCTCAACTTCTACGGCGCGGCCCAGTTCCTGTCGCTGGCGTGGCCATTGGCAGCCCTCTGGTACCTTTGCCTCCCATCGCACAAGCTGAACAAGGAAACCCGGGAAACCCCGGTAAAATAAGCGCCTGCATTAAGAAAGGCTTCAGATGAGCGACAACCAATACTACAAGCATCACGTGTTCTTCTGTACGAACCACCGTGATGACGGCCGCGAAAGCTGCGGCCCGCGCGGCGCCGAAGCCGCACAAAAGCACGCCAAGAAACGCTGCAAGGAACTCAACCTGAACGGCGAAGGCAAGGTACGCATCAATTCCGCCGGTTGCCTGGACCGCTGCGAACACGGCCCGGTCGCCGTGGTCTACCCCGAAGGCACCTGGTACACCTACGTTGACACTGCCGACATCGACGAAATCGTCGACAGCCACCTGGTCAACGGCAAAGAAGTAGAGCGCCTGAAAATCAAATGATGAACAAGAATTCCGAGAAGTTTTCGCTGCAGGGCGGCGCCGGCCTGATGGAAGGCCTGATCGACATGCCGGCCGGCACACCGAAAGGCATCGCCCTGGTGGCCCACCCGCACCCGCTGTACGGCGGCACCATGGAAAACAAGGTGGCACAGACCCTGGCGCGCACCTTCGTGGCGCTGGGCTATGTGGCCGCACGCATCAACTTCCGCGGCGTAGGCGCCTCTGAAGGCGTGCATGACCACGGCCACGGCGAAACCGACGACATGATGATCCTGTACCAGCACATGGTGCAGCGCTTCCCCGGCCTGCCGGTGTCGCTGTCGGGCTTCTCGTTCGGCACTTTCGTGCAATCGCACCTGGCGCAGCGCCTGGCCGCTGCCGGCACCCCGGCGGAACGCCTGGTGCTGGTCGGCACCGCCGCTGCCAAATGGCAGATTGCCGACGTACCGGCAGACACCATCCTGATCCACGGCGAGAACGATGAAACCATCCCGTTGATCGACGTGCTGGATTACGCACGCCCGCAGGACATTCCTGTGATCGTGATTCCCGGCGCCGACCATTTCTTCCACCGCAAGCTCGGCCACATCAAGAACTGGGTGATCGCCTTGTGGGGATCGAAAGCACAATGATTTCCCCCGCAACCCCTACTCGTAAGAACAAGCACCAATGAAAAAGATCATCGCTGCACTGGCAACCAGTGTGCTGCTCATGACTTCCGCGGTGGCGCAAACGCTGCCGCCGCCGACCATCGCCGCCAAATCCTGGCTGCTGCTGGATTCTTCCAGCGGCCAGGTGATCGCCGCCCAGGACCCCGATTCGCGCGTGGAACCGGCGTCCCTGACCAAGATCATGACCGCCTACCTGACCTTCCAGGCCATCAAGGACAAGAAGCTGACCCTGGACCAGAAGGTGAACGTGTCGGTCAAGGCTTGGAAAGTGGACTCCAGCTCGTCGAAGATGTTCATCGACCCGGCCACCCCGGTCTCGATCAACGACCTGCTGTACGGCCTGATGGTCCAATCCGGCAATGACGCCGCCGTGGCACTGGCGGAAGCCGTAGCCGGCGACGAATCGACCTTCGTCACCCTGATGAACCGTGAAGCGCAGCGCATGGGCATGGCCAATTCCCACTTCGCCAACGCGCACGGCCTGCCATCGCCGGAGAACTACACCACCGCGCGCGACCTGTCCGTATTGGCGCGCCACGTGATCCAGGATTACCCTGAGTTCTACAAGATCGATTCGGTGAAGAGCTTCACCTACAACAAGATCACCCAGCAGAACCGCAACCGCCTGCTGTGGCTCGACCCGACCGTCGACGGCATGAAGACCGGCCATACCGAATCGGCCGGCTACTGCATGGTGGCTTCGGCCAAGCGCCCGGCCGGCAACCTGGAGCGCCGCCTGATCTCGGTGGTGATGGGCACCAACTCCGACGGCACCCGTACCGCGGAAAGCCAGAAGCTGCTGAACTGGGGCTTCCAGAACTTCGACACCGTGAAGCTGTATTCCAAGGGCCAGGCTGTCTACACCCCGGAAATCTGGAAAGGTTCGCAGGCGACCGTGAAGATCGGCTTCACCAACGACGTGCTGGTGACCGTGCCAAAGGGCGTAGCAGCCAAGATGAAGCCCCTGCTGGAGCGCAAGGACCCGCTGGTGGCGCCTATCGCGGCCAATTCCCGCGTCGGCACGCTGAAGATGATGGTGGATGGCAAACCGCTGCTGGAACTGCCGGTAGTGGCGCTGGAAACGGTTGACCAGGCTTCGATCTTCGGCCGCGCATGGGATTCCGTGCGCCTGTGGATGAAGTAATGGCGAAACTGGGCCTTTCCCGCATCGTCGCGGGCATGTGGCGCATGACCGAATGGGACATGACGCCGCAGCAGCGGCTGTCCTTCATCGAGCAGTGCATCGCGCTGGGCGTGACTTCCTTCGACCATGCCGACATTTACGGCGGCTATGGCGTGGAAGGCCTGTTCGGCGAAGCGCTGGCGTTGAAGCCTGCGCTGCGCGAGCAGATGCAGATTGTGAGCAAGTGCGGCATCAAGCTGGTTTCCGGCCGCCGCCCGACGCATACCATCCAGCATTACGACACCAGCTCAGCGCATATCGTGGCGTCGGTGGAGAATTCGCTGAAGGAGCTGCGCACGGATTACCTGGACTTGCTGCTGATTCATCGTCCCGATCCTTTGATGGACTTCGATGAGGTGGCAAATACGTTCCAGCGCTTGCGGTCCGAGGGGAAGGTGCGGGAGTTCGGGGTGTCGAACTTTTCGCGGCATCAGTTCGAGACGCTGAACAAGCGTGTGCCGCTGGTGACCAACCAGGTGGAGTTTTCTCCGCTGCACCTGGAGCCGATGTTTGATGAGACTTTCGATGGGCTGCAGGACCTGGGCGTGCAGCCGATGATCTGGTCGCCCCTGGGCGGCGGTCGCTTGTTCACCGCCGGCGACGAGCAGGGTGAGCGGCTGCGCTTGAAGATCAAGGAAGTGGCGGATGAATTGAATCGTCCGTTTGCGAGCGTGGTGTTTGCGTGGATTATGCAGCTGCCTTGCAGGCCGGTGCCATTGACCGGCTCCGGCCGCATCGAGTCGATCCAGGTGGCGGTGGAGGCCACGCAGTTTTCGCTGAGCAGGCCGCAGTGGTTTGAGATCCTGCGCGCGGCGCGGGGGCATGAAGTGGCCTGAAAAACCGATACGCGGCGGCCGCTGGACAGGTGTCAGACCCTGCGGGTCTGACACCGAATTACCGGTTTTGGTCAGTCATCCGGAAAAACCTGCGGCGGCGCAATCCCGCGCCATCCAGCACGCCAAGCCAGATTCAGCCCCACGGTGAACGCAATGTACACCACAAAGAACAGCACAAAGTAATAAGCCCGCAGCCAGACCAGCAGCCCCACATTCACCGCCAGCAGCACCAGCGCCGCGGTGGACTTCTTCTGCTTCGAGCTAGGGAAGCGAATGGTCGACACCATCAGGCTGCCCACCACAAACAACAGGGCTACGACGAAATACCCCTCAAGGCTCGAATCCGGAAACTCCGGCCACGCCACCACCACCGACGCCACGCAAGCCGCGCCCGCGGTAATCGGCATCCCCACGAAGTACTTCGGATCGGTCCGCCCCACATTCACATTGAAGCGCGCCAGCCGCAGCGCACCGCAAGCCACGAAGAAGAACGCCGCAATCCCGCCAATCCGCAGCAGGGTCGGATCCGCCGGCCCCATTTGCACGAAGCCATAGCAGTACAACAGCACCGCAGGTGCGCAGCCAAAGTTCATCACGTCGGCAATCGAGTCGAGCTGCACGCCGAAGTCGGAACCGGTACCGGTGGCGCGCGCCACGAAGCCATCCAGCGCGTCGAAGATCCCGGCCAGCACCAGCAAAGCGGCCGCCAGGCGGTAGTCCTGCGCCAGCCCGAGATGGGCGTTGTCGACGGAAATCACAATGCTGGCAAAGCCGCAGGCGATCGAGAGCAGCGTTACCGTGCTTGGTAAGGCAAATTTGGCGCGTTGGAGTCGCTGATGTCGTTGAGTATTCAAATTAAGGCAATGATGATCAAAAAAGAAAGGCTATTTTACCCTGCTCGAGGATTTACAAAAGAAACACATATTGCCTGAAATTGGCATAGAATCGCGCCATAAAGGAGTTCATTATGAATACCCTCATTAAATGGCACCAAAAGCCGATAGCCCTGCTGGTCGCAGCCTTGCTTACCGCTTGCGGTGGCGGCGGCGGCGGTGACAGTTCCGCACCGCCGGTGCTGACCCCGCCGGTGACCAATCCGCCAACGACAGCGTGCGTTGTATCGCCGACCGGCCTGCCCGGCGCCACGGGCGACACGGCCATCGACGGCTTCAACTGGTTCAATTACCGCCGCGCCGACATTGGCCTGGCTATGCTGTCGTGTAATGAATTCCTGAACAAGGCCGCCCTGGCCCACTCGAACTACCTGCGCCTGAATAACATCGTGTCGCACGACGAGGTGCCTGGCAACCCAGGCTTTACCGGCGCGACGTTGCCGGACCGCCTGGCCAGCGCCGGCTACATCCTGGGCGAGAACAACTATGCCTATGGTGAAGTGATTTCCGCTGCCAGCGACCGCTCTGGCTTCTACCACGCGGAAGAACTGATCGCTGCGATCTATCACCGCTTCGTGATCTTCGAACCCCAGTTCCGCGAGATGGGTACTGGCGCCTCGACCTCGGGCAGCGGCTACACCTACTTCACATCCGACATGGCGACCCACAACGGCTTTGGCGCCGGGCTGGGTAAAGGCAACACTGTTACCTACCCGAAGAATGGCCAGGTTTCTGTCCCGACCTCGTTCGACAGCGATACCGAATCGCCCGATCCGGTGCCGAACCTGAATCGTGTCGGCTACCCGGTCAGCATTCACTCGGATATCACCACCACCGACGGCATCAAGGTGACGGCGGCAAACTTCACGATCCGCCCGCGCGGAGGTTCGCCGCTCGCCACGCGCCTGTTGACGAGCGCGACGGACTCCGAACACACGCGGAAACAGTCCGCAGCCATTGTTCCGCTGACAACGCTGCTGTCCAACACGACGTATGACGTCAGCTTCGTGGGCACGGTCGACGGCATCGCCGTGACGAAAAACTGGTCATTTACGACAAAATAGAGTCCCGCCCCTAGCCCACATCGGGACAGAGTGCTAAATTCTGTCCTGATGAACAAGCTTCTTTCCAGCGCACCAATACGCCAGCGCCTCGACATCGAGGAGGGACTGGACCGCCTGATGGGCGAACGTGCGCTGTATCTTCAAATCCTGCGCCGTTTCCTGCAGGACTATCGCGATTCCTGTGAACGTATCCAGTCGCTGCTCGCGCAGCAGCTGGACGCCAAGGCGCAACTGGCAGCGCACTCGCTGAAAGGTTCCGCCGGCCTGATTGGCGCGCAGCTGGTGCACGACCAGGCGGTGCTGGTGGAAAACGCGATCGCCGACGGCGCCGACCCGGCCGCCCTGGTAGAGCAACTCGCAGTGCTGCTGCGCGAGACTTGCGGCAGCATCGACGATCTTTTACGCGAGCATGGCGACAAAGCCGCATCGAGCGAAACGCCGGCAATCGATCCCGCGCAATTGCGCGCACTGATCGAAGAACTGGTGGGACTGTTGCGTGAGGGTGATGGCGCGGCCATCGACCTGGTGGAGAAATCGGCGACGATCCTGGCAACTGCGCTGGGCGTGCCGACCTTCCAGATGATTGCGGCGGCTACGCATGCATTCGATTTCGAGACTGCGCTGGACGTGCTGGAGATGGAACTCTAGCCGCTATCAACCTGAGAAGTGCGCCTCTTCATCGAAGGAATCCGCGCACTCCTTGCCGCAGAACCGGCGCACTGCATCCAAGGGTTTTTCGCAGTACCAGCAGGAGCCCTTGGGAGGCAGCGATTGGCGCACGCCGCTTGGACGCTCGGCCGTTGCGACACTTTGTGCGGGTGGGATTTCCTGTTGCGTCTCCACGATATTCCCCTTTACTGACAAGCCCTGGAACCAAGGTTACTGCTTTGCGCGGACAGGAGCATGACCTGCCTCAACAAAATAATAGCAGGATTAAATCAGTGGCATAGGGGACGCAACGTGCGCCAGCGCACCAAAAGAAACATAAATATTCCAATGGGATGCGCCGGCGCGATAGGACTTAGTTCCGTGACATCACAATGATGCGGAAGCCGCGAAGATGCCTTATCTTTGCATCCCGCTTTCACTGCAACTGCCACAATCCATGTCACGTTCCGAACGCCTGCTCAATCTCTTGCAAGTCCTGCGGCGCTACCGCCGCCCGGTCAGCGGCCAGGTCCTGGCCAATGAACTTGGCATCAGCATCCGCACCTTGTATCGCGATATCGCCAGCCTGCAGGCCCAAGGGGCCATGATCGAAGGAGAACCGCGTATCGGCTACGTCATGAAACCCGGCTTTATGCTGCCACCCTTGATGTTTGGCTCGGAAGAGCTGGATGCCCTGGTGCTGGGCATGCGCTGGGTCGCGGATCGCTGCGACCCGACGCTTGTCGAGGGAGCCATGAATGTGTTGGCCAAGGTTTCAGCCGTGTTGCCAGCAGAGTTGCGACGCGAGTTGGATGAGTCGGCGCTGCTGGTTGGCGCCCCATTGCGCAGGCCTGGCAACCCGCCGTCTCCCGACATGCTGCGCAATGCCGTGCGCTCCGAGCAGAAGCTGCTGATCACTTACGTGGATGGCAGCGGCATCCAGACGCAACGCGTGGTGTGGCCTTTTGCCTTGGTCTATTTTGACCAGGCCAGGGTGCTGATGTGCTGGTGCGAGCTGAGAAACGGCTTCCGCAATTTCCGAGCAGACCGGATTCTGGCAACAGCGGAAACGCATGAACGCTATCCGAAGCGACGCGCCGCCCTGCTGCGCGAATGGCGCAAGGCCCATCGGGAAGCCGCCGAATCAATACTGCCAGAATCTGGCAGGATAGGAACTTAAACTGGGCCCTCTTTCAAACCAGGAGCTCAGAATGAAATTCGCATCGGTACGCGTGGTGACGCAGGATCTCGACGGCATGATCGCGTTTTACCAGCACCTTTCCGGCATCGCGGCAAACCGTCCTGCAGAGGGCTTTGCAGAAATCCACTTCAACGGGGCCGTGCTGGCCCTTTCTTCAGAACGGCTGATCGCCCTGTTCAATGTGGGAGCGGCAAAAGCGGCAGCCAATCAATCAGCGATCCTGGAGTTTGAAGTCGGCGACGTGGATGCAGTGCTCGAGCGGGTAGCCGGCAATGGCGTTGATATCGTCATGCCGACAACGAGAATGCCGTGGGGGAACCGCTCCTTGCTGCTACGCGACCCTGACGGCAATCTCGTCAACATCTTCTCCCGTCCCGCCGACTAGCGGTGCTTCACTTGCCGATGCAGAAGCGGGAGAAGATCACGCCCAGCAGGTCGTCGGAGGAGAACTCGCCGGTGATGGTGGAAAGCTGCACTTGCGCGAGACGCAGTTCTTCCGCGAACAGGTCCAGCGACTGGTCGGTTTGCGCCGCGTGCTGGCCGGCATAGTCGAGATGGCGGGACGCGTTGCGCAAGGCGATCAGGTGGCGTTCGCGCGCGAGGTAGAGCGACTCGCCGGTCTGCTGCCAGCCGGCGATGCGCAGCAGTTCCGCGCGCAGCAGGTCGATGCCGGTCTTCTCGTTGGCGGAGAGGTAGATGTGCGTTGCATCGGCCATCTGGTCGACCGATGGCTTGTGGCCCGACAGGTCGATCTTGTTCCAGATGCGCAGCACCGGCACGCCTGGCGGGAAGTTCGCGACGATGGTTTCGTCATGGCGGGTCGGGCCGTGGTCGGCGTCCAGCAGGTGCAGGATGACGTCGGCCTTGCCCACTTCGCCCCAGGTGCGTTCGATGCCGATGCGCTCCACCACGTCCACCGTTTCATCGTGGCCGCGGATGCCGGCGGTGTCGATGATGTTGAGCGGGATGCCTTCGATCTGGATCGTTTCGCTGACCTTGTCGCGCGTGGTGCCGGCGATCGGCGTGACGATGGCCACTTCGGCGCCGGCCAGCGCGTTCAGGAGTGAGGACTTGCCCACGTTCGGCTGGCCGACCAGCACCACGTTCAGGCCTTCACGCAGCAGCGCGCCCTGCGAGGCTTGCTTGAACACCTGGTCAAGGGCTTCGACGATGCCTTTCAGCTGGCCGCGTGCATCGGACTTTTCGAGGAAGTCGATTTCTTCTTCCGGGAAGTCGAGCGTGGCTTCCACCAGCATGCGCAGGTGGGTGACGCGCTCCACCAGGGCGTGGATGGTTTGCGAGAAGGCGCCGCTCAGGCTTGCGCTGGCGGATTTGGCGGCGGCTTCGGTGGAGGCGTCGATCAGGTCGGCCACGGCTTCGGCCTGGGCCAGGTCCAGCTTGTCGTTCAGGTAGGCGCGGCGGGTGAATTCGCCGGGTTCGGCCAGGCGCAGGCCTTGTTCGGCGCCGGCTTCCAGCACGCGCTGCAGCAGCATCTGCAGGACGATCGGGCCGCCGTGGCCTTGCAGTTCGATCACGTCTTCGCCGGTGTAGGAGTGCGGGGCTTTGAACCAGATTGCGATGCCCTGGTCGATCACGGTGCCGTCGGCTTGCGTGAAGGGGATGTAGGTGGCGTGGCGGGGCTTGAGGTCTGCGTCCTTGAACAGGGCTTTGGCCAGGGGCTGCAGGTTCTTGCCGCTGGCACGCACGACGCCGATGCCGCCGCGGCCGGGGGCGGTGGCGATTGCTGCGATGGGGGAGGAGTCTAGGTTCATTTGGTGATTTTATTCTCTAAAACCGGTAAACCTGTGTCAGACCCGCAGGGTCTGACACTGTCTGCTCCACGGCCTGGGGCTTCGGCGGTTTACCGGTTAAAAAAAGCCCGCGTCTGGCGCGGGCTTTTCATTACTTACTTGGCGACGCCAACTTCAAGCTTTTTGGTAATCACCCACTGCTGCGCAATCGACAGCAGGTTGTTCACCACCCAGTACAGCACCAGGCCGGATGGGAAGAAGAAGAACATGACCGAGAAGGCAATCGGCATGAACATCATCATCTTCGCCTGCACCGGATCCGCAGGCTGCGGGTTCAGGCGGGTGGTGATGTACATCGAGATCGCGTACAGGATCGGCAGGATCGCCCATGGGTCGTGCTGGGTCAGGTCGGTGATCCACAGCGCCCATGGAGCGCCGCGCATTTCAACCGACGCGTTCAGCACCCAGTACAGGGCGATAAACACCGGCATCTGCACCAGGATAGGCAGGCAGCCGCCGAGAGGATTGATCTTCTCGGTCTTGTACAGCTCCATCATGGCCTGGTTCATCTTCTGCGGATCGCCTTTGTAGCGCTCGCGGATGGCGGTCATCTTCGGCGTCACGGTCTTCATCTTCGCCATCGAGCGGAAGGAAGCGGCGGACAGCGGGAAGAACAGCAGCTTGATCGCCACGGTGAAGGCGATGATGGTCCAGCCCCAGTTGCCAACCACGGAGTGGATGGCAGCCATTGCCGCCCACATCGGGCGCGCCACGATCGCCAGCCAGCCGTAGTCCTTGACCAGGTCCAGGCCTTCGGTCACTTGCTTCAGGGTGTCGGTGTCTTGCGGGCCGGAGTACAGGCGGGCATTGTTGGTGACCGACGCGCCTGGCGCCAGGGTGCCCAGCGGCTGCACGACGCCGATGGAGTACAGGTTGTCGCCTTCTTTCTTGGTGAAGATGGTGCGCTCCAGCTTATCCTGCGGCACGAAAGCGGACACGAAGAAGTGCTGCGCAATCGCGACCCAGCCGTCCTTTGCCTCGGTCACGTGGCCAGGCTTGAACTTGGGATCTTCCGCCAGCGACTTGGCATCTTTCTCGATCTGCTTGAACTCGTACTTCTTATAGTGGCTCTCCGAGGTGTACATGGTCGGGGCGATGAACGATGGGTTCATGAAGCCCGAACCTTCCGGCGGCGTGCCGTCATGCTTCAGCTGCAGGTAGAGCTGAGGGCTCACCGGAGCGGCGCCGGTGTTGGTGACGGTATGCTGCACATCCACCACGTAGTCGCCCTTCTTGAAGGTGAAGGTCTTGACCAGCTTGACGCCGCCCTGCTCCGCTTCCAGCACCAGTTTGACCTGGTTGGCATCATTCAGCACGCGCGCGCCCGGCTGGGCCACGAATGGAGTCTGGTGGTTAGGCAGGTTAGGCGCGTTCACCAGGCCGGTCTCGCCCAGGTAGATATGCTTGCCGTTCTCGCTGAACAGCACTTCGGTGTTGTTGCCACCCTTAGGTTTGCAGAACTCGAACAGGCCGAAGCAGCCATTCAGCCAACCCGGATCGGCGCTGCCCTTGTGCTTCAGCAGTTCCAGGCGCTTGATGGTGCCGCCCAGGGTGTCGATATCGACGCGCATCACGTCGGTGGTGATGGTCACCACTTCGGTCTTGATCGGAGCAGCAACCGCAGTGCCATTCACCGCGGCGGCAGCGGCAGCAGAAGCAGGCGTGCCGGCGGCAGTCGCGGAGGCCGAAGCCACGACGGCTGGCTTGGCAGGAGCCGGAGCAAACATGGACGGCTTGCCGGTCGAGATCATCCAGTTATTCCACAGGATAACCAGCGAGACCGCGAAGACGATCCACAGGATTGAGCGTTTATTGATATCCATTCGGTTCTTCAGGAGTGGTTGAAGTGCTTGGGCGGCACGGGATCGACCCCGCCCGCGTTCCAGGGATGGCAGCGGCAAACCCGGCGAAACGCCAGGTAACTGCCATGAGCCGCACCATGCTCGCGCACAGCTTCGAGCGCATAGTTGGAGCAGCTAGGGTAAAAGCGGCAACTCGGTGCACCCATCAGCGGACGGATGACCCATTGGTAAAAGCGCAGCAGGATGGTCAGCAGCGTTTTCATTTTGCCGGCCTGGCCTTGTTGGCCGATGCAAAGAGGCGCGTCAGTTCCTGGCGCAGTTCGGCCTTCAGCTTGGCCGTGGTGGCCGGGCCGTCCTTGCTATTGACGGGGCGCGACAGGCGCACCACGCAATCAATGCAGGGAAGGCTGGACACGCGGAACAGTTCGCGCGTGACGCGCTTGATGGTATTGCGGGTAACCGCGCGCGGTGCAAAGCGTTTGGCAACGACAATGCCCAGCCGCGCATTCGGCAGCTGGTTCTGGCGGGTATAGAGCACGAAGTGCGCGCTCTTCTGCGTTGGCCGCAAACTAAAAACGGATGAAAATTCATCCGTTTTTATGATGCGCCGAGCGCGAGCGAAGTCGTGTCTGCCTTCGCCTGTCGAGCTGTTAGGACAGCTTTCCACGCGATCAGCTAACAAGCGTGCTTAAACTACAGCCAGACGCTTGCGGCCTTTTGCACGACGTGCGTTCAGGACTTGACGGCCACCACGGGTAGCCATACGGGCGCGGAAGCCGTGGGTGCGCTTGCGACGCACAACGGAAGGTTGGTAAGTACGTTTCATGTTGGTCTCGCTTAAAAATACAAAATCGGGACGGGAAAGGTGTCCCTAAAAATGTTGGTGCCAATGACATTTCGCGCACTGCGCCAATCTCACTGCCCGCTAAATCCGCGCATCGTATCTGAAAAATTACGGACTACGGGCGGGGAACCCAGAATTATCAGGATTTTTCGGTTTACTGTCAACCACTTAAACCGGTAAACCAGTGTCAGACCCGCAGGGTCTGACACTGCCTGCGGCAGCCGCGGATCGGTGCCTGACCCTGCGGGTCAGGCACCGGTTTACCGGTTTGAATAAGTTTGGTTGCGAAAAACCCAACCCCAGCACGCTTGTGCAAAATTTCTGGTTAACCTGTGGATAACTTCCGACTTAGCGGCTAGAATAGCGCGTTACGTGTGGCGATTACGAACGCCCTCCCACACTTTTTGCATATAGATAGATTC